>NZ_JBHVWX010000022.1:0-2405 GCF_042882065.1 Nocardia sp. NPDC058244 | reverse complement strand
TGTTGTTTCAGATACCGCACAGTGGACGCGTAACACCTTCGATAGTAAGCCCTCGGCCTATTAGTACCAGTCACCTACACACATTACTGTGCTTCCAGTTCCGGCCTATCAACCCCATGGTCTGTAGGGGGCCTTAACCCATCAAGTGGGAGAGAAACCTCATCTTGGAACAGGCTTCCCGCTTAGATGCTTTCAGCGGTTATCCCTTCCGAACGTAGCCAACCAGCAGTGCTCCTGGCGGAACAACTGGCACACCAGAGGTTCGTCCGTCCCGGTCCTCTCGTACTAGGGACAGCCTTCCTCAAGTTTCTAACGCGCGCGGCGGATAGAGACCGAACTGTCTCACGACGTTCTAAACCCAGCTCGCGTGCCGCTTTAATGGGCGAACAGCCCAACCCTTGGGACCTACTCCAGCCCCAGGATGCGACGAGCCGACATCGAGGTGCCAAACCATCCCGTCGATATGGACTCTTGGGGAAGATCAGCCTGTTATCCCCGGGGTACCTTTTATCCGTTGAGCGACACCGCTTCCACTTGCCGGTGCCGGATCACTAGTCCCGACTTTCGTCCCTGCTCGAGCTGTCACTCTCACAGTCAAGCTCCCTTGTGCACTTGCACTCGACACCTGATTGCCAACCAGGCTGAGGGAACCTTTGGGCGCCTCCGTTACATTTTGGGAGGCAACCGCCCCAGTTAAACTACCCACCAGGCACTGTCCCTGAACCAGATCATGGTCCGAGGTTAGAAGTCCAATACGATCAGAGTGGTATTTCAACGACGACTCCACCTGAACTGGCGTCCAAGTTTCACAGTCTCCCACCTATCCTACACAAACCGTACCGAACACCAATACCAAGCTATAGTGAAGGTCCCGGGGTCTTTTCGTCCTGCCGCGCGTAACGAGCATCTTTACTCGTAATGCAATTTCGCCGAGTCTGTGGTTGAGACAGCAGAGAAGTCGTTACGCCATTCGTGCAGGTCGGAACTTACCCGACAAGGAATTTCGCTACCTTAGGATGGTTATAGTTACCACCGCCGTTTACCGGGGCTTAAATTCTCAGCTTCGCGCCGAAGCGCTAACCGGTCCTCTTAACCTTCCGGCACCGGGCAGGCGTCAGTCCGTATACATCGTCTTACGACTTCGCACGGACCTGTGTTTTTAGTAAACAGTCGCTTCTCTCTGGTCTCTGCGACCCCACCCAGCTCCGAGTGCAAGACTCATCACCAGGCGTGGTCCCCCTTCTCCCGAAGTTACGGGGGCATTTTGCCGAGTTCCTTAACCACAGTTCTCTCGATCGCCTTAGTATTCTCTACCTGACCACCTGTGTCGGTTTGGGGTACGGGCCGTGTACCAACTCACTAGAGGCTTTTCTCGGCAGCATAGGATCACTGAATTCACCACAACGGCTACGCATCACCTCTCAGGCTTAATGTTGTGCGGATTTGCCTACACAACGCCCTACAGGCTTACACCAGGTATTCCATCACCTGGCCCAGCTACCTTCCTGCGTCACCCCATCGCTTACCTACTACAGCCAGGGTCGTATGCAGCAATCCTCCCTCTCACCCGAAGGCTCGATAAGAAAACATTTGGATACTTAGCACAACTGATTCGATATTTGGCGCGGATACACGGGTACGGGAATATCAACCCGTTGTCCATCGACTACGCCTGTCGGCCTCGCCTTAGGTCCCGACTCACCCTGGGCGGATTAACCTGGCCCAGGAACCCTTGGTCATTCGGCGGACGAGTTTCTCACTCGTCTTTCGCTACTCATGCCTGCATTCTCACTCCCGTAGCCTCCACCACTAGTTCACACTGTGGCTTCCACGGCTACAGGACGCTCCCCTACCCATCCAGACGACTGGCCCGAAGGCGATCTAATGTCTGAATGCCGCGGCTTCGGCGGTGTACTTGAGCCCCGCTACATTGTCGGCGCAGGATCACTTGACCAGTGAGCTATTACGCACTCTTTCAAGGGTGGCTGCTTCTAAGCCAACCTCCTGGTTGTCTAAGCGACCCCACATCCTTTTCCACTTAGTACACGCTTAGGGGCCTTAGCCGGCGATCTGGGCTGTTTCCCTCTCGACTACGAAGCTTATCCCCCGCAGTCTCACTGCCACGCTCTCACACACCGGCATTCGGAGTTTGGCTGACTTCGGTAAGCTTGTGGGCCCCCTAGGCCATCCAGTAGCTCTACCTCCGGCGTGAAACACGTGACGCTGCACCTAAATGCATTTCGGGGAGAACCAGCTATCACGGAGTTTGATTGGCCTTTCACCCCTACCCACAGCTCATCCCCTCAGTTTTCAACCTAAGTGGGTTCGGGCCTCCACGACGTCTTACCGTCGCTTCACCCTGGCCATGGGTAGATCACTCCGCTTCGGGTCCATAATGTGCGACT
>NZ_JBHVWX010000021.1:0-2824 GCF_042882065.1 Nocardia sp. NPDC058244 | reverse complement strand
GGTATCTGCTGGACGGGCGGCCGGTGGAGTTCGCCACCTCGTATCTGCCGCTCGACATCGCACGGGGCACACCGATCGCCGAGCCCAACCCCGGGCCCGGCGGCCGTTGGCTACCGGATTACGCGTCGCCGGTGAGTTCCGCGGCGCGGTCCTCGGCGTCGGTCTCATCGTCGAGATCGGCGGCGGCGGCGTTGAGGAACCACTGCAGACCGTCGTCGGTGCGGCCCGCCGCGACCAGCGCGTCGGCGTAGGCGTAGAACAGGCGCGCGGCGGCCGAGCCGGTGCGCGCCGGGTCCAGATCGGGGGTCTGCAACGTCACGACGGCCTGGTCGAACTGCCCCAGATCCATTCGCGCACCGGCGACCACGATCCGCAGCTCGGTGGCCTCGTCACCGGTGAGCGCCTGCGCCTCGTCACTGCGGCCGAGCTCGATGGCCCGTTCCGGCCTGCCCAGACCGCGCTCGCAGTCCGCCATCACCGCCAGCAGCCCGGAACCTCCGGACATCCGGCGCGCGGTACGCAGCTCGGAGAGCGCTTCCGCCCATTCCTCGGCGTGATAGGCCACCACGCCTGCGGTCTCCCGGACCACGGCGATCCGGCCCGCGCGCTGCCGCGCGGCCCGCGCGTGGGCCAGTGCGAGGCGGGGATCGTCCTCGAGCAGCTCGACGGCCATCACCATGTGCCGGGCGACGGTCTCGGCGTTGTTCTTGTCCAGGCTGAGCAGATCGCGGCGCACCGCGGGATCGAGATCGGAGGCCTGCACGTCTTCGGGCAGATCCGGCTCGTCCGGACGCGCGGCGCGCCGGTCCGACGACCGTCCGCCCGCGGTCCTGGCACCCTCGCCGCCACGACGCCGGTCGTCACGATCGTCGCCGCCACGGGCGCCGTAGCCGGATTCGCCGCGACGATCCGAGCGGTCCGCCGCGTCGTCGCGGTCAGCGGACTCGGCGGCCGCCGACTCGGCCCGATCGTCGTCGCCCGCGTCGGTACGATCGTCGGCGAACTCGGTCCGCTCGATGGCTTCGGCGCGATCGTCGTCGTCCGCGGACTCCGCCTGATCGCTGTCCGCCACGTCCGCGGCGCGAACCTCGGCCGACGAGGTGTCGTCGAACTGCTCAGTGGACGCGGCGCTGTCGTCGCTCACCGTCGAATCGATGTCGGCCGAATCGCTGTCTGCGGCATCGGCGTTCGCGGCCGACGACACGACGCCGAGGACATCGCCCTCACGCTCGCGCCGCTTCTCGCGGTAGGTGCCGTCCAGCGGTGCGCCGTCCTCGCCGACGTAGCGCTTCCCACCGGAATCGCCACCACGCTTGAATCCACCGCGTCCGCGATCGTCGTCACGGCGGGGGCCGCGAGCGTTGTCGTCACGCCGCTGGTATCCACCACGATCGGAGCCCTCGCCACGGCGGAACCCACCGCGATCCGAGGAACCGCGAGAACGATCGTCGCTGTCGTCGCGACGGAAACCACCGCCCTCGTTGCGCCGGAACCCGCCACGGTCGGAACCACCACGCGAGCGATCATCGCCTTCGTTGCGACGGAAGCCACCACGGTCCGAGCTGCCCCGCGAACGGTCGTCGCCCTCGTTGCGACGGAAGCCACCGCGATCGGAGCCGCCCCGCGAACGGTCGTCGCCCTCGTTGCGACGGAAGCCACCGCGATCGGAGCCGCCCCGCGAACGGTCGTCGTCACCGCGGCGGAAGCCGCCCCGGTCGCCGGAACCGCCACGGCCCGCGTCGTCGCGACGCTGGTAGCCACCACGGTCACCGCTGTCGTTGCGCCGGAACCCGCCGCGATCGCCACCACGGTCGGAACCACCGCGCGAACGGTCGTCGCCTTCGTTCCTGCGGAAGCCGGAGCCACCACGGGGACGGTCGTCGTTGTCGCGACGGAAGCCGCCGCGATCGCCGCGGTCGTAGCCGCCGCGCGAACGGTCGTCGCCCTCGTTGCGCCGGAACCCGCCACGATCGCCGCCACGGTCCGAGCCGCCACGGGGACGGTCGTCATCATTGCGCCGGTATCCGCCGCGATCGCCGCCGCGGTCGAAACCACCTGCGGGACGGTCGGATTCATCGCGGCGGCGGAAGCCACCACGATCGCCGGAGCCGCCACGGTCGCTGTCGCCACGCCGGAAACCGCCCCGGTCATTGTCGTCGCGACGCTGGTAGCCACCGCGGCCCGCGTCGTCACGACGCTGGTAACCGCCCCGATCGCCACCACCACGGGGGCGGTCGTCGTCACCGCGCCGGAAGCCGCCCCGGTCACCCGAGCCGCCGCGACCGGCGTCGTCGCGACGCTGGTAACCGCCACGGTCACCGCTGTCGCTGCGCCGGAATCCGCTGCGGTCACCGCCACGATCGTCGCGGTTGAAGCCGCCACGCTGGCCTTCGGAACCGCCTCGGCCACCACGATTGTCGTCGTTGCGGCGGAATCCGCCGCCTTCGCCACGGTGGTCACCGTGTCCGCCACGGGGGCGATCGGTCGGTTCGCCGCGCCGGCCGAAGCCGCGGGCGTCACCGTCCCGGCGGAAAGGCTTCCGTCCGTCGTTGTGTTCCGACACGGCGATCCCTTTCTAGATTCCCCGACCTCGGGGAGTGTTGTCGTGGCCCCGCCTACAAGAATTCAACCACGGGCGGAGGACGGGGCATCGTCCGCCCGGCGTGCCGGGGCCGTCACGGCCCACAAACGCCGATAGGGGACCCAATTCTGGGTCCCCTATCGCGAAGGATGTTCCGGCGGTGTCCTACTCTCCCACACCCTGTCGAGTGCAGTACCATCGGCGCAGGTGGCCTTAGCTTCCGGGTTCGGAATGGGACCGGGC
>NZ_JBHVWX010000020.1:0-13975 GCF_042882065.1 Nocardia sp. NPDC058244 | reverse complement strand
ACATCAGAACAACACACGCCCGTCCGCGGCTTGCGGTATTTAAATACCCCACCTACCCTCGGAGCCATGGTGCGCCTCCCCCTCAGCCCGGCCCAAGTCGAAGCAGGTCGTCGCCTCGGCCGCTGCCTGCGCACGGCGCGCGGCGACCGCGATCTGGCCGAGGTGGCGCGCGCGGCGGGCATCTCCCCCGAGACCTTGCGCAAGATCGAATCCGGCCGCCTGCCCTCCCCCGCCTTCGGCACCGTCGTCGGCCTGGCCGAGGCGCTGGCGATTCCACTGACCGACCTCGCCGAGGTCTACCGCACCGAGCAGATCGCCGAATCCGCCTGAGCGGCACGGGATCTCCACGCCACCGCGCACCATGAGCCTGCCCGGCCACGCGGCATGACGATGCTCAGCCGCGCAGCGTGAGGACACTCGGCCCGTCGGCCGTGACCGCGATCGTGTGCTCACTGTGCGCGCACCGGGAGCCGTCGGCGGAGCGGATCGTCCACCCGTCGGCATCGGTGACCACGGTCGCGGTGCTCGCCGCGAACCAGGGTTCGATGGCGATCGTGAGCCCGGGACGCAGCCGGAACCCCCGCCCGGCGCGGCCGGTATTGGATACATGCGGGTCCTCGTGCATGGTCCGGCCGATGCCGTGTCCACCGAACTCGGTGTTGACCGGGTAGCCGTACGCGCGGGCGACCGTCGAGATGGCCGCGGAGATGTCGCCGATGTGGTTGCCCGGCTGCGCGGCGGCGATGCCGGCCGCGAGGGCCTCCTCGGTGGCCCGCACCAGGCGCTGGTCGGCCGGGGCCGGGGTGCCGACGATGGTGGTCACCGCGGAGTCGGCGGCCCAGCCGTCGATGGTGACCGCCAGATCGGCGGTGAGCACGTCACCGTCACACAGCACGTAGTCGTGCGGAAGACCGTGCAGCACAGCGTCGTTGACCGCCAGGCAGACGGTGTTGCGGAACGGCCCGCGACCGAACGAGGGCGCGTAGTCCCAGTAGCACGACACCGCGCCGCGCTCGCGAATCCGTTCCCGCACATACTCTTCGAGCTCGAGCAGGTTCACCCCGACGGCAGCCTTCGCGTGGACACCGGCCAGCACGTCGGCGACGAACGCACCGGTCACCCGCATCCGCTCGATCTCCGCGGGCGTCTTCAACTCCACCATCACGCCTCCATTGGTATTTTCATACCAACCCTAGCGGCGTCGGTATAAAAATACCAATTCGGCGATGTGCTCAGCGGTTGAGGTTGCCCATGTCCACCGGGATCTGCGCGCCGGTGACCTGCCCCGCCTCGTCCGAGCACAGCCACGCGACGGCGGCGGCGATATCGGAGGCCTCGGTGATGTAGGTCGGCAGGGCGTTCATGAAGATGGGCGCGAGCGTGGCCGCGTGCTGCTCGAACAGCGGGCCCATCTCCGCCATCTGCATGCCGGTCGCCACCCCGGCCGGATGCACGGTGTTGACCCGGATCTTGTGCTGGCCCAGCTCGTTGGCCATCGTCTTGGCCAATCCGGTGATGGCGTGCTTGGTGGCCACATAGTGGGCCGTGAACGGGATGCCCTTGAGACCGGCGACCGAGCTGGTGAACACCATCGCGCCGCCCTCACCCTGCTCGATCAGGTACGGAATCGCGGCCTTGGCGGTATGGAAGACGCCGGTCAGATTCACATCGACCGTCTCCTGCCACTGCTCGGCGGTGATCTCCCACGACATCGCCGCCGAACAGATTCCGGCATTGGCGACGACGACGTCGAGCCGGCCGAACTGTTCGATCCCCGCCGCCAGCGCCGCCGACAGGCCCGCGAAATCGCGGACATCGGCCTTGCTCGCGGCGATCTTGCCGCCCGCGGCCTCGACCAGCCGGACGGTCTCGGCCAGGTCGTCCTCGGTGGCACCCGGGTAGCTGGTGCTGGCGAAATCCACGCACGCGTCGATCGCGATGATGTCGGCGCCCTCCTCGGCGAAGCGAACCGCCTCGGCCCGGCCCTGGCCGCGGGCCGCCCCGGTGATGAAGACGACCTTGCCCTCGTATCGTCGCGCCATGTCCTACCTCCGAACGTCGATGTGCACTATGAACACCTCACCATCGCGCGCCCCCGCGCGGTGCGGAATCAGAGGTTTTCCACCTGGGAGTCCGCACTCAGTGGACGGGTCAGCGACCACAGCTGGGTGAAGGTGCAGCGCGCGATCTTCCAGCGGCCGTCCTCGACCCGGTACTCGTCGGCGTATTCGCCGGTGGCCACGGTCTCGGTGCGCGCCAGCAGGTTCAGCTGCCGGAAGCGCAGCGTCCACCGGCCGCTGGCGGTGGTGTCGTCGTGCACGGTGATGTCGGGATGCACCCCGTGGTGCATGTCGAGCACGACCGGCTTGCCGTCGACCCGGCGCAGCGCGATCGAGGTGAACACCGCGGCCATGCCGTCGGCGTCGTGGGTGCCCAGGCTGCCGTAGTCGAGCTCGGCCCCCGCCGCGAGGAAGCACTCGCGGAAGCCGACCGCGTCCTTGGCATCACAGGCGCGGAAGTAGCGGTGTTTGAGGGCGATGATCGCCTCGATCGTCTCCAGCCGGGCGATCCGGGCGGCGAGGTCGGGGGCGGTGTCGGTCATGGTGCTCCTGCTCGGCGGGGTCAGTCGCGGGCGAAGGTCGCCCACGCGCGGACGACGACCTCGCCCGCGGCGTCGGTCCCGGACAGGGTGACGTCGACGCGCGCTTCGCCGTCCTGCGTGTAACTCTGCGTGATGTGGCCCGCGCAGGTCATGACTTCGCCCGACGGCAGCGCGCGCACGACCCTGGTGCGGAAGCGCCGGATGTTCTCCGCGCCCAGCCAATCGGTGGCGTAGGTGGCCAGCAGCGCGGTGGCCTGCGGCGAGACCGGTTCGCCCAGTGCGGGTTCGGCGGCGGCCCAGGACTCGGCGACGAGTCCGCCGGTGCGGTCGAAGTAGCGGGTCAGCGATTCGGCGGCACTGACCGCGGGCGCGCCGGGATTGCCGGCCCGGATCGCGGTCAGCTGGTCGCCCGCGCGCGGCGGCGGGCCGAAGAACCGGTGATCGGTCTCCGCCCGGCCGCCCGCGGCGCCGAACCCGTCGGCGGGCAGGAAGGTCGGCGGGACCACGGGCCGGTCGGCGAGCCGGTAGGCCGGATTGTGCGAGTGCGCCGCCTCGGCGAACATCCGGATGGCGGCGGTCTCCAGAACCATCGCGACGGTACCCATGGTCATTCCTCTCGTCCGGCGGATGCGGTCACGGTAGGGCGGCCCGCGCGCTTGTGATCGGTTCCTCTCCCGCTGATCGGGACGCCGAGGCGGCACGGCGAAAACATGTCCGCTGACCGGGAACCGACCAGCCCGGACCGCCACCGGCAGCGTGACCATCGACACAGCTCATCCCACTCCGTCCGATACATGGAGGTTTCGATGCCGGAGAACTCGCCGAACGGCCGATCACAGGACGCCGACTACCGTCAGATCGAGGCCGCCGCCGCGCCGACCCGCTTCGCGCGCGGCTGGCACTGCCTCGGCCTGCTCTCGTCGTTCCGCGACGGCAAGCCGCACGAGGTGAAGGCGTTCGGCACCACGCTGGTGGTGTTCCAGTCGGAATCCGACGGCGCGCTGCACGTGCTCGACGGATTCTGCCGCCACATGGGCGGCAACCTGGCGCACGGCACCGTCAAGGGCGACTCGATCGCCTGCCCGTTCCACGACTGGCGCTGGGGCGGCAACGGCAAGTGCACGGCGATTCCCTACGCGCGCCGGGTGCCCCCGCTGGCCAAGACCCGCTCGTGGCCGACCCTCGAGCGCAACGGTCAGCTGTTCGTCTGGAACGACCCGCAGGGCAGCAAGCCCACCGACGAGGTGACCATCCCCGAGATCGAGGGCTACGGCACCCCGGAGTGGACCGACTTCACCTGGAACTCGATCCTCATCGAGGGCTCGCACTGCCGGGAGATCGTCGACAACGTCGTCGATATGGCGCACTTCTTCTACGTGCACTACTCGTTCCCGCGCTACTTCAAGAACGTCTTCGACGGCCACGTCGCGACCCAGTACATGCGCTCGACCCCGCGCCACGACATCTCCGTCGGCACCAGCTACGACGATCCGAACTCCACCCTGCGCTCGGACGCCTCGTACTTCGGCCCGTCCTACATGATCGACTGGCTCTGGAGCGAGGCGCAGGGCATGACGATCGAGACCGTCCTGATCAACTGCCACTACCCGGTCGACGAGAACTCCTTCGTGCTGCAGTACGGCGCGATGGTCAAGAAGCCCGAGGGCATGTCCGACGCCGACGCCACCGCGATGGCCGAGCAGTTCGCCGCGGGCGTGCAGGTCGGCTTCGAGCAGGACGTGGCGATCTGGAAGAACAAGGCGCCGATCGACAACCCGCTGCTCTCGGAGGAAGACGGGCCGGTCTACCAGCTGCGCCGCTGGTACAAGCAGTTCTACGTCGACGTCGAGGACGTCACCGAAGACATGACCAAACGCTTCGAATTCGAGATCGATACCGACCGCGCGGTGACGAGCTGGGAAGCCGAGGTGGCCGACAACATCGCCCGCGGCGCCATCGTCGACACCATGTCCTGACCTCTCCCACCCCGAACAGAAAGCACCACCTGCGATGACCAAGGTTCTCGACAACATCGCCGCGATCGCCGACCAGCTGCGCGATCAGGCCCCGGAGGCGGAGCGGCTCGGGCAGCTGCCCGATGCCACGGCCCAGCTGCTCAAGACGGCGGGCCCGATCCGCCTGCTGCAGCCCAAGAAGTACAGCGGCTTCGAGGCGCATCCGCGCGAGTTCGCCGAGACGGTGATGGCCACCGCCGCGCTCGATCCGGCCAGCGGCTGGATCACCGGCATCGTCGGCGTGCACCCGTGGCAGCTGGCCTTCGCCGATCCGAAGGTCCAGGACGAGGTGTGGGCCGACGACCACGACACCTGGATGGCCTCGCCGTACGCGCCCACCGGCATCGCCCGCCCGGTCGACGGCGGCTACATCTTCAACGGCCGCTGGCAGTTCAGCTCCGGCACCGACCACTGTGACTGGATCTTCCTGGGCGCCATGCTCGGCAACCCCGACGGCTCGATGGCGCTGCCGCCGACGATGCTGCACATGATCCTGCCGCGCGAGGACTACACCATCGTCGAGGATTCCTGGAATGTGGTGGGCCTCAAGGGCACCGGTTCCAAGGACATCATCGTCAAGGACGCGTTCGTGCCCGACTACCGGGTGATGAACGGCGACCACGTCATCGACGGCACCGCGCAGAAGGAGTACGGGGTCACCGAGACCCTGTACAAGATGCCGTGGTCGACGATGTTCCCGCTGGGCATCAGCTCCGCGGTGGTCGGCATCGCCGAGGGCGCGCTGGCCGCGCACCTGGACTACCAGCGCGACCGGGTCGGCGCGCAGGGCACCGCGGTCAAGGACGATCCGTACGTACTGTTCGCCATCGGCGAGGCCGCCGCCGACATCAACGCCGCCCGCCAGGAACTGCTGGCCAACGCGGACAAGATCTTCGACGCGGTCGACGCGGGCAAGGAGATCAGCTTCGCCGAGCGGGCCGCCGTGCGGCGCACCCAGGTCCGCGCGGCCTGGCGCGCGGTCTCGGCCGTGGACCAGATCTTCGCGCGGTCCGGCGGCAACGCCATGCGGACCGACAAGCCGCTGCAGCGCTACTGGCGCGACGCGCACGTCGGCCTCGCCCACGCCATCCACGTGCCGAGCACCGTGTACCACGCCTCGGCCGTCAGCTCCCTCGGTCTCGAGCCCGCGGACAACCTCCGCTCGATGATCTGATCCGAAAACCACGAAGGACAACGAGAACATGACCGACATCAAAGGCCTCGGCTACGTCAAGATCCAGACGGCCGACATGGACCGCTGGCGCACCTTCGCGTTCGACGTGCTCGGCTTCGCTCAGGGCAGCGGCCCGGACGAGAACGCGCTGTACCTGCGGATGGACGAGCGCGCGGCGCGCATCACCGTCGTGCCGGGCGACAGCGACGCCGTCGTGACCATCGGCTGGGAAGTCCGTGACCACGCGGCCCTGGTCCGGGTGCAGGAAGCCGTCACCGCGGCCGGCATCGCCGTCAAGCCGCTCTCGGTCGAGGAGGCCGACGCGCGCCGGGTCGAGGAGGTCATCACCTTCCAGGATCCGACCGGCGCGACGCTGGAGATCTTCCACGGCGCGGTGCTCGACCACAGCCCGGTGGTGACGCCGTTCGGCGCGAAGTTCGTCACCGGCGCCCAGGGGCTGGGCCACGTCGTGCTGCCGACGATGGACCCGAACGGGGCGTTCGACTTCTACACCGAGGTGCTCGGCTTCCTGCCGCGCGGCGCGTTCCGGATCCCGGCGCCGCCGGAGTTCGGGCCGATGCGGGTGCGCTTCATGGGTGTCAACGAGCGGCACCACAGCCTCGCGCTGTGCCCCGCGCCGCACGGTGGCGCGCCGGGCCTGGTGCACATCATGGTGGAGGTCGACTCGCTCGACGCCGTCGGCCAGGCGCTGGACCGCGTCACCAAGGACGGCTTCTCGGTGTCCTCGACGCTGGGCAGGCACACCAACGACAAGATGGTGTCGTTCTACGTGCGCGCACCCGGCGGCTGGGATGTCGAGTTCGGCACCGAGGGCATGCGGGTCGACGAGACCTATTACACCGCTGAGGAAATCACCGCCGACAGCTACTGGGGCCACGACTGGTCCGGCAGCGAGCCGCTGGCGGCCATGTAACCGCGCACAGCCCTTCGACGGCCCCCGTACCGAGCACTCCGCTCGGTACGGGGGCCGTCGTCGTTGCACGCGATTCGGGGATTCATGTGACAACGGCCACAGAGGATGGTATGAATAGGTATATGCCTAATCGAAATATGCGACTGGGCATCAGCACGTAGATCCGAAATGGAGCGCTCCATGGTCATCCAAGCCGAGGCCACCACCCCCAGTGCGATCCTCGATCGCGCGTCCCTGCTGCTCGACGCCTTCGACGGTCCGGGCAGGCTCACCCTCGCCCAGATCGTCCGGCGCACCGGGCTACCCCGGTCCTCGGCGCACCGCATGCTGGAACGGCTGGTGCAATTGCGCTGGCTGCGCCGCGAAGGGCGCGATTACGAGCTCGGGATCCGGTTGATGGAGCTCGGCTCGCTGGCCGTGCACCAGGACCGGCTGCATCGCGCCGCGATGCCGTTCCTGCACGAGCTGCATCGGGTCACCGGGTTCGTCGTGCACCTGGCCGTCCTCGACGGTCCCGACGTCGTGTACCTGGACAAGGTGGGCGGCGATCTGGCCGCTGCGGTCCCGACCCGGGTCGGCGGCAGGCGGCCCGCGCACTGTACGGCGGTCGGCAAGGCGATCCTGGCCTACTCCGACGAGCGGCGCCTCGCCGAGGTCGTCACCGGGCAGGCCACGGCCCGCACCAAGTACTCGCTGACCACCCGGGCCCAGCTCGACAACGAACTGCACAAGGTGCGCGCGCACGGCATCGCGGTCGAGCGCGAGGAGTCGCTGGCCGGCTTCGGCTGCATCGCCGCGCCGATCGGCGATCTCGGCGAGTCCGCCGTGGCCGCGGTGTCGGTGTGCGGGCCGGTCGACCGGATGGTCTTCGACCACCGGCTCAGCGCGCCGGTGCGCACGACCGCGCTCAACATCTGGCGCCACGTCGACGACGGCCGGGTGCGGGTGCGCCCCACCCTGCAGCAGCACCCGCGGCCGCTGGGCGTCGGCCCCGCGTCCCGGGTCGCCACCGAACACCGCGCGCCCCGCTACGCGTGATCCGGTGGTACGCCGCCCGGCGGGAGCGGGCGGCGGCCGGGATCAGGCGGGATCGTTCTCGCAGAAGCTGTGGCAGATGCGGTCGTGCACGATCACGTCCGGGCATTCCGGATCGAACCACCGGTCGACGTGCGCCCAGTGCACCGGGTGCATCAGGTACGGGCCGTCGAGCCCGTCGAGATCGGTGAACTCCTGCTCCCAGACGTGGGTCCACGGCACGGATCCGATGCCGCGACGCACCCGGCTCAGCCGCCAGGACAGCATGGTCGGGATGTAGCGCGGCATGCGCATCAGGTCCGCCTCGAAGCGGTCCACCGTCGCGTCCGGGGTCTGCGGCGCGACCCGCAGCAGCAACACCCGGTACACCGAACCGGGCGCCCGCGGTTCCGCGAAACCACCGGTGCCGCCGTCGTATTCGGCACCGTCGACATGCGTCACGCCCGGATCGGCGAGCACCGCGTCGACCGCGGCCGCACAGGCGTGCCAGTCGGCGGCCTCGGCGAACCGCAGGTGCGCGAGCACGTCACCGCCGTTGCGCACCCCCGGCAGCGTGGGCTGGACCAGCACCCGGCGCGCCACCCCGGACACCGCCGCGGTCAGGTCGGTCATGAGCTGGTCGGCGGCCGGACCGCCCGCCACCGACAGATGCACCAGCCGAACGACATCAAACATCGGCGAGCCTCTCGATCTCGGACGCCTCGGCCCCGGTCGAGCGCGTGCGCTCGGCGACCAGGTCGTCGACGCCTGCCCACCAGCGCCGCACCGCCGGATCGGACCGTCCCTGCCAGGTCATCGCCCACCACCCCTCGGCCCCGTCGAGGACCCAGGTCGCGGTGACGGTGTTGGACTCGTCGGGAAACCAGATCGGCGGACTCACCACGATCCGCTCCAGCGTCATCCCCCGCTCGCGGGCCCCCGGCGCGTACTCACGCAGATACGCGTCGACGAAGTCCCTGGCCCGCCCGGGTTTCGTCACAACGGTGTCGGTCACGTAGACCTTCGCGGTGTTCATGTGCCGACGGTAGGCACCGCGCGCGTCGCGTCGACCAGGGGTTTCCGCCCAGCGGGAGAACGGGGTCCGAACCGTACCGGACCGGCCCTACGGTGGGCCGACGACCGGTTCGACCGTCGAACCCCGTCGCGAGAATTCCAGGAGGGTCAGTGACTGTCCGCGTCTATCCCACCACCGGACCGGGTGCGGTGCCGGACCCCGAAGTCGCGGCGATGCTCGCCACGCTCGACGCCGGGTTCCCCGATATCGCCACGATGCGCGCGGCCGACGTGCGGGCCGCGATCCTCGGCAGGCGGGCGCCACTGAAGTATCTGCCCGAGATGCGCGAGGCGCGCGATGTCGTCGTCGCGGGGCCCGGCGGTGACCTGACCCTGCGCGTCTACCGGCCGCACCGCGACGGGGCGACGCTGCCGGTGATCGTGTTCGCGCACGGCGGCGGCTTCGTGTTCTGCGATCTCGACAGTCACGACGAGTTCTGCCGGTCGATGGCCGAGGGAGTCGGCGCGGTCGTGGTCGCGGTCGACTACCGGCTCGCGCCCGAGCACCGGGCGCCCGCCGCGCACGAGGATGTGCTCACCGCGCTGCGCTGGGCCGGCGAGCACGCGGGTGAGTTCGGCGGCGATCCGGCGCGGATCGCGCTGGCCGGGGACAGCGCGGGCGGCAATCTCGCCGCCACCGTGGCCATCGCGGTCCGCGACGGCGGCGGCCCCGAGGTCGCGGCGCAGATCCTGTTATATCCGGTGATCGACGACGACTTCGAGACCGAGTCCTACCGGCGGTTCGGCACCGGCCACTACAACACGACCAGCGCCATGCGCTGGTACTGGCAGCAGTACGCCCCGCACGGCACCGACGACGTCCGCCTGGTGCCGACCAGGGCCGAGTCGCTGGCCGGGCTGCCGCCCGCGGTGGTGATCACCGCCGAACTCGATCCGCCGTGCGCGGCGGGCGACGCCTACGCGCGCCGCCTCGCCGACGACGGCGTCGCCGTGCGGCACCGCCGCTACGACGGGCTGTTCCACGGCTTCCTCACCATTCCGTCGCTGGCGGCGACCACCGCGGCGCGCACCGAGATCTGGGCCATGGTGCGCGAGGTACTCGGCACACCCGATCGCTAGGACCGGTGCCGCTGCGGCACGATCATCGGCGACCCGGTCAGCGGGTCGTCGATGACCACGCAGTCCAGATCGAACACCGCCCGGACGAGATCCGGGGTGATCAGCTCCCCCGGACTTCCCTGCCCGATGATCCGGCCGTCGCGCATGGCGACGAGGTCGGTGGCGTAGCGGCAGGCCAGGTTCAGGTCGTGCAGGACGGCGACGACGGTGCGGCCGTGCTCGCGGTACAGGCGCTCGCACAGGTCGAGGACATCGAGCTGGTGACTGATGTCGAGATAGGTGGTCGGCTCGTCGAGCAGCACGATGGAGGTGGCCTGGGCGAGCACCATGGCGATCCAGACCCGTTGGCGCTGACCGCCGGACAGTTCGTCGACGCGCCGGTGCCGCAGGTCGGTGGTGCCGGTGGCCGCGAGTGCCTCGGTGACGGCCGCGGCGTCGTCGTCGGACCACTGCCGCAGCAGCCCCTGGTGCGGGTAGCGGCCGCGGGCGACGAGATCGCCGACGACGATGCCGTCCGGGGTGCCCGGCGTCTGCGGCAGCAGGCTCAGCCTGCGCGCGGTCTCCTTGGTGGAGTAGCGGTGGATCGCCTTGCCGTCCAGCACCACCGAGCCGTCGGCCGGGCGCAGGATCCGGCCGAGCGCGGCGAGCAGCGTCGATTTCCCGCAGGCGTTGGGCCCGATGATGACGGTGAACCGGCCGTCGGGCACCGCGAGATCGACGCCGTGCAGCACGGCCCGCTCGCCGTAGGCCACGCGGACCGACTCGCCCCGCAGCCGCGAGCCGGGGTGCTCCCCTTCGATGGATTCGGCGGTCCCGGTGGATGTTTCAGACACGGTGACGCAGACCCTCTCGTACCAGCAACCAGAGCAGGAAGACCCCACCGATGCTCACCGTGACGACGCCGACGGGAACCGGTGCGGGAAAGGCGTGTTCGGCCACCAGGTCGCTGACGCCGAGCAGGAGCGCGCCGGTGCACGCGGCCGCGAAGATCCCGGCGCCGGGCGTGCGGGTGATGCCACGGGCGAGGTGCGGCGCGGCGAGGGCGATGAACGCGATCGGGCCCGCCGCCGACACCGACAGGCCGACGAGGATGGTCGCGCCGAGCATCAGCCCCAGGCGGGCCCGCCCGCTGCGCACGCCCAGCGTCGTCGCCACCGTGTCCCCGAGATCGAGGGCGTGGAACGACCGATTCAGCACCGCGATCAGCGGGCCGACGAGCGCGAGCCCGACGGCCACGATCGCCACCTGACCCCACCCGCGCCCGCTGAGCGAACCGATCAGCCACGCGTTGGCCACCGCCGCCGACGGCAGGTACGCCTGACTGAGCACGTAGTAGGTCGCCGCGGTGAAGATCGCCTCCAGGGCGATCCCGACCAGCACCAGCCGCGCACCCCGCAGCCCGCCCAGCACCGTGAGCACGCCGATGATCGCGAAGGTGCCGAGCGCGCCCACCGCGGCGCCGAGCGCGGCCGTCGACAGGGTGCCGCCGAGCGTGAGCAACACGAAGACCGCGCCCAGCGAGGCGCCGTTGGTGAAGCCGATGACATCCGGGCTGGCCAGCGGATTGTGGTAGAGCCGCTGGAAGATCGCGCCCGCGGCGGCCAGGCCAGCGCCCACCCCGACCGCCACCAGGACCCGGGGCAGCCGCCGGTCCAGGACGAAGAACCGGTCGAGCCTGCGCCGCGGATGCCCCGTGAGCGTGTCCCACAGCGCGCCGGGACCGACCCGGTATTCGCCGACCATGAGCGAGACCGCGATCATCGCCAGCACCAGGACCACCAGGATCGCGGTGGTCACGACGGCGCGGCGGTCGAACCGCAGGGTGGACCGGCCCGCGCGCACCACCACGTCGCCCGGCGTGATCCCGGTGCGCGTGACGAGTCCGGCGCCCGGCCCCGACAGGATGCTCACGACTCCGCCCCCATCCGGGGACTCCACACGATGAGCGCGATCAGCGCGGGCCCGCCGAGGAAGGCGGTGAGCACCCCGACCGGCACCGGTTCACCACCGGCGATCACCCGGCCCAGCACGTCGGCGGCCAGCAGCAGCACCGGCGCGAGCACCATCGACACCGGAACGAGCACCCGGAAATCGGAGCCGACCAGGTACTGCGCGATGTGGTAGACCAGCAGCCCGACGAAGGCGATCGGCCCCGCCAGCGCGGTGGCCGCCCCGCACAGGACCGTGACGACGACGAAGCCGAGCAGCCGGACCCGGCCCAGGTGCACGCCCAGCGCCGTGGCGGTGCGATCACCCAGGCTCAGCGCGTTCAGCGACCGGCACAGCGCCAGCGCCAGGACGGCGGCGCCGAGCACGTACGGCACCAGCAGCAGGGTGTCGTGCAGGTCGCGGGTGGCCAGGGAGCCGATCCGCCAGAAGCGATAGGAATCGAGCACGTCCTCGTCCAGGAACACCAGCAGCTGGGTGACCCCGGACAGCACCGCGGCCAGCGCCACCCCCGACAGCGCCAGCCGCAGCGGCGACGCGGTCGCCCGGCCGACCATCGAGAGCAGATACACGACCACCGCGGCGATGCCCGCGCCGGCGAAGGCGAACCAGGTGTAGCCCGTGACGCCCATCCCGCCGGTGACGGTGAGCCCGACGACGACGCCGAGCGCCGCACCCGCGTTCACCCCCAGCAGTCCCGGATCGGCGATCGGATTGCGGGTCAGCGCGCCGATGACCACGCCCGCCGCGCCCAGCGCGACCCCGCAGACCAGCCCGACCACCGTCCGGCTCAGCCGCCAGTCACCGATGATCACCCGCACGCTGTCCTCGCCCCGCCCGAACAGCGCGGCCACCACGTCACCCATCGGAATCGACTTGGCGCCGATGGCCAGACTGGCCACGCACACACCGAACAGCACGACCGCGGCGAGCAGCAGGACCACGCCGCCGCGGGCGAGCGGGGCAGAGCCGTGGCGTGCGGTCACGGCGTCACGACTCGAAGGCACCGGCGAACCTTACCCGGACTAATTAGGGTAGGACAACCTTGGTTAGGTTAGGCTAATGTCGCTGCTCGTGCAGACCGTGAGAAGTAGTAGACACCGGCTGACCACCGCCTTCGGCGCGCTGGTCGCCACCGTGGGCCTGGTCCTGACCGGGTGCAGTTCGACCGACGCCGAGGTCGAGAACGGCCGCGTCATCGCCCACGCGATGGGTGAGACGACCGTGCCCGCGCAGCCGCAGCGCATCGTCGTCCTCGATTCCCCGCACCTCGACGCGCTCGTGTCGCTGGGCATCACCCCCGCCGCGATCACCGAGCGGGCGATGGGCTACGGCGCGCCGAAGTACCTGGCGGACAAGCTCACCGGGGTGAAGACCGTCGGCACCATCCAGGAGCCCGACCTCGACGCCATCGCCACCCTGGAGCCCGATCTGATCATCGGCACCAAGGTGCGCCACGAGGCGCTCTACACCCAGCTCAGCGGCATCGCCCCGACCGTGTTCTCGACCAGTTCGGGGACCAACTGGCACGAGCAGGCGCGGCTGACCGCGTCGGCCGTCGGCAAGTCGGCCGAGATGGAACAGCTGCTCACCCAGCTCGACGGTCGCGCCAAGGCGGTCGGCAAGGAGATCGGCGCCGCGGGCAAGACCGTGTCGATGGTGCGCTTCACCGAGGACCGCTTCCGGCTCTACGGGCCCGAGACCTTCTCCGGTTTCATCCTGGCCCAGGTCGGTTTCACCCACCCGGCCCGCACCTGGAACACCTACTCGATGGCCGAGCTCGACCCCGAGCAGTACGAGCAGATCAACGGTGACGTGGTGTTCCACGCCGACTACACCGGCAGCTCGAAGGGCACGACCAAGAGCCGGGTCACCGCGCTGTGGGGCGCGCTGCCCGCGGTCGCCGGCAACCACGCCTACGAGGTCGCCGACGACACCTGGATGCTCGGCATCGGCGTGATCGGCGCCAACAAGATCATCGACGACATCGCGCGGCTGAGCGCGAAGTGACCGGTCGTGGGGGGGGGGGGGGGGGCCCCCCCCCCCCCCCCCCCCCGGGGGGGGGGAGAAAGGCCGCCACACCCCCCGGGGGGGTTGGGGCCCCCGGGGCGGGCGGGGGGGGGGGGGGTGCGCGC
>NZ_JBHVWX010000019.1:0-39137 GCF_042882065.1 Nocardia sp. NPDC058244 | reverse complement strand
ATACCACACACACTTTCCAACGTGTATTGTTACGCGTGGGGGGCGCTCCCCACAACCACGGGTGGTGTGGGGGTGTGTCCGCCCGGCGCGGGGGGGGCCGGGGGGGGCCCCCCCCCCCGCGGGTCGATCAGCGCAGGGCGAGGGTGACGGTGTCGCCGTCGCCGAGCTGGTACTGCGCGAGCGGGGTGCCGTCGGCGAGCTCGACGTCACCGTCGACCAGCAGTCGCTGCTGCTCGGCGGGGATGCCGGTCTGCTCCGCGACGAGCGCCTTCAACGCGTCGACCTGCGCCGCTGCGTCGACGGTGACCGGGAAGCTCGCCCCGTCTGCGTTCGTGACCGCCAGCGTGAGGGACTCCGCGATCGGTGACGCGGGCGCGCCCGGCAGACCCGGAAGGCCCGGCAGGCTGGGGGCGGCGGGTGCCGCAGGAGCCGCGGGAGCGTCGGGCTCCGCGGAAGCGCCCGGTGCGCCGGGCAGCGCGGGGGCGCCGGGAATCGGTGGTGCGGGCTGCGCCGACGCGACGGCGGGAACGAGCAGGGCGGCCATCGGCGCGGACAATGCCGCCGTGGTCAACCCTGCCGCCAGCGCGCGGCGTAACGAGGTGGAGCGGGGGGAGCGACGTGCGTGGTGCTGAACTCTCATCGTGGTGAGTCCTTTCATCGTCCACGAGGACGCGTTGGGGAATCGAACCAGGAAACGAGATGTCACGCTGTGCCATGGCGGGCCGGGCCCGCCGCACCCCAGTGTGCCACCGGACACCCCCGATCCGGCTGACCTCGGGGGTGTCCTCGTGGCGGATCGCGCGGGCTAGACCGTCGTGCCGTACCGCCGCGAGGTGAACACGCGGGTGCCCTCGCTGGTCTGGAACGCGGCGGTGGTGGACGAGCCGATGATCAGCAGCGTCCGCATGTCGACCTCGTCCGGATCGAGCTCGCCGAGGGTGATCACCCGGACCGATTCGGTCGGCCCGCCGACATCGCGGCCGAGCACCACCGGCGTCTCCGGCGCGCGGTGCGCCAGCAGTACATCGCGCATGGCGCCGACCTGCCAGCGGCGCTGCGACGAGGCCGGGTTGTAGACGGCGATCGCCATATCGGCGGCGGCGACAGCCGAAAGGCGCTGGGCGACAACGTCCCACGGCTTGAGCCGGTCGGAGAGCGAGATCATCGCGTAGTCGTGCCCGAGCGGCGCGCCCACCCGGCTGGCGACCGCGTTGGCGGCGGTGAGGCCGGGCAGCACCCGCACCGGCACCTGCGCGAACTGCGGCTCGGCCGACACCTCGAGCACCGCGGCGGCCATCGCGAACACGCCGGGATCACCCGAGGACACGACCGCGACCCTGGCGCCCCGCTTGGCCAGATCCAGTGCCATGGCGGCCCGTTCGGACTCGACCTTGTTGTCGCTGGCGTGCCTGCGCTGTCCCGCACGGGCGGGCACGCGGTCGATGTAGGTGGTGTAGCCGACGAGATCGGTGGCCTCGGCCAGCGCCGCGGTGACCTCCGGTGTCGTCCACGCGGTGTCGCCGGGGCCGAGCCCGACCACGACGACCTCGCCCGGGGTGACGGGCTCGGCCGGGGCCGCGGCGGCGGAGGCGGCCCTGTCCCTGGCGGCGATCGGGGTGGTCGGGGTCGGGCCGGGCACGAGGGTGATCGCGAAGTAGGGCACGTCGGCCTCGTCGACGTCAGCGGCGGCCAGCACCCGTTCCCTGGTGCTGCTCGCGCGCTCGACGTAGTAGGCGTCGTCGAGCCGCCCCGCGTCCGAGAGTGCCTGGCGCACACCGGGATAGGTGCGGCCGAGCTTCATGATCGCCGCGGCGTCGGTATCACGCAGGCGACGGGTGAGCTCCTCGACCGGCATCGTGCCGGGGAGCACGGTGAGCACCTGCTCGCCCTCGACCAGCGGCGTGCCCAGCGCCGCCGAGGCCGCGCTGACGGAGGTGATCCCGGGGACGATCTCGGCCTCGAACCGGTCGGCCAGCCGGCGATGCATGTGCATGTAGGAGCTGTAGAACAGCGGGTCACCGGCGGCCAGCAGGGCGACCGAGCGCCCGGCCGCCAGGTGCACGGCGAGCCGGGCCGCGGCCTGCTCGTAGAACTCGTCGATCGCGCCCTGGTAGCCGCCGGGATGATCGGTGGTCTCGGTGGTCACCGGGTAGACCAGGTGCTCCTCGATCTGGCCCGCGCGCAGGTACGGCTCGGCGATCCCGCGCGAGATGCTGCGTCCGTGCCGGGCGCTGTGGAAGGCCACCACGTCGGCGGCGGTGATCAGGCGGGCGGCCTTCACCGTCACCAGTTCCGGATCGCCGGGGCCGAGGCCGATACCCCACAGTTTGCCGGTGTTGATCTCGCTCATTCCTGTTCGCTCGCGATCGCGTTGAGGGCCGAGGCGGTGATCGCGCTGCCGCCGCGACGGCCGCGCACGGTGAGGTATTCGACCCCGCCGAAGTCGATCAGCGCCTGCTTGGATTCGGCGGCGCCGATGAAGCCGACCGGGATGCCGATGATCGCGGCGGGTGTCGGTGCGCCCGCGTCGAGCATGTCGAGCAGGTGGAACAGCGCGGTGGGCGCGTTGCCGATGGCGACCACGGCGCCGTCGAGCTGATCGCGCAGCAGTTCCAGCGCGGCCACCGACCGGGTGTTGCCCAGCTCGGCGGCGAGCGCGGGCACCCGCGGATCGGTGAGGTTGCACAGCACCGCGTTGTCCGCGGGTAGCCGCTTGCGGGTGACGCCGGAAGCGACCATATTCGCGTCGCAGATGATCGGCTTGCCCGCGCGCAGGGCGGCGCGGGCGGCGGTGACCACGCCGGGGGAGTAGGCGATGTCGCCGGCCAGGTCGACCTGACCGCAACCGTGGATCATGCGCACTGCGACCCGCTCGACATCGGCCGGGAAACCGGCCAGCTCGGCTTCGGCGCGGATCGTCGCGAACGAGCGCCGATAGATCTCGGCCCCGTCGGTGAGGTAGCTGGTACGCACGTCGGACATGCCGACCACCCTAGAACCTGTGTCCGGCGGCGTTTCCGCCGCGGTGGCTCAGGTGCGCGGCCGTTCGAGGATGCGCGACATCACCAGCGAGCTGCGGGTGCGGCCGACGCGCGCGTTCTCCCTGATCCGCTCGACCGTCACCTCGATCTCGGCCATGTCGGTGGCCATCACGTGCACCAGTGCGTCGGCCTCGCCCGCGATCGTCCACACGCCCACGACCTGCGGGATCGGTTCCAGGGTGCGGCGCAGTTCGGCGGGGGAGATGTTGTCGCGGTAGTACACCTCCACATAGGCCTCGGTGGTCCAGCCCAGCGCCGCGGGATTGACCTGCGCGGTGAACCCGGTGATCTGCCCGCTGGCCACCATCTTGTCCACCCGCCGCTTCACCGCGGGCGCCGACAACCCGACCACCGCGCCGATCTCCTGGAACGAGGCGCGGGCGTGGGTGAGCAGGACCGACAGGATGCGGCGATCGATATCGTCCACGTCACTCCTTCGCCGATAGGACGCAAGATTTCTCCATTCTGACATCGAAATGCGCAACGAATCGGTGTTCCCCGTGCAACGCGCGCACATTTACCGTCGTAGCAACACGTCGATCCGCGCAGCCACCGGGAGTCCTGATGACCGCCGCAGCCCCCCTTCGCGCCACCACCTCCGCGCGGGTCGCCCCGGCGCCCGCGCGGGTCGCCACCCCGCGCCGCTATGTCATGTGCAGGCCCGACCACTTCGCGGTCGCCTACGCGATCAATCCCTGGATGGACCCCGCCGCCCCGGTGGACCGGGCGCGGGCGCTGGCCCAGTGGGAGATCCTGCGGGCGGTGCTCGAGGAGCACGGGCACACCGTGGAGACCGTCCCCGGCGAACCTGGCCTGCCCGACATGGTGTTCGCGGCCAACAGCGCGATCGTGATCGGCGGGCACGCGCTCTCGGCCCGGTTCGCCCACCCCGAACGGGCGGCGGAGGGTCCGGCGTTCCACCGCTGGTTCGCGGCCAGGGAACTGCGCGCGCTCGCCCCCGCGTCCGAGACCAACGAGGGCGAGGGCGATTTCACCTTCGCCGGGCAGCGGATCCTGGCCGGTGTCGGCTTCCGCTGTTCGCTGTCCGCGCACGCCGAGGTCGAGCGGTACTTCGACCTGCCGGTGGTGTCGCTGGAACTCGTCGATCCGCGGTTCTACCACCTCGACACCGCGCTGATGGTCCTCGACGACACCACCATCGCCTACTACCCGGCCGCGTTCGGCCCGGCCGCCCGCGATGTGCTGGCCGCGCTGTACCCGGACGCGATCCTGGCCGAGGAGAACGACGCGCTGTCGTTCGGCCTCAACGGCGTCAGCGACGGGCACCACGTCTTCCTCGACCCGGGCGCCACCGATCTGATCGCCGCCCTCCGGGACCGCGGCTTCGCACCGGTGCCGGTCGACATGTCCGAACTGCGCAAGGGCGGCGGCGGCGTGAAGTGCTGTGTGCTGGAACTGCACACGCGCCGCGACACGACCGCCGGGTAGCCAGGGGCAGCCCCGCGACGCCCACATACTGTCCGGGTGGCACACCCGGAGCAGACCACGGCGGAACGGCGAGCCAGCTGGACCGAGCTGTTCTTCGACCTCGTCGCCGTCGCGGGGATCGGCCAGCTCACGCACCTGCTGCACCGGGGCCCGTCGCTGAGCGAGTTCGGCCTGTACGCGCTGCTGTACCTGGCGTTCTGGGTAGTGTGGGCCTGCGTCACCGTGTACAGCAATGTCGCGGGCGAGCAGGCGCGCACCACCCTGGTGTTCGGCTGCATGTTCGGCCTGTGCGTGATGATGGCGGCCGTCGACGGGATGCCCGAAGACCACGCGAACGTCTTCGCCGCGATCTACGTGGTGGTCCGGATCGCGTCGTCCTCGGCGTGGGGGCGCGGCCAGGTGGTGGTGGACTGGCCGATCGCGCAGATCGGCTCCGGCACACTGCCGTGGCTGGTCTCGCTGTGGGTGCCCGCGCCGGGGAAGTTCGTGCTGTGGGGCGTCGGCCTGGCGATCGACCTGTGGGTGATGTTCACCGTCGACGCCGAACGGTTGATGCTCGACGCGCAGCGGCGGGTGCGCTCCCGGCTGCGCCGCCGCCGTCCCGGTCCGCCCCGTCCGCCGCGCCGTCCGCCGCCGCGACTGCGGATGCTGCACGCGGAGCCGGGACATCTGGGCGAGCGCCTCGGCCAGTATCTGATCATCGTGCTCGGGGAGGGCGTGATCTCGGTGATCGCGGCGGTGTCGGTGGAGGAGTGGACGGTGCCGGTCGCGGTGATCGGGGTGTGCGCGTTCCTGTGCCTGCTCGGCATGTGGGGTCTGACGCTGCACTACGGGTTCGTGCCCCGCATGATGGACGCCGCCACCCGCACGATCGATGTGACCCGGCACCGGGTGATGGCCACCCACTGCGCGCTGAGCGGGACCGTGGCGACCGTCGCGGCCGGCCTCGGCCTGGCGGCCGCGCACCCCTCGGGGCACCTGCCCACCGGCATCGGCTGGGTCCTCGGTGGCGGCGCCGCGGCCTTCTTCCTGGTCTGCGGACTGGGCGGGCTGGCCAGCGCGGGCCCCCGCTGGTTGCTGCGCTGGCCGCTACCGTGCCTGCTGGCCGCGCTGGTCCTGGCCTGGGCGGCACCGCATCTCGGCGGGATGTGGCTGGTGGTCGGTGTCATGGTCACGTTGACGGTGGCGGTCGTCTCGGAGACCTACCGCGCGCGTCGCCCGATCCCCGCGTGACGCGCGCGCCGGTGCGGATCACCGCACCGGCGCGCGAAAGCCACTGCCGGTCATTCGAATTCGGTGCCACCGTCGCGCAGCAGGTAGGCGTCGGAGACGATCTTGCCGATCGCGCGGCCGCCGAGGACGGCCGAGAGCCGCTCGGTCGCGGGGCGCACCACCAGGCCCTCCCGGATGTTCGCGCCCGCGCCACTGACGGTCTCGGTGCCCTCGGCCAGTGCCAGCAGCACCGCCGCGTCGTAGGGGCCCTCGTAGAGGACCGGCACCCGCGGTACGGCGAGCCCGAGTTCGTCGAGCAGCGTGCCGATCTCGGCAGGGTCCAGCCAGCGGACCGGTTCGCCGTCCCGGGCGACCGCGATGTCGAACAGGCCGTAGCCCAGCGACGCGTCGTGCGCGGCCGAGGCGCCGTAGTGCAGGTCCTGCACGCCCGCGCCGTACACCTCGCCGAAGAGGCCGATCCGGTCGGCGTCGAGCGCGGTGGCCAGCTTCCGGGCGGCCTCGTCGAGTCCGTGCGCCCGGATCGCCCGCCAGTACAGGTTGCCCTCCGCGGGGGTGAGCGACAGCGACTTCCCGCCGACGCCCTTGGAGGACACCAGGATCCGGTCCTCGGCCCGCACGTGGGTGAGCAGGCACGCGGTGCCGTGGATCTTCTCCGTCGCCACCACCGGTTCCCCCGCGGTGAAGATGCCGGGGAACCGTTTGATGTTCTCGACATCGATCCACCGCAGCAGCTCCGGCGCCGCCTCGACCTGCCCGGCCATCGAGACCGGTACCGGCGGCACCCATTTGGTGATCCCGAGCAGCTCGGCGAAGTCCGTGCCCGCGTCGGCGGCCGCCGCCAGGTCGACACCGTCGAGCGCGCCGGGCAGGCACACGATGCCCTGCGACACCTCCCCGCGCAGCCGCACCGCCTTCACCCGATTGCGCTGGGACCCCGCCAGTTTCCCGGTCAGCCCGAGCTCGGCGATGAGCGCGTCGGGCAGGACGGCCTGCTCCGGAATGTAGATCGCGTGCGCGCCGGTCGCGAACTGGCCCTTGGCGACGACGGCCCGGTACAGGCCGACCTGGGCCAGCTCGAGCCGGTCGGCGTTCGGATGGGCGTGGACGACCAGTCGTTCGGCCGTCACCTGCAATGTGGACATGGAAACCCCCTCGATGCGAGGTGGTCAGCGTACGAGTCGGCGTGCGCCGGAGTCGATCGAATTTCGCCGGGGGAGAACGTCAGTGGGTGTCGACGCGGTAGCCGTCGGGGGTGGCCACGACATCGGTGACCGGTCCGGTCGGACGGCCGCAGCGGCGCTCGCAGCCGGACCAGTGCTGGCGGCCCGCCACCGTGACGTCCTCGGCGGGGACCACGATCCGCGCGGGTTCCGGGGTACCGGACCGGACGCGGTCGCTCTCGACGGCGGCCGCGAGATCGGCGCGCACGTCGGTGCGTGACTTCGCGCAGCCGGGGCGGCCCGCGCAGGCGCTGACCTGCAACCACGGTGACTGCGCGTCGAAGATCAGGCCCATCGGCGCGAGCACCCGGACGACCGTCTCGGCGGGTCCCTCGTCGAGGTCGGTGATCACCAGGCTGCGCCACGGGGTCACGAAGACGGGGCGTTCGACGGCGGCGAGGAACTCCGCGGTCCGTGCGGGCAGCGTGCCGAGCGGCACCCCGGCGCCGAGGCTCACCAGGCCGTTGTCCTGGTCCAGCCAGCCGATCGGAAGATCGTGTGCCGCACCGAGTTCCAGTGGCGCGCCGGCGGGGGAGCGGTCCAGCGCCTCGACGACCCGCTCGGCGCCGCCGGGGATCTCGTGCAACCGCCACTGCCCGTCGTCGCCGGTGCCGCGCAGGTCGAGGAAGCCGCGCGCCGCGTCGAGCATCACCTCGACCGCCTCGCGCGCGCTGACCCGCAGCCCGGTGTCGGCGCCCGCGAGCAGCACGGCGAACTCGTCGGCGGCGACGGCCTGGATACCGATGTCGCCGCGCAGGGTGCTCACATCGCCGCGGCCGTCGTCCACGGTGAACAGCACCCGGCCGGGCAGATCCGCCAGCCGGGGATCGGCCCGCAGGCCCGCGTCGAGGTCGGCGGCGAGCCCGTGCACGTCCGCCCAGCCGCCGACCCGGCCCGACAGCGGGGACGCCACGATATTGCGGACCCGCTCGTGCGTGCGGCTGGGCAGCAGACCGGCGGCGCCGAGCCGATCGGCGAGCGCGGCGGCGTCACGGACCTGCCGCAGCTGGACGTTGCCGCGGGAGGTGAGTTCCAGAGCGCCGTTGCCCAGGTCGCGGGCCGCGTCGGCCAGGGCTTGCAGCTGCTCGGGCGCCAGCCGGCCGCCGGGGACGCGGATCCGCGCCAGCGGCCCGTCGGCGGCCTGGTGCAGGCGCAGGACACCGGGGCAGGAATCGGGGGTACTCCTGGTCATGATCCGTCCAGCCTACGACCGCCGACCGGCGCGCCGCCGTGAGGCGGTGCGGGTGGACGTCGCCTAGGGTGGGCGGGGAATCGTTCGCCGGTCGTTCGCCGACAGGAGAGGTCGCCGCATGTTGCGTGAATTCGTGGACAAGCGTGTCGTTCCCGCGCTCGACCGGGTCGCGCACGCGCAGACCGGCACGGTCGGCCGCTATGTCGACTGGCTCGAGCGCAGGCATCCGGAGGACGCGCCGGTGGAGACGTTGCGGCGGCTGTCGCGCCAGTACCTCGTGGTCGTCACCACCAGCGGTGTGCTGGTCGGCCTCACCGCCGCCGTGCCCGGGGTGGGCACCCTGCTGAGCCTGGCCGCGACCGGTGTCGACACCGCCGTGTTCCTGGAGGCGTCCTCGGTGCTGTCGGTCGGCGCGGCCGCGGCCTATGATCTCGATCCCGACGACCCGCGCCGCAGGTACCTGGTGTCGAAGGTCGTCCTCGGTGAGGCGGGCACGAAGGTGCTCGACGAGACCGCGGGGCACAAGACCGGTCAGTGGCTCGGGGTGGTCACCGACCACATTCCCGGCCTGGCGAGCATGCCCGACTCCCCGGCCAAACGCTTCATCGTCAACTACCTCGTGAAACGCACCCTGCTGCTGTTCGGCACCCTCGTCCCGGCCGGGATCGGCGCCGTCATCGGCGGGGTCGGCAACAACGCGCTCGGCCAGATGGTGGTCGCCAACGTCTACCGCAATCTCGGCACCGGTTCCCCGGAGATGGTCGCCGTGGGCACCACCCGCGACTGAGCGCTTGACCTTCGACCAGCTCGAACCCCGATGATGGCCGGGTGCCCGAACCCGACCTGCTCACCATCGGCGCCTTCGCCCGTGCCTGCGGCCTGAGCACCAGTGCCCTGCGCTTCTACGCCGACGCGGGTGTGCTCGTCCCCGCCGTGATCGACGAGTCCACCGGCTACCGCTACTACGCGCCCGGCCAGACCGGCCCGGCCCGGCTGATCCGTCGGTTGCGCGCCGCCGAGATGCCGCTGCCCGCGGTCGCCGCCGTCCTCGCCGAGCCCGACCCCGCCCGCGCCACCGAACTGGTCGACGACCACCTCGCCGAACTGGATCATCGGCTCCGGGCGGTCCACGCGGCCGCCGACGCGGCCCGGACTGCGGTGCGTACCGAGGTGACCCTCGGCCGGACCGGACCCGGCGCACGCCGGGGGCCGGTGGCGGGTGGCACGCTGGAAGGTCGGGCGTCGGTGGACGACGGCGCACCGATCGACGGCCGCGCTCAGGCCTGCGGTCCCGCGCTGGGGGACGGCACCGCGCTGGGGGACGGCACCGCGTTGGAGGGCGGCACCGCGCGGGTGACCGGCGCCGCAAGGGTGACCGGCAGCGCACCGGCGGAGGGCACCGGGCCGGGGTCGTCCGCGGACGACGTCCTCCGGGTGCGTGGCCCGCTGCTCGCGGCTGCCATCGACCAGATCGCGACCGCGACGGTCATCGATCCGAACCTGCCCGTGCTCAACACCATTCACGTCGAAGCGACCGCCCAGGACCTGACCCTCACCGCCACCGACCGCTACCGCCTGGCCACCCGCACCCTGCGCCCGTCGCAGCCGTCCGCCACCGCGTGGTCGGTCACCGTCGACGCCGACGATCTCCGTGCCGCCACCTCCTGGCTGCGCCGAACGCACACCGTCACGATCAGCGTGGAAGCCGCCCACATCGTCCTCGCCGCCGGCCCGGCCGGGCGCGCGGCAGCACCCGATGCCCGAGCTCGCGGCGGCCACCATCGGCCGGCGGAACCGGTTCGGCCGCGACCGTCGACCGATGATCACCGGCCCGCGGAGCGGGGAACCGCGGCCGACGAGCCCCGCGTGGGTGGCGCAGGCGATGCGGCCGGTGCGGATCGGCGGCGATGCCGCCGATCGACCGAGGACTTCCCCGACTACCGGGGAATGCTCACGGCGCTGCCCGCTGTCACCACCCGGGTGGTGCTGGGCCGGGCAGCACTGCTGGACGCGCTCGAGCGGACCGGCTCGTCCACGATCGCGCTGCACATCGATCCGGAGGGTGAGGTGCGGACTGCCGACGGCAAGGACACCCGGAGCCTGCCCGCGACCGTCACCGGCCCTGGCATGACGATCCACTTCACGGTCACCACCCTGTACCCCGCCGTCACCGCAGCGGTCGGCCCCGACGTGATGCTCGATCTCGCCGCCCCCTACCTCCCCGCCCGAATCCGCTCCGCCGACGACGGCGACCTACTGACCCTGGCCATGCCCTGCCGTCCCGCCCCCGCCGACGTGCCCGTCCGGTAACCACCGCGGGGCCCGCCCGGCCGCCCTCGGCCACCGGCCATGGCGATGTCGTCTCGGGCGCCCGACGGCATCGCGTCAACCTTGCGGCGGGCGCCGACCTCCACTGGCACTGCCACTGCCACGGCCGCTGCCATCGCCAACCCGCCACCGGCCGACCGAACCGCCTACCACCACCGACGAGGAGACCTCCGATGACCACCACCGACCCCACCATGGCTCGAATCACCCAGGGCGTCACTGACTTCCGCGGCGGTGATCCCGAGGGTGGGCGCACCGCATTGCTCGACGTCTGGACCGACATCGGCCCCATGGGCGACCCCCTGCACCGCTGCACCCTCGCCCACTACCTCGCCGACACCTACGACGATCCGGCCGAAGCCCTCGTCTGGGACGTGCGGGCACTGGACGCCGCCGACGCCCTCACCGACACCCGTCTGCGGGCCCACCACGCGGACCTGAACGTCGCCGGTTTCTACCCGTCCCTGCACCTCAATCTCGCCGACAACTTCCGCCGCCTCGGCGCGTTCCCCGCCGCCACCCGCCACATCGACGCGGCCCGCGAACGCCTGGCCACCCTCGGCGACGACGCCTACGGCACCCTCATCCGCACCGCCGTCACCGAGGTCGCCGCCGCGATCGCCGCGCGCGACACCACCCGCCGTCCGACCCACTGACAGCGATCGCCCCCGCGCCGTCGGCACCCGCCGCGACCAGGAACCGGGCGCGCCTGCGCACCGGCGACCGATCGCGTCACCCCTGATCAAGATCACTGCGTGCCGGTGTGGGCACCCTCCCGGGGGTTGCCAGCGCCGTTGCGTGGTGATCCGCCGAGCGCGGGCTGGAAAGTTGCGGTCGGCGGGCGGCCAGTACGATCGGGATGCTCGGCGGGCGTCGAGGAAACCGGTGGAAATCCGGTGCGGTCGCGCCACTGTGAACAGCCAGACCCTCTCCGGCGAGCACGACAACCGATCCCGATGGGCGCGTCACCCGAGGAAGGCCTCACCCTGTGATCCTGCTGCTGTCCACCTCCGACACCGATCTGCTCAGCGCCCGCGCGAGCGGCGCCGACTACCGGTGGGGCAATCCCGCGCGGTTGCTGGTGGATGACCTGCCGGGGTTGCTCGACGGCGCCGACCTGGTGATCGTGCGCATCCTCGGCGGCAAGCGCGCCTGGGAGGAGGGCCTCGAGGCCCTCCGGGCGAGCGGGGTGCCGATGGTCGCTCTCGGCGGCGAGATCGCCCCGGACGCCGAACTCATGGAGTGCTCGACGGTCCCGGTGGGCGTCGCGGCCGACGCGCACAACTACCTCGCCGCGGGTGGTGCGGACAACCTGCGCGAACTGCACAACTTCCTCTCCGACACGGTCCTGCTGACCGGCCACGGCTTCGAGCCGCCGGTGGAACTGCCCACCTGGGGCGAACTCGACCGCGCCGCCCGCATTCTCGAACCGCACGCCCCGACCGTCGCGGTGGTCTACTACCGCGCCCAGCATCTGGCGGGCAACACCGGCTACATCGACGCGCTGTGCACCGCGATCGAGGCCAAGGGCGCCCGCGCGCTGCCGGTCTACTGCGCCTCGCTGCGCACCGCCGAGCCGGAACTGCTCGCGCTGCTCGGCCGCGCCGATGCGCTCGTGGTGACGGTGCTCGCGGCCGGTGGCAGCAAGCCCGCCACCGCCTCGGCCGGTGGTGATGACGAGGCCTGGGACGTGGCCGCGCTGGCCGCCCTCGACGTGCCGATCCTGCAGGGCCTGTGCCTGACCAGCGGCCGCGCCCAGTGGGAGGACAACGACGACGGCCTCTCGCCGCTCGACGTCGCCACCCAGGTCGCGGTGCCCGAGTTCGACGGCCGCATCATCACGGTGCCGTTCTCGTTCAAGGAGTTCGACGACGACGGCCTGTCCACCTACGTGCCCGATCCCGAGCGCGCCGCCCGGGTCGCCGGGATCGCCGTGCGCCACGCCCGCCTGCGGCACATCCCGGCCGCCGACAAGCGGATCGCGATCATGCTCTCCGCCTACCCGACCAAGCACGCCCGCATCGGCAACGCCGTCGGCCTCGACACCCCCGCCAGCGCGATCCGCCTGCTCACCGAATTGCGCACCGCCGGTTACGACCTCGGCGAACCCGGCGAGATCCCCGGCCTCGACGAGCGGGACGGCGACGCGCTCATCCACGCCCTGATCGCCGCGGGCGGACAGGACCCGGACTGGCTGTCCGCCGAACAGCTCGAGGGCAACCCGATCCGGATCGGCGCCGCCACCTACACCCGCTGGTTCGAGTCCCTGCCCGCCGACCTGCGCGAGGCCGTGGTGGAGGCGTGGGGCCCGCCGCCGGGGGAGCTCTATGTCGACCGGTCCGCCGACCCGCAGGGCGAGATCGTCATCGCCGCACTGCGTTTCGGCAATGTGGTGCTGATGGTGCAGCCGCCGCGCGGCTTCGGTGAGAACCCCGTCGCCATCTACCACGACCCGGACCTGCCGCCGAGCCACCACTACCTGGCCGCCTACCGCTGGCTGTCCGCGCCCGACGGTTTCGGCGCCGACGCGATGGTGCACCTGGGCAAGCACGGCAACCTGGAGTGGCTGCCCGGCAAGACCCTCGGTATGTCGGCCTCCTGTGGCACCGACGCCGCGCTCGGCGACCTTCCGCTGATCTACCCGTTCCTGGTCAACGACCCGGGCGAGGGCACCCAGGCCAAGCGCCGCGCGCACGCCACCCTCGTCGACCACCTGATCCCGCCGATGGCACGCGCCGAGACCTACGGCGACATCTCCCGGCTCGAGCAGCTGCTCGACGAGCACGCCAACATCTCCGCCCTCGACCCGGCCAAGCTGCCCGCCATCCGCCAGCAGATCTGGACGCTGATGCGCGCCGCCAAGATGGACCACGACCTCGGCCTGGCCGAGCGGCCCGAGGAAGACGTCTTCGACGACATGCTGCTGCACGTCGACGGCTGGCTGTGCGAGATCAAGGACGTGCAGATCCGCGACGGCCTGCACATCCTCGGCCAGGCGCCCGAGGGTGAGATGGAACTCGACCTGGTGCTGGCCATGCTGCGCGCCCGTCAGCTGTGGGGCGGCGAGCAGAACGTGCCCGGCCTGCGCGAGGCACTCGGGCTCAGCGAAGCCGGTGACGAAGCCCGCGAGCGGGTGGACGTGGTCGAGGGCCGCGCCCGCGAACTGCTGGCGGCGCTGCAGGCGACGGACTGGGCGGTCGACACGGTCGAGCCGCTGGTCGCCGACTTCGAAACCGCGATCCTCGACGGGCACCGCGCCGCACCGGGTGACGGAAACCGCGATGCCGAGCGACTGGACAAGGTCGCCACCATCCTGCGGTTCGCCGCGACCGAGGTCGTGCCCCGCCTGCGCGAGACCGGCATCGAGATCGCCCGCGTGCTGCACGCGCTCAACGGCGGTTTCATCCCGGCGGGCCCCAGCGGTTCCCCGCTGCGCGGCCTGATCAACGTGCTGCCCACCGGCCGCAACTTCTACTCCGTCGACCCCAAGGCCGTCCCGTCGCGACTGGCCTGGGAGACCGGACAGGCCATGGCGGAATCCCTGCTGGCGCGCTACCTCGCCGACCACGGCGAGTACCCGAAGTCGGTGGGCCTGTCGGTGTGGGGCACCTCGGCCATGCGGACCTCCGGTGACGACATCGCCGAGGTCTTCGCGCTGCTGGGCGTGCGGCCGGTCTGGGACGAGGCCAGCCGCCGCGTCACCTCCCTGGCGGTGATCCCCCTCGACGAGCTCGCCCGGCCGCGCGTCGACGTCACCGTCCGCATCTCCGGCTTCTTCCGCGACGCCTTCCCGCACGTGCTCGCCCTGCTCGACGACGCGGTCCGCCTGGTCGCCGACCTCGACGAGCCCGCCGAGTCGAATTATGTTCGCGCGCACGCCCAGTCGGACCTGGCCGCGCACGGCGACACCCGCCGGGCGACCACCCGCATCTTCGGTTCCAAGCCCGGCACCTACGGCGCGGGCCTGCTCCAGCTCATCGACTCCAAGAGCTGGCGCACCGACGACGACCTCGCGCAGGTGTACACCACCTGGGGTGGCTACGCCTACGGCCGTGACCTCGACGGCGCCCCCGCCGCCGACGACATGCGCACCGCCTACCGGCGGATCGCGGTGGCGGCCAAGAACACCGACACCCGCGAGCACGACATCGCCGACTCCGACGACTACTTCCAGTACCACGGCGGCATGGTCGCCACCGTGCGCGCGCTGACCGGCAAGAACCCCGAGGCCTACATCGGCGACTCCACTCGCCCCGACGCCGTGCGCACCCGCACGCTCTCGGAGGAGACCGCCCGCGTCTTCCGCGCCCGCGTGGTGAACCCGCGCTGGCTCGAGGCGATGCGCCGCCACGGCTACAAGGGCGCCTTCGAGATGGCCGCCACCGTCGACTACCTGTTCGGCTACGACGCCACCACCAATGTCGTCGCCGACTGGATGTACGAGAAGCTGTCCGAGAGCTACGTCTTCGACGACGTGAACCGCAAGTTCATGGAGCAGTCCAACCCGTGGGCGCTGCACGGCATCGCCGAACGCCTGCTCGAGGCCGCCGAGCGCAAGCTGTGGGAGCACCCGGAGGCCGAGACGCTGGACAAGCTGCGCCAGGTCTACCTCGAGACCGAGGGCGAGCTGGAGTGAGCACCGAGCAGTCCGCCGCCTACTTCCGCCGCGACGGCGAGGTGTACACACCGACGTCGTGGGGCCGGAGCCTGTGGGCCGAGGGGCTCCTGTCCGGCCCGCCGGTGTGCGGACTGCTCGCCCGCGAGATCGAGAACCGGTACCGCACCGGGGAATTCGTGCCCGCCCGGTTCACCGTCGACCTGCACCAGCCGGTGCCTGCGGTCGCGCTGACCGTCGACAGCGAACCGACCCGCGACGGCAACCGGGTGCGCGCGGCGCAGGCGGTGCTGCGCGCCGACGGCGTGGTGGTCGCGCGGGCCTCGGCGGTGCTGCTGAAACGCTCGGCGCAGCCGCCGGGCGCGGTGTGGCGCGAGGTGCGGCGGCCACCGCTGCCGCCGGCGGAACTGCTGGCCGCGGTCGCGCCGACCGTGCACCTGTTCGACAGCGACGGATCCGGCGACGGCTGGTCGGTCGAGATCTCCCGGCACGAGAACGACACCCGCAAGCGCAAGTGGGTGCGCGGCATCCCGGTGGTCGCCGGGGAGCCCGGGTCGCCGTTCGTTTTCGCCGCCATGGCGGGCGAGCAGGCCAGCCTGGTGACCAACTGGGGCACCGAGGGCATCGGCTTCATCAACACCGACGTCTCGATCACGTTCTCGCGGATGCCGATCGGCCCGGAGATGGGTATCGAGGCGGGCAACCACCTCAGCCACGACGGCATCGCCGCCGGCTCGGCCGCGCTCTACGACGCGGACGGTGAATTCGCGGTGTGCACCGTGTCGGCCGTCGCCAACGAGCGCAGGCAGATCAGCGGCGCGGCCATCGACGCCTACATTCCGCAGCGCGGTGGCAGGCAGCACGCCTGAGCTGCCGGACTTGCCGGAAAACTAGAACGCGTTCTACTCTGATCGTGGTGCGTGGGCGCACCACGGCACTCCGGTGCCGACCGCAGGGCAGAAGAGAGTCGCAATGAGCACTTCTCCGGCGTACTTCACGCAGGACGACGGCGTTTTCCAGCCCACCCGCTTCTCGATGAGCCTGTGGGCGCCGAGCACGCTGTCCGGTCCGCCGGTGTGCGGGCTGATCGCCCGCGAGGTCGAGGCGCGCTACTGCGGCGACGGGTTCGCGCCCGCCCGGCTGACCGTCGACCTGCACCGGGCGGTGCCCGCGGTGCCGCTGACCGTGCACAGTGAGCTGGTCCGCGACGGCAAACGGGTCCGCGCGGTGGCGATCGTGCTGCGCTCCGGTGGTGAGCCGGTGGCGCGGGGCAGCGCGCTGCTGCTGAAGCGGTCGACCCAGCCGCCGGGGGAGGTGTGGCGGCCCGAGCGGGAACGGCCGCTGCCACCGCGCGACGCGCTGGCCACCGTGGACGAGGCCATGCACCTGTTCGGCAGCGACGGCAACGGGTGGTCGGTGAAGATGACCGAGCATCAGAACGACGCCAGGAAGCGCAAGTGGGTGCGCAATATCCCGGTGGTCGCCGGGGAGGAGTCCTCCCCGTTCTGCTTCGCCGCCATGGCAGGGGAGCAGACCAGTCTGGTCACCAACTGGGGTACCGAGGGCATCGGCTTCATCAACACCGACGTCTCGATCACGTTCTCGCGCCTGCCGATCGGGCTCGAGATGGGCATCGAGGCGGAGTCGCACCTCAGCGACGACGGCATCGCCGCGGGCGCCGCGGTCCTCTACGACGCCGAGGGCGCGTTCGGGATCTGCACTACCACGGCACTGGCCAACGAGCACCGGCAGATCCACGGCTCGGTCATCGACACCCTGTCCGAGGAGTTCGCGCTGACCCAGGTCACGCCGGATCGAGGCCGCTGAACGCCAGCCCCACGGTGGTCGCGCACAGCACGAACCCGGCCGCGGTGGTGGTCAGCAGGTAGCCGAGCGCGATGAGCCGGGCCGGTGGCAGCAGCGCCAGCAGCAGTGCCGGGGTCAGCAGTGCCGCCAGGGTGAGCGCCCAGCTGAGCCAGTACGAGGTCTGGATGGGCTCGATCTCGGCGAACGCGATCGTCCGCGGCACGGGCACCTGCCAGGCGTCCTGCACCGCGAATGTCGCGGGGACCAGCACGAACACGGCGACGAACAGTCCCGCCGCGATTCCCCATCCCGCCCGCCATCTGACCTGCCCCGGCACCGCTGCACTCACCCGCCCACACACCTTCCCTGCCACCCGGTCCACCCACTGCGCCGTGCCCCATGCTGCCTCGAGTGGTCCCCGCCCGCGCGCAACCACGCGCCGTGTCCTCGGCTCCGATCAGTCGCGCCGTGGCCCGGACCAGGCTGTTTCCTACGCGCGACGGCCGACGCGCGCTCGCCTAGGTGCCGGAAGCGGGGTCGTCGCGAACGTGGGCCCGGCCGCGGCGCCGCGACCGAACAGGCCACGGAGCCGATCGAGCGCGCTCACGCCGGAACCAGTGTCACGATCAGCTCGTCGGCGATCGACTCCGCCTTCACCATGCCCTCGCCGAGATACAGCGTGGCGGCGCGCGGTCTGCCGTCGGGCAGCGGCACGACCGAGACCGCGTCCACCCGCCGACCGGCGAGCGCGTCGTAGGGCGGTTCGTCGGTGACGTCGAACGCGGTGTACTTGCCCGAGGCGGCGACGTATTCGATGTTCACCGGGTCGACCAGCGGTTCGAACGGGTCTCGCCACGGCGCGGCGCCGATCCGCAACTCCGCGCCGTCGACCCCGGCGTCGAGGAGCAGGGTCGCACCGTCGTGGAAGGTGAACTCGATCGGCCCCTCGGTGCGGTCGATGTCGTCGCCGAGGACGTAGAACATCCGGCGGACGGCGATGATCGTCCCGTCGACCGCGGCATTGAGCGCGGCGCGGCCGGATTCGTCGATGTCGGACACAGGCTTCCTCCCCGGGCGGATGAGCCATCATGTCGCCGCACCGGCGCGCCACGCAACTCCTCCTCGGCGTGTTCACCGCCGCGACCCGGCCGGCGGCCGCGCGCCCCGCCGCTCGTACAGTGGATTCATGGTGGATCCCACCCCGGACGACACCGCGGCGGCGGTGGAGCGCGCGGCCGAGCTGCTGGCCGGGCGCCGCGTCGTGGTGATCTCCGGTGCCGGGCTGAGCACCGACAGTGGCATCCCCGACTATCGCGGCCCTGATTCCCCGCCGCGCACCCCGATGACCTATCAGCAGTTCGTGGGTGACGCCGAGTTCCGGCAGCGCTACTGGGCCCGCAACCACCTCGGCTGGCGGCGGATGGACGCGGCCCGGCCGAACCAGGGCCACCGGGCCGTCGCCGCGCTCGAACGCGCAGGCGTGGTCTCCGGCGTCATCACCCAGAACGTGGATCTGCTGCACACCAAGGCCGGGGCGCGGCGGGTGATCGACCTGCACGGCACCTACGCCCGGGTCTGCTGCCTGCGCTGCACCGCGATGATCTCCCGCATGACGCTGGCCGAACGGCTCGAGGCCGCCAATCCCGGTTTCGCGGAGGATGTTTCGGCGACCGGCATCGAAGTGGCCCCCGACGCGGACGCGGTGGTCACCGACACCGACCGCTTCAGGATGCTCGACTGCGCGCGCTGTGGCGGCCTGCTCAAGCCCGACATCGTCTACTTCGGGGAAACCGTGCCCGCCGAGCGCGTGGCCGCGGCCTACGCCCTGATCGACGAGGCGGGGGCGGTGCTCGTCGCCGGATCGTCACTGACGGTGATGTCGGGGCTGCGCTTCGTGCGCCGGGCGGCGAAAAACGGTGTGCCGGTGGTGATCGTCAATCGGGGTGCCACCCGCGGCGACGAGCTGGCCGCCGTGCGCATCCACGCGGGCTGCTCGGAGACCTTGCGCGCCTTCGCCGAACGGCTCGCCGTACCCGGCGTTCCCGCGAGCCGATGAGCGATTCCGTCGAGGACGCGATCGCCACCTTCTTCGCGGGCAAACCGCATTCCCACGAGATCTTCACGGTGCTGCGGGAATTGATCGCGGCCAACGGTCCCGCGGAACTGTCGGTGGCTTCGCAGATCGGGTTCGGGGTCGCGCGCAAGTTCGCGTGGGTATCGCTCTACAACGTCACCGGGCGGAATCCGGAAGGCACCGTGCAAATCATGCTCGCGATCGATGCCGAAATCGCGGGCCCACCGGTGTATCGGGTGAATCAGGTCGGCCGGGTGCGGTGGAATCACCTGGTCGTCGTGCATTCCCTGGCCGAAGCGCGGGCTCGGGAACTGCGAGTTCTGATCGCCGCGGCCTATCGTTTCGGTGCGAAATGATCGGTCACTTGATCCCTCGTTGACGGCGGCGGATTCGACGTGGGTAAGCTCTGCCCACCAGTGCATGAAGAGTTCCACCCGCGGCGCAAAGTTTTCCTCGCAGCGGGGTTGTCGGCCCTCGTGTGGGCCGCATGATCGACCCCCAACTTGCCAGCCGATCAGAACCAGGGCTTTTCCATGACCGATACCGTCGTTGCCGAACCACGCCTCACGCATCGCCAGACGCTCACGATTCTGTCCGGCCTGCTACTCGGGGTGTTCCTCGCCGCGCTCGACCAGAACATCGTCAGCGTCGCGATCGTCCGGATCGCGAACAGCCTCGACGGATTCGACGAACAGGCCTGGGCGACAACGGCTTATCTGATCACCGCCACGGTCACCACCCCGCTCTACGGCAAACTCGCCGACATCTACGGCCGCAAACCGTTCTATCTGCTGGCGATCGCGTTGTTCGTGCTCGGGTCGGCCGCCTGCTGCTTCGCGACCACCATGTACCAGCTGGCGGCCTGCCGCGCCTTCCAGGGGCTGGGCGCCGGCGGGCTGATGTCGCTGGCGTTCACCATCGTCGGCGATATCGTGCCCGCCCGGGAGCGGGTCCGCTACCAGGGCTATTTCCTCATGGTGTTCGGCATCGCGACGGTGCTCGGCCCGGTGGTCGGCGGGTTCCTGTCCGACTACGAGAGTCTCGGCGGGATCGAGGGCTGGCGCTGGGTGTTCCTGGTGAACGTGCCGGTCGGGGTCCTGGCGTTCGTCGTGGTCGCCAAGGTGCTGAATGTGCGCCACGTCCGCCGGCCCAGCCGGATCGACTGGTTCGGCGCGCTCACCCTCGTCGTCGGGGTGGTGCCGTTGCTGATCGTGGCCGAACAGGGCCGGATGTGGGGCTGGACCTCGCCGAAGTCGTTGCTGTGCTACGGAATCTGCGCGGGCGGGCTGCTGCTGTTCCTGATCGTCGAGTTCGTCATGAAGGACGCGGCGCTGATCCCGCTGCGCCTGTTCCGCAGCCGGACGTTCAGCATCGCCATCCTCGGCGGGTTCCTCGTCGGCGTCGCGATGTTCGGCGCGATCACGATGGTGCCGCAGTATCTGCAGGTGGTCCGTGGTTTCTCGCCCACCGAGGCGGGTCTGCTGATGCTGCCGCTGGTGCTGGGGATCATGGTCGGCGCCCAGCTGTCGGGGCTGATCACCAAGGCCACCGGGCGCTACAAGGTGCTGCCGGTGCTCGGGGCGCTGATCCTGGCGATCGGCTGCGCCCTGTTCGCCCGGGTCGGCTACGACGGGCCGCTGTGGCAGCCCCTGGCCTACAGCGCGATCATGGGATTCGGCCTCGGCGGCTGCATGCAGACGCTGATCATCGCCGCGCAGAACGCGGTGGCGCGCACCGAGATGGGCGTGTCGACGGCGGCGGCCACCTTCTTCCGGCAGCTCGGCGGCACGCTGGGCGTCGCGGTCTTCCTGACCGTGCTGTTCGACCGGCTGCCCGGCTCGATCCTGGCGGCCTTCGGCGGCAGCCTGCCGCCGGGCCTCGACGCCGCCGGTCTCGACGCCCTGCAACGCGACACCTCCGGGATCGCGGGGCTGCCCGACGCGCTGCGGGTGCCGATCCTCACCGGATTCACCGACGCCATGCAGGGGGTGTTCCTGCTCGCCGCCGATCTCGCGGTGGTGGCCTGCCTGGTGCTGGTGTTCATGAAAGAGATTCCGCTGCGCGAGGATCCGGTGCCCGAGGAGGGTTCCGACGGCACCCTGCTGCGGGATGTGAGCCTGCACGACGCGCACGAGATGGTCGATTCGCTGCGGCCCGCCGCGACCGGTCGGGTCATCGCCGGACTGTTGCGCCGCGACGACTCCCGTCCGGTGCCCTCGGCCACGCTCACGCTCATCGACCAGCACGGGCACCAGGTGGCGCGCGGCAACGGCGACGCCGACGGCGCCTACGTCATCGAAGCGCCCCAGCCCGGCAACTACGTCCTGATCGCCGCGGCGGCGGGTCACCAGCCCGAGGCGGTGAGCGTGTCGATGGGGGAGCGGGCCCTGCACGTCGACCTGATGCTCGTCGGCGCGGGCGAACTCACCGGCATCGTGCGCTCGGCCCGGCGCGGCGAACCGCTGCTCGGCGCGACCGTGACGCTCACCGATCCCGAGGGTGACGTCGTCGGCGCCGCGATCACCGGCGAGGACGGCGCGTACGTGTGCCGTGACGTCGTCAGCGGCACCTACACGCTGGTCGCGGTCGCCGACCACATGCGCCCGTCGGCGGTCGCGCTGACCGTTCCCGAGACGGGCTCGCTGCACCACGACATCGACCTGGAGCCGATGGCCATCCTGGTCGGCTCCGCCTGGGTGGACGGCGACCGCCCGGTCGCCGACGTGCAGATCACCGTCCTGGACGCCGGCGGCGACCCGGCCGCCACCACCCGCACCGACGACAAGGGCCAGTACCTGGTCCCCGACCTGCCCGAAGGCGAGTACACCGTCGTCGCCCGCGGCTACCCCCCGGTCGCCAGCCAGGTCTCGGTGACCCGCGGCGAGATCACCCACGACGTCACCCTGGGCTACGACACCGAGGAGTCCCTGCACCAGCGCTGAGCCGGGTGCCGCGGCGGATTGCCCCGCGGCACCCGGGGGTTACGCGGTGGCTTCGCGCTGGAGTTCCAGGGCGATGTCGATCAGCTGGTCCTCCTGGCCGCCGATGAGCTTGCGCTCACCCGCGCGGACGAGCAGGTGCGCCGCGGAGACGCCGTAGCGTTCTGCTTGGCGTTCGGCGTGGCGCAGGAAGCTGGAGTAGACGCCGGCGTAGCCCATCATGAGGGCTTGGCGGTCGAGGAGGCATTCCGACGGCATGGCGGGGCGGACGACGTCTTCGGCGGCGTCGGTGACGGCGAAGAAGTCGACGCCGGTCTTGATGCCGAGTTTGTCGCAGACGCCGATGAAGGCTTCGACGGGCAGGTTGCCCGCGCCTGCGCCGAAGCGGCGGGCGGAGCCGTCGATCTGGGTGGCGCCGGCGCGCACGGCGTAGACCGAGTTGGCGACGGCGAGGCCGAGATTCTCGTGGCCGTGGAAGCCGACCTGGGCGTCCTCACCGAGCTCGGCGACGAGCGCGGACACCCGGTCCGAGACCTGTTCCAGGACAAGGGCACCGGCCGAGTCGACGACGTAGACGCACTGGCAGCCGGCATCGGCCATGATCCTGGCCTGCTTCGCCAGCGCCTCCGGCGGCTGGCTGTGCGACATCATCAGGAAGCCGACCGTCTCGAGACCGAGGTCGCGGGCGAACTTGAAATGCTGCACCGAGACATCGGCCTCGGTGCAGTGCGTCGCGACACGGCAGATCGAGGCGCCATTGTCCTGAGAGATCTTGATGTCTTCCTTCACGCCGACGCCCGGCAGCATCAGGAAGGCGATCTTGGCCTGCTTCGCCGACTCGGCGGCAGCCTTGATCAGTTCCTGCTCAGGGGTTTTCGAGAACCCGTAGTTGAACGAGGAACCGCCGAGGCCGTCGCCGTGGGTGACTTCGATGACCGGGACACCCGCGCCGTCGAGGGCGGTGACGATGTCACGGACCTCGGTGGTGGTGAACTGGTGGCGCTTGTGATGCGAGCCGTCGCGCAGGGAGGTATCGGTGACGCGGATGTCGAGATCAGCTGAGAAAACCATGATGTGAACTCCTTACACCCGAGCCGAGATGATCTGATCGGCCAGCACGTCGCCGACCTTGGTGGCCGCGGCCGTCATGATGTCGAGGTTGCCCGCGTACGGGGGCAGGAAGTCGCCCGCGCCTTCGACCTCGACGAAGATCGACACCTTCGCCAAGCCACCGGACACCAGCGACGGGTCGTCGAACTGCGGGTCGTTGAGCAGGCGGTAGCCGGGCACGTACTCCTGGATCGACTTCTCCATCCGGAAGATCGACTCGGCGATCGCGTCGCGGTCGGCGTCTTCGGGGATGGCGCAGAAGATGGTGTCGCGCATGATCATCGGCGGCTCGGCCGGGTTCAGGATGATGATGGCCTTGCCGCGCTGCGCGCCACCGATGGTCTCCACACCCTTGGAGGTGGTCTTGGTGAACTCGTCGATGTTGGCGCGGGTACCCGGACCGGCCGAGACCGAGGACACCGAGGCCACGATCTCGGCGTAGGACACCGGCACGACCCGCGAGACCGCGTTGACCATCGGAATCGTGGCCTGGCCACCGCACGTGATCATGTTGACGTTCGCCGCGTCACGCAGCGAGTCCAGGTTGACCGGCGGGATCACGGCCGGGCCGACCGCGGCGGGGGTGAGGTCGACGGCACGGATGCCCGCGGCCTCGTACTTCGGCGCGTAGGCCCGGTGGACGTAGGCGGAGGTGGCCTCGAACAGCAGGTCGGGCTTCTCGTCGAGGGCCAGCAGCCAGTCCGCGCCCTCGGCGGAGGTCTCCAGACCCAGCCCGCGTGCCCGCTTGAGTCCTTCGGAATCGGGGTCGATGCCGATCATCCAGCGCGGCTCGATCTTGTCCGAGCGCAGCAGCTTGTAGAGCAGGTCGGTGCTGATGTTGCCGGATCCGACGATCGCGGCGGTGACTGTCCCGTTGGACACGTCGAGCCTCCTTGGCTAGGCGAAAGACAAACGGACCGAACCGAGTCCGGTGAAGGTGGCGAGGAAATCGTCGCCGGGGCGGGCGTCGATGGCGCGGGTGCAGGAGCCGGGCAGGACCACGTCACCGGCCTTCAGCCGCACCCCGAAGGTCGCGACCTTGCGCGCCAGCCACGCGACCGCGATCACCGGATCACCGAGCACCGCGTCGCTGCGGCCCTCGGCGATGACCTCACCGTTGCGGGTGAGCACGGCGTCGATGCCCTTGATATCGATGTCGCCGGGCGCGACGCGCTCCTTGCCGAGCACGAAACCCGCCGAGGAGGCGTTGTCGGAGATGGTGTCGGTCAGACCGATCTTCCAGTCGTTGATGCGCGAATCGATGAGCTCGATCGAGGGCGCGTAGGCGACGGTCGCGGCCAGCACGTCGGCCTCGGTGCAGTCCTCGCCCGGCAGATCGGCGCCGAGCACGAACCCGACCTCGACCTCCACCCGCGGCAGCAGGTACTTGGAGGTGTCGACCGGGACGTCCTCGAAGACCTCCATCTCGGCGAGCAGGTGACCGTAGTCGGGCTCGTCGACGCCCATCATCTCCTGCATCGCCTTCGACGACAGCCCCACCTTGTGGCCGACGATCTTCGCGCCACCCTCCAGCCTGCGCCGGATGTTGAGCAGCTGGATCTCGTAGGCGTCCACCACATCGATAGCCGGATACCGGTCGGCGATGGGGGACACGGCCACCCGATCCAGCTCCGCCCGCGCCAATTCGGCGGCGAGCTCGGCGCGCACGCTGGTTGTCAGCATCCTGGCTCCCTCTTCTCCTCTGGTGATGCCCACCCATGCTCGCCGTCCACCGGCTCGGCGACCTCGGGTGTTCCCGCTGGATGGGCAGGAAATTGCGTGATCCGGCGGGGAATCACCGCGCACGCGGCGACCAGCACCAGCGTCATGGCCGCGATGGTCGCGAACACCAGATGCACGGCGGCGGACAACGTCTGCGGCGAGGGCGCGCCGACACCGGCCAGCCGCGCGTTGACGATCGCGCCGAAGACCGCGACCCCCACCGCGCTGCCCAGCGACCGCGCGAACATGGTGGCCGAGGTGACGACGCCGCGGTCGGACCACGGCGCGCTGGTCTGCGCCGCGATCAACGACGGTGTGGCCACCAGGCCCATGCCGGCGCCGACGACGAAGCACGAGAGAGCCACCTGCCACAGCGGCGAGTTCTCGCCGAGCAGCAGCATCGTGGCCGTGCCGAGCGCGGCCACCGTACTGCCCAGCACCGCGCACGTGCGGAAACCGAAGCGCAGGTAGACCTTTCCGGCCTGGGCGGCGGCCAGCGGCCAGCCCAGCGTGAGGCCACCGGTGACGAGCCCGGCGACCAGCGCACTGGTACCGAGCACACCCTGATTGAACATCGGCACATAGGTCGTGAACCCGAACAGCAGGGCGCTACCGAGCATGGCGGCGACACTGCTCGCCACCACCACCCGCCGGGTGAACACCCACAGCGGCAGAATCGGGTGCGCGGCCCGGGATTCGACCGCGACGAACAGGACGAGCGCGAGTGCGGCGAGCCCGAACACCGCGAGCCCGGTCGGCGATCCCCACGCCCAGGCGCGACCGCCTTCGAGCAGACCCAGGACCAGGGCCCCGGCGCCGAGTGTCAGCAGCACCGCGCCCGCGTAGTCGATGCTGCGGCGACGGCGCGGCGCGGACTCGTGGAAGTTGCGGACCAGCATCCAGGCGGCCAGCGCGGCCAGCGGCAGGTTGATCAGGAAGATCCAGCGCCAGCCGAGATAGTCGGCGCAGATCCCGCCCAGCAGCGGGCCGGTCACCGAGGTCACCGCCCACACCCCGGCCAGATAGCCCTGCACGGTGGCCCGTTCGGCGAGGGTGTAGAGATCACTGGCGATGACCATGGTGGTCGGCTGGATGGCCCCGGCGCCGATGCCCTGCACCGCGCGGAACACGATGAGCGCCACCATGCTGGTCGCCACCCCGCACAGCAGGGAGCCGAGCGCGAACACCGCCACGCCGAACAGCATCACCGGTTTCCGGCCGAAGGTGTCGGCGAGCGCGCCGTAGATCGGCACGGTGACCGCCTGGGCGAGCAGGTAGCTGGTGAACAGCCAGGGGAACAGCGCGAAGTCACCGAGACTGTCGGTGATCGAGAGGACGGCGGTCGCCAGGATCGTCGAATCGAGCGCGACGAGGCCGGTGGCCAGCATGAGGGAGGCGAGCACGGGGCCGCGCTCCGAGCCGAACCCGACCTCGGAGCGCGCGGTATCGGTTGCCACAGAGCACCTCTCGGTCAGAAGCGGATGCGCACCGAATCGGTGGTCGGCCTGGCCTGGCAGGCCAGGGTGTAGCCGGCGTCGATGTCCTCCTGATCGAGGATCGAGCTGGGGCCCATGGACACCGCGCCGTCGACGACGGTGCAGGCGCACGACCCGCATTCGCCCTCGCGGCACGAGTAGGGCACGTCGAGACCGTCGGCCAGCATGACGTCGACCAGGGTGCGCGACCGGGGCCAGCTCAGCGCGTGCACGGTGCCGTCGAGCTCCACCTCGACCTGCGCGGCGTCGGCCGCGTCGGCGTCGGCGATCGGCTCGGGGTCGGCGAACGGATCACCGGACAGCGAGACGAACACCTCGGTGGTGATCCGCTCCCGCGGCCAGCCCGCGCCCGACAGCGCCTCGGTCACCGCCGCCATGAACGGGCCGGGCCCGCACACGAACGATTCGTAGGACGCGTACGGCGCCGCGAACTCCGCCAGCTGGGCGGCCGTGGGCAGGCCCTGCACCGATTCCAGCCAGTGCACCACGTGCACCCGGCCCGGATGCCGCGCCACCAGCTCGCGCAGTTCCTCGGCGAAGATCACCGACTCCTGCCCGCGATTGGCGTAGAACAGCACCACCCGGCCGGTGCCGCGCGCCAGCGCCGAGCGCAGGATCGACATCACCGGAGTGATGCCGCTGCCCGCCGCCCACAGCAGCAGATCGGTGTCGAGCGAGGCCGGGGTGAAGGCGCCCTGCGGCGGCAGCACGTCGAGGGTGTCGCCGACGGAGACGTTGTCGCACAACCAGTTCGAGCCGTAGCCGTCGGCGGTGCGCTTGACCGTGACCCGCGGCGGTTCGCCGGTGAACGGTGAGCTCGCCAGGGAGTAACAGCGGGCGACCGGCTCGGGCCGTTCGCTCGGGATCCGCAGGGTCAGGAACTGACCCGGCCGGTAGGCGAACCGGTCGGCGGCGTCCTCGGGAACCTCGAACACGAGCGAGCGCGCGTCCGCGGTTTCCTCGATCACCGCCGCCACGCGCAGCGTCACCACCCGCGAGCCACGCGGAACGTCGACAGTCGCCCTCGTCACTGGTGTCCTCCTCGATCACAGAGCCGGTCTTGCGTGGCCACCGTCGCAGCTCAGGCGTACCGCGCGGGCCGCCGATCCCGGTGGCCGGGAGATCACCGCGCACTGTCCACTGACCGGGAAGAACCGGGCCGGTGGCGGCGGCGGCGAACCTAGCGTCGGGCTCGTGGACACTCGATCTCCCGGGGGCGCCCGATGAACCGCATGCAGAACACCGTCGCGCTGGTGACCGGCGCGGCCGGGGGAATGGGCCGCGCCCATTGCCGTCGGCTAGCCGAGGAGGGCGCCGACATCATCGCCGTCGACATCGAGGCCGCCGCGGCGGGCCTGGCGCAGACGGCCGCCGAGGTGGAAGCCCTCGGCCGGGTGTGCGTCACCGCCGCGGCCGACGTCCGCGATCAGGCGTCCCTGGACGTGGCGGTCGCCGACGGCGTCGCCGCGCTGGGCCGCCTGGACGTGATCGTCGCCAACGCCGGCATCTACAGCGACCTCGCCCTGTCCTGGGAGCTGACGGACGAGGCGTGGCAGCGCACCATCGACATCAATCTCACCGGCATGTGGCACACCGTGCGCGCCGGTGTCCCGGCGCTGAGCGACGGCGGCTCGATCGTCGTCGTCAGCTCCACCAACGGCATCACCGGCGCGGCCACCGCCTCGCACTACTCGGCGAGCAAGCACGCGGTGGTCGGGCTGGCCCGCACCCTGGCCAACGAACTCGGCCCGCGCGGCATCCGGGTCAACACCGTGCACCCCGGCTCGGTGGCGACGCCGATGATCCTCAACGACGCCGTGTACGCCAAGCTGCGCCCCGACCTGGCCAACCCCACCCAGGCCGACGCCGCCGAGGCCCTGGCCCAGCGCACGGTGCTGCCCGTGCCGTGGGTCGACCCGGTCGACATCAGCAATGCCGTGCTCTTCCTCGCATCCGACGAGTCCCGTTACGTGACGGGAACCCAGCTCGTGGTGGATGCCGGACTGACTCAGAAGGTGTGACATGGGACGGGTTTCCGGCAAGATCGCGCTGATCACCGGCGCCGCGCGCGGCATCGGTCGCGCCCAGGCCATCCGGCTGGCCGAGGAGGGCGCCGACATCGTCGCCGTCGACATCTGCGGACCGGTCGAGACCGTGGTGTCGCCGGGCGCGACGCCCGACGACCTCGCCGAGACCGTGCGCGCGGTCGAGGCGACGGGCGCCCGGATCGTCGCGGCCACCGTCGACGTCCGCGACGGCGCCGCGCTGCGGACGGCGGTCGACGCCGCCGTCGCCGAGCTGGGCGGACTCGACATCGTCTGCGCCACCGCCGGGATCAGTTCCAGCGCGGGCGCGCTGGAACTGACCGAACAGCAGTGGAACACGATGATCGACGTCAACCTGACCGGCGTCTGGCAGACCTGCAAGGCCGCCACCCCGCACCTGCTCACCCGCGGCGGCGGCGCGATGATCCTGACCAGTTCGATCGCGGGCCTGCGCGGACTGGTCGGCGTCGCGCACTACACCGCCGCCAAGCACGGTGTGGTCGGCCTGATGCGTTCGCTCGCCAAAGAGCTGGCGCCGCACCACGTCCGGGTCAACTCGGTGCACCCCACCAATGTCGACACCCCGATGATCCAGAACGACATGGTGCGCAAGGTGTTCCGTCCCGACCGCGAACATCCGACGCGCGAGGAGTTCGCCGAGGCGGCGGTGACGATGAACATGCTGCCGATCCCGTGGGTCGATCCCGTCGACATCGCCAACGCGTCGCTGTTCCTGGCCTCCGACGAGGCCCGCTACATCACCGCGGTGACGCTGCCCGTCGACGCGGGCTCGACCCAGCGCTGAACGATGCGGTGGTGCGGCCCTCGAGACGGGGACCGCACCACCGCGACAGCGACTGTCGCCCCGGCTCTTCCGCGGATCTCAGCGGGTCGGCACGAGCCCGGCGAGCCCCGTCATGGACCGGGGGAGTTCGCCGTGGTGCAGGACGCCGAGGCGCTGGGTGGCCCGGGTGAGGGCGACATAGAGTTCGGCCGCGCCCCGAGGTCCGTCGGCGAGGATCCGCGCCGGCTCGACGACCAGCACCGCGTCGTACTCCAGGCCCTTGGTCTCCGACGCGGTGACCGTGCCGGGCACCCCGGGCGGACCGATCACCACACTCGTGCCCGCCCTGGTGGACTCCGCGCGCACGAATTCCTCGATGGCCGTGCCGAGTTCGTCCGCGTCCACCCGGCGCGACCACGGCGCGACGCCACACGCGCGCACCGATTCCGGCGGCCGCACCTCCGGCGCGAACTCGGCGAGCACCGCCGCGGCGACGGCCATGATCTCGGCGGGCGTGCGGTAGTTGACGGTCAGCGCCCGATAGGCCCAGCGGCCAGGGACATACGGCTCCAGCATCGAGGCCCACGAACTCGCCCCGGCCGCCGAGCGACGCTGCGCGAGATCGCCGACGATCGTGAAGGACTTGCCCGGGCAGCGGCGCATCAGCACCCGCCAGTCCATCTCCGACAGCTCCTGCGCCTCGTCGACGACGACGTGCCGGTAGGTCCACTCGCGGTCCGCCGCGGCGCGTTCGGCGAGCTCCCTGGTATCGCGTTCGAGGAAGCGCTCGGCCAGATCCTCGCCGAAGAGCATGTCCTGGGCGAACAGGTGGTCCTCGTCGTCCATGTGGTCTTCGCGGTTCACCATGTTCTCGAGCACCCGTGCGGCATAGGCCGCCTCGGCCTTCGCCGCCCGCTCGGCGGTGTCGTCGACGGGCTGGTGCCTGCCGAGCAGATCGACGAGTTCGTCGAGCAGCGGCACGTCCGACACGGTCCAGGCGGCGCCGTCGGCGCGATAGAGCGCGGCGTCCGCGCCCGCCGCCCGCAGCCGATCGTGTGACGAATACAGCTGGGAGAGCAGCGTTTCCGGTGTCAGGAGCGGCCACAGGTCGTCCAGCGCCGTGGTGAACGCGGGGTTGTCGGCGAGTTCGGCGACCAGGTCGGCGCGCAGCTGCTCCCACGCCTCGCGGTCGTCGCGGGTGAGCCAGCCCTGACCGATCCGGCCGATCGCGCGCTCGGTGAGGACATAGGTGACGATCTCGCGGAACACCTCGCGCGCCTCGTTGTGCGGCCGTCCGCTGGCGCGGGCCTCCTCGGTCGCCCACTGCGCGGTGTCGGCGTCGATGCGCACGGTGACATCGGAGAGCTCGATCGGGATCGGGTCCACCGGCAGTCGCTGCCGGTCCGCGATCGCCGTCGCGAGCACGTCGAGGACGCGCAGCGAACCCTTGAGCCGTGCCGCCTCGGGCGCGTCCTCGGCCGTGACGTGCAGCCCCGGCATGAGGTCGCCCGTGGTCGTGAACACCACATTGGTCTCGCCCAGCGACGGCAGCACATGCGCGATGTGGTGCAGGAACGCCGGATTGGGCCCGACCACGAGCACGCCCTGGCGTTCCATCCGCGCGCGCTGGGTGTAGAGCAGATAGGCGACGCGGTGCAGCGCCACCACGGTCTTGCCGGTGCCCGGCCCGCCCTCGATCACCAGGACGCCGGGATGGTCGAGCCGGATGATCTCGTCCTGCTCGGCCTGGATCGTCGCGACGATGTCGCGCATGCCCGTCCCGCGGGGCGCGTCGACCGCCGCCAGCAGTGCCGCGTCACCGCGCGCGTCGCCGTCGGGCCTGCCGAGCACCTCGTCGGTGAAGTCGGTCACCCGGCGGCCGCGGGTGTGGAACTGGCGACGCCTGCGCATGTCCTCGGGTGTGGCGGCGGTCGCGACATAGAACGCCCGCGCGGCGGGCGCGCGCCAGTCGAGCAGCAGCGGCTCGAACTCGTTCGCCTCGTCGAACAGGCCGATGCGGCCGATGTAGGACACCGCGCCGGAGAGCGCGTCGAGCCGGCCGAAGCACAGCCCGTTGTCGGCCACGTCCAAGCGCGCGGCCTCTTTGGCCAGCGCGCGTGCCTCGGCGTCCCGGTCCATGGCCGAGACGCCCTTGCCGCGCAGCGTCGCGCGGTAGCGGCCCTTCACCCGGGCCCGCTCGGCGTCGAGCCGCGCGTAGAGCCCGTCCACGTACTGCTGCTCGGACCGCAGTTCGTCCTGATACCCCTGAGCTGACACCTGCCCTCACTTTCCCGGTTCACCGATCCCGGCGGAGCGCGTCGATCACACTCGTTTCCGCAGCTTCTGGCTTCGGCGGACGATTATGCGGCAGCACCGGGGCCTTGCGGCAAGACCCCCTGTGCGCTATATGTTGGATACGGAAGGGGAGTGAGGACTCCTCCCGTCCAGCGCACAGGGGGTTTCAGGACCGGCGCTCACGCCGTCCGGTCGGCATCCTTCCGGGTCAGGAAAGCCAGGACCGCCGACTCGAATTCGTCCTTGCGCTCGATCATCGCCCAGTGCCCGCAGTTCGGGAACACGTGCAGTTCGGCGCGCGGGATCGTGCGCATCGGGATCAGCGCCATATCCAGCGGGCTCACCCGGTCGTCGCGGCCCCAGGTGATCAGCGTCGGGGCAGCCACCTTGTGCAGCATCGCCCACGGCGGGGGCGCGTCCGAGGCCTCCATCGCCCGCACCATCATCGCGAACGCGGCCTTGCTGTACATCCGGCGCGCGCTGTCGAGCGTCGCCGGATCGGTGGCTTGGGTCCAGCGCTCCTCGATGAGTTCGTCGGTGACCATGGCCGGGTCGTAGACCATCGAGTGCAGCCACTGGACCAGCCGCTCGCGGGTGGGCTCCTCGGTGAACTCCTGCAGCAGCTTGATGCCCTCGCCGGGGCCCGGGCTGAACAGGTTGCGCCCGATGCCGCCGATCGTCACCAGCTTGCCGACCCGCTCCGGGTGCGCGATCGCGTAGTTGAGCGCGACGCCGCCGCCCATCGAGTTGCCGATGATGTCGACACTGTCCAGGCCCAGCGCGTCGACGAAGCGGACCACCGCGTCGAGCGCGGTGACCATCGGGTGCCCGCCGAAGTCGTCACTCACCCCGAAGCCGGGGAATTCCAGGACCAGGCAGCGGAATCGGTCGGCGAACGTCGCGAGATTGCCGCGGAAGTTACGCCATCCGGTGACGCCGGGGCCCGATCCGTGCAGGAGCAGCAGCGGCGGACCGTCGCCCGCCTCGTGGTAGCGCAGCACGCCCGCGTCGGTGCGGATCTCGCGCAGCGTGCCCTCGTAGCTCAGGTCGGTCATGCGTGCGTGCCCCCGTCGATGCGGATCTCGGTGCCGGTGATGAACGCGCCGTCCTCGGAGACCAGCATCGCGATCACGCCCGCGACCGCCGTCGGGTCACCCATGCCCGCGCCGCCGGACTCGAGGTCGGTCGGCAGGGCGGGGGACAGCTTCGAGAACAGGGCCCAGTCGGCGTCCGCGGGGACGTAACCGGGTGTGGCGTCGGTGATGCCGGACTTGATGCTGCCCGGCGCGACGCACACCGCGCGCAGGCCCTTGCCGCCGTATTCGAGGGCGATGGCGTGGGTGAAGGACTGGATGCCGCCCTTGCTCGCCGCGTAGGCCGCCATGTACGGGTGCGCGAACGCGGCCGAGGTGGAGCTGAAGTTCACCACGGTCGCGCGCGGGTTGGCCAGCAGCGCGGGCAGCGCCTCGCGGACGACCAGGAAGGTGCCGGTCAGGTTGACCCGCAGGATCAGGTCCCACAGCTCCAGCGAGGTCTGCTCGGTGTGCGAGGCGCGCAGGATGCCCGCCGCGTTCACCAGCGAATCGAGGCCGCCGAGGGTCTCGGTGGAGGACCGGACGCCGTCGATCACCGACTGCTCGTCACCGATGTCGATGGTCAGGGTGGTGAGCCGGTCGGCGGTGCCGCGTTCGGTGGCCTGGGCCTGGGTGGCCGCGAGCCCGTCCGCCGACACGTCGGCGGCGACCACCCGGGCGCCTTCGTCGAGCAGCCGGAGCACGGTGGCCTGCCCGATGCCGGACGCGGCGCCGGTGACCAGTGTCCGGTGGCCGTCGAGTCTGTTCATGAGTCGTCTCTCCTAGGTGTGTGGGGTCAGCCGAGCCGGCCGGGAACCGGCTCGTGCCGCAACTGATCGGTCGCCAATTCGCCCTTGCGGACCGCGTTCTCGATCGAATCGCGCAGCGCCGCGCAGGTGGGGATCCAGCTGCTCGGCTCGCCGAGGGCCGCGCGCCGGGCGAACTCCGGGCACGCGGACTCGGCGTCGTCGAGCCATTGGACGCTGGTGTGGCTGGGACTGAACTTCTCGGCCAGCACCTTGTTTCCGCAGGTCGCGCATTCGACGGGATGCATTGTGCCCGCCTCAGCGCTCACCGGCGGCGTGCCGCGCGCCGACATAGCCGAACACCATCGCGGGGCCGATGGTCGCGCCCGCGCCGGCGTAGTCGTTGCCCATCACGGCGGCCGAGGTGTTGCCCGCGGCGTAGAGGCCGGGGATGGCCGAGCCGTCGGCGCGCAGCACCTGGGCGTCGGCGTTGTAGACCAGACCGCCCTTGGTGCCGAGGTCGCCGATGCGCACGCGCAGCGCGTAGTACGGGCCCTTGTCCAGGACGTCGAGCGCGGGCACCGACAGCGTCGGGTCGCCGTAGTAGTTGTCGTAGGCGCTGACACCGCGACCGAAGTCGGCGTCGTGCCCGTCGCGGGCGAATCCGTTGAACCGGTCGAGGGTCTGCCGCAGCGTGGCGGCCGGAACTCCGATCTCGGTGGCCAGGCCCTCGATGTCGGGGGCGCTGCGCACCAGCCCGCTCGAGGTCCACGAGCTGGGGAATTTCTGCCCCGGCACGATGCCGCCGATGGGGTAGCGGCTCTTGGCCTTCGTGTCGAAGATCAGCCACGCGGGATCGTGGCTGCCCTTGAGCTGGGCGTGTACGAAGGTGACATACGGCGACGCCTCGTTGGTGAAGCGCTGCCCCGAGCTGTCGACGATGATCGAGCGCGGAATCGACCGCTCCGAGACCAGCACCTGGTTGATGCCGTCGGGCCGCTGGAACGACGGCATCCACCACGCGTCGTCCATCAGATCGACCGCGGCGCCGACCTGCTCGCCCGCGACGATGCCGTCACCGGTGTTGTCGGCCGAGGCCGCGCTGAAGTTGTCGCTGCCGCCCGCGGGCAGGTAGCGCTCGCGCATGGCCTGGTTGTACTCGAAACCGCCCGTGGCCAGCAGGACACCGTCGCGCGCCCGGATCCGGATCTCGCGGCCGTCGCGTTCGGCGACGACGCCGAGCACCGCCCCGGTCTCGTCGGTGATCAGCGAGCGCAGCGGCGTGTTCAGCCACAGCGGCACGTCCGCGTCGCGCAGGGCCAGCCGCAGCCGCGCGATCAGCGCCCGGCCGAGGGTGTCCATGTGCCTGCGCAGCAGGATCGCCTTGACCGCCCGCAGGCCGGTCAGCAGCGCGGTCCAGCGCGCCTTCCAGGTGCGGGTCACCATGTTGAGCTGGACGAAGTCCTTGGAGGTGATGAACAGTCCGGGCGGGGTCGCCAGCGCGGCCGGGCGCAGCAGATCCTCGTCCTCGCCGAGCTGCTTGAGGTCCACCGGCAGCGGCTCGATGGACCGGCCCGCTGGCCGTCCGCCCGGCGCCTCGGGGTGGTAGTCGGAGTAGCCGGTGCACCATTGGAACCGCAGGTGCGGGCTGGTCTCGAGGAAGGCGAGCATGCGCGGGCCCTCGTCGATGAAGGCGTCCAGGTTCGCGGTGGGCACCCGGTCGCCGACGACGGCGTCGAGGTAGGCCCGCACGTCCGCGCGGGAGTCGCCGAGGCCCTCGCGCAGCAGCGTCGGGTTGTTCGGCACCCAGATACCGCCGCCGGAGAGCGCGGTGCTGCCGCCGTACACCGAGGCTTTCTCGATGACGAGGGTGTCCAGCCCGCGATCGGCGGCGGCGAGCGCGCCGGTCAGCCCGCCCGCGCCGCTGCCGACGACGAGGAAGCCGACTTCGTGATCCCAGTGTTGTTCGGTCGCAGTCACTCTCGCCCCGCTCAGCCGACGACCATGTCGTCCTGGGACCAGAACGCGCGCATGCTGGTGATGCGGGCGTCCTCGTCGAAGGTCATGACATCGATCGGATCGAGGGTGAACTTCTGGTCGTTGAACTCGGTGACCACCCGGAAGCTGAACGCGGCGCTGTTGCCCGCGACGCGCACGGTGAACAGTTCCGCCGACCGCTTCAGCGGCTCGATGGCCTCGTAGAACGTGGTGATCGCGGCGTGGCCGACATGCGGTTCGGTGCCGACCGGGTCCTCCACCGTCGCGTCTTCGCGGTAGAGGGCGACGATGTCGGCAGCCGTCCCGCTGCCGACGGCCTCCACATATTTGCGCACCGTCGCGCGAATGTCGTCCGCTGAAGCCATCGTGTTGCTCCTGAAATGTCGAGAAGAGGGGATATGTGAACCGAACCACACTCGGTGGTCGGTGGGGACGGGTCCCTCCCGGCCAGCGGGAGGGACCCGGGTGGGCTCATTCGCCCAGCATGTGCCGCACGGCGAGGTGGCTGAACAGCATGGACGCGCCGATCGGGTTGCCGCCGCCGGGGTAGACCTCGCCGCTGACCGCGGCCATGGTGTTGCCCGCCGCGTACAGGCCCTGGATCGGCGCGCCGTCGCGGCCGAGCACCCTGGCCGCGCTGTCGGTGCGCAGACCGCCCTTGGTGCCCAGGTCGGAGATGCCGAACGCCGCCGCGTGGAACGGGCCCTTCTCGATGGTCACCAGCGGCGGTTCGCCGGCCGAGAAGGCGCGATCGTAGGCCTCGTCGCCGCGCCCGAAGTCCGGGTCGACCCCGGTGGCGACCATGCCGTTGAACCGCTCCACGGTGGCCTCGAGCGCCGCCGCGGGCACGCCGATCTTCGCGGCCAGCTCGGCGAGGGTGTCGGCGGTGTGCCACAGGCCCGCGTCGACGTACTGCTGGGTCTCGACCATGGACACGTTGGTGGCCTTGATCGGCGGCACCTCGCCTTCGGAGTCGTCGTAGATCATCCAGAACGGCAGCGTCAGGCCGCGCTCGGTCATCTGCCGGATCACGTCGCGGCCGAGCCGGTCGTAGGGCGCTGACTCGTTGACGAACCGGTTGCCCTCCTGGTCGACGAAGATGCCGCCGGTGAACCACAGCGCGAACGCCGAGCGCCCGTCCGGATGGGTCAGGCCCGGCGACCACCACGCCTGATCCATCAGGTCGGTGTCGGCGCCCGCCGCGATGCCCGCCTGGTGCGCCAGACCCTGATTGCCCGAGGGACCCATGGTGTCGCGGGCCTCGCCCGGCACGCCGTAGTGCGCGCGCAGTTCCGCGTTCTGCTCGAAGCCGCCCGCCGCGAGCACCACGCCGCGCCGGGCCCGGATCGCGAACCGGCCACCCTCGCGCTCGACGATCGCGCCGGTCACCACGCCGTCCTCGACCACGAGTTCCACCAGCGGCGACTCGAGGTACAGCTTCGCGTGCGGGTAGGTCGACAGCGCGCGCAGCATGCGCCCGATCAGCGCCTGGCCGCCGATCAGCAGCTCCGGCAGGGGAGCGCCGAGCCGGTCGGTGTCGAGCGGTCCGCGCAGCGACTCGCGCAGCTCGCCCAGTTCGGCGGCGGGCAGCGGGCTCGGCATGATATGGCGCTGCCCGTCGAGCCGGGCCTTGGGCGCCTTACCGAAGTAGTCCGGCCAGGGCAGCATCTGGAACTCGAAATGGTTGTCGGCTTCGAGGTATTCGATGAGGTCGCGACCGCGCCGGACGTAGGTCTGCTGCAACTCGTCGGGCGTGCGGTCGCCGACGACGGCCCGGTAGTAGGTGAGCGCGTCGTCGAGGGTGTCGTCGGTGCCCGCCCGCTCCAGCACCGGGTTGCACGGGAACCAGACGCCACCGCCGCCCGAGTACGCGGTCGTGCCGCCGAACTTGTCGGTCGCCTCGACCACCGCGACGCTGAGCCCCTCGCGGGCGGCGGTGTAGGCGCCGGCCAGGCCACCGCCCGAGCCCGCGACCAGCACGTCCACCTCGTCGTTCCAGTCCACCACTGTTTCCTCCTGGTACCGCTTCGTAGTGCCGATGACGGTAGGTGCGGTGACGCCGGTCACGGTGCGGGCCGTCCCGATCACCGGGAGGCGATCGATGCGCGAACGTGCCGGTCAGCGGGAAGGACATCTGCTCACGCGCCCCGCGCGTCCTTAGCGTCGCTGGCAGAGAACCGGTCTCCATCGAAAGGTAGGCACTGTGAACCCCGAGACCCCATCGGCATCAGTGAAGGGCCAGGCCGACGTCGACGTGGTCGTCGTCGGGGCCGGCATCGCCGGCCTGTACGCGCTGCACCGCTTCCGCGGCAGCGGCCTGACCGTGCGGGTGTTCGAAGCAGGCGAGGGCGTCGGCGGCGTCTGGTACTGGAACCGCTACCCGGGCGCGCGGTGCGACGTGGAGAGCGTGGACTACTCGTACTCGTTCGACGACGCGCTGCAGCAGGAGTGGAACTGGAGCGAGAAGTACGCCACCCAGCCCGAGATCCTGTCCTACCTCGAGCATGTCGCCGACCGCTACGACCTGCGCCGCGACATCGAATTCGGTACTCGCGTCACCGATATCGTGCTCGACGAGCAGACCCTGCGCTGGCAGGTCGACACCGACACCGGCCGCGCCGTGTCGGCCCGCTTCGTCGTGCTGGCCACCGGTCCGCTGTCGAACGCGAACACCCCGGCCATCGACGGCCTCGACACCTTCGCCGGGCGCGTGCTGCACACTTCGCACTGGCCGCACGAGGGTGTCGACCTCACCGGGCAGCGGGTCGGCGTCATCGGCACCGGTTCCTCCGGCATCCAGACCATCCCGTGCCTGGCCGAGCAGGCCGAGCAGCTGCACGTGTTCCAGCGCACCGCCAATTACAGTGTGCCCGCGGGCAATACGCCGCTGAGCGAGGCGGACCGGCGGGCCCAGAAGGCGAACTACCCCGAGCGCAGGCGGCTGTCGATGGCCAGCGGCGGCGGCTCCCCGCACCAGGCGCACCCGCAGTCCGCGCTCGACGTCGACGAGCGGGAACTGCGCGAGGCCTACGAGCAGCGCTGGGCGCTGGGCGGCGTGCTGTTCAGCAAGACCTTCCCCGATCAGCTGGTGACCCTGGCCGCCAACGACACCGCGCGCGAGTTCTGGGAGGAGAAGGTGCGGGCGGTGATCGACGACCCGCGGGTGGCCGACCTGCTGGTGCCGCGGGATCACCCGATCGGCACCAAGCGCATCTGCACCGACACGAACTACTACCAGACCTACAACCGCGCCAACGTGGAGCTGGTCGACCTGCGGGCGACCCCGATCGACCGCGTCGACGCCACCGGCGTGCACACCACCGGCGCGCACTACCCACTCGACACCCTGGTGCTGGCCACCGGATTCGACGCGATGACCGGCTCGGTGTCGCGGATGAACATCGTCGGCCGCGGCGGCGAGTCGCTCAACGCGGCGTGGGCGGAGGGGCCGAAGACCTATCTGGGACTGGGCATGACGGGCTTCCCGAACCTGTTCAACCTGACCGGTCCCGGCAGCCCGTCGGTGCTGGCCAACATGGTGCTGCACTCGGAGCTGCACGTCGACTGGGTGGCCGAGGCCATCGGCTTCCTCGACGGCCGGGGCGCGGTGGCGCTCGAGGCCAGGCCGGACGCGGTGGCGGACTGGGTCGGCCAATGCGCGACCAGGGCGGCGGGAACGCTGATGACCCAGGCGAATTCGTGGTACCTGGGCGCCAATATCGAGGGCAGGCCGCGGGTGTTCATGCCCTTCGTCGGCGGCTTCGGGGTCTACGGCGAGATCATCGCCGAGGTCGCGGCCGCGGGATACAAGGGCTTCGACATCCTGGAGGCGTGAGACACGACGGCGGGGGGGGGGCGGGGGGGGCCCCCCCCCCCCCGGTGGGGGGTGAGGGCGCCGCGCCCCCCGAACCGCCCCCGGGGGTAACGGGGGATTTTAAAAAAATAACCCGCCGGCCGCAGTTCAGATGTTT
>NZ_JBHVWX010000018.1:0-65046 GCF_042882065.1 Nocardia sp. NPDC058244 | reverse complement strand
GGTACTGCACTCGACAGGGTGTGGGAGAGTAGGACACCGCCGGAACATCATTGCGAAAGGCCCTCCAACTTCGGTTGGAGGGCCTTTTTGCGTTCCCGGACCCGTCACCTACAGTGCTGTGGTGCGCCTTGTCATTGCTCGTTGCCAGGTCGACTACGTCGGCCGACTGACCGCCCACCTTCCGATGGCTCGCCGGTTGCTGCTGATCAAGGCCGACGGCTCGGTGCTCGTGCACTCCGATGGTGGCTCGTACAAGCCGCTGAACTGGATGAGCCCGCCGTGCTGGCTGGAGGAACGCGATATCGCGACCCTGGTCCCCGCGGAGCTGCCCGACGGCGTGGCGCCGCTGCGGGAGGGCAAGACGGCGGTGCCGGACAACATCAAGGCGCTGTGGGTGGTGACCAACAAGGCCGGCGAGGAACTGCGCATCTCCATCGAGGACATCGAGCACGATTCCTCGCACGAACTCGGCGTCGACCCCGGTCTGGTCAAGGACGGCGTGGAAGCGCATCTGCAGGAGCTGCTGGCGGAACACGTGACGAAGCTCGGCGAGGGGTACACCCTCATCCGTCGCGAGTACATGACCGCCATCGGCCCGGTGGATCTGCTGTGCCGCGACGCCGACGGCGCGACGGTGGCCGTGGAGATCAAGCGGCGCGGCGAGATCGACGGCGTCGAACAGCTCACCCGGTACCTGGAACTGCTCAATCGCGACCCGCTGCTGGCACCGGTCGCCGGCGTGTTCGCGGCGCAGCAGATCAAGCCGCAGGCGCGCACCTTGGCCGAGGACCGGGGAATCCGCTGCCTCACGCTCGATTACGACGAGCTGCGTGGCACGGAGAGCAACGTTTTCCGCCTCTTCTAGGCTGGGAGCCATGCCGCGACGTAAACCACGCTCAGGGCGACGTAGCGAGCCGGCGCCGATCGGTGACGTCTACGGGCGCACCGAGGACGGGCCGGGCGAGGAGACCTACATCGTCCGCACCGTTCCCGGCGCCAGGGCGGTCAAGACGTACCGGTGTCCCGGCTGCGACCACGAGATCGCGCCAGGGGTCGCCCATATCGTCGCCTGGGCCGCCGACGGCGGCGAGGACGACCGCAGGCACTGGCATCAGGGCTGCTGGAACGGCAGGCGCACCCGCGGCATCACCCGTCGCTGGTCCTGAGTCCCGAGACCACGAAAACCGAAGGCCGCCTCGAACATTCGAGGCGGCCTTCGGTTCTTCGGTTATGAGGGTGGAGCAATGTCGTCGTTGGTCCGACGTCAGTTGCTGATGTCGGCGCTCTCGCGGTCCTCGTCGACGATGTCCTCGTCGGCGTCGGCGACCTCGGGGATGGCCTTGGTCTGGCGGGAGCCCGAGACGGACTTGTTGTTGCCGTTGTTGCTGATCGACTTGCGCTCGGGGGCGCCGTCGAGCAGCTCGCTCTCGCGGTTGACCGCGGCGAGCATGGCGGGCACCGAGTCGAGCTGACCACGGATGCCGAGCAGCTGGGCCAGGACCCGGCCGCGCAGCACGCGCATCTCCTCGGCCAGTTCCTTCGCGTGCGCGATCTTGCGCTCGGAGGTCTGGGTGGCGGAGCTGATGAGACGGTTCGACTCATCGGTCGCGTCCTTGATCCGCTGGGCGGCCTCGGCGCGGCTGGTGGCCTCGAGCTCCTCCATGGCACGAGTCAGCTTGGTGCGCCGATCGTTCATGGTGGCCTCGAAGTCCTGCTGGGTGGCCTTGCGCTTGGCCTCGGCCTCCTTGCCGAGACGTTCCACATCGGCCTGCGCGGCCTCGATGATCTTGGCGGACTCGGTGCGCGCGTTCGCGAGGGTCTGCTCGAACTCGATCTCGAGCGCCTCGCGCTTCTCCTTGGTCTCCGCGAGCAGCGACTCGTACTTGCCACGCATCTCGGTGGCCTGCTGCTCGGCGATCGACACCATCTCGGCGGCTTCGGCCTGCGCCAGCGCACGGACCTCGGACGCTTCGTCCGAGGCCAGGCGCAGCATGCGCGAGATACGGTCGGACATTCCTTCGGCGGTGGTCGGCGGCACGGACAGCCGGTCGACCTCCTTGCGGAGCTCGTCGATCTCGTCCCGCGCGTCTTCCAGCTGGCTGGCGAGATTCCGGGCCTGCGCGGCGGCAGCATCCCGGTCGGTGGCGGTGACGCGGAGCTCGGCGTCGAAGCGGTCGAAGTAGTTGCGCACCTCGTCTTGCGCATAACCCTTGCGCACAACGGTGAAGGGCAGTGCAACGAAGCGATTGCGATCGGACTCAGGTGACGACATGGCACACAAAATACAGCCTCGAGCGAGCCTATGGAGACTCGACCGTGATTGTGATCTCGCCGAGATTTACCAACCGTATCCGCCTACTAGTGCGTAACATTCGGGTTCGGCTCGACGAGCTCCACCAGCACACCGCCAGCATCCTTCGGATGGATGAAGTTGATGCGGGAATCGGCGGTGCCGTGACGAGGCGCTTCGTACAGCAAACGCAGGCCACGGTCGCGCAGGAAGGCCGAAACCGCCTCGATGTCGGTGACCCGGTAGGCCAGCTGCTGCAGGCCCGGCCCGCTGCGGTCGATGAACTTGGCGATCGTGGACTCCGGGGTCAGCGGGGCCAGCAACTGCAGGGCGGTCGCCCGGTCGGCCGCGGCGGGGCACGACAGCATCGCCTCGACGACGCCCTGGGCCTCGTTGACCTCGCGGTGGGTCTCGACCATGCCGAGATTGTCGGTGTACCAGGCGACGGCCGCGTCGAGGTCGGGCACGGCGATGCCCACGTGGTCGACGGCGATGACGTAGTCGGCGGGGATGATGTTCTCGTTGCTCACCCCTCGAAGCTAGCGCCAATCGGCGCAGACGCGAAGCGGCCCCCAGCCATGAGCATGGCCGGAGCGAAGGCGGAGGTACTCGTACCTGCGTGCCGGGTGTGCTCCGATACCGGTTACCGTTGAGTGCAACCCTTGACGTGCGCGGCTGACCGCCGTGTGCGTCGCGGCGAGGTTCGACTCAATGAATGCGAGGCTTTCGTGACGACTTCTGTCATCGTGTCCGGTGCGCGTACCCCGGTCGGCAGGCTCCTGGGCGGTCTGAAGGACTTCAAGGCCTCGGATCTGGCCGGTGTGGCGATCAAGGCGGCGCTGGAGAAGGGTGGTGTGGCGCCCGAGCAGGTCGACTACGTCATCCTCGGTCAGGTGCTGCAGGCCGGTGCCGGGCAGCTGCCCGCCCGCCAGGCGGCGATCGCCGCCGGCATCCCGATGGATGTGCCGTCGCTGCTGATCAACAAGGTCTGCCTGTCGGGCATCAACGCGATCGCGCTGGCCGATCAGCTGATCCGCGCCGGGGAGCACGAGATCGTCGTGGCCGGTGGCATGGAGTCGATGAGCCAGACCCCGCACCTGCTGCCCAAGAGCCGTGAGGGCCACAAGTACGGCGACACCACCCTGGTCGACCACATGGCCTACGACGGCCTGCACGACGTGATCACCGACCAGGCGATGGGTCTGCTGACCGAGGAGCGCAACGACCTGGACAAGGTCAGCCGCGAGGAGCAGGACGCGCTGGCCGCGGCCTCGCACCAGCGCGCCGCCGCCGCGTGGAAGAACGGCCTGTTCACCGACGAGGTCGTGCCGGTGGCCGTGCCGCAGCGCAAGGGCGACCCGATCTATGTCAGCGAAGACGAGGGCATCCGCGCCGACACCACCGTCGAGTCGCTGGGCAAGCTGCGTCCGGCCTTCCGCAAGGACGGCACCGTGACCGCGGGCACCGCCTCGCAGATCTCCGACGGCGCGGCCGCGGTGATCGTGATGAGCAAGGCGAAGGCGCAGGAGCTGGGGCTGGAGTGGATCGCCGAGATCGGCGCCGCCGGTCAGGTCGCCGGTCCGGACTCGACCCTGCAGGACCAGCCGGCCAACGCCATCCTCGCCGCGTGCGCGAAGGAGGGCATCACCCCGGCCGAGTTGGATCTGATCGAGATCAACGAGGCGTTCGCGGCCGTCGGGGTGTCCTCGACCAAGAAGCTGGGCTTCGACCCGGAGAAGGTCAACGTCAACGGTGGCGCCATCTCCATCGGCCACCCGCTGGGCATGTCGGGTGCGCGCATCCTGCTGCACCTGGCGCTGGAGCTGAAGCGTCGCGGTGGCGGCGTCGGCGCGGCCTCGCTGTGCGGCGGCGGCGGTCAGGGCGACGCGCTGATCATCCGCGTCCCCGCCTGATTCGTTCCGACACGGGCCCTCGCGCTACCGAGCGCGGGGGCCCGTTTGTGTGAGCGGACCAACTACTCAGTGTCGTAGATCATGCTGCACAATGGCTGGTATGGGTTTCTTCGATCTGCGGTCCACCGCCAGTCGTTTCCGGTTCTTCGCGGTGCTCGAGGCGCTGTCGTGGATCGGTCTGCTGACCGGCATGGCGTTCAAGTACCTGCCCGCCGAGGGCAACGAGATCGGCGTGAAGATCTTCGGGCCGGTGCACGGCGCGATCTTCGTCCTGTTCGTGATCACCGCGCTGCTGGCCGCGCGCGAACTGAACTGGGGCTGGAAGACCACCGTGCTGGCGCTGGCGTCGAGCATTCCGCCGCTGTTCACCGTGGCCTTCGAGATCTGGGCCGTGCGCACCGGTCAGCTGGGCGAACTGAGCGCGGGCGCGACCAAGGGCTCCCCGGCAGCCGCGCCGACGGCTTCGTGACAAACTGGAAAGCGTGACTCGACCCGCTGCCCGTCGTCCTTCGCCCGCCGTCGCCGCCGCCATGTCCGGCGCGGTGGATCTGTCCGCGCTGAAGCAGCCGCCCGCCGCTCCCGGCGGCGCGCCTGCGGCCCCGGGGAACCATACGGTCACCGAGGCGGATTTCGAAGCCAAGGTCATCCGCCGCTCGATGCAGGTGCCCGTCGTGGTCGCGCTGTACTCGCAGCGCAGCCCGGGCAGCGTCGAGCTGGTCCGCACGCTGGAGCGGCTCAACGCCGACGATCGCGGCGGCTGGGACCTGGCCGCGATCGAGGCCGAAGCGAACATGAACATCGTGCAGGCGCTGCGGGTGCAGGGCATCCCCACGGTGATCGCGGTCGCGGGCGGGCAGCCGCTGGCCGATTTCGAGGGCGCCCAGCCCGAGGCACAGGTGCGCCAGTGGCTCGACGCGGTGATGGACGCGACCGCGGGCAAGCTCGAGGGCGACCCGAACGCCGCGGGCGCGGCCCCCGAGGTCGAGGACCCGCGCTTCACCGCCGCCGAGGACGCGCTCGCCGAGGGCGACATCGCCGGCGCCGAGGCGGCCTACGAGGCGATCCTGGTCGAGGAGCCCGGCAACGAGGAGGCCAAGGCCGCGCTGCGTCAGCTGCGCTTCCTGACCAGGGCCCAGCAGCTCGACCCGGCCGTGGTCGCCACCGCCGACGCCGATCCGGCGAACCTGGACGCCGCCCTCGACGCCGCCGACGTGGAACTGCTCGAGCAGCGCCCCGAGGCCGCCTTCGATCGCATCATCGCGGCCATCAAGCGCACCGCGGGCGACGACCGCACCAGGGCGCGCACCCGGCTGCTCGAGCTGTTCGAGCTGTTCGACCCGGCCGAGCCCTTCGTCGTCGCGGCCCGCCGCAAGCTCGCGACCGCGCTGTACTGACCTTCGTCCGCGGGGCCGTCCCGGCTGAACTGCCGGGGCGGCCCCGTCGTATCTCCTGGTAGACCCGCGGCACCGGGCCGCGAGCTGACTCGAGGAGATACGACATGACCTCACTCGACCACTCGGGCGCGGTCGATCAGGCCGAGGTGGAAGCCTTCGCGGGAAAGATGGTCGAGGTGCTCGACCACGCGAGCACCGCGCTGATGATCAGCATGGGCCACCAGGTGGGCCTGTTCGACACGATGGCCGCCAACCCCGCCGCGACCAGCCCGGACCTCGCCGCGGCCGCGGGCCTGGACGAGCGCTACGTGCGTGAATGGCTCGGCGCCGTCACCACCGCGGGCATCGTGCGCTACGACCCGCCGACGGCGACCTACACGCTCCCGCCCGCGCACGCGGCCAGCCTGACCAGGGCCGCGGGACCGGACAATCTCGCCAGGGTCATGCAGTTCATCGGGCAGCTCGGTGAGGTGGAACCCAAGATCGTCGAGCGGTTCCGGATCGGTGGCGGCCTGTCCTACGACGACTACGCCCGCTTCCACGCGCTGATGGCCGAGGAGAGCGCCGAGGTGTTCGACGCCGCGCTGCTCGACGTCATCCTGCCGATGGCGCCCGGGCTGACCGATCGGCTGCTGATGGGGATCGACGTCGCCGATATCGCCTGCGGCAGCGGACACGCGGTGAACCTGATGGCGCGGGCCTTCCCGGCCAGCCGGTTCCGCGGCTACGACTTCTCCGCCGACGCGATCGCGGCGGGGCGGGCCGAGGCGGCGGCGATGGGCCTGACCAACGTCGAGTTCGTCGAGCAGGACGTGGCGGCACTGCACGCGCCCGAGTCCTGCGATCTGATTACCGTCTTCGACGCCATCCACGATCAGGCGCACCCGGCGCTGGTGCTGGCCAACATCGCGACGGCGTTGCGCGCCGACGGTGTGTTCCTGATGGTCGACGTGCACGCGTCGAGCGTGCTCGAGGAGAACCTGGACCTGCCGCTGGGCCCGTTCCTCTACGCGGTGTCGACGATGCACTGCATGTCGGTGTCGCTGGGGCAGGGCGGCGACGGGCTCGGCACGGTGTGGGGCGAACAGCGCGCGCTGGCGATGCTCGCCGACGCCGGTTTCACCGAGGTCGGTACCAGCCACGTCGACGGTGATCCGCTCAATACCTACTACCTCGCGAGCAAGGGCTGAGCAGCCGCCGCTGCTACGGTCGGAACATGGGCTCCAAGAACGACATTCAGCACCGGATCGTGACCACGTTCCAGCGGCCGCTCAACGTGGTCGCGCGGCGGCTGCCCGGCCAGCAGCTGCTCGAGACCACCGGCCGGGTGAGCGGGCAGCCGCGGACCACACCGATCGGCGGGCGCCGGGTCGGTGACCAGTTCTGGCTGGTCTCCGAATTCGGCGAGCGCTCGCAGTATGTCCGCAACATCCTGGCCGACAACCGGGTCCGGGTGCGGCTGCGTGGGCACTGGCACAACGGCGTCGCCCACCTGGTGCCCGACGACGACCCGCACGCCCGGCTGCGCGAGCTGCCGCGCTACAACAGCGCCGCCGTCCGCACGGTCGGGACCGACCTGCTCACGATCCGGATCGACCTGACCGACTAGCGTTCGGCGGCCAGCCAGACCGCGCTGTTGGCGGCCATGGTGACGGTGGCCGAGGCGGGCCGTCCGTGCCAGGGGGTGTCGTCGGCGTCGACCCCGCCGAGGTTGCCGACGCCGGACCCGCCGTACTCCTGGGCGTCGGTGTTGAGGACTTCGCGCCAGACCCCGGTGTGCGGCAGGCCGATCCGGTAGTTCTCCCTGGTCGACCCGGAGAAGTTGAAGACGCAGGCGACGGCGCTGCCGTCGGCGCCCCAGCGCAGGAACGCGAAGACGTTGGCGGCGCTGTCGTCGGCCTCGATCCAGGAGTGCCCGCCGGGTGTGGTGTCCTGACTCCACAGCGCCGGGTGCGCGGTGTAGGTGCGGTTGAGATCGCCGACCATCGTCGAGATGCCCTGGTGCAGTGGGTTGTCCAGTTCCTGCCAGTCCAGGCCGCGATCGTTGTCCCACTCGCGGAACTGGCCGAACTCCTGGCCCATGAACAGCAGTTGCTTGCCGGGGTGCGCCCACATGTAGGCCAGCAGGGCGCGCACGCCGCTCGCTTTGGCGAAGTCGTCGCCGGGCATCCTGGTCCACAGCGTGCCCTTGCCGTGCACGACCTCGTCGTGGCTGATCGGCAGCACGTAGTTCTCGCTCCACGCGTAGACCAGGGAGAACGTCATCTCGTTGTGGTGCCAGGACCGGTGGATCGGGTCGCGGCCCAGGTAGCCGAGGGTGTCGTGCATCCAGCCCATGTTCCACTTCATGGTGAAGCCGAGGCCGCCGACATCGGTGCCGCGGGTGACGCCGGGCCAGGTGGTCGACTCCTCGGCGACGGTGACGACGCCGGGGTACGCGCGATGGACGGTGTCGTTGAGTTCCTGGAGGAAGTCGACGGCCTCCAGGTTCTCCCTGCCGCCGTAGACATTCGGCTCCCAGCCGCCGTCGGGCCGCGAGTAGTCCAGGTAGAGCATGGAGGCCACCGCGTCGACGCGCAGGCCGTCGATGTGGAACTCCTCGATCCAGAAGGCGGCATTGGCGACCAGGAAGTTGCGCACCTCGTTGCGGCCGAAGTCGAAAACGTAGGTGCCCCAGTCGAGTTGCTCGCCCCGGCGCGGGTCGGGGTGCTCGTAGAGCGGGGTGCCGTCGAAGCGGGCCAGCGCCCATTCGTCGCGCGGGAAGTGCGCGGGCACCCAGTCGAGCAGCACGCCGATGCCCGCGTTGTGCAGGTGGTCGACGAAGTAGCGGAAGTCGTCGGGGCCGCCGAAGCGGGAGGTGGGGGCGTAGTAGGAGGTGACCTGGTAGCCCCAGGACCCGCCGAACGGGTGCTCGGCGACCGGCAGCAGTTCGACGTGGGTGAACCCGGTCGCGCGCACGTATTCGGCCAGCTGTTCGGCCAGGGCGCGATAGCCGAGGCCGGGGCGCCACGAGCCGAGGTGCACCTCGTAGACGCTCATGGGGGAGCGGACGGCGTCGGCGGCGGCCCGGCGGTCCAGCCACGCGCTGTCGGTCCACACGTGGTCGGCGCGGCTGACCACCGAGGCGGTCGCGGGCGGGACCTCGGTCGCGAAGGCCAGCGGGTCGGCGTGATCGACGACGCGGCCGTCCGCGCCGTGCACCCGGTACTTGTAGCGCGTGCCCGGCCCGACACCGGGCACGAACACCTCCCACACCCCGGACGACCCCAGCGCGCGCATCGGCGCGGAGTTGCCGCTCCAGTGGTCGAAATCGCCGAAGACGGTGACGCCGCGCGCATTCGGCGCCCACACCGCGAACGAGGTGCCGTCGACATCGCCGTCGAGGGTGGTGTAGTGCCGTGGGTGCGCGCCGAGCACCTCCCACAGCCGGGTGTGCCTGCCCTCGCCGATGAGGTGCAGGTCGAACTCGCCGACAGTGGGCAGGAAGCGGTAGCCGTCGGCGGTGACCACCGTCTGGCCGCCGGGGTAGGCGGTGCGCACGCGGTAGTCGTCGACCTGCGGATACGGCAGGACGGCGGCGAACACGCCGTGCCCCAGCGACTTCAGCGGATGCTCGGTGGTGCCGACCAGCACGGTCACCGACTCGGCGTGCGGGCGCAGCACCCGGATCGCGGTGCCGTCCGGCTGCGGGTGCGCGCCGAGGACGGTGTGCGGGTCGGGGTGGGTGCCCGCCGCCAGCAGCATCAGGTCGCGGCGTTTCATCAGAACGTCCGGCGGTAGGCCAGGGGGGCGCGCGCGGCGGCGGGCACGGCGGGCAGCGCGAGGATGTGGGCGGGGGCCCGCGCCGGGTCGAGGCGCACGAAATTGCGCTGGCCCCAGTGGTATTCCTCGCCGGTGATCTCGTCGAACACCACCGGGTGGTCGTGCCATTCGCGGCCGATCGCGGGCAGGTCGAGCGAGATGTGGCCCTGCTCGGCGCCGTAGGGGTTGAGGTTGACGATCACCAGCACCGCGTCGCCGGAGGCCGGATCGATCTTGGAGTAGGCCAGCAGCGCGTCGTTGTCGATCTCGTGGAAGTGGATGCAGCGCAGCTGCTGCAACGCGGGATGGGCGCGGCGGATCTCGTTGAGCCTGGTCAACCACGGTTCCAGGGACTCGCCGCGGGCCAGCGCGCCGGTGAAGTCGCGCGGGCGCAGCTCGTACTTCTCCGAGTCCAGGTATTCCTCGCTGCCCGCGCGCACGGCCTCGTGTTCGAACAGCTCGTAGCCGGAGTACACGCCCCAGGTGGGGGCGAGGGTCGCGGCGAGGACCGCGCGCAGGGCGAACATGCCGGGACCGCCGTGCTGCAGGCTCTCGTGCAGGATGTCGGGGGTGTTCACGAACAGGTTCGGCCTGGCCTCGTCGGCCTTGGCCGCGAGTTCGGTGCCGAATTCGGCCAGCTCCCACTTGAAGACGCGCCAGGTGAAATAGGTGTAGGACTGGCTGAATCCGCGCCGCGCCAGACCGTAGAGCCGGGCCGGGCGGGTGAACGCCTCGGACAGGAAGATCACGTCGGGGTCGGTGCGGCGCACCTGCGCGATCAGCCACTCCCAGAAGTCGGCGGGCTTGGTGTGCGGGTTGTCCACGCGGAAGATGGTGACGCCGAGGGCGATCCAGTGCCGGACCACCCGCAGCACCTCGGCATAGAGGCCGTCGGGGTCGTTGTCGAAGTTGACCGGATAGATGTCCTGGTACTTCTTCGGCGGGTTCTCCGCGAAGGCGATGGTGCCGTCGGGCAGGGTGGTGAACCACTCCGGATGCGCCTGGACCCACGGGTGGTCGGGGGCGCACTGCAGGGCCAGGTCGATCGCGACCTCGAGGCCGAGACCTGTTGCGGTGGCGACGAAGTCGACGAAATCGGCCTCGGTGCCCAGCAGCGGGTTGGTGGCGTCGTGGCCGCCGTCGGCCGAGCCGATCGCCCACGGTGAACCGACGTCACCCGGCTCGGTGGTGAGCGCGTTGTTGCGGCCCTTGCGGTTGATCTCGCCGACCGGGTGGATCGGCGGCAGGTAGACGACGTCGAAGCCCATGCCCGCGATGCGGGGGAGTTCGCGCGCTGCGGTCGCGAAGGTGCCGTGCACCGGATGGCCGTCGGCGTCACGGCCACCGGTCGAGCGCGGGAAGAACTCGTACCAGGACCCGACCAGCGCGCGCCTGCGTTCGACCAGCACCGAATGCTGGGCGCCACGGGTGACCATCTCGCGCAGCGGGGTCGCGCGCAGGATCTCGGCGACCTCCTCGCTGAACGCCGGGGCGACCCTGGCAGGCAGTTGCTCGTCGCCGCGCAGCGCGGTGGCGGCGGCGCGCAACCGTTCGAACTGCTTCTTGGGCACCGCCTGGGCGGCCCGCTCGAACAGGGTGGCGCCGATCTCGAGATCGTTGGCCAGGTCGAGGGCGGTCTGGCCGACCGCGAGTTTGGCCTCCACGGCCGAGCGCCAGGTCGCGATCGGATCGCTCCAGCCCTCGACCCGGAAGGTCCACACGCCGGGGGTGTGCGGGGTGAACAGGCCGTTGAAGACGTCGGGCTCGTAATCGGGGGTCATCCGCAGGCGGGTGATCCGCGACGAGCCGGGCGCGCGCACCGCCAGCGTCGCCGCCACGGCGTCGTGCCCCTCGCGCCACACCACGGCGCGGACGGGAAACACCTCGCCGACGGCGGCCTTGGCCGGGCGGCCGCCGGGGATGGACGGGGCGATGTCATCTATGGCAATCCGGCCGGTCACCTGGCCAACCTACTGCATTTCCGGCGACCGAGCTGTGCGCCTCGCAAGCCACGGATCGCGTGAGTACATGGGTAACTCCCCGACCATCTCCGACCCGTGACGCGCTCGACGCGAGACCGACTGCCAATCGCCGAGCTACCGGACGACCCGCAAAATTCACGGGGAGGCGGAATGAGCCAGGCCCAAGCCCAGGGCGACCAAGATCGCGGCCAGGGTCCGTTCCACGCGTTGGCGGATGGCGGCGCGGCGCAGCCAGGCACCCGCCCGATCGGCGGCCAGGACGACCGCGACGCACCAGGCGCCGTCCAGGATCACCTGGATGGTGCCCAGGATCAGCAGGGTGGGCAGCACCGGTCCTTCGGTCGGCAGGAACTGCGGCAGGATCGTGATGCCGAAGACCGCGGCCTTGGGGTTGGCGGCGATCGAGACGAGGGACGCGCGGAAGGCGGCGGCGGGGGTGTTGCCGCCGGGGAGTTTCGCCGTCAGGGCGGCGCCGAAATCGTCGTCGGCGCCGCGGGCGTGGCGCCACGCCTGAGCACCGAGCCAGATCAGCACCGCCGCGCCGACGACGTGCATCGCCGTGTTCAGCCACCGGTTCGCCGCCAGCAGGATCGACAGCCCCGTGCCGCCGGCGAGCGTCCAGCCGAGAACGCCGATCTCGTTGCCCGCGACCGCGGCCAGCCCCGCGCGTCGGCCGTCGCGCACCGAGCGCTGCAGGAACAGCGCGGTCGCCGGGCCCGGCAGGGCGGCCAGGATCAGCGAGGCGAGCAGGAATTCGGGCAGGACATCGACCCAGTGCGGCATCGCTGCATGGTGACATGGGTTCGGCGGTGGCTGCCAGCGGTTTTGTGGTGGTCAGGTGGTGCGCAGTCCCGCGAGGAGCTTGACCAGGGCGGTGATGGTGTCGGGGAGCGCGCCGGGGTCGGCGGTGGTGGCGAGCCAGAGGGCGGCCTCGTTCATCGCGCCGGAGAGCAGCTGGGTGAGGGGAGCGATCGGCTGGGGCGCCAAGATACCCGCGTCGACCAGGGATGCCAGGGCCTCGTGCAGGTGCCGGGCCGAGTTGGCCTCGTCCAGGGCGCGCCATTCGTGCCAGCCGAGCACGGCGGGTCCGTCGATCAGCATGATCCGCTGGACCAGGGGATCGGCGCTGGCCCGGAGGAACGCGGCGCATCCGGTGGTCAGCTGGGCCCACGGATCGGGCTCGGCGTCGGCGGCCGCGGCGACCTGCTCGCCGACCTCCTGCTGCACCTGGGTGAGCACCGCGCGGAACAGCTCGGCCTTGCTGTCGAAGTGGTGGTAGAGCGCGCCCTTGGTGACCCCCGACGCCGACACGATCTCCGACAGGCCAACGGCCGCATAGCCTTTCGCGGCGAACAGCCGCCTGCTCTGCGTCACCAGCACCCGTCGCGTCTCCTCGCGCTGTCGTGCCCGCGCCGTGGCTGTCATCCGCCGTCCTCCCATTGACCTACCGGTGGTATGTGAACTAGCCTACGACACATACCATCGGTATGTGAAAGGAAAAGTCATGGCACTGAGCAGCTTCTACCCGGTTCTGGCCACCTCCCGGATCGCGGAGTCCCGCGACTTCTACACGCGCTGGTTCGGCTTCGAGATCACCTTCGAGGCCGACTGGTACGTCAGCCTTCGCCGCCCCGCCCGCGACGCCGAGCCCGCCTACGAACTGGCCCTGCTCGATCCCACCCACCCCACCATCCCCGAGGGCTACGGCAAGCCGGTCCAGGGCCTGGTCCTGAACTTCGAGGTCGACGATGTCGACGCCGAATGGCACCGCCTGGTCGAAACCGGCGGCCTGCACCCCGAACTCGCCCTCCGCACCGAGGACTTCGGCCAGCGCCACTTCATCGTCAGCGACCCCGCGGGCGTCCTGATCGACGTCATCACGGAGGTCCCACCCACCCCCGAGTTCGCCGCCCAGTTCACCGGGTAGAACCGGCTGGATCGCCGACGCTCGGGCTCCCGAACAGCATCCGGGCGCGACACTCGGTACTCTTTGGCGGGTGAAGGCACTTCGTCGGTTCACTGTCCGTGCCCATCTGCCGGAGCGGCTCACCGCGCTGGGCGAGTTGTCGACGAACCTGCGGTGGTCGTGGCACGGCCCGACGCAGGATCTGTTCGCCGACCTCGACCCGGAGCTGTGGCGCGCGGTCGGCCAGGACCCGGTCCGGATGCTGGGCGAGGTGCCCGCCGAGCGGCTCGACGCGCTCGCCGCCGATGCCGCGTATGTCGCCCGGGTGGACGCGGCCGCCGAGGGGCTGCGCGACTATCTGGCGCGGCCCCGCTGGTTCCAGCAGCAGACCGGGACGAATGTCGCCGGGATCGCCTACTTCTCGATGGAGTTCGGTGTCACCGAGGTGCTGCCGAACTACTCGGGTGGGCTGGGCATCCTGGCCGGTGACCATCTCAAGGCCGCCTCCGATCTGGGTCTGCCGCTGATCGGCGTCGGGCTGCTGTACCGCTCCGGGTATTTCCGGCAGTCGCTGTCGGCCGACGGCTGGCAGATGGAGCACTACCCGGCGCTGGACCCGCAGGGTCTGCCGTTGCGGCTGCTCACCAGCGAAGGCTCGCCGGTGCTGATCCATGTCGGCATGCCGGAGGGCCGGGTGCTGCGGGCACGGGTGTGGATCGCCCAGGTGGGCCGGATCCCGCTGCTGCTGCTCGATTCCGATATCGCCGAGAACGATCCGGAGTTGCGCGCGGTCACCGACCGGCTCTACGGCGGCGATCAGGACCACCGGATCAAGCAGGAGATCCTGGCCGGGATCGGTGGGGTCCGCGCGGTGCGGGCCTACACCCGCGCCAACGGGCTGCCCGATCCCGATGTGTTCCATATGAACGAGGGCCACGCCGGCTTCCTCGGGGTGGAGCGGATCCGGGAATTCATCGCGGGCGGACTGGATTTCGACACCGCGCTGGCCGCGGTCCGGGCAGGCACCGTGTTCACCACGCACACCCCGGTGCCCGCGGGCATCGACCGGTTCCCGATGCCGCTGGTGCGCCGTTACTTCGGTGGCGCGCACGGCGAGTCCGAATCCGCGCTGCTGCCGGGGCTGTCGGTCGACCGGATCCTGGCGTTCGGCCGGGAATCCGATCCCTCCGTGTTCAACATGGCGCACATGGGTCTGCGCATGGCCCAGCGCGCCAACGGTGTCTCGAAACTGCACGGCGAGGTCAGCCGGGACATGTTCGCCGGGCTGTGGCCGGGCTTCGACGCGGCCGAGGTGCCGATCGGTTCGGTCACCAACGGCGTGCACGCGCCGACCTGGGCGGCCAGGGAGTGGATCGACAAGGCGCGCGAGCTGGTCGGCCCGGAGCTGGTCGAGGAGGCGCGCGGCTGGGAGAAGCTCAGCGATGTCGATCTCGGGCAGCTGTGGTCGACGCGCAACACCCTGCGCGGCGTCCTGATCGAAGAGGTGCGCCGCAGGCTGCGCGAGTCGTGGCATCAGCGCGGCGCGGCCGACGCGGAACTGGGCTGGATCGACGAGGTCTTCGACCCCTCGGTGCTCACCGTCGGGTTCGCCCGGCGCGTGCCCACCTACAAGCGGCTGACCCTGATGCTGCGCGACCCCGAGCGGCTGCGCGCGCTGCTGCTCGATCCCGAGCGGCCGGTGCAGCTGGTGGTCGCGGGCAAGAGCCATCCCGCCGACGACGGCGGCAAGGCGCTGATCCAGCAGGTCGTGCGCTTCGCCGACGATCCGGCGGTGCGGCACCGCATCGTCTTCCTGCCCGACTACGACATGTCGATGGCGCGCTATCTCTACTGGGGTTGCGATGTGTGGCTGAACAATCCGCTGCGCCCGCTCGAGGCGTGCGGCACCTCCGGCATGAAGTCCGCGCTCAACGGCGGCCTCAACCTGTCCATCCGGGACGGCTGGTGGGACGAGATGTTCGACGGCGAGAACGGCTGGGCGATCCCCACCGCCGACGGCGTGCGCGACGAGCACCGCCGCGACGATCTCGAGGCCGCGGCGCTCTACGAGCTCGTCGAGCGCACGGTCGCCCCGCGCTTCTACGACCGCGACGCCGCGGGCGTGCCGGTGCGCTGGACCGAGATGGTGCGCCACACCCTGCAGACCACCAGCCCGAAGGTGCTGGCCTCGCGGATGGTTCGCGATTACGCCGAGCAGTACTACGGCCCGGCGGCCGCCGCGTTCGGCCGGGCCGCCGCCGACGGATTCGCCGGCGCGGCGCAGGTCGCGGAGTACCGCAAGCGGGTCGACGCGGCCTGGTCGTCGGTGCGGGTGGCGCAGGTCGACAGCTCCGGCCTGCCCGACACCCCGGTGATCGGGGCGAAGCTGTCGCTGGAGGCGCGCGTCGAACTCGGCGGGCTGGCGCCCTCGGATGTCGTGGTGCAGGCGGTGCTCGGCCGGGTCTCGCCGGCCGACGACCTGTCCGACACCACCACCATCGAGATGACGCACACCGGGACCGACGAGGGTGTGGAGCTGTATGCCGTGCAGTCGCCGGTGCCGCTGTCGGGCGCCGTCGGCTACACCGTGCGTGTGCTGCCCCACAACGCGCTGCTCGCGTCGGATGCCGAACTGGGGCTGGTGGCCGTCGCGGGGGCGTGACCTGCGTCGTGACACGGATGCCGGGTTCTTCGATTCAGTGAACTTTCCGCTACCGTTCCTGGGCATCCTTCTTCTTTGAAATTCGGACTGGAGTGTCATGGCCAGCGATGTCGTAACCCGCGCCCGACGGCGCATCGACGGATACTTCGGTGTCACGTCGAGCGGGTCCTCCTTCCGGCGCGAGGCGATGGCGGGCACGATCACGTTCCTGGCGATGTCCTATGTGCTGGCGGTGAATCCGTCGATCCTCGGTGACGAGGGCGCCCTGGGCGACAAGGGCATTCCGATGCAGGCCGTGTTCACCGCGACGGCGGTGGCCGCGATCTTCGGCACCCTGGTCATGGGCATCTGGGCGCGGTATCCGATCGCGCTCGCGCCCGGCATGGGTCTCAACGCGTTCTTCGCGTACACGGTCGTGCTGAGCATGGGCATTCCGTGGCAGGTCGCCTTGTCGGGCACCCTGCTGTCGGGCATCATCTTCTTCATCCTGGCGATCACCAAGATCCGGGAACGAATCCTCAATGCCATTCCGCTGCAGATGAAGTTCGCGGTGGGCGCGGGCATCGGTCTGTTCGTCGCGTTCCTCGGGCTGAAGAACGCGGGCATCGTGGTCAACAGCGACGCGACCTTGGTCACGCTCGGCGACTTCACCAAGGGCACCACGTTGCTCGCCCTGTTCGGTCTGGTCGTCACGGTGGTCTTCCTGGTGATCGGCTGGCACGGCGCGGTGCTCTACGGCATCGTCGCGACCACGGTCCTGGGCATGGTCACCGGCCTGGTCGGCATCCCGGACGGGATCGCCGAGCTGCCCAAGGGCCTGGATCAGACCTTCGGCCAGGCGATCATCCATCTGCCCGACGCGTTCACCGGGCAGATGATCGTGGTGGTGCTCACCATGCTGTTCGTCGACTTCTTCGACGCCTCGGGCACCCTGATCGGTGTCGCCAACCAGGCGGGCCTGCTCAACAAGGACGGCACGCTGGCACGGGCGCGCAGCGCGATGGCCGCCGACTCGGTCGGTACGACGGCGGGCGCGATCATCGGTACCTCCACCACCACCGCGTATGTGGAATCGACCGCCGGTGTGTCGGCGGGCGGCCGGACCGGTGTCACCGCGATCACCACGGCGGGCTGGTTCGTGATCGCGATGTTCTGCTACCCGATCTTCTCGGTGATCGCCGGGTCGGCCGAGGTGACGGCGCCCGCGTTGATCGTGGTCGGCGTCTTGATGGCGCGCTCGCTGGGCGAGATCGACTGGCAGCACCTCGAATACTCCGTGCCCGCGTTCCTGACCGTGATCATGATGCCGCTGACCTATTCGATCGCCAACGGACTGGCGATGGGCATGATCTTCTACCCGGTGGTGATGGTCGCCCGGGGCCGGGTCAAGGAAGTCCATCCGGCCATGTGGGTGTTGATGGTGTTGTTCCTGGGGTACTTCTTCTTCCTCGTCGAGTAGGTGAACTCACCATAGGTATGCCTATACTTAGGCTAGCCTAGCCAAGCTTGAAGGAGAGTTACCTATGAAGCGCTCGCTCGTTGCCGCGTCGATGGCCGTCGCCACCATCTTCGCGCCGGTCACCGCGGCTGTCGTCGCCACCGCTCCCGCCGCGATCGCCGCCCCGGCGACCCCGTCGGCCGGTGAGCTGCAGGGCAAGCTGCAGGCGGCCATGAACGGCTCCTCGGCCGAACTCGAGTCGGGCAACGCCGGTAGCCTCACCGTCGTTCGCGACACCGTCAACCGGATCCCGGGCTACAGCTGGGACGTCTCGGGCCCGGTCACCGTCGACGGTGACACCCTCTCGGCGACCCTGAACAGCCGCCTCGGCGACTACGCCTTCCCGATCCCGGTGACCTGGAAGAACATCGGCGGCACCTGGAAGCTGTCGCAGGAATCGGAGAGCACCCTGGTCAGCTACGCGACCATGGCGTGGTGAACTGAGTCTTCGCGCAGAGGCCGCCCTTCGGGGCGGCCTTTCTTTTTTGTGTGAGCAGGGTCACGGAAGTGCCGGGGGCGGCGGGAAATAGTCGCGCCGGACCCGGGGTTGTGACCGGACGAGGCAATCGGACCGTGGTCCGGTTGTGGGCATGTATCGAATCGCAGATGAGGAAACGATGACCGACACCGCTACCCGCACCACTCCCGCTACTTCCCCCTCCACCGCCGACGAGGTCACCGCCGCCGGCATCGGCCTGCTGGTGCTGCGCGTGGGCTTCGGTGGCCTGATGGCCGCCTACGGCGCGCAGAAACTGTTCGGCTGGTTCAACGGCATGGGGTGGCAGACCACCACCGACAGCTTCGAGGCGATGGGCTACAACCCCGGCGTGCTCTTCGGCACGCTCGCCGGACTCAGCGAGCTGGTCGGCGGCCTGCTGCTGGTATTCGGTCTGTTCACGCCGCTGGCCGCCGCCATCGTGCTCGGCACCATGATCAACGCGATCAATGTGCTCTGGGCCGGTGGCCTGTTCCCGGCCGACCCGTCGGTGACCGGCTACTCGACCCCGCTGGTCTACGCCATCGCCGCCGCCGGCCTGGCCTTCACCGGCCCGGGCCGCTTCTCGCTCGACGCGGGCCGTCCGTGGGCGCGCCAGGGTGTCGTCTGGGGCGGCGCGGCCGTGGCCGTCGCCGTGGTCGCCGCGGTGCTGACGCTGATCCTGAAGGCCGCGCTCTGAGCTGAGCGGCGTTCGTCCGCGGCGGCGCGGTGACCGGTATCCGGTTGCCGCGCCGCCGCTTTCGTTGCCGGTGTGCGACGTTTCGTCATCGGCCGTATGCCCGTGGTTCCACGCAGTGCCCGCGCCTGTCGCCGGTAGCGGTTACCCTCGGCGACGGCGCTTGTCGAAGCGGCGCCACGCACCGTCCGCGCATCGAAGAGGAGAGCTGCGATGAAGGCTTACGACCTGGGTTTCGGGGATTCGGCGGACAAACTGGCGGAGACGCCCGGCGGTGAGCCGCTGACGCTCGACACGCCGGTGCGCTCCGGGTGGATCGGCAGCGACGGGCCCGCGATCGATCCGGCGAGCTGGCCGCGCGGGCCGGTCACCGGACTGCCGATGATGCACGCGCTCACCCTGCGACTGCCCGTCGACTATCAGCGCCGCGGGCCGAAATACCCGGCCATCGCCTTCTTCCAGGGTGAGGGGCAGTTCGCCGACGCGACCGACCCGATCGTGGCCGACGCGGCCGCCGACGATCCGGTCGCCCGCGAGCTGGTCTCGACCCGGCTGCACTCGCAGCTACAGCTCCTGCACGACGAGATCGGCGGTGTCTTCGCGCTGGTCTGGCTGACCGAAGCGGAATTCGCCGCGGGCCCGGTCGCGCCGCCCGCCGACGTGCGCCTGCCCGGCTCGCCGGTCGCGAGCGACGAGGGCTGCAACGCCTGGGACGACGTGCACCCCACCATCGGCGTCTGGCTGGCCGAGCGCGTCGCCGACCCCAATGTCGGTATCCCGCCGGTCGAATACGTCCCGAACTCGCGCTACCAGGACCCGCTCACCGAGGACTCCGGCTGGAACCCCTGGGCCGAGCCGCTGTTCGGCCGCTCCCACCTGGGCGGCACCGCGTTCCCCGTCCAGGCGCTCCCTGAGGGCCTGACCCCGTTCTACCTGGAGATCGAGGAGGTCTCCGGGATGAACTTCGGCGGCGGCAACGCCCAGCTCGACCTGGAGTCGGGCGTTTTCGACTGGGCCTGCGGGTAGCGCTCAGTCCACCATGGCCGGGCGGTCGTCGTCGGGGTGCGCCCCGCCGGCGACGCGCGGCGGCCGGATCGCGCGGGAGAGTTCTTGCGCGGCAGGGGGATCGATGACGGTCGGCTCGATCGGCTCGGGGCGTCGGCGCGGCGGCGTCGAGCGGACCAGGCGGAACACCCCGATCAGCACGATCAGGTAGACGACCACGTAGATGTTCATCATCACCTGCGCGCCCGGCCACCACGGCGGCAGCAGGAAGGTGCCGACACTGACCCAGGTGGGGGTGTAGGTGTAGGTCCACGCCGCGATGGCGAGGTACAGCGCGCCCGCCGCGACCCACCAGCGGCCGCGGGTCTGGGCGCGATGGATCAGATAGACCGTCAGCGGGACGAACCAGACCCAGTGGTGCCCCCACGAATACGGCGAGACCGCGCAGGCGGTGAGCCCACCGAGGGTCACCGACAGCAATGGTTCGTCGCGGCGCACCAGCTCGGCCGCGAGCCACAGGGCGAGCAGCGCGATCGGGACGGCGATCAGCAGCCACAACCAGACCGGGGCGGGCCCGTGCACGAGGTGGGCGACGGCGCCGCGCAGCGACTGATTGGCGGGGTGGACATCCGGGGCGATGCGACCGGACTGGAAGAAGGTCGAGGTCCAGTACTGGTACGAATCGCTCGGCAGGACCAGGGCGGTCAGGCCGATCGTCGCGGCGAAGGTCAGCGCGGCGGTGGCCGCGGCGCGCCACTGCCGTTGCGCCAGATACTGGGCCACGAAGAACAGCGGGGTCAGCTTGATACCCGCCGCGATGCCGACGCCGAGACCGCGCAGCCTGCTGTGCTCGGCGCGGGAGAAGTCCCACAGCACCAGCAGCATGAGCCACAGATTGATCTGCCCGTAGTAGAGCGTGGTGCGCACCGGCTCGGCGAAGACGAACGCCAGCGTGATCAGCGCGCTGACCACGGCCAGGCGCGGCGTCACCCGGTAGCCGAGCATCCGCCAGCTCTGCAGCACGCAGGCGAACAGCACGGCGAGGTTGAGGACCAGCCAGGTCGTGGTGACGGCCGACCACGGCACCAGCACCAGCGGCAGGAACGCCAGCGCCGAGAACGGCGTGTAGGTGTAGAGGAGTCCGTAGTGCGTCGGCTCGATGTAGAGCGCCCGATCGTGCAGCACCCGCCAGCCGCCGTCGCGGTAGATGTGGACGTCGAGGCCGCCGACGAGGATGCCGCCGCTGTCCATCCACGGATCCATGGTGGTGAACAGCAGAGTCACGCCGAGGACGGCGGTACCGAGTAGCAGGAGGAGCGTCGAGACCGTGCGCGGGAGCTCCGCGCGTCGAGATTTCTCCACCACTGCCGTACTACCGGCCGGCTCGCATCGTATGCACGACTAAGAACCTACCGCCCGCCCGTCGGAGTGGCGTGGTGTGGCCCGCCGTTGGTAGGCGATCCCTATGAAACTGGTTCGGCCTGGCGGCGCACCGAACTCGGAAAGGGCCGGTCACGCGGCCGGTTGCAGGACCAGCATGGTGTCGGCGCCGTGATGGAATTCGTAACGGGTCTTGCGCAGCGCGGTGGGGACGCCCTTGTCGTGGAGTTCGGTGCGCAGCCCGGCGATGAGGTCGTCCAGTGGTGCGCCGGTGTAGTCGAGCAGGGGATAGAGCCGGGCCTCGCCCTCGGTGACGCGGGACAGTTCGAGCAGGGCGGACAGGTGGAATTCGGCGTCGAGGCGGTCGGCGTAGCTGAACAGCAGGTGTGAGCTCAGCGACAGATCGAAGGATTTGTCGGGGAACGGGAGTTCGGGCAGGCTCGCGGCGATGTAGCGGTCGGGCGCGGCGCGCAGATCGGCGGCGAAGCGCCGGGCCGCGCCGCGCCGGATCGCGGCATGGCCGTCGGGGGAGCCGTACCAGTCCCAGCGGTAGCGGTGGGCGTTGGCGGCGGCCCAGGCCACGGCGCGGTCGTTCTCGGTGACGGCGTCGACGGCCAGGTCGGTGGTCGGACGGGCATAGATCGGATCGATCGCGGTGACCGTGGCCCCCAGGGCGGTGGCCTCGGCCGCGAAACTCGCTGCGCCGCCGGGGCAATCGAGCACCCTGCGGCCGGTGAGATCGTCGTCGGACAGGTGAAACATCGCGCGGTACTCGGCCAAAGATCTTGCACTGACCAGAAATTCGCCGAGTACCTCGCCATCGGCGTGGTGCTTCATCACCCAACGTTCTCACGAGTTGCGTTCGCCCGGCGGTGAATTCACGGGTGTGGTCATGCCGATTGCAAGACCGGGTGTAAATGTCCCTCAGCTCACGCGGACGCGGTGAGCCTGCGCAGCGCCTTCGCGACCACCTCGGGGTCGGTGGTCTCCCAGTACGGCGGCAGCGAAGCGCGCAGGTAGCCGCCGTAGCGGGCGGTGGCCAGCCGCGAATCGAGGATCGCGACGACGCCGCGATCGTCGACGCTGCGCAACAGCCTGCCGGTGCCCTGGGCCAGCAGCAGCGCCGCGTGATTGGCCGCCACCGTCATGAAGCCGTTGCCGCCGCGCGATTCCACCGCCCGCTGGCGGGCGGTGAGCAGCGGGTCGTCGGGGCGGGGGAACGGAATGCGGTCCAGGATCACCAGACTCAGCGACGGGCCGGGCACGTCGACGCCCTGCCACAGGGTGAGCGTGCCGAACAGCGACGTGGCCGGGTCGTCGGCGAACTTGCGCACCAGCGCGCCCATCGAGTCGTCGCCCTGGCACAGCACCGGGGTGTCGAGCCGCTCGCGCAGCGCCTCGGTGGCGGCCTTGGCGGCGCGCATCGAGGAGAACAGGCCGAGCGTGCGCCCGCCCGCGGAGGTGATGAGCTGCTCGATCTCGTCGAGATAGGCGGGGGCCAGGCCGTCGCGGCCCGGCGCCGGCAGGTGCTTGGCGACGTAGAGGATGCCGGACTTCGCGTGATCGAACGGCGAACCGACATCGAGGGAACTCCACCGCACCGACTCCAGGTCGGCGGGCGCGGTGGCGCCGTTGGCCAGTGCCGGGTCGACCTTGCCGCCGGACTGCGAGGGCAGGCCCCAGGTGATCGCGAGCCCGTCGAACGAGCCGCCGATCTGCAGGGTGGCCGAGGTGAGCACGACGGTCGCGGTGCCGAACAGCCTGCTGCGCAGCAGGCCGCCCACCGACAGCGGCGCCATCCGCAGGGTGCGGCGGGCGACGCCGCGGATCTCGTCGGCCGAGAGCCAGATGACATCGCGCCGCGCGGCCGGATCGGCCTCCTCGAAGGCGGTCAGGGTGCGCACCGCCGCGTCGTGCACGTCGTCGATGGCGGCCACGGCCATCGTGCGGGCGGCGGCGTTGTCGGGATCGTCGGTGGCCTTCACGCTGCCCGTCGGGGCCAGGGCGGTGCGCGCGTTCCAGGCGGCGTCGCGGACCAGCGCGAGGACGGGTGCGATGCCGTCGGGCAGCTGGTCCCAGCGGCCGGGCGGCATGTCCTCGAGCGCTTCGTGGAATGCCTCGGCGGCGCCCTCGAGCCGGTCGACCTCGCGTTCGTCGATGAGCTTGGTGCAGCGGCGGGCCGCGGCGCTGATCGCGGTCGCGGCGAGTTCGGCGGTGGCGACGCCGGTGACCCGGTCGACCAGTTCGTGCGCCTCGTCGATCACCACGACATCGTGTTCGGGCAGCACCTGGATGCCGCTGATCGCGTCGATGGCCAGCAGCGCGTGGTTGGTCACCACCACGTCGGCCTGGGCCGATTCGGCGCGCGCCTTCTCGGCGAAGCAGTCCTGGCCGAACTGGCAGCGGGTCTTGCCGAGGCATTCGCGCGAGGACACGCTGACCTGACGCCAGGCCCGGTCGCTCACGCCGGGGGCGATCTCGTCGCGGTCGCCGGTCTCGGTGTCCGACGCCCACTCGTTGAGCCGCTGCACCTCGCGGCCCAGCTTGGAGATGGCGAAGGCGTCGAACAGTTCCGCCTCGCCGCCGGTGTCCTCGGGGATCACGCTGTTGATCTTGTTCAGGCACAGATAGTTGTTGCGGCCCTTGAGGATCGCGAACTGCGGCACCCGGCCCAACGGCTTGCTCAGCGCGTCGGCCAGGCGCGGCAGGTCGCGGTCGACGAGCTGGCGTTGCAGGGCGATCGTCGCGGTGGAGACCACCACGGTGCGCCCGGTCCGCACCGCGTGCCGCAGGCTCGGCACCAGATAGGCCAGCGATTTACCGGTGCCGGTGCCCGCCTGCACCGCCAGGTGCTCCTTGGTGTCGATCGCGTGGTCGACCGCCGTCGCCATGGTGGTCTGGCCGGTGCGTTCCTTGCCTCCCAGGGCATGCACGGCGGTGGCGAGCAGGTCGGCGACGGGCGGCAGTTCGGGCACGCAGGCAGCTTATCCGCCCCCTCGGACAAGTCCGATCGGCCGACGGCGAGCCCCGGTCAGGACTCGCGGACGAAGTCGTCGAGGTTGGCGCGGATGTAGTCGAGGACGCGCTGTTCGAAGTCGGCGGGTTCGTTGATGTCGTAGATCTCGTCGGGGTCGTCGGCGCGGGCGCCGTCGGGGCGGCGGATCTGGCCGGGGTTGGCCAGGGTCTGGTGTTCGTCGTCGAAGAAGCGGTCGAGGGCGTCGTCGGGGGAGCTGGGGGAGGCGTCGCGGGCGGCCAGGATCGCGGCGGCGGCCAGGCGCGGCATGCCCGCGGCGCGCAAACCACGGGTGGCCCAGGGGAGTTCGCCGCGCCGGGTGCGCAGGTAGCCGCTGAAGCCGGTGTCCAGGACGCTGGTGTGCAGGCTCGACAGGGCCAGCAGGTGGGCGAAGGCGGGCGGGAGTTCGGCGAAGGCGCCGACGCCGCGACGCTGGAGGTCGTCGGTGACGGGGTTGGACCAGAAGACGATGTCGGCGGCGTCGTGGATGGAGTCGATCTCGGCCAGCGCCGTCGTCAATCGGGCGCGCGCCTGCGCCGGGAATCGGTAGTCCATGGGGGCAGGCTAGCCGTGTCCCACCCGCTCGCCGCGAGCGGTCACGCGGCCGCCCGCGCCGGGAGCCGGTTGCGCCGAGGACCGGGTCAGGCGGGGATTTCGCCCGACAACTCGACGCCTGCTTCGCGCAGCGTGGTCAGCGCGGCGGCGACCGTCGCCGGGGCGACGCCCGCGGTGAGGTCGAGCAGGATGCGGGTGCCGAAGCCGGCGGCGCGGGCGTCGAGGGCGGTGGCGCGGACGCAGTGGTCGGTGGCGATGCCGACGACGTCGACGGTGTCGATCGAGCGGGCGCGCAGCCAGTCGGCCAGGGTGGTGCCGTCGGCAGCCGCGCCTTCGAAGCCGGAGTAGGCGGCCGAGTACTCGCCCTTGGAGAAGATCTCCGCGATAGAGCCGGTATCCAGGGCGGGATGGAAGTCCGCGCCGGGCGTGCCGACCCGGCAGTGCGGCGGCCAGGTGTCGACGTAGTCGGGTTCGGTGGAGAAATGTGGACCGGGATCGACGTGATAGTCCCTGGTCGCGACCACCGCGTCGTAGTCGGCGCCCGCGACGAACTCGCTGATCGCCGCCGCCACCGCGGCACCACCCGCGACGGCGAGCGAGCCGCCCTCGCAGAAGTCGTTCTGTACGTCGACGATCACCAGACCGCGTGCCATGCCGTCCTCCACATCTCCGTCGGTCCGAACTCGCGCGACCGGTCGCGTCACGCCGGTCTCCGACGACATCATTGTCCGCTGCCTGTGCCGGTGCGGCCACTCGGCCGAGCGTGTGCTCAGCCCAGGAAGGTCGTCGGTACCGCGGGCTCGCCCGCCGACAACTTGAGCCCCTCCCACGGCAGGCTGACCAGCCCGCGCGCGACCAGCTCCCGGCTCTGCGCCAGTGTCGCGACACCATCGACCACGGCGCCCTTGCGGACCAGCGGCACCAGCAGCTCCCTGGCCTGGAAACCGTTGGTGGCCGGTGCTTCTCCGTCGGCGGGGTAGACGATCTCCTCGACGATCGTGCCGGTCGCGCGGGCCAGCCGGACCGCCTTCTTGGTGCCACCACGCGACTGCTTGTGACTGCTGCGCTTGGCCACCGGGATGCCGTCGACCTCGACCAGCTTGTAGACCATGCCCGCGGTCGGCGCGCCGGAGCCGGTGACCAGCGAGGTGCCGACGCCGTAGACGTCGACCGGTTCGGCGCGCAGGGCCGCGATCGCGTACTCGTCGAGATCGCCGGAGACCACGATGCGGGTGCCGGTGGCGCCGAGCCCGTCGAGCTGGTCGCGGACCTGCCTGGCCAGCACGCCGAGATCACCGGAGTCGATCCGCACGCCGCCCAGCTCGGGACCGGCCACCTCGATCGCCGTCGCCACGCCCCTGGTGATGTCGAAGGTGTCGACGAGCAGGGTGGTGCCGACGCCGAGCGCGTCGATCTGGCTGCGGAACGCGGCCGCCTCGTGCTCGCCGTCGGCGCCGCTGTGCAGCAGCGTGAATGCGTGCGCGCTGGTGCCCGCGCCCGGCACGCCGAAGCCGCGCACGGCTTCCAGGTTGGAGGTGGCGTCGAAACCGGCCAGGTAGGCGGCGCGCGAACTCGACGGCGCGGCCAGTTCGTGGGTGCGCCGCGAGCCCATCTCGATCATCCGCCTGCCCGCCGCCGCGCTCACCATGCGCGCGGCCGCCGAGGCGATGGCGCTGTCGTGATTGAGGATCGACAGGGCCAGCGTCTCCAGCAGCACACATTCGGCGAAACTGCCGCGCACGGACAGGATCGGCGAGCCGGGGAAATACAGCTCGCCCTCGGCGTAGCCGTCGATATCGCCGGTGAAGCGATATTCCCGCAACCAGTCGACGGTGGCCGGGTCGAGGAACCGGGCGACCACGTCGAGTTCGGCGGGACCGAACCGGAAGTGGGTCAGCGCGTCGAGCAGCCGCCCGGTACCGGCCACCACGCCGTAGCGGCGACCGTGCGGCAAGCGCCTGGCGAACACCTCGAAGGTGCACTGCCGATGCGCCGAGCCGTCGGCCAGGGCGGCGGCGAGCATGGTCAGCTCGTACTGATCGGTCAGCAGCGCGGTGCTGGCGAACTCGTCACGGATCTGCACACCGGAAACTGTAGTCACCGCGGGTGTTGTTTCTGTGTGGCCGCGTCGTACCCTGGGATTTATGGCCGTGTGCAATTCCGTTCGAGCCGGCGCCGTCACCAGCGCCGTGAACGCCGCACTGTCAGCGGCACAGGCGACGCCGGAAGCGGTCGAGCAGACCGAGATCCTCGAGGCCGAGGACCGGCCCTGGGTCACCGTGGTCTGGGACGACCCGGTGAACCTCATGCACTACGTCACCTACATCTTCCAGAAGCTCTTCGGCTACAGCAAAGCCAAGGCGACCGAGTTGATGTTGCAGGTGCACAACGAGGGCAAGGCGGTCGTGTCCTCCGGATCACGCGACAAGATGGAGCAGGACGTCCGCCGATTGCACGCGGCGGGACTCTGGGCAACCATGCAGCGAGACGACTGAGTACCGTGTAACCCTGTGCGCAAGTGGAGCAGGAAGAACTCACTGAGTGGCCTGAAGCTTCGATCCGAGATGGACGAGCACGAGGCCACCGTTCTGCGCTCCCTGGTCGGGGCCGTGTCCGGCTTGCTCAGCGACCGCGCGGCCGAGGCGCCCGAGGACGAACTCGCCGCGCTGACCGGCCTGCGCACCGGCAACTCCACCCCGCCCGACGATCCGCAGCTGCTGCGCCTGCTGCCCGATTTCCACCGCGCCGAACCCGGGTCGCCCGACGCCAAGCGCGCCGACCTCAACTCCGCCCTGCGCAGCCTGCACGAGCCCGAGATCATCGACGCGAAACTGGCCGCGGGCCGGGTCGTGCTGGACAGCTGCCCCGAGGTGGGCGGCAAGATCGTGCTCACCCCCGAGCAGGCCGACGCCTGGCTGGCCGCGCTCACCGATGTCCGCCTGGCGCTGGGCACCCTGCTCGACATCGACGACGACACGCCCGAACACTTCGATCCGAGTGATCCGCGCGCGCCGCACCTGGACGTCTACCACTGGCTGACCTGGATGCAGGACTCGCTGTTGCAGGCGCTCGCGCCCTGATTTCCGCGCGTTAGGGTCGGGGGCATGAGCGGTGTTCCCGGTCCACGCAACGCGATCACCGATGTGTCCGGCGTGCTGGTCGGCCATCATCAGGTCCTCGACGACGACGTCACCCTCGGCACCGGCGCGGCGACCGGCTGCACCGTGGTGCGCGTGCCCGGCGGCGCGACCGCCGCGGTGGACGTGCGCGGCGGCGGGCCCGGCACCAGGGAGACCGACCTGCTCGATCCGGGCAATACCGTCCGGCAGCTGAACGCGGTCCTGCTCGCGGGTGGCAGCGCGTACGGGCTGGCCGCCGCCGACGGCGTGATGCGCTGGTCGGAGGAACACGGCGAGGGCATCCCGATGGACCCCACCGATCCGGGCCGGGTGGTGCCGATCGTGCCCGGCGCGGTGATCTTCGACCTGCCGGTGGGGGCGTGGCACATCCGGCCCGACGCCGACTTCGGTTTCCTGGCGGCCGAGGCGGCCGCGGGGGAGTTCGCGCGCGGTACCGCCGGTGCCGGGGTCGGGGCGCGGGCCGGGGCGCTCAAGGGCGGAATCGGTTCGGCGAGTGTGGTTCTCGCCGACGGGCCGGGCGCCGGGGTCACGGTGGGTGCGGTGATCGTCGCCAATCCGGTCGGCTCGGTGGTCGATCCGCGCACCGGTCTGCCGTGGGGCGCCGGCACCGACGGGCCCGACTTCTTCGGGTTGCGGCCCGGCACCGCGGCCGAGATCGCCGCGCTCGCCGCCCTGCCGGTGAAGGGCACCGTGCTCAACACGACCATCGGCGTCGTCGCCACCGACGCCGCGCTCGATCCGATCGCCTGCCTCAGACTGGCCACCACCGCGCACGACGGGCTCGCCCGCGCGATCCGCCCGGTGCATTCCCCGCTCGACGGCGACACCTTGTTCGCCCTGTCCACCGGCACGATCGAAGTGCCGCCGATCCCGCTGCCCGGCGCCTTCCCCGGCGATCTGCTGCTGCTCGACCAGCTGTGCACGGCCGCGGCCGTGGTGGTGGAGCGGGCCGTCGTCGACGCCGTGCTCAGCGCGACCTCGATCGCCGGGATCCCGGCCTACCACGATCTGTTCCCGCGCTGACTCCCCGCAGGTAGGGACCGGGATGCGCGCGGCGCGGAATAGCCGAATAGGGTGGGTCGTTGTCGAGGTGGTGCTCGACAGCACGCAGGCAGGTTTGTGGAAAGGGTCGAGGAAGTGCTGGTGATCAGGGCCGATCTCGTGGACGCGATGGTGGCGCACGCGCGCGCCGACCACCCCGACGAGGCCTGCGGCATCATCGCCGGACCCGAGGGCGGCGACCGGCCAGAGCGCTTCGTCGCCATGGTCAACGCCGAGCGCTCGCCCACGTTCTACCGTTTCGACTCCGGTGAGCAGCTGAAGGTCTGGCGCGCGATGGACGACGCCGACGAGACGCCCGTGGTGATCTACCACTCGCACACCGCCACCGAGGCCTACCCCAGCCGCACCGACATCTCCTACGCCTCCGAGCCGTTCGCGCACTACGTGCTGATCTCCACCCGCGATCCGGAGCAGCACGAACTGCGCAGCTACCGCATCGTCGACGGCGAGGTCACCGAAGAGCCCGTGCGGATCGTCGCCTCCTACGACGCCTGAACCCACCGAAACGAAGTCACACCCGAGGAGTCCCCATGCCGGTAACCGTGTCCATTCCGACCATCATGCGAGGTCTCACCGGAGGCGAGAAGCGCGTCCAGGGTGAGGGCGCGACCCTGTCGGCCCTGATCGACAACCTCGAGGCCAACCACCCCGGTCTGGCGGAGCGGCTGCTCAAGGACGGCAAGCTCAACCGCTACGTCAACATCTACGTCGACGACGAGGACGTGCGGTTCGCCGGCGGGCTCGACGCCGAGGTGCCCGCGGACGCGTCGGTCACCATCCTGCCGGCCGTCGCCGGCGGCGCGCGCTGACGTGGCCCGCTACGAATCGCTCATCGCGACTCTCGGCAACACCCCGCTCGTCGGACTGAAGACGCTGTCCCCGCAGTGGGACGGCGACGATCACGTCCGCCTCTGGGCCAAGCTCGAGGACCGCAATCCCACCGGGTCGATCAAGGACCGGCCCGCGCTGCGGATGATCGAGCAGGCCGAGGCCGACGGCAAGCTCACCCCCGGCTGCACGATCCTGGAGCCGACCAGCGGCAACACCGGGATCTCGCTGGCCATGGCGGCCAAGCTCAAGGGCTACCGGATCGTCTGCGTGATGCCGGAGAACACCTCGGTCGAGCGGCGTCAGCTGCTCACCATGTTCGGCGCCGAGATCATCGATTCGCCGGCCGCCGGTGGGTCGAACCAGGCCGTGGCCATGGCCAAGGAGATCGCCGCGCAGAATCCGGACTGGGTGATGCTCTACCAGTACGGCAACCCGGCCAACGCGCTCGCGCACTACGAGACGACCGGCCCGGAACTGCTCGCCGACCTGCCCGAGATCACGCACTTCGTCGCCGGGCTCGGCACCACCGGCACCCTGATGGGCACCGGGCGGTTCCTGCGCGAGAAGGTGCCCGGCATCGAGATCGTCGCCGCCGAGCCGCGCTACGGCGAGCTGGTGTACGGCCTGCGCAACATCGACGAGGGGTTCATCCCCGAGCTGTACGACGAGACGGTGCTGACCACCCGGTTCTCCGTCGGCCCGTACGACGCGGTGAAGCGCACCCGCGAGCTCGTCGGCGAGGAGGGCATCTTCGCCGGCATCTCCACCGGCGCGATCCTGCACGCCGCGCTCGGCGTGGCGAAGAAGGCGCAGAAGGCGGGCAAGCGCGCCGATATCGCGTTCGTCGTCGCCGACGGCGGCTGGAAGTACCTGTCCACCGGCGCCTACGACGGCACCCTGGACGAGGCAGAGGAACGCCTCGACGGCCAGCTCTGGGCCTGACGGCTCGGTACCCTGTGGAGAGTGGGCCCGGTGGCGGCCCGGCCTGAGCGGAGGCGATGTCGGTGAGCGGTGGCGGAGGAATCGGAGCCTCGTTCGATCCGGATCGGATCGCCGGGTTGCAGGGGCGGCCCGGCGCGACCCCGCCCGCCCGGCGCGAAGGCGTCCGGGCGTGGACGCGCGCGGCGGTCGTGATCGTCGCGTTCGTCGGGTCGCTGTACGTGATCGAGGGCGTCGACGCGGTGCTCTCGGCCGACCGGCCGAGTGGCGCGCCCGGTCAGCTCGACGCGGGCGGGATCGAGCCGCGCGAGCTCGACGGCCTCGACGGCATCCTGTGGGCGCCGTTGCTGCACGGTGGCTGGGATCACCTGATGGCCAACACCCTGCCGCTGCTCATCCTCGGCTTCCTGGTGCTGCTGTCCGGGATCGGGCGTGGCATCGCGGCCACCGCGATCATCTGGGTGGTCGCCGGGGTCGGCACCTGGCTGACCGGCTCGGCGGGCAGCGTGCACGTCGGCGCGTCGTCGCTGGTGTTCGGCTGGCTGACCTACCTGATCTGCCGCGGGTGGTTCGCCCGCAATGTGGGGCAGATCGTGCTCGGCGTGGTGATCTTCGCGCTGTACGGCTCGATGTTGTGGGGCGTGCTGCCCAGCGACCCCCTAATTTCTTGGCAGGGACATCTTTTCGGGGCGGTGGGTGGAGTCCTCGCGGGCTGGGTACTCTCTGGTGATGAACGTCGACGCCGCCGTGGAGCATCGGTCGGCCGCGCAGTACCTACGCGGTAGCCGGGGATCCGGTCTGGAAAATGGGGGGATCCTGCATTGAGCACCAGCACGTCGTGGCAGCATGGGGGCATGCGCCTTACCGTCCTCGGGTGCTCGGGCAGCGTGTCCGGCCCGGACTCCCCAGCGTCGGGTTACCTGCTGACGGGTCCCGACATGAGGCCGACCGTCATCGACTTCGGTCCCGGCATCTTCGGTGCGCTGCAGAAGTACCTGAACCCGGGTGACGTGGACATCTTCCTGACCCACCTGCACGCGGATCACTGCCTCGATCTGCCCGCGCTGCTGGTCTGGCGTCGCTACCACCCGAATCCGCCGCAGGGCCTGGCGCTGGTGCGCGGCCCCTCCGACGCCGCGCTGCGCATCGGCAACGCCTCCGCCGAGATCGGCGGCGAGACCGACGACTGGTCCGACGTGATCGACTCGCAGGCCTGGGTCGAGAACGTGCCGGTGCCGTTCGGTCCCGGCCACACCGTCGAGGCCCGCCGGATGTACCACCCGCCGGAGTCCTACGGCCTGCGGATCACCGCCGCCGACGGCCGCGTCTTCGTCTACACCGGCGACACGGCCATGTGCGACGCCGTCGTCGACCTGGCGCAGGGCGCCGACGTGCTGATGGCGGAAGCCTCGTGGACCCACGATCCGGCCAATCGTCCGCCCGGCATTCACCTTTCGGGCACCGAGGCGGGCGAGATCGCCACCCGCGCGGGCGCCAAGGAACTGCTGCTCACCCACATTCCCCCGTGGACCTCGCGCGAGGACGTCATCGCGGAGGCGAAGGCGGCGTTCTCCGGCCCCGTTCACGCCGTCTCACCGGGCGAAACTTTCGACCTGTAGGGGTCTCGCACGCAGGCCCGCGCAGGCGGGCATAATCCAACACTGTGTCGAGACGAGCCGATGGCAGGGCGGATGACGAACTCCGCGAGGTAAGGATCACCCGTGGCTTCACCACGCACCCGGCGGGATCGGTGCTGGTCGAGTTCGGGCAGACCCGGGTGATGTGCACGGCCAGCGTCACCGAGGGCGTGCCGCCCTGGCGGCGCGACTCCGGGCTGGGCTGGCTCACCGCGGAGTACGCGATGCTGCCCGCCGCCACCCACACCCGCAGCGGCCGGGAATCGGTGAAGGGCAAGGTCGGTGGCCGGACCCAGGAGATCAGCAGGCTGATCGGGCGTTCGCTGCGGGCCTGCATCGACCTGGCCGCGCTGGGCGAGAACACCATCGCGCTGGACTGCGACGTGCTGCAGGCCGACGGCGGTACCCGCACCGCCGCCATCACCGGCGCGTACGTCGCGCTCTCGGACGCGGTGACCTACCTGGCCGCCGCGGGCAAACTGGCCGACCCGCAACCGATCTCGTGCATGATCGCCGCGGTCAGCGTCGGCGTCGTCGACGGCCGGGTGCGGCTGGATCTGCCCTACGAGGAGGATTCGCGCGCCGAGGTCGACATGAACGTGGTCGCCACCGACACCGGCACCCTGGTCGAGATCCAGGGCACCGGCGAGGGCGCGACGTTCCCGCGCTCGACCCTGGACAAGCTGCTCGACTCGGCGCTGGCCGGCTGTGAGCAGCTGTTCGCGGTGCAGAAGGAAGTACTGGCCCAGCCCTACCCGGGCGCGCTGCCCGAGCCGGCCGGTAAGAAGTAGCCGTGGCCGTGCGTGTGCTGGTCGCCAGCCGGAATGCCAAGAAGCTGAAGGAACTGCGCCGGATCCTCGACGAGGCGGGCGTGGCCGGGATCGAACTGGTGAGCCTGAACGAGGTGCCGCCCTACGAGGAGGCGCCCGAGATCGGCGCCACCTTCGAGGAGAACGCCCTCGCCAAGGCGCGCGACGGGGCCGTGGCCACCGGATTGCCGTGTGTGGCCGATGATTCCGGGATCGAGGTGGACGCGCTCAACGGCATGCCCGGCGTGCTCTCGGCGCGCTGGTCGGGTCGTCACGGCGACGACACGGCCAACAACACCCTGCTGCTCGGTCAGCTCGGCGACGTGCCCGACGAGCGCCGCGGCGCGCGGTTCATCTCCACCTGCGCGCTCGTGCTGCCCGACGGCACCGAGACCGTGGTGCGCGGCGAATGGCCGGGCACCATCGCCCGGAAGCCGGTGGGCGAGGGCGGTTTCGGCTACGACCCGCTGTTCCTGCCCGAGGGCGGCACCGGCAGCGCCGCGGAACTGACCCCGGCCGAGAAGGACGCGGTCTCGCACCGCGGCCGGGCCCTCACCCAGCTCCTGCCCGCACTGGCCGCCCTGGCCTGAGCCGAAACGACGGCGCCGCCGCCCCGGATACCGGGTGCGGCGGCGCTGTCGTCGTTTCCGGGACTCAGAGTCCGTACTGCTGCTGGACGTCCTTGGCGTTGCGGTGCTCGACGAAGAACGACAGCAGCGGGATGGTGCCGGCGATCAGGGTGCCGACGGTGCGGCCGATCGGCCAGCGCACCTTCACCGCGAGGTCGGCGGTGACGAGCAGGTAGGCGAAGTACACCCAGCCGTGCACGACGGCGATCCAGCTCGGGGTGTCGACGTCGAAGCCGTACTTGGCGATCATCTCGCCGGTGAGCAGCAGCAGCCACAGGCCGGTGACCCAGGCCAGCACCCGGTAGCGCTGCAGCGCCGGGCGGATCTTGGCGGTGTCACCCGCCGGGGCGGCCTTGTCGAGCGACGGTGCGGTCGTGTTCTCGTCGGTGGTCACCCGGCGTTCCTCTCAGGAGCGTGCAGACCGGCCGAGCGGACCTGCGCATCGATGTCGCTGGCGTGCAGTCCCGCCAGGTACTGGTTGTAGGCGACCGTTTCCGGGTCGTCGGCGGGGGCCGCCCTGGGGCGTTCGGGCAGGATCCCGGCGGGGATCTCGCGCGGTGCCTCGGCCTTCGCCGCGCGCGGTGCCGTGTCCGGTTCCTCGGCCTCGCGCTCGAGGCGGACGAACCGGACGTAGGCGAAGACCGCGAACGCGGCGAACAGCGGCCACTGCAGGGCGTAGCCGAGGTTCTGGCCGGTTCCGGAGGCCGATTCGAACCGCTCCCACTGCCACCAGGCCAGCGCGAGGCAGCCCAGCGCGACGACGATGACCAGCGCGATCAGGGCCGGTCGATTGTGCGCCGGGCGGGGAGATGAAGCGGACACGCGCTCCACGGTACCCGCCTACTACAGGCGGCGTAGGAGCAGGTCACCGGCTCAGAACTTGTAGGTGATCCCGGTCATCCGCTCGGATTCCTCCCACAGCCTGCGCAGCAGTTCCGGATTGCGTGAGATGGCGCTGGACGGGCACGCCTCGACCGGGCCCTGGGACTGCATCCACTTGTTGGGGCCCCAGTAGACGGTGGGGTCGGCGTCGGGTTCGGTGGCCGCGAACAGGCTGGAGTGGGCGGCCTTGGCCGGCGGGTGGCCGACGAGCTTGATGAACGGCTTGCTGACCCGGTCGAGCGGGGTCTCGGTGCGGGCGAACAGGTCGGTCGCGGAGACGCCGGGGTGCACGGCGTAGGACTTCTTGGTCGAGCCCGCTTCGGTGAGCCTGCGCTGCAGTTCGCGGCCGAACATCAGGTTGGCCAGCTTGGCCTGGGCGTAGGCGAGGTTGCGCTGGTAGCGGCGGTGGTCGTAGTTGAGGTCGTCGATCCAGAGTTTCGGGGTCTGCTTGTGGGCGATGCTGGCCAGGGTGACGACGCGGTCGGTGATGCGGTCCAGCAGCAGGCCGGTGAGGGCGAAGTGGCCGAGGTGGTTGACGCCGAACTGGGTCTCGAACCCGTCGGCGGTGCGCGAGAACGGGATGTTCATCAGGCCCGCGTTGTTGATCAGGACGTCGAACTCGCCCTGCTGTTCGGCGAAGGCGCGCACGGAAGCCAGGTCGGCGAGGTCGAGCGCGGCGACGCGGACGTCACCGGGGATGGCGTCGGCGATCGGCTGGGCCTTGGCGGCGTTGCGGCAGGCCATGATCACCGTGGCGCCCTTGCCGGCCAGTACTTTGGTGGTTTCGGCACCGAGGCCGCCGTTGGCCCCGGTGATCACGAAGGTGCGGCCGGTCTGGTCCGCGATGTCAGTGGGTTTCCATGCCATGGGCCGACCTTACTCCTGAGTAAGATCGGAGGGAAGTGGTCAGCCGAGCAGCCCGGCCAGCGTACCGGCGCAGGCGGGCCTGCGGAGCTTGGTCAGCGCCTTGGCCTCGATCTGCCTGGCCCGTTCCCGGGAGACACCGAGCGCCGAACCCACCTCCTCCAGCGAGCGCGCCTCGCCGCGATCGAGGCCGAAGCGCAGCCGGATGACCGCCGACTCGCGCTCGGTGAGAACCGCGAGGACCGCCTCGACGTACCCGGGCAGCATCCGCTCGGCCACCACATCCGCCGGTGCGGGCGCGGTGTCGGGCAGCAGGGTGCCCAGTTCGGTGCCCTCGCCGACCGGCGCGTGCAGCGACACCGGCTCCGGCTCGTGCCGCAGCACCGCCTCGACCTGGGCGACGGTGAGCTCGGCGGCCGCGGCCAGTTCCTCGACGGTGACCGCGCGGCCCAGCCGCTGGGTCAGCTCGCGACGCACCCGGATCACCCGGTGCAGGACGTCGGCGACATTGGACGGCAGCCGGATCGTGCGGCCCTGATCGGTGAGCGCGCGCCCGATCGACTGGCGGATCCAGTACGTCGCGTAGGTCGAGAGCTTGAGCCCGCGCGTGTGGTCGAACTTCTCCACCGCGCGGATCAGGCCGAGGGTGCCCTCCTGGATCAGGTCGAGCAGTGCCATTCCGGTGTTGGTCGGGAACCGGCGCGCGATGGAGACGACCAGGCGCAGGTTCGCCCGCACCATCCGGTCCTTCGCGCGCAGGCCGTCGAGTTCGGTCCGGCGCAGCTGTTCGCGCCGCGCGGCGGTGAGCTCGATGCCCGCCGCGGCGTTCTCGTCGAGCTCGGTGCGCGCCGCCACGCCCGCGGCGATGCGGGCGCCGAGCGCGTACTCCTCCTCGGCGGTGAGCAGGGGAGTGCGGGCGATGGCGGTCAGGTAGTCGCGGACGGAATCGGTGGTGACGGTCAAGAAGAGCTCCGTTCGATGCGGCGAAAGCGTGACTGGCCGGGTGCCCGGTGGGGCGACGAAGACAAATTTAGAACGGACCTAAAAATATGTCAAGAACAATTTTGGGTCGACTTCAGTTATGCTTCGACCATGACGACGCAGCAGGGGCTCCGGGCCAGGAAGAAGCAGCAGACCAGGGAACAGATCTCGCACCGGGCGACCGAGCTGTTCCTCGAGCGCGGCTTCGACAAGGTGACGATCGCCGACGTCGCCGCGGCCGCCGACGTCGCCAAGATGACGGTCACCAACTACTTCCCGCGCAAGGAGGACCTCGCGCTCGACCTGGGCGAGGTGTTCGTCGAGCAGCTGGCCGCCGTCGTCCGTGACCGCGCGCCGGGGCAATCGGCGCTGGCCGCGTTGCGCGGTGACTACCTGGCCGCGGTGGCCGCGCAGTCCCAGCTGATCGGGTTCAGTGGCGAACCGTTCGCGCGGATGATCACCGACAGCCCGGCGCTGGTGGCCCGCCTGCGCGAGTTCCACGACGAGCGGCAGCTCGCGCTGGCGCGGGTCCTGGGCGAGGTCACCGGCGCGGCGGCCGACGACATCACCCCGCGCGTCGCCGCGGCCCAGCTCGTCGGCGTCCAGCGGGTGCTGTTCGAGGAGATCCTGCGCCGCACGCTCGACGGCCAGTCGGGCGACGAGATCGCCTCCGCCATGGCCGAATACGCGCGGATCGCGTTCGACGCGCTCGAGCCGGGACTGGGCGGGTACGCCGTCCGCTGACGTATCGGTCCGATTGCTGCCGTGTCACTGAGACACCGCGCGCCGTTGGAAAGCCCATACTGAGGCCATGTCGGATGGTGTTGCTGTAGACGAGCCCGTCGAGCCGATGAGCAAGACCAAGATCAATCTCATTTTCACGACGGTCGTGCTCGGCATGCTCATGGCCGCGCTCGACCAGACCATCGTGTCGGCGGCGCTGCCCTCGATCGTGGCCGATCTCGGCAGCGCGGGGCACATGGCCTGGGTGGTGACGGCGTATCTGCTCGCCGAGGCCGTCGCGACCGTGCTCGCGGGCAAGCTCGGCGACCTGTTCGGCCGCAAACTGCTGTTCCAGATCAGCGGCGTCATCTTCATCGCGGGCTCGGCGCTGGCGGGCATGGCGCCCGGCATGGGTGTGCTCATCCTGGCCCGTGGCATCCAGGGCGTCGGCGCCGGCGGTCTGATGGTGACCTCGATGGCGCTGATCGCCGACACCATCCCGCTGCGCGAACGCGGCAAGTATCAGGGCGCGCTCGGCGCGGTCTTCGGCATCACCACGGTGATCGGCCCGACACTGGGCGGGCTGTTCACCGATCACGCGAGCTGGCGCTGGTGCTTCTACGTCAATGTGCCGCTGGCGATCATCATGGTGGCGATGGCGGCGCGCACGCTGCCACACCTGCGCGCGGTCGCGCGGCCGGTGATCGACTACCTCGGCATCGGGCTGGTCGCGCTCGGCGTCTCGGCGCTGATCCTCGGCCTGGAGTTCGGCGGCAACGAATATCCGTGGGGCTCGTGGCAGATCATCGGGCTGTTCGTGCTGGCGGCCGTGCTGCTGACCGCGTTCGTGATGGTGGAGAAGCGGGCGGTGGCGCCGATGCTGCCGATGCGGTTGTTCAACAGCCGGGTGTTCACGGTGTCGTCGGTGCTCAGCTTCATCGTCGGGTTCGCGATGCTCGGCTCGATGACGTATCTGCCCGCCTACCTGCAATACGTCGACGGTGCGACGGCGACGATCTCGGGGGTGCGGACGCTGCCGCTGGTCGTCGGCCTGTTCGTCACCTCGGTCTTCTCCGGCCAGGTGGTCGGGCGCACCGGGCAGTACCGGTACTTCCCGATCGTCGGCATGGCGGTGATGGTCCTCGGCCTGTGGTTGATGTCGACGATGGGCCGCCAGACCAGCGTCTGGCTGGAATCGCTGTACATGCTGATCCTCGGCGCCGGGCTCGGCCTGTCCATGCAGGTGCTCACCATCGTCGTGCAGAACACTGTGCCCTACGCCGACCTCGGCACCGCCACCTCGGGCGTGACCTTCTTCCGCACCCTGGGCAGCGCGTTCGGTACCGCGGTCTTCGGCACGCTCTACAACAACCACAGCAAGACCGCGCTGGCCGAGGCGATCCAGCAGACCCCCGGCCTCACCCCGGAGGTGATCGCGAATCCGAAACTGCTGCGGGAGCTGCCGCTCGAGCAGACCGCGCCGATCATCGACGCCTACGCCGACTCGATCGACTACGTCTTCCGCTGGGTGGTCCCGGTCGCGGTGCTCGGATTCGTCGTCGCCTGGTTCCTGCCGCAGGTCCGGCTGCGCGACAGTGCCAGGCACGGCGCGGGCGATATCGGCGAGGGTTTCTCGGTGCCGGACTCCGACGACCGGGTGGTGCAGCTGGAACGCGCGGTCGCGGCGACGGTGCGCAAGGCCAGGGCGCAGAAGCCGATCATCCCCGAGCTCATCGCGGCGGCGGGCAGCTCGCTGGAACCGGACACCGCCTGGGCGCTCGGGCAGGTGTACCTGTACGACAAGCAGGGCCTGTCGCCCAGGGTGCACGGCATCGCCTTCCGGCACCGGCTGCCGGTGGAGGTGCTCTCGCCGGTGTTCCGGCAGGCCGTCGACGACGGTCTGCTGCTCGACGACGGCGGCACGCTGGCCCTGACCGAGCAGGGCACCCGCGAGGTCGACCGATTGCGGGCGGGGTGGCGGCGCTGGCTCGGCGACCGGCTCGACGACTGGAACTACCAGGATCCGGCCGATCGCGCGCTGCTCGACGAGGCGCTGTCGAACATCGCGGGCAAGCTGCTCGACCAGGGCGCCGACAGCGCCGAGGTCGCCAAGGTCTGAGCCGATTCGTCCAGTCGGCTGGACAGTCCTTGCCCGCCGAATACTCGTAGACGTATATTCGTAGACGAGTAAGGAGGTGCGCATGGCCACGAAGCGCAAGGTGAACAACCTGCTGGCGCTCGCCGTGCTGTCGGTGATCGTGCAACGGCCGATGCACCGCTACGAGATCGCCGCCACCCTGCGGGCCCATGGCAAAGACAAGGACATGGACATCAAGTGGGGTTCGCTCTACACGGTCGTCCAGAACATGGCCAAGGCCGGATTCCTCGAAGTCGTCGGCAGCGAACGCGACGGCGCCCGCCCCGAGCGCGTGATCTACCGGATCACCGACGCGGGCCGCGCCGAGATGGCCGACTGGACCAGGGAACTGCTCGCCTCGCCCGAGCCCGAACACCACCGCTTCACCGCCGGGCTGTCGATCCTGGCCGTGCTCCCGCCCGACGAGGTGGCCGAGCTGCTCGGCCTGCGGATAGAGGCGCTCGAGCGGTCCGTCGACCGCGCGAAGGCCGAACTCGCCGGCCTGGCGGGCACCCTGCCCCGGTTGTTCCTCGTGGAGACCGAATTCGGGGTGGCGATGCTGGAAGCCGAGGCGCGCTGGGCGCGGTCGCTGCGCGACGAACTGTGCGATGGCACCTTCGACGGCCTCGAGATGTGGCGGCAGTGGCATGCCGACGGCATGCCCGCCGACCGGATTCCGGAATTCGGCGAAGGGGGGACCGGCTAGCTCTCGCCCAGAAAAGACCCGGACCCGGTGGTGTGCGGCAACACCCCACCGAGTCCGAGAAACCGTCCCGACACCGTGTTCACACATACGCGCACCCGGCTACGAGGCTGGCTACCACAGGATAGCCCGGGTGACGCGGACTCAGATCTGGAGATCACTCATGTCCAACACCCGTTCCGCCTTGGTCATCGGCGGTGGCATCGCCGGACCCGTCGCCGCCACCGCCCTGCTCCGGGCAGGCATCGACGCCCACGTCTACGAGGCCTATTCCGGGCCGTCCGAGGGCATCGGCTCCGGGCTCGCCCTCGCTCCCAACGGGGTCGCGGCCCTCGACCTCATCGGCGCGGGCGATGCCGTCCGCGCGATCGCGCTGCCCGTGCGCGGCATGCGGCTGGCCGTCGGCGGCCGCGAACACGTCCTGCCGGTGCTGGCCGATCAGCCGCCGTTGCAGGTCGTCGACCGCGGTGAACTGCACCGCGCGCTGCACGATCACGCGGTCGCCGCGGGCGTGCCGTTCAGCTACGACAAGCGGCTGGTGCGCGTCGACGAGCATGCCGACGGCGTGACCGCGCACTTCACCGACGGCTCCACCGCGTCGGCCGACATCCTGGTCGGCGCCGACGGCATCCGGTCCACCGTCCGCACCCTGATCGATCCGGCCGCGCCCGGACCCGACTACACGGGCATGCTCGGCTTCGGCGCGCTGGTCGACTGCGACCAGGCCCTGCCCGCTGACACCATGGTGTTCGCCTTCGGCGCCAAGGCCTACTACCTGTACTGGCAGCACGCCGACGGCCGCGTCGTGTGGGGCGCGAATCTGCCCAGCGAGCAGTACTACTCGCTGACCGAGGCCCGCGCGGTCCCGGCCGAGCACTGGCTGCGCGTGCTGCGCGAGACCTACGCGCCCGACACTCCGGGTGGGGAGTTCGCGCGCCGCACGACCGCCGAGAACCTGGAGATCACCGGGGCGCTGCACATCATGCCGCCGGTGCCGCACTGGTATCGCGACCGGATGGTGCTGGTCGGTGACTCCGTGCACGCGCCGTCCAACAGCTCGGGGCAGGGCGCGTCGCTGGCCATCGAGAGCGCCGTGCAGCTGGCCCGCTGCCTGCGCGACATCGAGCCGCCCGCCGCGGCCTTCGCGGCCTACGAGCGGTTGCGCCGGTCCAGGGTGGAGGGCATCGCGGCGCGCGCGGCGAAGGTCAACCACAGCAAGACGCCGGGCCCGTTCGCCCGCAGGATCATGAACGCGATGATGCCGCTGATGGTCAAGACGGTGATGAACCCGGAGAAGACGATGGGCGCCGAACGCCGCTACCGCATCGACTGGGACGCGCCGGTCCAGCGGGAACTCGCCGCGATCGGGTCCTGATCCGCGCCCGCCCCCGGCCGGTATCCGCCGACCGGGGGCGTTCGCGCGCGCATACTGGGACGACAGACTCTGGTTGCCAGGAGACGCTCGTGTCGACGATCAACGGACTGCCCGCCCACATCCTGCTGGTGCACCTGCTCGTGGTGCTCGTCCCGCTGACCGCGCTGCTGCTGATCCTGGCGGCGCTCTGGCCCGCGGCCCGCCGCGTCCTGGTCTGGCCGACCGCGGCGCTGGCGGTGCTCACCGTGGCCCTCACCCCGGTGACGGTGAGCGCGGGGCGCTGGCTGGCGCAGCGGGTCGGCAGCACGCCCGCCATCCAGACCCACATCGATCTGGGCGGCACGCTGCTGTATTTCGTGATCCCGCTGCTGGTGGTCGCGGCCCTGCTCGTCGGGGTGCACCTGGCCGAGCGCGCGGGCAGACGGCTCACGCGCGGGGTGGTCGCGGTGGTGGCCGTGCTCGCGGTGGCGGCGGGCGTGGCCGCGACCGTGCAGGTCGTCCGGGTCGGTGATTCGGGTGCCCGGGCCACCTGGGGGCCGCTGGTGTCGGCGACGGGCTGACGCGGCACCCGGAAATAGCCGATTCCTATCGACCGGCGGGTCGGCGCCGTGCCGCGCGCCCGGCCAGGATGCGCGCGGACTCCGCGTCGGCGGGCAGGAACGCCTCGAGGTGGAGTTCGGCGAGGGTGACGTCGGTCGCGGTGGCGAACGAGGTGAGGGTGGTGATCAGGCGCAGGTCGCCGTCGTCGGTGCGCAGGTGCAGGGGCACGGCGAAGCCGACATGGTCGGGACCCGGGGCCACCGGGGGCAGATAGCCCGACAGTTCCGTGATCAGCGCGTCGACGGCGGGATCGGGCGTGTGGGCCGCCCGGCTGCGCAGGGAGTCGATGATGTGCCTGCCCCATTCGGGCAGGTTGCGCACGCGCGGCGCGACGCCGTCCGGGTGCAGGGCCAGGCGCAGCACGTTCATCGGCGCGCGCAGTAGGTGATCGGCCACGCCGTCGGTGAACAGGTCGAACGCGGCATTGGCGGTGACCAGCTCCCCGCGCGGCCGGGCGACCAGCGCCGGATACGGCAGGTGCCCGTCGAGGACGGCGGTGAGCGCTTCCCGCACCGGCGCCAATTCCGGTGCGGCCAGATCGCTTTCGGGAAACACCGGCGCGAAACCCGCCGCCAGCAGGAGATTGTTGCGATCGCGCAGCGTCAGTTCCAGCGATTCGGCCAGCCGCACCACCATCGTCCGGCCCGGCTGGGACCGGCCCTGTCTCGCGATCGCGGCGCCGCCGCTCGCGGTGCACGGCCACGACGCGCTCGACCGCCGGGTCACCCGCGCCTACGAGATGTTCCTGGCCGACGGCGAATTCGTGTTCGCGGCGGCGGGCCCGGCCGTCGAACTCCCGGCGGGCACGGTCGGCGTCGCCTGGACGATGAACCGCCGCGACGACGGCACACCCCAGGGCGGCGGCTTCGACCTGCTCGCCCTCGACGGCGACGGCCGCGTGGTCACCGACCACCAGTTCATCGAGGGGTCGCGATGAGAGCCCCTCGCTACCTGCGTTCGGGCACGGCGGTGGTGACGGTGGGCTGATCGGCGGGGGAGCGGTGCAGCAGACAGAACACGGTGACGCACAGGACCAGCCAGGCCAGCCCGAACAGCCAACCGGCCAGCACATCGGTGCACCAGTGCACGCCCAGATAGATCCGCGACAGCCCGACCGCGATCGGGAACAGCACCGCGACCACCGTCGCCACCCAGCGGACCCAGCGCCTGCGCACCGTCGGGATCACGGTGATCGCGACGATGCCGACCACGACCGTCGTGCCGAGCGTGTGCCCGGACGGATAGGACAGGCTCGGTTCGGCGACCAGGCGGGTGACCTCCGGCGGCCGGTGCCTGCCGACCAGCTGCTTGATCACCACCACCAGCACCCCGGCGCCCACCGAGGTCACGGCGACCAGCGCGGCGGTCGCCCACTCGCGCCGCCAGGCGAACCAGGCGACCGTGACGGCCGCCAGGATGGTCATCGACTGGGTGTCGCCCAGATCGGTGATCACCCGGGCGATCGAGGTCAGCGGTTCGCCGCGGTGCGCGATCATCCACTCCAGCACGCGTGGATCGATCCGGATGATCCCCGCGTCGTTGTTGACCTGCCAGGTGAGCACGGCCAGCAGCACGGCGGCGGTCGCGAGCAGGGCCGCGGCCAGCGGTGGCCGTCGGCCGAGGACCGACCAGGCGAGGTCGTCGGGCGGGGGTCGGCGGGAGGCGATCGGCATAGCTACCAGATTGCCAGCTCCGGCCTCATGCTTCGAAGACGACCGTGTTCCCCGTCACGTCGCGGGTGCCCGCGACCTTCTTGATCGCCTTCACCAGGTCGGCGACGGTGTCCCACACGCGTGGGGGTTCGCAGTCGATGTTGCCGATGGTGTACCAGGTATCGGTACCGCGGTAGCGGACGAGGCCCTTGCCCGCGTCGTCGAGCATGACGTCGAGCTCGCCGGACACCGTCCCTTCCTCTTCGGTCATGACGGCGCTCTCGGCGGTGATCTCGATCGTCTCGCTTATTTGAACTCTCCTCGGCGGAGGCAGTCGTCGACTGCGGTGCGCAACGCGGTGTGCTCGGCGGTATCAACGGTCAGGGCGTACTTTATCTTGACCTTGACGTAATGCTCGATATAGGCACACCGGAAATTGCCGGGCGGTAGGTAGTTCGCCGGGTCCTGGTCACCCTTGGACCGGTTGGCCGAGGGATCGGCGGCGACCAGGTTCATCGAGTCGTTGGCGATGCGGCGGCGGGTGTCCTCGTCGCGGTCGGCGGCGCCGGACCGCCACGCCTCGGCCAGCGCCACGATGTGCTCGGCGTCGACCTTGGCCGGGTCGGTGATGAACTTGTACGGCCCGAGCTCGCCGGTCTTCTTGTCCACGAAGCCGTAGTGGTCCTGCCAGCCGGCGCCCGCGGGGATCGTCAGCTCGCAGGTCTTCGGGTCGAGGGTGACCTTGCCGGTCGCGTCGCGCAGCATCATCACGTCGCGGCTGGTGCACTTGGGGTACTGCGCCAGGTCGCCGCCGAAGCCGTGCTCGGGCTTGTTGGTGTCCCAGTGCGGGAACTTCTCCCTGGTGTAGCCCGTCATCGGGCCTTCCTTGGCGACAACGAGTTTGCCGACCAGATCGCCGATCTCCTTGCCCGACACCGTCGCCGCGCTCGCCGGACCGGGCCCCGGCGCGGTGGGACTCACCTTGTCCAGCATCGAGTTGGCCACGGTGAGCACGACGCCGACGATCACCGCCGCGGCCAGCGCCAGCAGCGCCTTGCCCAGCGGAGAGCTGCTGATCGATGACCATTTCATGCCCGTACCACCCACATGCCTTCGTCGAAAATGAACCGGCACAACCTAACGGCCGCGCCGGGTGTCGTATCCGATTGTCGGCTATGACGTTCGGCACACGACACCGCAAAGGAATTGCGGCTCAATAGCGTTCGCCTATCGATGGTGGTGAACTGCGGTGGAGTGCCGTAAACCCGGAGTGACGCACGTCACGGGGAATCCGTGTCGGCGGCGGCCGGTTCCGCGCGTCCAACCGGGGGAAGGATCATTCAGCGAAAGGAACCGGCCATGCCGACCGTCGACGTCATCGACTCGTTCATCTCCTACAGCGACGCGGGTGCCGACACCCGACCCGTCGTCTTCCTGCACGGCAACCCCACCAGCTCCTACCTGTGGCGCGACGTGCTGCCGGTGGTCCGCGAGCACGCCCGCTGCCTGGCCCCCGACCTGATCGGGATGGGCGCCTCCGGAAAACCCGAGATCGCCTACCGCCTCGACGATCACGCCCGCTACCTCGACGCCTGGTTCGACGCGCTCGACCTGACCGATCCGATCCTGGTCGGCCACGACTGGGGCGGCACCCTGGCCATGGACTTCGCCGCCCGGCATCCCGGCCGGGTCGCCGGGATCGCGGTGATCGAGACCTTCCTGCGCCCGCTGCGCTGGTCGGAACTGCCCGCCCGCTCGGCCGAGATGTTCCGGCTGTTCCGGTCGCCCGCGGGCGAACAGGCGGTGCTCGCGGAGAACAAGTTCATCGAATACAACCTGCCGACCCTGGTCCCCGCGCTCACCGAGGCCGACCTCGACGCCTACCGCGCCCCCTATCCCACTCCGGCCTCGCGGGCGCCGATGCTGGCCTGGGCCAGGGAGTTCCCGCTCGACGGCGAGCCCGCCGACGTCGTGGCCAGGGTGGACGCCTACGGCGCGTGGATGGCGGCGAGCGCGGGTGTGCCCAAGCTGCTGATGACGGTCGAGCCCGCCGTCGGCCTCGGCAGCGCCGAGGTGATCGCTTGGGCGGCCGCCACCTTCGCCGACCTCGAGGTGGAATCGGTGGGGCGGGGCTCGCACCACGCGCCGGAGGATCAGCCGGTGGCCATCGCGAAATCCGTTGCGGGCTGGCTCGATCGGCACGGGCTACTGGCGTGACCGGCGACAATGTCGGCATGGAGACCGACGAGGCCGCACTGGTCGCCCGCGCCGTCGCGGGTGACCGGGCGGCGCTGGGCGAGGTGATCGCGCACCTGCAGGATCCCCTGTACCGCCTGGCGCTGCGGATGACCGGCCGTCCCGCCGACGCCGAGGACGCGGTGCAGGAGATCCTGATCCGGGTGGTCACGCGGTTGTCCACCTGGCGCGGCGAGGCCGCCCTGCGCACCTGGGCCTATCGGGTCGGGGCGAACTATCTGATCTCCCAGCACCGGCGTTCGGCGGTCGAGCGCGACCAGGTGGGCCTCGACGAGTTCGGCGCGAGTCTGCTCGACGGGCTGGCCACCGAGGACTATCGCGGTCCCGAGGCCACCCTGCTCGCCGAGGAGGTCCGGCTCAGCTGTACCCAGGCGGTCCTGCAATGCCTGAGCCGGGACGAGCGGATCGCCTTCGTCCTCGGTGAGGTGTTCGACCTCTCGGTGGCCGAGGCGGCCTGGGTGCTCGACATCACCCCGGCCGCGTACCAGAAGCGCTGGGAGCGGGCCAAACAGCGGCTCGGCGCCTTCCTGCGCAGCGCGTGCGGGCTGGCGAATCCGGCGGCGCCGTGCCGGTGCGCGCGGCGGGTGACCCGCGCGGGAGAGCTCGGGCGGATCGATCCAGCGCGCCCGGTCTACACGAAACACGCGGTGCGGCCGGGTGGCCGGACGGTCGCGGAGGCGGCGGCGCAGCTGCGTGACCTGCGGGACGCGGCGGCGGTGCTGACCGCGCACCCGGATTACGCGGCGCCGCGGGAGAAGATCGCGGCGATCACCGGATTGCTCGGCTCGGGCCGGTTTCCGCTGCTCGACTGAGCGGATCAGTCGGGCAGGGTGCCGGTCTCCGGCGGAATCCCGGTGTCCAGGAAGCGGATCAGGCGGGCGATGCGGGCGGCGTGGTCGACGCAGCGTTGGAACTGGCTGCCCAGCAACGCCAGATCGATCGCCGGGCCGGTGCCGACGCCGATCTCCGCCGTGGTCAGCACCGTGCGCAGCTGCCCGCAACGTGTCTCCATGGTGGCGGCCGCGGTGCCGTCGTCCTCGGTGAAGCGGCCGGTCGCGACCGACGCGCTCACCCGCGCAACGCTTTCCGCGGCGAGCATGCCCATCGCCACCAGCTCGGCGACGACCGGCTCCGGCGCGACGGCGCGCGGATGCGCGCGGTACACGTACTGCCCCGCGGTCTCGGTGCGCCTGCCGATCCGCGAGAGCTCCCCGGCGATCTGGATCGCGGTCACCACGTGCCGTAGGTCGCGGGCGACGGGCGCCTGCAACGCGAGCAGGGCCATGGTGCGGCTCTCGCAGGCGGCGAACATCTGCTGGAGCTGCTCGTCGAGCGCGAAGACCTCGTAGGCGGCGGTCAGGTCGGCGCCTGCCAGCGCCTCGGTGACTCGCTCGGTCGCATCATGGGCCAAGCGCGACATCAGGGTGAGATCGTTGGACAGGGCAACGAGCTCGAGGGTGAACTGGGTCCGCACGGGCTGAATTGTTCCCCATCGAGGCGGTCCCGGGGAATCCATCGGCGGATCTTTCGCGGCCGCGTATCCCGGCGCACTCCGGCGCGGCTGGAACGATGGAGGCCATGATTGCCGCGTTGACGACCAGATGGACCCTCTTAGTCCCGATACTCGCCGCGCTCGTACTCGCCGTCACCTGGGGGCGCGACGTGCCTGGACTCGTGGTGGCGGTGGTCAGCGCCGCGCTGGTCGGCGCGGTACTGGCCGCGGTCTATCACGCGGAGGTGGTCGCGCATCGGGTCGGCGAACCGTTCGGCTCGCTCGTGCTGGCCGTGGCCGTCACCGTGATCGAGGTGGCGCTGATCGTGACGATGATGATCTCCGGTGGCGACAAGGCGGCCTCGCTGGCCCGCGATACCGTCTTCGCCGCGGTGATGATCACCTGTAACGGCATCTTCGGCCTGGTCCTGCTCGTCGGCGCGCTGCGCAGGCGGGTCGCGGTGTTCAACTCCGAGGGCACCGGTGCCGCGCTGGCCACGGTCGCCACCCTGGCGACGCTGAGCCTGGTGCTGCCGACCTTCACCACCAGCAAGCCGGGCCCGGAGTTCTCACCCGCGCAGCTGGCCTTCGCCGCGGTCGCCTCGCTGGCGCTGTATTTGCTTTTCGTGATGGTGCAGACGGTGCGCCACCCCGACGACTTCCTGCCGGTGGAGGACGGCGGCGCGGTCGACGACGCCGATATCCACGACCACTCGCCGTCCAACCGGGAAGCGCTGATCAGCCTGGGCATGCTGGTGCTCGCGCTGGTCTGTGTGGTCGGCCTGGCCAAGGTGGTCTCGCCCGCGCTGGAGGCGGGCGTGGCCTCGGCCGGGTTGCCGCAGTCGGCGGTCGGCGTGGTGATCGCGATGCTGGTGCTGCTGCCGGAGACGCTGGCCGCGGTCAACTCCGCGCGCCGCAACCAGGTGCAGATCGGCCTGAACCTGGCACTGGGCTCGGCCATGGCCAGCATCGGCCTCACCATTCCGGTGATCGCCCTGTCCACGATCTGGCTGAGCGGGCCGCTGGTGCTCGGCCTCGGCGCCACCCAGATGGTGTTGCTCGCGCTGACCGTCGTGGTGAGCACGCTGACCATCGTTCCCGGCCGCGCGACCCTCCTGCACAGTGGCGTTCACCTGGCGTTGTTCGCCGCTTTTGTGTTCCTGGCCGCAAGCCCGTAGCTGAGGTGTTGCGGATCACAGGGGGTGGTGATCTGTCATTGAAACCGCGAAAAAGCGACGAGGGTCACCACCCCGAAATTTTGTTGTGACGCAGAGTACCGGCTAGCTTGCTGGAGTTGGCACCGACGCCGAAGCCAGAGAGTGCGGTATGAAAATCACCATGCTCCGCGCTTCGCGAGCGGGCCGGGGGCATCGCTGATGTCCACCGATCTGCATTCCGCGAAGCCGGATTCCGCCACCCAGATCGTCCGCAAGAACTTCACCGACACGGTCGTGTCGTCGTTGCGGACCTTCGGGCGCGCGGTCGACCTCGCGCAGGAGTCGGTCACCGGCACCGTCGCCGATATCGCCCGCGGACATTTCCAGTGGCGCGAGACCCTCGTCCAGGCCTGGCGGCTGATCACGGTCACCGCGATCCCCGCGATCCTGATGGCCATCCCGTTCGGCGTGATCGTCTCGATCCAGGTCGGCAACCTGATCCACAGCCTCGGCGCCGACTCCATGCTCGGCGCGACCGGCGGTCTCGGCGTGATCAAGCAGGGCGCGCCCATCGCCACCGGCTTCCTGCTCGGCGGCGCCGGCGCGGCCGCGATCGCCGCCGACCTCGGCGCGCGCACCATCCGTGAGGAGATCGACGCGCTCAACACCATGGGCATCAGCCCGGTGCACCGGCTCGTCATCCCGCGCATGATGGCGATGCTCATCGTCGCGCCGATGCTCAACGTGCTGATCATCTTCGTCGGCGTGCTCGCCGGGTACGCGGTCGCCGTCGGCGGCCAGGGCGTGACCCCGGGCAGCTATTGGTCGACCTTCGGTTCCTTCGCCACCGCCGGTGACGTGTGGGTGTCGCTGCTCAAGGCGCTGATCTTCGGCTTCCTGGTCGTCGTCATCTCCTGCCAGCGCGGGCTGGAGGCCAAGGGCGGTCCGCGCGGTGTCGCCGACGCGGTGAACGCGGCCGTGGTGCTCTCGGTGGTCTCGATCGCGATCGTGAACCTACTGGCCACCCAGATCAGCGCCATGTTCCTGCCGACGAAGCTGGCGTGATGGCTGCCTCCTCCTATATCCCCACCTCCCTGCACTGGCTGCGCAAGCCGGCCCGGCTCGGCAAGCGGATCGGCTCGGCGGGCGAATCGCTCGGCTTCGTCGCGGTGTTCGTCTGGCAGGTGCTGTCCTCGGTGCCGCTGACGCTGCGCCGCTACCGGGACGAGACGCTGCGCGCGGTCACCGACATGACCTGGGGTCGCGGGTCGATCATCGTCGGCGGCGGCACCGTCCCGATGATGATCGTGCTCGGCCTGGTGATGGGCGCCTCGGTCGGCGTCGAATCCTTCGCCTCCCTCGACATGCTCGGCATGGGCCCGGTGACCGGCGTGATCTCGGCCTACGCCACCACCCGTGAGCTGGCCCCGATCGCGGCGGCCATCGGCTTCGCCGCCCAGGCGGGCTGCCGGATCACCGCCGAGATCGGCTCGATGCGCATCTCCGAGGAGATCGACGCGATCGAGGCGCTGGGCCTGCGCTCGGTGCCGTTCGTGGTGACCACCCGCGTCATCGCGGGCGCGATCGCCATCGTGCCGACCTTCCTGATCGCGCTGATCCTGTCCTACGGCGCCTGCCGCGGCCTGCTCACGATGGTCTACGGCCAGTCGGCCGGCGTCTACGACCACTACTTCTTCCAGTTCATCTCCGGGTTCGACATGATCGCCGCCGTCATCAAGGTGGCCGTGTTCGGCACGGTGGTGATCCTGGTGCACAGCTACTTCGGGTTCTTCGCCACCGGCGGCCCCGAGGGCGTCGGCATCGCCTCCGGTCGCGCGGTGCGCGCCAGCTCGGTGGCCATCGTCGCCATCGACATGGTGCTGTCGATCGTGCTCTGGGGCTTCAACTCGGCGATCAGTTTTACGGGGTGAGCTAGTGCCTAACTACGGAATGCCCGGCGTCGCCGCCGATCGGCGCACCGCGCGGCTGACCGGCGCGATCATCCTCGGCCTCATCGCCGCGGTCGTGCTCGCCACGGTCTGCTACCGCACGCTGAAGACCGAAGAGGGCCTGCGGATCGCGCTGCACACCGAACACCTCGGTGACGGCATCAGCGCGGGCAGCCAGGTCCGCATCGACGGCGTCACCGTCGGCGAGGTCGCCGAGGTGACCCCCGGCGAGCGCGGCACCCAGCGGATCTCGCTGCTGCTCGACGCCGACCGCCTGCACGGCATCGACGACAGTCTCGCCGTCGACTACGCCCCGACCAACCTGTTCGGCATCGCCGAGCTGGAGCTGCGCCGCGGCACCGGCGGCGCGCCGCTGCGCGCCGGCGCGGTGCTCGACCTGACCGGGGCCAACTCCGCGCGGGTCTACGACGCGACGATGAGCGCGATCCTGCGCAGCCTCTCGCAGGTCGGCATGACGGTGACCAGCCCGCAGATGGCCACGGTCATCTCCCAGCTGGCCGCCGACTTCAAGGCCTTCACCCCGCTGGTCCAGGCGCTGATCACGATGGCGAAGACCATCGCCGACAACCAGGACGTGTCGCCCTCGGAGCTGTTCGGCAAGCTCGGCCCCGCCTTCGACGGCGGCGGCCAGTTCGCCGGCGCCACCATGCAGGTGATCGACAAGCTCAGCGACATCAAGGTGACCCAGGTCGACAAGGACCGCTACGACATCGGCGTCGGCGTGATCGGCGGCAGCATCCTGCCCGCCCTGACCACCACGCTGACCACCGCGGGCGGCCACTTCGCCGAGACCACCGACATGCTCGCGCCGATGCTGTTCGCGCTGGCCCAGATGTCGCCGAACGCGCGGCAGACCGGCGCCGACCTGCAGGCCCTGCTGACCAACCTGCGCGGCGCCATGCCCGACGGCCCGAACGGCCCGGTGCTCAACCTCGACGTCGAGCTCAGCGGCGTGCCCGCCATCGCGGTGCCGCTGTTCGGAAAGGCCGGTGCGTGATGAAGATTCGCGGTGTCGCACTGCGACTCGGCGTGTTCTCGCTGGTCATGCTGGCCGTGCTCGGACTCGTCTTCACCCTGATCAAGCGCCCGGTCTCCGGTGACACCGAGGCCCACGACGCGCTGTTCACCGACGCCAACGGCCTCAAGGTCGGCAACGACGTGCGGATGTTCGGCGTGCAGGTCGGCAAGATCGAGAAGATCAGCCTCGAGGGCGACAAGGCCAAAGTCCACCTGACGGTCAAGACCGACACCCCGATCTACGACAACAGCAAGCTGGCCATCCGCTACCAGAACCTGACCGGCCAGCGCTACATCGACCTGCAGCAGGCGCCCAACCCGGGCACGCGGATCGCCGCCGACGCCCGGATCGGCGCGCACATGACCGTCCCGTCGTTCGACGTGACCAGCCTGTTCAGCGGCCTGAAGCCGGTGCTGGCGACGCTCTCGCCGGAGGCGATCAACCAGTTCACCGCGAGCATGCTCGCCGTCATCGAGGGTGACGGCAGCGGCCTCGGCCCCGCGCTGACCGCGATCGACCAGCTCGCGAGCTACGCCGAGGACCGCCAGCAGGTCATCGACACCCTGATCCGCAACCTGTCGACGCTGGGCGACCGGCACGGCGGCCGCGTCGGCTACCTGCTGCCGCTGCTGGCCCGGCTCACCGACATCTTCGAGGCGATGCAGCGCAATATCGGCGGTGTCGCGCAGTTCGCGATGACCGCGCCGTCGGTGCTCGCCCCGGTCGACCGGCTGCTGGCCTCGCTCGGCCTCGTCGAGGGCGGCAGCGCCGAGGTCGACGCGATGATCCGCGGCCTGTTCCCCGACCCGCAGGAGGCGGTCGCGGTCTTCGGGCGGCTGCCCGGGCTGCTCGCCACGGTCGACGCGTCGCTGTCCCGCGATTTCGCCGACTTCACGCCGCACTGCAGCAACGGCGCCGCCCAGGTGCCCGCGCCGCTGCAGGTGCTGATCGCCGGACAGAAGGTGACGGTATGCAACGCCTGAAGTTCTTCGCCGGTGATCGCCCGATCCTGGACGAGGCGGGCAAGCGCGCCCGCGAACTGCGGATGGGCATCATCGGCCTGAGCCTGGTGGTGCTGTTCATGATCGGCGCCGCGGTGATCTACGTGGTGCCGCTGGGCAAGCACACCTACACCGCCGAGCTGAGCGAGGCGCAGTCCGTGCGCGAGGGCGACGACGTACGCCTGGCCGGTATCTCGGTCGGCAGCGTCGTCTCGCTCGAACTGAAGCCGGACAAGGTGCTGATGGAGTTCACCGTCGACTCCGACGTCTTCGTCGGCGACCAGACCTCCCTCGACGTGCGCATGCTCACCGTCGTCGGCGGCCACTACGTCGCGCTCTACCCGGCCGGTTCGCGACCGCTGGGTGAACAGCCGATCCCGGCCGATCGAATCCGCCTGCCCTACAGCCTGATCGAGACCTTCCAGGACGCCACCACGCCGCTGGCCGCCGTCGACGGCGACACCGTGCGCAAGAACCTGGCCGCCGCCAACACCGCGATCGCGGCCTCCCCGGAGGCACTGCGCTCGACCCTCGACACCGTCGGCAAATACGTCGACATGCTCGACCGGCAGCGCTCGCAGGTGTCGAAGTCGATCGCGATCCTCGACGAGTACATCTCCATGTACGACGGCGCCAAGTCCGATCTGGGTCGGCTCATGGACAACGTGAACATGCTCGAGGACGTGCTGCTGAGCAAGAAGGCCGAACTGGCCGAGGCGGTCCGGCTGCTGGTCTCGGTGGTGAATCGGCTCGCCGGGCTCGCGCCCAGCTGGGATTCCACGCTGAAACCGCAGGCCCAGGCACTGGCCGACGCGCTGCCGCGACTGCAGCAGCTCGAAGGCGGGTTCGAGCCGGTCCTGGGGACCGTGCACGACCTGCAGACCAAGCTGTCGCAGCTGGTGACCCCGGACGCGGGCGTCGTGGTCGACCAGTCCGGCGCGCGCGTCTGCGTGCCGCTGCCGGGGAAGGCGTGCTGATGCTGAAACGACTGCTCGGATCCCAGGCTTTCATGTCGATCGCCGGGGTCGGCGTGCTGGCGGTGCTGGTGATCGCCGGCTACTTCGTCACCTTCGATCCGCTGAAGAAGACCGAATCCTATTGCGCGCTCATGCCCGACGCGATCGGGCTGTACCCAGGCAACCACGTCACGATGCGCGGCATCGACGTCGGCGAGGTGACCGCGGTGCGCAACGAGGGCGCCAAGGTGCGCGTCGAGTTCGAGGTCGACGCCGACCATCCGGTCTACGCCGACGCTTCCGCGACCACCGTCGCGTATTCCGTTGCCGCCGACCGCAATCTGGCCGTGCTGTCCAGCGGCAAGGACACCACGAAGTTCACCGGTGGCTGCATCACCAAGACGCTGACGCCCAAGTCCATCACCGAGACGCTGACCGCGCTGGCGAGCCTGTCCGAAGAGCTCTCCGGCGTCGAGGCCGGGCAGCCGAGCGCGCTCGTGGACGGGCTGTCCTCGCTGGACCGCGCGACCGAGGGCGTCGGCCCGACCGTCAACGAACTGGTGCACAAGCTCGGCTCGGCGATGAACAAGCCCGACGCCGACATCGGCCACCTGGCCGGTCTGTTCGACGCGTTCGCCTCGGTCTCGAACCGGGTCGCCGCCAACTGGGGTGACCTGCAAACGATGCTGGTCCGGCTGGCACCGCTGCTCAACCAGGCCTCCGACGACCTGCTCGGCCCCGCGACCACGCTGTTCGACGGCCTGCGCGAGCTGCTGCCGATGCTCAACGACGTCACCACCATCCTCGGTGACCCGCTGATCGGCGCCCTCGACGGCGCCGTCCCGCTGGTGAAGTTGTTGCGCGCCAACGTCGGATCGCTGCGCGAGGTGGTGCTGAAGATGCCCGCGCTGACCTCGGCCTTCCAGAGCGCCGCGGGCGGCACCGCGATCACCTACGCCGCGCCGAAGGTGGCGCTGCCCGGCGGCGAGGCCGACCAGGTCTGCGCCGCGGTGAACGCGCTGCTCCCCGGGCAGTGCGCCGATCCGGCGCAGGGCCTGACCGATGTGAACCTCGTGCAGGTCGTGCTGGGAATGGCAGGTGCCCGATGAACTCGCGTAAGACACTGCGGCGCACCATGATCGCGCTGGTGGTAGCGGCCGGTCTCGCGGCCGGCGGCTGCGGTTTCGACCCGGCCGAGGTGCCGGTGCCCGGCTCCACCGTCGCCGGCCCGACCTATCGCGTGCAGATCGAGTTCAGCAGCGCGCTGAACCTGCCCGCCAAGTCGAAGGTGATCGCCAACGGCGCCGAGATCGGCACCGTCGACACCGTCCGGGTGATCCAGCCCGCCGACGCGCCCGCCGGTCGCGGGGGGTATGTCGTCGTCGAGGCCGACATCCTCGACTCCGTCCGGCTGCCGACCACCACCATCGCCGAACTGCGCCAGGACACCATCCTCGGCGACATCCACGTCGCGCTTACCACCCCGAAGGACGGCTTCGGCACGCTGCTGCGCGACGGCGGCACCATTCCGATCGAACGCACGAAACCGCCGGTGCAGCTGGAAGACACGATGGCCACCATGGCGCTGTTCGTGCAGGGCGGCGCGATCGGTCAGCTGCAGGAGATGATCGGCCGGGTCAACTCGGTGATGCCCGCCGATCCCAAGGAGACCGCGCGGATCTCGGCGGTGATGGGTGCCGACGCCGCCGATCTGGCCGCGCATCTGGACCAGGTCGACCTGCTGGTCAATGGCCTGGCCGCCAATGCCGAGATCATGGTCGGCATCGACGCCGAGCTCACCCACATCCTGAGTCCCGAAGCCGTGCGGGCACTCTCGGGCACCCAGGACTCGATCGCCGAGACCATGGCCATCTTCCTGGCACTCGGCCCGGTCGGCTCCTCGCTGACCTGGCTGGCGCCCATCGCGAACGCGGGCGACGCGGCGGCGACGGCGTTCCTGCCGCTGGCCACCGGCGGCTCCGCCGATCTGCGCTCGTCGACGAACATGGCCCTGCTGACCGCGCTGTTGCGCGACAAGGTGATTCCCTTCGCCGAACGCGGCCCGAAGGTGAACGTCACCGGCGTGCGGGTCGCCGAACAGGAGCAGGTGGAGCAGATCGTGACCGCGCTGCGGATGATCGGAATGGTGCGATGAAGATCGGTGCCCTCGCCTCGCTGGGCGGCATCGCCGCCATCACCGTGCTCGGTGCGAGCTACCTGACCTTCGGGGTGGTGCGGGTCGACCCGTTCGCCGACTACACCGAGGCCTCGATCGAACTGGCGAACTCCGGTGGCCTCAGCGTCGGCTCGCCGATCCTGCTGACCGGCATCGAGATCGGCAAGGTCACCGCGGTCGAAACCTCGGCCACCGGTGGCGTGCGGGTCGGCTTCGAGTTCGGCGCCGCGAACAAGGTGCCGATGAGCAGCATCGTCACCATCGAGCACCTGTCCTCGCTGGGGGAGCCGTACGTGCAGTTCGTGCCGCGCAGCGCGGACGGGCCGTATCTGACCGACGGCCAGCGGCTGTCCGGGGAGAACGTGCGCACGCCGATGTCGATCCCCGAGGTCGCGCGGCTGGTCACCAAGACCGTCGAGCAGCTCGACCCGGCGGTCGTCGGATCGCTCGTCGACACGCTCGGGCAGGCGATGACCGGTACGGAGAACGTCATCCCGGAGCTGGCCAGGGCGGGCGACCTGCTCGCCGCGGCCATCATGAGCCGGGCGCCCGCGATCGCCGAGCTGCAGAACAACTTCGAGTACGTCTCCGGCGACATCGGCTGGGCCGGACCGGCCACCTCGGCCGCCGCGCCCGCCTTCGTGCGGCTGAGTCAGGTCATCGACGAGTTCGTCGAGTCGGTCGGGCGGGTCAGCGCGGCGGGCGGTGACCCGGAGATGTACCTGCGCGACGGCGGCCTGGTGCCGTTCCTCCAGCAGCTCACCGCCAAGCTGAACGAGCTCGGCCCCGAGCTCTCGGCGCTGCTGCCCGGACTGCGTCCGCTCACCGAGTCGATCACCGCGACGGGCCCGCAGATCGACCTCAGCACACTTATCGCGCAGGCGTTGCACAACACCGACGCCGATGCGGTGAAGGTCAGGGTCGCGATCAGGTAAACATCCGGCAACCACTGAATATAGGTATACTCCCTGGCCAGTGGTAGTCGGCTCGAGCCGGGCCCGGTTCGAGCAACCGTGCGGTAGCCTGCTGGACGAGGCAGTCCGAGTCCACTGGGCGAAGGCGGTGCGATCCATGGCAGACGGCGGCGAGGATCCCGACCAGGGGACCGGAGGCAGTACCCGGGTGATCGCGATCGCGGCGGTGCTGGCCGCGTTGCTGGCGCTGGTGGTGGCGCTCGGGCTGGTGCTGCGGGCGAATCAGGGCGACGAGAACGATCCGTCGACCGTCAATCCGATGGGCTCGGACGCCAACGGCCTGCCGGTCGACGCCGAGGTAGCGGGCCAGGAAGTCGCCTTCGCGCCACCGTGGCCGGCCCGCCGGGTCGGCGGCAACTGCTCGGCGGGCGGCATCGTCGCCCACTGGCGGGTCGAGACCGACGGTCAGTGGCAGTGCACGATGACCACTCCCGACGCCGCGGTACCCGCCGCCCCCGCACCGCCGCCCCCGCCGCCCGCGGAGCCGCCGCCACCCGAACCGGCGCCGGTCCAGGCGCCGCCGCCCGCGTTCGAACCGCCCCCGGTGTACGAACCGCCGGTCTACGCGCCGCCGCCGCCCCCGCCCGCACCCGAGCCGATCCCGGCGCCCGAACCGGCGCCCCCGCCGCCGCCCCCGCCCCCGCCGGTCATCCAGTTGCCGTTCCCGCTGCCGCCGATCTTCGTTCCGCCCGCCGCGGCCGTGCTGCCGTGACGGGCGGCGGGTCGGCCGCCGCCCGTCGCCACCGTCGGTGAGACTGATCCGCTATGGACCAGTTGGTACTCACTCTGGTGATCCTGCTCGTGACGGTGCTCGCCGAATCGCTCGGCGGCAGGCTGGGGATCGCGCCGTCCATCCTGATGACGGTGTTCGGCTGTCTGCTCGCGCTGATCCCCGCCGTCCCGAGCTTGAACATCCCACCCGAACTGATCCTGCCGCTGGTCCTCCCGCCGCTGCTCTACGCCGCCGCCCGGCGCACTTCCTGGCGGCAGTTCGCCGAGAACTGGCAGATCATCGCGTTGCGCGCGGTCGGGCTGGTGATCGTCACCGCCGTCGCGGTGGCCGCGGTCTTCCACGCCTGGAACCCGGCGACCGCCGTCGCGGCGGGCGTGGTGCTCGGCGCGCTGGTCGCCCCGCCCGACCCGGTCGCCGCCACCTCGATGGCGGGCAGACTCGGCCTGCCCCGCCGGCTGATCGTCACCCTGGGCGGGGAGGGCCTGTTCAACGACGTCACCGCGATCGTCATCTACACCGTCGGCATCCAGGCCGTGGTGACCGGCCTGTTCTCGCCGTGGCACGCCCTCGGTGACTTCGTGCTGGCCGCGGTGGTCGGTCTCGTGGTCGGCCTGGTGCTCGGCTGGGTGGGCAGCAAGCTCACCAAATACCTCGACAACGCGACCGCCCAGGTGGCCCTGAGCCTGCTGCTGCCGTTCGTCGCCTACGGCGTCGCCGAGCACTGGGAGGGCTCCGCGGTCCTCGCGGTGCTGGTGTGCGCGCTGTACCTCACCGACGCGGTGACCGAGATCGGCGACCGCGACTACCGCCTGGTCGCCGACGCGTTCTGGGACATCGCCGAAATGCTGATCACCGGATTCGCGTTCGCGCTGATCGGCCTGGAACTGCGCGTGGTCATCGAGACCACCGGGCACGGCTGGCCGTCGCTGGCCGGGGTCACCGTCGCGGTGATCGCGGTCGTCGTGCTGCTGCGGTTGGCCTGGTTGCTGGTCACCTGGGCGGTGAGCACCCGGCTCTGGCGCTACACCGACGAGCCGTTCACCTGGCGCGAGGTGATCGTCACCTGGTGGGCGGGGATGCGCGGGGTGGCCACGGTCGCGCTGGCGCTGGCCGTGCCGTTCACCATCGACTCCGGCGCGGATTTCCCGGCCCGCTCGGAGATCCTGTTCGTCGCCTTCGCCGTCGTCCTGTTCACCCTGCTCGTGCAGGGCATCACCCTGCCGCTGGTCGTGCGGATCACCGGCGTGCACGCCGACACCCGCCAGGAACGCGCGGTCGAACAGCAGCTGTGGACCAGGGTGGTGCGGGCCGAACTCGCCGAGCTGAAGATGATCGCCGCCCGCGACGGCCTGCCCGACGACGTCTACGAGGACATCAAGGACACGCTGCGCCACCTCTCGGCCAAGGCCGACCCGGAGGCGGCCGACGCCGACGCCAAGGCCGCCCTCGATCAGGAACGCAAACTCGCCTCGCAGCTGCGGGCCGTCCGCTCGGCCGTCCTCGAGGCGGGCAGGCGCGAGGCCCAGGCCGCCCGCCGCGAACCCGGCATGCCGCCCGACGTCGTCGACCGGGTCACCCGCAGGCTCGATCTCGGGCCGACCCGCTGACCGGCGTCAACCGCCCAGCGTGTCGGTGAGCATGCCGATCGCGTAGGTGATCGCCATGGCCAGCGCGCCGCCGAGCACCACCCGCAGCACCGCCTTGCCCCGGTGGCTGCCGCCCAGCCGCGCGCTCACCGATCCGGTGAGGGCAAGGGCGAGCAGCACCGCCGCGAAGGTCACCGGGACCCGCCACTGCGCGGGCGGGATCGCGATCGCGATCAGCGGCAGCAGCGCGCCACAGGTGAACGCGACCGCCGACGAACCCGCCGCGGCCCACGGATTGGTGAGCTCGGTGGGATCGAGTCGGAGTTCGGCTTCGGCGTGCGCGGTGAACGCGTCGTGGGCGGTGAGTTCCTCGGCCACCGTGCGGGCGGTCGCCGGGCTGAGCCCCTTGGCCTCGTAGATCCCGGTCAGCTCGGCCAGTTCCGCCGCGGGATCCTCGGCCAGTTCCCGGCGCTCCTTGGCCAGCAGCGCCTTCTCCGAGTCCCGCTGGGTGCTGACCGACACGTACTCGCCCGCGGCCATCGAGATCGCGCCCGCGACCAGGCCGGCCACGCCCGCGGTGAGGATCGTGTGGGTGTTGTTCGTCGTCGCGGCGACGCCGACGACGAGACCCGCGGTGGACACGATGCCGTCGTTCGCGCCGAGCACCCCGGCGCGCAGCCAGTTCAACCGCGACGCGAGTCCCTCCGCGTGCGGTTCGTGCGGATGGATGGTCGAAGACGAGTCCTGCACCCGGTCAGCCTAATCCGGGTCGCGGCCGGATCAGCGCTGGGCGCGCAGAACCTCGCGGAGGGTGTCGGCCAGGCGCACGGCCAGCGCGAGCACCGTCAGCGTCGGGTTGACATGCCCGTTCGTCGGGAAGACCGAACTGCCCGCGATATAGAGGTTGTCCACGCCGTGCACCCGGCAGTGCCGGTCGACCACCCCGTGCCGGGGATCGGCCGACATCCTGGTGGTGCCGCTCGGATGCGCCCGGTCGGCCAGCGCCAGCGGCTCGGTACTGCCCGCCCTGGCCGCGGGCACGATCGCCGGCGCGGGCAGCCCGAGCCGCGCGAACTCGGCCACCAGCAGCGCCGTCGCTCGTCGCACGGTGGCGTCCTCGCGCGCGTCGACGCGCCAATCCACCTGGGGCAGCGGCATTCCCACCGGGTCGGTGCGCTGCGACAACCGCACGCGGCTCTCCGGATCGGGTGCCTGCTCGACCATCGCCCACACCTCGACCCCGGTCAGCCGATGCGGCAGCCCGACCCCATCGATCAGCCTGCGCCGCGCGCCGGCCAGCAGCAGCCTGGTGTCCGACACCATGATCCGCCCGTCCTGCCAGCGGCCCCGTCCGCCGAGCACCCGCTTCACCGCGTCCCACGGATCGTCGGGCGCGGTGACCTCCTGCAACCACAGCGCGCAGTTGAGCAGCGCTTCCCCTCGCTGGACCTCGGGAGACAGGGCGAGCCCGTGCAGGTAGGTGTGCTTGCCGCGCGGTCCCCGCACCACGTACTTGCCGAACCGGGCCAGCGCCGCGCCCGCGGCGGCGGGGGACAGGGCGCCGACCACGCCGCTGCGATGATCGATCAGATAGCGCCCCACCTGGTCGTATCGGTTCCCGATGCCGCCCGCGACGGTGCGCCGCGAGGCCAGCAGCAGCCGTGGCGTATCGATCCCGCCCGCCGCGAGCACGAACAGCCGCGCCTCCACGGTGCGCACGCGTCCGCCCGCGCCGGTCACCTCGACCGAGTTCACATGCGCCCCGGTGGCATCGGTGTCGAGATGGGTGACGGTCGCGTTCACCAGCACCCGCGCGGTCGGCGCGAGGACATCGCGCACCGCGGGACCCCAGCGTTTACTGTCGAACCGGTTCACCGGGTCCCGGCTGAACTGCCAGAAATACGGGCGCAGGGACGCGGTGTCGAGCCCGGCGGCGGGTGCCGGACGGCCGGCGAGCGACCAGAACTCGGCGTCGGTGAACCCGCCGCCGTGCCCGAGTCCGGCGTGCGCGGCGGCGCGGTCGGCGTAGGGGCGCAGCGCGGTCGCCTCGATCGGCCAGCCCGAGCGGCGGACCCACGGCCGGGTGGCGAAGTCGAGATCGTCGAGCAGGCCGCAGCGCCCGGCCCAGACCCGCGAGCTGCCGCCGAGCACCCGGCTCCCCGCGATCCGGTCGGGTGGCAGGCGTGGCGCGCCGATGCTGTCGATGGCGGCGAATTCTGTTTCAGTGGGACCGATGTCGTGGTCACCGCTCTCCAGGACCAGCACCTGCAGTCCCGCCGCGGCCAGTTCGGTGGCGACCGTCAGCCCGGCCGGGCCCGAGCCGATGACGCAGATCTGGGCGCGCAGCGCGTCGTCGCCGACGGTGCGCAGATCCTCCACCAGCATCGGCGGTCCTCTCGCCCGTGCCACCCGCGCGGCCCGGCACCCGGCCGCGCTTTGGTGTCACTCTAGAAGCCGGGACGCGGAATTTCCGGAGGTCTCACAATGCTGGTTCACGAAAGCCCGCACGTACCCGGCGGATTGGCGCACATACATCCACGCCCAGAATTCCAGCCCGGTGTCGGTGGGACTGGCGACCATGGTGATCTCGCCGTCGAAACACCGGCCGACGATGTAGCGGGCGCGGGAGATGTGCGGCGTGAACGTCACCACGATGATGTGGCGCCAGCCGTAAATCTTTGCCCGCCGGACGATTTCGCGCGCCTCGCCGTCGGTGGTCCACGGATCGGGCAGGAAACACGAGACCCGGAAGGCGAATCGGCCGCCGCAGTACTTGTCCATCATCGGGTCGTCGGCCCCGGTGGACTGCGAGATCAGCACCTCGGGCGCGTAGCCCCGCTCGGCGAGCTCGATGCCGAGGTCGAAGCGTTCGTAGGGGGTGCCGCCGAGCACCACGATCACATCGGCGCGACGCAGCGGGTCCAGCTGCGGGTTGACGAAGACGGGCCATCCGGCGATTGCCGTACCCAGCACGATGACCAGTGCGCCGACGAGCAACCATCCCGCACGTCGAAAGATCGACACTGCATCGAGGATAGCGAAGGGTGCACACTGGACCCCATGACCGACTCCGCCGTTGCCCCCGAACACCTCGACGTCGTCATCGTCGGCGCCGGACTGTCCGGCATCGGGGCCGCGTACCGGCTGCAGACCGAACACCCGCACCGCAGCTACGCCATCCTCGAGGCCCGCGCCGATCTCGGCGGTACCTGGGACCTGTTCCGGTACCCGGGCATCCGCTCCGACTCGGACATGTTCACCCTGGGCTACCCGTTCAAGCCCTGGCGCGCGGCCCGCTCCATCGCCGACGGCGCCGCGATCCTGGACTACATCCGCGAGACGGCGCGGGAGAACGGCATCGACGGGCGCATCCGCTTCGGTTCCCGGGTGATCGGTGCCGACTGGTCGTCGGCGCAGGCGCGCTGGCAGCTCACCATCGCCCACGAGGGCCCCGACGGCCCCGAACTGAGCACCCTGACCTGCGGTTTTCTCTACGCCTGCGCCGGCTACTACGACTATCTGCAGCCGCACACCCCCGAGTTCACCGGGCGCGCCGACTTCGACGGCACCATCGTGCACCCGCAGTTCTGGCCCACCGATCTGGACGTGCGGGACAAGCGGGTGGTCGTCATCGGCAGCGGCGCGACCGCGGTCACCCTGGTGCCCTCGCTGGCCGGCGAGGCCGAGCACGTCACCATGCTCCAGCGCACCCCCACCTGGATCAGCGCGGTGCCCGGCCGCGACAAGCAGGCCGACAAGATCCGCGAAGCGCTGCCCGCCGACCTCGCGCATCGGCTGATCCGGACCAAGAACATCCTGTTCAACATCGGTTTCTACCAGTACTGCCGTCGCCGCCCCGCCGCCGCGCGCAAGCTGCTCACCGGCCTCACCTCCCGCATCCTCAAAGACGACAAGCTGGTCGCCGAGCACTTCACCCCCGACTACGACCCCTGGGACCAGCGCCTCTGCGCCGCGCCCGACGCCGACTTCTTCAAGGCGATGAAGAAGGGCAAGGCGACCGTCGTCACCGACCGGATCGACCGCTTCGTCCCCGAGGGCATCCAGCTCGCGTCGGGCAAGGTCCTGCCCGCCGACATCATCGTCACCGCCACCGGCCTGCGGCTGCTCGCCTTCGGCGGGATCGCGCCCTCGGTGGACGGCACCCCGGTCCCGCTGTCGGACCAGTTCGTCTGGCAGGGCGCGATGCTCACCGGCCTGCCCAATTTCGCGATCTGCGTCGGCTACACCAACGCCTCGTGGACGCTGCGCGCCGATCTCACCTCGCGCCTGGTCTGCAAGGTCCTCGCTCACATCGACCGGACCGGGGTGCCCGCCGTCGTCCCGGAGCCGACGGGCAAGCTGAGCGAACGCCCGCTGCTCGACCTGAACTCCGGCTACATCCAGCGCTCGATCGCCCTGTTCCCCCGGCAGGGCGACCGCCGTCCGTGGCGGGTCCGGCAGAACTACCTGCTGGACACGTTGTTCACCCTGCGCACCGATCTCGGCAAGACATTGCGCCCGGTCCGCCGGGTAGGCGAGTTCACCCACAACGGGTGAGGCGCGCGGCCCCGTCGGGTTTCTACCGTTGGCGTGTGCCGTGGTGGCACATCCGTTGACCCGACGGGAAGGCCGAGCGATGACAGATCAGAATCAGCACCCGGTACGTGAGGGAATCGCGGCAGGAACATCCATCGGCGCAGGCATTCTGTTGGCCGTGGTCGGTGTCCTGCAGATCCTCGAAGGTATCTCGGCTGTCGCCAACGACGATCTGATCGTCGTCGGGCCCGAGTACCTCTACCAGTTCGACCTGACAGCCTGGGGTTGGTGGCACATCGTCCTGGGCGCGATCGCCGTGATCGTCGCGATCGGCCTGCTGGCCGGTCAGACCTGGGGACGGGTGGCGGCGATGGTGATCGCCGCACTCGCGATCATCGCGAACTTCCTGTGGCTGCCGTACTACCCGTGGTGGTCGATCCTGATCATCATCATCAGCGTCGTGGTGATCTGGGCGGTGGCCACCTGGCGCCCCGACAACGCCTGATCCCCGCCACCGACAACGCCGCCCCGGTCAGCGACCGGGGCGGCGTCGTGTCGTAGGAGGTCAGCGGGCGAGGGTCGGTTCGCCGGCGTCGGGCTCGCCGAGGGTGTCGAGCAGATGGTCGGAGATCCGTTCCCCCAGCGAGGCCAGCTCGGCCTTCTGTGGCTCGTCGAGTCCGTCGAGGACCAGCCTGCGCACCGCGACCAGGTACTCCGGCGTCGCCTCGGCCACCTTGGCCAGCCCGGTCTCGGTGAGCACCGCGTCCACGCCACGTCCCGATTCCGCCGCCGCCCGCTTGGCCCAGCCCACCCGCTCCAGCTTGGACACCACGTGGGAGAGCCGGGAGATGGACCCGTGCCCGCGGGCCGCGAGCAGGCTCAGCTGCATCCGATGGTCCGGCGCCTCCCGCAGCAGGGCCATGACCCGGTACTCGAAATGGGTCACGCCGAACTCGCGTTGCAGCCGCGAGTCGAGCGCGCTCGGCACTCGCATCGCGAGGGTGACCACCGCGCTCCAGGCGCGACGTTCGACCGAGTCGAGATCCTCCGTCACCTCGGCCTCCTTCCACCCTGACGTTAACTGGAAAATTGCTGAACGTCGGCAAACTGTATCTCGGAGGGGGTGGGGTGTCTACGTGTGTCATGTCATGTCGGCAGGTGGGGGGAAGTTTCGAAGATCGTCGAGAGCTGGACGAATGATCAGTTGCCAATGGATCGCCGCGACAAGCGGGTTGCCGCCGGCATCGGCTCGACCGCCGGGTCTCGCAGGCGAATGGTCGCGGTCAGGTGCGAAAACCTCGGGAAACACCGCGTCTACCAGGCGATTTGACTTCGCGTTCGCGGCTGCGTAACTTAATTCGAGTCAGAGCGACACGGACACCGACCCGGTGCCGAACCGCCGAGCCTCTCGAGGCTAGCGGATCGCACAGGGAAACGAGGTAGGACGATGAGCGCCTGACTGATCATGTGTGCGGGCTCACTGTCTTCCGGACTTGCTTCGGTGGATCGCCCGCGCTAAAGTTTGAACCCTTGCCCTGCTGAAGCCCCTGCGAAATGTTGTGGGTGGATGCTTGTGCGTGTGTTCTTTGAGAACTCAATAGTGTGTCGATGAATGTCAGTGCCAATATTATTATTGGTTCCGCTTCTCATACCCCC
>NZ_JBHVWX010000017.1:0-86546 GCF_042882065.1 Nocardia sp. NPDC058244 | reverse complement strand
CCCGGAAGCTAAGGCCACCTGCGCCGATGGTACTGCACTCGACAGGGTGTGGGAGAGTAGGACACCGCCGGAACATCATTGCGAAAGGCCCTCCAGCATTGCTGGAGGGCCTTTTTGCGTTCGCGTCCACAAGCCTTTCGCCGGGTCAGGGGACTACCGTGGAGCTATGGCGACCACGAGGATCGGCACGCACATCAATGCGCCCCGCGGAAGTGTGTATCAGCTGCTGATCGACCCCGAGGCGGTCCGGGCCTGGATGGTGCCCGACGGCATGGTCAGTGAAGTGCACCGGTTCGAGCCGGAGGAGGGCGGGGTCTTCTCGATCACCGTCACCCAGGACGAGCTCACCGCGGCGGGGACGACGGAGCAGCAGCACCATGCCTACTACGGGCGATTCCTGAGCCTGGTCCCGGAGGAGCGGGTGATGGAGGTGCTGGAGTTCGTCACCGAGATACCGGATATGGCGGGCGCGCAGACCATCACCTTCACGCTGGCCGACGCCGACGGCGGCACCGATCTCGAGGTGCTGCACGAGGGTGTGCCGCCGGGGATGACGCTCGCCGACAACGAGGTGGCGTGGGAAGTGGCGCTCGCGAAGATGGTCGCACTGGTCGAGCGCGGCGCGATCGGCTGATCGGCCGCGCCCGGACACGCGTCGGTTCAGCGCACGGCGTCGTCGGCGCGCGGTGTGATGTCGGAGGCGGGCACGAGATTCCAGGCTTCGAGCTGCTTACGGATCTGCTCGGCGGCGTCGATATTGAGCGGGCCGCTGGTCCACAGCGCGTACGGCAGGTTGAAGAAGCGGCTGTCGCGGACGGCGCGCAGCCCGTTGATGCCCGGCTTGCCGCGCAGCAGCTCCACCTTCTGCGCGTAACTCTGGCCGGGGTAATCGACGAACATGATCGCGTCCGGGTCGGCGGCGGCCAAGCGCTCCCACGAGACCTTGGTCCAGGTGTCGGCGACGTCGTCGAGGACATTGCGGGCGCCGGCCGCTTCGAGGATCGCCTGGGGCGCACCGAACTTGCCGCTGGAGTAGATGGTGTCGGTCCCGCTGTCGAAGAGGAAGACCGTCGGGGCCTGCGCGGGCTTCGGGGCGGCGGTGAGGGCGGCCAGCCTGCGGTCGAGATCGGCGGTGACGTCGGCGGCGCGGTCGGGGTGGCCGGTGATGGCGCCCAGGTCGGTCAGGTCGGTGCGCAGCGCGGTCCAGGGTTCGACGGTGCCGCGGGCGGCCGCGCCGTCCTGCTGGCGGCAGCTCTCGGTGAGGACGTAGGCGGCCACGCCGTCCTTCTGGAGTGCCGCGGGGGTGAGGTTGCTCGCCTCGTCGTAGCCGTAGCTCCAGCCCGCGACCATGACGTCCGGGCGCTGGGCGAGGACGGTCTCGCGCGACGGGTACTCGGGGGCGACGGACTTCAGCCCGTCGACGACGTCGGCGCCGTAGTGCCTGCGCAGGGTGTCGGCGTCGCGCTGGATGCTCGACACCGCGGTCACCTGGTCCTGGGCGCCGAGCGCCAGGATCATCGAGACCAGGTTGCCGTCGTTGACGAACAGCCGCTGCGCGGGTGCGGGGAAGCGGGTGTCCTTGCCGCAGTTGCGCACCGTGATGGTGGACGCCGTGTCCGCCGAGGTGCCGGTGCAGGCCGCCAGGACGGCGGCGAGTGCGGCGGTGGCCAGGATCCGGCCGGTGTTCTTCATCAGCGCGCCTTTCGCGGGGTGATCAACAGATGGTCTTCGCCGGTCACCGGATGGGCGACCCGGGTGGCGTCCACGCCGAACACCTCGGCGACGACCGCGGGCGTCAACGCCTCGGCGGGCGGCGCGGGCGGTCGGGCGATGCCGTTGTGCAGCACGATGATCCGATCGCAGTAGCGGTCGGCCAGCGACAGATCGTGCAGGGCGGCGACGACGGTGCGGCGCAGCCCGCGCACCAGGTCGAGGAGCTCGAGCTGGTGGGTGATGTCGAGGTGGTTGGTCGGCTCGTCCAGCAGCAGGACCGGGGTGTTCTGGAGCAGGGCGCGGGCCAGCAGCACCCGTTGCCGCTCGCCACCCGACAACTGCTGCACCGGGCGGTCGGCGAATCCCGAAAGATCCACTGCCGCCAGCGCTTCCAGCACCTGTTGACGCTCGCCCGATGTGCCGAGCCCCCACGGTGGCAGATAGGGGGTGAGTCCGAGGGCGACGACTTCGCCGACGAGCATATCGGCGGGCGGGCTCTCGTCTTGGGCCACCAACGCCACCGCGGTGGCCCGGTGTCGCGGTCGGAGATCGTGCAGCGCACGGCCGTCGACGAGCACTCGGCCGCGTGCGGGTTTGCGGAGACCGGCCAGGGTTCGCAGCAGCGTGGTCTTGCCGCTGCCGTTGGGGCCGACGATGCCTACGGTCTCGCCGGGCTCGATGGAGAATTCCACGGCGCTGAGGACGTTTCGGCGGCCGATCGAACACGTCAGCTCGGCGGCCCGAATCGCTCCGGGCCGCGCGGAGTTCGAGCGGGTGGTGTCGCCCGTGCCTGCGTCACCACCGCCGCGCTCGCCGTCGTTCGGCCGGGCGTCGACCGGATCGCCCGTCGCGGTGGGAGCGGCGACGGGGGCACTGGCCTCGGCGCCGGGACCGGTCACCGTGACATGCGCGTCGGACCGATGGGTGCCGTGATCGGTGCCGGCGGAATCGATCCGCTGCGCAGAAGGCGTCGCGCCACGGAGATCCGCGTGCTCGCTGTCGGCGGACCGTGCCGGGCGGGCAGTGTGTTCGTGCGTCGTCACGAGGTGCCGAAGTGGTAGCGGCGGCGGCCCATCAGGAGCAGGAAGGTGGGTGCGCCGATGAGGCCGGTGAGGACACCGACGGGGATCTCGGTGGGGCGGACCAGGACCCGGGTCGCGGCGTCGGCGACGACGAGGAACAGCGCGCCGCACAGGGCGCAGGCGGGGAGCAGCGCGCGGTGGCGTGGGCCGACGATCATGCGCGCGGCGTGGGGGACGACCAGCCCGACGAAACCGATCCCACCCGACACCGCGACCAGCACCCCGACGAGCACCGCCAGCAGGACGAACAATCCGATGCGCAGTTCCTTCACCGGAACACCGATCGACGACGCGGTGGTCGCGCCGAGGGTGAGGGCGTCGAGCCACCCGGCGATGGCCAGCAGGACGGCACCCGCGACCACCACGACGACCAGCGGGAGCGCGAGGGTGGTCCAATCCGCCCCCGCGAGGCTGCCGAGCAGCCAGAACAGGACCGATTGCGCGGCGGCGGGATCGGTACTGCGGAACACCAGATAGCTGCTGAACGCGGCGAAGGCCGAGCCGAGCACGGTACCGGTGAGGACCAGGCGCAGCGGGGTGAGACCGCCCTGGGCGAAGGCCACCAGGAAGACGAGGGTGGCCGCGCCGAACGCGCCGGCCAGCGCGCCACCCGAGAGGGCCCAGATGCCCGCGCCCGCGAACAATCCCGAGGTGATCACCGCGGCCGCGCCGACGCCCGCGCCGGAGGAGACGCCCAGCAGATAGGGGTCGGCGAGCGGGTTGCGCACCAGCGTCTGCATGGCCGCGCCCGCCAGCGCGAGACCAGCGCCGACCACGGCGGCGAGGACCGTGCGGGGCACCCGGAGCTGCCAGACGATCGTGTCGATGCCGAGATCGGTGGGGGTGGTCCCGGTCAGGCGGGCGCCGAGGGTGTCGAGCACCGCGGACACGGGGACGATCTCGGCGCCGAAGCCGGTGGCGCCGATCATGGCGGCCAGCAACAGCGCCCCGAGCAGCGGGAAGGCGAGCGATGTCCGGGCACGGATCATCGCGGGTTCTCCAGAGGCAAGGCGCGGCCCTTTCAGAGGGTGCCCGGCGAGGGAGGTCTGACTTTCGCCGCGAGGCGATCACAGTGGCGCGACCGTTCCGGAGTTGCACCGGATTCCCGCACCCGCCGGGGAGGACGATCGAACTCTAACCTGGCACTCGGTGCCTGCGGTCGGCCGGGGGACCGGCGAGTGTCACCGGTGTTCCGATCACGGTAAGGCTAAAGCTGTTCGGGAAAACCGCGGATTGATTCAATCCCACTATGCACCGACCGAATACCTTCCTGCCCGGCCTGCGAGGCCGCGCCACCGCCGCGCTCCTCGCGGTGGCCACCGTTGCGACGCTCGGCCTGAGCGGATGCTCGAACGGCAGCGACGCACCGGTCGGCACCCCGGACGCGCCCCTGCCCACCGAGGTTCCCGCGGGCACCACGCTCGTCGTGGCCGACCAGCAGGAGCGGTTGCAGTCCGCGCTGCGGCTGTCCGGTGAGCTGGACAAGCTGCCGTTCAAGATCGAATTCGCCAACTTCGTCGGTGGCCCGGCCATTCTCGAGGCCTTCCGGGCCGGCGCGGCCGATGTGGGTCAGGTGGGCGACGTGCCGCCGATCCACGCGCTGGCCGCCGGGCAGGACGTGCCGATCGTCGGCTCGTATCAGACCAACCCGCAGGCGCTGAAACTCGCTGTCGCGCCGGGACGTTCGATCAGCAAGCTGACCGACCTGAAGGGCAAGAAGATCGCCTACGCCGAGGGCACCGCGCAGCAGGCGGCCGTGCTCAAGGCGCTCACCAAGGCGGGGCTGAAGCCCACCGACGTGCAGCTGGTCCGGCTGCAGCTCGCGGAGTTCCTCGATGCCGTGCGCACCGGTCAGGTCGACGTCGCGCCGCTGATCGAGCCCAACGTGACCCGGCTGCTGCGCACCCAGGGCGCCTCGGTGATCCCCGATTCGGAGACGACCGGGATCTACAGCGGCCTGGCCTACCTGTACGCGCGCCGCGCGGTGGTCCAGGATCCGGCCAAGGCCGCCGCCACCCGCGCCCTCGTCGGCGCGTTCGTGCGGGCCTGGCAGTGGACCAACACCCACCGCGAGGAATGGGCGACCAAGTACTACGTGGACAGCCAGAAGGTGAGCGTCGACGACGCCAAGCGGATCGTCGAATCGCTGGGCACCTACACGTTCCCGCACCTGGACCAGCAGCTGGTCGCTCGGCAGCAGACCACCATCGACGCGATCGACGCCGTCGGCGAGCTGCCGAAGAAGATCAAGGCGGCCGACGGCTTCGACCTGCGCTTCGACGCGGCGGTCACCGAAGCGGTCACGGCCAGCGGGGCGGCGTTCGCGCCGGCGGCGAGCTGATGGCCACCCTCGACGCCGGCGTGCTGCGGCGGATTCGCAGCACGCCGGCGCCGGTCACGGCACTCGCGCCGCGCGGGCGGGGCACCCGCAGGCTCGGACCCGGCAAGCCCATCCCGTTCGGTTTCGCGCTCGGTCCCGCCCTGCTCGTCGGCGCCTGGGTGCTCGGCTCGGCCACCGGCGCGATCGACCCGGACACCCTGCCCGCGCCGTGGACCGTCGCGCAGACCGCCGGTGACCTGATCGCCGACGGCCGGCTGCAGTCGAACCTGCTGACCTCGCTGCAGCGCGCCGCGCTCGGGCTCGGGCTCGGTGTGCTGATCGGCGTCGTGCTGGCGCTGGTGGCCGGCCTGAGCCGGATCGGCGAGGCGATCGTCGACGGGCCGGTGCAGATCAAACGGGCCATCCCGACGCTGGCGCTGATCCCGCTGTTCATCGTGTGGTTCGGCATCGGCGAGGAGATGAAGCTGATCGTCATCACGACCAGCGTGCTGATCCCGGTCTACATCAACACTCACGCCTATCTGCGCAGCGTCGACGCCCGCTACGTGGAGCTCGCCGAGACCGTCGGGCTGTCGCGGTGGGGGTTCCTGCGGCGGATCGCGCTGCCGGGCTCGCTGCCGGGCTTCTTCCTCGGACTGCGACTGGCGGTGACCATCTCCTGGCTGGCGCTGGTCGTGGTCGAGCAGGTCAACGCGACCAGCGGCATCGGCTACCTGATGACGCAGGCGCGCACCTACGGACAGATCGACGTCATCGTCGTCGGTCTGGTGATCTACGGACTCCTCGGGCTCTTCGGCGACCTCGCCGTGCGGGCGGCGGAACGGAAGGCGCTGGCATGGCGACAGACACTGGGCGACTGACCGACGAGGACCGCAGCGTGGTGCGCACCCGCGCGCTCACCCGCGGCTTCGGCGAGCGGATCGTGCTCGACGGCATCGACATCGAGATCCGGCGCGGCGAGTTCGTCGCGCTGCTCGGCCGCAGCGGGTCGGGCAAGAGCACGCTGCTGCGGGCGCTGGCCGAACTCGACGCCGACGTCCCCGGCTCCGGCGAACTCACCGTGCCGACCCAGCGCGCCGTGGTGTTCCAGGATTCCCGGCTGCTGCCGTGGGCCCGGGTGCTCGACAACGTGGTGCTCGGCCTCACCGGGCGCGACGCGGCCGGGCGCGGGCGCGCCGCGCTCGCCGAGGTCGGCCTGGCCGGACGCGAGAAGGCTTGGCCGCGTGAGCTTTCCGGTGGGGAGCAGCAGCGGGTGGCGCTGGCCAGGTCGCTGGTGCGCGAGCCGGAGCTGCTGCTGGCCGACGAACCGTTCGGCGCGCTCGACGCGCTCACCCGGATCCGGATGCACGCCCTGCTGCAGGCGCTGTGCGAGCGGCACCGGCCCGCCGTGCTGCTGGTGACCCACGACGTGGACGAGGCCGTACTGCTCGCCGACCGCGTGCTGGTCCTGGACGAGGGCCGGATCGCGATCGACCAGCGCATCGACACGCCGCGCCCGCGCAGGCACGCGCACCCGGAGTTCATCCGGCTGCGCGAGGTCCTGCTGGCCGGGCTCGGCGTCGACACCACCGACATCGAGGAAGTGAAGCAAGCGTCATGAGCGCACCACGGCAACTGAGTCTCAACGCGTTCATCTACCCGTCGGGGCATCACGAGGCGGCCTGGCGGCATCCCGACAGCAGGCCCGACCGGATCTACGACGTCACCTACTACCAGGAGATCGGGCGCACTGCCGAGGCGGCGAAGCTGGACGCGGTGTTCTTCGCCGACGGGCCCGCGCTGCGCACCGATGTGCGGCACAACGCCGCGCCGGGGCTGGAGCCGATCACGTTGCTCACCGCGATCGCCGCGGCGACCACGCATCTGGGCCTGATCGCCACCGCGTCGACCACCTACTACGAGCCCTACAACCTGGCGCGGCTGTTCTCCTCGCTCGACCACATCTCCGGCGGCCGGGCGGGCTGGAACATCGTCACCACCGGTACCGATCTGGCCGCGGCCAATTTCGGGCTGGACCGGCATCCCGACCATGCCGAACGTTATGCCCGCGCACGGGAATTCGTCGACGCGGTGGTGGCGCTGTGGGACAGCTGGGAGGACGACGCGATCCTGCTCGACCGGGCCGCGGGCGTCTACGCCGACCCGGACAAGATCCATCCGATCGACTTCGTCGGTGAACATCTCAGCGTGCGTGGGCCGTTCAACGCCGCGCGCACGCCGCAGGGGCATCCGGTGCTGGTGCAGGCGGGCGCGTCGAACGAGGGCAGGGCCTTCGCGGGCAAGTACGCCGAGGCCATCTTCACCGCGCACCAGCGGCTGTCGGACGCGCAGGCCTTCTACGCCGACATCAAGGCCAAGGCGGCCGAGTTCGGGCGCGACGCGAGCGAGGTGAAGATCCTGCCGGGGATCAGCCCGTTCATCGCCGACACCGAGGCCGCCGCGCTGCGGTTGGAGCGGGAGTTCAACGAGCTCACCGTGCCCGAATACGGGATCAAGCAGCTGGAATCCCTCACCGGGACCTCGCTGCGCGCCCTCGCGCTGGACGAGCCGGTGCCGGTCGAGACGTTCGCCGGGGCAGGCGATGTCACCGACAACGCGCGCAGCCGGTTGCAGGTGGTGGCGGGCATCGTCGAGCGGGAGCGGCCGACGCTGCGCGGGCTGCTGCACCGGCTGGCGGGCGCGCGCGGGCACCGGGTATTCGCCGGGACGCCGGAGCAGGTCGCCGACACCATCGAGGAATGGTTCACCCAGGGCGCGGCCGACGGCTTCAACGTGATGCCGCCGTACTACCCCGGTGGGTTGGAGGTGTTCGCCGAGACGGTGGTGCCGATCCTGCAGGAGCGCGGGCTGTTCCGCACCGAGTACACGGGCACCACGCTGCGCGATCACTTCGGGCTGGCCCGGCCGCGCGGACGGTTCGCGCCGGAACCCGTCAGCGTCGGATGAACCGGTCCGACGACGAGAACTGTTGTACCGCTGGGCCGGAAGTCGTGACGCCGTGAGCGCGCGTGGTGGCTCACTCCGGCGGACGGCCGGGTCTCGGTGAGCGCCGGGGTAGTCGACGAATCGGTGCGGTTGCGGTCGCTCGTGTGGCCGGTGTTCGCGCCGATGGCGCTGTACGGCGTCGGCGCGGGAGCGGCCGCGCCGATGTACGCGCTGCGGGCGCTGGACCTCGGGGCGTCGGCGGGTACGGCCGGGCTGATCGTCGCGTTGAGTGGGCTCGGGATGGTGCTGACGGATCTGCCCGCGGGGCGGATCGTCGCGCGGATCGGGGAGCGGGCGGCGATCGGGGTCGGCAGCGTGCTCGGCACGGTCGGGGTGCTGGCGGCGATCCTCGCGCCGAATCTCGCTGTGCTGGCGGTGGGTCTGCTGCTCAACGGTGCGGCGGGCGCGGTGTGGGGGCTGGCGCGGCAGACCTATCTGGTCTCGGTGGTGGCTCCCGATCAGCGGGGGCGGGCCATGTCGACGCTGGCGGGCGCGCACCGGCTCGGGTTCTTCTGCGGGCCGTTCCTCGGCGCGGCGCTGGTGCACGGGTTCGGGCCGGTCGGCGCGCTGTGGCTGCAACTGGTCACCACGCTGCTGGCCAGTGCGGCGATGGTGACCATCCGCGCCGCCGATCTCGACGACGTGGCCGCGCTGCGGCCGCTGCACACGGTGCTCTCCGAGAATCGCAGGGCCCTGGGCACGCTCGGGCTCGCCTCGGTCGCGGTCGGCGCGGCGCGGGCCTCGCGCACCGCGCTGTTGCCGCTGTGGGCGGCGCACCTTGGCATCGATGCCGCGACCACCAGTCTGCTGTTCGGGCTGGCCGGTGCGATCGACGTGCTCATGTCGTACCCGGCCGGGATCTGGCTGGACCGGGCGGGCAGCCGGGTCACCGGCATCGCCTGCGGCATCTGCTTCGCGGCGGGGTACGCGGCGCTGCCGTTCACCCACTCGGCGCTCACCATGGGCGCCGCGACCATGCTGCTCGGGCTGGCCAACGGCCTGAGCAACGGCTTGATCATGACTGTCGGCGCGTTCGCCGCACCGGAGGACCGCCGCGCGGAATTCCTCGGCGCGTGGCGGCTGACCCACGATGTGGGGATGTTCGCGGGCCCGGTCTCGGTCGGGCTGGTCGGTGCGGCCGCGGGCCTGGCCGCCGCCGGTGCGCTGCTCGCGGTCGGCGTCGGCCTGGGCACCGTGGCGATCTACCGCTGGTTCCCGGGCCGGGTGCGGCCGCGGCTGGTGAGCGACGAGTGATGCTGCGGCCCATGGATGTTCGGGCCGCGGCGACGGGGTCTATCTCCGGGCGGGATCGCGGCCGGTGAGGCCGAGGATGCGGTCGAGCAGGGGAGCGTCGGCGGCGACGGGGATCTCGGGGCCGTAGATGCCCATCGCGCGGCCTTGGTCGGCGGTGGCGGTGGTCTCCTCGAGGGCGTAGCGGAGCAGGTCGTCGTCCCAGTCGGCGGTGGCGCCGAGGGCGTGGGCCAGGTCCCAGCCGTGGACGATCAGTTCGCCGACGACCATGCCGCCGACCAGCGCCGCGGGCAGTTCCGTCGGCCCGCCCATGTGGGTGGTGCCCTGCCATGCCTCGGGGTCGCGCCAGGCGGTGGCGAGATCGGCGAGCTGGGTGTCGAGGGCGGCGGGCCAGTCGCCGGCGGTGAGGTCGACCTCGGTTTCGGCGGCCGCGGCCGGGGCGACCGACTCCTTGCGTGCCGCGCCGATCAGCGACGGACCCCAGAACAGCAGATGGTTCAACAGGGCGCGGACATCGAACTCGGCGCAGGGCGTCGGGGCGGTGAGCTGGTCCGGCGTGAGGGTGCGCAGGAGCTTCGAGAGTGGTTCGGCGGCGCGGGCGACGCGTTCGGTTTCGGACATACAGCGAGGTAACCACCCTCGGCCTCGCGCTGTCTTGAACAAACGCGACATACACTCGCTGCGTGGAGCGCGACCCGCGGGAACTCGGCGGTGCCTGGCGCGCGGCGCAACGGCATACGTTCGCCGAACCGTCGGGGGAGCCGGCGCGCTACGTCGCGCGGTACTGGTCGGTGACCTGGGCCTACGAACGGCCGTATCGGCAGTTGGTGGTGCCGCTGCCGAATGTCCATCTGAGCTTCCGGGACGGGCGGGCCGAGGTGCACGGGCCGTCGTCCGCGCACGTGTACCGCGAGTTGTCGGGGACCGGTTCGGTATTCGGTGTCGCGTTCCGGCCCGGCATGTTCCGTCCGTTCCTCGGCGGCCCGGTAGCGCGGCTGCGGGACCGGACGATCGACGCCACAGCGGTATTCGGCGCGGCGCTGCCCACGGTCGCCGACGTCGACACGGTCGAGCGATTCCTCCGCGCGCACCTGCCCGGCCCGGACCCGCGGGCCGACCTCGCCGCCCGGGTCGTCGCCGCGATCGCCGAGGACATCGAGGTGACCAGGGTGGAGACGATCGCGGACCGATTCGGGCTGAGCGTGCGCGGGCTCCAGCGGCTGTTCGCCGAGTACGTCGGACTCGGCCCGAAATGGGTGGTGCGCCGCTATCGCCTGCACGAGATCACCGAGCGGCTCGCCGCCGGGACCGAGATCGACTGGGCCGGGACCGCCGCCGAGCTGGGATATGCCGATCAGGCCCATCTCAGCCGGGATTTCCGCCGGATCTTCGGCGAACCGCCGACCCGCTACGCGCTGCGCTACGACCCGCGCTGACCCCGCCGCCTCAGCGGACGCGGGTGCCCAGGATGGTGCGCACGCCCGCGATGAACAACTGCAGGCCGAAGTCGAAACGCGCGGTCGGGTCGGGGGTGTCGTGCAGCGGGGAGGCGTCGTCGGTGAGCGCGCCCACCGAATCCATCTGCATGCGGGACTGCTCGTCCACGGTCTGGCCGAGCACGTAGTAGAGCAGGGTGTAGGCCGTGAGTTCGGCTTCCTCCCTGGTCATCCCGGCGCGGATGACGATGCCGGCGAGGCGCTCGCGGGCCTTGCTGGTGGTCAGCCGCGAGGCGTAGGTGGCCGAGACCAGTTCGGCGCCGTCGCGGTAGGCCAGCAGGCAGTCGCGCAGCCGGTGGGCGAGTTCGGTGAGCTGCTCGGGCCAGTCGACGGCGGTGATCGGCTCGTCCATCGGCGCCAGGATCCGGTCGGCGACCGCGCCGAGCAGCGACTGCTTGTCCTTCACGTGCCAGTACAGCGCACCGGGCTGGACCTGCAGCGATCCGGCCAGCCGTCGCATCGTCAGGTCGCCGAGACCGTACTGGTCCAGAATCGCGACGGCGGCATCGACCACATCCGTCTTCCGCAGTTGCACGCGTGTCCTTCCCCAGAGATTCACCGACCCGAGTGTCGTGTCTCACTCGCACCCGCTACCCTAGCCTGAACACCGTTCAAGTTGCACGGCCACGCCGGGTGGATCACACCCGTGCTCGTGCGCGAACCCCGTCGAAGGGACATCACGTCGTGACACAGGCACCCGTCCAGACCGACATTCTGGCCATCGCCCGTGAGCAGGTGCTCGAGCGCGGTGAAGGCCTCACCGAGGCGCAGACCGTCGAGGTCCTGCGCCTGGGCGACGACCGCCTGGAAGCGCTGCTCGAGCTCGCCCACGAGGTGCGGATGAAGTGGTGCGGCCCGGAGGTCGAGGTCGAGGGCATCATCAGCCTCAAGACCGGCGGCTGCCCCGAGGACTGCCACTTCTGCTCGCAGTCGGGCCTGTTCCAGTCGCCCGTGCGCGCGGCCTGGCTCGACATCCCCAGCCTGGTCGAGGCGGCCAAGCAGACCGCCAAGACCGGCGCCACCGAGTTCTGCATCGTCGCCGCGGTCCGTGGCCCGGACGAGCGCCTGATGGCGCAGGTCGCCGCGGGTGTCGAGGCGATCCGCAACGAGGTCGACATCCAGGTCGCCTGCTCGCTGGGCATGCTGAACCAGGAGCAGGTCGACCAGCTCGCCGCGATGGGCGTGCACCGCTACAACCACAACCTCGAGACCGCCAAGTCGCACTTCCCGAAGGTGGTCACCACGCACACCTACGAGGAGCGCTGGGACACCCTGCGCATGGTCCGCGAGGCAGGCATGGAGGTCTGCTGCGGTGGCATCCTCGGCATGGGCGAGACCATCGAGCAGCGCGCCGAGTTCGCCGCGCAGCTGGCCTCGCTCGAGCCCGACGAGGTGCCGCTGAACTTCCTCAACCCGCGCCCCGGCACACCCTTCGGCGACCTCGAGGTGCTGCCCGCGGCCGACGCGCTGCGCGCCATCGCCGCGTTCCGCCTCGCGCTGCCGCGCACCATCCTGCGTTTCGCCGGCGGCCGCGAGATCACCCTCGGTGACCTGGGCGCCAAGCAGGGCATGCTCGGCGGCATCAACGCCGTCATCGTCGGTAACTACCTGACCACCCTCGGCCGTCCCGCCGAATCGGATCTCGATCTGCTGGGTGAGCTGAAGATGCCGATCAAGGCGCTCAACGAAACCCTCTGAGACGCGGGCGCAGTAGGGTGACTGATATGGACGAGCGCTACAACCCGTTCACCGGCAAGCGGATCGTGCCGGGGCTCGACGACGCGATGCCCGCGGCCGCCGCGCTCGGGCTCGAGCCGCCGCGGTTCTGCGAGCAGTGCGGCCGCCGGATGATCGTGCAGGTGAGCCCCGACGGCTGGTGGGCCAAGTGCTCCCGGCACGGGGTCATCGAATCGGCGCAGCTGGAACGCCGGTAGTGGTCGCCGAGGTCGGCGCCGCGCCGCGTCCGGAGGTCCTGCGCCGTGAGGTGATCGGCGTCGGCGTCGTCGCGGTCGTCGTGCTCGTGGCGAGCGCGGCGACCGGGGTGGCGTGGGGTCTGCTCGCGCCGACCGAACGGCTGCGGGTGACCCAGCCCGGGCGCGCCGCCGTCCTCACCGGCGAGAGCCTGCACCTGTTCGACGCGGTCGGGATGTTCCTGTGCCTGGGCGCGGTGGTCGCGGTGCTGACCACGATCGCCGCGTGGCGGGTGCGCAGCGTGCGCGGTCCCGCGCTGGTGGTGGGGATCCTGCTCGCCTCGGGACTCGGTGCGGCGGTGATGATGTGGCTCGGCGAGGCGGTCGCCGAACAACGCCATCCGCGTCCACACGATCCCGCGATCGGTCAGATCATCGCGCTCCCGGCGGAAGTCGGCACCGACCTCGCGCTGCTCGTGCAGCCCTTCCTCGCCGCGCTCGTGCTGCTGTTCCTGGCCGCGCTGCATCCGCGCACCGATCTCGGTTCGGGCTCGACGGGCCTGCTCGGCGACCTGCGACCGGCCGAATTCGACGACTATCCGGTGGCCGGACCGGCCGAGGAATATCGTCCCAGCGGCGATTTCGATTCGAGTCCGCAACCGCGCGTCTGAGCGCGGCCCGCGCCCCCGACCGGCGCTACCATCGCCGATATCGGCAGGTGGACGGCTCGGGAGGAGTGGGTCGTGGGGTTCATCGGAGGCGGTCCGGTCGTCGAAGAGCTGGACGCGACATTCTGGCGGCTCATCGAGCCGCTCACGTATCAGGGTGCGGTACAGACCTTCACGGTCCCGGCCGGCTTCCGCACCGATTTCGCCTCGGTGCCACGGGCACTGGTCTGGCTGATCCCACGCTACGGCGCCTACACCAGGGCCGCGATCCTGCACGACTACCTGTGCCGCACCGGCACGGTCAGCCGCGCCGACGCCGACGGCATCTTCCGCCGCTGCCTGCACGAGTTCGCGGTCTCGACGCCGCGCCGCTGGATGATGTGGGCCGCAGTGCGTCTGGGCAGTCACCTGCGCGGCGCGACACCCGGTGACATCGCGCGCTGGATCGTCATCGCGGTGCCGTCGCTGCTGTTCCTGGCGGTGCCGGTGGTCGTGGTGACAGTGGCGCTGTGGCTGTTCTGGGTGGTGGAGCTGGCCTTCTGGGCGATCGGCAGGCTCGGCAAGCGCACGACCGCGCCGCCGCCGGGCCCGCAGATGAAGACGGCCTAGCCACACTTCACCCAGAACGGGCGATGTGCGCGGCCCGTTCGCTCCCTAGCGTCGGTCCCGGAGGACTGTGCGACACCGCGCGAAGTCTTCTCCGGCGGTGTTCACCAGACCGAGGGAGTGTCGATGTCCGAGCCGAGCACGGGTGCCGCGGCGCCGTCCTGGTCGATTCCCCGCGGACTGATCGTGCTGCTGTCGCTGGCCGCCGGCGTCGTCGCGATCGCGGGTCTGAAAGTCTTCTCTGGCATCGTCGGACCGGTCTTCCTCGCCCTCATGCTCACCATCGCGGTGCAGCCGTTACAGGGGTGGGCGCAGCGGCGCGGGTGGCCGACGTGGGTGGGGATGATCATCGCCCTGCTCGCGGTGGTGGGGATCCTGCTCGGGATCGGCCTGGCGCTGGTGGTGTCGGCGTGGCAGCTGGCCTCGCTGCTCCCGGAATACGGCGACAAGCTGAACTCGCTGCTCGACAACGTCCGCGGGCTGCTGGCGGACCTGGGCATCAGCTCCGAGCAGGTCCACAAGGTGCTCGACGGTATCGATGTCGGCAAGATCGCCGGGGTCGTCGAGGAGCTGCTCGGCGGCGTGCTCGGGGTCTTCTCGAATCTGTTCTTCGTCCTCGCCCTGCTGCTGTTCATGGCCGTCGACGGGATGACGATGGACAAGCGGATGGCCGTGGTGCAGAAGCAGCGGCCCGCCATCGCGAGCGCGCTGCTGTCGTTCACCGAGGGCACCCGCAAATACCTCGTCGTGTCGACCGTGTTCGGCGCGATCGTGGCGGTGATCGACGGCGGCGCACTGTGGTTGATGGGCGTGCCGCTGCCGATCCTGTGGGCGCTGCTGTCGTTCATCACCAACTACATCCCGAACATCGGCTTCGTCATCGGGGTCATCCCGCCCGCGCTGCTGGCGCTGCTCGACAGCGGCCCGGTGCTGATGATCTGGGTGATCGTGGTCTATTCGGTGATCAACTTCGTGATCCAGTCGATCATCCAGCCCAAATTCGTCGGTGACGCGGTCGGTTTGAGCGTGACCATCACCTTCCTGTCGCTGGTGTTCTGGGCGTGGGTGATCGGCGCGCTCGGCGCCCTGCTCGCCATCCCGCTGACCCTGCTGGTCAAGGCGCTGCTGCTCGACATCGACCCGTCGACCCGGTGGGCCGACGTGCTGATCGGCGCGCCGCTGCCGAAACCGGTGCCGGAAGAAGCGGAGGCGGAAGCGGAGGCGGAGCCGGAAGCGAAGGGGCCGTGACGACGACGATGGTGGCGCCGCCCCCGCGTCCGGTGACCCAGGGCGTCGCGGCCGGAGTCACCATGCTCGGTGTCGCACTGCTGCTGGTCGCGAGCATTCTGGAGATCCTGCGCGGCATCGCGTGCGTGGCCGGCGCCGAGACCTTCGACGGCACACGGCCGTACACGTTCGAGCTGGACATCACCACGTGGGGGTGGCTGCATCTGCTGATCGGGGTGTTCGGGGTCGCGGTCGCGCTAGGGATGATCCTGGGCGCGCGCTGGGCGCTGCTGGTCGCGGCCGGGCTGGCCGGGGTGTCGATTATCGCGAATTTCGCGTCGCTGCCGTACTACCCGTGGTGGTCGGTGGTGGTGATCCTGCTCGATCTGGCCGTCCTGTGGGCGGTATCCACCTGGGAGCCCGTCCGGTACTGAGCCGACCGGGATCTCGCTGTCTCGACAGACCGGAGCCACCATGTCCGCGCCAGCCACGTCGATCGCCGGTCCGGCGCTCGGGAACTCGGGTGCTCGGCGCCGGGCGGGCTACGCCGTGCCGCCCGCTCGGCTCGTGGGGTGGGTGTTCGTCGTCGTGACCACCGGGTGGGCGTTCCGGCGGACCTGGCGCGAGCTCGGTGTGCCCGTCGACAGTGGGTACGCGGGGTTCGGTGCCGTGCTGTTCGCGCTGGCCGGGATGGCCGCGCTCGGTATCGCGACGCGGCGCGGGCCCGCGCTGGCCCGGGACCCGGTCGCGGACCTGGTCATCGGGCTGACGGGCCTGATCGCCGCCACGGGCCTGCTCGGCGTGCAGACGGTGCGGCTCGGGGTGGCGTACCTGCCGTTGCGCCTGGATCTGCTGGCGGCCTGGGCATTCGCGCTCAGCGCGACCGTGCTGGTGTTCGGAGTGCGGTCGGTCGTCCGGTTCTGGCCGGTGTGGGCGCTGCCGCTCGCGCTGTTGCCGCCGGTGTACGGGGCCGGGCTGATGCTCCTGGGTGAGGGCGGGGTCCTGGTGCTGCTGGCCGGGTGCGTGGTGGCGGTGGTCGTCGGTGGTGTCGCGGCGGCGGCCGCCACCGTGCTGATCGGCGTGGCGATGGTGGTCGCGGTCGATCGGTGGTTTCCGGGGACCCCACTGTTCGGCTACCAGGTCGTGCCGCTCGTCGTGGGTGTGGCGGTCGTTCTCGCGGCCCGGGGGTCTTCGGCCGGGAGCGGGTCGAGCTCGGTCGCCGCGAGCAGGCCGAGGGTGCGAGCGCGGGCCGGTCGCTCGGCCTCGCCGGTCGGCGGCGGGTGCGGAGCGAGCATCGGGCGGTTGGTCGGAGGTGGCGCGGGTGTCGAGCGGGTGCGCGGCGGCGGCGGAGGGGCGAGCATTGATCGGCCGGTCGGCGGCTTGGCGGAGGACGTGCTGGGCCGTGGTGAACGGCCGGACGTACACACCGGAGGTGGACCCCGTCGGCGCGTGGCTCGACTCGGGATACCCGGCGCCGGTGTGGTTCTGGTCGCCGCCGCGGTCTCGGCGTGGATCCCGGTGCCGCGGGACGGGATCCCGGAGGCCACCACCGTGACCGGTGTCGTCGCGGGCGAGGGGGTCGTCGTGCCTGGTTGGCATGTGCTCGAAAGTCACCGATATCCCTGGGCAGCAAACTATTTCGAAGACACGCGGTTCGGTACCCGGAGCTTGTTGGAGGCCGAGGAGATCGATCCGGACTGGGATGCCGCCGGGCGCCGGCGCCGGGTGGCGGTCGATGTGCTCGGTCCCGGGAACGGCGACGGCCTCGACCGGTATCCGGACTTCGCGCGCTACCGGCTGGCCGAACCGCGCTTCGGTCCGCCCTCGTATTTCGAGCTCGGCGCGGGCGTCGTCGGGCGGATGCGCACCGTCGTCGACGACCACGGGGCACTGCGCTGGACGTCGCTGAGCTGGGACTGGCGGGGCGCTGGCGGTGCGGAACGGGTGACCCTGATCGCCTCGACCGACCATCTGCCCACAGCGGTGTTCCCCGAGCCGGACGGCTCGCTCGGCACCACCGCGAGCGCGATCCTGCGACAGGCGTTGCGCGGCCGGTCGATCGACGGCGCTCCCGCCGTCCTCGCCGACAGCGACCTGCTGCTCACCCTGGCCCACCTCCTGGTCGCGGTCCGGACCGGCGCGCGGTGAGCCCACGGAAAACCGGTGGCGCGCACGGTGCCGGTCCACCTACCGTCGACCGGTCAGCAATTGCACCGGGGGAGGACCTGGCCGTGCGCGCCACCGAGAACACCAGCACCGAACAACCCGCCGAGCGGCCCGATCTCGCCGCCTGGCGCCGCAGGCACGCGCTGCGCAGCTCGTCCGCCGCCACCGCCGTGCCCAGCGGCCGCACCTACCGGCGCTCGGCGAAACACCGAGATCGCCGCCATGACAGCTGAACCGCCGCCGGGCGACGCCGACGACTGGGTCCGGCTCAACCGGGCGCACTGGGACGAACGTGCCCCGATCCACGTCCGCTCGGACCTCTACGACCTCGATGGCTTCGTCGCGGGCCGGGAACACCTGCGCGACTTCGAGATCCGCGAGATCGGTGATGTACGGGGCAAGCGGCTGCTGCACCTGCAATGCCATATCGGCACCGACACCCTGGGCTGGGCCCGGCGCGGCGCCGTCGTGACCGGTCTGGATTTCTCGGCGCCCGCGATCGCGGCCGCGCGTGCGCTGGCCGCGCGGATCGGCGCCGACGACGCCGAATTCGTGGAGGCGGAGGTGTACGCCGCGGTCGAGGCGCTGGCCCACCGCACCTTCGACATCGTCTACACCGGCCTCGGCGCGCTGTGCTGGCTGCCCGACCTGCGTCGCTGGGCCGAGACGGTCGCGGCCCTGGTGGCGCCCGGCGGATTCCTCTACCTCAGCGAATTCCATCCGGTCGGCGACCTGCTCAGCCCCGACGACGGCCGCACCGTGATCGACGACTACTTCGACCCGGCGCCGGTCGTCGAACTGGTCCCGGGCAGCTACGCCGCACCCGACGCGGTAACCACCGCCGATGTGACCGTCGGCTGGCGGCACGGCCTCGGCGAGGTCGTCTCGGCCGTGGCCGCCGCCGGGCTGCGGGTGGAGTCGTTGCGCGAGCACGATTTCACCGTCTCCCCCCGCTTCGCCTTCCTCGAACAGGACGAACGCGGCTACCGCGCACCGGCGGGCATGCCACGAGTGCCGCTGCTGTACTCGCTGCGGGCAGCGCGGGCCTGACCCCACCACGCCGGGTGGATCAGGTGTCCGCCGAGTAGCGGCGGACGGCGATCGGGATCGCGAGGGCGAACAGGACGGCGATCCAGGCGGCCGCCGCGGCCACCGGATGCTGCATCGGCCAGGCGCTGCCCGGGGTCGCGGACAGGTCGGCGCCGAGCAGCGCACGCAGCGCGGCGACGATGGCGCTCACCGGATTCCACTCCGCGATCGTGGCGATCACCGACGGCATGGTCGAGGTCGGGACGAACACGTTCGAGAACATGATCGTGCCGAAGATCAGCGGTGCCGTCTGCTGGAGCATCTGCTCGTCGCGGATCGCGGCGCCGAGCGCGATCCCCAGCCACGACAGCGCGCAGCGGAAGGCGAGCAACAGCGCGATCGCCACCGCGACCTCGCCCACCGAGGCGTCCACCCGCCAGCCGAGCAGCGCGCCGATGCCGGACATCAGCGCCAGCGCCAGCACCCCGACCACCGTTTCGGCCAGCGCGAAGCCGGTCGGCGCGGCCGCGGGCGACAGCGGCAGCGCGCGCAGCCGGTCGGTGAATCCGCTGTGCAGGTCGGCGTTCGCGGTGGACGCGGTGGAGGTCAGGCCCATCGCCGCGACCAGGACCAGCACGCCGGGGACCAGGTAGGCGCGGTAGGCGGCGGCGTCGCTGCCCCCGGAGAGCGCACCGCCGAAGACGAAGCCGAACAGCAGCATCATGCCCAGCGGCGCGGCCAGCGTGATCGCGAACAGGCCCGGCGAATTGCGGTAGTTCGTCAGGACGCGCTCGAACAGCACCACCGCGCCAGTGCACACAGAGACCGACCGAGTCTCGGTGGCGCTCATGCCCGCACCTCCTTCCGCGTACCCGTCGCGACCCGGTCGCGGCCGGTGAGCGCGAGGAACGCGTCGTCGAGGGTCGTCGCGCGGGTGCCGATATCGCGCACCGTGATGTCGGCGGCGTCGAGCGCGCGCAGCACCGGTAGCAGGCCGGGGGCGTCGCCGGTGAAGGTGAACGACAGCTCCATCGGTGAAAGGTGCGGCGCCGCTGGGGAATCCGATGGCGCGCCACCGAAGGTCGCGAGCACCGCGGCGATCTCGGCGTAGCGGTCGGCGTCGTCGACGATCAGGTCGAGCCCGGCGGGCACGGCCGCGAGGATCTCCGCGGGCGTGCCCGCCGCGACGACCCGGCCCGCCTCCAGGATGGTGATCGCGTCGGCCAGGCGCTGCGCCTCGTCGAGGTACTGGGTGGTGAGCAGTACGGTGGTGCCCTCGGCGACGAAATCGCGCACGTACCGGTAGATCTCGTTGCGGCTGTGCGGATCGAGCGCGGTGGTCGGCTCGTCCAGGAACAGCACGGCGGGGCGCACGATCATGCCCGCGACGATGTCGAGCCTGCGCCGCATCCCGCCCGAGTAGGTGCGGACCACCCGGTCGGCCGCCTCGGCCAGCTCGAAGCGGTCGAGCAGCTCGCCCGCGTGCCGCCGGGCGGCCGTCGCGCGGAAGCCGTTGAGCCGGGCCAGCATCACCAGATTCTGCCGCCCGGTCAGACGCGGGTCGACGGCGTGGAACTGGCCGACCAGACCCAGTTGCCGCTTCGCGTCCTCGGCGTGGGTGACGGTGTCGAACCCACCGATCGCGGCCCGCCCCGAGGTGGGGCGCAGCAGTGTCGCCAGCATGCGCACGGTGGTGGTCTTACCCGACCCGTTCGGCCCCAGCAGGGCGTGCACCTGGCCGGCGGGTACCCGCAGGTCCACCCCGTCCACCACGGTGTTGTCGCCATAGGTCCTGGTCAGTGCAGCGGCGTCGATGGCATGCACGGCAATCTCCCTCCATTGGGAACAGTGTTCGCAATTGCAGGATACGCATCTGCTAACACTGTTCGCAACTAGGGATCTGCGGCATGCTGGCAGGTATGACGCACACCGGAACCTCGCTGTGGTCGCGCGGCGCGGTGCCCCGGCCGGGACCGCGCCCGGCGTACACCCTCGACCAGCTCGCCGACGCCTGCGTGCGGCGCGCCGACGCGGGTGGGCTGCGGGCTGTTTCGATGCGCGGCGTGGCCGACGAACTCGGCACGGCGGCCGCCTCGCTGTATCGGTACGTCGACGGCAAGGACGACCTGATCGCACTGATGGTCGACCGGGTGGCGGGGGAATATCGGTACCCGGAGCTGACCGGCGACGTGCGCGCCGACGTGCTCGCGCTGGCGCAGCAGTCGCGGGCACTGCACGGTCGGCATCCATGGCTGGTGCAGGCCGTGCCGTCGAGCATGGGCCCGAACTCGGTGCGCTACCTGGACCGGATGGCGGGCACGCTGGCGCAGGCCAGGCTGGACGCGGGCGCGGTCATGATGGGCGTCGCGATGCTCTCGGGGTGGGGCGCGAACTTCGCGGCGCGGGAGCGCGCGGGGCTGTCGACCGGGGATCTGGGCGGCGCGCTGGCGGCCTCGACCGACGATCCGGCGCGCGAGTATCCGAATCTGACCACGCTGTTCGGCACGGCACCCGCCGGCGCGGGCGCGTCGGTCGACAACGACGCGGTGTTCGCCGCCGGTGTCGACGCGCTGCTGTTCGGCATCCTGCCGCGCGCGTGAACCGTTGCGTGACAGGCGAAGTCGAGCCGAGCCGGGCGACGGGGGCCGCCCGGCTCGGGGTTCGAGCGGACGGAGTTACTGCGCCCGGCGCAGGATCACCAGCGGCAGCGGCTTGTCGACCTTGGCCTGGTACTCGGCCAGCAGCGGATTCTCCGCCAGCGCCCAGGCCGCGAACTCGTCGTAGCGCTCGCCGGTGAGCACGTCCGCCGTCGCCGCGAAGCGCTCGCCGCCGAGCTCGATCGTCACCCGCGCATCGGCTTTCGCGTTGTGATACCAGGCCGGGTAGCGGTCCTCGATGAACGAGCTCACGTACAGCACGTCGCCGCGGTACAGCGCCCCGAGTGGAACGACGTGGGGCTTGCCGCTCCTGGCGCCGGTCGTGGTGAGCAGCAGCAGGGTGGCGCCCTTGTAGTCGCCGCCGACCTGCCCGTCGTTCGCACGGAACTCCGTGATGACGCCGTCGTTCCAGCCGGTCATCTCATCCGGGCTGAACTCTTTGTTCCACGGCGCTTCCGGGTCGTCGTAGGAGGTGATCGGTGTGTTCGCGGTGTCGTCGCCCATGCTCGCCAGTGTGGCAGCGGCCACCGACAGATTCGGCGGGTGCGCGCTCAGCTCGGCGGGCGCAGGGCCGCGAATTCGTCGGTGACCCGCAGGCCGGAGTCGCTGAACCGGTAGAGCGCGGCGGGGCGCCCGCCCGCGCGGCCGGAGGGGGCGGTGGCGCCGGTGGGGGTGATCACCCTGCGGCGCGAGAGGACTCGCTGGAGGTTGGTCGTGTCGACGTCGTATCCCAGGGCCGCGCAATAGATTTCGCGCAGGGTCGACATGGTGAAGGTGTCGGGGGCCAGCGCGTAGGCGATATTGGTGTAGGAGAGCTTGGCGGCCAGGCGGGTGCGGGCGTGGTCGACGACGGTGCGATGGTCGAAGGACATGTCCGGGAGGGCCGAGACCGGGTGCCAGGTGGTGTCGGCCGGGAGTTCGGGCTCGGTGGTCAGCGGGACCAGGCCGAGGTAGGCCGAGGCGATGCGGCGCGGCGCCGGGACGCGATCGGGCGCGCTGAACACCGAGAGCTGCTCTAGGTGGGCCAGCTCGCGCACGTCGACCTTCTCGGCCAGCTGGCGCCGGGCCGAGGTGTCGAGGTCCTCGTCGTCGCGCAATCGGCCGCCGGGTAGCGACCAGGTGCCCTTCTGTGGGTCGAGCGCCCGCTCCCACAGCAGAACCGCCAATTCCGGGTGCCTCGAGCGGCCATCGATGCTTCTACCTGCGGAAACGTCGGCGGGGAAGCGGCGAACCTGGAACACCGCGGTGAGCGATTCGTGGATGGTGTTACTATGGGGCACGTTTTCGATTGTAAGTCGAAAACCTGGTTTGGTGCGAATCGAGGCGAGGAAGCCGTTCGCACGAGGAAGGGAGCCACCATGGCGACGACGACCGCGCAGCCGACGCTGATGGGTTCGGTCTTCGACGGACCCACGGGGTACACGGGTGTCGAAGCGACGCCGGAGTGGGCGCAGGAGGTGCGGCGGCTGGCGCGTGAGCGCAACGCCACGATCCTCGCGCACAACTACCAGCTGCCCGAGATCCAGGACGTGGCCGACCACGTCGGCGACTCGCTGGCCCTGTCGCGGATCGCGGCCGAGGCCGAAGAAGACACCATCGTGTTCTGCGGCGTGCACTTCATGGCCGAGACCGCCAAGATCCTGAGCCCCGCCAAGACGGTCCTCATCCCGGACCAGCGCGCCGGCTGCTCGCTGGCCGACTCCATCTCCGCCGAGGAGCTGCGCGCCTGGAAGGCCGAGCACCCGGACGCGAAGGTGGTGTCCTACGTCAACACCACCGCCGAGGTGAAGGCGCTCACCGACATCTGCTGCACGTCGTCCAACGCCGTCGACGTGGTCGCCTCGATCGACCCCGACGTCGAGGTGCTGTTCCTGCCGGACCAGTTCCTCGGCGCGCACGTCAAGCGCGAGACCGGCCGCGACAACATGCACATCTGGGCGGGCGAGTGCCACGTGCACGCGGGCATCAACGGTGACGAGCTCACCGAGCAGGCCCGGACCCACCCCGACGCCGAGCTGTTCGTGCACCCGGAGTGCGGCTGCGCCACCTCGGCGCTGTACCTGGCGGGCGAGGGCGCGTTCCCGGCCGAGCGGGTGCACATCCTGTCCACCGGCGGCATGATCGACGCGGCCAAGACCTCCACGTCGAACCAGGTGCTGGTGGCGACCGAGGTCGGCATGCTGCACCAGCTGCGCAAGGCGGCGCCCGGCATCGACTTCCAGGCCGTCAACGATCGCGCCTCCTGCAAGTACATGAAGATGATCACCCCGGCCGCGCTGCTGCGCTGCCTGGTCGAGGGCGCCGACGAGGTGCACGTCGACCTGGCGATGGCCGAGGCGGGCCGCGCCTCGGTGCAGCGGATGATCGCGATCGGCAACCCCGGCGGTGGGGAGTGACCGCGCCGCTCGTCGCGCGGCCGGTCCGGTAACGACCATGACGGCGACGGTTCCGGTCTCCTGGGAGGCCGAGGTCGACCTGGTGGTCATCGGCGGTGGCGTCGCGGGGCTCACGGCAGCTCGCACGGCGTCGCTGCGCGGGCTGCGGGTGCTCATCCTCAGCAAGGGCGGGCCCACCGACACCTCGACGCAGTACGCGCAGGGCGGCATCGCGGTCGTCGCGCCGCGGGGCGACTCGGTCGACTCGCACGTGCGCGACACGGTCGAGGCCGGTGCCGGGCTGTGCGAGGTCGAGGCGGTGCGCTCGATCGTCGAAGGCGGGCAGGCGGCGGTGGCCGCGCTGACCGACCTGGGCGCGGTGTTCGATCTAGGCCGCGACGGCCAGATCTCGCGCACCCGCGAGGGCGGGCACAGCACCCGCCGGATCATCCACGCCGGTGGCGACGCCACCGGCGCCGAGGTGCAGCGCGCGCTCAACGCGGCCGGGCTGCCGGTGCTGTTCGGTGCCGCCGCGCTGCGTGTGCTGACCGGTCCCGCCGGTGTGCGCGGCGTCGTCGCGGTGTCGGACAACGGTTTCGGCGTCGTGCGCACCCCCGCGGTGCTGCTGGCGACCGGTGGGCTCGGCCAGCTCTACGCCTCGAGTACCAACCCACCCGGCGCGACCGGCGACGGCGTGGCGCTGGCACTGTGGGCCGGTGCCGCGGTGGCCGATCTCGAATTCGTGCAGTTCCATCCGACCGTGCTCTACACCCCCGGCGGCGTGGGCAGGCGGCCGTTGATCAGCGAGGCCGTGCGCGGGGAAGGCGCGATTCTCGTCGACGCCGAGGGCGATTCGGTGACGGCGGGCGTGCATCCGCGCGGTGACCTGGCGCCCCGGGATGTGGTGTCGCGGGCCATCGCCCAGCGGATGCGGGCGACCGGGACCGATCACGTGTTCCTCGACGCGCGCCACATCGACGGCTTCGCGCGCCGGTTCCCGACGATCACCGCATCGTGTCTGGCGGCGGGGATCGACCCGTCGGCGCAACTGATTCCGGTTGCGCCCGGTGCGCACTACCAGTGCGGCGGGGTGCTGACCGACACCGACGGGCGGACCGAGGTGCCGGGGCTCTACGCCGCCGGTGAAGTGGCCAGGACCGGGTTGCACGGAGCGAACCGGCTGGCGTCCAACAGCCTGCTCGAAGGGCTGGTCGTGGGGGAGCGAGCCGGTTCGGCCGCCGCCGAGCGGCTCGGCTCACCGACCGGCGGCGACGAGATCGCCGCGTGGACAGTGGAATTCGCGGACCGTGCGGTGGTCCAGCAGGCGATGACCGAACACGCCTCGGTCGTGCGCGACGGTGCCGGCCTCGGTACCGCCCTCGCCCGGATCGACGCGGCGCGGTCGGTGGTGTCGCCCCTCGATGTCGCCGCACCGCAGGCGGTCCAGCCGCTCGACGGAACCGGTCCCGGAGAGGGCGTTTTCGACGCGGCGCGCACGCTGCGCCGGATCGAGGACGCCGCGCTGACGCTGACCGCCCGCGCGCTGCTGGTCGCGGCCGCGGGCCGCGCCGAGAGCCGTGGTTGCCACACCCGCTCGGAGTACCCGGGCCCGGTCGAGGGCCTGCGGCACAGCACGGCGGTTCGCCTCGGCGCGGACGGAGCGCTCGCGCTGTCCGCCGTCGATGCCGCCGCGGTGTCGATCGGCGCGCGGTGACCGACCGCCCTCCCGCAGGCCGCGGCACTCGTTGCCGCACAAGCAATTCCGGCGTACCGGTGAGGATCGCCGCTGGATCGAGCGGGCGCGCGACGCGCCCGAGAACAGGAGTGCAGTGATGGCTCTGGATGCCGCCCTCGACCGCGAGGAACTGCTGACGCTGATCCGTACCGCGCTCGACGAGGACCTGCGCTACGGACCCGACGTCACCACGGTCGCGACCGTGCCCGCCGACGCGGTGAGCAAGGCGTCGGTGGTCTCGCGTCAGCACGGCACCGTCGCGGGTCTCGATGTCGGCCTGCTGGTGCTCGACGAGGTGATCGGCGCGGGGGACTACACCGTCACCGACCGGGTCGCCGACGGTACCCGGGTGGAGCCGGGCACCGCGGTGCTGAGCATCGAGGCGCCGACCCGCGGTCTGCTGACCGCCGAGCGGACCATGCTGAACCTGGTGTGCCACCTGTCCGGTATCGCGACCGCCACCGCGGCCTGGGTCGACGAGGTCGAAGGCACCGGCTGCGCGATCCGCGACAGCCGTAAGACGCTGCCCGGGCTGCGCGCGTTGCAGAAGTACGCGGTGCGGGTCGGCGGCGGTGTCAATCATCGGATGGGCCTCGGCGACGCGGCGCTGATCAAGGACAACCACGTCGTCGCCGCGGGTTCGGTCGTGAACGCGCTGCGTGCCGTGCGCGAGCTGGCCCCCGAGATCGCCTGTGAGGTGGAGGTCGACAGCCTCGAACAGCTCGACGCGGTGCTGGCCGAGAACGTCGAACTGGTGCTGCTCGACAACTTTCCGCTGTGGCAGACCCAGGCCGCCGTGCAGCGTCGCGACGCCGCGGCGCCCGCGACGAAACTCGAGTCCTCGGGCGGTCTGTCGATCGAGCAGGCCGCCGACTACGCGCGCACCGGGGTCGACTACCTCGCCATCGGCGCGCTCACGCACTCGGTGCGGGTACTGGACCTCGGCCTGGACATGTGAGGCCGTCCCGGGTCCGAGAGCGCCGACCGTCGGTGCTCTACCGTGAGGCGGTGGAGTTCTCGCAAGGGTGGGACAGCCTCGCCGTCCTGGTCGACGACCGCTGGGTCGAGCGCAGGCCGCGGCGGCCCGATGTCGCGAATCAACTCCGGCGCGAGACGCGGTTGCTGCCGTGGCTGGCGCCACGACTACCGATGGCGGTCCCGGTGCCGACGGTGGTGGGTGAATCGCCGCTGGTCGTGCGGCATGCGCTGGTGCCGGGCGCGGCGATCGAATCACCCACCGCCGAGCACGGTCTCGCGATCGGCGCGTTCCTTCGCGCCCTGCACGGCAGCCCCGCCGACGACGCGATACGGCACGGGTTGCCCACAGCTGCCGAGACCAGGGACGACCGGGCGGTGACCGTTCGGCGGTTCCGGGCCGAGGTCGTGCCGATGCTTCCGGCCGATCGCCGCACTCGGGCCCTGGCGATTCTCGACGCCGCACAGGATCTCCCCGCCGACACGGTCGTGCACGGTGACCTGGGCCCCGAACACATCCTGGTCACCGGCGACCACGTCACCGGCGTGATCGACTTCGGCGACACCCACCTCGGCGACGCCGCGATCGACCTGGCCTGGCCCCTGTACGGCGCCCCGGCCGACTTCGCCACCGCCCTCGCCACCGCCTACGGCGTCACGGACGCCCTGCGCCGCCGCGCCCTGATCTGGCACCAGCTCGGCCCCTGGCACGAAGTGACCTACGGCGCCGACATCGATGACCCCGAGACCGTGCGCAGTGGACTTGCCGGAGTGCTCGACCGGCTGGATCTCACCGCTGACTGACGCAGCGCGGCGCATGCAGCGCGGGCTGTCGGCTGCGAGCCGCGCCGGTGGCTAGGCCGTGAGTTCGCGTTGGAGCGGGGTGCGGAAGCGGGGGATGGCGCGGATATCGCCGAACCACGTTGTGGTGCGGTCGGTTTCGGCGTCGATGAGTTTCTTCGTGTCGGCGCCGACATCCTCGAGCAGATGGGTGACGACCTCGCCGTCGGGGCGCTGGGCCCAGCCGCCGACGATGCGGCCGTCGGCCCAGATGGTGGGGCCGATATTGCCGTTGCGGTCGAACAGGGCCGGGGCGTGCGGGCCGAGGAACCAGTCGCGGGTCTGCCAGCCCATCGGGGTGGGGTCCAGGGCGGGGAGGAGGGCGGCCCAGGGTTCGGGGGTGGGGACGGGTGCCAGGTCGTCGGCGAGGACGATGCCGGTGGTGCCGTCGTCGAGGTCGACCTCGACGATATCGAGCTCGGTCAGCGTCTTGCGGACCTCGCCGAGGGTCCAGCCGGTCCACCACTTCAGGTCGGTCACCGGGGCGGGGCCGAACGCGCGGAGCCACTGCCGCACCAGCTCCACCCTGGCCTCGGCCGCGGGGATCGGGGAAAGGTCAGGGGGAAGCCAGGTTTCGGCGGGGGACCAGGTGTACTGGCTGCTGGTCCAGCTGCCGTTGGGGCGGCCGCGCACGATCCGGCCCTCGGCGCCGAGCACCACCAGCACCCAGGTGGTGATGCTGGTCGGCTTCGAGTACGACTTGCCGGGCGACGGATCGATCTGGGTGCGCAGGCGGGGGACGTCCTTGCTCAGCTGGGCGCCGGTGGCCGCGCCCCGGGTGAGCAGCGCGGCGTGGGTCTCGGCCTCGACGTCGGACAGCCACGCCTGGACGTCGCCCTCGACGACACCGGCCTGCTCGATGTAGCGGCCGTAGGCCTTGCGCTGCTTGATCGCCAGCGCGTCGCAGCACGAGGACTGCAACACCGGGACCAGCTCGGTCGGCGCCACGAACATGGTGCGGCGCATGGCGAGCAGACGCACCAGCGCGCGGTCGTCGTAGAGCGCGCGCTCCACGTGGGTCGGGGTGAGGTCGACCCCGCGCGCGCCGACCGACAGATAGACGGTGGCGGGATCGGTGGCGTGCAGCACCACCATCGAGCGCGCGATCTCGGTCGGCTCGGCCGACCGGGTGGACGGCGCGAGCCGATGCCTGGTCGCCAGACGGGCCCGGCGCTGCGCGGTATCGATCGAAGGCATGCGCGGATCGTAGGCGGGCCCACCGACATTCCCGCGCGGGGCGTCGCCCGAACGGCGGGAGTTCTGTCACTTTTGTCCAGAATTCCGGGTCGCCGTTTTCGCCGCCGGGCGCGGGCGGGTGTTGTTATCGTCGCGCTCATGAGCGCAGCGCCACCGGTCGTGACCTCGGCCGAACTCGGCGTCGACGACCAGGAACGCCCGGCCCGCACCCTCACCGGTTTTCCCGCCCGGCTGGTCGGTGTCGTCGCCCTCGCACTGGCGGCGCTGGCGCTGTGGCAGGTGTTCCGGCCGCTGCCGCAGGGCAGTCAGTACTACCTGGTGGTGTTCCTCGCCATCGCCCTGCCGCTGGTGTTCCTGAGTTACCGCTCCGGCTGGGGCAGGCTCGACCGGGCCGACGCGCCGGCGCCGCTGGACTGGGTGCTGGCCGCGGTGACGCTGTTCGTGTGCCTGTATCCGGTGCTGCCGTTCACGATCGGCGACGGCGGCGGCGGATACGACGCGTTCCTCGATCGGCAGGGAATGCTGGCCCCGGTCGACGTCGTGTTCGGCGCGGTCCTGCTGGTCCTGATCCTGGAGGCCTGCCGCCGCACCACCGGGTGGATCCTGCCGCTGGTCTGCCTGGTGTTCCTGGCCTACGGGTACTACGGCGGTCTGCTGCCGCAGAGCTGGGCGATCGCGCACGCGGGCCTGGACGTCGACCAGATCGTCGACGCGCTGTACAACTCCGGCAGCGGTTTCTACGGCACCCCGCTGGACGTGGCGGCCAGCTACATCGTGCTGTTCACCCTGTACGGCGCCGTGCTCGAATTCTCCGGTGCCGCACGGTTCTTCGTGGATCTGTCGGTCTCGCTGTTCCGGCGCTCGCACAGCGCGGCGGGCCGCACCGCGGTGGTGTCGGGCTTCCTGCTCGGCACCGTCTCCGGGTCGGGGACCGCGACCGCGGTGAGCACCGGCGCGGTCACCTGGCCGATCCTGCGCCGGGCGGGCTACCGGCCCGAACAGGCGGGCGGCATGCTCGCCGCGGCGGGCGTCGGCGCGATCCTGTCGCCGCCGACGCTGGGCGTCGCGGCGTTCATCGTCGCCGAATACCTCGATGTGTCGTATGTGACGGTGCTCGGCTGGGCGCTGATCCCGACGCTGCTCTACTACCTCGGCATCCTGCTCTCGGTCGAGATCGACGCCCGCCGTATCCACGCCGAGGGTCGCGCGCCCGCCGACCTCGCCGACGGCCCGCTGCCGACCCCGTGGTGGAAACTGCTGGGACGCTTCGGCTATCACTTCTCCTCGCTGATCGTCATCGTGGTGCTGCTGCTGGCCGGGATGAGCGCGACGCGCGCGGTGGTCTACGCCATGGTGCTCGCGCTGATCCTGGCCGTGCCCGACCGGATCCTGCGCGCGCGAGCCGAGGCCGCGGCGGACCAGTCGCCGGCGCGATCGTGGTCGGCGCGGGAGGCGGGGCAGTTCGGGCTCGCGGCCCTGCGCACGCTGTCGCTGGGCATGTGCGCGGCGCTGCCCGTGGTCGCGGTGTGCGCGGCGGCGGGTGTGATCACCGCGATGACCACCAAGACCGGCCTCGGCGCGCAGCTGGCGTCGCTGCTGGTGCGGGCCGGTTCGGTGCTCTCCGACGACCCCGCCGTGGTGCTGGCGACCACCGCGGTGCTGGCGGCGATCGCGCTGTCGCTGCTGGGGCTGGCGGTGCCGGTGACGGCGTCGTTCGTGATCGGCTGGGTGATCATCGGACCCGCGCTGCTCGATCTGGACGTCGCCGCGCCCGCGGCCGCGATGTTCGTCTTCTACTTCTCGGTGCTCTCGGAGGTGACGCCGCCGACCGCGCTGGCCGCCGTCGGCGCGGCCGCCGTCACCGGCGCGAAGGCGATGCCGACCATGTGGGCGGCCCTGCGCTACGCGCTGCCCGCGTTCCTGGTGCCGCTGATGTTCGTGCTCACCGACGCCGGTCAGCACCTACTCGGGCGCGGCGCGCTGATCGACGTGCTGTGGGTGAGCGCGGCCGCCTGTGTCGGTGTCGCGGCGCTGGCGGCGGCCACCGGGGGCTGGTTGTTCGGGGTCGGCGCGGTCGGGCCGGTGCCGCGCGGCCTGGCCGCCGCGGCGGGGCTGACGTTGCTCTACCCGGACCCGACCGCGACCGTCCTCGGCCTCGCGGTGCTGCTCGTCGCCGTGCTCGCGGGCGTCGTCGACCGGCGGCGACGCCGAACAGCCACGGCCACACCGTGAGTCGTGGATCCACGCAGACGAGAGGGGACCTCATGGTCAGAACAGTTGTCGCCGTGGTCGCGGTGTCCGCCGCGGCCGCGCTGCTCACCGGATGCGGTGGCAGGCAGGACGCCCCGACCACCGACGCGGGCGGCGCCGTCACCTGTGAAGTGACGCAGGACACCAGGATCGGCATCGCGACCGGCAATGCCACCGGCGTCTACTTCGCGCTCGGCAATGCCTACGCGGAGCAGATCTCCGCCGCCACCGACGGCAAGGTCAAGGCCACCGCCGCCGAGACCGGCGCCTCGGTGCAGAACATCCAGCAGGTGGTCGGCGGCACCTACCAGGTCGGCTTCTCGCTGGCCGACTCCGCGGCCGACGCGGTGGCGGGCAAGGGCAGCTTCACCAGCGCTCAGCCGATCCGCGCGCTGGCCCGCCTCTACGACAACTACACCCAGGTCATCGTGCGGTCCGACGCCGGGATCAACTCGCTGGCCGACCTGCGCGGCAAGCGGGTCTCCACCGGTTCGCCGAAGTCGGGCACCGAGGTCATCGCGCAGCGGGTCCTCCAGGCGGCGGGGCTCGACCCGGACAAGGATGTCGCCGCCCAGCGTCTGGATCTCACCAAGACCGTCGACGGGCTGAAGGACGGTTCGATCGACGCGATGTTCTGGTCCGGCGGCCTGCCGACCCCCGGCATCACCGACCTGTTCACCACCGCCAAGGACAAGGTCCGGTTCCTCGACATCACCGGGGTACTGCCGAAACTGAAGGAGATCAACCCGGTCTACGAGACCGCGCCGATCCCCGCCGCCACCTACGGCCTGGCCGCCGATGTGCCGACCATTGTGGTGCCCAACCTGCTCGTCGTCCGCGACGACCTCGACGCGAACCTGGCCTGCGTGCTGACCGAGACCCTGCTCGAGCGCAAACCGCAACTGGTCCAGGCGAATCCGGCCGCCAAGGGCATCGACGCCGCGACCGCGAGCAAGACCGCGCCGGTGCAGCTGCATCGCGGATCGGAGGAGGCGCTGCGCTGAGCGGGCGGCCGCCCGTCGCGTGTCGTGGCACCGTCGGCGGGTCCGGCGCACCGCGACAGCGGACAATCACGGCATGAGGCAGTGGTGCCGGGTGCTCGCGGCAGTGGTGGTGCTGGTCGGCGGGGCGCTCGTGAGTGGGCCGGACGCGCTCGCGCAGCCGGTGTGCGCGCCGGCGGTGAATGTCGTGCCGGTGGCCATCACCGTCGACGGCGAGCGCGCGACCGGGCGGGTGTACGAGCCGTATCGCTGTGCGCCGGGCGACATCTCGGACGACCAGCTGGTGGTCGCCGTGCACGGGCACGGCGGCTCCGCGGCCGACTTCGCGCCGTACATGACCTCGCTGGCGCTGGTCGGCGGCTCGCCGATCCTGCTGATGGACCTGCGCAGCGCCGACGGACCGTGGCGGGCCGGGGAGTGGAATCTGTGGGCGGGCTGGCACGATGTGGTCGCCGCGACCCGGTGGTACCGCGACACCCACCCCGCCGTGGCGACCACGGTGCTGTGGGGCTGGAGCCAAGGCGGCATCACCAGCGGCCTGGCCGTCGCGCACGGGCCCGCCGGACTGTTCGACTACTGGGTCGACAACTACGGTCCCGCCGACGATTTCACGATGTGGGCCCAGGGCGCGGCGGTGGATCCCGCGCTGCCACGCCAGATCGAACGCGACGCGGGCGGGTGCACCCCGATCCGCTGCCCGCTCGCCTACGCCGAGCGCTCACCCGCCCTGCTCGCCGACCGCATGAGCATGCGCCGGGCATTCCTGATCCACGGCACCGCCGACACCGTCATCCCCTTCACCAGCAGCGTGGAACTGCGCGACGCGCTGACCGTGGCGGGCAAGCCGTTCTCGTTCTACACCGTCGTCAGCGGGCGTGACCTGTCCGGCGCGGTCGTGCCCGGCAACCACGACATCGGGCCCGCGTTCTTCGAGGGCGGGTGCGTAGTGCTGCGCCTGCTCGCAGGCACCGAACCGCTCACGCCCGCGGTCGGCGACTACGTCGTCGACGTGGCGGCGGGGGTGGTCACCGCGCCCGCGACGCCCGCGGGCGCGAAATGCGCGGCCTGACCCGCGCCGCGGTCGGCGGTGGAACACCGGGCCGGGCCGGCGCGTTGTCGGGGAAGGTGCCGAACGGATGTCGACCGGAAAGAAGGACATGGTGACCGAACCGACGCAGCGGGCCGACCGCTGGCAGGGCGAAGACCTGGATCTGGACGCCTACCTGGCCCGGATCGGCTACGACGGGCCACGGACACCGACCGTCGACACCCTGCGCGCGCTGGTCGCCGCCCACACCACGGCCATGCCGTTCGAGAACCTCGAGATCATCCTCGGGCGCGGCATCCCGCTCGACCTGGCGACCCTCCAGGACAAGATGGTGGCCCGGCGCCGCGGCGGCTACTGCTACGAGAACGTCACCCTCTTCGCCGCCGCCCTGGAACGGCTCGGTTTCGGCGTCACCGGGCTCAGCGGCCGGGTGACGATGGGCTCGCTCGACTCGGGCGCCATCCGGCCCGCCACCCACGCCCTGGTCCGGGTCACCACCGCCGACGACGAGCGGGTGTGGATCTGCGACGTCGGTTTCGGCCACGGGCCGCTCGCCCCGTTCGAGCTGACCGACGCGCACGGTGAATTCGCGCTGGGTGCGTGGCGCTTCCGGCTCGAGCGCCGCACCGGCGCGCTGGGCGCGGACCTGTGGGTGCTGCACCAGTTCGGCCGCGACGGCTGGCAGGATCGCTACGCCTTCACCCTGGAACCGCAGTACCGGATCGATTACGCCGTCGGCAATCATTTCGTGTCGACCTCGCCACGCTCGCCGTTCACCACCCGGCCGTTCGTGCAGCGTTTCCTGCCCGACACGCATCACGTCCTCGACGACCTGACGCTGACCACCGAATACCCGGACGGCACCTCCGCTGCGCGCGAGCTCGACCCCAGCGACCTGCCGAAAGTCCTGACCGAGGTGTTCGACATCGACCTCGACGACACCGACGCCGCGGTCCTGGCGACCGCGCCCTGGCGCATCGACTGACCCCTCACATCGACGACCCCGCGCACGGCTCGGCGGTTTGCTTCCACGGTGTCGCTACGGCAAATTGATGGTTACTTGCCGGGAAACACACCCCTGCGCTGTGGTGTGGGGACGAATCTGTGGGGTCGTTGGTGCCGAAGGTGCAATCCGCGTTGCCGGTTCAGCCGGAGGCGACAGTTCAACCCGGACCGCTCGCCGGTCCGGCCGTCCGGCGTCAGGATCTGGACGGACTGCGCGGGGTGGCGATCGCGCTGGTCGTGGCCTTCCACGTGTGGGCGGGCCGGGTGTCCGGCGGCGTCGACGTGTTCCTGGTGCTGTCGGGATTCTTCTTCACCGGAGCGGTGGTCCGCGGCGTCGAACGGCGCGGCGGGGTGGCCGCGGGCGCGACCGCGCGCCGGACCGCCCGCAGGCTGATGCCCTCGCTGGTCGTCGTCCTGGCGGCGATCGCTGTCGCCACCGTGGCCCTGCGGCCCTACACCCAGCTGGGCGAGACCGCGGCGCAGACGCTGGCCTCGATGTTCTACGCGCAGAACTGGTATCTGGCCACCGCCGAACTCGACTACCTCGCGCCCGACCCCTCGGTCAGCCCGCTCCAGCATCTGTGGTCGATGTCGGTGCAGGGCCAGTTCTACGTGGTGATCCTGGCGGTCCTGGCCGGGTGGGCGTGGCTGCGCCGCCGGGGCGGGGCGGGGCGGCCCACCCTGCTGATCGCGCTGACCGGACTCGGCCTGCTCTCGTTCTGGTACGCGGCGTTCGGCACCGCGCAGCATCAGGCGTGGACCTACTACGACAGCGTCGCGCGCGGCTGGGAACTGCTGGCGGGCGCCGCGCTCGCCGTCGCCGCGCCGTACCTGCGGGTGCCGCGCGCGCTGCGCGGACTCGCGGCCGCGGCCGGGCTGCTGATGGTGCTGTCGTGCGGCCCGATGTTCGACGGGGCCAACCAGTTTCCCGGCGTCGCGGCGCTGTGGCCGGTGGCCGCGGCCTGCCTGGTGATCGCCTCCGGCTTCGGTGCCGCGACGGTGACGGCCTGGCCGAACCGCCTGCTGGCCGGGCGGGTCTGCACCGAACTCGGTGCGCTGGCCTATCCGCTGTACCTGTGGCACTGGCCGATCCTGATCTTCTACCTGGCCGAGACCGGCCGCGCGCACGCCGGACTCGTCGACGGGCTCGTGGTGATCGGCGTCTCGCTGGTGCTGGCCTACCTGACGACCCGGCTGATCGAGACACCGCTGCGGCTGCCCGCGAGCGGGCAGGCGATCGCGGCGGGCGGGCACCGGGTGACCGGTCCGCTGGTCACCGCGCTCGCCGTCGCGGTGCTGATCTCGGCGGCGGGCTGGCAGGTGGTGCTGCGGGCCAATCCGGCGGTGCCGCCGCAGGCGCTGGACATCGCGCGGTACCCGGGGGCGGCGGCCCTGCTCTCGGGCGCGGAGTACTCGCCGGAACCGATGCGCCCCACCGTCTTCGAAGGCCAGGCCGACACGCCGCCGCCGACGACCGACGGCTGCATCACCCCCAACCGGGAGGTCCGCACCTGTGTCTACGGCGATCCCGACGCGGCCCGCTCGATCGCGGTCGTCGGCGGATCGCATTCCGAGCACTGGATTCCCGCGCTGGAACTGCTCGGCGCCGAACACGGCATCCGGGTGATCTCCTATCTCAAGGAGGGCTGTCCGGTCACCCTCGCCGACCAGCCGTCCTACGCCGAATGGCCGTTCCCCGAGTGTCACGAGTGGTCGCAGGAGGTGCTCGACCGGCTCGCCGCCGAGCCGCCGGACTGGGTGCTCACGCTCTCGACCCGCTACCGCAAGGACGGGCTCGGCGACGAGGTGCCCGGCGAATACCTCGAGGTGTGGTCGGCGTTGCAGGATCGCGGGCTGAATGTGCTTGCGCTGCGCGACACTCCGCGCCTGCGCCGCGACGGCGTGCTCTACCGCGCCACCGACTGCCTGGCCCACCGCGGCGATCCGGACAGCTGCGGGCTCGATCGCGCCGCCGCCCTCGACGCCCGCGACCCGGCCGAGGAACCGGCGGCGGGTTATCCGAATGTCTACCTGCTCGACCTCTCCGATGCCGTCTGCCGGCCGCAGCGCTGCCGGGTGGTGGAGGGCAATGTGCTGATCTACCGCGACGAACACCACCTCACCGCCAGCTACGCGCGCTCGCTCGCCCCCGAACTCGGTCGTCAGATCGGCGCGATCACCGGCTGGTGGTAGCGCGAGCCAGCTACGGCCGCCGCGACTCCGGCTACCCTCGGTCGCGTGCGCCTCTCCCGCAAGACACCGGTCCTGCTCCTCGCGCTCGCCCTGCTGCCCGTCGCGTGCTCGTCCGGACCGGATCAGCCGCAGACCGTCGCCGAGTCCTTCGCCGCGGCGCTGAGCAGCGGTGACGCGGCCGCCGCCGCGGCGCTCACCGACGCGCCCGACCAGGCCCGCGCGACGCTGACCACCCTGTTCGACAACCTCGGCAAGAACGACACCGTCCGCGTCACGGCCACCGACGACACCACCTTCACCCTCGAATCCACCTGGAAATTCGGCCCCGAGGGCCGCAACGAGTGGACCTACACCAGCAGGGGCGCCGCGGCCGACGCCGACGGCTGGAAGATCACCTGGAACCCCGCCACGGTCGCGCCCGGCCTGGAACTCGGCCCGCTCGGCTACAGCCCGGTCTACCCGAAACCCGCGCGGGTGCTCGACGCCTCCGGCGGTGACCTGATGACCCAGCAGGTGGTGACGCTGGTGAACGTCGCCCCCGACGCCGATCTGCCCGCCGTCGCCGCGCTGCTCGCGCCGCAGGGCGTCACCGAGGCCACGCTGCGGGCGGATCTGGCCGCCGCGCAAGGCAAACCGGTGGTCGCGGTCGCGCTGCGGGACGCCGACATCGCCCCGGTACAGCAGGCGCTGACGGGCGTGCGCGGGGTGACGCTCGCGCCGCAGACCCGGCTGCTCACCGTCGACAAGAGCCTGGCCGGACCCACCACCGCCGGCCTGGCCGACCTGTGGCAGCAGCAGGCCGACAGCGCGGCGGGCTGGGCGATCCGCGCGCAGACCGCCGAGGGCACCCAGCGCATCGCCGGACCCGACGCGACCCCGACCGCCGACATCGCGACCACCGTCGACATCGACCTGCAGAACGCCGCCGAGGCCGCGCTGACCCCGCTCGCGCAGCCCGCCGCGATCGTCGCGCTGCGTCCGTCGACGGGGGAGGTGCTCGCCGTCGCGCAGAACGCCCCCGCCGACGCGCAGGGCCCGATCGCGCTCACCGGCCTCTACCCGCCGGGCTCGACCTTCAAGACCGTGACCGTCTCGGCCGCGCTGCAGGCGGGCGGGGTCTCCGTCGACACGGTGCTGCCCTGCCCGGGCCGCGCGACCATCGAGGGCCGCACGATCCCCAACGACAACGGCTTCGATCTCGGGCAGGTGCCGCTGCACACCGCCTTCGCGCGGTCCTGCAACACCACGATGGCCGAGCTGGGGGTGCGCATGCCCGCCGACGGGCTCACCGCGGCGGCCGCGCAACTGGGTCTCGGGGTGGATTATGTGACACCCGGGTTGACGACTGTCACCGGGAAGGTTCCGCCCGCGCAGAATCCCGCCCAGCAGGTCGAGTCGAGCATCGGGCAGGGCAGCGTCACCGCCTCGCCGTTCGGGATGGCGCTCGTCGCCGCCTCGCTGGCACACGGTTCCGCGCCCGCGCCCGCCATCGTGCGCGGGCGTCCCGGCACGGCCGACCGGGCCGCCGCGCCGGTGCCCGCGACGGTGACGTCGCAGATAGAGACCATGATGGGCGAGACGGTGACCGCCGGAACCGCGACCGCGCTGCGCGATATCCCGGGGCTGCTCGGCAAGACCGGCACCGCCGAATACCTCGACGACAAGCACGCGCACGGCTGGTTCGTCGGCATCGACGGCGACCTCGCGTTCGCCGTCTTCGTCGCCGACGCCGGCAGTTCGGGCCCCGCGGTCGAGGCCGCCGGACGGATGTTACGAGCCAAACGATGATCTATGTCACGCTCTGTGGGCGAGCAATACCCACTCTGCCGCACGCGGTCCGCACCGGGCCAGCTACACTCGTCGACGGACCATATCCATGGTCAATACGCGGGATGTCACAATTTCGAGAAGGTTCGGAGTAGGCGCCATCGATACCGGTCAGAAGATCGCGGAGCATTACCGCCTGGTCGAGCGTATTGGTAGCGGCGGCACAGGCGTTGTATGGCGCGCTGTCGACGAACGCCTCCAACGCTCCGTGGCTGTGAAGCAGATCCACATCAAGCCCAGCCTGCCCGAGGGCGAGCGGGATGTCCTGCGCCAGCGCGCGATTCGGGAAGCCCGCAACGCGGCACGCTTCCAGCATCCCAACGCCATCGTGGTTTTCGACATCACCGAGCACAACGGTGATCCGTGCCTGGTGATGGAGTACCTCAAGTCGGTCAGCCTGGCCGCCGAACTGGGGCAGAAGGGTCCGCTGCCGCTGACCGAGGTCGCCCGCATCGGCGAACAGGTCGCGTCCTCGCTGATCGCCGCCCACCAGGCCGGCCTGGTGCACCGCGACGTGAAACCGGGCAACATCCTGCTCGGCGACCACGGTGAGGTGAAGATCACCGACTTCGGCATCTCCCGCGCCGCCGGTGACGTCACCCTCACCGAGACCGGCTTGATCTGCGGTACCGCCGCCTACCTGGCCCCCGAGGTCGCGCGCGGCTCCGATCCCACCCCGGCCGCCGACGTGTTCGCGCTCGGCGCCACCCTGTTCCACGCGCTCGAGGGCGAGCCGCCCTACGGCGCCAACGCCAACCCGCTGGCGGTGCTCTACGCCGCCGCCAACGGCCAGGTGCGCGAGCCGCGCAACGCGGGCCCGGCGACCGACTTCCTGCTCGACCTGCTCAGCCCGGACCCGCTGGACCGGCCGACGATGACCGAGGCCCGCGACGCACTGGCCGCGTTCGCCGACGCCGACGCGGTGCCCGCCGGCTTCGTGCCGGCCAGCGAGGCCTACGGCCGCCGCAACTCCGCGGCCGCGACCCAGGTCATCCGGCAGTCCGGCAACCGGACCTCGCACGCGGGCGCGTCCACCGCGACCACCCGTCAGATCCGGTCCAACCCGCGTCCGCCGGTGCGCCACGACACGGCCGCGCATCCGCCGACCGCGGCCCAGCCCGCGCCGCTGCCGCGCAAGCAGGCGGGCAAGGGCCGGGCGGTGCTGATCGGTTCCGGTGTCGGCGCCGTCGTCGCCGCGATCGCCGTCGCGGTCAGCGCCATGAGCAGCTCGGACTCGGATTCCCCGCAGGTGCAGGCGAATCCGTCGACCTCGGTGCAGTCCTCGGCCGGTCCGGCGTCGAGCAGCGCGCCCTCGGTCGCGCTCGGGCAGACCGCTAATGTGGGCACCGTCGACATCGGCTCGGCGGGCCTGCTGGTCGAGGACTTCTTCAGCAACCCGGCCGGGTCCTGGTCGCTGCTGACCCCGGCCGCGCAAAAGGTCTACGGCAGCGAGGCCGCGTTCCGGCAGTACTGGAACGACCGCACCGTCGACACCTTCGCCAGCATCACCGCGGTCAAGGGCAACAACGCCGACGGCTCGACCGACATGCGCCTGGCCAGCATCACCATCAACGGCCAGACCAAGGCCATGGTCATGCGCGTGGTCAACGCCGGCGGCAGCCTACGCATCGACGGCGACACTCGCTGAGGACGGTCGTCCGGTGGTCGGGCCCGCGTCGGGCACGGTCGCCGGAGGGCCGCACGGCGGCGCCCGCCTGAGCGACAGGCGTGATCCGAGCTGTGGTCCAGCACGGCCGGGTGCACGCTCGCGGACGGGTTGATCCGGTACCGTCTCGGTAGCTGATGGATTGCTCTTCCGATTCGGGCCGGGCCCTGAATTCGTAGTGGCCTCGTGCACCGACTTCCGCGACGGAGGTGTGGGTCATGGCGACGACGGTGATCACCGGGGCGACGGTATGGGACGGTCTGTCCGAGTCCGCCGTGGCGGGCACGATCGTGGTGAGTGGTGACCGGATCGTCTCCTGCGGTCCCGCGGTCGACCTGCCGGACGGGGCGGAGGTCGTCGACCTGTCCGGTCACACGGTGACACCGGGATTCATGGACTGCCACACGCATGTCACGATCAACCCGGACATCGGTCCGTCGGCGTTGATGCGGGGCAGCGCGCAGAAGGCGCTCGGCGCGCTGCCGGTTCTGAAAGAGTTGCTGGGCAACGGTTTCACCACGATTCGTGATCTCTGCGGGACCGATGTCGATCCGACGACGCTGTATCTGCGTGACGCGGTCGCCGCGGGACTGATCGAGGGACCGCGGATGCTGGTCGCGCCGCATCTGATCTCCGCGCGCGGCGGACACGGTGATTTCAGCGGGGCGATGGCCGGGGAGTTCCAGTGTGATCACCGGGCGCTCGAGCTCGCCGCCGCGGACGGTCCCGACGAGATCCGCACCCGGGTGCGCCAGCAGATCCGCTACGGCGCGGATTGGATCAAGTTCGCCGCGTCGGGCGGGTTCAGCACCCCGTCCGACGATCCGGCCCTGCCGACCTACAGCCAGGACGAGATGAACACCCTCGTCGCCACCGCGAAGGACCTGGGCGTGCCGGTCACCCCGCACTGTGTCTGCGACGAGGGCGTCAAGCGGGCGGTGCGCGCCGGCGTGCGCAGTATCGAGCACGGCAACCTGGCCTCCGCCGAGGCGTTGACGATGATGCAGGACCACGGCGTGTTCCTGGTCCCGACGCAGTACACGATGCTCGACGACGCCCGCCGCGTCGACGACGACGCGTACTGGAAGGGCCAGCCGGTGTACAAGCGCCGCAAGTATCAGCGGTATGCGAAGGATTTGCTCGACTCGGCCGAACTGGTCGCCGACAGCGCGATCAAACTGGCGTTCGGCACCGACGCGGGCATGTTCCCGCACCGCGACAACTGGCGGGAGTTCCCGATGCTGGTCGCCAACGGCATCAGCGCCCACCGCGCCCTCACATCCGCGACCAGTGTCGCGGCCGAACTCCTCGGGCTCGACGACCTGGGGACGATCGCGCCCGGCAAGATCGCCGACCTGGTCGCGATGCCCGGCGACCCGTTCACCGACATCGCCGTCACCGGGCAGGTCGATTTCGTGATGAAGGAGGGCGTGATCCACAAGCGTCCGCCGTCCCCGGCGGGATCTGCCGGATAACCGGTGGCGGGTGACCGATAGGCTGGTAGCTGACCTGAGCCCAGCACAGACAGGACTGCACCCCGATATGACTCCCCGCATCGAGCTCGCCCGCGTCGATCTGCGCGGTCGTACTCCTTCCGCTGCCGAGCTGCGCACCGCGCTGCCGCGCGGAGGAGTCGACGTGGACTCGGTGCTGCATCACGTGCGGCCGGTCGTCGAGGACATCCGCGACCGGGGTGCCGAGGCCGCGCTGGACTACAGCGAGAAGTTCGACGGTGTGCGCCCGAGCGTGGTGCGCGTGCCGGTCGCGGAGCTGGCCACCGCGCTCGCGGAGCTGGACCCGGCCGTGCGCGCGGCGCTCGAGGTCGCGATCGAGCGGACCAGGAAGGTGCACGCCGATCAGCGCCGCACCGACACCGTCACCGAGGTGGTGCCGGGCGGCACCGTCACCGAGAAGTGGGTGCCGGTCGAGCGGGTGGGCCTCTACGTGCCCGGCGGCAATGCCGTCTACCCGTCCTCGGTCGTGATGAACGTCGTCCCGGCCCAGGCCGCGGGCGTGGAGTCGCTGGTGGTCGCTTCGCCGCCGCAGGCCCAGTTCGGCGGTCTGCCGCACCCGACGATCCTGGCCGCCGCCGCGCTGCTCGGGGTCGACGAGGTGTGGGCGGTCGGTGGCGCGCAGGCCGTGGCGCTGCTGTCCTACGGCGGCACCGACACCGACGGCGCCGCGCTGGCGCCGGTCGACCTGATCACCGGTCCCGGCAACATCTACGTCACCGCGGCCAAGCGGCTGTGCCGTGGCCTGGTCGGCATCGACGCCGAGGCCGGCCCCACCGAGATCGCGGTCCTGGCCGACGCCACCGCCGACCCGGTGCACGTGGCCGCCGACCTGATCAGCCAGGCCGAGCACGACGTGCTCGCCGCCAGTGTGCTGGTCACCGACTCGGTGGCGCTCGCCGACGCGGTCGACGCCGCGCTCAACGCCCAGCTCGCCGTCGTCAAGCACGACGCCCGGGTGCGGGAAGCGCTGAGCGGCAAGCAGTCCGGGACCGTCCTCGTCGACGACATCGCCCAGGGTCTGCGCGTCGTCGACGCCTACGCGGCCGAGCACCTCGAGATCCAGACCGTCGACGCCGCCGCCGTCGCCGCGCGGGTGCGCAGCGCGGGCGCGATCTTCGTCGGGCCGTGGGCGCCGGTCAGCCTGGGCGACTACTGCGCCGGGTCCAACCACGTGCTGCCCACCGCCGGCTGCGCGCGGCACTCCTCTGGCCTGAGCGTGCAGACCTTCCTGCGTGGCATCCACATCGTGGAGTACACCGAGGCCGCGCTGAAGGACGTCGCCGGACACGTCGTCGCCCTGGCCAACGCCGAGGACCTGCCCGCGCACGGGCAGGCCGTGCAGGCGCGTTTCGAGGCACTGTCGTGAGCACTCCCACCGTGCCCGGCGCCTCGGCGACCCTGGACCAGCTGCCGCTGCGCGACAACCTGCGCGGCAAATCCCCGTACGGCGCACCGCAATTGACCGTGCCGGTGCAGCTCAACACCAACGAGAACCCGCACCCGCCGAGCACGGCGCTGATCGACGACGTCGCCGAATCGGTGCGCGCGGCCGCCGCCGACCTGCACCGGTACCCGGACCGCGACGCCGTCGCCCTGCGCGCCGACCTCGCCGCGTACCTGACCCGGCAGACCGGCGTCCCCGTCGACGCCGCGAACGTGTGGGCGGCCAACGGTTCCAACGAGATCCTGCAGCAGCTGCTGCAGGCCTTCGGCGGACCCGGCCGCAGCGCACTGGGTTTCGTGCCCTCCTACTCGATGCACCCGATCATCTCCGAGGGCATCGACACCGAGTGGATCGAGGCCAAGCGCAGCGGCGACTTCTCCCTCGACATCGACTACGCCGTCGTGCAGATCACCGAGCGCCGCCCCGACGTGGTGTTCGTGACCAGCCCGAACAACCCGACCGGGCACAGCATCCCGATCGACGAGCTCGAGCGGATCCTCGACGCGGCGCCCGGCATCGTCGTCGTGGACGAGGCGTACGGCGAGTTCTCGGCCGCGCCGAGCGCGATCACGCTGATCGACCGGTTCCCGACCAAGCTCGTGGTCACCCGCACCATGAGCAAGGCCTTCGCCTTCGCGGGCGGTCGCCTCGGCTACCTGGCCGCCTCGCCCGCCGTGATCGACGCGATCCTGCTGGTACGGCTGCCGTACCACCTGTCGGTGGTCACCCAGGCGGCCGCGCGGGCGGCGCTGCGGCACGCCGACGAAACCCTCGGCAGCGTCGCGGAACTGGCCGCCCAGCGCGACCGGGTCGCCGCCGCGCTGACCGCGCAGGGCTTCGAGGTGATCCCCAGCGACGCCAACTTCATCCTGTTCGGCCGGTTCACCGACGCCGCGCGCGCCTGGCAGCACTACCTCGACGCCGGGGTACTCATCCGCGATGTCGGCATCCCCGGCTACCTGCGCGCCACCGTCGGCCTCGCCGCGGAGAACGACGAGTTCCTGCGGGTGAGCGCCGGTATCGCGGCGACCGACCTGACCCACTGACGAATCCCCCTGTGGAGGAACACATCATGAGCAGAACCGCACGGGTGGAACGGGTCACCAAGGAATCGTCGATCCTGGTGGAGCTGAACCTCGACGGCACCGGGCAGACCGAGATTTCCACCGGCGTCCCGTTCTACGACCACATGCTGACCGCGCTGGGCCAGCACGGCGGGTTCGACCTGGTCGTGCGGGCCGAGGGCGATATCGAGATCGAGGCGCACCACACGGTCGAGGACACCGCGATCGTGTTCGGCCAGGCACTGGGCAAGGCGCTGGGCGACAAGAAGGGCATCCGCCGCTTCGGCGACGCCTTCATCCCGATGGACGAGACCCTCGCGCACGCCGCCGTCGACGTGTCCGGGCGGCCCTACTGCGTGTTCACCGGCGAACCGGAACACCTGGTGCACACCATCATTCCCAGCGCGGGACCCGGCGCGTCGTACTCGACGGTGCTCAACAAGCATGTCTTCGAGTCGATCGCGCAGAACGCGCGGATCGCGCTGCACGTGCGCGTGCTCTACGGCCGCGACCAGCACCACATCACCGAGGCCGAGTTCAAGGCGGTCGCGAGGGCGCTGCGAGCCGCGGTCGAGATCGACCCGCGGGTGAGCGGCGTCCCGTCCACGAAAGGCGTGCTGTGAGTTCGAAGGTCGTCCTGCTCGATTACGGCTCCGGCAACCTGCACTCCGCCGAGCGCGCGCTGGTGCGCGCCGGTGCGCAGGTGGAGGTGACCGCCGACCCGCAGGCCGCGCTGGCCGCCGACGGGCTCGTCGTTCCCGGTGTCGGCGCGTACGCGGCGTGCATGGCCGGGCTGCGCGCGGTGCGCGGTGAACGGATCATCGGTCAGCGGCTGGCCGGTGGTCGTCCGGTGCTCGGCATCTGCGTCGGCATGCAGATCCTGTTCGATCGCGGTGTCGAGTTCGGTGTGGAGACCGAGGGCTGTGGCGAGTGGCCCGGCACGGTGGCCCGCCTCGACGCGCCGGTGCTGCCGCACATGGGCTGGAACACGGTGAAGGCGCCCGCCGACAGCACCCTGTTCGCCGGTCTCGACGCCGACACCCGCTTCTACTTCGTGCACTCCTACGCCGCGCAGCAGTGGGAACTGCCGGAGAACGAGCACATCGCGCCCCCGAAGCTCACCTGGGCCGATCACGGTGTGCCGTTCCTGGCCGCCGTGGAGAACGGGGCCCTCTCGGCCACCCAGTTCCACCCGGAGAAGTCCGGCGACGCGGGCGCCCAGCTGCTGCGCAACTGGCTCGGGTCGCTGTAGCCGGAGGTCGTCGGGCGACCGGATCCTGACCATACACACTGTGCCTGATGTGTATGGTCAGGGGATGACCGCCGTACCGCCGCGCCCGAAACACCTCGACTCCCCGAGCCTGCCCACGATCTTCAAGTACATGGGCAAGACGCAGGTGTGGGTCTACCGGCGCACCGGCGGCCGGATCGGCGCGAAGTGGCGGGTCGGCGCGGGCTTCCGCAAGCCGGTCCCCACCCTGTTGCTCGACCACCGCGGCCGCAAGTCCGGCGTCGCCTACACGACGCCGCTGCTCTACCTCGTCGACGGCCCCGACACCGTCGTCGTCGCCTCCCAGGGCGGCCTGCCCAAACACCCGCAGTGGTACCACAACCTGCGCGCGGCCCCCGACACCCACATCCAGATCGGCCGCGACCGCCACCCGGTCCGCGCGCGCACCGCCGACCCCGCCGAACGCGCCCGCCTGTGGCCCCTGCTCGTCGACGCCTACGCCGATTTCGAGCACTACCAGGCCTGGACCGATCGCGAGATCCCGGTCGTCATCCTCGAACCCCGCTGATCGCGGGGGCGATCGGAACCTTCCCGGCTACCCGCGTCCGGCGCGGGCACTGGCGGCGTGGACAGCGGCGAGGTAGCCGAACACGATCGCGGGACCGATGGTCGCGCCGGGGCCCGCGTAGGTGTGACCCATGACCGGTGCGCTGGTGTTCCCCGCCGCGTAGAGGCCGTCGATGGCCGCGCCGTCGTCGCGCAGGACCCGGCCGTGGGTGTCGATGCGCAGGCCGCCCTTGGTGCCGAGGTCGCCGGGGACGAGCTGGGCGGCGTAGAAGGGGCCGGTGTCGAGGGCGCCGAGGTTGGGATTCGGGCGCTGACGGGGGTCGCCGTAGTAGCGGTCGTAGGCGCTGGTGCCGCGGCCGTAGTCCGCGTCGACGCCGGTGCGGGCGAATTCGTTGAACCGGGTGACCGTGGCGTCGAGGCGGTCGGCCGGTACCCCGATCTTGTCCGCGAGTTCGCCGATGGTGCCTGCGCGGGTGAGGATGCCGGTGTCGAACCAGCGCCGGGGCAGCGGTGCGCGCGGGGGAAGGCCGGCGAAGAGATAGCGATTGCGGTAGCGCTGGTCGAAGATCAGCCAGGCGGGCAGATTCTCGGCCGGGCCGTCGCCTCGGCCGTGGGGCCCGCCGTACATACGATGGGTCGCTTCGACGTAGGGCAGGGACTCGTTCATGAACCGCTCCGCGCGGTCGTTGACGATGAGGCTGCCCGGCAGATTGCGTTCGGACACGCAGAAGAACGGCGTGCGTGGCAGCGGTATCGACGGACCCCACCAGGCATCGTCGAGGAACGCGGTGGCCGCTCCGACGGCTTGGCCGGCGCGGATGCCGTCGCCGGTGTTGGCGGCCGCGCCCACGGTCCAGTCCGTGCCGATGGGCTCGCGCTGGTACTGCTTGCGCATGGTGTCGCTGTGCTCGAAACCGCCACAGGCGAGAATCACGCCACAGCGCGCACCGATCACCTGTTCGGTGCCGTGGCGGTGGACGACGGCGCCGACGACCCGGTCATCGGCGACAGCCAGCTCGACCAGTGCGGTATCCAGGAACAGGGGTACTCCGGCGTCGCGCATCCCCTGGCGGAGCATCGCGCTCAACGCCTGACCACGGGCGAGCAGATGCCGACCGCGCAGCAGACCACCGAGCCACCTGGCCCCGATCCGGGCCGCGCGGAACGGACTTCGCGGATTGCGCAGGCCCAGATGGATCTGCCGGAAATCGGCTTGGGTCAGGACGACGTTGCGGGGAGCTCGAAGATAGTCGGGCTCCATGGTGGCCAGCTCGGCGCCGAGACCCCGTGCGTCGAAGGGCTTCGGCTCGACCGACCGGCCACGGGCTCGGCCGCCGGGCGCTTCGGGGTAGTAGTCGCTGTAGCCGGGCACCCAGCGCATCGCCAGTGGCGTGTGGCGGGTCAGGAAGTCGAAGGCCGTCGGCCCGTGATCGAGGTAGGTGTCGAGCATCTCCGGTGCGACGGCGTCCCCGACGATGTCGGCGAGGTAGGCGCGGGCGGCGTCGATATCCTCGGGCCCGGCCAGCCGGCCCAGCGCCGAGTTGCCCGGAATCCAGACGCCGCCACCGGAACGGGCTGTCGAACCACCCCAGCGGCTCGCCTTCTCGACCATGACGACCGACAGGCCGTGGCGCGCCGCGGTGATCGCGGCGGACATGCCCGCCGCGCCGGATCCGACGACCACGACATCCACGGACTCCGGGATTGCCTTGTCCTGCTGCATGTTTGCCTTCTTCTGTTCGATACGGCGAGGGGTCAGCGCGGCGCTCGCCAGCGGTCGTCGAGAACGGCGGCCACCGCCGCTTCGACGCAGACCGGCAGCGAAGCGGAGGGATTCTGCGCGATCCGCAGCCACTGCAGGTATCCGAACTCCGCGGCCGCGAGCATCAGATGCACCAGCAGTCCGGGGCCGCTGTCGGTCCCGGGGTCGGTGTCCATCCGGTGCGCGGCCAGCTCGACCAGGCGTGCGCGATGGTCCGGCGGAATCAGCGCGACCCGGTCGAGCAGATGGGGTGCCGTGGCGAACGCGGCCCGCCACTGCTCCAGCTCCTCGATTCCCAGGGCTGTCGAGCGAGTCAGGATCGCCTGGGCCAGTGCGATATCGGCGGGCTCCTCGGCGGGGCGGCCCTCGAGCAGCGCGGCGATCCCGGCGCCGCCCTCCCGCACCGGGTCCAGCAGCAGATCCTCCTTGCTGCGCACGTGCCGGAAGTACGTGCTCGGTGAGATCCCCGCGGCCGCCGCGATCTGCTCGGTGGTCACCTCGTCGAATCCGGACTTCGCGAACAACGCGAACGCCGCGTGCTGAATCTCGGCTCGCACCTGCTGCCGCTGCCGCTCCCGCAAAGACACCCCACACCTCCGTATCGCCGGACGATCCGTCCATCGACAGTATCAACCTAGTTGACAGAGACTGTCAACTAGGTTGTAGCTGTCGATTCAGGGTCTGGGTGGGGGAAGGGACAGAACGGTATCGATCACCTGACGCGGGGGTCCTCGGCGGTGGATTCGATGGTGGTGCCCGGGGTGTAGAACATTTCGACGAGGTGGTCGACGTCTAGATGGCGGTGCCAGTGGCCCTTCGGGACGATGGCGAATTGTCCTGCGGTGAGCGGGATCCGGTGCCGGTCGGTGTCGGTGAGGATCTCGACGGTGACGCTGCCGCGCAGCACCATCAGCAGTTCGTCGGTGTCGGGATGGAGTTCCCAGTCGGAGGACGCGAGCCCGTCGCCGTGGAACACGCAGAACTCGCCGTCGTTGAACGCGGTGATCGGGCGGAAGTCGAACGGGGGCAGGGCCGTCGCGAGGGCGAGCGGGTCGTGATTACGCATGGTGCTTCCTGTCGGTGGCGGGGAGGTCGGATTCGGTGATCAGCTCGGCGCATCCGGGTGGGTCGTCGAGCCAGGGATTGTGGCCGCCGGGCACAACGGCCAGGTGCGCGCCGGGGATCATCGCGACGGATCGACGGGCGCGATCCGGTGGGCAGAAGACGTCGCGCGCACCCCAGACGAACAGGGCGGGAACGTCGATCCGGGCGAGCTCGGCATCGGTGAGCACGGCGTCCGGCCTGGGCACGCGGCCCTGGATGAGACGGCGCAGCAGCGCTCGGTAGGACGCGGCCTTACCCGGGAGCCGGAGCGGGAGGCGATGCAGATCGAGCAGGTCGTCGGACATGGCGCGCGCGGTCTCCGGTCCCAGCGCCGTGGCCAGGGCGGCCCGGGCGACGAACCGCGGCGACGGCAGCCGCATGGACCATTCGTCCACCCGGCCGCGCACGGCGGCGGCCGTCGACGCCATGGCCGGGGTGGCCCTGGTGCCGGGCAGCGCGGTCGCCGGTGCGCCGAGCAGAACCAGGCGCGTGCACCGGCCCGGCGCGTCCAGCGCGGTCCACAGCGCGAACAGGCCACCCAGCGAACAGCCGACGAGCTGGGCGCGCGCGAGCCCGAACTCGTCCAGCACACCGGTCAGTACCGCCGCCGCCACCTCACGGACCGGTCGGTCACTCCAGTCGTACGCGGGCGCGAGATGGTGGCCGGGCAGATCGATCAGGAGGTGGTGCCGGTCGGGGAACCGGGCGAGCAGGGGTGCGAAGGCCAGCGCCGGGGCCGCGAGGCCGTTGACCCACAGGATCGGTGGGCCGGAGCCGGGGATCTCGACCGTGCGCACGGTCGGGCCGCGGTCGCGCAGCGCGAAAGTCCGTTCGGTGATCCGTAGTCCGTAGGTGGCTGCGACGCGGTGCTCGGTCGCGCGGAGGCGGGCGGCGAGTGCGGTGGACGTGGTCATGACGCCACTGTCACAGGCGCCGGGGTGCGGTGTCTTGGACGAAATTTCCCGCTCAGCGCGGGGCCAGGGCGCCCGGGGTGGTTCCGGCGAACATCGCGATGTCGCGGTGGAGGTGGGACTGGTCGGTGTAGCCGCACGCGGCGGCCGCGGCGGCCGCGGATTCGCCCGCGACGAGCTGGTCGAACGCGCGGCGGAAGCGCACCACCATCGCCGCGCGCTTGGGGGTCACGCCGATCTGGGCGGTGAACCGCGTCCAGAGTCGCTTCTGACTCCAGCCGGTCAGGTCGACCAGCTCCCTGACCCGGACCCGGCCGCCGTGGGCGACGATCCGCTGCCAGGTCGCGGCGACCTCGGCATCCGGGTGCCTGGCCGTCGCGTGGTCGGCGAGGAAGCGGGTCGTCAGCTCGAATCGGGCGGGCCAGGTGGATGTTTCGGCGAGCTGCGCCCGCAGCCGGTCGACCGACGACCCCCAGAGGTCCTCGATGCCGAGCACCGTGCCGGTGATGTCGGGTGGCGCGATGCCGAGCAGGGAGTAGGCGAGGGTCGGCGGCATGCGGAGCTCGACACAGTCGACCCGGTCCGACCGGACCTGGTGGGTACCCGGCGCGATCCCGGCGACGAGGCCGTCCACACCGCGCGCGTCCGCGGTGGTGAATCCGCTCTCGCCGATCTGGACGACCACCGTGACCGCGGGGAGCGCGACGATCCGCAGGTCCGGTCCGCCGCCGCCACCGTCACGAAAACCGGACAGCGACAGCCCTTTCCACACCGGCGAGGCGGCCCGCACCAGCTCCCAGCCCCCGTCCAGCTCGTGGTCGGACATGATCGGTCGCACCCGTCGAGCGTAGGAGCGCGCTTCGGCTTCCCGCAACGGTGCCTGGCCGGCGGGCGCCCGCGTCATCCGGTGAACGGTGTCCGGCCGTTCGCGCAGGTCGTCCCGGCTGCCGGGAGCTGGAGGTCGACGAGGTAGCGCTGGGTCAGGTCGGTGACGCAGTCGCCGTCCGGTTCGTGTCCGTAGCCGTCGGTGACCACGACCAACCGCGCGTCGCCCATCGCCGCGGCGGCACGCTGGGCGCCGGGGAGCGGCGTGGCCGGGTCGAAACGGTTGTTCACCAGCAGTGGCGGGACGGTGGCGCGCTGGGTCCACGGGCCGGTGTAGCGCTGGGGGTAGCCGTCGGCGGGGGCGGGCCAGGTGGCGCACGGCTGGCGGAGATAGAGCCAGAACGGACCGTAGACGGGCGCGGTTTCGGCGAATTCGGCGGCGAATTCCGGCCAGCGCAGGGGTTGCCGGGGGAGGGCGTTGTCGGCGCAGGAGATGGCGACGAACGAGTCGAGGAAGTCACCGGTCGAGGCGATCGCGGTCAGCACCTGCCGCACCACGGCCGGGTTCCCGGCGGGGCCCCGCTCGAGCTCGTTGAGCAGTGCCGCGAGGGCGGGCCATCCCAGGCTCGCGTCGTAGAGCAGCATGGCGTGTGCCTGGACGAGCTCGCTGTAGGTCACCGGCACGGTCGCCTCCCCCTCGCCGACCCGGATCGGCGCCGCCTTCGCCCGATCGAGCAGGGCCGTGTCACGGGCGCGCAGGTCCGCGATCGAGGACGCGTCCGTGGCGAAGGCGCAGCGCCGCGGACCGGCCGCCGCGCACAGGCGCAGGAATTCACCGAGCACCTCCTCGGTGCCGGTCGCGGTGGCGTCGATGACGGCGCGGGTGTCGGTGGTGTACGGCGCGGGGTCGAGGATCGAGGAGAGTTGCAGCGCGCGAACGCGATCGGCGAACAGCGCGCCGTAGACCGTGCCGAGGTAGCTGGCGTAGGAGCCACCCTGGTAGGTCAGGGTCGGGTCGCCGACGGCGCGCCGGAGGAGATCGAGGTCGCGGGCGGCGTCCACGGTGGTGAGGTGGGCGATCAGCTCGCCGTCGTGGCGCAGGCATCCTTCCGCGAGGCGCCCGCTCGCGTCGGTGGTGGCCGCCTGCTGTGCGGTGCCGACGGGCGGCAGCGCCAGGGTGTGCCAGAAGTCCTGCTGGGCAGTGGAATCCGGGAAACAGCGGACCGTGGAACTGCGCCCGACTCCGCGCTGATCGAAGGTGACCACATCGAAGCGCCTGCTCACCTCGCCGGGGAACATCTCACCCTTCGCCGCCCACTCGACGCCGGACCCGCCGGGTCCGCCCGCGGCGGTGAACAAGGTGCCGATGCGGTGGGCGGGGTCGCCCGCGGGTTGGCGGACCACCGCCAGTTCCAGGTGCCGTCCCGTGGGGTTCGCGTAGTCGAGCGGCACCGCCACCAGGGCGCAGTCCTTGCCCTGCAGCGACTCCTCCGCGCACGGCGCCCACGCGATCCGGGGCGTCGGCACGGCATCGGCCTGCGCCACCAGCTCGGTGACCGCGGCGACCGGCTCGGGCGGCCGCTCGGCGGCGACGCAGCCGCCCACAACGGGAGCCAGCGCGACCAGGACACCGCAGACCAGCGATTTCGACGTGACCATACCGATCATCTTCACGGCGTCCCGGGCGTGGCGTCGTCACCCGTTCGATGGAGGCGGACCCTGAAACCGGTCAGGGTTCAGCCGTCGAGGCGGGCGCGATCGGCGGCCTCGGTGCCCGCCTCCCAGCCTTCGGCGCTGCGAATGGTGATGCCGCGCGAGCGGGTGGTGGGGAAGTAGGTCGACAACGCCGTCTCGACGCGGTGATCGTGGGTGGCCAGCAGCGGGAGCAGGGTGGCGCGGTCGGCGGCTTCGGCGACAGTGGCGGCCGCGGCGGTGGTGAGGCGGTCGCCGATCCGGCTGGCGTAGGCGGTGAGGAAGGCCTTGCGATAGGCGCGGGAGCGGGAGTCACCGGCCGTCGACGGGGTGTCGATCATCGCGCGGGTGGCTTGGACGAGCAGCGAGGTCGACAGGAGTTCGACGGCGTCGAGGTCGGGGTCGTCGCCGACGACGGTGACGAAGTCCCAGTCGGCGACGAAGATGGCGCGGCAGCGGTTGGCCCGCGCGACCAGGTCGATGAGCAGGGCTTTGGCCTCGGTGTAGGGGGTGTCGAGCCAGAGGCGGCGGGCGCCGGGCAGGTCGACGTCGACGGTGGGCGCCGCCAGCAGGACGCGGTCGATCGCGTACTTGGTCATCAGTTCCTGGGCCTTGGCCGAGAGGGTCTCGGCCTCCTCGGGGAAGGCGGTGGACTCGGCCTTGGCGAGCAGGCCGCGGACCCGGCCGAGGGCCTTCTCGTCGACGGCGGGTTGCGCGCCCCGGTGCCGGTGCGCGGTGCCGGGCAGCGGGCGGATGGGCTCCAGTTTCGGCAGCCGCAGCAGGAGTGCGAGGGCGTCGAGGACGGTGGTCACGGCGTCGGCGCCGGTGAGCAGCGCGCGGTCGGCCCAGGGGATCAGGTGCGGCGGCGTCCACCAGACGGTGGCGCCGAGGTCGTCGAGCTGGGCCTGCCAGATCTCGTCGACGGTGTCGTCGGCGAACGGGGCGCGATGGTCGGCCATCAGATCGGTCAGATAGCCGACCGCGAACTCGTCGAGGCGGCGCCGCGCGGCCTGGTGGACATCGCTCGGCAGCCAGCCGAAGTCGAAGGCGTGGGCGATGATTCGCCGGCTCGCCCGCTCGACCCCCGCCGCCACCTCCGGGCGCAGCCGGTCCGGGCCCGCCAGCTGCTCGGCGAAGTGCCGGGCCCCGGCCGTGTCGCCCTGGGCCGCGGCCACGGCGGCCGTCGCGATCGCCTCCGCGAGCCGCTCCGGATCGGTCAGCGTGTCGGCGTCGAGCACCGGCCCGGTGGCGGGCACGGCCCGGCGTCCGGTGCGGCGTCGCCGATTCTGTTTGCCCACGGTGTCCGGGCGTCCTCTCCTTCGTGGCGCCGCTCGGGCGGCGCGCGGTGACGGTGCGGCCGGTCGGCGGCCATCGTCCCATTGTCCCGGCGTCCCGACGGGCCGGACGGCACGGGCTGCGCCCCGGTGTGCCGATCGATTGCGGGGCCACGAGCGGACAGACCCGTCGGAATGTATTTCGCTCCCGTGCACCGGAATCCGGGAACCCGGCGTCGGATCGGGCCCTACAGTGATCGACATGAGCTATCGGGGGATGCTGGCCGCGGAACGTGCCGAGCTGATCGAACTCCTACGTGGACTGACCGAGCAGGAGTGGGAGACGCCTTCGCTGTGCGCGGGGTGGCGGGTGCGCGACGTGGTCGGTCACCTGCTGACCGACACGCTCGGCCCACTCGACTACGCGGCCGCCGCGGCCCGCCATCGCGGGTCGGTCGACCGGATCAACAACGCGCTCGCGGCCTCGTTCGCTGGCCTGCCGACCGCGCAGCTGGTGCACATGTTCGAGCACGAGTCGGGCAGGCTGTCGCGGTTCTCGCCGCGCCTGATGCTCTCGGACCTGCTGGTGCATCAGCAGGACATCCGGCGGCCGCTGCGCCGCCCGCGCACCATCGCCCCCGATCGCCTGATCGCGGTGCTGTCCTACCCGGATCCCTTCGCCTTCCCGGGCAAGCGGACCAAGGGGCTGCGGTTCATCGCCACCGATGTGGACTGGGCCTGGGGTGACGGACCCGAGGTCCGCGGGCCCGGCGAGGCCATCGCGCTGGCCGTGGTCGGTCGCAGCGTCGTCCTCGACGAGCTCACCGGCGGTGGCGTCCCGGAACTGCGTCGCCGCTGTCGCTGAACCCGGTCGGCGTGACACGGGCCTCAGGGGCGTGGACCGGTGCGGAGATCGACAGTCCGGACCTACTAGTCTGATCCCGTGAGTCTTGTGCTGTTGCCCGCCGTCGATGTCGCCAATGGGGAGGCCGTGCGCCTCGTGCAGGGAGAGGCCGGTAGCGAAACCAGCTACGGGTCGCCCCGGGACGCGGCGCTGGCGTGGCAGCAGGCCGGCGCCGAGTGGGTCCATCTGGTCGACCTGGACGCGGCCTTCGGCAAGGGCAGCAACCGGGAGCTGATCGCGCAGGTCGTCGGGGAACTCGACGTCAAGGTCGAACTGTCCGGCGGCATCCGCGACGACGCCTCCCTGGAGGCGGCGCTGGCCACCGGGTGCGCGCGGGTCAATATCGGCACCGCCGCGATCGAGAACCCGCAGTGGTGCGCCCGCGTGCTCGGCGAGTACGGCGACCGGATCGCGGTCGGGCTCGACGTCAAGCAGATCGACGGGGAATGGCGGCTGCGCGGCCGCGGCTGGGTCACCGACGGCGGTGACCTGTGGGAGGCGCTCGAGCGGCTCGAACGCGACGGCTGCGCGCGCTACGTGGTGACCGACGTCTCCAAGGACGGCACGCTGACCGGCCCCAACCTGGAACTGCTGAGCGAGGTCGCCAACGCCGCCGACGCGCCGGTCGTCGCCTCCGGCGGCATCTCGGTGCTCGACGACCTGGTGGCCATCGCCGGGCTGGCCGAGGAGGGCGTGGAGGGCGCGATCATCGGCAAGGCGCTGTACGCGGGCCGGTTCACGCTGCCCGAGGCCCTGGCCGCGGTGCGCTGACACCGACGATGACCGCCGCACCGAGCACCGCCGAACTGACCGACCTGCTGGCCGTCGCCACCCAGGTCCTGGACGGGGTCGTCCCGCGCTTCGTCGAGGGCATCGGTGCGCCGAGTGCGGTCGCCAAGGGCCGCAACGACTTCGCCACCGAACTCGACCTGGAGCTGGAACGCACCATCTCCGCCGAACTCCAGCAGCGCACCGGGATCGCCGTGCACGGCGAGGAATTCGGCGGCCCGGCGCTCACCTCCGGCACGGCCTGGGTGCTCGACCCGATCGACGGCACCTTCAACTACTCCTCCGGCCACCCCATGTCCGGCACCCTGCTGGCGCTCGTGCACGAGGGCGAACCCGTGCTCGGCCTGACCTGGCTGCCGCTGCTCGGCCGCCGGTACGCGGCGGTCCAGGGTGGCCCGGTGTTCCTGGACGGCGTCGCGTTGCCGCCGCTGCGCCCCGGCAGGCTGGCCGACGCGATGATCGGCTTCGGCGCGTTCAACGTCGACTCGGCGGGCCGCATCCCCGGCCAGTTCCGGTTCGACCTGCTCGGCGCGCTCAGCAGGCTGTCCTCGCGGGTGCGCATGCACGGCTCCACCGGCATCGACCTGGCCTTCACCGCCTCCGGCGTGCTCGGCGGCGCGGTCGTGTTCGGGCATCATCCGTGGGACAACGCGGCCGGTGTCGCGCTGGTGCGGGCCGCGGGCGGCGTGGTCACCGACCTGGCGGGCGCGCCGTGGACGATCACCTCGGGGTCGGTGCTGGCCGCCGCACCCGGCGTCCACGCCGAACTCCTGGAAATGATTTGCACGGTCAGCGAAGAGGAACGAGGCTGAACACCATGACACCGCGCACCGACGAACGGCCGGACACCGCGGCGCCGAGCACGCTGGCCGTCCGGGTGATCCCGTGCCTGGACGTCGACGCGGGCCGGGTGGTCAAGGGCGTCAACTTCCAGAACCTGCGCGACGCGGGCGACCCGGTGGAACTGGCCGCCACCTACGACGCCCAGGGCGCCGACGAACTCACCTTCCTCGACGTCACCGCCTCCACCGGCGATCGCGGCACCATGCTCGACGTGGTGACCCGCACGGCCGAGCAGATCTTCATCCCGCTCACCGTCGGTGGCGGCGTGCGCACCGTCGAGGACGTCGACCGGCTGCTGCGCGCCGGCGCGGACAAGGTGTCGGTGAACACCGCCGCCATCGCCCGCCCCGAGGTGCTCTCGGAGATGTCGCAGCGGTTCGGCTCGCAGTGCATCGTGCTCTCCGTCGACGCGCGCACCGTGCCGGACGGTCAGCCCGACACCCCGTCCGGCTGGGAGGTCACCACCCACGGCGGCAAGCGCGGCACCGGCATCGACGCGGTCGAATGGGCCATCCGCGGCGCCGAACTGGGCGTCGGCGAGATCCTGCTGAACTCGATGGACGCCGACGGCACCAAGGCCGGATTCGACCTGCCGATGATCGCCGCCGTCCGGGCCGCGGTGCGGGTGCCGGTGATCGCCAGCGGCGGCGCAGGCGCGGTCGCGCACTTCCCGCCCGCCGTGCACGCGGGCGCCGACGCGGTGCTGGCCGCGAGCGTCTTCCACTTCGGCGATCTCACCATCGGCCAGGTCAAGGACGCCATGCGCACCGACGGGATCACCGTCCGCTGAGCTCGTGACCGCGGGGGCGTGCTCGGTCGGGATCGCGGTTCGCTGAGGTCGAGACCGCGTTCGGATGCAGTTGGAATCAGCGTGCGCGGATCGCGATGAATTCCGTTGCGGCCCTGGTTGTTCCTCGGGTGAGCATCGGAATCGCGTTGTCCCCGTTCGCCCTCGACCAGTCCGGCAATGCCGTGGACGCGGCCGTCGACCTGGGCCGCACCGCCGCCGCGGCCGGGCTGAGCTCGGTGTGGCTCGGCCAGACCTTCTCGCACGACTCGCTGCTGGTGGCGGCGCTGATCGGCCGCGAGGTCCCCGGGCTCGAGGTCGGCACCTCGGTCGTTCCGGTGCCGGGCAGGCACCCGCTGCTGGTGGCGAGTCAGGCGCAGACCGCGCAGGCGGCCACCGGCGGACGATTCACGCTCGGCCTCGGCCTGGGCGCCAGGGAACTGTCCGAGCGCGCGTTCGGCGGCCCGTTCGATCGCCCCGCGACCCGGCTGCGGGAATTCCTCACGGCGCTGCGCTCGGTCCTCGACACCGGCGCGGTCGACTTCCAGGGCGAGACTCTGACTGCGGCCACCCCGATGCCCGCCGCGGTCGCGGGCGCCACGCCCACCGTGCCGGTGTTGGTCGCTGCCATGGGACCGCGAGCGTTGCGGGCCACCGGCGAACTGGCCGACGGATCTCTGCCGTTCCTGGTCGGCCCCGAGGCGCTGGCCGAGCACATCGTCGCGCCGCTGACGGCCGCGGCGGCGGGCGCGGGCAGACCGCGGCCGCGCGTCGTCGCCCTCGTCCCCGGCGTGGTCACCTCGGATCTGGCCGCCGCCCGTGCCGCCGCCGAGGCGAAAACCGTGTTCTACGACAGCATTCCGTCCTATCGCCGGGTGATCGAGCTGTCCGGCGCGCAGCGCGCGGCCGACCTGGTGGTGTACGGCGACGAGGAGACCGTCGCCGCGCGGGTGGCCGCGTACTTCGCGGCGGGCGCGACCGAGGTGGTGTTCTCCCAGACCGACCTGACCACCCCCGAGGACCAGCAGCGCACCTGGCGGCTGCTGGGCGAGCTCAACCGGGCGCGCTGACCAGCCCCGAGTGTCGGTCTACAGGCCCATCTCGGCGGCGATGATCGTGCGCAGCACATCGCTGCTGCCGCCCTGGAGCCGATCGATGCGATGGTCGGCGTAGAGCCGGGCGATCGGGGAATCGGTGAGATAGCCAGCGCCGCCGTGCAATTGCAGGCAGCGGTCGATCACCCGGCCCGCCGTCTCGGTGGCGAACAGTTTGGCCGAGGCGGCGTGCGCGGCGCCGAGTTCGCCCCGGTCGTGCGCGGCCAGCGCGCGATCGACCACCGCCTCGACCGCGTCGACCTCGCTCTGACAGGCGGCCAGCTCGAATTTCGTGTTCTGGAAGGCCGACACGGGCTGGGTGAAGGCGACGCGTTCGGTGGTGTGCAGGCGCGCGAAGCGGATCGCGGCCTTGGCCTGGGCATAGGCGCCGACGGCGATCCCGAGGCGTTCCCGCGGCAGCTGCCCGGCGAGGTGGGCGACGGCCAGGTGCGGTGCGCCGAGGACTTCGGCGGCGGGCACCCGCACATCGGTGAAGGTGAGTTCGGCGGTGCCGCTGAGCTTGCGGCCCAGCGTGTCGAGCCGGCGGCCCACCCGGAAACCCGCCGCGGCGGTGTCGACGACCAGCAGCGACAGGCCGTAGGACGGATCGTCGGGGCGCGGTGCCGCGGTGCGCGCACAGACGATCACCCGGTCGGCGTGCACACCACCGGCGACGTAGGTCTTCGAGCCGTTCACCACGTAGGTGGACCCGTCGACCGACAGCGGCGCGGTGGTGCGCATGTCGGCCGGTTCGGCGCCGGTGCCCGGCTCGGCCACCGCGAGCGCGAACATGGTGTCGCCGGTGACGATGCCGGGCAGCCACCGCGCCCGCTGCGCCGGGCTCGCCAGCGTCGTCACCAGCGGCAGGCACCGGGCGACGTGCGCGCTCGCGCCGCCGAACGACACCGCCGCCCTGGCGATCTCCTCCGCCAGCACGGTGCGGAAGCCGAACGAGGACCGCCCCGCCCCACCGAACTCGACCGGTGCCTCCAGCCCGAAGACGCCGAGTTCGCCCAGCCGGTAATAGAATTCGCGCGGCACCTGCCCGTCGTCGTACCACTTGGTGAAACAGGGCACGACCTCGGCACCGATGAACGCGCGCATCGTCGCCCGGAACGCGGCGTGCTCGGCGTCGAAAACTGTTCTGTGCATACGGAATTCCTAACCGGCCTGCGAACGGCCACGAGCCGGCCCACCCGAGCGTGGTGCGGGCGGACCGGCGAAGCGGTGGGACGGACTACTTCGCGGGGGCGGGTACCGCGGGATCCTTGCAGTACGCGCCGAGCTCGGCCGGGCACGGCGCCGTGATCGTCGAGAAGTACTGGTAGGCCGAGAACAGGGCCAGTGGCCCGCCGACCGTGATCAGCCCGACCATGGTGCCGACGGCGCCGAGGGTGGCCGCGCCGAGGACGCAGCCCGCGACGGTCGCGCCGACCCACGGGACCAGCAGCACGATCACCGGGCTGGCGATGGTCGCCCCGGCCGCGCCGCCCACCAGACAGCCGACGCCACCGCCGATCACCGCGCCGACGATCGCGGCGACCGCGCCGCCGATGCCGACCCGCTGGCTGAACGCGCCCAGCGCCGCCTGATCGCGCGGGGTGAACGACTCGGCGACCTGCTTGACCGCGGCGTCGGTGCTGACCAGCTCGGTCGCCGCGGCCACCGGCGTCGCGCCCTCGCGTGACGGGGTCAGGGTGGCCTTGCCGCCGTCGATGGTGGCGGCGATCGGGAAGAGCTTGTCGTCCATCCGGTAGGACAGCGGCAGCGCGGCGACCGGGACGTCGGCGCCGGTGGTGAGCACCAGCTGATCGCCGACGACCTGGAGCTTGCCGTCACTGGTGGTGACGACCGCGGCGTCGCCCTGCCTGCTGACCTCGTAGTGCACGTCGGTCTGCGCCGCCGGGTCGGCGTGGCCGGTGCCCGTGCCGACGCACAGGGCCAGCGCCGTGAGGGCGGCGGTCGCGAGAGTGGTGGACATCTTCATCGGTGATCCTCATCGATCGGGGGTGTACTTCGGGGGTTTCGCGGCGGGCCGCGGAACGTGGGGGAGCTACTTGCTCGTGGTGATCAGGCCGTCGGTGAGCGACCAGTGGGTGCCCGCGAAGGTCTGGATGCCGACGGTCTCGAGCGGATAGCCGTCGCTCGCACCGGTTTTCATGCTGATGCCGGGCAGCAGCAGGTCGACGGCGACGTTGTCGAGGGAGCGCATCGCGTCGCGCAGGCCCTCGCGGGTCGGGCACTTCGCCGACTCGAAGGTCTTGCGGAAGCTCTCGGCCATCGCCCAGCCGGCCATGGCGTGCTGGTTCTCCGGGTCGGCGCCGGGCGCGTACTGGGCCAGCTTCGTCTTGTAGGTCCGCATGCCCGCGTCCTGGGCCCAGCGCGGGTCGGCCGGGTCCTTGAGGAATGCGGCGCTGACCGCGCCCTGCACGTTCTCCAGGCCGACCGGTCGCAGCGTGGCCATGGTGTTGGACACCTGGGTCAGCACGTGCAGCGGATTCCAGTCGGTGTTGCGCACGTCGGCCGCCAGCGCCTGCGAGGCGAACTTCGGGGTCGAGAAGTTCAGCAGCACATCGGCTTTCGAGTTCGCCAGATTGCGGACCTGCGCGTCGACCGTGGGGTCGGTGACCTCGAAGCTCTGCTGCGCGACCACCTTCACCCCGCTCCCCGCGATGCCCTCGGTGAACGCGGCGAGCAGATCCTTGCCGAAGTCGTCGTTCTGGTAGAGCACGGCCACGGTCGCGGTCGGGCGCTGCGCCTTGACGTACTGGGCGTACGCGAGGCCCTCGGTGCGGTAGCTGGGCTGCCAGCCGATGGTCCACGGGTGCTCGGTGTCGGCGCCGAACTTGGTCGCGCCGGTGGCCACGAACACCTGCGGCACCTTGCGCTGGCCCAGGTAGTCCCAGACCGCCGAGGAGGTCGCGGTGCCCAGGGTCTGGAAGACCGCGAACACCTGGTCCTGCTCGACCAGCCTGCGGGTCTCCTCGACCGTCTTGGGCGGCTGGTAGCCGTCGTCGCGCACCAGGTACTCGACCTTGCGTCCACCGATGCCGCCCTGCTCGGCGTTGACGTAGTCGAAGTAGGCCTTGATGCCCTTGGGCACCTCGCTGTAGGCCGAGGCCGGACCCGACAGCGGGTACACCCCGCCGAGCTTGATGGCGGTGTCGGTGATGCCGACGGTCTGCTGGCCCCGGCAGTCGCCGACGGCGGCGGTGCCGGTCTCCTCGCCGCGCCCACCGCAGGCGGTGAGCGTCGCGAGCAGCGCCGCCGCGAGGCCGAGAGTGTGGATCGCCTTAGTGCGCATGTGTTTTCCCTTTCCGAACCAGATGGCCGAGCCGTTGCGCCAGCCGGCCGGTGAGTCCGGCCAGGCCCGTGGGCGCGAGGTACATGACCGCGATGATCAGCAGTCCGAAGATGACGCCGGGCGCCGCCTGATTGACGTCCTGGGCGAAGCTGGGCACGAACATCACGAACAGACCGCCGAGCAGCGGACCCCAGGTGGTGCCGAGCCCGCCGACGACCAGCCCGGCCAGCAGCGTCACCGACAGGGTCAGCGCGAACGAGTCGGGGGAGACGAAGGCGATCACCCAGGTGTAGACCGCGCCCGCGACACCGGCCAGCAGGGCGCTCCAGGCGAAGGCCAGGGTCTTGTAGTGGGCCAGGTTCACCCCGAGCACTTCCGCCGCGATCTCGTTGTCGCGCACCGCGTGCAGCGCGCGCCCGACCCGGGACCGCAGCATCCCGGCGACCAGGACGAAGGCGGTCACCGTCGTCGCCAGTGCCAGGAAATACAGCCACTGGTCCTCGGCGAGCCCGGTCCACGCGGGCGGCACCGGCTTGTCGACGGTGAGCCCCATCGAGCCGCCGGTCAGGCCGTCGAACCGCTTGAGCAGCGGGACCAGGAAGATCGCGATCGCGAGGGTGACCAGTGCCAGGTACAGACCGCGCAGCCGCAGCGCCGGGATGCCGAGCGCGAAGCCGAGGACGAAGGTCACCGCGGCCGCGAGCGGGATAGTCGCGACATACGGTGTGTCCCAGCGTTCCATCGTCACCGCGGCCGTGTAGGCGCCGACCGCGAAGAACGCGCCGTGGCCCAGCGAGATCTGGCCGGTGTGGCCGACGAGCAGGTTCAATCCGAGCAGGGTGACCGCGTAGACCATGGCCATGGCGAGCTGGAAGGTGTGGAAGGGCACCAGCTGGAAGGGGGCGGCACAGGCGAGCACCAGCAGTGCCGCCGTCGCGAGCAGCGGCCACCGGAAGGCGCTCACCCTGGTCAGCACGGAAGTCGCCGGTGGGACAGCGGAAGTGGCTGTCACCGTCTTGTCGGAGAGTTCTACTTCGCTCATACCCGTTCCACCGCCGCGTGTCCGAACAGACCTTGCGGGCGCAGCAGGAGCACGCCCAGGATGATCACCAGCGGCACACCGATCTTGAGTTCGGTGCCGATCGCGTCGACGTAGGCGCCGGTGAGGGTTTCGGCGACGCCGACGATCAGGCCGCCCGCCACCGCGCCGCCGGGGGAGTCGAAGCCGCCGAGGGTGGCCGCCGCGAAGGCGTAGATGAGAACGCCGCCCATCATGTTGGGCTCGAGGAACAGCAGCGGCGCCGACAGCACCCCGGAGACCGCGCCGACCAGCGCGGCCAGCCCCCACCCGAGCGCGAGCACCGTGCCGACCCGGATGCCGACCAGCCGGGCGGACTGCGGATTACAGGCCACCGCCCGCATGGCCAGACCGATCCCGGTGAACCGGAACAGCAGGTACAGCAGTGCCATCACCACCGCGACGACGGCGAGAATGCCGAGGCTGCCGTAGCCGACGCTCACGCCCGCGGTGCGGAAAGCGCCGTCCGGGAACGGATTCGGGAACGACTTCACCTGATACGACCAGATCCAGCCCGCCACCGCGTGCACGGTGAAGAACAGGCCGACCGTGACGATCACCAGGGTGATCTCGGGCGCGCCCTCGACCGGGCGGATGACCACCCGTTCGATGAGCATCCCCGCGACGAAGGAGATGGCCAGGGTGAGCGGCAGCGCCGCCCAGAACGGCATGGTCTGGCTCAGCTGCCAGGCCAGGAACGCCGAGAACATGGCCAGCTCGCCCTGGGCGAAGTTGACGATCCCGGTGAACCGGTAGATCAGCACGAGGGCCAGCGCGAGACCGGCGTAGATCGCGCCCGCCGAGAGTCCCTCGACGAGCTGCTGGACGAATTCGGTCACGGCCGCACCCGGATTCCCAGATAGGAGCGGGTGACCTGGTCATCGGCCCTGATCTCGGCGGCCGTGCCGGACAGCGCGATGCGCCCGGACTCCAGCACGTGCGCCTGGTGGGCGATGCCAAGGGCCAGATGAGCGTTCTGCTCGACGACGATCACGGTGGTGCGTTCCTCTTCGTTGATGGTGTGCACGATCCCGAACAGCTCCTGGGTGACCAGCGGGGACAGCCCCAGCGATGGCTCGTCGAGCAGCAGCAGCCGCGGCCGCAGCATCAGCGCCCGGCCGATGGCGAGCATCTGCTGCTGGCCGCCGGACAGACCGCCCGCCGGTTCGCGCCGCTTGTCGCGCAGGATCGGGAAGTAGTCGTGGATGCGGCGCAGGTCGGCCTCGACGCCGGCGCGGTCACGCCGGGTGTAGGCACCCAGGCGCAGGTTCTCCTCGACGGACAGCGGCGCGAAGGTGCCACGGCCCTCGGGCACGTGGGCGACGCCGAGGCGCGCCATCGCCTCCGGGGCGCGGCCGGTCACCTCGGTGCCGCCCAGCCGCAGCGCGCCGCGCACCTTGACCATGCCGCACAGGGCCCGCAGCAGCGTCGTCTTGCCCGCGCCGTTGGGCCCGAGGATCGCGCACACCGCGCCCTCGGCGACCGAGAAGCTCACGCCGTGCAGCACTTTCGCCGCGCCGTACCCGGCGTGCAGGTCGGTGACGGCAAGGAACTCACTCACGAAGCGGCTCCCAGGTACGCGCGGACGACGGCCGGATCCTGTTGCACCGCGGCGGGTTCGCCCTCGGCGATGACCTGCCCGAACTCCAGGCACACCACCCGGTCGCAGGTGCCCATGACGAATCCCATGTGGTGTTCGACCACCACGACGGTGAGGTCGAGATCGGCCTGCAGCGCGCGCAGGCGCTCGGCGAACTCGTCGACCTCACCGTGGCTCAGGCCGTTGACCGGCTCGTCGAGGAGCAGCAGCCGGGGCCGGACCGCGAGCGCCCTGGCCAGTTCGATGCGCTTGAGCGTGCCGAACGGCAGGCCCGCCGCCGGATGGTCGGCCACCGCCGAGAGTTCGAGGCGGTCGAGCAGCTCGTCGGCCTCCTCGCGCAGCATCCGCTCCTCGCGGCGGACCTTCGGCAGGCGCAGACCGGCCGAGACGAAGCCGGCGCAAGCGCGATGATGGGCACCGACCAGGACGTTGTCGCGGACCGAGAGCCGGGGGAACAGGCCGAGGTTCTGGAAGGTGCGGGCGATGCCGAGCCCGGCCAGTGCGTCGGGCCGGACCGTCGACAGATCGGTGTCGCGGTAGCGCAGGGTGCCCGACGTCGGCCGGTGGCGCCGGGTCAGGCAGTTGAACAGGGTGGTCTTGCCCGCGCCGTTCGGTCCGATCAGGCCGACCATCTCCCCGGGAGCGACCGCGAACCCGACCTCCCGCAGCGCGGTGATGCCGCCGAAGCGCACCGTCAGGTTGGTTATCTCGAGCATGCGACGAACAGTAAGTTCGCAGGTCACGGGCCACATCGGACGTTGCGGACCAACTTTCGCGCACGGCATCGTCCGCTGCGGACAGGGCGGCAGACGGTTGACACTGCGAAATCGGACATGCAAACTCCCCGGACATGTCGGCTGGATCACATCTGCTCACCGCGTCGATCTCGGATCCGGTGCACGCCGAGCGCGCGCGCATCGTCGGCTGCGCCTACGACCACGCCGACGACATCGCCGACGACGTGATGGCCAAGCTGCGCACCGAGCTGCCCGGCTACGGCACCGCCGACCCCGGCTTCCTCGCCGACGTGCACGACCAGCTCGCCCGGCTCAGCCGGACCGGCCTCGGCGCGCTGCTCGAACGCAAGCGGGTCACCCCGGCCGATGTCACCTACGCCCGGCAGGCCGCGGCCCGGCGGGCGCGCTCGGGTCTGCCGCTGGTCGACTACATCGCCGCGTTCCGGCTGGGGCAGCGCGCCATCTGGAAATCGCTGCTCGCCCACGCCGGCGACACCGAGGCGGGCCGCGAGGCCGTGCTCTCCCTGGCCGGGCCGCTGGCCCGCTACACCGACCTGATCAGCACCCAGGCCACCGACGCGTATCTCGAGTTCCAGCAGTACGTGGCCGCCGAATCCGGCCGCGACAGCCAGGCGCTGATGGACACCCTGCTCGACGGCACCCTGCCCGCGGGCGGCCCGCACCTGTCGGTGGCCACCGCGCACGGGATCGGCGCTGACCGCACCACGCCGCTGGTGGTGGTGACGGCCGTGGTTCTCGACGGCTCGGCACGCACCGACTCCGCCGACGGGCTCGGGGAGACACGGCAAATGGTGTCGGCCGCCGCGGCGCGCGTCGGCGTCAACGGGCTGCGCACGCTGTCGGTGGTGCGCGGCGGGGAGATCGTCGCGATTCCCGCGCTGGGCCGCGACGGCTCGGCCGAGCAGCTGTGCGAGCGGCTGCGCGCGATGCGCGAGGAACTCGCGGCCGAGGGCATCGCCCTGGCCGTCGGCGTGAGCACCGCGGTCACCGAGGTCGCCCAGATCCCGCGCGCCTACCGGCAGGCGCAGGCCGCGCTGGCCCTGCTGCCCGAGGACGGCGGCGTGCTCGCGCTCCCGCAGCTCACGCCGTTCCGGTACCTGCTGCTGCGCGCCGACGACACCACCCGCCAGCTCGTCGACCCGCGTATCGGCGCCGCGCTGGCCGACGACCGCGCCCGCGGCGGCTCGCTGGCCGAGACCATCCGCGCCTTCGCCGCCGCCGACATGAACCTGCGCGAAGCCGCCGACACGCTGCGCATCCACCTCAACACCGCCAAGTACCGGCTCGGGCGGATCCAGGAACTGACCGGGCGCAATGTGCGCAGCGTCAACGACCTGGTGGAACTGCTGGTGGCGATCGAGCTGCAGACCGGGCAGTCGGCTCGTCCCGGCACGGCTGTTATAAACGAGGCATGAGCCTGGATCCCGCCATCGCCGCACGCCTCAAGCGCAACGAGGCGGGTCTGGTCGCCGCCGTCGCCCAGGAGAAGTCGACCGGCGACGTGCTGATGATGGCCTGGATGGACGACGAGGCCCTGGCCAGGACCATCGAGACCCGCAAGGGCACCTACTACTCGCGCTCGCGGCAGCAGTACTGGGTCAAGGGCGAGACCTCGGGCCACACCCAGTACGTGCACGAGGTGCGCCTGGATTGCGACGGCGACACCATCCTGCTGATCGTCGATCAGGAGGGCGCGGCCTGTCACACCGGCACGCACACCTGCTTCGACACCGACGTGCTGCTGGCCGCCGACTAGTCCCCGTCCTCGGCCAGCACGCTGTGCAGCCGGGCCGACAGTGCCTCGCCGAGCTCGGCCAGCTGGGCGGTCTGCTCGTCGTCGAGTCCGTCGAGCACCAGCCGGCGCACCGCGTCCACGTAGCCCGGCGCGGCGGCGAGCACCTTCTCGAATCCCGCGTCGGTGAGTACCGCGTGCACGCCGCGCCTGCCCGCGGTGGAGTCGCGCCGGGCCCAGCCCAGTCGCTCCAGCTTGGACACCACATGCGACAGTCGCGATAGCGACGCGTTTGCTTTGTGGGCGAGATCACTCAACTGCAGGCGATGGCCCGCTTCCTCGGACAGCAGGCTCAGTACCCGGAACTCGAAATGGGTCAGCCCGGCCTCGCGCTGCAGCCGCGTATCGAGCGCACCCGGGATCCGGGCCATGAGCGCCACGATCGCCTGCCAGGCACGCTGTTCGACGGGGTCGAGCCACTGGGTCATCGCCGGCACAGCCTCACGGCCGGGCGACAGGGCGGGTGAACTGGAGCGCGCACCGAACAGAGTTTGCCACGACGTCGCTGTGTCGTCCGCGAGTTGGCCGCGGTCGTGAGGTCACTCACAGCAAGGCGAGTGCCCTATCGCGAAAAGCCCGTCGCCCCAGGGGCTGTCGCGTCCGCGCGCACCGGCGATGCGCGCGGACGCGGCGCCGCGCTGGTCAGGTGCCGGTGTGCCGGGCCTGCAGCAATGCGAAGCCCAGCGGCAGGTCGTCGTGCCCGATCAGCTCGAGTCCGGCCGACCGCAGCACCGCGCGATAGTGGCTGACGGTGCGCTCGCGCCCGCCGACATTGCACAGCATGTGCAGGTCCCACGCGGGGGCGAGGGAACGGGACCCGTCCTCGGGGAGCAGCCGTTCGACGATGTAGAGCCGGGAATGCTCGGACATCGCCGCGGCGCACCCACGCAGAATCGCGCGGCAGTCCGCGTCGTCCCAGTCGTGCAGGATCCGCGACAGCAGATAGACGTCACCCCCGGTGGGCACCTCGGCGGTGAAGAAGTCACCGCCGACCAATTCGCAGCGGGACAGGCAGCCCGCCGCCGCCAAGGTGGTGCGCGCCCGGGGCAGCGTGGTCTCGCGTTCGAACAGGATGCCGCGCAGCTGCGGGTGCGCCGCCACCACGCGTGCCAGCAATTCGCCGGTGCCGCCGCCGACGTCGACCACCGTGCGCGCGGTGGCGGCGCCGACGAGCCCGGCGACCTGGCCGAAGATCGACGCGCTCGCCGCCATGGCCCGGTCGAACAGGCTCGCCCGCTCCGGGTCGGCGCGGAAGTAGTCGAAGTGGTGCGCCCCGAAGTGGTGGTCGAAGGCCGTGCGGCCGGTGCGCACGGCGTAGCCGAGCTCGCCGAACGACTCGTAGAACGCGCCGCCGTAGAGGCAGGCCAGCGGATGCAGCGACGGCTGTGCGTCGGCGACGAGCAGCCTGCCGGTCTCGGTGAGCGTGTAGCCGGCGCCGAGCGGCTCGACGACCTCGAGCTGGGCCAGGTAGCGCAGCAGTCTGCCGAGCGCGTCGAGGTCGGTGCCGGTCGCCGCGGCGAGCTCGTCGAGCGGGCCACCCGGGGCCGCGGCGAGCCGGTCGGCGATGCCGGACCCGGCGGTGACGGCCAGCGCCTGGGTCGCCCAGGCGCCGGTGAGCAACCCGAGCAGCCGGGTCGCCGGGTCGGCGGATTCGCGGGTGTGCCGCGCGAGTTCGCGCGGGTGCGCGCCGGCGACATAGAGCTCCACCCGCCGGTCGGTCCGCGCGCCCGGCCTGCGGAAGTAGAAGCTGGTCGCGTCCTCGCGGTCGTTGTAGCCGCCCTGGTCGGGGCGCAGCCCGCCCGGGCCGGTGAGCAGCGCGCGCAGTCCGGCGAGCGTCACGGGGTCGACAGGGCCGGTGGCCAGCGCGATGTGGGCCTCGTTCGCCTCGGCGCGTTCGACGGCGGCCACCTCGGCGGGCGCGGCGGGCAGCGCGAAGATCTCGATCGCGCAGGGTGTTCCGTCGGCGGCCGGGAGCGCGGCGCGCACGATCCGGACCGGGACCCGCTGGGGGTCGAGGCCGTGCCGAGCGGCCAGGCGCTGCCGGACCACCACGCTGGGCTCGTTCGAGGCGATCGTGAGGTCGTGCGCCGCGAGCAGGTCGTCGAGGGCGGCGAGATCGGGCGGGAACACCATGACCGCGGCGTGCGCGAACCGGCAGCGCTCGGCGATCGCCGCGCGTTCGGCCTCGCCGAGGCGGGGCAGCAGCCGGGCGAGCACGCTGTCGGTGTCATGGGTGGCGACGAACTGCACGGCCGCGGCGACGCGGTCGTGATCGAGCGGGTCGATCCTGGATCGCACTGCCGGCGAGCGGGTCACGCATCCTCCTGGATTCAGATACCGACGTAGTTCTCCGCGAAGAAATCCTGATGTGGTCGTGAGGTGGCCAGACTGTGCAGCCGGGCCTGCTGGAGCTCGCGTTCGAAGCCCGCGTGCGGGCCGGTCGGTGGATGCAGCAGGCCGATCATCCAGTGCGAGAACTCGTGCGCGCGCCGGATGCGCGGGACGCAGTCGGCCGAATGCCTGCGCAGGGCCGACTCGTCGCCGTCCGCGATCGCGGCGATCAGCGCCGCCGCGAGCGACCGCGCGGTGAGGATGGCCAGATTGGCGCCCTTGGCCGCGGACGGGCTGATCGTGGAGGCCGCGTCGCCGGCGAGGAACAGCCGCCCCTGCTGGATCGGGTCGAGGATCTCCGACCGCAACCGGACCAGTCCGCGCTCGATGATCGGGCCCGTCCGCAGCGGGCCGTACCGGTCGGCGCGCAGCCGGTCGGACAGCGCGCTCCAGACCCGGTCCTCGCTCCAGCGCAGGGCGTCCTCGCCGGCGCACTGCAGGTAGTAGCGGGTCACCTCGGGGCTGCGCGGCATCTGGCCCGCGAAACCGTCGGGGTGGACGCCGTAGGCGACGGTGTCGGTCGTCGGCGGGGCCTGGGCCAGCAGCGCGAGCCAGGTGATGGCGTAGTCGTGGGTGGATCGCGGGCCGCGTACCGTCCGGCGGGCCGCGCCCTGCGCGCCGTCGCAGCCGACGAGGTAGCGGGCGGTGATCCGGGAGCTCGCACCGTCGGCGGTGCGGGCGAGCACCCACGGCCGGTCGCCGTGCTCGTCACCGATCTGCTCGGCGGTGGTCGCGCACCGCAGCTCGCCGCCGCGGCGCAGGTACTCGGCGACCAGATCGGTCACCAGCCGCTGTTGCGGGTAGACGGTGTGCGCCTCGCCCCGCCCGAGTCCGCCGTAGGTCAGCTCGATCCGGCCGCCCGCGCTGCGGAACTCGCAGGTCTGGTGGGTGTGCCCGCCGGTGCGCAAGCCGGTGTCGAGTCCGTGCTCGGCCAGCACCGCGACACTGGCGGGGGCGAGGAAACCGGCGCGGGCGCGCTGCTCGATGTGCGCGCGGTCGCGCCGTTCCAGGATCAGCACGTCGATCCCGGCCGCGCGCAGAATATTGCCGAGGACGAGCCCCGCCGGTCCCGCGCCGAGCACCAGGACGGTGGTCGACTCGCTGCTCCCCATCGGCATGGGATCGGAGCTTAGGTCACCGCGGCGGCACCGGCCGTCCGTCGCGGTGGCGTGTTGCTGGGATTATGTGGAAAAGCTATTGCGCTCCGGTCATCGGTGGCGTCTGCGCGGGTGGGTTCTCCGCGGCCTTGGCGGCCTTGCGGCGGGTGAGACCGCGCTTGCCCATCAGCGCGAGGACGAGCGCGAACACCACCGCCGCCACGATCGCGCCGACCAGGCAGGCGCCGCGGAAGGCGGGGGCGTCGACGTCGAGGATGCGCTGGCCCGCGTGCGCCGCGTTGTTGCCGCCGAGCACGATCGTCAGCGTCATCAGGTTGGGCAGCGCCAGCAGCAGCGCGATGATCACCGCCGCGCCCGCGATGAACTTGCCGCCCTTGCGATTCCACACGCGCACCGCCAGCAGCACCAGCAGCAGCGGGACGAGGGTGAACACCAGTCCGTAGACCAGGCCCCACCAGATGCCCTGGGTGAAACTGCCGTGCACCATGCTCGCCAGTCGCTGCGCCCACCAGCGCGGGATGAACGAGGACAGGATCAGATAGGCGATCACCAGCACCACGGCCGTGGCGACCGTGATGATCGCCCGGTTGCGCCACACGGTCATCGTGGACTTCTGACCGCTCGACTGCACCTCGCCGGTTGTCATCTCCCCAGCGTAGAGGCGCCGATGACGCCGGACGCCGATCCGGCGCCCGGCGTTTCGCCGGTTACTCCGCCGCGGTCGCGCGGGCGCGCAGGAAGGCCAGCGCCTCGTCGGCGTGCACCGCAGCGCGGAGCTCGCCGGTGACGACCTTCAGGATGGTCCGGTCGGTATCGATGACGAAGGTGTGGCGCTTGACCGGGGCGAGTTTGCCCAGCAGCCCGCGCTTGACCCCGAACGCCGCGGCCACCGCGCCGTCGGCGTCGGAGAGCACCGGGTAGTCCAGCCGCTGCTTGGCGGCGAAGCCGGCCTGCACCTCGGCGCTGTCGGTACTGATGCCGGCGCAGGAGGCGCCGATGGCGGCGAACTCCGCGCTCAGATCGCGGAAGTGGCAGGCCTCGGCCGTGCACACGGGGGTATTGGCCGCCGGGTAGAAGAACAGCACGAGCGGGCCGTCGGCGAGCAAGCCGTCGAGCGTGCGGAGCTGGGCGGACTGGTCGGGGAGCGCGAACTGGGGGGCGTGCTGGCCTGGCTGCATGATTCGACCCTATCGACCGGGCCGGAGGTACGGAAGATCCCCGCCCGCGCACGCGAACGGGGACATCTTCGGTTCGACCGGCGCCGCCCCCGACGGACCGCACCCGTCGAACGGGCGCGTCAGCGCTTGAGCAGGGCGGCGATCTCCGGGTTGCGGATCTCCATCACGTCGAGGATGCCGTGCACGCGCAGCATCGGCTCGAGTTGCCGGATCCGATCGCAGTGCGCGGCGTATTCGTCCGGGTAGGCCTTCTCGTCCAGATCCTGCATCTCTTTGGCGTAGGTGACGAACGACGTGAGCGCGCTCGCCGCGGACAGCTGGCCGGGACCGTAGTGCTGCTGCGACGGGGCGGCCAGCCGGCCGTCCTGAGCGCCCTGGTGCGAGGGGTACAACATTGCTCCTCTCGGAAAGGGGGGATACCGCATGCGACATGGAACGCGCGCGAGTGTAGTGATGCCGATCACCCCTTGTCGCGTCACGGGGTCGGGTCAGCGCACAGGTGTCGCGACCCGCCTGGGATGATGGGGTCATGCAGGGCGCGTCGACATCAACCACCACGACCCGCGACCAGTTCCGGGTGCTCGCCGCCGAGCACCGGGTGGTCCCGGTGACCCGAAAGGTGCTGGCGGACTCCGAGACTCCGCTCTCGGCCTACCGGAAGCTGGCCGACGACCGGCCGGGCACCTTCCTGTTCGAGTCCGCCGAGAACGGTCGCTCGTGGTCGCGCTGGTCGTTCATCGGCGCGGGCAGCCCGTCGGCGCTGACCGTCGTCGACGGCGAGGCGGCCTGGCTCGGCGTCGTCCCCGCCGACGCGCCGTCGGGCGGCGATCCGCTGCGCGCGCTGCACGAGACTCTCGAACTGCTGCGCACCGAGCGGCTGCCCGGTCTGCCGCCGCTGACCGGTGGCCTGGTCGGCTACCTCGGCTACGACGCGGTGCGCCGGATCGAACGGCTGCCCGAGCTGGCCGCCGACGACCTCCAGCTGCCCGAACTGGTGCTGATGCTGGCCACCGACCTGGCCGCGTTCGACCACCACGAGGGCGCGATCACCCTGATTGCCAACGCGGTGAACTGGAACGGCACCGACGAGAACGCCGACGCCGCCTACGACGACGCCGTCGCCCGGCTGGACCGGATGACCGCCGCGCTGGCCGCGCCGGCGCCCTCGACCGTGTCGGTCTTCGACCGGCCCGAACCGGAGTACCTGCGCAGGCGTACCACCGAGGAGTTCGGCGCCGGCGTGCGCCGCCTGATCAAGGAGATCGAGGCCGGCGAGGCGTTCCAGGTGGTGCTCTCGCAGCGCTTCGAGATGGACTACACCGGCTCGCCGCTGGCGGTCTACCGGATGCTGCGGGCGTCGAACCCGAGCCCGTACATGTATCTGATGCACATCCCCGACGGCGACGGCGGCACCGCGTTCTCCATCGTCGGCTCCAGCCCCGAATCGCTGGTCACCGTGAAGGACGGCGTCGCGACGACGCATCCGATCGCGGGGACCCGCTGGCGCGGGGAGAGCGCCGAGGACGACATCCTGCTGGAGAAGGACCTGCTGGCCGACGACAAGGAGAACGCCGAGCACCTGATGCTCGTCGATCTGGGCCGCAACGACCTGGGCCGGGTCTGCCGCCCCGGCACCGTGCGGGTCACCCAGTACCGCCACGTCGAGCGCTACAGCCACGTCATGCACCTGGTCTCGACGGTGTCCGGCCAGCTCGCCGAGGGCAAGATCGCGCTCGACGCGGTGCAGGCATGCTTCCCTGCGGGCACGCTGTCGGGCGCGCCGAAGGTGCGGGCGATGGAGCTCATCGAGGAACTCGAACCGACCCGGCGCGGCGTCTACGGCGGCGTCGTCGGCTACCTCGACTTCGCCGGTGACGCCGACACCGCCATCGCCATCCGCACCGCGCTGCTCAAGGACGGCACCGCCTACGTGCAGGCGGGCGCCGGCGTGGTCGCCGACTCCGACCCGGTCTACGAGGACACCGAGGCCCGCAACAAGGCCATGGCGGTGCTCAAGGCGATCGCGGCCGCGCAGACCCTGCGAACCTACGAGGACGGCGCCTCGTGACCGACGCGCCCGCCGACACCGCGAAGGCCACCAAGCCCATCGTCCCGGTGGCGCTGCTGGCCCTGGCCGCGGCGGGGCTGTGGGCGTCGTCGCGGATGACCTGGGTGACGGTGCACTCCGCCGACGGGCTCACCGAACCGCGCACCGACGAGCTCGACGGCGCCACCTGGTTCGGCGCGCTCACGCCGCTGGCCCTGGTGCTGGTCGCCTCGATCGCCGCGGTGTTCGCGGTGAAGGGGGCGCTGCGCCAGCTGCTGGGTGTGGTCGTCGCGGTCGTCGCCGCGGTCGCGGCGGTGCCCGGGTTCGCGCTGGTGGTGGGGGAGGGCCGGACCGCGGAGCGGGCGGGCACGCTGGCCGAGCTGCCGGTGCGTGCGGTCGTCAGCGGTGCCGACGCGCATGTCGGCCCCGCGCTGCTGTCGATCGTGGCGGCGGTGCTGGCGCTGATCGCCGGGGTGCTGCTCACCCGCCGCACCGACGGAAGTTCGCAGCTGTCCGGCAAATACGACAACCCCGTGTTCCGCCGGGCCGACGCCAGCGCGGAGGTGACCAAGCAGCGCGAGGAGACCGGCACCGCCGCGCCGCTGTCGGACCGGGTGCTGTGGGACGCGCTCGACGCGGGCACCGATCCCACCGACACCGCCGAGGGGCCGGACGGCGACGACAAGTCGACCGGCCGCGCACCGTGACCCCCGGCACCCCCGCCGCAGTGACACGCGCGGCAGCCATTTATTGTTGTCAAGCATCGGTGAGACAGCGCCTGAGGGGACTCTCAGGTGAGAAGTTCGTCTCCCCAGAAAGGATTCGAGCCAGATGACGGTACTCGACTCGATTCTCGACGGGGTTCGGGCGGATGTTGCCGCTCGCGAAGCCCTCCTCGATTTTCAGGCGATCAAAGCCGCAGCGGCCGCCGCCAAGGCGCCGCTGAACGCGAGCGCCGCGTTGCACGAGGACGGGATCGGTGTCATCGCCGAGGTGAAGCGTGCCAGCCCCTCCAAGGGCGCGCTGGCCGACATCCCCGATCCGGCCGTCCTGGCCAAGGCCTACGAAGACGGTGGCGCGCGCATCATCAGCGTGCTCACCGAGGGCAGGCGGTTCGGTGGGTCGCTCGACGATCTCGATGCCGTCCGCGCCGCCGTGAACATCCCGGTCCTGCGCAAGGACTTCGTCATCGGCCCGTACCAGATCCACGAGGCCCGTGCCCACGGCGCCGACGTGATCCTGCTGATCGTGGCCGCGCTCGAGCAGGACGTGCTGTCCGCGCTGATCGACCGCACCGAATCCCTCGGCATGACCGCCCTGGTGGAGGTGCACACCGAGGAGGAGGCCGACCGCGCGCTGGAAGCGGGCGCGTCGGTGATCGGTGTCAACGCGCGCAACCTCAAGACCCTCGAGGTCGACCGCGACGTGTTCGCGCGGATCGCCCCCGGCCTGCCGTCGGAGGTCATCCGGGTGGCCGAGTCCGGCATCCGCGGCACCGCCGACCTGCTGGCCTACGCCGGCGCGGGCGCCGACGCGGTGCTCGTCGGCGAGGGCCTGGTGACCAGCGGAAACCCGCGGGCCGCGGTGTCCGAGCTGGTGACCGCCGGTACCCACCCGTCCTGCCCGAAGCCGGCCCGGCGGAGCATCCGGTGACCGCGCTGCCCCAGGCCAGCGCCGGTGTCGCCCAGCACAGCGACTACGAGCCCGACGCGGGCGGCCACTTCGGCGTCTACGGCGGACGGCACGTCCCCGAGGCGCTGATGGCGGTGATCGAGGAGGTCACCGCCGAGTACGACAAGGTCCGCACCGACCACACCTTCCTCGACGAGCTCGACCGGTTGCAGCGCGACTACACCGGCCGTCCGTCGCCGGTGTTCGAGTGCGCCAACCTGGCCCAGCACGCCGGCGGCGCGCGGATCTTCCTCAAGCGCGAGGACCTCAACCACACCGGCTCGCACAAGATCAACAACGTGCTCGGCCAGGCGCTGCTCGCCAAGCGGATGGGCAAGACCCGGGTCATCGCCGAGACCGGCGCGGGCCAGCACGGTGTGGCCACCGCGACCGCGTGCGCGCTGCTCGGTCTGGACTGCGTCATCTACATGGGCGCCGTCGACACCGCCCGCCAGGCGCTGAACGTGGCCAGGATGCGGTTGCTCGGCGCCGAGGTCGTCTCGGTGACCACCGGTTCGCAGACCCTCAAGGACGCCATCAACGAGGCGCTGCGCGACTGGGTCTCCAACGCCGACGACACCTACTACTGCTTCGGCACCGCCGCTGGCCCGCACCCGTTCCCGCTGATGGTGCGCGATTTCCAGCGCATCATCGGGATCGAGGCGCGCCAGCAGATCACCGAGCGCGTGGGCAGGCTGCCCGACGCGGTCGTGGCCTGCGTCGGCGGCGGCTCCAATGCCATCGGCATCTTCCACGCCTTCATCCCCGACGCGGGTGTGCGGCTGATCGGCTACGAGGCGGCCGGTGACGGCGTCGAGACCGGCAGGCACGCGGCCACCTTCACCGGCGGTACGCCCGGCGCGTTCCAGGGCGCGTACTCGTACCTGCTGCAGGACGAGGACGGCCAGACCATCGAGTCGCATTCGATCTCGGCCGGTCTGGACTACCCGGGCGTCGGCCCCGAGCACGCCCACCTCAAGGACATCGGGCGCGCGGAGTACGCGCCGATCACCGACACCGAGGCGATGGACGCGCTGCTGCTGCTGTCCCGCTCGGAGGGCATCATCCCGGCGATCGAGTCCGCGCACGCCGTGGCCGGCGCGCTGCAGCTCGGCAAGGCGCTCGGCGAGGGCGCGATCATCCTGGTCAACCTGTCCGGTCGCGGCGACAAGGACATGGACACCGCGGGTCGCTGGTTCAATCTGTTCGACGACGACGCCGCCGAGGAGAACGCTCAGTGAGTCAGCAGTCCCGTCTGGCCAACACCTTCGCCGCCGCGCGCGCGGAGAACCGGGCCGCCCTGATCGGCTACCTGCCCGCGGGCTACCCCGATCTGGCCGGTTCCATCGAGGTGTGCAAGGCCATGGTCGAATCCGGCTGTGACATCGTCGAAGTCGGCGTCGCGTACTCCGACCCGGTGATGGACGGACCCACCATCCAGGCCGCCGCCGAGCAGGCGCTGCGCGGTGGCGTCCGGGTGCGCGACGTGTTCTCCGTCGTCGAGGCGATCACCTCGGCCGGTGGGCAGGCCGTGGTGATGAGCTACTGGAACCCGGTGCTCCAGTACGGCGTCGACACCTTCTCCCGTGACCTGGCCGCGGCCGGTGGCGCCGGCATCATCACGCCGAACCTGATCCCGGACGAGGCCGACGACTGGTTCATCGCCTCGGCCACGCACAACCTGGATCGCATCTTCCTGGTCGCGCCGTCCTCGACCGAGGAGCGCCTGGTGAAGACACTCGAGGCCTCGCGCGGATTCATCTACGCCGCCTCGACCATGGGTGTGACCGGTGCGCGCGACGTGGTCTCCTCGGCCGCGCCCGCGCTGTGCGCCCGCGTCCGCGCGCATTCCGACATCCCGATCGGCGTCGGTCTGGGTGTCCGCTCGGGGGCCCAGGCCGCCGAGATCGCCGCCTACGCGGACGGCGTCATCGTCGGATCGGCGCTGGTCTCGGCCGCCGCCGAGGGTCTGGGCGCGGTCCGGGCGCTGACGTCGGAACTCGCCGACGGCGTACGGTCGGCGACCGTCAGCTCCTAGTGGTGCGCCGATGGGCCCGTCCGCCGACGCGCGGCCGGGCCCATCGGCTGTCACCGGCCCGGCATGTGCTGTCAGGGCCGCGGCAACGTGGCGGTACCGGATTCCACTAGCCTGGGGGCCGTGAACTCAGTCCTGGCCTACATACCGAGTCCGCCGCAGGGTGTCTGGCACCTCGGACCCTTCCCGCTCCGGGCGTACGCGCTGTTCATCATCCTCGGCATCGTCGTCGCCATCTGGTGGGGTGAGCGCCGGTGGCAACAGCGCGGCGGTCAGCAGGGCGCCGTCCTCGACGTCGCGATGTTCGCGGTGCCGTTCGGCCTGGTCGGCGGGCGGCTCTACCACGTGGCCACCGACTGGCAGAAGTACTTCGGCCCCGGCAAGCACCCGATCGAGGCGCTCTACATCTGGCAGGGCGGCCTCGGGATCTGGGGCGCGGTGTTCCTCGGCGGCATCGGCGCCTGGATCGGCTGCCGCGTCTACAAGATCCCGCTGCCCGCGTTCGGTGACGCCATCGCGCCCGCCGTGCTGCTCGCGCAGGCGATCGGCCGCCTCGGCAACTACTTCAACCAGGAGCTCTACGGCCGCACCACCGAGGTGCCGTGGGGCCTCGAGATCTACGAGCGGTTCGACCCGGAGACCGGCGCCAGGGACATGATGAACGGGGTCTCGACCGGGCGGGTGATCGAGGTCGTGCACCCGACGTTCCTGTACGAGCTCGTGTGGAACGTGCTGGTCGTCATCCTGCTGGTGCAGCTGGACAAGCGTTTCAAGATCGGCCACGGCCGCCTGTTCGCGCTCTACGTCGCCGGCTACAGCTTCGGCCGCTTCTTCGTCGAGCTGATGCGCAACGACGAGGCCACCCACATCCTCGGCATCCGGATCAACTCGTTCACCGCCGCGCTGGTCTTCCTCGCCGCCATGGCCTACTTCGCGCTGGCGACCAAGGGCCGCGAGACACCCGCGCAGCTGCAGCCCGGTGGTGAGCCGCGGCCGTGGCCGTGGCAGTTCTCGGCGCTGCGGGCCGCGGGCGCGGCCGACAACGCCGCCGCCGTCGACCTCGACAAGACCGCCGAGGCAACCGATTCCGCCGACGACCCGGCCGATCCCGCGGATTCCGCCGACGCGAAGCCGACCGGCGCCGCGCAGGACGATGCCGAGCAGGAGCCGGAGGCCGCCGAGGCAACGGCGACCGCGGAGCCGGAGCAGTCGGGCGCGAAAAAGGCCTGATCAGCGACCTCCAGCACGAAGTGAACGGGCGTCCGGCAACATTCCGGGCGCCCGTCGCGATATTGCGAACGAGTGTCGAGCGCAGTTCCGTGGGGCACCCGAGGAGACAACGGCCGGTCGGTATGACCACAATGACCGGTGATCGTCGGTGGCGCATCGCTGTTCGGCAGATCGCCACACCGGCCGGGGGCCACGACGGGTACCCGCACGAATGATGGAGGACATGAGTGACCGACCCCTACAACCCCAATCCCCAGTACGGGCCCGACCTGAACAAGCAGCCCGACTCCGGCTCGCACTCGCAGCCGCAGTACGGTCAGCCCGCCTACGGCCAGCCGTCCGATCCGTACGCCCAGCAGCCCGGGTACGGGCAGCAGCAGCCGCAGCCGGGATACGGCCAGCCGCAGTACGGCCAGCCGCAGCCGCAGTACGGTCAGCCGGCCGACCCGTACGCCCAGCCGCAGCCCGCCTACGGCGCCGCGCCCTACGGCGGCATGCCGCAGGGCTACAACCCGGCCGACCCGGAAGCGCCGTACGGCCGTGACATGTACGGCGTGCCGTTCTCGGACAAGCAGAAGCTGATGGCGGGCCTGCTGGAGATCTTCCTCGGCAGCTTCGGCGTCGGCCGCTTCTACCTGGGCTACACCGGTCTGGGTATCGCCCAGATCGCGGTGGTCTGGCTGACCTGTGGCATCGGCGCCATCTGGCCGCTGATCGACGGCATCATGATGCTCACCGGCAAGGTGCCCGACGCGCAGGGCCGCCCGCTGCGCGACTGATCGCCCGCCACGCACCACGAACGGGTGCTCCGCGTCTCGCGGAGTACCCGTTTCGCGTTTCCCGGCCGGGATTGCGATCACCGTGAGCGATACTCTGTGTCGGTCCAGGGCGGCGCCGTAGCGTCGCTTGGCCTGCGCGTGCCCGATGCGCGCAGCGGAGAAAGGGATGTCCGTGCGCAAACTGCTTGCCGCCGCCGTACTCGCCGTCGTCGCCGCGACGGGCCTGTCGGCCTGCTCGTCCGACGCCGACCCGAACGTGCTGAAAGTCGGTACCGAGGGCACGTACGCGCCGTTCAGCTACCAGGAGAACGGCACCCTCACCGGCTACGACGTCGAGGTCGCGCGGGCGGTCGGTGAGAAGCTCGGCAAGCGGGTGGAATTCGTGCAGACGCCCTGGGACTCGATCTTCGCCGGACTGGAGTCCAAGCGCTTCGACCTGGTCGCCAATCAGGTGACCGTCAACCCCGAGCGCGCCGCCAAGTACTCCCTGTCGCAGCCCTACACGACCTCCGAGGGCGTGATCGTCACCAAGGCCGACAACACCACCATCACCTCGCTGGCCGACCTGTCGGGCAAGACCACCGCGCAGTCGGCCACCAGCAACTGGGGCAAGGTCGCCGCGGCCGCCGGCGCGAAAGTCGAAGCGGTGGAAGGGTTCGTGCAGGCGGTGCAGCTGCTGAAGGCGGGCCGCGTCGACGCGACCGTCAACGACACCCTCGCCGTCGGCGAGTACACCAAGAAGACCGGCGACACCGGCATCAAGATCGCCGGCAAGACCGGCGAGACCAGCAAGCAGGCGCTGGCCGCCCGCAAGGACGACGCCGCGCTGATCGCCGACATCGACGCCGCGCTCGCGCAGCTGCGCGCCGACGGCACGCTGACCAGGCTGTCGGAGAAGTACTTCGGCACCGACGTCAGCAAATAGCGGATGGATCCCGCGACCAGGGAGCTGATCTGGCACAACCTGTGGCCGATGCTGAAGGCCACGCTGACCGCGACGCTGCCGCTGACGGCGATCAGTTTCGTCATCGGCCTGGCGATCGCGGTCGGCGTCGCGCTGGCCAGGATGTCGTCGAAGCGGGTGCTGTCGCTGCCCGCCCGCTTCTACATCTCGATCATCCGCGGCACCCCGCTGCTGGTGCAGTTGTTCATCGTGTTCTACGCGCTGCCGCAGTTCGGCATCGTCATCGACCCGTTCCCGGCCGCGGTGATCGCCTTCAGCCTCAATGTCGGCGGCTACGCCGCGGAGGTGGTGCGCTCGGCGATCATGAGCGTCGCCCACGGGCAGTGGGAGGCGGCCGAGTCGCTGGGCATGACCTACCCGCAGACGCTCTGGTACGTCGTGTTCCCGCAGGCGTCCCGGATCGCGGTGCCGCCGCTGTCGAACACGCTCATCTCCTTGGTCAAGGACACCTCGCTCGCCTCGACCATCCTGGTCACCGAGCTGCTGCGCACCGCCCAGCTGGCCGCCGCGCCCACCTTCGACTTCTTCGCCCTCTACGGCGTCGCGGCCGTCTACTACTGGGTGATCTGCCTGATCCTCGGCTTCTTCCAGACCCGCCTGGAAACGCGGCTGTCGAGGCACGTCGCCGTTCGGTGACAACTGATTTCGTGAACACATGGGTAACTCGCCGGGAACGCCCGGCCCATGCCCCGCCGATATCCGCCGGTCCGGTCGAGTAGGGGCCTTGCACCCTCCGACCGGCAAAGTACGCGGGGAGGCGGGACAGTACTAGGCTTGCCGGTGTGATGCGACGGACGAAGATTGTGTGCACCCTCGGACCGGCTACGGCCACCCAGGACCGTATTCGTGAGCTCGTCGAAAGCGGCATGGACGTCGCGCGGCTGAACTTCAGCCACGGCGAACACGCCGACCACGCCGACAACTACAAGATGGTCCGCGCGGCCTCGGACGAGACCGGCCGCGCGGTCGGCATCCTCGCCGACCTGCAGGGCCCCAAGATCCGCCTCGGCCGGTTCACCGACGGCCGGACCACCTGGGCCAACGGCGAGCAGGTCCGGATCACCGTCGACGAGGTCGACGGCACCCACGACCGGGTCTCCACCACCTACAAGCAGCTCGCGCAGGACGCCAAGGCCGGTGACCGCCTGCTCGTCGACGACGGCAAGGTCGGCCTGACGGTCGAGAGCATCGACGGCAACGACGTCGTCTGCCGGGTCACCGAGGGTGGCCCCGTGAGCAACAACAAGGGCCTGTCGCTGCCCGGCATGGACGTGTCGGTGCCCGCCCTGTCCGAGAAGGACATCGAGGACCTCGAGTTCGCCCTGAAGCTGGGCGTCGACTTCATCGCGCTGTCGTTCGTGCGCTCGCCGTCCGACATCGAGCTCGTGCACGACATCATGGACAAGGTCGGCCGCCGGGTGCCGGTCATCGCCAAGCTGGAGAAGCCGGAGGCGATCGACAACCTCGAGGCCATCGTGCTCGCCTTCGACGCGGTCATGGTCGCCCGTGGTGACCTGGGTGTCGAGCTGCCGCTCGAGCAGGTGCCGCTGGTGCAGAAGCGGGCCATCCAGATGGCGCGCGAGAACGCCAAGCCGGTCATCGTCGCGACCCAGATGCTGGAGTCGATGATCGAGAACTCCCGCCCGACCCGCGCCGAGGCCTCCGACGTCGCCAACGCGGTGCTCGACGGCGCCGACGCGGTGATGCTCTCGGGCGAGACCTCGGTCGGCGCCTGGCCGATCGACGCCGTGCGCACCATGAGCCGCATCGTCACCGCGGTGGAGTCCGAGACCAACCGGGTCCCTCCGCTGACCCACGTGCCCCGCACCAAGCGCGGCGTCATCTCCTACGCGGCCCGCGACATCGGCGAGCGGCTCAACGCCAAGGCGCTGGTGGCCTTCACCCAGTCCGGTGACACCGTGCGCCGCCTGGCCCGGCTGCACACCCCGCTGCCGCTGCTGGCGTTCACCCCGCTGCCGGAGGTGCGCAGCCAGCTTACGCTGACCTGGGGCACCGAGACCTTCATCGTGCCGATGGTGGACAGCACCGACGCGATGATCCATCAGGTCGACCAGGCGCTGCTGTCGATGGATCGGTACCGCAAGGGTGACCTGGTGGTCATCGTCGCCGGTTCCCCGCCGGGTACCGTCGGTTCCACCAACCTGATCCACGTTCATCGCATCGGCGAGGAGGACCACTAGTCGTGAGTAGTTCGGCAGGCGGATCGACCGAGGTGGAGACAGTGCACGACGAGCAGTCACCCGATCTGCGGGTGCTGCTCGACCTGCTCGACCTCGAGCCGATCGGTGAAGACGTCTTCCTCGGCAACCATCCCGAGAAGGTGTGGAGCCGCACCTTCGGCGGGCAGCTGGTGTCGCAGGCGATCGTCGCTGCCGGACGCACCGCCGGGGAGCGGCCGCTGCACGCGATCAACGCGCACTTCGTGCGCGGCGGCGACGTGAAGAAGCCGATCGAATACCACGTGCAGCGGCATCGCGACGGCCGCGCGCTCGCGAACCGGACGGTCACCGCCAGCCAGGACGGCCAGGAGCTGTTCGTCATGCTGGCGGCCTTCCAGGACTGGGGCAAGGGCCTCGAGCACGCCCACGAGGGCCCCCAGGTGCCCGATCCGGAGACGCTGCCCCGGATCGAGGAGAGCTTCGCCGGCTTCGAGGACAAGCTGGAGATGTTCATCAACGCGCCGCACCCGATCGACATGCGCTACACCAACGATCCGGCGTGGATCCTCAAGGGCACCGGCGAGAAGCTCAACCACAACCGCGTGTGGATGCGCACCGACGGCACGCTGCCCGACGATCCGCTGCTGCACGTGGCCGCCCTCGGCTACTCCTCGGACACCACGGTGCTGGATTCGATCATCACCACGCACGGTTTGTCGTGGGGCCTGGACCGGATTCTCGCGGCGACGGTGAACCACTCGATCTGGTTCCATCGCCCGTTCCGCTTCGACGACTGGACGCTCTACGCGACCGAGTCACCGGTGGCCGCCGGTTCTCGCGGACTGGCGACGGGCCGGTTCTATTCGCGCAGTGGCGAACTGCTCGCCACCACCGTCCAGGAAGGCGTCATCCGGCACTTCCCGGCCCGCTGAGCGGGGTCAGCGCCGCTCGACGTCGAGTTCCCATTCGAGGTCGGTGCGCTGATCCGCGCGCAGGACGAAGGGTACGGCGTGGCTGGCCGCGCCGTACACCGCCAGGGCCAGCCCGTGCTCGAGGTCGGCGATATCGGCATCGGTGAGATCGGCCGGATCGCCGACCAGGCTCAGCGCGATCTCGAACGCCGCCTCGGTTTCCGGCGCCGTATCGGGATGCGTTGCGCGCCACTGTGATTCGAGTTCCCGATGGAGCGGATCGGCGGCGTCGACCGGCAGGGTGAATCGCCAGGCGAAGGCCTCACGGTCCTGGAGGTGGTCGTCGAGAACCGTCCGCACGCTGGCGACGATGCGGTCGAGGATTTCCGGGGTCACATACACATGGAGCGAAACATCCGAAATGCGTTTCGGCAAGTCTCCAGTCCTGTCGTGTCGAACCTGCAAGGGGAACTTCCACGTCCGCCGAAGTCTAGACCGTCGGCGGCCCGGCGAACAGCCTTGCGCTCAGCGTCTGCGCTGCGCGGCCAGAAACGCCGAGAGCGGCCGGGCCGGGGCGGGTTCGATGACCAGCCCGGGGCGCGCGTCCTCGCTGAGCTTGGCCTGCTCGTGCGGTGCCAGCGCGGCCAGCAGCGGGAACAGCAGCTCGGCGATCCGGTCGCCGACCTCGAGAAACGCCTCGGGGGACAGCCCGATCGGGTCGGCGATGTTCTCCCGGCCGACGTAGGCCAGGTCGTTGCGGGCCTGGTGCAGCGCGGCAATGGATTTCGCGCCGGTGACCTTGGCGATCCGGTGCGCCTCGCCGAGGGTGAAGGTGCGCGGCGCGGCGCCGAAGGCCAGCTCGCTGACCTGGTCGCGCAGTGATTCGGTCATCGCCAGCACCAGATCGGCGCGATCGACCATCTCGGGCTTGAGCTTTCGGGCCTTGAAACCGGTGGGGTCGCCGCCGAGGCCGGCGACGGTCTCCGCCGCCATCGGTTCGGGGGGAAACCCGACCAGGGCGCGGGTGCCCGCGCTCTCCGCGGTCAGGCCGGCCAGGCCGTTGTCCGTCGCGAACGCCCGGGTGAGCCGTTCGGCGATCACCGACCGGCAGACATTGGAGTTGCAGACGAACAGCACGTGCATACCGACACCGTAATCGGGTCGATTGTCGCGCAGAAGGCCGGAATTGTAACCATCACAGGCGCGGTGCTACTTATTCACCTCTCGGTTGAATGCTGTACACGAATCGCAATGCGCAAATCCGTTGTGTGTGACCGTGATACCCGCGAGATATGGTCCGGAAACCTCCCGATGATATGTGTCGACCATCACTCTTTCGCGTCGTAATAATTCGATTCGGTAATAACCGGCGGCACGGTGGGTGGCGCGCCGTGTACCCGCCCCCGGGTGGAGAACATCCGGCCGCGCGCCGGGACGGTGGGCGCGAAGGCGGCCAGGCCGGTCGGCTTGGTCATGTCGTCGTAGACGGCGTCGATGCCGCCGCGCCGGAAGTACGCCTCGTGCCAGAAGCCGGTGCCGCCGGAATCGCGCAGGAACTCCCGCCACCACTGCCGGTGCGGGTCCGAGCGGGTCCAGCGCTCGAGCGAGTCCAGGTCGCGCCAGTACTGCCGGGCGCCCCAGTGCGGCGGCAGCATCGACCAGACCACGTCTTCGTGCAGGATCAGGCCGTCGGGGCGGTCGGCGTGCGAGCGGTAGAGCTTGGGCCCGACGCCGAGCAGGCGCAGCATCCCGCGCGGGGTGCGCACGCGCATACCCAGCAGGATCATCACCAGGTCGGGGTAGGCGTCCAGATCCACCGTCATCCTGTTCACCCGCATGTCCGCGCCCTTCTGTCGTGCCCGCTCTCCCGGTACTACGACGTGGGCGTTCCCCCGGTTCGACCGGCGGTTCGCGTCCCGGCGCGCCGAGACGCTATAGTGACCGCGGTGCGCCGGGTTGGCGGAACTGGCAGACGCGACGGTCTCAAAAACCGTTGTCCGAAAGGACGTGTGGGTTCGAGTCCCACACTCGGCACCACGGCGGAAGCGCGGCATCGGCCGCGCTCCGCGGGGGAGTATCGGTCGCGGGGTGTGCGCGACGTCTCCGCGCTTGCGTTCACCGGCGGTTTCCGACCGCTCAATGCATTCTGTGCGGAAGCGAAAGGTACTCTTTACATCACTCGGTCACCCACGACGGGTTTTTCGGCCGGCTCGCCCGGTGCCGTCGTCTGTCGTGGTGTGATCGACAGGCATCGGAATCCAGAGGGGTCGAACCTATGAGCACGAATGCAGGGGGCGCTGGCGCCACGCGTGAGGCCGCGGCCAAGCGTGTCGTCGTCGCCGAGGACGAGGCCCTCATCCGGATGGATCTCGTGGAGATGCTCAAGGAAGAGGGCTACGAGGTAGTCGGTGAAGCGGGCGACGGGCAGCAGGCCGTCGAGCTCGCCGAGGAGCTGCGCCCCGATCTGGTCATCATGGACGTCAAGATGCCGCGCCGCGACGGGATCGACGCTGCCGCCGAGATCGCGTCGAAACGTGTTGCGCCCGTGGTGATCCTGACCGCGTTCAGTCAGCGCGACCTGGTCGAGCGGGCCCGCGACGCGGGCGCCATGGCCTATCTGGTCAAGCCGTTCACCAAATCCGATCTGGTGCCCGCGATCGAACTCGCGGCGAGCCGTTTCCACGAAATCACCGCGCTGGAAACAGAAGTCGCGAATCTGTCGGATCGTTTGGAGACGCGCAAACTGGTCGAGCGCGCCAAGGGTGTGCTCATGCAGACCCAGGGTCTGTCCGAGCCGCAGGCGTTCAAATGGATTCAGCGCACCGCGATGGATCGCCGGACGACGATGAAGGCGGTCGCCGAAGTCGTGCTGGAGAACCTCACCCCGCAGTGAGCTGGAACGCGTCGCTCCGTGTCTCGCGTCGAAAGCCGAAAAACTTTACGTAAGCGAAACAATAATGTGAACTACGACTGGACACGGAGCGTCCGACATGATGCGAATGTGATGCGGATCTAACAAACCGACGATATGTTCTGTCCGGGCTGAACGTGGTCGGCCCCCTCGGTGACCCCGGGGAGCACAGGACATAGAGGTGAGACGTGCTCAGTTCGACATGGCGCAGTCGTTCGACGCGAGGAGTTCTGGTAATCGGAGCTGCCGCGTCGTTGGTGTTGTCCGGATGCAGCGACAAGTCGTCCGACGGCGGCGGTGGCGGCAACACCGATCTCTCCATCCAGCCGGTCGTGCAGCTCGATACCCAGGGTAAGGCTGTCGCGGCGACCGACGCGGGCACCGCCGCCGACCCGGCGGGCGACGGCAAGGCCAAGTGCGCGCCCCAGACCATCGCGATGGCGGGCCCGCTGACCGGCGGCAACGCCGCGCTCGGCATCAACATCATCGACGGCGTCAAGCTCGCCCTCGACAAGCACAACAAGGCCAACCCCGACTGTCAGGTCTCGGTCAAGCAGTTCGACACCGAGGGCAAGCCGCAGATCGCGAGCCAGGTGATCCCGACGATCGTCAGTGATCCCAGCATCGTGGCGCTGGTCGGCCCGACCTTCTCGGGCGAGACCAAGGCGACCGGCCAGATCCTCAGCGAGGCGGGCATGCCCACGCTGACCGCCTCGGCCACCAACCCGACCCTGACCCAGAACGGCTGGAAGACCTTCTTCCGCGGCCTGGGCAACGACAACTCGCAGGGCCCGGCCGTCGCCAACTACCTGACCGGCGAGAAGGGCTACAAGAAGATCTGCGTCGTGCAGGACAACACCGACTACGGTGCCGGTCTGGCGCAGGCGTTCATCACCGCCGCGGGCCCGGCCGCCGACGCCTCCTGCGCGGTCAGCGTCAAGGAAGGTGACAAGGACTTCTCGGCCGCGGTGTCGAAGCTGTCCGCCGCCAAGCCCGACGCCATCTTCTACGCCGGCTACTACGCCGAGGCCGCGCCGTTCGTGCAGCAGCTGCGGTCCGGCGGCGTGACCGCGGCCTTCGTCTCCGCCGACGGCAGCAACGATCCCGAGTTCGTCCGGCAGGCCGGTAGCTCGTCCAAGGGCGCGCTGCTCTCCTGCCCGTGCAGCCCGGCGCCGGAGAAGTTCGCGACCGAGTACAAGGCGCTCAACGGCCAGGCGCCCGGCGTCTACTCCGTCGAGGGCTACGACCTGACCACGATCCTGCTCAAGGGCATCGACTCGGGCAAGGTGACCCGCGCCGAGCTCGTGGACTACGTCCGTAACTACAACGGCACCGGCGTCGCCCGCCAGTACAAGTGGGGCGAGACCGGCGAGCTGGCCAACATCCAGATCTGGATGTACGAGGTCAAGTAGTCCCCACGAAAGCGTGTAGCGGTGGGGGGGGGGGGGGGGGGGGCCCCCCCCCCCCCCCCCCCCGGGGAAAAATGAAATAATGGAGTAGGGGGGGGGGTTGGCGGGTGTGGGGGGGGGGGGTGGGTTTTAAAAAATAAGG
>NZ_JBHVWX010000016.1:0-87050 GCF_042882065.1 Nocardia sp. NPDC058244 | reverse complement strand
AAGCGGAACCAATAATAATATTGGCACTGACATTCATCGACACACTATTGAGTTCTCAAAGAACACACGCACAAGCTTCTACCCACAACATTTCGCAGGGGCTTCAGCAGGGCAAGGGTTCAAACTTTAGCGCGGGCAATCCACCGAAGCAAGTCCGGAAGACAGTGAGCCCGCACACATGATCAGTCAGGCGCTCATCGTCCTACCTCGTTTCCCTGCGCGATCCGCTAGCCTCGAGAGGCTCGGCGGTTCGGCACCGGGTCGGTGTCCGTGTCGCTCTGACTCGAATTAAGTTACGCATCGCCGATCATGAAGTCAAATCGGCTGGTCAGCGGGCATTTCGTCGACGATCGGTGATCATCGGGCGCCACTCAGGGCCGCCAGCCGGCGGGGAACCAGCTCGGGGCGGTCGCGGTGAACCGCTCGCGGCCCCATCCCCCGGCGCCGGCGGGGACCGCGCCGAGCAACGGGGTCTCGGTGACGCGCGGCAGATCGTCGCGATTGCACTGCGAGGCGAGGTCGGGCTCGGCCGGCCAGGAACCGATGACCAATCCGGCGCACGGCACACCGGCGGCGGCCAGGGCGCGGGTGGTGAGTTCGCTGTGGTTGAGAGTGCCGAGTCCGGCGGCCGCCACGACGAGCACCGGGGCGCCGAGTTTCTGCGCCAGGTCGAGGAGGGTGAACTCCCCCATCCGCACGAGCAGACCGCCCGCGCCTTCGACGAGGACCAGGTCGGCATCGCGCTGTGCGTCGATCGCGGCGACGGTCTCGTTCAGGGACAGCAGCGGCATACCGGCGCGGCGGGCGGCGGTGTCGGGGGCGAGCGGTTCCGGGTAGCGGGCCAGCTCGACGGTGCGGGTCAGCCCGGTGAGGCGGGTGACCTCGGCGAGGTCACCCGGGGCGCCGGGGGCGATGCCGGTCTGCGCGGGTTTGCACACCGCGACCGAGCGGCCCGCGGCGTGCGCGGCGGCGGCCACGGCCGCGGTGACGACGGTCTTGCCGACGTCGGTCGAGGTGCCACTGATCAGCAGGAGGCTCATGCCGTCACCGGTTCCTTGCCACGGGCCGCGGCGAGCACGTCGCCGAGGACCTCGGCGATGGTGTCGAGTTCGGCGGGGGTGAGGTTGGCGCGCGCGGTCAGCCGCAGGCGCGAGGTGCCCTCGGGGACCGACGGCGGGCGGAAGCAGCCGACGTCGAGGCCGCGGGCGCGGCAGGCCTGCGCGGCGTCGAAGGCGAGCTGAGCTTCGCCGAGGACCACCGAGACGACGGCGGAGTCCGGTTCGGGCACCCCGGCGATGCGGGCGATATCGGCCGCGCGGTCGAGCACCCGCGACGCCATCGCGGGATCGCGGCGCAGCAGACCGAGGGCCGCGCGGGCCGCGCCGACCGCGGCGGGGGCAAGGCCGGTGTCGAAGATGAAGGTGCGGGCGGCGTCGATGAGGTGGGCGCGGATGCGCGCGTCGGCGAGGACGACACCACCCTGCGCGGCGAAGGCCTTGGACAGGGTGGCGGTGATGACCAGGTCGGGTTCACCGGCCAGGCCCATCTCGTGCACCAGTCCGCGACCGCCCGCGCCGCGGACGCCGAGGCCGTGCGCCTCGTCGACGATCAGCACCGCGCCGTGCGCCCGGCACACCCGGTGCAGGTCGGCGAGCGGGGCGAGGTCGCCGTCGGCGCTGAAGACGGAGTCGGTGAGGACCAGTGCGCGCTCCTCGGTGCGTTCGGCCAGCAGGCGTTCGACCGCGGCGACATCCCGGTGCGGGGCGATCTCCACCCTGGCCCGGGACAGCCGGCACGCGTCGACCAGGGACGCGTGGCTGCCCGCGTCGGAGACGACGAGGGTGCCGCGACCGGCCAGCGCGGTCACCGCGCCGAGATTGGCGGCGTAGCCCGAGGCGAACACCAAACCGCTTTCGGCGCCGACGAATTCGGCCAGTTCGGCCTCGAGCTGGGCGTGCTCGGCGGTGGTCCCGGTGACGAGGCGCGAACCCGTGGACCCGGCACCCCAGCGGCGCACGGCCGCGATGGCGCCCTCGACGACCTCGGGATGGCGGACCAGGCCCAGGTAGTCGTTGGACGCGAGGTCGATCGCGGACGACTCGGCGGCGCGCGGGCGCAGGTGTCGGCGCAGCCCGGCGTCGACCCGCTCGGCCGCGCGCTCGTCCAACCAGCTCAACGGATCCGTACTCACAGCTGGGGAGCTTACTTGAACGCCGTTCAGGGGATGCGGTCGCGGCGTCATCCGAGGCTCGCCTTCACCGCGGCGCGCACGGCGCCGGTGATGGTGGCGATGTCCTCGGTGGTGCTGATGAACGGCGGCATCGTGTAGACGAGGGTGCGGAACGGACGCAGCCACGCGCCCGCGTCGACGGCCGCGTCGGTGGCGGCCCGCATGTCGACGGGTGCGTCGAGCTCGACGACCCCGATCGCGCCCAGCACCCGCACGTCGGCGACACCGGGCAGCCCGGCCAGCGGCTCCAGACCTGTCCGCAGCTCGGACTCGATCCGGGCGACCTCGCCCCGCCAGTCCCGCGAGCGCAGCAGATCGATCGAGGCGATCGCCACGGCGCAGGCCAGCGGATTGCCCATGAAGGTCGGCCCGTGCATGAGCCCGCCGTGCGCGGCGCTGATCGTCTCGGCGATCCGCGCGGTGCACAGGGTGGCGGCCAGGGTGAGATAACCGCCGGTCAGCGCCTTGCCGACACACATCACGTCGGGGGCGACGCCGACGTGGTCGGCGGCGAACAGCTCGCCGGTGCGGCCGAAGCCGGTGGCGATCTCGTCGAACACGAGCAGCACGTCGTTCTCGTCGCAGATCCGGCGCAGTTCGGTGATATAGCGCGGGTCGTGCCAGCGCATCCCGCCCGCGCCCTGGACCACCGGTTCGACGATCACCGCGGCCAGCTCGTCCCGATGACTCGCGACCGCCCGGTCGAGCTCGGCGACATAGTCGGCGTCGAAGCCGACGGGCGGCGCGGGGACGAAGACCTGCTCGGTGAGGACGTCGGTCCACAGCGCGTGCATGCCGCCGTCGGGGTCGCACACGCTCATCGGGGTGAAGGTGTCGCCGTGGTAGCCGCCGCGCCAGGTGAGCAGCCGGTGCTTGCCCGGCTTGCCGACCCCGCGCCAGTACTGCAGGCACATCTTCGCGGCGACCTCGACCGAGACCGAGCCGGAATCGCAGAGGAAGACCTTGTCCAGACCGGCCGGGGTCAGCTCGACGAGCAGTTGGGTGAGCCGGGTGGCCGGGGCGTGGGTGAGGCCGCCGAACATGACGTGGCTCATCCGCTGTGACTGCGCGAGCAGCGCCGCGTCGAGGACCGGGTGCCGGTAGCCGTGCACCGCCGCCCACCACGAACTCATCCCGTCGACCAGCTCGCGGCCGTCGGCCAGCGTCAGCCTGGTGCCCGCCGCGCTCGCGACGACCAGCGGTTCGGTGGTCGCCGGGAAGCCGCCGTAGGGATGCCAGACGTGCTCGGCATCGAGGGCACTGATCTGCTCGGGGGTCAGGTCCACAGGGTTTCCTCGTCGTCGCCCGGTTGCCGTCGCCGACGGCCTTGAACACCGTTCAAGTTAGCACTCGTGCTCAGGGGTCGAGCGGCCGATCGGCGACCGCCGCGGGAATGTGCGCCAGCGCCGCCCGCACCGCGGCGAGCTGGGGACCGCCGAGCGCCGCCGCGACGGCCGCCTCGATCCGGCGGATGTGCTTGCCCGCCAGCGCGAGCGCCGCACCGCCCGCCGCGGTGGTCACGATCAGGCGCGCCCGCCGGTCGGCGGGATCGGGACGGCGTTCCACATAACCGCACCGCTCGAGGTGGGTGACCAGCTCGCCCATCGACTGCTGGGTCATCCCCGCCGCCTCGGCGAGGGCGGTCACCCGGGAGCCGGCCGGTTCCAGGTACCGGAAGACCGCGTAGTGCGCGGGCCGCAGCTCGGGGCCGAGTTCGGCGCGCAGCTCCCGGTCCAGCTCACGCTCGTAGGCGTCGGCCGCCTGGACCAGCAGTTTCAGCAGCGTGGGCGCACTGTCCGTTGACATAATAGGAAGGTTACCTTTATACCTGGACTATGGCTGACATCGGCACCGTCCTCACCTTCCGCAACGGGCACCGCGTGACGCTCGTCGACCGCGGCGCCGACGCCGAAGGCGCCTACCTCCGGCTCGAACACGTGCTCCCCCACCCCGGCAGGCAGGCGGGCCCGCACTGGCATCCCGAGATCGCCGAGACCTGGACCGTGCGGGCAGGCCGCCTCCGGTTCCGCGTCGACGGCACCGAGATCGTCGCCGGACCGGGCGACACGGTGACGGCGCCGCCGCGCGCCGTGCACGAGTTCTGGAACGAGGCCGAGAACACCGTCATGGACCACGTCATCCGCCCGCCGCTGCGGCACTGGGCGATGTTCGAGTTCTGGAGCGGCCTGGACACCAGCGGCCGGACCACCGCGAGCAGACTGCCGCGCAATCCGCTCGCCCTCGGCCTGCTCTGGGAGTACCAGGACGGCTACCTGGCCGGGCCGCCCGTTCCGCTGCAACGGCTGATCTTCGGCGGCCTGGCCGCGCTGGCCCGGCGCACCGGCTACGCCCGGCGCCTGCTCGCGGCCGCTGACCAGGGGTGACGAAGCACCCACGCGCACCGCGCGCGGGCGGGGACCGGATTCCTCTACTGTCGTAGCATGTCGAGCCCGTACGACCGATCCGGTGAGGTGACCCCACTGGGCGTGTGGCCTGGCACCGCGTATCCGCTGGGCGCCACCTACGACGGCGCGGGCACGAATTTCTCGGTGTTCTCCGAGGTCGCCACGCGGGTGGAACTGAGCCTGATCGCCAAGGACGGCGCCGAGACCCGGGTCGAGCTCGACGAGGTCGACGGGTACGTCTGGCACGCCTACCTCCCCGCGATCACGCCGGGCCAGCGCTACGGTTTCCGCGTCCACGGCCCGTACGAGCCCGAACTCGGACTGCGCTGCGATCCCAGCAAGCTGCTGCTCGATCCGTACGGGAAGGCCTTCGACGGGCAGTTCGTCAACGATCCGTCGCTGTACACCTACGGCCTGGATTCACTGGGCCGCACCATGACCGGCGTGGTGATCAACCCGTTCTTCGACTGGGGCGCAGACCGGCCGCCGAACCGGCCCTACCACGAGACGGTGATCTACGAGGCGCACGTCAAGGGCATGACGATGACCCATCCCGACGTGCCGGAGGAACTGCGCGGCACGTACGCGGGCCTGGCGCATCCGGCGATCATCGGGCATCTGAAGAGCCTGGGCGTCACCGCGATCGAGCTCATGCCGGTGCACCAGTTCTTCCACGATCACGTGCTGACCGATCAGGGACTGCGCAACTACTGGGGCTACAACAGCATCGGCTACCTGGCCCCGCACAACCAGTACTCGGCCCGCCCGCGCGGTGACGCCGCGGTCGCCGAATTCAAGGCGCTGGTGCGCGCGATGCACGCCGAGGGCATCGAGGTGATCCTCGACGTGGTCTACAACCACACCGGCGAGGGCAACCACCTCGGGCCGACGCTGAGCCTGCGCGGCATCGACAACGCCGCCTACTACCGCCTCGACGAGTCCGAGCCCGCGCACTACAAGGACTACACCGGCACCGGCAACAGCCTCAATGTGCGGCATCCGCACACCCTGCAGCTGATCATGGACTCCCTGCGCTACTGGATCCTGGACATGCACGTCGACGGCTTCCGGTTCGACCTCGCCGCCACGCTGGCCCGCGAATTGCACGATGTGGACCGGCTTTCCGCGTTCTTCGACCTGGTGCACCAGGACCCGGTGGTGAGCCAGGTCAAGCTCATCGCCGAACCGTGGGACGTCGGCGAGGGCGGCTACCAGGTCGGCAACTTCCCTAGCCTGTGGACGGAGTGGAACGGCAAATACCGCGACACCGTGCGCGACTACTGGCGCGGTGAGCCCGCGACGCTGGGCGAGTTCGCGTATCGGCTCACCGGATCCTCGGACCTGTACGAGTCGACCGGACGCCGCCCGAGCGCCAGCATCAACTTCGTCACCGCGCACGACGGCTTCACGCTACGGGACCTGGTGTCCTACAACGAGAAACACAACGACGCCAACGGCGAGGGCAACCGCGACGGCGAGAGCCACAACCGGTCGTGGAACTGCGGCGTCGAGGGGCCGACCGACGATCCGGCGATCCTGGAACTGCGGGCGCGCCAGCAGCGCAACCTGCTGGCCACGCTGATCCTGAGCCAGGGCACGCCGATGCTGGCCCACGGCGACGAGATCGGGCGCACCCAGCTCGGCAACAACAATGTGTACTGCCAGGATTCGCCGCTGTCGTGGATGGACTGGTCGCTGGCGCGGACCAACGCCGAGCTGCTCGAGTTCACCCGCTCGGCGATCGCGCTGCGCACCGCGCACCCGATCTTCCGGCGCCGCCGCTTCCTCGCCGCCGGACCCGGCGACGGCGCCGGCCGCAATCGCGAGATCGCCTGGTTCACCCCGGCCGGGGCCGAGATGACCACCGACGACTGGCACAGCGGCTTCGGGAAATCCCTGGCCGTGCTGCTCGACGGCGACGGCATTCCCGAGCCGGGACCGCGCGGCGAACGGATCAGCGACGACTCGTTCCTGCTGTGCTTCAATGCGCACGACGACGCGCTCGATTTCGTGCTGCCAGGACCGGAGTTCGGTGCCGAATGGACACCGGCCCTGGATTGTTCGACCCCCACCGGAACGGCCGACGGTGTCTATCCCGCGGCCTCGACGCTCCCCGTCCCCAGCCGCTGCCTGCTCGTCCTGCGCCGAACCGCCTAGCCGAAACGATGACCGAGACCTACGTGACCGATCCGCTGACCCTGCTGCACCGCGCGCCCATCCGGCCGAGCACGGTGCGCAGCACCTACCGGCTGCAACTGCGCCCGGACGCGCTCACCTTCGCCGATGCCCGCGCCATCGCCGAATACCTGCAGCAGCTGGGGATCTCGCATCTGTATCTGTCGCCGATCCTGACCGCGGCGCACGGCTCGACGCACGGCTACGACGTCACCGATCCCACCACGGTCTCGGCCGCGCTGGGCGGGCCGACCGGGCTCAAGGCGCTCTCGGACGAGGTGCGCAGTCGCGGGATGGGGTTGATCGTCGATCTGGTGCCCAATCACGTCGGCGTGGCCGATCCGCGGCAGAACCCGTGGTGGTGGGACGTGCTGCGCAACGGTCAGCAGTCCAAGTACGCCAAGTACTTCGACATCGACTGGAGTCCGGGCAACGGTGCGGGCGGACGGCTCGCGCTGCCGGTGTTGCAGAGCGAGAACGATCCGGCCGCGCTGTCGGTCGACCGGTCCGGCCACGAACCGATGCTGGCGCTGCACGATCTGCGCTTCCCGATCGCGCCGGGCACCGACGGCGACAACGCGTTGCGCATCCACGATCGCCAGCACTACCGGCTGGTGAGCTGGAAGGCGGGCGTGTGCACCTACCGGCGGTTCTTCGCGGTGAGCAGCCTGGCCGCGGTCCGGCAGGAGGATCCCGAGGTCTTCGAGGCGACCCACCGCGAGCTGGCCGCCTGGTGCGAACACGATCTCATCGACGGTGTGCGGGTGGACCACCCCGACGGGTTGTCGCACCCGAGCGCCTACCTGACCCGGCTGCGCAGGCTGATCGGCCCGCAGCGGCTGCTGCTGGTGGAGAAGATCCTCGCCAACCGGGAGCCGCTGGACGCGACGCTGCCGGTCGACGGCACCACCGGTTACGACGCGCTCGCCGATCTCGGCGGTGTCCTGATCGATCCGGCCGGCGAGGCCGCGATGACCGAGCTGTCCCAGCACGTCGCCGGGCACGGCAGCGACCGCGCCTGGTTCGGTGAGACCGAGCACCGGATCAAGCGCGCCGTCGCGGAAACCATTCTGGCGCCGGAGATCCGGCGGCTGGTCGCCGCGATCAAACGCGACGGCAACGCGGGCAGCTTCGACACCCTCGCGGTGAGCAACGCGACCATCGAGGTCCTGGCGTTCATGCCGGTGTACCGGGTGGACTACGCGCCGCTGGCCGGGATCACCGCGGCCGTCGTCGCGGAGGTGGAGAAGCGCAACGCCGAGCTGACGGCGCCGCTGTCGGTGCTGGTGACCGCGCTGTCGGTGGGTGGGGAGGCGGCGATCCGGTTCTCCCAGGTGTGCGGTGCGATCACCGCGAAGTCGGTCGAGGACACCATGTTCTATCAGGGCGCGCGGCTGGTGTCGCTGCAGGAGGTGGGCGGCAATCCGGCGCGGTTCGGCCACACCGTCAACGACTTCCACCTGTCCAACAGCGAGCGCTCCCAGCGCTGGCCCGCCACCATGACGACCCTGTCGACCCACGACACCAAGCGCGGCGAGGACGTGCGCGCCCGGATCGGGGTGCTGTCGCAGGTCGCCGAGATCTGGTCGCAGCGGGTGCGCGGCTGGCTGGAGACGACGCCGGCACCCGACGGCGCGACGGCACTGTTCCTGTTGCAGAACATGTTCGGGGTCTGGCCCGCCGACGGGCGGCCCGCGTCCTCGGTGCCGGGGTTGCGGGATCGGCTGCATCTGTTCGCGGAGAAGTCGATTCGCGAGGCCGGGACCAAGACGTCCTGGGAGGAACCGGACGCGGAGTTCGAATCGTCGGTGCACGGCTGGCTGGACGCGGTGATCGACGGCCCGGTCGGCACCGGCATCGGCGATCTGGCGCACGAGCTGGCCCCGCACGCCTGGTCGGACGCGGTGTCGCAGAAGCTGTTACAGCTGTGCGGGCCCGGCATCCCGGACATCTATCAGGGCACCGAACTGTGGGAGGACTCCCTCGTCGACCCGGACAACCGCCGCCCGGTGAACTTCGCCGTGCGCGCCGGGCTGCTCCAATCCCTCACCGAGCCACCGACACTGGACACCACGGGGGCGGCGAAGATGTGGGTCGTCGCCTACGCGCTGTGGTTGCGCCGGGAACGGCCGGAGTGCTTCGTCGGCGGGATGTACCGGCCGCTCTACGGCGCCGGGGAGCACGCGCAGCGGCTGGTCGCCTTCGGGCGCGGACCGGCGGGTGAGGCGCCCGAGGTGATCGTCGCGGCGACCAGGCACTCGGTCGGGCTGGCCGCGACCGGCTGGCTCGACACCACCCTGCACCTGCCGGAAGGCACGTGGATCGACCGGCTCACCGGCTCCACGTTCGCGGGCAGTGTCCGGCTGGACAAGCTGTTCACCCGGCTGCCGGTGGCCCTGCTGGTGCGCTGAGCGGCGTCACGGCCGGTGCGCGAGCACCGCGAACATGGTGACCGACATGTGGTAGTCGCCGGTCTCGACGCCGTGCGCGATCGCGGCGGTCAGCTCGTCGGCCTGCGCGGCGGTGATCACGCCAGTGGCGCGGCCGGTGGCGACCATCTGCCCGACCAGCGGGATCGCGGTGTCCGCGTCCCAGATCACCGCCTGGGAGGCCTGGTCGTCGATGACGAATCCGGCCCGGACCAGCAGCCCGCGCAGGCGACGGCCGGAGCCGGGGTTGGCGGTGTCGGCCCGCATCCGTTCCGACAGCGCGGCGACGACGGCCGGGTCGCCGGGGTGCAGGATCGCGGTGTACCAGTCGCTGTCGACGAGGCAGACCCGGCCGCCGGGCCGCAGGACGCGGGCGATCTCGGCGGTGGCGGCGGCGGGGTCGTCGAGGTGCTGGAAGACCCGCTCGCAGCGGACCAGATCGACGGAATCGTCCGGCAGCGGGAGCGCGGCGGCGGTGCCCTCGACGAATTCGGCGACGGTGCCGCGGGCCCGCTCGCGGGCGATCGTGAGCATGGCCGGGTTCGCGTCGACGCCGACGGCGCGGCCGTGCGGGCCCACCCGGTCGGCGAAGGCGAGGACCTCCGAGCCGGTGCCGGAGCCGATGTCGAGGGCGGTGTCGCCGGGTCGCGGTGCGAGGACGTCGAGCACCCAGCGCCGCATCCGGACGACGCCGGACAGCTCGGCCTGCCGGTCCAGCAGGGTGATCAGCAGGTCGTCGGCCGCACCGGCGGCGTCGGCGTGGAAGGACGGTAGCTGCTCGTCGGGAACGGCCATGTCCCCGACGCTACGCCGTGCGAAACGCGAGGCCACGATGGTCGTGGCCCCGCGTTTCGCGGTTCGCTGCTCAGTGGCTGGTGCCGCGCAGGCCGCGGTACTGCAGGGCGGCGAAGGCGCCGACGGTGACGGCTTGCAGCACTCCCCACACCGACCCGGCCACGGTCAGCCCGAGGACTCCGGTGACCACGGCGACCAGGCTCGCGACCACCCAGGTCGCGTTGCCGATCGCGACCGCTGCCGCCTCGTACCGGACCACCGGCGAGCTCCGGCCGACCACCGCGACCGCGAGGCCGTAGGCGGTGAGGAAGGCGCCGATCGCGAGGCCGGCCCGGGTGTCGAGACCGAGCAGCCGCTCCAGCAGCGGTGCCAGGGCGAGGTAGGCGACGCCGTTGACGGTGGTGACGACGGCGTCGAGGCGCAGCGAGAGCAGCAGCAGCGGCTCGCCCGGGGTGAGCAGGGTGGACAGGCGGGACGGGGCGGTGGCGGTGGTCATGGCGGATCTCCTTGGCGTGTCGGAAATATCAGGCGGTCGCGGGGACCTGGTCGAGGAAGCCGTAGACGCTGTCGATGCGGCCGTCGGCGAGGACGGCGACGTCGAAGCCGATCACCACGGCGTCACCGTCGGCGGGACCGAGCCCCCAGGTGAAGCGCACCTGGTCGTGGTGGGCGTCGACCGGGCCTGCCAGGCGGAAGGTCCAGTCGGGGAACTGGGTCTGCACGCCGGCGATGGCGGCCTCGAGTTCGGCGTGGCCGGTGACGGCGACCAGCGGGTCGACGTAGCGGGCCTCGGGGGTGAACAGGCGGGTGACCGCGGCGCGGCGGGCACCGGGCTCGCGGGTGTTCCAGGCCTCCAGGTACTGCGCGACGACGGTGTTCATCTCGACCTCCGAAAATGTGCTGTGAGCTGGTATTTCGCGGGTTGTCCCTGCGATGACACCTACGGTATGGCGCGACGGGGGTAGGTCGAATCAGTCGTCTATAGGTACTTCTCGCGACACGCGAACCGCCGGTACCGGTACGGCGCTACCGTGGTGCGCATGCTGCACGGACGCGAACCCGAACAGGCCACGATCGATGACCTGCTCACGGGCGCGCGCGCCGGGCGCAGCGGGGCGCTGGTGCTGCGCGGCGAGGCCGGGATCGGCAAGTCCGCCCTGCTGGAGTACGCGGCGGCGCAGGGCATTCCGGCGATTCGCAGTGCCGGGATCGAGTCCGAGGCCGAATTGCCTTTCGCGGCACTGCATCTGCTGGTGCGCCCGGCGATGGAGCTGGTCCGGCGGCTGCCGCCACGGCAGCGCGACGCGATGGACGCCGCATTCGGCCTGGGCGACAGCACGCCCGCGGACCTGATGCTGATCGGCCTGGCCGTGCTGACGCTGCTGGCCGAGGAAGCGGTCGACGGCCCGCTGCTGGTCCTGATCGACGACGCGCACTGGCTGGACCGGGCGACGGCGCAGACCCTGCTGTTCGCCGCGCGCCGGCTCGACGCCGAGGGTGTGGTGATCCTGTTCGCCACCCGGTCCGGCCCCGACGACTTCCCGGCGCCGGGACTGCCCGAACTGGCCCTGTCGGGGCTGCGTGCCGAGGCCGCCGCCGCCCTGCTCGACGCGGGCCCGACCCGGCTCTCGCCCACGACGCGCTATCGCCTGCTCGCCGAATCGGGGGGCAATCCCCTTGCCCTGCTGGAACTTCCGGCCGCGGCGGGCAACGCGGAGGATCCGAATCCGCTGCCACTGACCCAGCGGCTCCAGCTGGCCTTCCACGGCCGGGTCGCCCGGCTGCCCGCGCCGACCCGGACGATCCTGCTGATCGCCGCGGCCGCGGGCGCCGAGGATCTGGCGCCGGTCCTGCGCGCCGCCGCGACCCTCGGCGCGGGACTCGACGACCTGCAGCGGGCCCAGGACGCCGATCTGGTGCGCACCGACGGCCAGGTGCTGACCTGGCGTCATCCGCTGTCCCGGGCCGCGGTCTACCAGGGTTCGGCGCTCACCGAGCGGCTGGCCGCGCACCGCGCCCTCGCCGCCGCGCTCGACGACGCCGACGCCGCCGACCTGCGGGCCTGGCATCTCGCCTGTGCCGCGACCGGACCCGACGAAGCCGCGGCCACCGCGCTGGAGCGCACCGCCGATCGGGCCAGGCGGCGCACCGGATTCCACGGTGCGGTCGCCGCCTACGACCGGGCCGCGGCACTCAGTGCCGACGCCGACGCCCGGTTGCGCAGGCTGGTGCTGGCGGCTGAGACCGCCACCGAGGCCGGGCTCACCGAGCAGGCCGCGCGGCTGGCCGAGCGCGCCGCGTCGATGTCGACCGACGCGGCGATCGAGTCGCGCCTCGAACTGGTGCGCGCGCAGGCCGAATTCGCCGCGGGCAAGCCGGGTTCCGCGCATCGGCGGCTGATGGCGGTGGCGGCGCGGGAGACCGATCCGCGGGCCGCGGCGCGCGTCGTCACCCGGGCGGTGCACACCGCCTGGTACCTCGGTCCCGCCGAGCTCGACGAGGTCGCGGCCTTACTGGCCACGCTGCGGCTCGACGCCGGCGATCCGGTCACCCCGATCGTGCGCTACCTGACCGGCTCGGTGGCCGGGCTGCGCACGGTCGACCTGCGGACGGCGGCGGACGCGGCCCGCGCGAACGGCGCCGACAGTCCCGCCGACCTGGTCCAGCTGTGCGGCAGCGGACTCGTCGTCGGGCAGGACGACCAGGTCGGCGAGCTGGCCGATGTGCTCATCGGCGAAGCCAGGGAGCAGGGCCGGATCGCGCTGCTCGCACCGCTGCTGTTCTTCCGCGCCGAAGCCGAACTGTTCGGTGGCCGCCCCGGCGAGAGCCGGATCGCCGCCGAGGAGGGGCTGCGGATCGCCGAGGACATCGGCCAGCCGCAGTGGATCAGTCAGCTCACCGCGTTCCTGGCCTACGCGGCCGCGCTGCGTGGCGACGAACAGTCCTGCCGTGACTACGCCGATCGCGCGGTCGCCGAGGCCTTCGGCGGGGCGCAGGCGGTGGGCGCGCCATGGGCGCACGCGGCGCTGGCGCTGCTCGCGCTCGGGCAGGGCAGGCTGGATCAGGCGCAGGCCGAACTGGACCACATGACCGTCGAACCGGCCCGGCATCACGTCAGCGGGCTGCGCACCCTGGCCGACCAGGTGGAGGTGGCCGCGCGGCTCGGCGACGCCGACCGGGCCGTCGCGGCGCGGGAACAGCTCGACGCGTGGTCGGCGCGGGCCGGTCAGGAGTGGATCGCGGCCCTGGCCGCCAGGGCCGCGGCGATCCTCGCCGAGGGCGCCGACGCCGAGCGGCACTACCTCGCCGCGCTCCCGGCCCAGCGCCCGTTCGACGAGGCCCGCACCCGGCTGCTCTACGGCGAGTGGCTGCGCCGGGACAAGCGCAAGGTCGACGCGCGGACCCAGCTCGAACAGGCACTGGAGCTGTTCGACCGGCTCGACGCCGCGCCGTGGCGGGAACGCACCCGCACCGAACTCGCCGCGCTCGGGGTCGGCGCCGCCGCGCGCCCGGCGGGCGGCCCGCTCAGCGTGCTCACGCCGCAGGAGTCGCAGATCGTGCGGCTGGCGGCGCAGGGTCTGTCGAACCGGGAGATCGCGGCGCGGTTGTTCCTGAGTCACCGCACGGTCGGGCACCACCTGTACAAGGCGTATCCGAAATTGGGGGTGCTCTCCCGCGGGGAGCTGCGCGAGCTCGACCTAGCGGAGTGAGTGCGCCCTGGCGGCACCGACCGACCAGCGCAGCGCGGCCACGGCGGCCGCGGCGAGCACGGCCGACTGGGCCGAGCCGAGGATCAACAGCAGCAGGGCGCCCACGACGAGCCCGGCGACCAGCGCCTCGAGCTTGTAGACCGGCCAGGCACTGCCCGCGATGTCGACCGTCGCGGTTGCTGCCGATGGGGTGACCACTGCCATGCACACAGGATAGACGGACATCGAAGTTCGGGCTACCGAACTTTCCCGTCCGGGCCTATCGGGAACATCACACCGCGACGGATCGTTGTGCAGGTCATGCCACTGACTGGAGAGTACGCACCGAGCACTTCGGACTGGGCTCGCACCCAGGCCGAGACCTACGAGAACTCCGGCGGAGCCGAGGGCACCTCGTTACAGGGCAAGCCGGTCATCCTGCTGACCACCAAGGGCGCCAAGACCGGCAAGCTCCGCAAGACCCCGCTGATGCGCGTCGAGCACGACGGCGAGTACGCCGTCGTCGCCTCGCTGGGCGGCGCGCCCAAGCACCCGGTCTGGTACTTCAACATCAAGGCCGAGCCGCACGTCGAACTGCGCGACGGCACCGTCAGCAAGGACTACACCGCCCGCGAGGTCACCGGCGACGAGAAGGCGCTGTGGTGGGACCGGGCGGTCGCGGTGTGGCCCGACTATGCCGAGTACCAGACGAAGACCGATCGCCAGATCCCCGTCTTCGTCCTCACCCCGCGCTGACGCCCCGGTCGCCGGGCCCGTCGTCGCGGCGGATCCGGCGACGGGAGGCGCGCGCTCGGCGCGCCCGACCCCCTCGGTAGCATTTAGCGGGTGTCCCCCATCGCTGACGTCGCCGAAGTGTCCGTAACCCGTCCGCCGCTGACCGCGGACGAGATCGACGCCGCCGCCAAGCGAATTTCCGACATCATCGAGCCGACACCGCTGCAGTACTCCGCGCGGCTGTCGGCGAGCACCGGTGCGCAGGTCTACCTCAAGCGCGAAGACCTCACCGCGGTGCGCTCGTACAAGCTGCGCGGCGCCTACAACCTGATGGTCCAGCTCACCGCCGCCGAACGCGCGGCCGGTGTGGTCGCGGCCAGCGCGGGCAACCACGCCCAGGGCGTGGCCTTCGCCTGCCGGGCCATGGGCGTGCGCGGGCGCATCTACGTGCCGACCACCACCCCGAAGCAGAAGCGCGATCGCATCCGCGTGCACGGCGGCGAGTTCGTCGAGCTGATCGCCGTCGGCGAGACCTACGACGCGGCCGCCGCGGCCGCCGCCGACGACGTCGCCCGCACCGGCGCGACCATGGTGCCGCCGTTCGACGATCCGCGCACCGCCGCGGGCCAGGGCACCATCGCCGCCGAATTCCTCGAGCAGCTGGGCGCCGCGCCCGATCTGGTCATCGTCCCAGTCGGTGGCGGCGGGTGCCTCGCCGGCATCGGCACCTACCTGCGCGAACGCGCGCCGCAGGCCGGCCTGCTCGGCGTCGAGCCCGCGGGCGCGGCCTCGATGACCGCCGCGCTGGTGGCGGGCGGCCCGGTGACGCTGCCCGAGATCGACCCGTTCGTCGACGGCGCCGCGGTGCGCCGCATCGGCGACCTGCCGTACCAGGCGGCGTCCTCGTTCGGCGGCCGGGTGGTCTCGCACGCCTCGCTGCCGCTGCTCACCACCACCGAATCCCCCACCGGCACAGCCTCTTTCCGGATGATGCAGGTCGACGAGGGTGCGATCTGCACCGCGATGCTCGACCTGTACCAGAGCGAGGGCATCATCGCCGAGCCCGCGGGCGCGCTGGCCACCGCGGCACTGGCCGAGATCGAGATCGAGCCCGGTTCGACCGTGGTCGTGCTGGTCTCCGGCGGCAACAACGATGTCTCCCGCTACGGCGAGATCATCGAGCGCTCGCTGGTGCACCGGGGCCTCAAGCACTACTTCCTCGTCGACTTCCCGCAGGAACCCGGCGCGCTGCGCCGCTTCCTCGACGACGTGCTCGGCCCCGACGACGACATCACCATGTTCGAGTACGTCAAGCGCAACAACCGGGAGACCGGGGCGGCGCTGGTCGGCATCGAACTCGGCGCTACCGACGATCTGGCGTCGCTGCTGCATCGCATCGAGGAGTCCCCGATCCAGGCCGAACGCCTGGAACCGGGTTCTCCCGCGTATCGCTACCTCACCTAGGCCGGGCTCGGCAGCCCCGGACTACGCCGCGACGCGGTCCGGGCGCTGCGTGCCGGAGCGGGACGCGCGAGCGCCCGCCACGGCCAGCGGCAGCAGCCAGCTCATCGCCAGCTGGTCGTAGGGCAGCAGGCCCTGGTCGAGGCGGTTGTGCACGAAGGCGATCGAGAGTCCCGACTGCGGGTCGACCCAGCCGAAGGACCCGCCGAGCCCGATGTGGCCGAAGGCGTTGCGCGCGCCGGGCACCGGCATCGAGTGGTAGCCCAGGTGCCACATCATCGGGAAGTAGAACAGGGCGTGGTCGAGGCGGTAGGTCTGCACGCGCCGGATCGACCGGTGGGTCCCCGGCGTCAGGAACGGCCTGCCGTCGACGGTGAGCCCGTCGGCCAGTGCCGCGTACATCCTGGCCAGCCCCGGCGCGGTGCACACGCCGTTGCCCGCGGGCATCTCGGAGTCGAGGATCGCCGGGTCGTCGCCGTCGAGGATGCTGTCCAGGCCGGGCACGAACAGGCAGCGGGCCGCCGCGCCGAGCGGACCGGGAATCCGCTGGCCGATCCGGTCCAGGAATCCGGCGGCGATCGGGTTGCCCGCCACGCTCAGGTGCGTGCCCGCCAGCCGCGCGTACTCCGTCGGCGAACCGGCGGCCGGACGACCCAGGTGGATGCCGTCGATGCCGAGCGGATCGGTGACCTCGCTGCGGATGAGCTCGCTCATGCTCTGCCCGGTGACGGCCCTGGCCACCCCGGCCAGCAGCCAGCCGTAGGTCAGCGCGTGGTAGGTCGGGGTGCCGAGCAGCCGGTCGGGGGTGGCCAGCGCGAGCCGGTCCTCCATGAGTTCGTGGTCGAGGGATTCGGCGGCGGTGGCGGCGACCGCGGGCAGCGAGGACAGGCCGGCGCGGTGGGTGAGCACGTCGGCGACGGTGATCGCGCCCTTGCCGTGCGCCGCGAATCGGGGCCAGTATTCGGCGACCGGCGCCTGGTAGTCGATCAGGCCGCGATCGGCGAGCCGGTGGATGACGGTGGCGGTGACGCCTTTGGTCGCGGAGAACACGATGGGCGCGGTGTCCGCGGTCCACGGCCGTTCGCCCGCGCTGCCGGTCCACAGATGGGCCAGGGGTTCGCCGTGCCGATAGATCGCGATGGCGCCACCCGCGGCGCGGCGATGGCCGATCAAGGTGGCGAAGGCGCGCACCAGCGGACCGAATCCGGCCGCGGCGAAACCGCCGACACCGGCCGGAAGGGCAGCACTGTCCTGCCCGTAAGCGTCGTTGCTCATCGTTCAACCGTACGGACGTCTGTTCGCCTGGGCAACGGTCGGCCGCCGACCGTGGCCGAGCCGTGCCCTGGCCGGATCACTCGGTGACCACGGCCCCCGCGCCGTCACCCTCCTCCAGCACGGCGAAGCTGTGGCCCGAGATGAGTATTCCCGCACCGGATTCGGTGGCGGGCGCCCAGGCCAGCAATACCCTTCCGTGCACCGGGATCACGGCCTCGTCCTCGGACAGGTTGCAGACCACCGAGATCCGGCCGCGCCGCAGCACGAACCAGCGGTTCGCCTCGTCGTAGTCGGCCCAGACCCGTTCCAGCCAGGGGTCGGTGAACTCGGACCTGGCCGCGCGCAGCGCGATCAGAGCGCGATAGCAGGCGAGCAGCCGGGCGTGCGGCTCACGGGTCGGTTCGGTCCAGTCCAGCTTGGAGCGGGTGAAGGTGTCCGGGTCCTGGGGGTCGGGGACGTCGTCGGCGGCCCAGCCGTGGTCGGCGAACTCGGCCCGGCGTCCGGTCGCGGTGGCCGCGCCGATGACGGGGTCGGTGTGCGAGGTGAAGAACTGGAACGGGGTGCGCGCGCCCCATTCCTCGCCCATGAACAGCATCGGCGTGCTCGCCGAGAGCAGCACCAGCGCCGCCTTCACCGCGAGCTGCCCCGGGGTGAGGTAGGCGCTGGGGCGGTCGCCGACAGCCCGGTTGCCGATCTGGTCGTGGGTGCAGGTGTAGCCGAGCAGGGCGCTGCCGGGGATCAGGTCGCGCGGGATCGGCGTGCCGTGGGTGCGGCCGCGGAAGCTGGAATAGGTTCCGGCGTGGAAGAAGCCGTGGGTGAGGGTCTGGGCCAGGCAGGCCAGGGAGCCGAAATCGGCGTAGTAGCCCTGTCGTTCGCCGGAGACGGCGGTGTGCACGGCGTGGTGCAGGTCGTCGTTCCACTGGCCGGTCAGGCCGAAGCCGCCCGCCGCGCGGGGCGTGATCAGGCGGGGATCGTTGAGGTCGCTCTCGGCGATCAGGCTCAGCGGGCGGCCCAGATGCGCTGCCAGCGCGGTGGTCTCGACGACGAGTTCCTCGAGCAGATGGGTCGCGGTGCGGTCGACCAGGGCGTGCACGGCGTCGATGCGCAGCGCGTCGATGTGGAAGTCGCGCAGCCAGCGCAGGGCGTTGTCGATGATGTGGCGGCGGACGGCGTCGGAGCCGGGACCGTCGAGGTTCAGGCTCTGTCCCCACGTGTTCCGGCCGGCGGCGAGGTAGGGACCGAAGCGGGGCAGGTAGTTGCCGGACGGTCCGAGGTGGTTGTAGACCACGTCCAGGCAGACCGCCAGACCGCGCGCGTGGCAGGCGTCGACGAAGCGCTGCAGGCCGTCGGGACCGCCGTAGCTCTCCTGCACCGCGTACCAGAGCACGCCGTCGTAACCCCAGTTGTGGGTGCCGTCGAAGGCGTTGACCGGCATCAGCTCGACCGTGGTGACACCGAGGCCGACGAGGTGGTCGAGCCGTTCGATCGCCGCGTCGAAGGTGCCGTCGGGCGTGAAGGTGCCGATGTGCAGTTCGTAGAACACCGAACCGGCCAGCTGCCTGCCGGTCCACCGCCGGTCGGTCCAGACCGCCGGATCGAGGTCGTGCACGGCGGAGAGTGCGTGGACGCCGTCGGGCTGGCGCGGGGAGCACGGGTCGGGCAGTACCGTCGGATCGTCGTCGACCAGGAACCCGTAGCGGGCGCCCTGACCTGCGTCGACGGTGACCGACCAGCGCCCGCCCCCATTGCGCCGCATCGCATGGGTCACCCCGTCCAGTTGCAGCCGCACCGCCCCCGCCTCCGGCGCCCACACCCGAAACTGCCTCATGGCCCCAGCATCGCATGCGGGTGGGCATCGGGCAGGGCGACCGGTGTCACCGCGCTGCCCGTCTCCCGCCGTGCCCGGCACGGGTCGGTCGACGCGAGTACCGAAGCGCGGTGGTCTGCTCGGACGCTCGGTACGAACCGGCCGCCGGTGCGTCCTCGGTGCCGCCCCGCACGAGCAGTCGGCGGTCAGTCGTGAGCGACGACTCCGACCGGCCCCGCGCCGAAGCACAATTCGAGGCCTGGAGTCAGCGCGCGGACACGCAAGGCCGTGCCACCGCCGAGCAGGCGGACGTAGACCGGGTGCAGCCCGGCCCTGACCTCGGCGACGGTTTCGGCGGCGCCCTCGAACGAGACCGCGATGGTGCCGTCGCGGTCGGCCAGGTAGTTCAGCTGGGCGGTCCACTCGCGGATCTGCATCGGTCCGTCCAAGGGCAGCCGGACCGCCTCGCCGGGCGTCATCCGGTAGCCGCAGCCGGGTTCGGGGGCGGGCACGATCGAGCGGTTCCACCACACCTGCGCGTCGACGAGATCACCGTCGTCGGTGAACATCCGCAGGTGCGGTGTCGACCGGGCGAAGGTGTCCGGCCCGGCGAGCGCGGCGAACACCTGGTCGGTCATGTTCTGCGGGAAGGCCAAGGGATTCAGCACATTCCACGGAACCTCCTGCGGCAGCAGCGGCGCGTCGGCACCCGGCAGCGCGGTGCGCACCCCGGTGACATAGGCGCGCGCCGGACTCGGCTCCCACGAGCGGGTGAAGGTGACGGTCGAATACACGCTGCTCACGAGGAAGATCACGGTCGCCACCACCGCCACGACAGCTCGCACCGGAAGACCCCGCACCAGGAGCCGACCACGTGCAGTGGCACCGCTTCGCAGGTCGTGGGGCACGCGGCGTGGGGCGGTCATGATCAGGGCGAGGCCGAGGCAGGCGATGACGGCGACGTCCGCGAAGTAGCGGATGGATTGGAGCAGCAGCGCCGCGGTGCCGGGGCCGTCGCGCAGGACCACGACGGGCGCGACGGTCGCGACGACGTAGGCGGCCGCGCACACCCAGATCACGCCGACCCGGGCGCGGGTGCGGATCGTCCACGCCGCGAACAGGATCAGCGCCGTCCAGCACAGGGCGACGGCCACGCCGGGCGGGTCGGCCCACGGGGTGGCGGGCTGCCAGCGTTCCCATCGCCAAGGTCCGCCGGACAGGGCGGGGACCAGTCCGTCCGAGAGTGCTCGGCTCAGCAGGGCGGTGGGTTGTTCGGGGCGCGACAGTCCGCGCGGACGCTGGATGACCAGCAGGAAGAACGCCGACCAGGCCAGCAGCACCGCGCCCGCCGCCGTCCACAGGGCGGCGCCGCGACGGACGGCAACGCGCACCGATTCCCCGGCGACGTAGGCCGACAGCGCCACCACCGCGACCGCGACCGGCAGCACCACCACCGCTTTCTCGAAGCTCAGCAGCGCCACCGCGGAGACCGCCGCGCCCGAGACCGCGTACCGCCTGCGCCCGGTCCGCACGAGCCGGATCGCGTCCGCGCTCACCCAGGCGAGCGCGATCTGCAACGGCAGCGCGTTCACCGCGGCCGACCACCAGGCGAAGGCGGGCACCGTCAGCGGAACGAACAGGTAGCAGGTCAACGGCACCAGCAGCCGCGGCCCGGTCCCGAGCAGCACGACCACCAGCCGGAGCACCGCGAGTGAGGCGAGCAGCTGCAGCAGCACCAGGACGGTCGCCGCCACGCCCCACTCGAACGGCGCGATCGTGGTCACCGCCCAGGTCAGCGCGAACGCCAACGGCATCACGTGGCCGTCGTGGCTGGTGAACAGCAATTCGGTCGACCACAGCGGATGCCGACCCACCTCACCGATCAGGATGAAGTCGTCCCAGTAGAAGAATCCCGACGCCGCGACCCAGCCGCGCAGAACCAGCTGGGCCACGATCAGCGCGGCCGCGACGAGCAGTACGGCCCGCGGCGGCACGCGCGGGCGCGGGCGCGCGAGTCGCACGGGGTGTGGGGGCGAATCGAGCCGAGTCGCTGACGTCACGCCTCTCGACGCTAGCCCGTCGCCCGCCGGGTTTCGATCAGCACCCGCCGAGACACCGCGCGCACGCCCGGTTCGGCCGTGCTCCCAGCGCTACACGACCACCGAGACCGCGGCCGCCCGCGATCGCCGCCGGGCTCAGCCCAGGCAGCCGGGACCGAGCAGGGCCTTCAGATCGCCCATCAGCGCCGAGGACGGACTCACCCGCCAGCTGTCGTCGAGCTTGAGCAGGGTGGTCTTCTCCCGTGCGCCGACATGGCGGACATGTACGTCGGAGGTGCCGGGATGGCGGGAGAGCACCTTCTTGAGCTCACCGATCTTGTCCGGCGTGCACATCCGGGTCGTCATGACCACCGCCACCGGCTTCGCCACCCCGATCGCCGAGAGATCCGGCACCACGAGGTCGTTGGCGATCAGCGAGATGCGGTCGTCGCGGACGGACACGCGCGCCTTGACCAGCACCACCGCGTCTTCGACCACGTCCATGCCGTAGACCGAGTACGACTGCGGGAAGAACAGCACCTCGACGCCACCGGTGAGGTCCTCGAGCTGGGCCGAGGCCCAGGCCAGGCCGTTCTTGTTGATCCGCCGGTTGACCGAGGCGAGGATGCCGCCGATGGTCACCTGCGCGCCGTCCTTGACGTCGCCTTCCAGGATCGCCGGAATCGGGGTGTCGACCTGGGCGGCCAGCACGTGCTCGACGCCGTTGAGCGGATGCCCGGAAACGTAGAGGCCCAGCATCTCTCGCTCGAGGGCGAGCTTGTGCTTGGTCTCCCACTCGTCCTCGGGGACCTTCACGTTGAACACCGAGGCGACCGAGTCGTCACCGTCGTCCAGGCCGCCGAACAGGTCGAACTGGCCGATCGCCTCGGCCTTCTTCGTCGACATCACCGCGTCGATCGCGTCGGAGTGGATCAGCAGCAGGCCCTTGCGGGGATGCCCGAGGGAGTCGAAACCGCCTGCCTTGATGAGCGATTCGGTGACCTTCTTGGAGCAGGCGATCGCGTCGATCTTGTTCAGGTAGTCGGAGAAGTCGGTGAACTTCGACTTCTCCTTGCGCGCGGCGATGATCGAGGACACCACGTTGGCGCCGACATTGCGGACCGCGCCGAGGCCGAAGCGGATGTCCTTGCCGACCGAGGCGAAGTTCTGCTCGGACTCGTTGACATCCGGCGGCAGCACCGTGATGCCCATCTTGCGGCAATCCGACAGGTAGATCGCGGCCTTGTCCTTGTCGTCACCGACGGAGGTGAGCAGACCGGCCATGTACTCGGCCGGGTAGTTGGCCTTGAGGTAGGCGGTCCAGAAGGAGACCAGGCCGTAGCCCGCGGCGTGCGATTTGTTGAACGCGTAGCCGGCGAACGGGAGGATGGTGTCCCACAGCGCCTTGATCGCGGGCTCGGAGAAGTCGTTCTTGAGCATGCCCTCGCGGAAGCCCGCGTAGGCCTCCTCCAGCACCGAGAGCTTCTTCTTGCCCATGGCGCGGCGCAGGATATCGGCCTGGCCGAGCGAATACCCGGCGACCTTCTGCGCGATCTGCATGATCTGTTCCTGATAGACGATCAGGCCGAAGGTGTCGGCCAGGATCTCCTTCAGCGGCTCTTCGAGCTCGGGGTGGATCGGTTTGACCTCTTGGCGGCCGTTCTTGCGGTCGGCGTAGTCGTTGTGGGCGTTCATGCCCATCGGGCCGGGGCGGTACAGCGCGAGGACGGCGACGATGTCCTCGAAGCCGGTGGGCTGCATGCGGCGCAGCAGATCGCGCATGGCACTGCCGTCGAGCTGGAACACGCCGAGGGTGTCGCCGCGGGCGAGCAGTTCGTAGGTGGCCGGGTCGTTGAGCGGCAGGTGATCCATGTCGAGATCGACGCCGCGGTTGGCCTGGATGTTCTCCAGGGCGTCACCGATGACGGTGAGGTTGCGCAGCCCGAGGAAGTCCATCTTCAGCAGGCCGATGGCCTCGCACGACGGGTAGTCCCAGCCGGTGATGATCGCGCCGTCCTGCGCGCGCTTCCACACCGGGATCGCGTCGGTGAGCGGCTCGGAGGACATGATGACCGCGCAGGCGTGCACGCCCGCGTTGCGGATCAGGCCCTCCAGGCCACGCGCGGTCTCGTAGATCTTGGCGACATCGGGGTTGGAGCCGATGAGCTCGCGGACCTCGGCGGCTTCCTTGTACCGCTCGTGGTCGGGGTCGGTGATGCCCGAGACCGAGATGTCCTTGGCCATGATCGGCGGCGGCAGCGCCTTGGTGATCTGGTCGGCGATGGCGAAACCGGGCTGGCCGAACAGGACTCGCGCGGAGTCCTTGATCGCGGCCTTGGTCTTGATGGTGCCGAAGGTGATCACCTGGGCGACGCGGTCGCTGCCCCACTTCTCGGTGGCGTAGCGGACCATCTCACCGCGGCGGCGATCGTCGAAGTCGATATCGATATCGGGCATCGACACGCGCTCGGGGTTGAGGAACCGCTCGAACAGCAGGCCGTGCGGGATCGGGTCGATATTGGTGATGCCCATCGCGTAGGCGACCAGCGAGCCCGCGGCCGAACCACGGCCGGGGCCGACGCGGATGCCGACGTCGAGGGCGTGCCGGATCAGGTCACCGACGACGAGGAAGTAGGCGGGGAAACCCATCTCGCAGATGACGCCGAGTTCGTAGTCGGCGCGCGCGAGATAGTCCTGCGGCGGGCCGTCGGGGAATCGGCGGTCCAGGCCGTCGAGGACTTCCTTGCGCAGCCAGGTGGCCTGGGTGTGGCCTTCGGGCACCGGGAAGATCGGCATCCGGTCGCGGTGGGCCCACACGTCGTCGTAGGACTGCACCCGCTCACCGATGAGCTCGGTGTTGTCGCAGGCGCCGGGGACCTCCGCGTCCCAGATGGCGCGCATCTCCGCGGCCGACTTCAGGTAGTAGCCGTCACCGTCGAACTTGAAGCGGGTCGGGTCCGAGAGCGTCTTGCCGGTCTGGATGCACAGCAGCGCTTCGTGATTGGTCGACTGGTCCTTGGTGACGTAGTGGCAGTCGTTGGTGGCGATCGGCGGGATGTCGAGCTGCTTGCTGACATTGATCAGGCCCTCGCGGACCCGGCGCTCGATCGACAGACCGTGGTCCATCACCTCGAGGAAGAAGTTGTCCTTGCCGAAGATCTCCTGCCACTTCGCGGCGGCCTCGAGCGCCTCGCGTTCGTGACCGAGGCGCAGCCGGGTCTGCACCTCGCCCGACGGGCAGCCCGTCGTGGCGATGATGCCCTCCGCGTACTGCGCGATGATCTCCTCGTCCATACGCGCCCACTTGCCCAGCTGGCCCTCGATGGAGGCCAGGCTCGACAGCTTGAACAGGTTGCGCAGACCGGTCGCGTTCTCGGCGACCATCGTCATATGGGTGTAGGCACCCGAACCCGAGACGTCGTCGCTCTTCTGGCCGGGATCACCCCACTGCACCCGCTTGGTGTCGAACCGCGAGCCCGGGGCGATGTAGGCCTCGATGCCGATGATCGGCTTGATGCCCGCCTTCTTGGCGCTGTTGTAGAACTCCGAGGCGCCGTACATGTTGCCGTGGTCGGTCATGCCGACGGCGGTCATGCCCAGCCGTTCCGCCTCCGCGAACAGCGGCGAAATCTTCGCCGCACCATCGAGCATGGAGTACTCGGTGTGGTTGTGCAGGTGAACGAACGATCCGGACGGAGCCAAGACGGTCCTTCCTCCCATGGTGTCGACGGGGGTTGGCCTAGGCATTCTAGGCACGTGGGTCCGACAACTTTTCGCGTGCCACACGGGCATCGCGCCCCCGCCCTGGCCTGGTTCGGCGTGTCGTGGCGAACGTCACCGGCGAGTCCGCAGCAACCGTCTGTTTTCCGCTAGTTCATGATCGGAAACGCGGCGCGCGCGCCCGTCGGCGATCATCGGACCACCGATGCCGCGGGCGACGATAATCGGCGGATGTCCGCACGAGGGGTGCGGCCGTCGTCGAACCGGGCCGGTTCGCGGAGCGCGTAGACGGGAGTGACCGGTGACGACCACGGCGGTGGTGCTGGCGGGTGTCGCGATCGTGCTGGTCGTCGCGTGGCTGGTGTGGCGGCGGACGCAGCGTGTCGTGACCACGCCGGCGCAGCGGGCGGTGCATCAGGCCCTGCACACCGCGTCGCTGGCGGCGGTGCCGTTGCGGCGGGGGTTGACCGAGGAGGCGGCCAGGGAGGCGGCGCCGCATCTGCGGGCGCTGGCCGGGGCCGAGGCGCTGGGGGTGATGGACGCCGACGCGACGCTGCTGGCGTGGGACGGGCCGCATGCGGGGATGGCCGCAGTCTTCGACGAGGCGGCGCGGCGGGCGATCGCCGAGGAGCGGGCGGTGCTGGTCAGCGGGGACGAGCATTCGCTCATCGCGCAGCCGCTGCTGATCGACACGGGGGCGGCGGTGGGGGCGCTCGGGATGGTGACCACCGGGAAGCCGGGGCCCGGGATGCTCGGGGCGGCGGGCGAGGTGGCCCGGTACGCGTGCGGGCAGCTGGAGCTCGCCGAGCTGGATGCCTCGCGGGCCAGGGTCGATCGGGCCGAATTGCGGGCGCTGCGGGCGCAGATCAGTCCGCATTTCATCTACAACGCGCTCAATACGATCGCGTCGTTCGTGCGGACCGATCCGGATCGGGCCCGTGAACTGATTCTCGAATTCGCCGACTTCACCCGCTACTCCTTTCGTGCCGCGGGCGAATTCACCGTCCTCGCCGACGAACTGCGCAATATCGAGCGCTATCTGGCCCTCGAACAGGCCCGCTTCGGCGACGCCCTGGAGGTCCGCCTGCGGATCGCGCCGGAGGTGCTCGGCGTGGTGCTGCCGTTCCTGGCGCTGCAACCCCTGGTGGAGAACGCGGTGCGGCACGGGCTCGGCGGCGGCGGGCGCGGCGGCCAGCTCAGCATCGTCGCCACCGACGCCGGCACCGACTGCCTGATCAGCGTCGAGGACGACGGCATCGGCATGGACCCCGACCTCCTGCGCTCCGGCGCCCTGGACGCCGTCGACACCGACACCGGCCCCGCCCGCACCGGCGAAGCCGCCCACGTCGGCCTAGCCAACGTCGACGACCGCCTCCGCGCCGCCTTCGGCAACGACTACGGCCTGGTCGTCGAAACCGCCCCCGGCGCAGGTACCAAAGTCAGCATGCGCGTCCCGAAATTCCGCCCGGGCATCCACGCCTGACCGCCCCGACGACATCGTTCACGGGCGAACACTCCCCTTCCCGGCGCCGCCGAGGGTTCCGGCGGAGTTCGGCGACTCGCCCGGTTACCATGGACAGGTTGTGACCTGGAACACCGATGAGAACTCGACCGCACTGCGGGTGCTCGCTGTCGATGACGAGAAGCCGGCGCTCGACGAGTTGGTGTATCTGCTGAGTACGCAGGTGGGGGTCGGGGAGATTCATCGGGCGGGGGAGGCTACCGGGGCGCTGCGGTTGTTGCGGGCGCATCCGATCGACGCGGTGTTCCTGGACATCGATATGCCGGGGCTCACGGGGATGGAGCTGGCGGGGATTCTGTCGGAGTTCGCCGAGCCGCCCGCGGTGGTGTTCGTGACGGCGCACGACGATCACGCGGTGGCGGCCTTCGATCTGGGGGCGGTGGACTATCTGCTCAAGCCGTTGCGGGGGGCGCGGCTGGCCGAGGCGGTGCGGCGGATCGTGGCGGCCCGGGTACCGGTGCCCACGGCGGCGCCGCCGGAACCCGCGCATCCGAGCGAGGTGATCCCGGTCGAGCTGGGCGGGGTGACCACGCTGGTGAACCGGGCCGATGTCGCGTGGGTCGAGGCCGACGGTGACTACGCGCGGCTGCACACCGGCACGGGCTCGCATCTGGTGCGGATTCCGCTCTCGGCGCTCGAAGCCCGGTGGGAGGACGCGGGATTCCTGCGTGTGCACCGGTCGTACCTGGTGGCCTTGCGGCTGGTCACCGGGATGCGCAGCACCGGAACGGGGACCGTGGTCTGCCTGCGGGCCGAGGGTGCGGCCGGCGCGGTGGAACTGCCGGTGAGCAGGCGCCAGGTGCGCGAACTCAAGCAGCGGCTGGTGCACGGGCCGCGGCAGAACTGGTCCCAGCGGTGACGGGTCCGCAGCGCCCGCCCAGGGAACGGGTGGTGCTGGCGCAGCGGCGGGGTGCGCGCCAGATCCGTACCCGGACCGAGGTGGTGGAGCAGACCGACCTCGGTGCGGCGCTGATCGGCGGACTGATCCGGGCGCAACTGGGGTTGGCCCTGCGCCTGAGCCTGGTCGTGGTCGCGGTGTTCGGCTCGCTGCCGGTGTTGTTCGGGATCGACGCGATCGCCGCGACGACCGTCCTCGGTATCCGGCTGCCCTGGATCGTGCTCGGCGCGCTCGCGTTCCCCGCCCTGTACGCGGTGGGCCGCCTCTACGTACGACTGGCGCAGCGCAACGAGGACGACTTCCTCGAACTGGCCGGGGACTGACCCGTGCTGACCACGAGGCGACACCGATGACACCGGACAGCCCGGCGCTCACCATCGCGGCCCTGCTGCTGGCCGCGCTCGCCACCATCGGGATCGGCTTCTACGGAGTCCGGCTCTCCCGCACCACCTCCGACTTCCTGGTCGCCTCGCGCACGGTGGGTTCGCGGTGGAATGCCGCCGCGATCTCGGGCGAATACCTGTCGGCCGCTTCGTTTCTCGGCGTCGCGGGCCTGATCGCCAAGTACGGCGCCGACGCGCTCTGGTATCCGGTGGGTTTCACCGCGGGATATCTCGGCCTGCTGATGTTCGTCGCCGCTCCCCTGCGCCGCTCCGGCGCCTACACCGTCCCGGACTTCGCGGAATTCCGGCTCGGGTCGATCCGGTTGCGGCGCATGGCCGCCGGGCTGGTGGTCGTGGTCTGCGCGGTGTATCTCATCCCGCAGTTCCAGGGCGCGGGGCTGACCCTGCACCTGCTGCTCGGGGCCCCGCCGTGGGTGGGGGCCGTCGCGGTCGGCGCGATCGTGCTGGCAAATGTGATCGGCGGCGGTATGCGGTCGGTGACCCTGGTGCAGGCGTTCCAGTACTGGTTGAAGCTGACGGCGGTGGCCGTGCCCGCCCTGGTGCTCGGTCTGCACTTCCTGGCCGACGAGCGGCCGGTCGGCACCCCCGCGCCACCGACGGTCGACCAGCGCACCACCGTCGACATCTCGACCGATGTGGTGGTGCACCTCGATGTGTCGCAGCAGGTGAGCGTCACCGGCACCCTCGACGGCCGGGCCGAGGCCGGGCCGGTCCTGCTCACCCCGGGCGACCACACCCTGACCGAGGGCTCCGAGCTGATCCTGGAGCCGGGCTCGGCGGTGCCGGTGGTCGCGGGCGCGCCCGCCGACGGCGCGAGCTGGGTGGCGCCGGGTGGCGGGTTCGGTGGCGAACATCCGCAGTACCAGGTGTTCTCGCTGATCGTGGCGACCTTCCTCGGCACCATGGGCCTGCCGCATGTGCTGGTCCGCTTCTACACCAATCGGGACGGTCCGTCGGCCCGCCGGACGGCGCTGACGGTGATCGGGCTGGTCGGGGTCTTCTACCTGTTCCCGATCCTGCTGGGCGTCTTCGCCCGCCTGTACGTGCCGCAATTGCTGATCACCGGCGCCTCCGACGCCGCGGTGGTCCTGCTGCCGGGCGCGGTGCTCGGTGGACTCGGCGGGCAGCTGCTGGCGGCGCTGGCGGCGGCGGGCGCGATCGCGGCGTTCCTGTCGACCTCGTCGGGGCTGCTGGTCAGTCTCGCCGGCGTGCTGAGCACCGATGTGCTGCGCGGGCGGATCCGGGATTTCCGGGCCGCCGCGCTGGTCGCCGGGCTCGTCCCGCTGACGCTGGCGCTCACCGTCGCCTCGCTCGACCTGTCCCGCACGGTCGCGCTCGCCTTCTCGGTGGCCGCCTCGACCCTGTGTCCGCTGCTGGTACTCGGCATCTGGTGGCGCGGGCTGACCGCGGCGGGCGCGGCGAGCGGGCTGCTCACCGGCGGCATCACCGCGGGTGGCGCCACGGTGCTCGCGGTTCTCGGCGGCGTCTCGCCCGAGCTGGCCGGTGGCTGGCCGTCGGCGATCGTGGACTATCCGGGCGCGGTGAGCGTGCCGCTGGCGTTCGCGGTGACGATCGTGGTCAGCCTGGTGACCCAGGGCCAGGATCAGCGCACGGTCGCGGGGATCTTCCTGCGCCTGCACGCACCGGAACGCCTCGGCATGAGCGCCGACCGCGAGCCGGAAACCGCCGTCGACCGCTGACCGTTCGTCGCGCCACAGCGACCGTTCACCGCACCGGCGGCCACCTTCACCGAGTGACCCACGCCACATCATTACACGCTCATACTCCGCGTCTTACGGTCATCGCACGCACGACACTCCTCACGCTAGGACCACCAGGCATGACCGAAACCGACACCGAAGAAGCGCCCGACCGGCGCACGCCGAGTGCCGACGAATGGCTCGCCGTGCAGGCGAGCCCGCAGTTCCAGGATCTGCGCAATCGCCTGCGCCGCTTCGTCTTCCCGATGACCGCGCTGTTCCTGCTGTGGTACCTGAGCTATGTGGTGCTCGGCGCGTACGCGCACGACCTCATGGCCACGAAGGTCTTCGGCAACATCAATGTGGGTCTGCTGCTCGGCCTCGGGCAGTTCGTGTCCACGTTCCTCATCACCGGGCTCTACGTCCGTTTCGCCAATCGTGAGCTGGATCCGCGCGCCGCGGCCATTCGCGAATCTCTCGAGGAAGGCCGCGCGTGACCATTCTTGCCGCGGACACGACGGTGGGTAACCCCGTCGCCAATATCGCCATCTTCGCGCTGTTCGTCGCGGTCACCATGGTCGTGGTGATCCGGGCCAGCCGCAACAACGCCAGTGCCGCCGACTATTTCACCGGCGGCCGTGGCTTCTCCGGTCCACAGAACGGCATCGCCATCGCCGGTGACTACCTGTCGGCGGCCAGCTTCCTCGGCATCGCGGGCGCGATCGCCGTCTACGGCTACGACGGGTTCCTGTACTCGATCGGGTTCCTCGTCGCCTGGCTGGTCGCGCTGCTGCTGGTGGCCGAGATGCTGCGCAACACCGGCAAATTCACCATGGCCGACGTGCTCAGCTTCCGGTTGAAGGAGGGCCCGGTGCGCACCGCGGCCGCGCTGACCACGCTGACCGTGTCGCTGTTCTATCTGCTGGCGCAGATGGCGGGCGCGGGCGGCCTGGTCGCGCTGCTGCTCGACATCTCCAGCCGCGCGGGCCAATCGGTCGTGATCGCGATCGTCGGCGTGCTGATGATCGTCTACGTGCTGGTCGGTGGCATGAAGGGCACCACCTGGGTGCAGATCATCAAGGCGGTGCTGCTGATCGCGGGCGCCGCGCTGATGACGGTGCTGGTGCTGGCCAAGTTCGGCTTCAACTTCTCCGACATCCTCGGCGCCGCCCAGGAATCGGTGAGCGAGTCGACCAACAAGGCCGTCGCCGCGCGTGATGTCCTCGCACCCGGCGCCCAGTACGGCGGCAGCGACACCTCGAAGCTGAACTTCCTGTCGCTGGGTCTGGCGCTGGTGCTGGGCACCGCGGGTCTGCCGCACGTGCTGATGCGCTTCTACACGGTCCCGACCGCCAAAGAGGCGCGGCGCTCGGTGGTCTGGGCGATCAGCCTGATCGGCGCGTTCTACCTGTTCACCCTGGTGCTCGGGTACGGCGCGGCGGCCATCGTAGGCCCGGACAAGATCCTCGCCGCGGCGGGCGGCCAGAACTCGGCGGCGCCGCTGCTGGCGTTCGAGCTCGGTGGCGTCATCCTGCTGGGCGTGATCTCGGCGGTCGCGTTCGCGACGATCCTGGCGGTGGTCGCCGGTCTGACGATCACCGCGTCGGCCTCGTTCGCCCACGACATCTACGCCAGCGTGATCAAGAAGGGCGATGTCGACGAGCGCAAGCAGGTGCGGGTCTCGCGGATCACCGCCGTGGTGATCGGCGTGCTCGCGATCGGGCTCGGCATCCTCGCCAACGGCCAGAACATCGCGTTCCTGGTGGCGCTGGCGTTCGCGGTGGCGGCGGCGGCGAACCTGCCGACGATCCTGTACTCGCTGTTCTGGAAGCGCTTCAACACCACCGGCGCGCTGTGGTCGATGTACGGCGGCCTGATCTCGACCATCGTGCTCATCGTGTTCTCCCCGGCCGTGTCGGGCACCAAGACCTCGATGATCACCGGCACCGACTTCCACTGGTTCCCGCTGTCCAACCCGGGGATCGTGTCCATTCCGCTGGCCTTCGTGCTCGGCATCGTCGGCACCTACGCCGGTGGCCGTGGCGAGCAGGTCGACACCGCCAAGGCCGCGGAGATGGAAGTCCGGGCACTGACCGGCGTCGGTGCGGAGAAGGCGATCTCGCACTGACGTTGCCCCAGCCCGTGCCGGTGCCCTCCCACCACCGGCACGGGCTTCACCCCTGTTCGTTCGAAGGAGATTTCTTGTGACCGGTGCAGTCACCGACCCCACCCGGCCCGACCACGCGACCAGCTACCCGCCCGCCGCGGAGTTCGTCGCGCAGGCGAATGCCGATGCCTCGCTCACCGAGCGGGCCACCACCGATCGTGCCGGTTTCTGGGCCGAGCAGGCGCACCGGCTGCACTGGCACACACCCTTCACCCAGGTGCTGGACTGGAGCGACGCCCCGGTCGCGCGCTGGTTCGCCGACGGCGAGCTCAATGTCGCCTACAACTGCGTCGACCGCCACGTCATCGACGGACACGGCGACCAGGTCGCCATCCACTGGGAAGGCGAACCCGGCGACTCGCGCGACATCACCTATCACGAACTGCTCGAGGAAGTCTCGCGCGCGGCCAACGCGTTCACCGCGCTCGGCCTCGAAGCGGGTGATCGCGTGGCGATCTACATGCCGATGGTGCCCGAAGCGATCGTCTCGATGCTGGCCTGCGCGCGACTGGGACTCACCCATTCGGTCGTCTTCGCCGGGTTCTCGCCGACGGCCCTGCGGCAGCGCGTCGACGACGCGCAGGCGCGCCTGATCGTGACGACCGACGGGCAGTGGCGGCGCGGCAAACCCGCCCCGCTGAAGTCGGCGGTGGACGAGGCCCTCGGCGACGAGCCGACCTCGGTCGAGCACGTGCTGGTGGTGCGGCGCACCGGTCTGGACGTGCCGTGGACGCCGGTCCGCGATCTGTGGTGGGACGAAACCGTCGCGCTCGCTTCGCCCTCCCACGAAGCCCAGCCCTTCCCCGCCGAACACCCCCTCTTCATCCTCTACACCTCCGGCACCACCGGAAAACCCAAAGGCATCCTGCACACCACCGGCGGCTACCTCACCCAAGCCGCCTACACCCACCACAACGTCTTCGACCACAAAGCAGGCACCGACGTCTACTGGTGCACCGCCGACATCGGCTGGGTCACCGGCCACAGCTACATCGTCTACGGCCCCCTCGCCAACCGCGCCACCCAGATCGTCTACGAAGGCACCCCCAACTCCCCCACCGAACACCGCCACTTCGAGATCATCGAAAAATATGGCGTCACCATCTACTACACCGCCCCCACCCTCATCCGCACCTTCATGAAATGGGGACGCGAGATCCCCGACGCCCACAACCTGACCACCCTGCGCCTGCTCGGCTCCGTCGGCGAACCCATCAACCCCGAAGCCTGGCGCTGGTACCGCGACGTCATCGGCGCCAACAAAACCCCCATCGTCGACACCTGGTGGCAAACCGAAACCGGCGCCATCATGATCTCCCCCCTGCCCGGCGTCACCGACACCAAGCCGGGCGCGGCCACCGCACCGCTGCCGGGTATCTCGGCGAAGGTCGTCGACGACGACGGCACCCCGCTGGGCAACGACGCCTCGGGCCTGCTCGTGCTGGATCAGCCGTGGCCGTCGATGCTGCGCGGCATCTGGAACGACATGGATCGGTTCCGTGAAACCTATTGGCAGCGTTTCGCTTCCGAGGGCTGGTACTTCGCCGGTGACGGGGCCAAGCTCGACGCCGACGGCGATCTGTGGATCCTCGGCCGGGTCGACGACGTGATGAACGTGTCCGGCCACCGCATCTCCACCGCCGAGGTCGAGTCCGCGCTCGTCGGGCACCCGGCCGTGGCCGAGGCCGCCGTCGTCGGCGCCAGCGACGCGACCACCGGACAGGGCATCGTCGCCTTCGTCATCCTCACCGGGTCGGCCGAGCGCACCGACGCACTGGTCACCGAACTCAAGGCCGCCGTCTCGCTGGAGATCAGCCCGATCGCCCGGCCGCGCGAGATCCACCTCGTCCCCGAGCTGCCCAAGACCCGCAGCGGCAAGATCATGCGACGGCTGCTGCGCGACGTGGCCGAGGGCCGCGAACTCGGCGACACGTCCACCCTGGTCGACCCGACCGTGTTCGAAGCGATCGCGAAGGGATGACCCGGCGATCCGCCGCGCACGCATGTCGGAGGGGCACGGCGTCCGCGACAACGGGCATGCTGTGAGGGTGGAGATCCCTATGTTCCCGCTGGGCGCGGTCCTGCTGCCCGGCGAGCCGCTGTCGTTGCAGATCTTCGAGCCGCGCTATGTCGCGCTGGTCGAGGACTGCCTCGACGGCAGGCGGGAGCCGGAGTTCGGTGTGGTCCTGATCGCGCGGGGGCACGAGGTCGGTGGCGGTGAGGTTCGTACCGATCTCGGCGTCCTGGCCCGGATCACCGATGTCGTCGAGCTGTCGGGCTCACGGTTCCGGCTGCGCTGCGCGGGCACCGAGCGGATCCGGGTCGACGAATGGCTCCCCGACGCGCCCTACCCGCGCGCCGAGGTGACGGCGTGGCCCGACGGCATCGGCGCCGACGACAGCGAACTGCTGGCCGACCTGCGCAAACGCGCCGACCGGCTGCACACGCTCACCGCGCAGCTCGCGCGGCGCTCCGGGATCCGGCGGCCACCGCCGTCGGCGTCGCTGGAGGACCTCTCCGACGACCCGACGGTGCGCTCCTACGAGCTGGCCGCGCGCCTGCCGATCGGGCCGACCGACCGGCAGGCGGCGCTGTCGGCGCCCGACCCGTACACCCGGCTGGAGAATCTCATCGTCGCGGTCGACGACGCGATCGCGATGATGGAGTTCCGCCTGCAGTGACGGCGCTCAGCCGACGGTGATCGCGACCTTCGCCCTGGCGTGCTCGGTCTCCAGGTAGTGGATGGCGGCCGGGGCCTCGTCGAGGGGGTACGTCCGGTCGATGATCGGCCGGACCCGGCCCGCGTCGATCAGGGCACGGAGTTCGTCGAGTGCCGCGCTGCTCTGGCTCGCCGTCGGCACCCGGAGGGTGGGACGCACGAACGGGCGGCTGAGCTGGGCGCGGACCATGAGCCCGAGCGGGCCGAAAAGGCTGCCGCCGGTGTAGTTTCCGCCGCTGGACAGGACCAGGGTGCCGGTCGGCTCGACCAGGCGAAGCAGCTCGCGCAGACCCCGGCTGCCCGCCAGATCGAGGACGGTGTCGTAGCGGCCGGTCACCGTGTCGCGGGTGTAGTCGACGACCCGGGCGGCGCCGAGCCCGCGGATCAGCTCGACATTGCGGGTGCTGCACACCCCGGTGACCTCGGCGCCCGCGGCGAGCGCGAGCTGCACGGCGAAGGTGCCGACCCCGCCGGACGCGCCGATGACCAGTACCCGCTCCCCCGCTGTCACGTGCCGCAGGCAGGTCAGCGCGGTGTTGGCGGCCAGCGGGACGGCCGCCGCCTCGGCGAAGCTCAGCCCCGCCGGTTTGAGACCCACCACCGACCGGTCCACCGCCAGGTACTCGGCGAACGCCCCGCTGGTCGACTCGCCGTACACCTCGTCACCCGGCCGCAGATCCGTCACCCCGGCGCCGACCGACTCGACGGTCCCCGCGAAGTCGCCGCCGTGGATCGGCTGCGCGGGACCGCGGCGCCCGAACACCGACCGGTCCAGCCACCGCACGATCTTCGGATCGCCCCGCATGATGTGCCAGTCCCGCGCGTTCACCGATGCCCCGCGTACCCGCACCAGCACCTGCCCGGCCCCGGCCACGGGCCGCTCGACCTCCGCGACCTCGAGCATCGCCGAAGATCCGTATACCTGCTGCACGATCGCCTTCACGTGCGTGACAGTAGGCCCGCACCGGTCCCGGCCACATCGGGGAAGTCCCGGAGAAATCGTCCCCGATCATCCGGTCGAGAGTTCGAACCGGGGACCCGCCGATCCCGTTGAACCGATAAGGAGCGGTCGGACCGCCCGGCCACCGCCTATGTCGCTAGTTCCGATCGGAGTTCCACGATGACCAGTAACGAAATACAGCTCGACCGCAGGACCGTAGTCGTCGGCGCGGGGGTGCTCGCCGCGGCCGCGACCGTGGCCGCCTGCGCGGGCAAGGACGAGAGTGCGCCCGCGGCGGCGCAGGCGCCCGTCGGCGGGCCGACGGGGGCGTTGGCGAAGACCGCCGATGTGCCGGTGGGGGGTGGGGTGATCGTCGGGGACACGGTGATCACCCAGCCGTCGGCGGGGACCTTCGTCGGGTTGTCCTCGACGTGCACGCACGCGGGCTGCCGGGTCGGCTCGGTCGCCGACGGCTCGATCAACTGCCCGTGCCACGGGAGCCGGTTCGGGCTCGACGGCAGCGTCACCGCGGGTCCTGCCACGGCGCCGCTGCCGGCGAAACCGGTACGGGTGGAGGGTGATTCGATCGTTCCCGCCTAGGAGGCAGGTCAGCCCGCCGGGTTCATCATCTCGTCCATGCGGCGCTGCATCTCTTCCGGCGTGACGTCTTCGATGTGGGTCGCCACCGTCCAGCGGTGGCCCCACGGGTCTTCGAAGGCGCCGCTGCGGTCGCCGTAGAACTGGTCGGTCATGGGGTTGATCTCGGTGGCGCCCGCGCCGAGGGCGGCGGCGAACGCGGCGTCGGCGTCGGGGACGTAGACCATCAGGTTGACCGGCGAACCGCCGACCGCCTTCGGGTCGAGGAAGCCGATCTCCGGCGCCGGGTCGCCGACCATGAGAACAGAGTCGCCGACGAGGAGTTCACAGTGCGCGACGGTGCCGTCCGGACCTGGCATGCGCATGCGCTCGGTGGCGCCGAACACGGCGAGGTAGAAATCGATCGCGGCACCGGCGCCCGCACACGAGATGCCAGGACAGATACGCGGATAACCAGCGGGAAACGGGGAAACATCAGACATCGGATACCTCCGGGTCGAGGTTGATGCTCGGACCGTTCAGAGCCTATTCCCCTCCACTCGCCGGGGAAAGGTCATCCGGCGAACGGTCTTCCGGCAGGCCCGAAAGACTGGTAGAACTTGTTTCAGTTTTGTTGTCTGATCCGGAGGGCCGGAACATGCGCTACGGGCTCGTGTTGTTCACCAGTGACCGGGGCATCACGCCCGCCGACGCCGCGCTGGCGGCCGAGAACGCGGGCTTCGACGCGTTCTACGTCCCCGAGCACACCCACATCCCGGTGGTGCGGGCCGCGGCACATCCGCAGACCGGGGACTCCTCGCTGCCCGACGACCGCTACCTGCGCACCCTCGATCCGTGGGTGGCGCTGGCGACGGCGGCCGCGGTGACCGAGCGGATCACCCTGTCGACGGCGGTCGCGCTGCCCGCCGAGCACCATCCGATCACCCTGGCCAAGACCATCGCCTCGCTCGATCACCTGGCCGGCGGCCGGGTCGAGCTCGGCGTCGGATTCGGCTGGAACACCGACGAACTCGCCCACCACGGCGTCCCGCCCAAGAAGCGGCGCACCGTGCTGCGCGAGCACCTCGACGCGATGCGCACCATCTGGTCGCAGGAGGAAGCCGAGTTCGAGGGCGAATTCGTGCGGTTCGGTCCGAGCTGGTCGTGGCCGAAGCCGACCAGCCCGACGATCCCGGTCCTGCTCGGCGCCGGCGGCACCGAGAAGTCCTTCGGCTGGCTGGCCCAGCACGCCGACGGCTGGATCACCACCCCGACCGAAGGCGACCTCGGTGAGAAGATCGCGCTGCTGCACCGGGTCTGGCGGGAGGCCGGCCGCGAGGGCACGCCGCGCGTGATCGCGCTGGCCGGGCGCTACGACGCCGCGCAGCTCGCGCAGTGGGAAGAACTCGGCGTCACCGAGGTGGTCTTCGGGATGCCGGACCGCTCCGCCGACGAGGTGCGCGGCTACATCGCCCATCTCGGCGGCAAGATCGCGCCGCCCGTGCCCGCCGCCACCTGAGGCGCCTCAGCCGCGCAGTTTGCGCACCTGCGCGGCGGTGAGGTCGGCGAGCACCCCCGGGTCGACGGTCTCCGGCGCGGTGACCACGACCTGGACCAGGGTGTTGCCGACCTGCACCAGGGCCGCCGCGGAGGTGAGCGTCAAGCCTTCGCTGGTGGCGGTCAGGGTGAAGGCCGAGCTCGCGTCGCCCGCGGGCGGCTGGGCGAGGGCGGTGGTGCGGTAGTCGATGTGCACGCCCGCGTCGTCGCCGGTGTAGGCGGCGCAGCGTCGCGGCTGCGCCTGCACCGCGTCGAAGGCGGCCGCCAACGCGGCATCGGGATAGCTCGCGGCATCGATATCGATCGTGGCGTAGCTCGGCCCGGCGAACTGGACGGACGCGGCCGCCGATGATCCAGGGTGCTGATCGGCGATCGGGCTGAGCAGCCTGCCGCAGTCCGGCGGATCGGTGGGCGCCGCGGGCGGCACGGCCGGGCCGTCGTCGCCGGTGCGCGGCGGGACCACACTGAAGTCGCCGGGCAGATCCGGTGCCGCCAGCAGCCCGGCCGCGAGCTGGGCGGGATCGCGCACCACCGTGCCGCTGCCCGGCGCCGCCGTGGCGGCCGCGGGGAAGGAACCGGCGGGCTCGTCGTCGGAACCACAGCCGACGACACCGGCGAGCGCGGCGCAGGCCGACGCGGCCGCGCTCGCGCGCAGCAGGGTCGACCGCATCATTCGGTCCAGGAGACGCGCGTCGACTGGGTCTGCACGAGGGTGCTCACGCTGCGCGCGTCGCGGTAGATCTGCTGACCGCCGACATCGATGGCCCCCGAGACCGGCAGCGGGAGACCGAGATCGACGGTGATCGTGCCGGTGCCCTCCATCACGTAGCCCTCGATCTCGAGCGAGCCCGCGTTGTTGGGCAGCATCCACACCTTCTCGGTTGGGGTCTGGGTCACCTGCAGGTCGATGGTGAGCCGGTCGCCGTCGCGGCTGGTCAGGGTGGCGGTGGTGATCTGGTCGAGGGTGACGCCGCCGGTGATCTCCTGGTGCACCGTCCACACCGCGCCAACGCCGACCGGTGCGTCGGGGAACGCGATCGAGCGGTAGACGGCCTGGTAGAAGGCCTGTTCCAGGGCGGCGCGCGCCGTGTTGGGGGTATCCGGCGACGGCGCGAGGCGCAGTTCGGTGATCGCGCCCAGGTCGCTCATCTCCAGGCCCGCGTGCGAACCGTCGGCGGTGGTGAACGCCTTGTTCAGGACCGGGTCCGGCGTGGTGACGGTGCCGACGGTGACGTCGACCCCGTCGGTGCCTGCGCGGGCGGTCATCGGGATGGTCAGCGCGGCGGGCGAGAAGTCGCGGGCGGGCTGATCGTTGACCTGCTGCTGGATCCGGTAGTCGGTGCACAGCGTCACCTCCTGCGTGGTGCCCGCCGGGTAGCGGGGACGCAGCAGATCGCGCGGCTCGTCGCCGGCCGAGACCAGGGTGGTGACGGCGGCCGTGATCGGCACCGTCACTTCCTTACCGATGCCGAGCGGCTCGGTGCCCTCGACATCGGCGGGCGATGCCGACCGGTCGGCGCACCCCGCGCCGAAGGTCGCGAACCCGAGCACGAGCGCCACGAGTAACACCCCGGGACGCGCGATGCGGGGTAAGCGAGAACTAGACAACACCGTCACAGCCATCAGGGTACGACCGCTTCCTGAGTAACAGCTGGGACTCCCGGGCACCGCGGCGCAGCGCGGATCGCCACTAGGGAATGATGGTCGCGTGAGTGAAGACCGGCCATCCGACAACGCTGCCGTTCCCGAGACGGGCGACGACTCGGCGGCACCGGCCCCCGACGCCGCGCCCGAGCCCACCGGAACGGACAAACCCGCTGGTCGCCGTCGGTTGACGACGCTGCTGATCATCGCCGTCGTGCTGTTCGGCCTCGACCTGCTGACCAAGTGCCTCGCCGTGGCCTTCATCGATCCCGGCGAATCGGTGCCGATCATCGGCGATTTCGCGCGGTTCACCCTGGTGCGCAACCCGGGCGCGGCGTTCTCGATGGCGACCGGCATGACCTGGCTGCTGACCCTGATCGCCGCGGCCGTGGTGATCGGCGTCATCCGGATCGGGCGCACGCTGCGCTCGCTGTGGTGGGCGATCGGCCTCGGCATGGTGCTCGGCGGCGCGCTGGGCAACCTGGTCGACCGGATCTTCCGCTACCCCGGCCCGCTGCAGGGCCATGTCGTCGACTTCGTCGCCGTCGGCTGGTGGCCGGTGTTCAACGTCGCCGACTCGGCCATCGTCTGCGGCGCGATCCTGCTCGTCGCACTCACCGTGTTCGGGTTCGAGCCGGACGGCACCCGCAGCGGTCGCAAGCACACAGAGGAGACCGCGTGAGGGAAACCAGGACCATGCCCGTTCCCGACGGGCTGGACGGGATGCGGGTCGACGCGGGCCTGTCCCGGCTGCTCGGGTTGTCGCGGACCGCGGTCGCCGCGCTGGCCGAGGAGGGCTCGGTGCAGCTCGACGGCGTCGCCGCGGGCAAGTCGGACCGGCTGACCGCGGGCGCGTGGCTGGAAGTGGTGTTCCCCGAACCGAAGCGCGAGCTGACCGTCGAGGCCACCCCGGTGGAGGGGATGAAGATCCTCTACGCCGACGACGACATCGTCGCGGTGGACAAGCCGATCGGCGTCGCCGCGCACACCGGCGTCGGCTGGACCGGCCCGACCGTGGTCGGCGGCCTGGCCGCGATGGGCTACCGGATCTCCACCTCGGGCGCGCACGAGCGGCAGGGCATCGTGCACCGCCTGGACGTCGGCACCTCGGGCGTGATGGTGGTCGCCCAGTCCGAACACGCCTACACGATGCTCAAGCGCGCCTTCAAGCAGCGCACGGTGGACAAGCAATACCATGCCCTGGTGCAGGGACATCCCGATCCGAGCAGCGGCACCATCGACGCGCCGATCGGGCGGGCGCGCGGCAACGACTGGAAGTTCGCGGTCACCGGCGACGGCAGGCCCAGTGTCACCCACTACGACACGATCGAAGCCTTCCAGTCGGCCAGCCTGCTCGATGTCCATCTGGAGACCGGCCGCACCCACCAGATCCGGGTGCACTTCTCGGCCGTCCGCCACCCCTGCGCCGGTGACCTGACCTACGGCGCCGACCCGACGCTGGCCAAGCGCCTCGGGCTGGAACGGCAGTGGTTGCACGCGCGTCAGCTCGGTTTCCACCATCCCGCCGACGGTCGCTGGCTGGAGATCACCAGCGAGTACCCCGACGACCTCGCGGGCGCACTGGACGTACTGCGCAATGCCTGACGACCCGCGGTCGTCCGAACCGGTGCCGGACCCGGCGCCGGACGACCGCGGGAGCGCCGGGGATCGCCGCGTGTCGGGGCGGACGGCGCTGTTCATCGCCGCGGCCGTGGTGCTGGCCGTGGTCGTCGTCGTGCTCGGCATCCTCAATCCCCGCCCGTCCATGGGCGTGACGACCGATCGGCTGGGTCCCGCCCAGGGCGAGCAGGTCGAGGACTATCTGCGCGAGGCGCGTGCCTCGCTCGACGGCGCCGACACCGATCCGCACTGGGCGCTGGTGTCGTTCACCGACTACCTGACCGCGCAACAGATTCCGGCCGCGGCTGACGGCCTGCGGGTGGCGGGCGTGATCCAGCACGTCCCGATCGACCGGGTCCAGACGCCGGTGATCACCGTCGCGACCCCGGCCGGTGACGAACCGGCCGTGCGCTCCGCCGACGCGGCGGCGGGACTGGTGGCCGCCCAGCGGTTCCGGGATCAGCGCAGTGCCGATATCGCCCGGGTCACCGAGGCCAGGTTGCGCGCGGGCTGCGCGTGCACGGCCGGGCTGGTCGTGCGCGGCACCCTCCCCCAATTGCGGGAGCTGGCAACGCGACCCGGCGTCCGCACCGTGCAGGCGCTGCCCGCCGACGCGATCGCGGGCCGCTTCGCGGTGGCTCCGCTGCTGCCGGAATCGACCGGGGTGATCGCGCCGACGCCCGACGACGGCCCCGTCCCCGCCGAGTAGCCCGACCCGGTCGGCGACCGTCCGCACCGGGAGCGGCCGCCACCGGGCAGCGGGTCACGCCGCGACGGTGGCGTGACCGATGGTGATGTCGCCGTACATGTTCCGGGCGAAGACGCGCACCGTGTCGTCGCCCGCCGCGGCGGCCGCGGCGACGTCGTTGGTGATCGAACCGTAGGCGGCGAAGGTCTCCAGGTGCGCGGCGGTACCGGCGCGGACACCCACGACCAGCTCACCCATCGACGTCTCCAACTGGAACACCCCGCGGGCGGCTTCGCCGATCCGGATGTCGCCCTTGGCCGTCTTCGCGGTCACCGACCCGCGCGGGCGCTCGACCGTGATGTCTCCGGCGGCCACCTCCAGGTCGCACTCGCCGAGATCGCCCGCGCCGACCAGGCGACCGAGCGCGGTCGAGGCCTTCAGTTCGGAACCGGCCGGAACCTGGATGCGCACCTGGACCGAGGACTTGCCGCTGAACGCACCGGAGTACCACTTGCTCTTCGGCGAGCGCACGGTCAGCGCACCCGCGACGAACTCGGCCGTCATCTGCTCGGCGGCGCGGATGTCGCTCTTGCTGGACGGGTCGGTGGGGCGGATCTCGACGACGGTGTCGGCGCGGTCGGCGGCGGTGACGACCACGTCACCACACGGCACGTCGACGGTGACGGTGATCGGGTCCGGGGTCTGGAAGGTAGGCATGGCGATACTCCTCGGAAGGTGTGGAAGGAACGTCCCGGGCTGACTCGATGTGGTGTCGCTCCGGCTATGCCCCAACTATATGTAGAAGTATACGTATACACAAGCCCGAATCGTGGTCGACCACGTTTTCGCAGATGAAGCGGCCTTTTCGCGCCCCCGTCGACCGGCCTAGCCCGGGCCCGGGATGACCAATCCGGCTTCGTAGGCGGCGATGACGAGCTGTACCCGGTCGCGGGCCAGCAGTTTGGCGAGGATCCGGCTCACGTGGGTCTTCACCGTCAGAGGGCTCACCACCAGGGTCTCGGCGACCTCGGCGTTCGACATCCCCTTGGCGACGAGGATCAGCACGTCGAGTTCGCGGTCGGTGAGAGTGCCCAGCGACGGTCGCGGCGCGGGATCGGGCACGGCCCTGACCCGGGCGATGACGGTGGCGGTGGCGCTCGGCGACAGCAGCGACTCCCCCGCGGCGACCGTGCGGATCGCGGCGAGCAGGGCGGCGGGCCTGGTGTCCTTGATGAGGAATCCGCTGGCGCCCGCGCGCAAGGCGGCCAGGACGTTGTCGTCGGTGTCGTAGGTGGTGAGCACCAGCACGCGCACCCCGGCCAGGTCCTCGTCGGCGGCGATCCGGGCGGTGGCGGCGATGCCGTCGAGTTCGGGCATCCGGATGTCCATCACCACGACATCGGCGCGTTCGGACCGGGCCAGCGTGATCGCCTCGGCGCCGGTGGCGGCCTGCCCGACGACGGTCAGGTCCGGTGCCGAGTCGACCAGCAGCGCGAAAGCTTCGCGGACCAGGGCCTGATCGTCGGCGAGCACGACCCGGATCACGGTGCGCCCCCGCCGGATTCGGCCGCCACCGCGGACAACGGCAGGTCCGCGGTCACCGTGCAGCCGGTGGGCGTGCCGTCCACCCGCAGGGTGCCACCGATCGCCTCGGCGCGTTCGGTCATCCCCCTGATCCCGAATCCGGTGGTCGTCGACCGTGTTCCGCGGCCGTCGTCGGCGACGGTGACGATCAGCCGGGTGTCGCGATAGTCCAGGCCGACCCGGACAGCCTGCGCGCCCGAATGTTCGACGACATTGGTCAGCGCCTCGCCGATGATCCGGTAGGCGACGAGTTCCACGGTGGGTGACAGGGGCCGGACCCGGCCGGTGCCGGTCGTGGTCACTACGACACCCGCCGCCGCGACCGTGTCGGTGAGCGCCGGGAGGTGCTCGAGTGTCGGCAGCGGCGAGCGCGAATCGCCGCCGGGCGCGCGCAGGACACCCACGGTGGCCCGGAGTTCGGCCCTGGCGTCGACGCACGCGTCGGTGATCGTGCCGAGCGCGGCGCCGAGCACGGCCGGGTCGTCGTGCCCCTCGGCGAGCAGGTGCCCGGCGACCCCGGCCTGCACCTGGATGACGGTGATCGTGTGGGCGAGCAGGTCGTGCAGGTCGCGGGCGATGCGCAGCCGTTCCTCGGCGACCCGGCGCTCGGCCTCCTCGTCGCGGGACCGCTCGGCGCGTTCGGCGCGGGCCAGTACCTCACCGAGGTAGGCGCGGTGCAGCCGGACGGCCTCGCCCGCCACGCACGACACCACGATCCAGCCGGTCGTGCCGAAGGCCTGCAGCGGCAGGTTCTCGCCCAGTTCGGGTGAGGCGAGCATGCCGCCGACCCCGAGCAGGACCACCGCCGTGATCACCACGAACGTGCGGCGGCGATTCCCGTCGGCCGCCACGGTGTACAGCGCGACCATCGTCGACGGGAACGCGGCCTCGTGCGGGTACTCGAGCGTGTGATAGCCGAGCGCGAACAGCACGTGCACGGCCAGCACGATCATCGGCGCCCGGCGCCGGGCGACCAGCGGCACCGTCGTGCCGGCCAGCAGCGCCACCCCGACCGCGTCGAGCGGGCGCTGTTCGGCGAACGCCCGCGCGAGGACCAGCTCCCCGACGAACACCGCCGCGGCGAGCGCGCCGTCGGTCCACCATCGCCTGTGCATCGCCGTTCATTGTCCGGCAGCCGCGACCGCCGTGCGTACTCCGCGCGGAGTATCCGCGAGACCGGCCCGTGGGCGGACGATTCGGCGCGGATCCGGCGCGACGCTGCTCGCATGAGATTCCTGTTCCCCTCGAAAGCACGCGCGTGGCTGCTGATCGGGCTGTGGGTCGCGGCGGTACTCGCCCTGTTCCCGCTCGCCGGTTCGCTCGACGCGGCGAAGTCCGACAAAGAAACCGACTATCTCCCCGCGGCGGCGCAATCCACCCTGGCCGAGGAACTCTCGGCGGCGCTGCCCGGCGGCACCGAGAACACCTTCCTGGTGGTGTACCACCGGCCGGGCGGGCTCACCGCGGCCGACCGGCAGGCGGCGACCGGCCACTACGCCGCGCTCCGTGCGGAATACGGCAGCACCGCGGGTCCAGAGCAACCCGTGGCCGCCGAAGACGGTGCGGCGGTGATGTATCCGCTCCTGGTCGCGGCGAGCCACGGCGAACCCGCCGAGTACCTCGCCGATCTGCGTTCGGCAGTCGCCGAGCATCCTGCGGGACTGGCCGTTTCGGTGACCGGACCCGGTGCGCTCGACGGCGACTTCGAGGGCGCGTTCGACGGGATCGACGAGCGGTTGCTGATCGTCACCGTGCTCGTCGTCACGGTGATCCTGCTGCTGACCTACCGCAGTCCGCTGCTGTGGCTGCTCCCGCTGGTCTCGGTGGCGGTGGCGAATGTGGCGGCGATGGCGGCGGTGTACGGGCTGACGCGCGCGTTCGGCATCACCGTCAACGACCAGAGCGCGGCGGTGCTGACCATCCTGGTGTTCGGCGTCGGCACCGATTACGCGCTGCTGATCGTCGCCCGGTATCGCGAAGAGCTGCGCACCACGGCCGAGGTCGGGGCGGCCATGGTCGCGGCGTTGCGGCGCACCGTCCCCGCGATCGCGGCCTCGGCGGCCACGGTGAGCCTGGGCCTGCTGTGTCTGCTGGCAGCGGACATGAACAGCGCGGCGGGCATGGGGCCGGTCGGGGCGGCGGGCATCGTCTGCACGGTCGTGGTGATGGTGACGCTGTTCCCGGCGATCCTGATGGTGTGCGGGCGGTGGATCTTCTGGCCGCGCATTCCGCGACCCGGCACCGCCGCGCCGACCGTCTCGGGGCTGTGGGTCCGGATCGGGACCGCCATCGCCGACAAGCCCGCGATCAGCGCGGTCGCCGCCTTGGCGGTGCTGGGCGGGCTGAGCCTGGGTCTGCTCGGCACCACCGACTCGCTGTCTCGCGCCGACCAATTCGTGAACGCGCCCGAGTCGGTGACCGGTCTGCGGGTGATCGCCGAGCACTTCCCGGCCCGCGCGGGCACCCCGCTGACCATCGTGAGCCCCACCGGATCGCGGGACGCGGTCGTGGCGGCCGTCCGCGCCGATCCCGGCATCGCCGAGGTCGAGGACGGGCGCAACGGCGCCGGGATCAGCGAAATCACCGCGCTCCCGCGCGATCTCGCCGGCACCCCGGCCGAGACCGCGACCATCGACCGGCTGCGCGGTGCCCTCGCCACGATCGCGCCCGGCACCGTCGTCGGCGGGCCGAGCGCGGCGAACCTGGACACCACCGAGGCCTCGGCGCACGACCGCAGGGTCGTCATCCCGCTCGTGCTGCTGGTGGTCACGGTGGTGCTCGCGGTGCTGCTGCGCGCGCTGGTCGCGCCGATCGGGTTGGTGCTCACCGTGGTGGCGTCCTTCGCGGCGGCGCTGGGGGCGAGCGTATTCGTGTTCGAGCACGTCTTCGGATTCCAAGGCCTGGATTCCGGATTGGTGCTGATGGCGTTCCTGTTCCTGGTCGCCCTCGGCGTCGACTACAACATCTTCCTGGTCAGCCGGGCGCGCGAGGAAGCGGCGGAAGTGGGGACCAGGGCGGGCATGCTGCGCAGTCTCAGCGTCACCGGCGGGGTCATCACCTCGGCGGGCATCGTGCTGGCCGCCACCTTCGCCGTCCTCACCACGCTGCCGGTGGTCTCGCTGGCGCAGCTGGGCTTCACGGTCGCGTTCGGCGTCCTGCTCGACACGCTGCTCGTGCGCACGGTGCTGGTCCCGGCGCTGACCTTCCTCGCGGGTGATCGGGTGTGGTGGCCGCTGGGCAGGCCGACCCGATCGGCGCTACGGGAGGATCGCCGGGAGCCGTTGGCGGACAGCCTGTCCCGGGTCACCTAGCGCCACCAGCGCGGTACGACGGCGCCCGTCCCGACCGGAGGGGCGCCGCTCGTGTGCGGGGGATGCGGCGGGCGGCCCGGCTCAGTCGGGCAGGGTGACCACACCGTCGAGGTAGCGGCGGCAGCGTCCGAGCAGCAGCACCCGGTCGTCGGCGAGCTCGGCGCGCAGCGTGCCGCCGCGCCGGGACAGCTGACGGGCGGTCAGCGTCGTGCGGCCCAGCTCCCGGCTCCACAGCGGGACAAGCTGGGCGTGCGCCGAACCGGTGACGGGGTCCTCCGGGATGCCGACACCGGGGGCGAACAGGCGCGAGACGACATCGGTGGCGGTGCCGGGCGCGGTGATGATCGCGCCACGGGCCAGGGCCGGGAAGGCACCGAGATTCGGTGTGGCGGAGCGGACTTCGTCCTCGGAGGCGAGGACGATCACCTCGTCCTGGCCGGTGAAGGCGCGGACCGGGGTGACGCCGAGCGCGGCGACCAGGGCCGGGTCCGGGTCGACCCGCACCGAGGCGAGCGCGGGCAGGTCAAGGACGTACTCGTCGTCATCGGTGCGGTCGACGTGCAGCCAGCCCGAGCGGGTGTAGAAGCTGACCCGATCGTGCTCGGGGTGCAGGTCCTCGATGATCTGGGTGGCCGAGGCCAGCGTGGCGTGCCCGCACATGTCCACCTCGACCGCCGGGGTGAACCAGCGCAGGTGGAACGCGGGCCATTCGCCGGGCGGGCCGCCGGCGTCCGGGGGTAACTCGGAGGTGTAGAACGCGGTCTCGGCGAGGTTGTTCTCCTCGGCCAGCTGTTGCAGCAGCGCGTCCGGCAGCCAGCGGGGCAGCGGCATGACCGCGGCCGGGTTGCCCGAGAACGGTGCGTCGGTGAACGCGTCGATCTGGTGCAGCAATACCTCCATAGTGCGCAAAGGTACTCCAACACCGAATGTGCGTCCGGCGCAAGGGTTCTCGAGGCAAACCCGGCCTGGTCAGCGCGGTCTCAGGCGCCCTGGGCGCCCACCGCGGGCGCAAACTTGCCCGCGTTGCCGGACAGTCGCGCCTGCACCCACCACGCCAGCTCCACCAGCACGATGCCCACCGCGCCGCAGACGAACGCGGCCAGCGTCAGCCGGGGGTTGGACGGGTCGAGCTTGAAGAACTCCCGGGTGAACGGAATCGTGAACAGCGCGATGTAGGCGAGCACCGACACCGCGATCAGCACCACCTTCCACCAGGTGTACGGCCGGGCGACCAGCGCCAGCACCCATACCGCGATCATGATCAGGGTGATCAGCGCGGTGGTGCCCGCCTGGATCTTCTGCGTCTCCGTGGCTTCCGGCCCGGCGTAGGCGATGAGGTAGGCCACGAACGTCGCCACGCCGATCACCACGCCCGAGGGCACGGCCAGGCGCATGACCCGGCCGACGAACCCGGTGCGGGCGCGCTCGTTGTTCGGCGCCAGCGACAGGATGAACGCCGGGATGCCGATGGTGAACCAGGCCGCGATGGTGACGTGGCGCGGCAGGAACGGATAGCCGATCGGGTCGTAGCCGAAGATCTGCGAACCGACCCCGGCCAGGCCGACCAGGAACGCCAGCAGCACCGAGTACACGGTCTTGGTGAGGAACAGATTCGAGACCCGCTCGATATTGCCGATCACCCGACGGCCCTCGCCCACCACGTACGGCAGCGTGGCGAACTTGTTGTCCAGCAACACGATCTGGGCCACCGCGCGCGTCGCCGGGCTGCCCGCGCCCATCGCGACGCCGATATCGGCGTCCTTGAGCGCGAGCACGTCGTTGACGCCGTCGCCGGTCATGGCGACGGTGTGCCCGCGCGACTGCAGCGCGCCGACCATGGCGCGCTTCTGATCCGGGCGCACGCGGCCGAAGGTGGTGTCGCGCTCGAGGACGTCGGCGAGCGCGTCGCGGTCCTCGGGCAGCGAGCGCGCGTCGACGGCGTGATCGCCGCCGGGCAGGTCCAGCGAGGAGGCCACCGCGCCGACCGAGACGGCGTTGTCGCCGGAGATCACCTTGATCGAGACGTGCTGGCTCGCGAAGTATTCCAGCGTGCCCTTGGCGTCGGGGCGGACCCGCTGTTCGAGCACGACGAGCGCCGCGGGCTCGACCCGGCCGGGGGCGTCGTCGGCGTCGACCGGGCGATCGGAGCGGGCCAGCAGCAGCACGCGCAGGCCCGAGGAGCCGAGGTGTTCGGCCCGCTCGGCGTCGGCGGAGCTGGGGTCGAGCAGCACGTCGGGCGCGCCGAGCAGCCAATCACCGTGGGCGCCATAGGAGATGCCGCTCCACTTCTTGGCCGAGGAGAACGGGGCGATGGCGGTCTGCGACCAGTCCGGTGCCTCCGGGAAGGCTTCGGCGATGGCCTGCACGCTCGCGTTCGGGCGCGGGTCGTCACCGGCCAGGGCGGCCAGCACCTGCCGCACCTGGTCCTCGTCGAAGCCATCGAGCGGTTCGATCTGCGACAGCCGCATGCCGTTCTCGGTGAGGGTGCCGGTCTTGTCCGCGCACACCACGTCGACGCGGGCCAGGCCCTCGATCGCGGGCAGTTCCTGCACCAGGCAGTTGCGCTTGCCCAGGCGCACCACGCCCACCGCGAACGCGATGGAGGTCATCAGGACCAGGCCCTCGGGCACCATCGGCACCAGCGCCGCGACCATGCCGGTGACGGCGGGCCGCCAGGACTCCTTGCTCGAGACCAGCTGGTTGTAGATGCTCAGCGCGCCCGCCGGGATCAGCAGGTAGGTGATGAATTTGAGGATCTTGTCGATGCCGGAGCGCAGCTCCGAGTGCACCAGGGTGAACTTGCTGGCCTCCTCGGCCAGCTTGGCCGCGTAGGCGTCCTTGCCGACCTTGGTCGCGCGGTAGGCGCCCGACCCCGACACCACGAAGCTGCCCGACATCACCGGGGCGCCGACGCCCTTGTCGATCGGGTCGGCCTCACCGGTGAGCAGCGATTCGTCGACCTCGAGCGCGGCGGCCTCCTCGACCTCGCCGTCGACGACGATCTGGTCGCCCGGGCCCAGCTCGATCAGGTCGTCGAGCACCACCTCGCCCGGCGCGACCTGCTGGGCGACGCCGTCGCGGCGCACCGTCGGCTTGGCCTGGCTGACGATCGCCAGCTGATCCAGCGTCCGTTTGGCCCGGATCTCCTGGATGATGCCGACCGCGCTGTTGGCCACGATGAGCAGGCCGAACATGCCGTCGATGATCGAGCCGGTGGACAGCACCAGCAGGAACAGCACACCGAGAATGGCATTGATCCGGGTGAAGACGTTCGCGCGCACGATCTCGCGCACGGACCGGCTGGCTCTGGCCGGGACATCGTTGGTTCGCCCGTCGCGGCGTCGTTCCTCGACCTGTGCTGCGGTGAGCCCGGTCGCCGCGGGCTCCTGCACGGAAATGGACATGCTCGTCAGGCTACGTCAGTCGTAACATGGGATGAATGCAGCGCAGCCCCTCTCCGCCCGGTGTCGTCTTCGGTACCGGCGCCTATCTGATCTGGGGTCTGTTCCCCGCGTTCTTCGGGTTGCTGGCGTTCGCGTCGGCGGCCGAGGTGGTGGCCCAGCGCATCATCTGGACGCTGGTCGTCGTGCTGATCGTGCTGGCGCTGACCGGGCGGCTGCGGGCGATGCGCGGGATCGACGCGCGGACCTGGCGGCTGGCGGCCGCGGCTTCGGCGGCCATCGCGATCAACTGGGGCACCTATGTGTACGGCGTGAATTCCGGGCATGTCGTGGAGTGCGCGCTGGGGTACTTCATCAATCCGCTCGTCACCGTGGCGTTCGGCGTCGTGCTGTTCCGGGAGCGGCTGGCCCGCGCGCAATGGGTGGCGCTGGGACTCGGCGCGCTGGCCGTGGTGGTGCTCACCGTCGACTACGGCAGGCCACCGGTGATCGCGCTGGTGCTGGCCTGTTCGTTCGCCACCTACGGTCTGGTCAAGAAGGTGATCCCGCTCGACGCGCTGCGCGGCATCGCCGCCGAGGGCATCGTCGCGGTGCCGTTCGCCGTCGCCTTCCTGATCGCGCTGATGGCCACCGGACGCACCGAATTCACCTCCACCCCCGCCCATTTCGGGCTGATGCTGGCCACCGGACCGGTCACCCTGATCCCGCTGCTGCTGTTCGCGGTCGCCGCCCAGCGGGTCCCGCTGTCGACCATGGGCATCCTCCAGTACCTCACCCCGGCCCTCCAGATGGCCTGGGGTGTGGCCGTCATGCACGAGCCGATGCCCGCCTCCCGGTGGGCAGGCTTCGCCCTCATCTGGGCCGCGCTGGCCGTCTTCACCACCGACGCCCTGCGCCGCGCGCGACGGACGCGCCGCGAGAGCGCGGTCCCCGCGCCCGCCGATGAGGTCAGCACGCCCTGACCGGGCCGAATCCGCCGCGCGACACGGGCGCGCCGGGGGCGAAAGCTTGGTGTGTCTCACAATCCGACCGGTAGGCTCGACAGCTGGACAAACGGCGAGCGGGCGCCCGAGAGGGGTGGGTTCGGTGCATGATGCGGGGTTCTCTGATCGGGTCGCGGGGGTGCTCGTCGGCGGGGCCGCGGGGGACGCGCTGGGCGCGGGCTACGAGTTCACCGTGCCGGGTCCGGGGGCGGTGATCGACATGGTCGGCGGCGGGCCGTTCCACTGGGCGCCGGGCGAGTGGACCGACGACACCTCGATGGCGCTGGCGATCGTGCTGGCGGCGGTGAACGGGCCGGGGATCGACCTGGACGCGGTCGCGGCGGGGTTCGTCGCCTGGTACGACAGCGTGCCGCCCGATATCGGGAACCAGACCCGGAATGTGTTGTCGGCCCGGCCTTCGTCGGCGCTGAGCATGCAGGCGGTGGCGATGTCGCTGTCGGGTCGCACCGGCGGCAACGGCTCGCTCATGCGGACCGCCCCGGTCGCGCTCGCCTATCTGGACGATCCCGCGGCCTGTGTCGCGGCGGCGGGCCGGATCGGGATGCTGACTCACTTCGACGAGCACGCCGTCGAGGCGTGCAAGATCTGGACCTACGCCGTGCGGCACGCGGTGCTGCACGCCGACTTCGACGGTGTGCGCGAATATGTCTGTGGCTCACCACAAGCCGCGTACTGGAACGAACGCCTCGACGAAGCCGAGAAGGGCACCCCCGCCGACTTCCCGAACAACGGCTGGGTGGTGCACGCCCTGCAGACGGCCTGGTGGGCGATCACCAGCACCGACCGGTCGACGCCCGAGCACCTGCCCCGCGCGCTGGAAGCCTGCGTGCGCGCGGGCAACGACACCGACACCACCGCCGCCATCGCGGGTGGGCTGCTCGGCGCGCGCTGGGGCGCGTCTGCGGTCCCGGCGCGCTGGCGGTCCCTGCTGCACGGCTATCCCGGCCTCACCGGCGCCGATCTCCCCGACCTGGCACAGCGCATCGCCGCCCACTCCCGCTGACGGGCCCCCGACGCCGCCGATCTCCCGGCGCGGGGACACCTCCGCGCCGGGCTACCCGATTACCAGGCGGTGATGATCGGGCCGGGAGTCCAGGTCCCCCAGCGGTTCTCGGAGTCCACCTGCGGTCGTGCGGGCACCGCGGTGGTGTCCAGGGGCAGGTACTGCTCGAGCGAACCCCAGTCCCGATCCCAGTCGTTGTTCAGGTAGGTCGGCAGGGTGCGGGCGGTGAACAGCAGCTGGGTCCAGCCGAGCGGGCCGCCACCGTCGTGGCCCTGCCACAGGTTGGTGATGGTGGCACCGTTGCGGTCGGGCAGGATGCGATAGGTGGGCAGCTCCGCGATGCCGTTGTAGGTCGGGAGGTGGTTCTGGCACGGGAAGTGCAGGCCCACCGCCCAATCCAGCAGCACCGGCGTCTCGCTGCCGACGAGGGCGTTGAGCGTGGTGGTCTGCGGCATGCGCGGCGGGGTGAGCGCCAGCCACTGGTCCGGGCCCAGGTCCTTGTCCTGGGCGACCAATCGCACCACGCTCGTGTCGGCGGGCAGCTGGTCCAGCGGGACGCGCAGGTTGCGCCACATGGGCGCGGGACCGATGTCGATCGGCGCCACCTGCCCGGTCACCGTGACGGTGCCGTCGGCGGCCGCGGTGCCGTACTCGACGGCCAGTTCCTGGCCGGGGTGCACGATGCCGTCGGCGTCCACCGAGCGGATCCGGCCCGCCACCGACACCGCGAGGATCGGGCCACGCGGACCCTCGGGCAGGCGGAACCAGCCGGTGGTCAGCGCGGCGGGCTCCTGCGCGCCCGCGCGGTAGCTGCCGAGCACGGGCGTGGTCGCGGGGTCGAGGCCGAACGGCAGGGCCAGCGAACCCTGCCGGGACTCCGAACCGGCCGAGGTCGACGCGTCCCGCAGCTTGTCGGGATCGTCGGAGACCGAATTCGCCTGACCCGTGGTCGATTCCACCTCGTCGGAGGTCAGCACCGGCGCCACGCCGTCGGGGCGGAACCCGGTCGAGTCACCGGCCATGGCGCTCGCCACGTCGCCGGTCAGCGGCGCCAGCATCGACGCGTTCGGGTCGGTCTCGACGAGCACCTCGTCGGCCATGCCGCAGCCACCGCCGAAGGCCGCCTCGAGGTTCGAGCCTGCCAGCGAGTACGCCGGGTACTGCGCGACGGTCGCCTTCGCGAACGAGGCCACCTCGAACAGCACCATCATCGCGGCGACCACCGCCAGCACCGGCACCCGCGCCAGCCGCCCCGACCGGGTGGCCGGGCTCGGATGGATGTGGAACCACGCCGCGATCGCCAGGCACAGCACGGTCAGGCCGACGAAGGCGGTCGAGATGCCGTAGCCGGCGATGCTCGGCGGCTTGTCCCACCACGGGATGCCCCACGACGAGACGTACCAGTAGCCGTTGGCGCCGACGAAGGTCATCGAGAGCGCGAAGAACACCGCGGCGGCGAACAGCGCGCGATTGCGCAGCGGCCGCAGCACCGCCGGGCTCACCGCCACCGCGGTCACCGCGGCGACGCAGGTGGCCAGGCCGGCGAACACGCCGAACTGGTGGGTCCACTTGGTCGGCGAGAACATCATCAGCACCATGGCGGCGAGGGTGATGCCGAGCAGCCTGCGGGTCGGGCCGACCGCCGTGCCGGGGATGTGCCCGCCGCGGCGCAGCATGGTGGCCGCGCAGACGATCAGCCCGAGCAGCATGGCGAAGACACCGAAGCGGCGGGTCAGCCAGCCGTCGGCGTTGAGCTGGAGCAGGTACTGGTAGCGCAGGAACTCGAAGAACCAGGACTCCCCCGGCCCGATCTTGCCGTGCACCGCGAACATCTCGCGCACACCGGCCAGGGTCCGGTCGGCGAACACGACGGTCAGCACCAGCGTGCCCGCGGCCAGGATCGGCAGCAGCTGCGCCAGGTAGCCCACCGTCTTGGCCCGCCGCACGATCACCGCGGTGACGACGCGGGCACCGGCCACCAGCGCACCCAGGCAGATCAGGCCCGACGGCGCGCCGGTGAGGGTGAACGCCGCGACGATCACCGCGACCGCGAACGGCAGCAGCCGCCGGGTCGCGATGGCCCGCTCGACCGAGACCCAGGTGACCAGCACACCCAGCGCGACGACGAACTCCGCGCGCAGGCCGTTGTTGTAGGGCAGCCAGAAGGCCAGGAACACCAGCGCCGCGGTCCAGGTCGCGACCCGCTGACGGCGCACCGCCGTCCCGAGCCGGGGCAGCACCTCGCGGCTGATCAGCCACCAGGTCAGCAGGCCGGCGCCGAGCGCGGGCAGCCGCACCAGCGGGCTGACGGCCGAAAGATGGGTGATCCAGCCGATGATGTCGGTGTAGGGCGTGTAGAACGGCCCCTCGTCGACGCTGAACCAGCGGTAGTAGTTCGACATGCTGCCCGAGGAGCGAGCGCCCCTGGCCATGCCGAGGATGTAGCCGTCGTCGGAGGTGTTGGCGCCGATGAAGTGCCAGACGACCAGCACCGCGAACACCAGCCAGTCCACCGGCCGCAGCCGCCACCAGCGCTGCGGCAGGAACCGGCGGGCCGAGCGACCGTCGAGCGCGTCCAGGCGGTGCAGCGCGAACAGCGAGAGCGCGGTCGCGAGCAGGCACAGCGCGATCACACCGAGCTTGAGCCAGGTCGGCGAGGTGGTGTAGCGCGAGTCGGCCACCACCCGCACGTCCAGGCCGGCGGGCGGCGCGCCGGTCAGCTCGCTGAAGACGCCGACCACCTGGGGACGCAGATCGCTGGGCAGCACCGCGCCGGACGCCCCGAGACCCGTCGTGGTGACGGCGGCTTCCTGCGGCGTGAGGGCGACCGAGAGCGCGCAGCCGCTCCCGAGGACCTCGGCCAGCGGCACCGTCCACAGCAGGGTCGAGCGGGACACCACGTCGACGCGACCCGCGCGCTCGGGCGTGTCGGCGACGACCTTGACGACGAAGCCGTACTTCTCCATGTCGGCCGACTGGTGCGGGATCGTCGACACCGCGACGCCGCCGGTCTCGGCGAGCGAGCTCAGCGCCGCGCACGGCACGGTCGCCGTCAGCTCGGCGGGCGCGTAGGCGACCAGCGGGGATTCGATCGAGGTGGTCGCGCCACGCTGCGGCCAGGACACCGTCGCGGTGTCGACGCGGACCGGCAGGAACGGGATGGCGATCGCGCTGAGGACGCCGACCAGACCGGCCACGATCGCGACGACGCGGACCCAGCGGTCGGGCCCGGCCCCTCGCGCGGAGTCCGAAACATCCTTGGGCGGATGCCCCTGCCGCACGATCGTCTCTACCACGGGGCCCGATAGTAGCTGCGCCGCCGACGGCCCGCGAAACACGTGCTGGTCACTCGCGATCGCCGAACGCGCGAACCCCGGCCGCGACGAGGTCGGGGCCGGGGTTCGCGGCGGGCGGTCAGACGCAGGCGACCGACTGCTGACCCAGGTTGGTCAGCATGGTGCACGCCCACGCCTTCTGGACCTTCCACTTGCCGTCCTCGGCCACGAACGGCACATCGACCACATTGGTCTGACCGTTCACCGTGAAGTTCGCCTTCGCGTTCACACTGTCACCGAAGGAAGTCACCTCGGTGACCTGCACCTGCACATTGGCGTCCTTGGCCGCCTGGGCCAAACGGTTCGGCAGCTCCGGGTCGGCCGAGCCGCCCTGCACGAAGTCCAGCTTCTCCTCGTTGGGTACCGAGGGGTCCAGCGCGGTGTTCAGCTGCGCGTTCAGCTGCTCCACGGTCGGCACCGCGGGCAGGTTCGCGGCGGCCGAGGCCGAGGTCTTCACGCTGGTGGTGGTCTTGGCGGCGGGCTTGTCACCCTTGTCGTCGCTGCACGCGCTCAGGCCAAGTGCGGCGACAACGGCCAGTCCGGCGATCGCGACACGTCCGGTCGTACGAAGCTTCAACTGCTCGTCCTTTGCGTTCGGTGGGAGGGTTCCATCGCGGTTGCCGAGGCTACCGGAGATCGCTCGGCGGGCGGACCGACGGGCAACTTGCGCAGGCGCAGACCGGAGTTCGGCCCCGCCGGCGCGCTCACGCGAGGCTGTCGAGCGGGTCGGCCCCGACCAGGTTCCCGTCGTCGGCGGCGAAGGTCCGCGCCGGGCCGGGGCCGGTCGAACTGGTCTCGAACCGCACCGTCACCACACCGTAGCCCGCGCCCTGCACCCAGCCGTGCCCGAAGTCGGGATGACGCACATCCATGCCCGGAAACCACTGCCCCGCAGGCGGATTCCGTGCCTCCTCGGGCTCCGGTACCGGTGCGGGCTCGGTGACCGGATCGGCGCCCAGATCCTCCGGCACCGCCTGATCCAGTTCCGGGAACAGCGATTCCTGACGCACCAGCGACAATCCGCCGTAGCCGACCCCGACGAGCCGGATCGGGCCGAGTTCGGCCGGATCGATCGCCGAGCGCTGCGCGGCCGCGGACAGGGTGGTCAGGTCGGCGGTGGCGTAGGGCAGGGTGAACGACCTGGTCACGATGCTCATATCGGACTTCTTGAGCTTGAGCACCACGGTCCGGGCGGCGCGGCCGTCGCGCTCGAGCCTGCGGTGCGCGGCCGCCGCCATGGCGGTGACGGCGGCGCGCAGGTCGGGCAGGGTGACGATGTCGCGCTCGTAGGTGTTCTCGGCGCTGATCTGCTTGGCCTCGGCCCGCTCGGCGACCGGGCGGTCGTCGATGCCGCGGGCGAGCCGGTGCAGAGCCGCGCCGACACTGCCGCCCAGGATCGAGGCGGCCTCCGATTCCGGCAGCGCGGCGAAGGCGCCGACCGTCTCGATCCCGAGACTGCGCAACCGGCCCTCGGCCACCGGACCGATCCCCCACAGCTTGCGCACCGGCAGCCCGGCCAGCAGCGCGCCCTGTTCGGCGGGCGAGATCACCCGCATGCCGTCGGGTTTGGCCAGGCCCGAGCCGATCTTGGCCAGCTGCTTGCCGGTCCCGGCGCCGATCGAGGCGGTGAGTCCGGTCCGCGCGGTGACCAGGGCGCGCAACATCGCGCAGTACTGCTCGACCTCGGCGACGCTCGCGCCCGCCAGCTCGGCGGGCTCGGCGAACGCCTCGTCGAACGACAGCGTCTCCAGCACCGGGATCCGGCCGCGCAGGGTGTCGAACACCGCGGCGCTGAGCACCGAGTACACCGCGCCGCGCGGCGGCACCACCACGGCCGACGCCCCGATCAACCGCCGGGCCTGATGCATCGGCATGGCCGAGCGCGCGCCATAGACCCGCGCCTCGTAGCTGGCCCCGGCGACCACCCCGCGCTGTCCCGCCCCGCCGACGAGCACCGGCCTGCCGCGCAGCGTCGGGCGGGTGAGCTGTTCGACCGAGGCGAAGAACGCGTCCATATCGATGTGCAGCACCCAGCGGCGGGCGGTGACCGCCGCATCTGCCCTGGCCGGGACGCCGGCGGTGTCGGCATCGGTGCGCACGCCCGCAATCTACGCGGCGCCGCCGACATATTTCCGACAGCAGGTCGACAGCCGTGGCACAGCGATCACCCAGCCGGATATGTGATGATCGGTGGATGAAGATCCGCAAGGCTGTCATTCCGGCTGCGGGAATCGGCTCCCGGCTCCTTCCGCTGACCAAGGCGACGCCGAAGGAGATGCTGCCGGTCGGCGACAAGCCGGTCATCGAGCACACCGTCCGTGAACTGGTCTCCTCCGGGATCACCGATATCACCATCGTCGTGAGCAGCGGCAAGTCGCTGATCCAGGACCACTTCCGCCCCAACCCGGCGCTGGTCGCGCAGCTACGCGCCGACGGCAAGTCCGCCTACGCCGACGCGGTCGAGGAAGTCGGCGAGCTCTCGCGCGCCGGTCACATCACCTACCTCGACCAGCACGGCCCGTACGGCAACGGCACCCCGGTGCTCAACGCCGCCCGGCACCTCGGCGACGAGCCGATGCTGGTGCTGTGGCCCGACGACGTCTTCGTCGCCGAGGTCCCGCGCGCCCAGCAGCTCATCACCGCCTACGAGTCCACCGGCTGCCCCGTGCTGGCCCTGCTGCCGATGGCACCGGGCGAGTCGCAGCGCTACGGCGTTCCGGTGGTCCGTGAGGACCTCGACAACGGCCTGCTGCGCATCTCCGGCCTGATGGAGAAGCCCAAGCCCGAGGACGCCCCGTCGGCGTTCGCGGCGATCGGCGGCTACGTGGTGACGCCCGGCATCATCGACGAGCTGAGGACGCAGACCGACAACTGGTACACCCACCGGACCGGCGAGGTGTACCTGACCGACGCGATCAACACCTACGCCGCCAACCACGCGGTGTACGGCCAGGTCATCCAGGGTCGCTGGTACGACACCGGCAATCCGGCCGACTATCTGGTCGCCCAGTTCGCCTCCGCGCTGGCCCACCCCGAGTACGGGCCGCTGCTGCGGCAGCTGGTCGACTGACGCTCAGAAGCGCCGGATCGTGAAGATGTCGAATTCCCGCAGGGGATGCAGCCCGACCGGAACGCCCCAGTCGTGGGCGTCGAGGATCTGGCCGAGCCCCGCGTAGATACCGACGTGCGAGCCGTCGCCGTTGAGGATGACGACATCGCCGGGCGCGAGCCCGCGGAAGGTCACCGGCATGCCGACCTTCGCCTGCTCCCAGGTGGTGCGCGGCAGGTCCACCCCGACCTGCCGGAACGCCCACTGCACCAGCGCGGAGCAGTCCCACGAGTGGGGCCCCATGGCGCCCCACTCGTAGGGTTTGCCGATCTGGGTGGCGGCGGCGGTGAGCGCGCCGATCCCGGTCGCGCTGGGTAACGGGAGCGCGCCGGAGCCGCTGGAACTGCCGGACGAGGACCCACCCGAGCCGGACGCGCTCCCGGTCTGCGACCAGGCCGGCCCGGCGAGGACCAGGGTGGTGATGGTGGTGGCGACGAACCCGAAGGCCAACCGTCGCAAGACTTTTCGCCGCATATGCTGTTCCGCCTCCCCGCGTTTCCTACCGGACGTAAGAGCGTGGCGAGCAGCTCGCCGAGCCGACGACCCGGTACCGGGGTGACCCGGCGAACTACCCGTGTTCGGACGAGATCAGACGTAACACACAGCTACTGCCGCCTCAGCGGGTTCCATGCGCATCAGCAGTAACACTGTCGATTGTGCGCGAAGATCACCGGGCTGTCACACACATTCAGCAACTTGTCAGCATCGTTATCATCGGCCGGGCGGACGTACACGAACGGGGCGGGACCGAAAGCCGGTCCCGCCCCGTCGTTGTCGTCGATCAAGCCTTGCGCACGACCGCCTTCACGCCGCCGGTGAGCTCGGCCGCGTCCGCCTCCGCCGCACCGAAATCGAGCGTGGTGGCGAGGACTTCACCGGCGATCAGCTCGCGGTGGGTCTGCGCCCAGGCCAACCGCTCGGCCGGGACCTCCAGGGTGACGGTGATCCGGTCCGACACCTCGAGGCCCTGCGCCTTGCGGGTCTCCTGCAGATCACGGATGAGATCGCGGGCCCAGCCCTCGGCCTCCAGCTCCTCGGTGACCACCGAGTTCAGCACCACCAGACCGGCATTGGCGGGCAGCGCGGCGGTGGACTCGGGTTCGGCGGCCACCAGGCGCTGGGTGTACTCCTCGGGCAGCAGGGTGATCCCGGCGGCGGTGACGACACCCTCGGCGGATTCGCTCCACTCCCCGGCCTTGACCGCCTTGATCACCGTCTGGACCTGCTTGCCCAGCCGCGGACCGGCGGCACGCGCGTTGACGACCAGCTCGAAACGGCCGTGCGCGTCGACATCGGTGGTCAGGTCGACCTTCTTGACGTTGACCTCGTCGGCGATCAGCTCGGCGAACGGCGTGAGCCGCTCGGCGTCGGCCGCGGCGATGGTGACCTCGGCCAGTGGCAGCCGCACCCGCAGGTTCTGTGCCTTGCGCAGGCTCAGCACGGTCGAGCAAACCACCCGCACCTCGTCCATCGCCGCGACCAGCTCCGGATCGTGCGGCAGCTCGGTCTCGGCGGGCCAGTCGGTCAGGTGCACCGAGCGCTCCCCGGTGAGCCCACGCCAGATCACCTCGCTGATCAGCGGCAGCAGCGGCGCGGCGAGGCGGGTGACCACCTCGAGCACCGTGTGCAGCGTGTCCACCGCGTCCCGGTCCTCGGACCAGAACCGCGACCGCGACCGGCGCACATACCAATTGGTGAGCGCGTCGGCGAACGAGCGCAACTCGTCGGTGGCACCGGCGATGTCGTAGCTCTCCAGTGCCTCGGTGATCACGTCCCGGGTGACCGCGAGCTTGGCCAGGATGTACCGGTCGAGCACGTGCGGCGAATCCGTGCGCCACACACCGGGCTTCGAGGCGTAGAGCTGCAGGAAGGTCCACGCGTTCCACAGCGGGCGCAGCGCGTGGCTGACGCCTTCGCGGATGCCGCGCTCGGTGACGATGAGATTGCCGCCGCGCAGGATCGGCGAGCTCATCAGGAACCAGCGCATCGCGTCGGAGCCGTCGCGGTCGAAGACCTCGTTGACGTCGGGGTAGTTGCCCTTCGACTTCGACATCTTCAGGCCGTCGTCACCCAGCACGATGCCGTGCGCGGCAACGGTTTTGAACGACGGCGAGTCGAACAGCGCGGTCGAGAGCACGTGCAGCGTGTAGAACCAGCCGCGGGTCTGCCCGTTGTACTCGACGATGAAGTCGCCGGGGAAGTGACTGTCGAACCACTCCTTGTTCTCGAACGGGTAGTGCACCTGGGCGAACGGCATCGAGCCCGACTCGAACCAGCAGTCGAGCACCTCCGAGACCCGGCGCATGGTCGACTTGCCGGTCGGGTCATCGGGATTCGGCCTGGTCAGCTCGTCGATGTAGGGGCGGTGCAGGTCGGTCGGGCGCACGCCGAAATCGGCCGCCAGCTCGTCGAGCGAGCCGTAGACGTCCAGGCGCGGGTAGGCCGGGTCGTCGGAGACCCACACCGGGATCGGGCTGCCCCAGTAGCGGTTACGGCTGATGTTCCAATCGCGCGCGCCCTCGAGCCACTTGCCGAACTGGCCGTCGCGGATGTGCTCGGGCACCCAGCTGATCTGCTGGTTCAGCTCGACCATCCGGTCGCGGAACTTGGTGACCGCGACGAACCAGGACGGCACGGCCATGTAGATCAGCGGCTGGCCGGAACGCCAGCTGTGCGGGTAGGAGTGCTCGATCGTCTCGTGCCGCAACAGCTTTCCGGCGGCCTTGAGGTCCTTGATGATCACCGGGTTGGCGTCGAAGACCATCAGGCCCTCGTACGGCGGCACCATCGAGGTGAACTTGCCCGCCGGGTCCAGCGGCTGGACGATCTCGATCCCGTTCGCCGAGGCGACGTCCATGTCCTCCTCACCGAACGCCGGGGCGAGGTGGACGATGCCGGTGCCGGAGTCGGTGGTGACGTAGTCGGCGGTGAGCACGCGGTGCGCGTTCGGGTGACCGACGAAGAAGTCGAACGGCGGCGCGTAGGACAGGTCGGCCAGCGCCGCGCCGTCGTACTCGCCGAGCACCTCGGGCTCCTCGCCGAATTCCCGCGCGTAGTGCGAGACCCGTTCGGCGGCCAGCACATAGCGCTTGCCGTCGGCGGCGCGCAGGTGCACGTAGCGCACGTCGGGGTGCACCGCGATCGCCAGGTTGGACGGCAGGGTCCACGGCGTGGTGGTCCAGATCAGCGCGTTCGCGCCGTCGAGTGCGGCGAAGGGGTGCTCGGCGGGCACGCTCAGCACCATGTCGACGGTGACCGCCGGGTCCTGGCGCATCTTGTACGCGTCGTCGAGGCGGGTCTCCTGGTTCGACAGCGGCGTCTGCTCGTACCAGCTGTAGGGCAGCACGCGGAAGCCCTGGTAGATCAGGCCCTTGTCGTAGAGCGACTTGAACGCCCACATCACCGACTCCATGAAGTCGAGATCGAGGGTCTTGTAGTCGTTGTCGAAGTCGACCCAGCGGGCCTGGCGGGTCACGTAGTCGCGCCACTCGCCGGTGTAGCGCAGCACCGAGGACTTACAGGCGGCGTTGAACTCGGCCAGCCCCATCTCGTCGATCTGCGCCTTGTCGGTGATGCCGAGCTGCTTCTCGGCTTCGATCTCGGCGGGCAGGCCGTGGGTGTCCCAGCCGAAGCGGCGGTCGACCTTGTGGCCGCGCATGGTCTGGAAGCGCGGGATCAGGTCCTTGACGTAGCCGGTGAGCAGGTGGCCGTAATGCGGGAGGCCGTTGGCGAAGGGCGGGCCGTCGTAGAAGACGAACTCGGCGTCGCCCTCGCGGTTGGCCAGGCTGGCGCGGAAAGTGTCGTCGCGCGCCCAGTAGTCGAGTACCCGCTGTTCCAGTTCCGGGAACGACGCGCCGGAACCGGCGCCGAAGTCGACCCGGGGGTACGCACCGGTGGTTGTCTCGTCCGCCATCGCGGATCTGCTCCTCGTGCCGCCGCGCCGTCGGCGCGAATCCTGGGCACGGGGACGATGCCGGCGCCGGTGCGCCGTACCGCGGTACCACCCCGTTTGCCCGTTCCGTCCCCGAGGGAGCGGCGCGGGCCTCTCGTTGTGTGAGCTGTGACGGGCTCACCCGTTCGGTTCTACTGAGCGCGAACGCCGTTCTTCCGAAGGCTCCCCGGTGATGGCCGGATCAGTGCCGTGTGTAGTTCGATTCTAACCGGGACCGTCCAGCGGATATTTCGCGCCGTCAGTCCCGCCGGGCGTGTCGGCCGGGTGGGACCGGGTCGTTCTCGGGTTTTCGGGTGGCCAGCGCGCTCACCAGCAGAGTGGCGGCACCGACGACGCAGATCAGAATGCACCCCCACGCCCACAGCACCGAACCGGTGGCGAGCGCCGCGACGAGCAGACCGAAACCGATAGCCGCGAGGACGAGCGTCAAGACGAGCATGCTGACTCCCAAGAACCCGAGCAGCCCGACGAAAGCTGGGCGTTTCCCTGGTCACACGGCGGGCCGTGTGACCAGGGTCCAGTTTACTTGGCGCCCTTGGCGAAGGAGGCAGGAGCCAGACTGTTGGCCGAACCGTTGGTTTCGCCGGCGAACTCGCCACCGTCGACCGGGACGGCCGAGCCGCGGTTCTCCAGCTCCTCCAGCTGCGACTCCAGGTACGACTTCAGCCGCACGCGGTACTCGCGCTCGAAGGTCTTCAGCTGCTCGATGCGGCTTTCCAGCACCGTGCGCTGCTGGGTGATGGTGGCCATGATCTCGGCGTGCTGGCGCTCCGCGTCGGCGGTCAGCGCCTCGGCCTTGTCCTTGGCCTGCCGGATCTGGGTGTCGGAGCGGTTCTGCGCGTCGGTCAGCATCGCGTCGGACTTCTGACGCGCGTCGGCGATCATCGCTTCCGAACGGGTGCGGGCGTCGCCGACCAGTCGCTCGGAGTTTGCCCGCGCGTTCGAGAGCAGGCCCTCGGCCTCGGTCTTGGCGTCGGTGGTGAGCCGGTCGGCCATTTCCTGCGCCAGCGTGAGCACCTTCGCGGCCTGCATGTTCGCGTCCGGGCCCGAGTTGTCGCGCACCGGGGCGGCGACCGGCATCGGCGCAGGCGGTGCGGGTGGCACCGGCGGCGCGATCGGTTCCGGGGCAGGCGGCGGGGCCTGTTGGACAGGCGCCTTGACGGCGTTGACCGGCGCGGACGCGCGGTTCTTCTTGGCGTCGGCCAGCTCGGTGTCGAGTTCGGCGACCCGCTGACGCAGGTCGGCGTTCTCTTCGATCAGGCGCGAGAGCTCCTGCTCGACGAGATCCAGGAAGGCATCTACCTCGTCCTCGTTGTAGCCGCGCTTACCGATCGGCGGTTTGCTGAACGCGACGTTATGCACATCGGCGGGAGTCAGCGGCATCGAAGGATCCCTTCACGCGTCTTTTGGAGAACTAGCAAGCGGTCTTCTCGATTCAGTATGTCACACGGAGGTCACGGGCTGCCCGAGCCTACCCACGATGGACATCAGGATGAACACCACGAAGAGCAGGACCATTATCGACAGATCGAGCCGAATACCCCCGAGATTCACAGGAGGTATCAACCGCCTCAGGAGTTTCACCGGCGGGTCGGTCACCGTGAAGATCACCTCGAGGATGATCACCACCACACCGGTCGGGCGCCAATCGCGCGCGAAACTGCGAATGAACTCGACGATCACCCGGCTGATCAGCAACAGCCAGAAGATGAAAAGCACCAGGTACAGAACCGCGAACAGGGCCACGTCTTCACTCTGCCGCAAAATCGGCGGCGTGCAAAATGGCCGCGCCGCGCAGTGCGCGGGCGGCCATCACGGCGTTGCGGAGGTAGTCGCTATTTCTGGTTGTAGAAGCCGTTTTCGGCGATCCGGCGGCGCTCTTCCGCTGATACGTCGACATCGGCCGGTGAGAGCAGGAACACCTTCGTCGCCACCTTGTCGAACGAACCACGCAGCGCGAACGCGAGCCCGGCCGCGAAATCGACCAGCCGTTTCGCATCGGCATTGCTCAGGTCGACCAGATCCATGATCACCGGGTTGCCCTCACGGAAACGCTCACCGATGATCCTGGCCTCGCTGTAGTCCCGCGGACGCAGCGTGGTGATCTTGGACAAGGGACCTCCGTCCTCGAAGATCCCAGGCCGCCGCGCGGCGGCAGGCTCGGGGCGCATGCGCTCCTCCAGCCTGCGCTCCTCGGCGTCGGGATCGACCGCGAGCGCGCCACGGGTGGAACCGCGCATGCCGGGTGCGACACCGCCCGCCCTGAACGAGCGCCCCGATGACGGCGCGGTCTCGATCCTGGTGGGGCGACGTGGCGTCTCATAACGATCGTCGGCGTAGGTGTCGGCGACGTAATCGTCACGACGCGCCTGGTAGGCCGACTTGTAGGCCGGCTGCGGGTAGTCGTCGGCCTCGTCCTCGAAACGGTCGGCGCCGTATCGGTCTTCGGCGTAGCGGTCGTAGCTGCGCGGACGAGTGCGACCCGCGCGCTCGTCGGCGCCGCGAGGGGCGTGATCGTCGACGTAATCGTCTTCGTACTCGTCGAGCGGAACCATGCCGAAGTACGCCTTGAACTTGTGCAGCGTGCTCATCTGGTCGACCTTCCTTCGGCCCCGGTGGCGGCCGGGTGTTGAAGTTCTTGCTCAGCGCCTCGTCGGCCCAATCGTATGTGTCGAATGTGACTGATGAGGTTTCTTTGCTACGCCGAGGTTATCGGTCGCGCGCCCATCAAGGCGGTACCGACACGCACACACGTCGAACCGTGTTCGACCGCAACTTCCAAATCACCCGACATACCTGCAGAAAGTTCGGTGGCGTCGGCGTGTCGAGCCAGCAGCGAAGTGTGCAAAGTCGCAAGATTCGCAAAGGACGCATCACTGGCGGCGTCAAGGGGCGGAATCGCCATCAGACCGGCCAGATGCAGGCCGGGGGCCTTCGCCACGAGGTCGGCAAGGGCGGGCAGATCGGCCGGTGCGACACCCCCGCGACCGGGGTCGTCGTCCAGGCTCACCTGGAGCAGGACGCGCAGGGGCGCGGTACGCTCGCCGGCTGCCATGGCGTCCTGCGCGGCCCGGTCCAGGGCGGTTGCCAGGCGTTCGCTGTCGACCGAGTGCACGGTGTGCGCCCAGCGTGCCACCGCGCGCGCCTTGTTCCGTTGCAGGCGGCCGATCATGTGCCATTCGACGTCGTCGTAGCCGAGCTCGGTGACCTTGGCCGAGGCCTCCTGCTCCCGCGACTCGCCGAACTCGCGCCTGCCGAGGCCGTAGAGGATGTCGACGTCGGCGGCGGGGAAGAACTTCGTCACCGGCAGCAGCCGGACCGCACCGGCCGGTCGGCCGGCGGCCGCCACGGCGGCATCGATGCGGGCCAGCAGGCCGTCGAGGCGGGCCGAGAGTTCCTGGGCGCGGGTGGTCTCGCGCGCCGCGCTCACGCGGTGGGGTCCATCCAGATCACGCCGGCGATGCGGCCGGTCGGGGCGCCGCGGCGGTGGCTGAACAGGGTCTTGTCCTCGATCGTGCAGCGCGGGTCCAGCGCGATGCCGCCGACGCCCGCCTCGGTGAGCTGCCTGCTGATGCCCGCGCGCAGGTCCAGACCGGGGGTCTTGCGGACCGTGGTGGTGGCGCTGCCGGGCAGGTGGGCCTCGACGTCGGCGCGCATCGCGGCGGGGACCTCGTACTGGCGGCCGGAGGCGGCGGGGCCGAGGAAGGCACCGATTCGCTCGACCCGCGCGCCCACCGACACCATCGCCTCGAGCACCCGCGGCACGATCCCGATCCTGGCGCCGATGCGGCCCGCGTGCACCGCGGCGATGACACCCGCCTCGTCGTCGGAGAGCAGGATCGGCACGCAGTCGGCGGTGAGCACCACCAGGGCGAGGTTCGGCACGGTGGTGACCAGCGCGTCGGTGACCGGGACCGGTTCGGCGCGCGGCCCGTCGACGATCTCCACGGCGCGCCCGTGCACCTGCTCCATCCACACCAGCCGGTCCGGGGTGAGCCCGATCCCCTCGGCCAGCCGAACCCGGTTGCGGCGCACGGCTTCCGGATCGTCGCCGACGTGATCGCCCAGGTTGAACGAGTCGTACGGGGCGGCGGAGAAGCCACCGGCGCGGGTGGTGGTCACCCGGCGAACGGTCACGGTGGGAGGTGCGGAAGTCATGTCTTCGAGCGTAGTGCCGTCCGGGCGGGGTGCGGCGCCCGTGGGTGGTGACGTCGGTCAACCCCGGTGCACCGTGCCGAGCCGGGCGCCGAACAGCCGCGGCGAGCCCGGTCCGCGCGCTGTGGGTTCGGCGTCGCTCGGCACCGAGCACACTCAGCGGCGCGAGGCCGAGGTGCCGGACGGGTCGCTCGGGGCGCTCAGCTCGTCGAGCTTGCGGGCGATGCCCGCGCGACTGGTGAGGCCGAGCTTGCGCAGGACGCGGCCGAGGTGGTCCTCGACGGTGCGGGGACTCAGGTACAGGTGCGCGGCGATGTCCTTGTTCGCGTAGCCCAGCGCCGCCAGGTCGGCGACTTCGCGTTCGCGCCTGGTCAGGATGGTGACGGTGGGTGAGCAGCTGCCGGCCAGGCGGCGCTGGGCCGTGGTGGTCTCGGCCAGCAGGCGCTGCGCGCCCGCGTCGGCGAAAGCCGCCCGCGCCGAGGCGAATCGGCTGGTCGCCTCGCCGAAATCGCCGCGACGGCCCGCGACTGTGCCGGCCAGCAGTTCGGCCTGCGCGCGGTTGACCGCCATTCCAGCGCGGGTGAACGCGGCGATCGCCCGCTCGGCCGCCGCCGCGGCGGCACCGAGATCACCGATGGCGGCGGCATAGTCGGCCATGGCCAACGCGGCCGACCCGACCTGACTGCCCAGACCCCCGTCCGACGTAAAGGCGCCGCCACCCGGACTCTCGTGCGCGGTGCTCCGACTCCCGTCGGCCGGATGCGGCACGTGCGCACCGGCGGCCGAGCCGTCCGGTGCGGTGTGCGGCATGCCGGGAGCACCGCCCGCGACGCGCGCGGCACCGACTACGCGCGGCTGCGGGGCGCGACCCGGACTGCTCGGCAGCTGGTCCCCCGGGGTGGAGCCGTCATCGCCCGCGATGGTTTCCCGGACACCGATGGCCGACATCTGGGACGCCGCTGCGGCGGCCGCCCGGGCGACGAGGTCGGCGGCTCTCGTGAGGTCACCGTCGGCGATGGCGGCATGGGCTGCCCTGGCGAGATGCGTGGGATGCAGCGGGCCGGGGCGGGTGTCGAGGGCGGGCAGGATCGGTGCCGAATCGCCGGGAAGCGCGGAGACGCCGGGCGCCGGAACACCCGGGACCGGCGGAACGGCGGGCGGGCGACCCAGGTCGGGGACCGGGTCGCCGGGCGGGCGACGGTCCGGGGACGGGAGGCCGAGCAGGCGGGCGGTTTCGGCGAGGGTGGTCTCGACGACCTGGCGCCACCAGCGCATGGCGGGGCGCGGCAGGGCGGCGACGGCGTGCCACTGGATGGTGACGGTGTCGGTGGGGGCGGTCAGCAGCAGGGTGCGGAGTTTGACCGCGCCGGCGAAGGAGAGCAGGTCGGGGTGGTGGAAGGTGGTGGCGGCCTCGGTCGCGTCGTCGGCGGCGGCGATCGCGGCGTGCAGGCGACCGAGTTTGGCCAGCGAGTAGGCGCGGACGGTCTGGAGTTCGGCGAGGGCGTAGCTGCGGCCGAAGCGGTGGCTGACCCGGAGGGCGCGGTCGAGGTGGACGAGACCGTCGCGGTCGTGGTCGAGGAAGTAGGCGCACCAGCCCAGGGCCGGGATCGCGTGGACGACCTCGCGGAATCCGGCGTCGGTGAGGTCCTCGAAGGCCCGATGGCACCCGGGATAGAGGTCGGCCGCGGTCCGGATCTGGCCGTCGGCGACGAAACCGAGACAGCGCAACGCCAGCGCGGCGGCACGGACCGCCGGGTCCTCGATCTCGGCGGACCCGAACAGGGCGCCCAGGCGGGCGTGACCCTCGGCGTCGCGGTGGTCCTGCAATTCCAGGATGGCCAGTTCCAGCTGGACCGGGCCGTCACCGGCGCGGCGGGGCAGGGTCGCGGCGGTCGCGAGCAGCGTCCTGGCCTGCTCGACCCGGCCGCACATGCGGGCACACCGAGCCGAGAGCAGCAGCGCTTCCAGCTGGTGGGGGCCCGGTTCGGCGGCGGCCGGGTCGAGCGCCGCCGCCGCGCGCTCGCCCGCGCCGGCCAGCAGCAGCGCCCGGCCGAGCGCCACCGCGTCGGCGAGCGGATCGGTGACCGAGGGCGCGATCCGGTGCGCGAGCGCGAGCCAGCGCGCGGCCGAGGCCGGGGCGTCGGCGAGGACCTGGTCGGCGGCCAGCCGCAATTCGGCTCCCGCGATCTCGTCCCGGCCGAGCAGCGCGTGTTCGAGTTGCGTGGCCCGCGCGGCCATCGGCGCGTCGCGGGCACGCAGGGCCAGGGCGGTGCGGCGGTGGGCCAGCGTCAGCCAGCCCTGCCCGGCCAGGCGGTAGGCGGCGGTGCGGATCAGCGGGTGGACGAAGGTCACCGTGCCGTCGACCGCGCGGACGACCCCGCGCGCGACCAGACCGTCGAGCGCGCCCGCCACCGACGCGGCGGGCAGATCGGCTGTCGCGGACAGCAGTTCGAGGTCGGGCGGCGCACCGCACACGGCGACGGCCTGCGCGACCGACCGTTCGAGCTCGGGCAGCTGGGCCAGTTCCGCGCGGATCGTCCGGTCGACGGCCGCGTAGTCGGTCGACGCGGGATCCGGGTTCTCCCCGCGCAGCGCCCGGTCGAGCTCCCGGTCGGGCAGGTCGGCCAGCAGTGACAGGTACAGCGGATTGCCCTGGGAGGCGTCGAGCAACCGCGCGCGCCGCCGCGGGTCCTCCCCCGGCAGCAGTCCGTCGACATCGACCCGGGTGAACGGCGGCACCCGGACCTGCGCCGAGCGGACCCGCGGCGCCCGCAGCAACCGGGCGATCGACGGCGGACAACCGCCGTCGCGGAACGCCAGGAGCAACCGGAACCCGCCCACCGGCCGATTGCGGATCAGGAAGGCCAGCAGCCGAACCGATTCCGCGTCGGCCCACTGCGCGTCGTCGACGACCAGCAACGTCTCCGCCGCGCCGAGCGCGCGCCGCAGCCACCGGGCGAGCGCGAGGTCGGCCAGCAGTTCCGCCGCGGGCACGGCGGCTTCGGGGTCGTCGACCGGCGGCATCGCGCGACCCGCGTCGGCGAGATCGGCCTCCGGGCGGTGGCCGACCATCGCACCACGCGCCCGGTCCGGGTCGGCGTCACCGAGTTGTTCGACGAGATCGTCGGCGAGATAGCGCGGTTGGGTGCGGGCGTCCTCGGCACCGGTGATCGAGAACACCCGGCACGGTGCGGCCTGGGCGAAATGGGTGATCAAGCGGGACTTGCCGATTCCGGCGGGCCCCTCCACCAGCAGCAGCCAGGGGGCGTCGAGGCCGGTGAACGTCGAGGTCAGGGTGGCGAGTTCGGGAGTTCGGCCGACGAAGGCGCGTTCGATCACCGTCACCACCCCCTCTCCTGCCCGGATTGTCCGGGGTGAGCCTAACCCGGGCCGCCGACGGGCGAATGCCGTGGTTTCCCGGATGCTCCGGAGACGGCCGTGGGGTTGGGTGGGCGAGGCCGATCACCGCCGAAGGGTCCGCGGTGAGGTTCTTCAGAAAGAAGGTTCGCATGACATTCACCGGCAAGGGCAAGGTTTCGCGGTTCGCGCTCGCACTGCTGGCGGTCTCGGCACTCGGTGCCGCGGGCTGCTCGGCCGTGGACAAGGTCACCGAGGTGGCCAAGGACGCGGGCAAGTCCGATACCGCCCGCTCGAAGGTCGGTGACTGCATCAACGTGATCTCGGCGTCGATGATCGACTCCAAGACCGAGCCGGTCGACTGCTCGGCCGAGACCGCCGTCTACAAGGTCGTCCAGGTACACGATCAGAAGGTCGAGTGCCACGAGGACTACACCTCCTACGAGGAGACCTTCGGCAGCGGCGGCACCCTCGCGTTCCTCTGTCTGGCCCCCAACTTCAAGGAGGGCAGCTGCTACAACGAGGGCATGATGACCGGCTACAAGTTCGTGCCGTGCACCGCCACCGAGGCCGACTTCAAGGTCGTCTCGCGGATCGACGGTCAGGTCGACGAGCAGCTGTGCGGCGCGGACGCCGACTCGGTGCTGGTCGTCAACGACCCGAAGACCACGTTCTGCCTGGGCAGCGCCAAGGGCTGAGCCCGTACCTACGAGAAGAGCCCGGACTCCGTTGGGAGTCCGGGCTCTTCTCGTAGGTGGTGCCTATCGGCGCATGAAGATCGGCACTTCGATGTCGTCGTCATCGTCGCCGTCGTCGCCCTGGTCGGGGTTGTTGACGCGGTTCATGGCCTGCTCGGTGACCCGCTGCCGCTCCGATTCCCGGTAGCGCTCGGTGTCGCGGTAGCTCGGCGCGCTGGTGCGCCCGCTCGACACCCCGCTGGTGGCGGGCTCGGTCGCCCGGACCGGTGCCTCGCTGGTGCGCGCCTGGCCGACCTCGCCGGCCCGACCCGCACCGATCGAGCCGGACCCGACCCGGGTGTGCGATTCGGGCGCGGCACGCCGGGACGGACCGCCACCGTCGAAACCGGCCGCGATGACGGTGACGCGCACCTCGTCGCCCAGCGAATCGTCGATGACCGTACCGAAGATGATGTTGGCCTCGATGTGAGCAGCCTCCTGCACCAGCGAGGCCGCCTCGTTGATCTCGAACAGACCGAGGTCGGAGCCGCCGGCGATCGAGAGCAGCACGCCGTGCGCGCCGTCCATCGACGCCTCGAGCAGCGGCGAGTTGATCGCCGTCTCCGCGGCCTTCACCGACCGGCCCTCACCGCGCGCCGAGCCGATGCCCATGAGCGCCGAACCGGCGCCGGACATGACGGACTTGACGTCGGCGAAGTCGACGTTGATCAGACCCGGGGTGGTGATCAGGTCGGTGATGCCCTGGACACCGTTGAGCAGCACCTCGTCGGCCGAGCGGAACGCGTCCATCAGGCTCACCGCCGCGTCGCCCAGCTGCAGCAGCCGGTCGTTCGGGATGACGATGAGCGTGTCGCAGGACTCGCGCAGCAGGTTGATGCCGACCTCGGCCTGGTTGCCACGGCGCTTGCCCTCGAACGAGAACGGCCGGGTGACGACGCCGATGGTCAGCGCGCCCAGCTTCCGGGCGATGCTGGCGACGACGGGCGCGCCACCGGTACCGGTGCCACCGCCCTCGCCCGCGGTGACGAAGACCATGTCGGCGCCCTTGAGCACCTCTTCGATCTCGTCCTTGTGGTCTTCGGCGGCCTTGCGGCCGACTTCCGGATCGGCACCGGCACCGAGGCCGCGGGTCAGCTCGCGGCCGACATCCAGCTTGACGTCGGCATCGCTCATCAGCAGGGCTTGGGCGTCGGTATTGACCGCGATGAACTCGACTCCCTTGAGTCCCTGTTCGATCATTCGGTTGACGGCGTTCACGCCGCCGCCGCCGATACCGACGACCTTGATCACCGCAAGGTAGTTGTGCGGGGGCGTCATGGGCTCTCGCCTTCCTTCGATCTTAAACCCTCAACCTCAACCATAGGGTTGGCGTTATGTCAAGTATCCGACTGCTGCGGAACGCTATTCGCAGCCACTGCGATCCCGGCGCAGGCGCGCCGAGACGAGAGCCAGAATCTTGTGCCACAAAGAGTGTCGCTCACTTTACCGTGACCAGATTCGGACTCGACACGTCGAACACGGTCCCCTCACGGGTCAGCAGCGGCAACACGACGGCAGCTTTGCGCTCGCCGTCGCCCGTGCCGCCCCACACTACCTTCCTACCGTCACGTAGGTTCAACGAGACGTCCGAAATCGACCGCGCGACAACCTCGCCCACCTGCACCGACAGCGCGGGCGGCAGCGTGACCAGCACATCCACCGCGGCCCTGGCCGCCGGGGGCCCGGTGAAGGACCCCTCGGTGAGCAGCTTCGGCACCCCGATCGGCGGTGCGGGCTCGATCGCGAATTCGACGCTCTCGGCGTCGATCAGGTGCGCGCCGTCCGGTGATTCGATGTACAGCACCGGTGTTCGTTCCACCACGCTCACCAGCACGGTGGAGGGGAACGTGCGCTGCACCCGGACCGAGCGCACCTTCGGAATCGCGGCCACACGCTGGGCGATCGAGGTGGTGTCGATGCGCAACATCGAACGGCCGTCCGGGATTTCGAGCCGTCCGCGGACTTCTTCCTCGGAGACCGCGACCAAGCCGTCGACGCGCACGGTACGCACGGACAACACCGGGGTGAACCAGGCGAGAACAACGAGCACCGTCACCACGAGGAGACCGACCACCGTCCAGAGGCGGTAGCCGCGCCACCCGCGCGCGGCGGGCATCGGCAATCTCACCGGCCGCCCTGTTGCGGCCGGGCGCGCAAGCCGTCGAGGATCTGGCTGCCGAGCATGGTGACATCACCGGCGCCCATGGTGATCACGACGTCGCCGGGCTGCGCGAGCGCGGCGACCTGCTTGCCCACCTTCGACATGTCCGGCTGGTAGTGCACCGGGCTCGTCACGGCCTGGGCCACCAGCGCGCCGTTGACGCCGGGCAGCGGCTCCTCGCGCGCGCCGTAGACGTCGAGCACGACCACCTCGTCGGCCAGGCTCAGCGCGGCGCCGAACTCGGTGGCGAAGGTGGCGGTGCGGCTGTACAGATGCGGCTGGAACACCACGATCACCCGGCCGCGCGTGGTCCGCGCGCCGTCGCGTGCCTCCTGGGCGACCAGCTGGGCGGCGGCCTCGAGCACGGCGCGCACCTCGGTGGGATGGTGGGCGTAGTCGTCGAAGACGCGCACGCCGTTCTCCCGGCCGGTGAACTGGAACCGGCGGTGCACGCCGCCGAAACCCTCCAGGCCCTGCACGATCTCATCGATATCGGCGCCGGTGGCCCTGGCGGCCAGCAGCGCGGCCAGCGCGTTGAGCGCCATGTGCCTGCCCGGCACCGACAGCCGCACCGTGCGCGGCGTGCTCTCCCCCGCCAGCTCGAACTCGACGATGCCGCCGACATCGCGCGGCTGCCAATCGATCAGGCGCGCGCCGACCGGCACCGGGGCCGCCGACAGGTCGCCGGAGCCGTAGCCGAGGACCTCCACACCGCGCTCGCGCAGTCGCGGGGCGACCCGATGCGCCAGTGCCAGCGAGCCAGGATCGTCCAGGCACACCACCAGCAGACCGCCCGGCGCGAGCCGGTCGGCGAAGTCGTCGAAGACCTGGATGTAGGCCTCGTCGGTGCCGAAGAAGTCCAGGTGATCGGATTCGATGTTGGTGACCACGGCGACGTCCGGGTCGTATTGCAGCAGTGAGCCGTCGGACTCGTCGGCCTCGGCGACGAAGATGTCACCGCTGCCGTGGTGGGCGTTGGTGCCCGCCTCGTTGAGCTCGCCGCCGACCGCGAACGACGGATCGGCGCCGCAGTGCTGCAGCGACACGATCAGCATCGAGGTGGTCGAGGTCTTGCCGTGCGTGCCCGAGACCAGCAGGGTCTTGTGCCCGCGCATCAGCGCGGCGAGCACGGTCGGGCGCAGCAGCACCGGGATGTGGCGCCGATTCGCCTCGACCAGTTCCGGATTGGTCTTCGGGATCGCGGCGTAGGTGGTGACGACGACCGTCGGGCCGCCGGGCAGCAGGTCGAGCGCGTCGGCGTCGTGGCCGATGCGGACCTGCGCGCCGCGTGCCCGCAGCGACAGCACGCCGCGGCTCTCGCGGGCGTCCGAGCCGGACACCGCGCCGCCGCGGGCGAGCAGGATCCGGGCGATGCCGGACATGCCCGCGCCGCCGATGCCGACCATGTGCACCCGTTCGAGTTCGGGCGGCAGCGCCGTAGCGAGGTCCTCGCCGCTCGAGCTGTGCCCACTGCCGATGATCGGGCGGCCTGCGTGGTCACGCTCCGCTGCCGCCTCCGGCCGCTGACCGCTCATCGGGCGACCTCGGTGACGATCCGGGCCACCGTGTCGGCAGCGTCGCGATGGCCCGCGCCTGCGGCGGCGCGGCTCATCTCGGCGAGTCGAGCGGGGTCGAGCAGCAGCGGAATCACCTCATCGATCACGTATTTCGGGGTCAGGTCGGCGTCGGCGACAATTCTGCCACCTCCCTGCGCGACCACGGGCCTGGCGTTGAACTCCTGCTCGCCGTTGCCGTGCGGCAGCGGCACGTAGAAGGCGGGCAGCCCGACCGCCGACACCTCGGCCACGGTCATCGCGCCGGAGCGGCAGACCACCGCGTCGGCGGCGGCGTAGGCCAGATCCATCCGGGACAGGTACGGCACGGCGACATACGGCGCGTCCGCGTCGGCGGTACTCACCTCGACGCTGTTCTTCGGGCCGTGCGCGTGCAGCACCGCGATCCCCGCGGCCGCCAGCTGCGGCGCGGCGCCGGAGACGGCCTCGTTGAGGCTGCGCGCGCCCTGCGATCCGCCGAACACCAGCAGCACCGGGCCCTCGGCGGGCAGGCCGAAGTGGGCGCGGGCCTCGGCGCGCAGGGCCGCGCGGTCCAGACCGGTGATGGAGGCGCGCACCGGGATGCCGACGACCTGGGCGTCGGCCAGGCCCGAATCGGGCACCGCGGCAAGCACCTTCGCGGCGAGCTTGGCGCCGACCTTGTTCGCGATACCCGCCTTGGCGTTGGCCTCGTGCACGACCACCGGCACGGCGCGCTTGCGGCCGAACAGGCCACCGCGCGCGGCGAGGTAGGCGGGCAGGGCGACATAGCCGCCGAAGCCGATGATCACGTCGGCCTGCACCTCGTCGATGACGGCCCTGGTCGCCTTCACCGAGGCGCGCACCCGGCCGGGCAGGCGCAGCAGGTCGGCGGAGGGCTTGCGCGGCAACGGCACCGGCGGGATCAGCTCGAGCGGGTATCCGCGTTCGGGAACCAGCTTGGTCTCCAGACCGCGTTCGGTGCCCAGCGCGGTCACCCGGATCGAAGCGTCGAGCGCGCGCAGGGCGTCGGCGACGGCGAGCGCGGGTTCGATATGGCCTGCGGTGCCTCCGCCTGCGACGATCACCGACAACCCGGGACGCGGGTGACTCACTTGGATCTACCTCGTTCTTTCGCGTGTGGCATCGGATAGGTCGGTTCCCATGCTCGGGTCGACCGTAGCGAACTGGTGCCGCGGCTCTGGGGGGCGCGTCGGCGGCGCGGGGCCGGGCTCTCGCGGCGCGCGGCCGGACGGGGCCGCTCGGCCTTGGCTTTCGGGGCGGGCCTGCGCGGTGCGTCGGCCTTGAAGGGGGTGTACACCTCGGGCACCGGCAGCCGCAGCATCCGGCTCACCCGGCCGTCCTGCCCGGCCTGCAGGGCCGAGACCGCCTCCGGTTCGTGCCGGGCGGCGCTGGCGATGATGCCGAACATGAACAGCGTGATGGCCAGCGAGGATCCACCGGCCGAGACCAGCGGCAGCTGCAGACCGGTCACCGGCAGCAGCCCGACGACGTAGCCGATGTTGATCAGCGCCTGCGCGGTGATCCAGGTGGTGGCGGTCGCGGTGAGCAGCCGCAGGAACGGGTCGACCGAGCGCAGCGCGATCCGGATGCCCGCGTAGACGAACAGCGCGAACAGCGCCAGCACCAGCATGCAGCCGAGGAAGCCGAGTTCCTCGCCGATGATGGCGAAGATGAAGTCGTTGTGCGAGTTGGGCAGGTAGCTCCACTTCGCGCGGCTCTGGCCGAGGCCGCGGCCCCAGATGCCGCCGTCGGCGAGGGAGTACTTGGCCTGGCGCGCCTGATAGTTCACGCCCTGCGGGTCGTCACCGGGGTTGAAGAACGCGCGCACCCGATCGGAGCGATACCCGGCCGACAGCGCCAGCACCGACGCCGCGACCACCCCGGTGACCATGATCCCGACGAACAGCCGCACCGGCAGTCCGCCGAACCACAGCAGCGCCATCAGCACGATGCCGAGCGCGATGGTGGTCGACAGGTTCGGTTCCAGCACCACCAGCAGGCACACCAGCAGACCGGCGGGCACCAGCGGCACCAGGATGTCCTTGAGCTGGGCGCCGCGCCGCGAGGCCAGCAGGTGCGCGCCCCACACCACCAGCGTCACCTTGACGACCTCGGACGGCTGGATCGACAGCGGGCCGATGTCGAACCAGCGCCGCGCGCCACCGTGGATGGCGCCGATGCCGGGGATGAGCACCAGCACCAGCGCCAGCACCGAGATGCTGAAGATCGGGAACGACCACTGCCGCAGCAGCCGCAGCGGCAGCCGCAGCGCGATATAGAAGGCGACGGCGCCGAGCGCGGCGAACATGGCCTGCTGGATGAACAGCGCGTACGCCGAACCGCCGCCCGCGTACGCCTCGACACTCGACGCCGACAGCACCATGACCAGGCCGAGCACGGTCAGCAGGGTCGCGATGGTGACGATCAGGTGGAAGGACGCGAGCGGACGGGCCAGCCAAGCGCCGAAGCGCTCCCCCGCCCAGCCGGTCCGCCGCGTCTTTGTCATAGGGCCCGCCCGATGTCACCGTCTTCCAGTGCCGTCACCGCGTCCACGAAGCAGCGTCCGCGGTGGGTGTAGTCGTCGTACATGTCCAGGGAGGCGGCCGCGGGGGCGAGCAACACGGTGTCTCCGGCGCGGGCCAGACCCGCCGCGGCGCGGACCGCGCGGCCCATGACCGCTTCGGCACGCTGGGATCTCGACGACTCCATGCCTGCATCGTCTCGCGCATCCAGCTCGATGACCGGGACCTCGGGTGCGTGTCGCGCCAACGCGGCGGCGATCACCGGCGCGTCGGCACCGAACAGGACCGCGCCGACCAGCCGGTCGCCCACCTCTTCGATCAGGTCGTCGACGCTGGCGCCCTTGAGCAGGCCGCCCGCCACCCAGACCACGTGCGGGTGCGCCAGGATCGCGGCGCGCGCGGCGTGCGGGTTGGTGGCCTTGGAGTCGTCGATGAAGTCGACCCCGCCCAGTTCGCGGACGAACGCGGTGCGGTGCGGGCCCACCTTGTGCTCGGCCAGGCCCTCCTTCACGAACTGCGGCGCCACGTCGATCGCCCTGGTCAGCGCGGAGGCGGCGAGGGCATCGGCGATGCCGGCCGGGCCCTGCGGGCTGATGTCGGAGGTCTCGGCGAGGATCGCGGCCTTGGTGAACGCGCGGTCGAGCAGCTTGCCGTCGACCACACCGAGTTCGCCGTCGGCGGGCACCCCGATCCGGAAGCCGACGGTGCGCCGGGCCTTGGCCTTGCGCGCCAGCGAGCCCGCCACCGGATCGTCGAGGCCGACGACGCCGACCCGCCCGGTCAGCGCGCGCGCCTTGGCGGCGGCGTAGGCGTCCAGGCCGCCGTGCCAATCCAGGTGGTCCTCGGCGACATTGAGCACGACCCCGGCCTCCGGGCGCACCGACGGCGCCCAGTGCAGCTGGAACGAGGACAGCTCGACCGCGAGCACCTGCGGGCCGGGATTGCGGCGCAGCGCGTCCAGGATCGGCAGGCCGATATTGCCGCAGGCCACGCTGGCGATGCCAGCGGCACGCAGGATCGAGTGCGTCATGTTGGTGGTGGTGGTCTTGCCGTTGGTGCCGGTGATCACCAGCCACTTGCGGACCGGACCGTAGATCCTGGCCTGGTCGACCCACCAGGCGAACTCGACGTCACCCCAGACCGGGATGCCCTCGGTGACGGCGGAGACCAGCACCGGCGAGTCCGGCCGCCAGCCCGGGCTGGTGATGACCAGCGCGAACCGGCTCAGATCGGCGTTCTCCAGCTCGATGCTGGTGGCGACCTCGAGACCCAGTTCGGCGGCCTCGGCCAGCGCCTTGGCGCCGCTGTCGGTGACCACCGGATGCGCGCCGATATCACGCAGCGGTTCGATCAGTGAGCGCCCGGAGACGCCCCAGCCCGCGACGAGAACGTCACGGCCACGCAGGAATTCGAGCATGGGGCCCGGGGAGCGGAGGGCGCGGGGAGAGTGTTCGACCATGTTCGTCCTCACCCGACCTGCGAAAGGTATTCGCTGTAGAACAGGCCGAGACCCACGGCGGCGGCGATGCCGGCCAGGATCCAGAACCTGATGATCACCGTGGTTTCCGCCCACTTGCTCAATTCGAAGTGGTGATGGAACGGCGCCATCTTGAACAAGCGGTTGCGAGTGGTGCGGTAGACCGCCACCTGCAGCACCACCGACGCCGCCTCGGCGACGAACAGCGCGCCGATGACGACCATCAGCAGCTCGGTGCGGGTGGTGACCGACAGACCGGCCAGCATGCCGCCCAGGGCCAGCGACCCGGTGTCGCCCATGAAGATCTTGGCGGGCGCGGCGTTCCACCACAGGAAGCCGATGCACGCGGCGGCCGCGGCGGCGCACACCAGCGCCAGGTCCAGCGGGTCGCGCACGTCGTAGCAACCGGCCTCGGGGCTGGTGGAGCACGCGTTGCGGTACTGCCAGAAGGTGATGATCACGTACGCGCCGAGCACCAGGCTCATCGAACCGGCGGCCAGACCGTCCAGGCCGTCGGTCAGGTTGACCGCGTTGGACCAGGCCACCACCAGCAGGCAGACGAAGACGACGAACACGATCGCGCCCATCGACACCGTCGAGATGTCGCGCACATAGGAGATGTGCTTGCTGCCGGGGGTGAGCCCGTTCTGGCCACGGAACTGCAGCACCAGCACCGCGAACAGGACCGCGGCGCCGATCTGGCCGATGTACTTGCCCGCGGCCGACAGGCCGAGGTTGCGCTGCTTGCGCAGCTTGATGAAGTCGTCGAGGAAGCCGACCACGCCGAGCGCGGTGGTCAGCCCGAGCACCAGCAGACCCGAGGCCGTCGGGCCCTCGGCGTCGTAGCCGATGCCGATCAGGTGCGAGCCGAGGTAACCGGCCCACATGCCGATCAGGATGGCGACGCCACCCATGGTGGGGGTGCCGCGCTTGGCCTGGTGGCTGGCCGGGCCGTCGACCCGGATCTCCTGGCCGAAGCCCTGTCTGGCGAAGACCCGGATCAGCAACGGCGTCAACAGGATCGACACCGCCAGTGCGATCCCCGCCGCGAAAAGAATCTGCCTCATCGAGCCGCCTCCGTGCTACCTTCCCCTGCCCTGGTCAGGTGCTCGGCGACGGCCCACAGGCCCACCGCCTTCGACGCCTTGACCAGTACCACATCGCCCGCGGCGATCTCGTCGTCGAGCAGCGCGATCGCCGCCTCGATATCGGGCACGAGGATCGACTCCTCGCCCCATGAGCCTTCCATCACCGCGCCCTGGTGCATTCCCCGGGATGGCCGTCCGGTGCCCACCACGATCAACCGGTCGACGTCGAGGCGGACCGCGAGGCGGCCGATCGCGTCGTGTTCGATCACCGAGGTGTCGCCGAGCTCGCCCATCTCGCCGAGCACGGCCCAGCTGCGGCGCGGCTCCGCGCCCGCCTTGGCCAGCGTGACCAGCGCCTTGAGCGCGGCCTTCACCGAGTCGGGGTTGGCGTTGTAGGAGTCGTTGATGACGGTGACGCCCTCGGCCGTGGTGCGCACGTCCATCCGGCGCGCCGAGGCCGCGGTGGCGCCCGACAGCGCCTGGGCGACGGTGGCCAGGTCGGCGCCGCACTCCAGCGCGACGGCGGCCGCGGCCAGCGCGTTGCCGACCTGGTGCTCGCCGTGCACGGCCAGCCGCACCGGCACGGACTCGCCGCCCGCGTGCAGGGTGAACCGGGCGCGGGCCTGCTCGTCGGTGACCACGTCGGTGGCGCGGATGTCGGCGTCACCGGCGAGACCGACCTTCACCACGCGCGCCTTCGTGCGCGAGGCCATGGCGGCGACGTTCGGGTCGTCGGCGTTGAGCACGGCCAGTCCCTCGGCGGGCAGCGCCTCGACCAGCTCGCCCTTGGTCTGGGCGATGGCCTCGCGGCTGCCGAACTCACCGAGGTGCGCGGTGCCGACATTGAGCACGACACCGATGCGCGGCGGGGCGATGCGCGCCAGCGCGGCGATGTGACCGGGTCCGCGGGCGGACAGCTCGAGCGCGAGGAACTTGGTGTCCAGGCCGGCGCGCAGCGCGGTCCAGGGGTGCCCGAGCTCGTTGTTGAACGACCCGGGCGGGGCGACGACCGGACCCAGCGGCGCCAGCACGGCGGCCAGCAGGTCCTTGGTCGAGGTCTTGCCGGAGGACCCGGTGACGCCGACGACGGTCAGCCCGGTGCGCACGGCCAGCCGCTCGGTGCTGGCGCGCGCCAGCTCGGCCAGCGCCGCGAGGACGGCGGCGCCGGAGCCGTCGGCGTCGGCGCTGAGCGCGACCGAGGTCGCCGGGACCGAACCGCGGTCCGGCGCCACGACGATCGCGGGCACGCCGACCGGGCGGGCCGCCAGCACGGCGACCGCGCCCGCGGCCACCGCGGCGGCGGCGTAGTCGTGTCCGTCGGAGGTGGCGCCCGGCAGCGCGAGGAACAGATCGCCGGAACCGATTCGGCGCGAATCGAATTCGACCGAACCGGTCACCAGTGCCTGAGGGTCGGGTACGTCGTGCAGCTCGCCGCCGACGACGTCCGCGATCTCCCGCAGTGTCATCTCGATCATGAAACCGTCAAGTCCTCCGAGTCCGTCTGCGGACTGTGTCGTGTCTGCAGGGTTTCCAGCGCCGCCGCGACCACCTCGCGGTCGTCGAAGGGATGCTTGACGCCCTGGATCTCCTGACCCGCCTCGTGGCCCTTGCCCGCGATGAGCACCACGTCGCCGGACCGCGCCCAGGCGAGGGCGGCGGCGATGGCCGCCGCGCGGTCACCGATCTCGCGGATCTCGCCGCGGTCGGTGGCCGGGAGTTCGTGCGCACCGGCCACCACGGCGGCCCTGATGGCCGCCGGGTCCTCGGTGCGGGGATTGTCGTCGGTGACGATCAGCAGGTCGGCGCCGCGCGCGGCGGCCGCCCCCATCAGCGGGCGCTTGGCCGCGTCCCGGTCGCCACCGGCGCCGACGACGACGGCCAGCCTGCCGTGCCCGGCCTCGGTGAGGTGACCGCGCAGGGTGGCCACCACCGATTCGACCGCGGCGGGCTTGTGCGCGTAGTCGACGACGGCGAGGAAGTCCTGGCCGCGCTCGACCCGCTGCATGCGGCCGGGGACGTCGACGGTGGCCAGCGCGGGCGCGGCGACGGCCGGATCGACCCCGGCGGCGGCGCAGGTCGCGACGGCCAGCAGGGCGTTGGCGACGTTGTAGCGGCCGGGCAGCCGCAGCCGCACGGTCAGTTCGCCGTCCGGGCCCGCCGCGGTGAACTCCTGCTCGCCGCCGGTGGCGTCGACGTCACCGGTGACCTGCCAGGTGGCCGGGCCGGTGGTCGAGACGGTGACCGGCGCGGTGAGGTCGCCGGCGAGCCGGGTGCCCCACTCGTCGTCGACGCAGATCACCGCGGTGCGCGCGGCGACCGGCGAATCCGCGTCGAAGAGCTTGCGTTTGGCGGCGAAGTAGTCCTCGAAGTCGGCGTGGAAGTCGAGGTGGTCCTGGGACAGGTTGGTGAACGCGCCGACGGCGAAGCGCACGCCGTCGACCCGGCCCAGCGCCAGCGCGTGGCTGGAGACCTCCATCACGACCGCCTGCACGCCCTGCTCGACCATCGCGGCGAACATCGCGTGCAGCTGCGGCGCCTCGGGCGTGGTGAGCGCGCTGGGCACCCGCCTGCCGCCGATGCGGGTCTCGATGGTGCCGATCAGCCCGGTCGACAGGCCCGCCGCGGCGAGCCCGGCCTCCACCAGGTAGGAGGTGGTGGTCTTGCCGGAGGTGCCGGTGATGCCGATGATGCGCAGGCGGTCGCTCGGGTGGCCGTAGATCTCGGCCGAGAGCTCGCCGAGCACGGCGCGCGGCTGCTCGCGCACCAGGACCGGCACGGCGACCTCGCCGATCAGGGCGGCGCCTGCGGCGTCGGTGTACACGGCCACCGCGCCGCGGTCGATGGCGTCGGCGGCGAAGCGCGCGCCGTGCGCGTTCGCGCCGGGCAGCGCGGCGAACAGGTCACCGGGGCGCACCGCGTTGGAACGCTGCTCGATGCCGGTGACGGTGGGTTCGGTGGTCACCGGGGTCGCCACCGTGGCGCCGGTGAGGTCCAGCAGGGCCCGCAGCGACGTCGACGGCGGCGTGGTGGGCCGGAGCGCGTGCGGGCTGGACTGCGCGGGCACAAGGCTCCTCTCTGAGAGTGATCGAGCGCGTGGGCGAGACGAGCAGTCAGGTTACCGACGCGCGGTGTCGGATGGACAACGCGGGTTGTGCCTAGGCGGAGGAGTTAGAGCCCGGCCTCCAGCACCAGCCGTTTGGGCTCCGGCGACGGCGGCACGCGGTCACGCTGCAACGCCCAGGAGGCGATGCTGTGGAACAGCGGCGCGGCCGACCCGCCACCGCTGCCGTCGGAGCTGCGGATCGGCGCGTCGAGCATCATGCCGATCACATAGCGGGGGTTGTCGGCGGGCGCCATCCCGGCGAAGGTGATGTAGAACGACGAGGACGAATAGCACCGGCAGCCCGGGTCGACCTTCTGCGCGGTGCCGGTCTTGCCCGCCACCTGATAGCCCTCGATGGCGGCCGGGGCGCCGGTGCCCATCTGGTAGCCCATCGGGTCCTTCTGCACGGTCGCCTGGAAGACGGTGCGCAGCGTGTTCGCGGTCTGCGGGCTCACCACCCGCACGCCGTCGGGCTGCAGTTCCTCGGTGCGGGTGCCGTCGGGGGCGATCCTGGCCTTGACGATGCGCGGCGGGATGCGCAGGCCGTCGTTGGCGATGGCCTGGTACATGCCGGTCATCTGCAGGGTCGTCATCGACAGGCCCTGGCCGATGGGCAGGTTCGCGAAGGTGCCGCCGGACCACTGATCACGCGCGGGCACCTGGCCGGGGCTCTCGCCGGGCAGGCCGATCCCGGTGCGCTTGCCGAGCCCGAAGCGGTCGACCATGTCGGCGAAGCGATCCTCGCCCACCCGCTGCGCGAGCATGAGAGTGCCCACGTTGGAGGACTTTCCGAAGATGCCGGTGGTCGTGTACGGCGCGGTGCCGTGCTGCCACGCGTCGTTGACGGTGACCCCAGCCATCCGGATCGAGCCGGGCACCTGCAGCACCTCGTCGGGCGTGGTGAGCCCGTACTCGATGGCGGCGGCCGCGGTGACGATCTTGTTCACCGAGCCGGGCTCGAACGGTTCGGCGACCGAGGGGTTGCTCATGTCGGCCGAGGCCCAATGCTGCGGTCCCAGTGCGGGATTGAAGGTGTTGTCGTTGGCCATCGCCAGCACCTGGCCGGTCTTGGCGTCGAGCACCACCGCCGAGGCCGAGGACGCGCCGGAGAGCTGCTTGGCCTGCTGCACCTGCTGCTGGACGTAGTACTGCATGTCCTCGTCGAGGGTCAGCTCCACGCCGTAGCCGTTCACCGCGGGCTGCTGGTCGCGGTAGCTGCCGGGGATCACCGCGCCGTCGGACCCGCGATCGTAGGTGCGCGAACCGTCGGTGCCGGCGAGCACCGAGTCCAGCGCGGACTCCAGGCCGATCTGGCCGTGCCCGTCCCAGCCGGTCGCGCCCACCACATTGGCCGCCAGGGCGCCGCCGGGGTATTCGCGCAGGTCCTGACGTTCGGCGCCGACCTCGGGGAACTTGGCCTGGATCTCCGAGGCCACCCGCGGATCGACATTGCGGGCCAGGTACGTGAAGGTCTTGTCGCTGCGCAGCTTGTCCAGCAGCTCTTCTTCCTTGGGCGCCGCGGCGCCCAGCTTCTCGTGGACGAACTTCGCGATGTCCTTCAGGCGCTGCTCGGGGTCGGGCGCGCTCGGCTTGGTCTTCTTGGCGTCGGCGAGCTGCTGGCGCACCCGGACCGGCTGGAAGGTCAGCGCTTTCGCGGTGATGGTGAAGGCGAGCTGGTTGCCGTGCCGGTCGGTGATCGGACCGCGCACGGCGGCCTCGGTCTCCTTGGTGGTGCGCTGGGACGCGGCCTGCGCGGAGAGCGCGGGCGCGGCCAGACTCTGGATGTAGAGCAGCTGCAGTGCCACCACCGCCAGCGTCGCCAGCAGGGTGACCCGGCCGACGCCCAGGCGCAACCGGATCGGCCGGTCCGGCGAGAGCGACCCCGATCGGCGGGCCCTCGACGAGACCGGCCCGCGTCGCTGTCGCGACGCGGGCCCGCTCTGCCTCATCGACCGTCCTCCGGAGCGACGATCCGCGGTGACTCGCTCGGCGGCCCCGCGACCCGGCCGGGTAGGCCGGCCGCGACGCCCGGGGCGGGCGGCGGCGAGTCGGCCGGTTCGCCCTGATCGGTGGGGGCGGCGACGTCGACCCGGTCGGGCACGGTGACCGGGGCGATCGGCGCGGGCGCCGGTCCCTCGGCGGGTGCGGGCGCCGGGCCTTCGGCGGGTGCGGGTGCGTCGGCGGGCGGGGCGGCGTCGGCCGGGGCCAGCGGCGCCGGAGCCGGAGCGACGGCGGGCTGCGGCGCGACGGCCGGGACCTGCGGCGCGGCGGGCGCCGGTGCGGGCGCCGCGCCCTGGGCCGCGGGCGCGGCGAGCACATTGGCCGGGGTGCCGCTCGGCGTGGCCGGACCGGCGGTCGAGGCGCCCGGCTGCACCGGAACCACCCGCTCACCCTGCGCCTGGGCATGGCCCGGCGCGGGGTTGGGAGTGGTGGTCGGCGGACCGTTCAGCGGCGGCACCGGCGCGCCCTGCGCGGGCGTCGGCGTCCCGATGACGGTCACCTCACCACCGGGGCCGAGCACCAGCCGGGCCGGGTCCTTGGCCGGGATCATGCCCAGTTCCCTGGCGCGCGCGGCCAATTCGGGCGCGGAGTCGGCGGCGGCGACCTCACGCTGGAGCGCGGCCCGTTCGTCGGCGAGCTTGCGGTTGACCGTCCTGGCGTCGCCGAGCTGGTAGCTGTCCTCGGCGGCGCGCGTGGTCAGCAGGAGGGTCAGCGCCAGGCCGCAGCCGAGCAGTCCGATGATGGCGGTGACGAACGGGATCCGCCCGGCCATCGTCGAGGCCCGCTCGGGCAGCTCGATCCCGTCGAGCAGCTGCTCCCTGGTGCGCTTGCGCGCGTAGGCCCGCTGCGCGGCACCGGATTTCACCCGTTCGGCCGCCTCGACGCGACGGGCCGTACGCCCCGGCACGGCGACGGTGCTCGTCCGCACGCTCATCGTGTCCCCTCCTGTGTCCTCCCTGACCTCTCCGCGATCCGTTCGGCCGCGCGCATCCGCACCGGCGCGGATCGCGGGTTGACCTCGATCTCGGACTCGGTCGCCTTCTCCGCACCTCGGGTCAGCATCCGGAATTCCGGTCCCATGCCGGGCAATTCGACCGGCAGGTCCATCGGCGATCTGGAGACGATCCGTGGCGCGAACTCCTGCTTGACCAGCCGGTCCTCCAGCGACTGGTACGACATGACGCAGATCCGCCCGCCCACGCGCAGCGAATCCAGTGCCGCGGGCAGCGCCGCGCGCAGCGAGTCGAGCTCGCCGTTGACCTCCACCCGCAGGGCCTGGAACGTGCGCTTGGCCGGATGACCGCCGGTGCGCCGCGCCGCGGCCGGGATGGTGTCGTAGAGCAGCTCGACCAGCTCGGCGCTGGTGGTGAACGGCTTGACCGCGCGCCTGCGCAGCACCTCGGAGGCGATCTTGCCCGCGAACCGTTCGTCGCCATAGGTTTTCAGCACCCGGGCCAGGTCGCCGTGGCTGTAGGTGTTGAGCACGTCGGCGGCGGTCGGGCCGGTGGTCGGGTCCATCCGCATGTCCAGCGGTGCGTCGACGGAGTAGGCGAAGCCACGATCGGCCTCGTCGAGCTGCATCGACGACACCCCGAGGTCCATCAGAATCGCTGACACCGCACCGATCTCGGGCAGGCCCGCCTGGCTCAGCGCGTCGGCGATGCCGTCGTAGCGGGTGTGCACCAGCGTGATCCGGTCGGCGTAGGGCGCGAGCCGCTCGCCCGCCAGTTTCAGCGCGGTGGTGTCGCGGTCGAGCCCGACCAGGTGCGCGTTCGGATAGGTGCGCAGGAAGTGTTCGGCATGGCCGCCCAGGCCGAGCGTCGCGTCGATGTAGACGGCGCCCGGTTCGCTCAGCGCGGGGCCGAGCAGTTCGTCGGCGCGTTCGAGCAGGACCGGCACATGACGGGGGTTCTCGGTGTCATGGTTCACCTCGACCTCCCGGGATACTGCCTCGCGTCGCAGACGGGTCGCCTTGCCACACAGTGCTTTTCGAATGAGATTGCGGTCTGAATGAAGCCGTTCCACCGCCCTTGCGATGGAACCGGCGAATGCGTCGAGGTCTCTGACCGAGGCGCGGCACCTGGCGTCGGGGAAGTACGTCAGGGTCCGCGCCCGGGCAGAGGCCTCGCAGCACTCGCGTGCTCCGAGCTAGAAGATCCCGCCCAGCGACTCGTCTCTGGCTTGCGCGTAGTCCTCCTCGTGCTCGGCGAGGTAGGACTCCCACGCCTGCTTGTCCCATATCTCGAGGAAGTCGACCGAACCGATCACCACGCAATCTCGCGTGAGATCGGCATAGCGTCGATGGTCCGGCGACAGCGTGATCCGGCCCTGTGCATCCGGACGTTGCTCGTCGGTGCCCGCCGCCAGCGCTCGGACGAAAGCCCTTGCCTGCGGGTTGCTTCGAGACGCCGCGGCGGCCCGCCGCGCGAGCGCGGTGAACTCGTCCCTCGGGTACACGGCCAGGCTGTGGTCTTGACCTTTGGTGACCATCAACCCTCCCGCCAGTTCGTCTCGAAACTTCGCAGGCAACGTCAGTCGCCCTTTGTCGTCCAGGCGGGGGGTGTAGGTACCGAGGAACATCTCGGCCACCTCCCTACTGGATCACCTCGCCGTACGGCCTCTCCTGTAGTGCGCGACCCACATTACCCCACTTTCCCCCACTTTCAATCGAAACCCCGGGTGATCTCGCTCCCCGCCAACACAATTCCGCAGGTCATGCCAGCTATCACCGAGATTCGGTGTTATCGCGTGTTCGGGCAACCCGCGCGGGTCGGCAACCCGTGGTTCCGACAACGTTCAGCAAACATCGCAGGTGCCACCGGCGGCGGCGCGAGCCGTGGGGGCGCGGTGGGGAACGGTGGGGAAAGTGGGGGAACCGCCCTGACCATCGATCCGGCGGCTGGCGGACGGGCGAGTGGGGCGGCTACTTCAAGCTCCAGCACGACGCCTGGCTGCACTACTTCGACTTCGGCCACGGCACCTTCGAGGCGATCCGCGGC
>NZ_JBHVWX010000015.1:0-127722 GCF_042882065.1 Nocardia sp. NPDC058244 | reverse complement strand
CGTCGCCCGGGGGACTCGGTTTTGACCTCGCCGTCGGCGCCCACCCCGGGGGCGCCGTGGCCGCCCCACCCCCCCGCCCCCACCCGCCGCGGGGCCCACCCGAAATGGTTTCGCCCACGCGGTGATTCAGTTTGCCGTGCGGTTGCGGCGGGTGGCCGGAGCCGCCGGACGCGCGGCTCGACGACGCGAATTCGTCGGCGTGTCGCCGCTGCGGGCGTGTCCGCCGGTGCCCGCGGGCTTGCGGCTGCGCGCCTCGCCCGCCGGACGCTCCCGGCGCGGCGCGCCCGCGCCGCGGCTGTGGCCCTGCGCGGCCTCGCCCGCCGGTGCGCCACCGGAGCGGGGACGGCGCGAGCGGCCACCGGTCGCCGACTTCGGCGCGGCGGCCTGGGCCGGTGCGGCGGGCGCGGCCAGCGCGATGCCGCTGGGCTTGCGGGCGCCGGTGATCTCCACCAGCTTCCGGTCGCCGGGGCGGACCTCGACGCCGTCGGTCTGCACGCCGGCCTTGCGGGTCATCGCGGCGACGTCCTTGCGCTCCTCGTCGGTGACGAGGGTGACCACGACGCCCTCCTCACCGGCGCGCGCGGTGCGCCCGGCCCGGTGCAGGTAGGCCTTGTGCTCGGCGGGCGGATCGAAGTGCACGACCAGCGAGACACCGTCGATGTGGATGCCGCGCGCGGCGACATCGGTGGTGACCAGCACCGGCACCGAGCCGTCGGCGAACGCCGCCAGGGTGCGGGTGCGGTTGTTCTGCGCCTTGCCGCCGTGCAGCGAGCCCGCCGCGACCCCGGCGCCGCGCAGCTGCTTGGCCAGCCGGTCCGCGCCGTGCTTGGTGCGCACGAACATGATGGTCAGGCCCTCGCGGGCGGCGATCTCGGTGGCGACCGAGCGCTTGACGTTCTTGTCGCGCACGTAGAGCAGGTGGTGCGACATGGTGGTCACCGACGCCTCCGGCGGCGCGGTGGAGTGGGTGACCGGCTGGTGCATGTACCGCTTGACCAGCTTGTCCACGTCACCGTCGAGGGTGGCCGAGAACAGCAGGCGCTGACCGTCTTTCGGGGTGCGGTCGAGCAGCCGGGTGACCTGGGGCAGGAAGCCCATGTCGGCCATGTGGTCGGCCTCGTCGAGCGCGGTGATCGTCACGTCGGACAGGTCGGCGGCGCGCTGCTTGATCAGGTCGTCGAGGCGGCCGGGGGTGGCGATGAGCAGGTCGACGCCGCGCGCGAGCCGGTCGGCCTGGCGCTTGATCGGCGCACCGCCGACGACGGAGGCCACGCGCAGGCCGAGCGAGAGCGCGGCCTCGTCGAGCGCGCGCTCGATCTGCGAGGCGAGTTCGCGGGTGGGGACCAGCACCAGGCCGCGCGGGCGGCCCGGCTTGGCGGACGCGCCGGTGAGGCGGGCCAGCATCGGCAGGCCGAAGGCGAGGGTCTTGCCCGAGCCGGTCGGGCCGCGGCCGAGCACGTCACGGCCGGCGAGCGCGTCGCCGATGGTGGTGGCCTGGATGGGGAAGGGCTTCTCGATGCCCGCGTTGCGCAGGGTCTGCACCAGTGCGACGGGCAGACCGAGGTCGGCGAAGGTGGCGTCGGGACGCGAAGAGGAAGACAAAATGGCCTTTCGTTGGGCTGCGCATCGCGCTGGAAGATGACCGGCGCCGATGACCCGGATACGCCGACGGCGTGCACGGGGTGCGGCCCAGCAGGAAGGACCGATCTCCCAGGATAGGCGGGATCGGTGGCACGTGGGTAAACGCGCTGGTCAGACGACCGTTTGTAGCGATGATTGTGCGAGGGGGTCCGGTGGCGGCCCGGGCGGCCGGGACCGATGCCGTCCCGGCGCGGACAACGGCGGCGAATCGCCAGGTCAGCCGCGGAAGAGCCGGTTCAGCTCCTGCAACCACGGCACCGCGACGGCGAGCGTCGGCACGACCAGGATGGCCGCCGACCCGAGGTACGCGGCGGTGGCGACTCTCACGTCGCCGGTGCGGCCCGCGAGCCGCTGGATGCGGATCAGCGTGGTCGGTCCGCCCGCGGCCAGCGCGCCCTGCGGCGCGGTCGACTTCGCACACGCGACCAGCGCGCGGGCCAGCGGCTTGGGGCCGGTGACCTTGACCGCGGAGTCGTCGGCGAGCAGTTCGATCAGCAGTTTCACCGAGCCGAGCGCGGCCTTGCTGCGGACCACCCGGGGGAACGCCTCGTGGACCGCGGTGAACGCCTCGAGCACCAGGTCGTGGCGGGCCCGCAGATGGGAGCGTTCGTGGCTGACGATCGCGGTGACCTCGGCGTCGTCGAGGCTGGTCAGCGTGCCTTCGCTGAGCACCACCCGCTGCCGCAGCCCGGGCAGGCAGTAGGCGATGGGTTCGGTCGCGGCGAGCACGCGGATATCGGCGGCGCGGCGGACCGGCCCGCTCTGATCCAGCAGATCGACCAGCATGCGATGCCGGGACCTGCGGCGACGGGTGTGCACGCCGACGCGCACGATGGAGAAGATGAGCCGGGCGCCGATCATCAGGGTCAGCGCGAAGACCAGCACGTAGATCGTCCACAGCGGCAGACCGAGCGCGTCGATCTCCTTGGTGGGGGAGGTGGTCGGCCTACCGTCGGGGCCGGGGACGAGCAGCAGGCTGGCGATGGCCAGCCCGGAACCGAAGGCGCTGAGCACGGCGGCCAGCGCGATGGCCTGCCACAGCACCAGGGCCGCGCGCGGCGATCGATGCACCCAGGTCGCGCGACTGAGCAGCGCTGGTACCGGCCCTGCGAGAAGCAAGGCGAGACCGGCGAAGACTGCCGCGGTTGCGTTCATCGACTCTGCTCACTGCGTTGTGGGACCAGGGGCGCTCACGTCGTTGTGAGAGCCGCCAGGGAGTCTAGCTGCTCTTCTCGTCGGATTCGAGCTTGGCGAGTGCCTCCCTGAGGGCGTCGGCCTCGTCCTTGCCCACCTGTTCCACGAAGTGCACCAGCGCGGCGGCGCGGCTGCCCGCCGCGTCGGCCTGCTGCAACGCGTCGACCATCAGGCTCGCGACGAGCTCGTCGCGGCTGTGTACCGGTGCGTATCGATGGGCGCGATCATCGCGCCGCTGCACCACCAGATCCTTCTTCGCCAGCCGCTGCAGCACGGTCATCACTGTCGTGTACGCGAGCTCGCGCCGTGCGGCCAGTGCTTCGTGGACCTGCCGCACCGTCTGCGGTTCGTCGGCCGACCACAACTGGTCCATGACCGCTTTTTCGAGTTCGCCGAGTCCTGCCATCCCACAATTTTACGGACTCAACGACAAAGATGCGTACTACAGATTGTCGTAACGGGGGGTTTGCTGGTGTGTCATTCGTCATACCCGTCGGCGCCGTGCACGTGCCGGGTGCCGATCGGGACGATCATCGGCCGCCCGGAGACCGGATCGGTGAGGACGGTCGCCTCGAGCCCGAACACCTCGGCGAGCAGCTCGGCGGTGACGATGTCGGCGGGCTTGCCCCGCGCCACGATGCGCCCGGCCGACATCACCACGAGCTCGTCGCTGTAGCGGATGGCGAGGTTGAGATCGTGCAGCACCATGACCACGGTGCGCCCGTACTCGGCGTGCAGCCGGTCGACGAGGTCGAGCACCTCGAGCGAGTGCGCGAGGTCGAGGTAGGTGGTCGGCTCGTCGAGCAGCAGGATGTCGGTGCCCTGGGCCAGGGCCATCGAGATCCAGGCGCGCTGGCGCTGGCCGCCGGAGAGCTCGTCGAGGGTGCGCTCGGCCAGATCCGCGATGCCGGTCTGGGCCAGCGCGGCGGCGACCTCGGTCTCGTCGTCGGCCGACCACTGCCGCAGCCAGGACTGGTGCGGGTGCCTGCCGCGGGCGACGAGATCCGCGACGGTGAGGCCCTCGGGGGCGACCGGGGTCTGCGGCAGCATGCCGATCACCCGGGCGACGTCCTTGGTCTTCATCGTCGAGATGGCCTTGCCGTCGAGCACGACCTGCCCGTCGCGGGGGCGCAGCAGCCTGCCCAGCGATTTGAGCAGCGTCGACTTGCCGCAGCCGTTGGGCCCGATGACCGTGGTGACCACGCCGGGCGCGATGTCGAGGCTCAGCTCGTCGACGATCACCCGTTCGCCGTAGCCGAGGGAGACGCCGTCGGCGGCGAGGCGATGGGCGGGGCTGGTCATGAGAGCGTGGCCTTCCGGTTCATGCGGACGAGCAGGTAGAGCAGGAACGGCCCGCCGAGCGCGGCGGTCACGATGCCGACGGGCAGTTCGACGGGAAGCAGTGTGCGCGAGATGATATCGGCCGCGGCGACCAGCCCGGCGCCGGTCAGCGCCGAGGCGATGAGCGGTTCACCCGGCGTGCGCAGTGCCATCCTGGCGATCTGGGGCGCCGCGAGCGCGACGAAGCCGACCGGTCCGACGGCCGCCGTGGCCACCGACGCCGCGACCACCGCGGCGCCGATGAGCAGCGCCCGCTGGGCCTGGATCCGCACGCCGAGCACCCGGGTCGACTCCTCGCCGAGGCGCAGCGCGGCCAGCGTTCGCGCCGAGACCAGCGCGATCACGGTCACCACGGCGAGTGCGAGCACCGCGGGCACGACCCTGGCCAGGTCCGCGGCGTTGAGCGAACCGGTGAGCCACAGCTGGGCCCGCGCGGCGTCGGTGAGGCTGGCCCGGGTGAGCAGCCAGCTGATCACCGACATCAGCACCGCGTTGACGCCGATGCCGATCAGGACCAGGCGGAAACCGGTGACCCCGCGTTCCCCGGCCCGGCCGCGCCCCCAGGCGAGCAGATAGATCACGATCGCGGTGAGCAGGCCGCCGGTGAGCGCGGCCAGCGGCGCGCCGACCGTGGCGATCAGTCCGGTGGTCGCGCCGCCGCTGCCGACCAGCACCGCGACGGCGCCGACACTGGCACCGGTGGTGATCCCGAGGACATCGGGCCCGGCCAGCGGGTTGTGCAGGATCGACTGCATGAGCGCGCCGGACAGGCCGAGCGCGGCGCCGACCACCACGGCGGTCAGCGCCCGCGGCAGCCGCGACTCGATGATGATGAACCGCTGCGATCGGGTGCCGCCGCCGCCCAGGACGTCGAGGACCCGGCTCAGCGGGATGTTGGTCTCGCCGACGGCGATATCCAGGCAGAACAGCGCGAAGACCAGCGCCGCGAGGGCCAGCACGGCACCGAGCAGCACCGGTCGCCACACCAGCGACACCGGCCCGATCCGCAGCCCGGGCCGTACTTTGCGCAGCGCGGCGCCCGCGTCGGTGGGCGTGTCCGTCTCGAGTGTGCTCACAGCGTCACCAACTTCTTGCGGCGCACCAGCGCGATGAAGAACGGCGCGCCGATCGCGGCGAGCATCACGCCGACCTGGAGTTCACCCGGCCGGGCGACCACCCGGCCCGCGATGTCGGCGACCAGCAGCAGCAGTCCGCCGATCAGTCCCGAATAGGGGATCAGCCAGCGGTTGTCGGGCCCGGTGATCGTGCGCGCGATATGCGGCACCACCAGCCCGAGGAAGGCGATCGGCCCGATGGCCGCGGTGGCGGCGCCGCTGAGCAGCACCACCGCGAACAGGCCGAACGCCCGCGCCCGGCCGACATCGACACCGAGCCCGCGGGCGACGTCGTCACCGAGGCCGAGCAGGTTCAGGCTGGGCGCCGCCGCGACCGCCATCGCCATCCCGACCACGAGGAACGGCAGCACCTGCCAGAACACCCCGCCCTCGCGCCCGTTCACCGTGCCGACCACCCAGAACCGGTAGGTGTCGAGCGCGGCGTTGTCGAGCACGATCACGGCATTGGTCATCGCCTGCAGGAACGCGGTGACCGCCGCGCCCGCGAGCACCAGGCTCAGCGGACTCGCCTTGCCGCCGCCGATCGAGGACACCCCGAACACGATGATGCCCGCGATCGCGGACCCGGCGAAGGCGAACCAGATGTACTGGCTCGGCGCGGTGAAGCCGAACAGATAGATGCTGAGCGCGGCCAGGAATCCCGCGCCGGCATTCAGTCCCAACAAACCGGCATCAGCGAGCGGATTCCGGGTATACCCCTGGATGAGCGCGCCCGCGATGCCCAGCGCCATCCCGGCGACCAGGGCCAACGCGGTGCGCGGCAGACGTAGCTCACGCACGATTTCCTCGGCGGTGGAGCGGGCCGGGCATCGGAACGGGCCGCCGTCGCAGCCGAGAGCGTGCGTGACGGCGTCGAACACCGTGGCCGGTGCGAGCGAGCGGGTACCGATGGCGATGCTCGCCACCACCGCGACGGTGAGCAGCAAAACGAGCAGAAGAAGCCCGGTCAGACGACGACGTCTGACGGTGCCAGGGTGGATCACGGCGACGAACTTCTCCTGACTCGAATCCGGACACGACTTGTGAAGTCTGGTAAGCCTAACCTATGTTCCGAGACATCATCGTCACGGGAACCCACTGTTCGAGGAGGTTCGATGCCCGAGCCCGTCACCACCGCCACGTCCCGCAGCACCGCCGCGTTCGATCGCGCGTGTGCCCGGTTGCAATCGCTGCAACCCGAACATCCGCGGGTCTATGCCGTGGCGGCGATGGCCGGTCAGGGAAAGCGCCGCTGGTGGCATGTGCCGAACGGACTGTCCGAGGGCCGCGTCGAGCTCATGTACCGCAGGCACGCCGCCGAGATGATCAACGACGACATCGCCGCCGAGGTGGTGGCGACCGCCCTCATCCACGCGGTCGTCGGCCGGGTGACGGCACTGTTCGTGATGGCGGGCCGGGCCTGGGATCCCGGCCGGGACAATCTCTGGATCCATCATGACAACGATGGTGGCATCGACTGGGCGGGATTGTCCGACACCACGATTCGCGTCGTGGCCGGTGACCCCGAAGTCGACGAGCGCGACGCCGTCGCGCTGCCCTGCGAGGCGGCGATGGCGGTCTGGCTGGCCCAGCGGTGCGCGTCCTCGCTGATTCCGCTGCAGTCCGTGCTCACCCGCTGCTCCGGCCTGCCGGCGCGGCGGTTCTGGTCGCTGGTCGGCGAATCCGTCATCGGCGCGGCGACCTACGTGCCCGACCTGGCCCGCACCGACGCCACCGCGGGCGCCCGGCGCGGCCAGCTGCTGCTCGGCGCGCTCGAGGACCGGGGTCTGCCGGTGCGCCGGACCAGCTGCCTGCAACGCTAGGGGCCGGTCGCGGCGCGCACCGCCGCGGCGAGTTCACGGAACGACCGCAGCACGAGTTCGCCGTAGTGCTCCGGGTCCGGCATCATCGCCGGATTCGTGGTGACCGCGATGACGATGTCGTCACCCTGCGAGGTGATCAGGTGCCGCAGGCCGTCACCGTCGAGGATCGGCAGCGCGCCGACCACCCGGCGGATCGGCCGCCCGCAGAAGACCAGGCTGTCGGTCACCGGCGGCACATTGCTGATGGTGGTGTTGCACAGCGGCACCGTCGCCGCGTCGTCGAAACGCCGTTGCGCCCTGGCCCATCCGGCCGCGCGCAGCAGCAGCGCGGGCGCGGTCTCCACCCGGCGGTCACCGCGCCGCACCACCGGGTCGGTGGTGCGCTGCTTGGCCAGGCCCGCCGACCGCCGGACCGCGGCCAGCCGGGCGAGCGGATCGGCCAGGTCGGTGTGCAGGTCGACGATCATCTGGCTGAGCTGGTTCGCCGAATCCCAGCCGGCCACACCGCGCATCGACATCGGCACCATCGCGGCGAGTGAGCCGTCGGGCGTCTCGTCGTGCTCGGCGAGATAGGCGGCCAGCGCGCCGGCGATCGTCGTCAGCATGAGGTCGTTGATCGTGACCCGCTGCGGCGCCGCGGCTTTCGCGGCGAGCACCTCCGCCATCGGCAGTGCGATCAGGTGGAAGGTGAGCTCCGCGTGGATATCCCGGTTGAACCGGGTCGCGGGGCGTTCGGCCACCGGCTCGTGCACCGCGCCCGCGTCGACCAGCGCGCGGAGTTCGTCCTGCGCCGCGCGGGCGCGCCGCAATCCGCCGACGAATTGCGCGGGCCGCAGCGGGAGCGCGGCGCTCGTGCGGATCGCCCGGACCAGCGGGCGCGGCTCGTCGAGCCGGATCGCCGGCGCCGGATCGGCGCCGAACAACCGCTGCTCGAGCGCGCGGGTGGCGACGCCGTCGCCGGCACTGTGATGGAACACGAGCACCACGATCGTGGTCGGACCCGGCATCGCCGGGACCCCGTCGACGCGGTCGAGCACGTGGATGCGCCACGGTGGCCGCCTCAGATCCATCCGCGTGGCGGTGATCTCGGCGATCCGGGCGCGCGCGTCGTCCCAGGTGCCGGTCCCCGGCCGCTCCAGCGAGACGTGGTCGCGCACCGCCATGGACGGATCGGGCACCCAGTACGGCAGATCCAGGTCCAGCGGCACGCGGTGCAGCCGCCGGTGGAACAGCGCCGCGTGCCCGATGCTCGCGCGCACCCAGTCCAGGACCTCGCCGATGGTCAGCGGTGCCCGGCCCGCGGAGTCGGCGAGGTACACCCCGACGACGTTCGACAGGTGCCGGTCGGTCTCGTCGTAGACGAACACCGCGTCGCGCGGGCGCAGCTGCTCGGTGCCGACCCGGAGTTCGGCGCTCACAGGCCCAGCGCCGTCGCCATCATCGGCCACGACGCGTGCAGGTCGTCTTCCCAATAGCCCCACGAATGAGTTCCGGTCGGCCGGAGGTTGTAGGTGATATTCGTACGGCCGAGCTGCTGGGTGCGCTGGGCCAAATTCGCCGTGCAATACATGGTCGCCGCTTCGATGCCGCCGCCGACGAGCATTTGATTCGTCAGAATGGAGGTCGGATTCTTTCCGTTGATATGAACACGCGGATTCTGCAGCGTGTCGTGAATTCCAGGCAAACCCGTTCCGGCGGAAATGTACATCGGGATATCCGGTAGGCGGTGCGCCTGGACGAAGGGGTCGTGTTCGCGCCAGGCGGCGTCGGTGACCGGGCCCCACATGTTCTCCACGTCGCCGCCGCCCATCCGTACCACCAGCGAGACGAAGCCACGGCCGATCGGGTCGCTGGTCATCGCGCAGCCGCTGTAGGCGGACACGCTGCGGTACAGGTCGGGGGCCTGGATGGCGAGGTCGAGGACCGAGGTGCCCGCCATCGAGATGCCCGCCAGCGAGTTGACGCCGGTGGTGCCGAAGGTCGCGTCGACGACGGGCGGCAGCTCCTGGGTGAGGAACGTCGTCCACATGTTGCGGCCGTTGTTCTCGAGGTTCTTCCCGAGCTTCTCGTCGGGGCGCAGCCAGTCGGTGTAGTAGCTGAACGCGCCCTCCATCGGGATGACGACGTTGACGTGCTTGTCGGCGAAGAACCCGCCCGCGTCGGTCTGTCCCGGCCAGTTGGCCGAATCCTCGCCGCCGCCCGCGCCGTTGAGCAGGTACAACGTCGGCGCCGGGGTCGCGGTGTCGGCCGGTCGCAGGACGCGCAGCGCGATCGTGCGGTCCATGGCGGGGGAGTAGACGCTGATGTCGGCGACCTGGCCGGACTGGGTCCGGCTCACCAGGCGGGCGCCGGTGGTGGCCGCGGCCTGCCCGGTGTCGGCGAACACGGGTGTCGCGGCGAGCGCCACGACACAGGCGGCCGACAGGAGGGCGCGGAGCATGTCGTTGTTCATGGTGATGCGGGCCTGCTGACTTCTCGGGCGGTGCGGGGACCGGACGACGGCCGGCCCCCGCTGGTGCGGCGGTTGATCGGGCTACGGGAAGAAGGCTTCTACCGAACCGAGGAAGACGGCGAGCAGGCCGTCGCCCTCGGCCGCGGAACCCAAGCCCGCGATGGCGGCCATCATCAGCTCTGTCAGCGAACCCATGGTCGAACTCCTTGCTTGATTGTCGAGAAACCTGAGGTCAGGGGTGGGTCAGCCGCCGATGGGCGTGCCACCGCTCAGGGAGATCAGCGCCTGGACGAGGGGCAGGGTGGTGTCGCCGAGACTGGCCATGCCGGTGGCGAACATTTCGTAGAGGGAACCCATGTGTTACTCCTGCGGGTGATATCGGATTACGGGAAGAACGCTTCGACGGAGCCCAGGAAGGTCTCGAGCAGCAGGTCGCCCTGGTTCGCGGAAGCCATTCCTCCCAGTACACCGAGTAGCAGCTCATCGAACGAGCCCATGAAGTATCTCCTTGCGCTGTTGTCATGCCCCCGGAAATAGGGTGGTCCCCTCTCCGCGGGCGGTCATCACGATCGGTGGTCGATGTGATGCCGGTAACGTAGCGCCGCGTCCGAAGTGTGGCAACCCGCTGTTTCACTCACCCTGATTCGTTCATTTTTTTCTTTCCTTCTGGAAGCTGCTCGGCGATTGCCGCGAGGGCTACCGGGTGTACCTGTGACCTGTGGTTACGGCGACTGTCTGGTACGGCGACGGCCGAGATTGTCGCGAACGCAACTGTTCGCGACGAGTCCGTCAAGGGGGATGGATTCATGTGTCTGATGCGTCTGATCTGCGATTGTGTCGAGGCTTGGGTGGATGTCGATGTCGCTCGGGTGACGGTGCCCGCCGTCTGAGGGTCGACGGCTGCGAGGTGTTGGCGGTGGAGGAGGTGGGCTGCTGTGGGGTGTCCGCGCGCGTCGTCTTGTTCGCCAGACCCCATTTATCGGGGGTTCGTTCAGGTCTGGGGGTCCTCTTATTCCACACTGCGCAGTGATGGTCGATCATTCTGTTTCGCTATATATAAGTCGCGGGGGCGGACCGTGAACGGTCCACCCCCGCGCTGTCGAGCCGAGTGTTACTTACCCGGTGTCGGCGTGCCGCCGCTGACGGTGATCAGGGCCTGGATGAAAGGCAGAACAGCGTCGCTCAGGCTGCCAGCGCCGGTCTGCATCAATTCGTAGAGAGATCCCATGTGCATTGTCCTTCGGTGAAATGGATGCCGGACTCGTCAGTGAGCCGGACGGGGGTGTCGGGGCGAGGTCGTTTTACGGGAAGAATGCCTCGACGGAGCCGAGGAAGACCGCCAGGAGCCCATCACCCTCGACCATGGAACCCAATCCCGCAATGGCGGCCATCATTATCTCGGTCAGCGAACCCATGGTGAATCTCCTTGCATGATTGATGAGCATCCCGCCGGAAAATGGAGGACCCGTCGGCCGGGATGTGGATCACAATCAGATCTCCTCTGCTGTGATGTGGGTAACGTAGCCCCGCTCATTTCCCTCGGCAAGGAAATCGCCCGATTCGCGAAATTCGACCCCACATCCTTCCTGGTGGAACTACCGGGGAGTGTTGGTGTCCGTCACAACGGATCGCGCCGTGACCTGTACCGACGTCCAGTCCCGTCAGATCCGACGGCGAACGGCCGCGTTCGCCGTCGGTGCCGTCAATCCCCCTGGAGTGAACCGCGCCAGATGCGGGCCGGAATCCCGCTGACCAGATCGCGGCCACGCAGCACCTGAATCCGCCACGGCGTCAGGCGGAGCACCTGGAACGCCGGGTCGTCCGGGCCCTGCCAGAACTGGCCGGGGTCATAGCCGGCGCCGGGCGGGCTCCCGTGCCGGTACAGGTCCCACACGTGCGCGCGCTCGTCCGGATCGTCGGTCCAGCCGGCGACGGTATCCACGGCGACGGTGTTCTGCGCCGGACTCCAGTACGAGAACGTCACATGCGGATTCCCCGCGATATGCGCGGCTTTCACCGGCGTGCGATAGGTCCCGAGCCACCCGGTCGGCACCTCGCCGCCGGTCTCCCAGACCGGGATCAGCACCCGGGACCGGGGGCGCCCGGCGGCGTCGACGGTGGTCATCGTGGCGTAGTTGATCGAGCCGACGATGGCGTCGAAATCGGCCTTGATATCGGTGAAGCTCTGGACTGTCGACCTGGTGCGACTGTTGGTACTCATGAGGTCCACCGTGGCCGGGCGGACTTCGGACGGACTCAGGATCGGCTCGAGGTCGCTCCCGCGACGAGGGTCGCCGGGTCGGCGGTCCGGCCGTGCGCGACCGCGGCCGCCAGTCCGTCGGCGCCCAGCTCGGCGCGGACGCGCGCCGCGATCCGGTCGACATCGCCGCGTTCGGCCTCGGGCAGGGGAGCTCCGGTGGCGCGGCGCAGGGCCTCGGCGGCGCCGAGCAGCTGAGCGGCCTGCTCGGCGTCGCCCGCCAGCGCGCGGGCACCGGCCAGGCCCTCCAGGGCGAGCGCGTGGGCGCGGGGATCGCCGGTGCGCAGCGCCGCGTCCAGGCCGCGGCGGTGCAGCTGTTCGGCCTCGGCGGCGTCGCCCGCGAGTTCGGCGGTGAAGCCCAGTTCGGCGAGGATCAGTGCCGCGCCGAACTGGGAGCCCGCGCGCAGATGCCAGTCCAGCCAGGCGCCGAGGTGCGTGCGGGCGGCGGCGAGATCGCCGCGGCGCCGCGCGACCAGACCGAGTCCGAGCTCCGCGGATTCCTCCCCGACCAGATGACCCTGGTCGACGGCGATCCGGCGCGCTCGTTCGTGCAGTTCGGCACTGTGCTCGAAGTCCCCGCGCAGCAGCGCGATCCGGCCCAGCGAGGTGAGCCGCTCGCCCACCTCGGTCCACAGCCCGAGCTCATCGGCGGTCGTCAGCGCGGCCCGGTGCTCGGCGCGCGCGGTGTCGAGATCGCCGACGACCTCGGCGTGATTGCCGAGCAGGAAACCCGCGATGCCCTGGCCCCAGCGGTCGCCGACCCGCGTGAACAGATCCCGGCTGCGTTCGGCGTGCGCGCGCATCTCGGTCAGCTCACCGCGTGCGAACGCGTCCCTGGCCAGCGACGCCGAGGCCGCCGCGACACCCCAGTCCTGACCGGCGTCGGCGAAGGCGGTGCGCAGTTCGGCGGCGCTGTCCATCTCGTGGTGCGCGGCGAACCCGGTGTGGACGTGCGCGAGATACCAGCGGGCCCGCAGCTCCGCGGGCGCGGGCCGCTCGCCCAGGGCCTGCAGCGTCTCGACGGTGCGGCCGCGCCCGAGCTCGAGCGCGCCGCGCCACAGCAGCGCGATCCGCCGTGCGGCCGAACCGGGTTCGCCCGGCACCGCCAGCGCGATACCGATCGACCGGATGCCCTCCGCGAGCCGCCCGCGCAGCACCCAGTACCAGGCCAGCGCGTTCACGAGACCGAGCGCGTCGTCGGATCTGCCTGCGGCCCTGGCGGTCTCGAGCGCGCGACGCAGGTCGGCCGATTCGGCGTCGAGCCGGGCCAGCCACCGCCGCTGGTCGCCGGTGCGCAGATGCGCGTCGGCGCGTTCGGCCAGCGCGCGGTAGAAGGCGAGATGACGCAGGCGGGTCTCGGTCTCCTCGCCACTGTCGCGCAGGCGGTCGACGCCGTAGGCAGCGACCGACTTCAGCAGCCGATAGCGGGGCCTGGCGTCGGCGGCGGGCGCGATGACCAGCGAGCGGTCGACCAGGCGGGCGAGCAGTTCCGCGACGTCGACGCCATCGACATCGCCTCCCGCGCAGACGGTCTCGGCCGATTCCAGAGTGGCGCCGTCGGCGTGGGCCGCGAGCCTGCACAGCACCGCGCGTTCGGGCTCGTCGAGCAGTTCCCAGCTCCAGTCGATCACCGCGCGCAGCGTGCGCTGCCGATCGGGGGCATCCCGGTACCCGGCGGAGAGCAGCGTGAACCGGTCCTCGATCCGCTCGGCCAGGGTGTGCACGCCCAGCGCGCGGACCCTGGTCGCCGCCAGTTCCAGAGCCAGCGGCAGGCCGTCGAGATGGCCGACGATGGTCGCGACCGCGGCGGCATTGTCGTCGGTGACGGCGAATCCGGGGGTGGTGGCGCGGGCGCGATCGGTGAAAAGCCGGACCGCGGCGGACTTCTCGATCGCGGCGGCGGTGCCGTCGACGGCGGGCACCGGCACCGGCAGCGGCGCGACCGGCCACAGGTGCTCGCCCGCGATGTTCAGCGGGACCTGACTGGTCACCAGCACCCGCAGGTCGGGGGCCGCGCCGAGCAGCCGCGCGACCAGTGCCGCGGCGGCGTCGGCGACGTGCTCGCCGTTGTCCAGCACCAGCAGTGCCCGCTTGGCCCGTACCGCCTCGGCGAGCCGGGCGAGCGGGGTTCCGCTGTCGGGCACCGGGAACGGGCTGGTCCCGGCGGAGTCGTCGCGCACCTCGAAGGCCGCGGCGACCACCTCGGTGAGGGCGGTCAGCGCGCTGTCCGGCTCGGCGCCGAGGCACAGCCCGGCCAGCTCGACGAACAGCACGCCGTCGCGGGCCGGATGATCGGCGCCGACCGCCAGCGCCAGGCGGGTCTTGCCGACGCCGCCCGGACCGGTGAGCGTCACGAGTCGTTCGGCCCGGAGCAGGGCCTCGATCCCGGCGCGATCGTCCGCACGCTCGATCAACGCGGTGGCGGGAACCGGCAGCGTGGGCCGGGGCGTGACCGGGGTCGCCCGCGGCGGCCGGGTCGGCGCGCCGAGCGCCGGATCCTGTTCCAGCACAGCACGATGCAGCGCGGTGAGCTCGGGACTGGGATCCAGGCCGAGGTCCTCGGCGAGGTGCTCGCGCAGGCGCCGGTACGAGTCCAGGGCCTCGCCGTGGCGGCCCGAGCGGTACAGCGCGAGCATGTGCGCGGCCCGCAGCCGTTCCCGCAGCGGATGTTCCTCGGTGAGCGCGCCCAGTTCGTCGGCCACCTGGTCGTGCGCACCGAGCGCGATCCTGGCTCGCGCGTAGTCCTCGGTCGCGGTCAGGCGCTGTTCCTCGAGGCGTAGCACCGGGATCCGGGCGAAGTCGTGGTCGGCGAGGTCGGCCAGGGCGGGGCCGCGCCACAGCGCCAGCGCCTCGGCCAGCAGGGTCGCGCGGGTGGCGTCGTCGGCGGCGCGCGCCCGGCGCAGCCGGTCCTGGAACACCTGTGCGTCGACCGCGCCGGGAGGAACGTCCAGGAGATAGCCGGGGGAGCGCGAGACCAGCAGGTCGCGGCCGCCGTCCTCGGCGTCGCCGAGCACCCGCCGCAGCTGGGACGCGCGGGTCTGCAACGACCCCGCCGGATGGGTGGGCAGTGCCGCGCCGCCCCACAGGTCCTCGACGAGCCGGTCGGCGGGCACGATCCGGCCCGGCTCCACCAGCAGCGCGGCCAGCAGGACCCGCACCTTGAGCTCGGGCACCCGGACCGGCTGCCCGTCGTCGGTCCACACCGCCACCGGCCCGAGCACCCCGAAACGCATGTCACCCACCCTAAACGGCGGGACGGACGCGGCGCCCTCGAGGCGATCCGGAGTCGATCCGAAGGGTTGCCGAAGGCCCGCTCGGCAGGGTGGGTCTCGTTCGCCTCCTCCTCGAAGGGAATCCTCCTGATGTCCGCGTTCACCGAAATCCCCGAACGGGCAGGCACCCGCCAATGGCTGGGACTGGCGGTCCTGCTCCTGCCGACGGTGCTGCTGTTCCTCACCATGACCGTCCTGTTCCTGGCCACCCCCTATATCGCCGCCGATCTGGCACCGAGCAGCGGACAGCTGTTGTGGATCAACGACATCTACGGCTTCGTGATGGCCGGGTTCCTCGTCACCATGGGCACGCTGGGTGACCGGCTCGGCCGCCGCAGGCTGCTGCTGGCCGGCGCCGCGCTGTTCGGCGTCGCCTCGGTGCTCGCGGCCTTCGCCCCCGGTCCCGAACTGCTCATCGCGTCGCGGGCGCTGATGGGGCTGGGCGCCGCCGCCGTCATGCCCGCCACCCTGTCGCTGATCACCACCATGTTCCGCGACGATCGCCAGCGCGCCACCGCCATCGGCCTGTGGGCGGCGTCGGTGTCGGCCGGGGTGGCGCTCGGCCCGCTGCTCGGCGGACTGATGCTGGCCTCGCTGTGGTGGGGCGCGTCCATGCTGATCGGCGTGCCGGTGATGCTGCTGGTCGTGCTCGCGGTGCCGGTGCTGGTGCCCGAGTACCGGGCGCCCGCGGCGGGCAGGCTCGATCCGATCAGTGTCGCGCTGTCGCTGGCCGCGCTGCTGCCGTTCGTCCACGGCGTGAAGAAGCTCGCCGAGGCCGGACCCACCGCCACGTCGGTGCCGACCCTGCTCGCCGGGGTGCTGTTCGCGGTGGTCTTCGTCCGCAGGCAGCTGCGCCTGGCCGACCCGCTGCTCGACGTGCGGCTGTTCGCCGACCGGACCTTCAGCGGATCGCTGGGCGTGTACATGCTCGCGGCCATCGCCCTGGGCGGGGTGTACCTGCTGTTCACGCAGTATCTGCAGCTGGTCGCCGCCCAGTCGCCGCTGGCGGCCGGGCTGTGGATCCTGCCCGCCGCGATCGGCCTGGTGATCGTCTCCACCGTCACTCCCGCGCTCGCCCGTCGCGTCCGGCCCGCGTTCCTGATCGCCGCGGGTCTGGCGGTGTCGACGGTCGGCTACCTGGTGCTGACCCAGGTCGAGAGCGTCGCGGGTCTGCCGTTGCTCATCGTCGGCTTCTACGTCCTGTACCCGGGTATCGCCCCGGCCATGGCGCTGATCCCCGGCCTGGTCATCGGCGCCGCCCCGGCGGAGAAGGCGGGTGCCGCCTCGGCGGTGAACAGCACGGCCAGCGACCTGGGAGTCGCGCTCGGTGTCGCGCTCCTCGGCAGCGTCGGTGCCGCGGTGTACCGGTCGGGAATGTCGGACGCCGACGGCGCGGCCGCGGAAACCCTGCCCGGAGCACTGAGTTCGGCCGACTCCCTGCCCGCCGATGTCGCCGAGTCGGTCGTCGCCGCCGCACGCGAGGCGTTCACCCACGGCCTCAACGCCGCCGCGTGGACCGCGGCCGTGCTGTCCGCCGCCGGTGCGGTCCTGGCCGTCGCCCTGTTGCGCCGGATCCCGGCAGGTGCCACGTCCGTGCCGGATTCTGGTGCGGTGGAGGATGATCCTGCCGCGAGCGACCGGGACGTGGTGGCGGTGTAGCCGGGCCCGTTCGTGGTCGAGCCGACCGTCGGCCCACCCTGCCACCACCCGACGATCCGCGGTGCCGAGTAGTTCGGTGCCGCGGATCGTCGCGTCGTCAGCGATCCGGTGATGTCCGGCCGGTGACGATCATCAGCAGCTCGGCGGCAGTCCCGGTGACCGGTGTGCCGGTGCCCGTGTGCCACCCGGTATCTGTCGCGGTGAGGGCGTATCCGGCCAGGCGGGTGCGTGCGTGGAACGGGGTGCCCATCGCCCACACGCGTTCCAGGGACCACTGTGCCGCCGCGGTCGGCATCACGCGGTCGACGCCGAGGGGGACCGCGATGTCCTGTCCGTGGACCAGCAGATCCATCAGCCGGTCGGTCGGTGTCGTCCCGATCGGGGTGATGCGTGAGTCGACGGTGGCCCGCAGCGCGTCGAGCAGTTCGGCGGTCGACATCCGGTCGGCGAGGCGGACGGCGGTGTCGTGGATGAGCCGGTCGAGATTCCCGCGGGCCCGGATCAGGTTCACCAGAAGCGAGCCGATCGTCACCCGGGTGGCCAGCACGAGGTGCGCCACCACATCCCGGACCCGCCAGCCCGTGCACAACGAAGGGGTGTCCCATGCGGATTCGGGCAGGTCGGCCAGCAGGTCGGCGAGGGTGGCGCGTTCGACGGCGACCGCCGCCCAGATCGCGTCGTCGGTACGGGAAGTTCGGGTGGTCATGGGTCCTCCTTCGCTGGGGTGTCGTCGGTACCGTAGGAACTCCACCGAGGTGGAGGTGCCAGTGACTGTGACCGACAGCACACCGATGACGATCGGCGAACTCGCGACCCGGACCGGCGTCGCGGTCCGCACGATCCGGTTCTACTGCGACGAGGGCCTGCTCGAGGTGCGCCGCACCGCGGCCGGGCATCGGGTGTTCGACCGGGCCGCGGTCGATCGCCTGCGACTGCTGCGCCGGTTGCGCACCTTCGGCATCGGGCTGACCGCCATCGCCGACGTTCTCTCGGGCACCCGGTCGATCACGGAGGTGATCGCCACCGAACGTGCCGCCGTCGACGCCGAGTTCGCGGCGTTGAGCCACCGTCGCGCGCTTCTCGCCGCCGTCGAGCATGCCGCTCCCGCGGCGCTGGATCTGCTTGCCGCCGTGGCGGATCCGGCGGCGGCCCGGACTGCCCTCGGCGCCTTCTGGCGTCGTCAGCTGGCACCGCTGCCGCGTCCGCTGATCGAGGACTTCCTCGACATGAACGTCCCCGAACCCACTCCCGACGCCCCACCCGAGGACCTGCTCGCCTACGCGGAACTCGTCGCGCTCGTGACGAATCCGGCACTGTCGACGGCGATGTCGGACACCATCCGCCACCGCGGCACCCCGGGCGTCCGCGACGAGCGCCGCCTGCTCCTCGACGTGGCCGACGCCTGTCTGGCCGCGGCACCGGCGGTCGCCGCGGGCCGCGCGCCCGCGCCCGGCGCCGAACTCGATCACTACGTCGACATCCACGCGGGCGCGCGCGGCCTGGCCGACACCCCGGCCTTCCGGCGACAGCTGCTGGCCGACACCGCCGACACCGCCGACGTCCGCCGGTACTGGCAGCTCACCGCCACCCTCGCCGGCGACGCGGTGACCTCCGGCGCGGCGCACCTCTGGCTCTTCGACGCGCTCACCGTCGCCGTGGCATGACAAAGGGGAGGCCGATGATCCGGCCTCCCCTTCGGGTCACGACGGCTCAGGGAACCACTTCGACGATGTCGCCCGGTTCCAGCCACTCGTAGTGCGCCTTCGCGCCTTCGGGCGTCAGCCGGATGCAGCCGTGCGACTGCTCCTCGGTGGGCCCGATGTGATAGGCGATGTCGCCGTTGAAGAAGACCGCGTACTCCATCGGCGCGTTGTGCAGGGTGCTCCAGTGGAACGGCTTCTTGAACGCCACCTTGAAGACCCCGGGCGGGGTCTCGTAGCCGGGACGGCCGTGCGACATCGGGCTCGGCCCGAAGGTCACCTTGCCGTTGTCCATCAGCCAGGCGTTGTTGGTGGACAGCTGCAGGCAGGCGCGCGCCTTCTCGCTACACGGCGCGACCACCGGCTCCGGCGGCGGCGCGGGAATGATCGCCGGAACGCCGGGAACATCGGGACCGCCGGGCCACAGCGGCTCGGCCTGCACCGGCGCCGCGACGGCGGCTCCGGCGACGGCCGCGCACAGGGCCGCCTGCGCGGCCCAGCGGGGGATACGACTACTACTCACGAAATCTTGCCTCTCTCGCCGCGCCCACCCCTGGCCGTCGTGCGCCCAGAACATGAGCTTTCAACATCGACACAAGCCTCGGAAACATAGAGGTACGTGTGATCATGGAGTATTGCGATCGTGTTGAGCAAGCCCAGGCGGCCGTCTCCGGCGCGCCGTCACGCGGCCCGTACGCGCTCCGGCCGGAACACCCGGGCGGCCAACGGCGGCAACACCATCAGCCGGGTGAGCTGATTGCGCAGCCGGATGGCGGTGTGCGAGCCGGGGATCAGCATCGCGCCGCTCGCCCGGACCGACCGCTGACGAGCGCGCACGGTGGCCCGCAAACCCCGCTCGTAGCGGGCGAACGCGGCCCGATGCCCGTCGCCGACGGCGAGCTCGGTGGCCAGCCGGTGCGCGCCCTCGACGGCCAGCGACGCGCCGGCGCCGGACAGCAGCGTCGCGCAGTAGGCGGCGTCGCCGACGAGGCCGACCCGCCCGCGCGACCAGCCGGGCATCCGGATCTGGGTGATCGCGTCGAGGTAGAAGCCCGGATCGGCGGTCGCCGCGTCGACCAGGGCGCCGACCCGCCAGGCATCGGTGTCGAAGTGGCTGCGCAACAGCTCTTTCTGCGCCTGCTGGTCCCGGGGCACGGCGAGCTCGCGCGGGGTGCGGAAGGCGAAGAACGCCTGGGCGCTCGCGTGCCTGCCGGACCGGTAGACCCCGGCGACCCGGCCCGGTGCGTTGTGCAGCGTCACCTCCCGCGCGGTGCCGAAGTCCGGGTCGACGGCGGCGGTGGCGAAGCACAGGCCCAGGGGATAGGCGGCCTCCGACTCCGGGCGCACCGCGAGCTCGCGCACCCGCGAGTGCAATCCGTCCGCGCCGATGACCAGGTCGAACTCCGCGCTGGTCCCGCTCGTGAACTCGACCTGGACCGACGCCTCGTCCTGGGTGATCGAGGCGACGGAGTCGCCGAACCGGTAGTCGGCGTCGTCGGCGGTGGCCTCGTAGAGGACGCGGGCGAGGTCGCCGCGCATCACCTCGAGGTCGTCGGGGCCGTTGAACGTGCTGGTCGGCATGCCCGCGACCCGCCTGCCGTCGGCGTCGACGAAGGTGAGCTGCCGGATGTCGGTGGCGAGCTCGCGCACCGCGGGCAGCACGCCCATGGCGTCGGCGACGCGCACGGCGGCACCGCGCAGGTCGACACCGTTGCCGCCGGGCCGCGGCGCGGGGGCGAGCTCGACGACGGTGGGCGCGACGCCGTGCCGGGCGAGCCACCAGGCGAGGGTGGGACCGGCGATACCGGCACCGGAAACGAGAATGCGTGGACTGGTCGGCATGGCGACTCTCCTCGGGGGAACTGACCTGTGGTCAGTCCTCACGGTAGATTTCTGACCCCCGGTCAGTCAAGGCGCTAGGATGTCCCGATGACGGACGAGCAGACAGCGGGCACCCGTGAGCGCATCCTGGCCGTCGCCATGGAGCTGTTCGGCGCGCACGGGTACCACCGCACCACGGTCCGCGCGATCGCCGATCAGCTGAACATCTCCAAAGCCGGTGTGCTCTACCACTTCCCGAGCAAATACGACATCCTCGCCGGGCTCGCCGAGCCGCTGCTCGTCGCGATGGCCGGGGCGGTCGCCGACGCTGCCCATCCCGATCCGCGCACGGCCAGGCGGCAGGTCCTGGAAGGGCTGCTCGAGGTGTTCCTCGAGTACCGGTATCTGTTGCGGCTCAATGTGAACGACCTGGCACTCGCCGCGCCCGGCGCGATCTTCGAGCGGTTCCGCACCACGATGCTGGCGGCGAACCGGCTCGTCGCCGGCCCGAGTCCGGCGCTGGCCGAGCGGGTGCGGGCGGCGCAGGCGCTGGGCGCGCTCAGCGACCCGGTGGTGTTGTTCGCCGAGGAATCGCCCGCCGACCTGCGGGCGGAAGTCCTGGCCGGGGTCGAATTGCTCTATCCCGAGGCCGTGCGTCCGGTGGTCGCGCCGCGCGGACGGCCCGCCGCGCTCGACGCGGAGCGCATCGCGGCCGCGCGCCGGATGAGCGAGGTCGAGCAGCGCAGCGCCACCGAGATCGCCGCCGTGCTCGGCGTCTCGCGCGCGACGGTGTATCGGTATCTCAAATAGGAAATTATGAGACTGTTTTTGAGACGAATGAGACGGATCAGCGAGGCGCTTGACCACTTAGGTAAGCCTGACCTATGCTCATCTCGGCGTATGGATGAGCCGGTGGTCCCGAGGGCTGCGGTCGACCCCCTCATTCCTGCCGCGGCGGGCTCCGTCCCTGTGACGGGGTCCGCCGCTTCGTCTCCCGGGGTGTCGGCCGCGGAATCCGATGGTGTAGACCGGAGCGTATGACCGACAACACCCTGTCCCTGGCCGCGATCACCCCGGAGCTGATGACCAAGGCCAGCGAAGGCACCTTCACCGATCTGATCGGGTTGCGCTACACGGAGGTGGGCCCCGACCGGGTGCGCGGCGAATGGGAGGTGCGTCCGCAGCTGCACCAGCCCGCGGGCATCCAGAACGGTGGCGTCTACTGCACCGTCATCGAGACCCTGGCCAGCGTGGGCGCCGGTGTCTGGTTCGGCGAGCGCGGCTCGGTCGTCGGCGTCAACAACAACACCGACTTCCTGCGCGCGGTCCGCGAGGGCGTGCTCACCGGCGAGGCCACCCCGATCCATCGGGGCCGCAGCCAGCAGCTCTGGGTCGTGGTGATCACCGACGCCGAGGGCCGCACCGTCGCCCGCGGTCAGGTCCGCCTGCAGAACCTCGCCGCCTGACCCCCGTAGTCATGAATTGCCGGGGGTGCCGCCCGGCTCGGCGGGTTCGCGTGCGGAGGAGGCCGGGTGGTCGGGGACCGTGTCGGGTGGACGGGCAGGGGCGCGTCGGGCGTGTCAGAATGTCGGACACCTGACCACGATCCGTGAGGAGACCCGATGCGCCTGTCGCCGCACGAGCAGGAACGGCTGCTCTTGAGCTACGCGGCCGAACTGGCCCGCCGCAGGCAGGCGCGGGGACTCAAGCTCAACCACCCCGAGGCGGTCGCGCTGATCACCGATCATGTGCTCGAAGGCGCCAGGGACGGGCGGACCGTGGCCGAGCTGATGTCCTCGGGGCGCTCGGTGCTCACTCGTGACGACGTCATGGCCGGCGTTCCGGAGATGATCCACGACGTGCAGGTCGAGGCGACCTTCCCCGACGGCACCAAACTCGTCACCGTGCACCACCCGATCGGATAGGCGACGCCCATGATTCCCGGTGAATACCTCTGTGCCGAGGGCACGATCGAACTCAACGCGGGCGCCGTGCGCGTCGAACTCGACGTCGTCAACACCGGCGACCGCCCCGTCCAAGTCGGCAGCCACGTCCACTTCCCACAGGCCAACGCCGCCCTGGACTTCGACCGCGCGGCCGCGCACGGCCACCGCCTCGACATCCCCGCAGGCACCGCGGTCCGCTTCGAACCCGGTCTGCCGCAACGGGTCTCGCTGGTGCCGATCGCCGGCACCCGCGAGGTGTACGGGATCAGCGCGAACCCGCCGGGCCGCCTCGATGCGTGAGTCCACGACCTCTTCGGGAGAGAACCGATGACCGAACTGAGCCGCGCCCGCTACGCCGAACTGTTCGGGCCGACCACCGGCGACCGCATCCGGCTCGCCGACACCGACCTGATCATCGAGATCACCGAGGACCGCAGCGGCGGACCGGGTCTCGCCGGTGAGGAAGCCGTCTTCGGCGGCGGCAAGGTGCTGCGCGAATCGATGGGCCAGTCCCGCGCCACCCGCGCCGACGGCGCTCCCGACACCGTCATCACCGGCGTGGTGATCATCGATCACTGGGGCATCATCAAGGCCGACGTCGGCATCCGCGACGGCCGCGTCTGCGGTATCGGCAAGGCGGGCAACCCCGACACCATGTCGGGTGTGCACCCGGACCTGGTCGTCGGCCCGTCGACGGAGATCATCGCGGGCAACGGCCGCATCCTCACCGCGGGCGCCATCGACTGTCACGTGCACTTCATCTGTCCGCAGCTGCTGGACGAGGCGCTCGGCGGCGGCATCACCACGCTCATCGGCGGCGGCACCGGCCCGGCCGAGGGCTCCAAGGCCACCACCGTCACCCCCGGCTCCTGGCACCTGGCCCGGATGCTGGAGGCACTCGACCACTGGCCGATGAACATCGTGCTGCTCGGCAAGGGCAACACGGTCAGCCAGGAATCCATGTGGGAGCAGTTGCGCGCCGGCGCTTCGGGTTTCAAGCTGCACGAGGACTGGGGTTCCACGCCCGCCGCCATCGACGCCTGCCTCACCGTCGCCGACGCGGCGGGCGTGCAGGTGGCGCTGCACTCGGACACCCTGAACGAAGCCGGGTTCGTCGAGGACACCCTGGCCGCCATCGCCGGGCGTGGCATCCACGCCTACCACACCGAGGGCGCGGGCGGCGGGCACGCGCCCGACATCATCACCGTCGCTTCGTATCTGAACGTGCTGCCCAGTTCCACCAACCCGACCCGGCCGCACACCGTCAACACCCTCGACGAGCACCTCGACATGCTCATGGTCTGTCACCACCTGAGCCCGTCGATCCCCGAGGACCTGGCCTTCGCCGAATCGCGGATCCGCCCGTCCACCATCGCCGCCGAGGACCTGCTGCACGACCTGGGCGCCATCTCGATGATCGGCTCGGACTCCCAGGCCATGGGCCGCATCGGCGAGGTGGTCATGCGTACCTGGCAGACCGCGCACGTGATGAAACGCCGCCGCGGTGCCCTGTCCGGCGACGGCGCGGCCGACAACGCCCGGGTGCAGCGCTACATCGCGAAATACACCATCTGCCCGGCGGTCGCGCACGGGCTCGACGACGAGATCGGCTCGGTGGAGGTCGGCAAACTGGCCGATCTGGTGCTGTGGGAGCCCGCGTTCTTCGGGGTGCGCCCGCACGCGGTCCTCAAGGGCGGCATGATCGCCTGGGCCGCGATGGGCGACGCCAACGCCTCCATCCCCACGCCGCAGCCGGTGCTGCCGCGCCCGATGTTCGGTGCCGCGGCCCCCGCCGCGGCGGCCACCTCACTGCACTTCGTCTCCGAGCAGGCCATCGACGACGGCCTGGCGAACCGGCTCGACGTGCGCCGGAAGCTGGCGCCGGTCAAAAACGTCCGCCGGGTCACCAAGGCCGACATGCCGCGCAACGACGCGATGCCGCGGATCGAGGTCGACCCCGACACCTTCACCGTCCGCGTCGACGGCGAGGTGTGGACCGAGGAACCGGCCACCGAACTGCCGATGGCCCAGCGCTACTTCCTGTTCTGAGTCCGGAGACGACACCGGGGGCCCGCGCCGTTGCGGGCCCCCGGTGCCGTGCGGCGCTCAGTCGAACGAGCAGCCGCCGACCGGCTTGTCGGCAAGCCGGTCGAGCAGGTAGGTCACCGCGTTGTCGGGACCGAAGCCGTCGATCAGTTCCGGACCGAAGTGGTTCGGGATGGTCGTGCCGGGCAGGATCGGCGGCAGTTCGTTGGTGCGGAAGGTGACCGTGGCGCCCTGGCCGCACCAGTCCTCGGCGAGGCGGCGGGCCTGGCCGTAGGGGACGGTGTCGTCGTTGCGGCCGCTGGTGATCAGCACCGGGGTGGTGGGCGCGGTGCTGCCGATGCGCAGTTCCGCGAGCACCGGAGCGGCCTCCGGCAGCTCGGCGAGGTGCTCGGTGAGCGAACGCCCGTCCACGGTCAGTGAATTCGTCTTCATGAACGGGTGATAGGTGATCAGGTCGGCGACGCACGAGTCGCTCAGGGTCGCGAGCTTCGCCCGGCCCTGCGGGCTGGTCACCCGATCGACGGCCTGCTGGAGTTCGGGGTAGCGGGCGAGCATGCCGTTGACCGCGAAGCCGATCGCGCCGCCGATCAGGGCGCCGTCGATGCGGGTCAGGATGGCCGACAGATCGGCGACCGGTCCACCGGCCCAGGTTCCCTTGAGATTCAGCTCCGGCGCGTAGCTGGGCGCCATCTCCGCGGCCGCGGCGGTGGCACCGCCGCCCTGCGAGTAGCCCCACAGCACCAGCGGCGTCTCGGGGCCGACCCCGGCGAGCGCGTTGGCGGCGCGGGCGCCGTCGAGGATCGCGTGGCCGCTTTCGAACCGGTTGGCGTAGGTGTGGATGCCGGGGGTGCCGAGGCCGATGTAGTCGGTGATCAGCACCCGCGCGCCGAGCGCGCTCCACACCGCCGAGGACGGCAGCTCCTGGTTCGCCGAGAGCCCCAGCGGGTCGGCGGTCACCGAGACGCCGGTCGAGAACGCCACCGACATCGCGCACCGGTCGCCCTGGCCGGAGGTGCCGGGGCCGATGACCACGGTCGGCCGCGGGCCCGCGCCCTGCCACGGGTTCTTCGGCTCGATGTAGGTGCCGGAGACGGCGACGGGGGAGCCGTCCTGCAACCGGCTGGTGTACATCACGTGCTGGGCCTGGGTCGGCCAGCCCGCCGCGGTCGGCGGGGTGGCCAGGATCGTCATCGGCTGGGTCTTCACGATCGCGCCCGGGGTCTGCGGGATCTCCGCGGGCGGCACGTAGAACGCGCTGACCGGCTCCGCCGCCACCTGCGTGCCGACCACCCCGGATCCGGCCACCGCGGCCAGGCAGGCCAGTGCGGTCACCGCCGCCCGGCGCGCCAGCGATCGTGCTTGCTGCATACCACTCCCATCGATGCCACCGCCGCACCGCTGCGGCTGTGTCCTGAGCCGCGGCGGGGGTAGATCATGACGCACGTCACGTCGCAGCGGCCGACCGAACGGTAACACTGTTACCGCACGCCGGGAACCCCGGGTCGGCCCAACGGCGGGCGGCGCGCCGAGCGGTGGACGGTGATTCGGTCCGGTCGCCGAGCGGGCCTGCGGGAGTGGGACATCCGGCGCAGCGCGGGCTCGAGTCCGCGCCGGTGGCCGCCGATGGTGGCACACTGGCGCCCATGACGGACAACGACTGGGCCGGTGTCGATCGCTATATCGTGGACGCGCTGGTGGGCGACGACGGCGCGCCCGCCCTCGCCGCGAACGCCGAGGCCGGACTGCCCGCGATCGACGTCTCGCCCCCGCAGGGCAAGTTCCTGCACCTGCTGGCCCGGTCGGCGGGCGCGCGCCGGATCCTCGAGATCGGCACCCTCGGCGGGTACAGCACCGAATGGCTGGCCAGGGCGGTCGGCGACGACGGCACCGTGGTCACCCTCGAGTTCGAACCGCGCCACGCCAAGGTCGCGCGGGAGAATCTGGACCGGGCCGGGGTCGGGGCCAGGGTGGACATCCGGGTCGGTGCCGCGCTGGACACGCTGCCCGAGGTCGCCGAGGACATGACCGAGCCGTTCGACCTGGTGTTCATCGACGCGGACAAGATCAACAACGCCAACTACGTGCAGTGGGCGCTGCGGCTGACCCGGCCCGGCTCGGTGGTCATCGTCGACAATGTGGTGCGCCGCGGCGGGCTGGCCGACGAGCAGTCCGAGGATCCCAACGTGCGCGCCAGCCGCGAACTGGTCGAACTGCTCGCCGCCGAGCCGAGCCTGGACGCGACGGTGCTGCAGACGGTCGGCTCGAAGGGCTGGGACGGCTTCGCCTACGCGGTCGTCAACGGGCCGGAGTCCTGAGTACTGGGCAAGCGCGCACACCTTCCGCAAGGCCGCCACGGCGCGGTAGAGTGAGCGGTTCCGTGGCAGGCCCTGGCGCGCCTGGTGTTTCGGTGCCGGTCCGCGGCGCGCCGGGTCGGCCACGCCGTGTCCGGGGCGGGTTCACCCACCGGCAACGCGCACGGCGACTTCTGGGCGATCGGTATTCATCACGGGTTATCCGGCCTCGATAGCGTGGTGGTACTCGGAAGGAGCCCGGCGTCATGGAATTCCGACACCTCGTTTCGTTCATCACCATCGCCGAAGAGTTGCATTTCGGTCGCGCAGCGCAGCGCCTCCATCTGACCCAACCAAGTCTCAGTGCCCAGCTGCAGAAGCTGGAGAAATCGCTCGGCGTCCAACTGGTCGCCCGCAACTCCCATGAGGTGCGGCTGACCCCGGCGGGACGGGAGTTCGAACTCCAGGCCCGCCAGATCGTCGCCCAGCTCGACCGCGCCGCCCAGGCGGCCAAGGCGACCGCCGAAGGTCGCGCTGGCAGTCTCAATATCGGCTACAACCTGCCCGCCAGCAGGCACGTGCTGCCGGAGGCACTGACCAGGATGACCGAACGACACCCCGACATCGTGGTGTCGCTGTGGGAGAAGCGGACCGGGCCCCAGCTGGCCGGCCTCGCCGACGGCTCACTCGATCTGGCCCTGGTCTACGGTCACCCCAGTACCGCGGACTTCCGGTATCGCCGTCTGCTACACCGGGTTCCGCTGGTGGCCGTCGTCGGCCGCCGACATCGGTGGGCGGACCGGCCGGGAGTGCCGTTCGCCGAATTACAGAGTCAGGACTGTGTGCTGTTCGCGCGCGAGCAGTGTCCCGCGATGTACGACACGATCCTGCGCTCGGCCGCCGAGACCAGGATCTCGCTCAATGTCACGCATTCGGCCGACGACCCCGGCGCGACCGCGCACATGGTCTCGGTCCGTCCACTGGTCGGGTTCGCCTCGCTACCGCGGGCGATTTCGATGGGAATGGGTGTGGCGGGCAGCAGCTCGGTGGCGGTGAAATTGTTCGATCCGGTGCCGACGCTGGATTTGCACGCGGTGTGGCGTGCCGACGAGCCGAACCCCGCCGTGTCGCTGTTCCTGGAATGCATCGAATCGGCACAGATAGATGATGTCCGGGCATTGTCGGCGTGAACCCGTCGATAGGACATGACTCTCGCACGGTAGGAACAGCGATGGCGGCGGCGACGGGAATGGTTGCCGCCGTGAAGAATTCAATTCGTGAACACAGTGTCTGTCACCGCGAACGGATTCGTTCCATCCGATAGTTCCAGTCTGTATGAGATTGTTTCCGAAGCGGCACGGCGTGACCCCGCGCGCCATTCCCTGTGTGCCGTCGACGGAACCCAGCTGACCACCGGCGACCTCGACACCCGCGTCCGCGCGCTCGCCTCGGCCCTGCTCGACCGAGCGGTGGCCGCGGGCGACCGCGTGGCCGTGCTCGGCCGCACGAGCCTGGAGTGGGCGCTGCTCGACTGCGCCGCCGTCGCGATCGGCGCGGTGATCGTGCCGGTGTACCCGACCTCCTCGCCGGCCCAGATCGAACACATCCTGCGCGACAGCGGCAGCCGCTTCTTCGCGGCCGAGACCGCCGACGACGCGGTCCGGCTGACCTCGGCGGGCGCCGACGGCGAGGTCTGGTCCTTCGACGAACTCGGCGCGTGGTCCACCCGGGGCGCCGAGCACCCCGAGCTCAACGCGCGGCTCGCCGCGGTCGGCGCCGGTGACCTGGCGATGATCGTCTACACCAGCGGCACCACCGGTCTGGCCAAGGGCTGCATGATCAGCCACCGCAACATGTACGTCACCGCAGCGAACACCGCCCGCCAGACCGGCACGCTGTTCGATGGTACGACCGCGCTGGCGCTGCCGCTCTCGCACGTGTTCGGTCAGACCATCCTGTTCGCCTGCCTCTACGGCGGCAGCCGCACCCACCTGCTGCCCGGCGTGCCCGACCTGGTGCCCGCCCTGTCCCGGCTGCGTCCCACCTTCCTGGCGCTGGTGCCCTACGCGCTGGAGAAGATCCGCAAGCACACCCGCGCCCTGCTCACCGAGGAGCAGGAGGCGGCGGCGGTCGACCGCGGACTCGCGGTGCTGGCCGAGGGGGCGGCGCCGACCCCGGCCGACGACGCCGTGGCGGCCGCCTTCGGTGGGCAGTTGCGCCATGTGATCTCCGGCGGCGCGTCCCTCGACGACACCACGGCGGGCTTCTACGCCGGTGTCGGCGTGGTGATCCTGAACTGCTACGGCCTGACCGAGGCGGCCACCGCGGTCACCGTCAGCGCGCCGGAGACCAACCGGCTCGGCACCGTCGGGCGCCCGATTCCCGGCACCGAGGTCGGCATCGGCGACGACGGTGAGGTGCTGGTCCGCGGCCCGCACGTCTCGCCGGGGTACTGGGGCGCTGCGGCCGATCAGCGGCCCGTCGACGCGGAGGGCTGGCTGCACACCGGCGACATCGGCGAACTCGACGACGGCCACCTGCGGATCACCGGGCGCAAGAAGGAGATCCTGGTGACCTCGGGCGGCAAGAACGTCGCCCCGACCCTGCTCGAGGACCGGATCCGGCTGCACCCGCTGGTCAGCAACTGCATGGTCGTCGGTGACGGGCGTCCGTTCGTGACCGCGCTGGTCACCCTCGACGCCGACCGCGCCGCCAAGTGGCAGATCGACCACCCCGACACCGACCCCGCCACCGAGATCCAGGCCGCCGTCGACGACGCCAATTCCCTGGTGTCGCGCGCGGAATCCATTCGCGCATTCCGCGTCGTCGACGGCGATTTCACCGTCGACGCCGGCCTGCTCACCTCGTCGCTGAAATTGCGCAGAGCCGCGATCGCCGACACCTATTCCGCGGACATAAATCAGCTGTACGTGTCGCGCGGGTAACGCGACGCGAAATTCCCCCCGCCGTCCCGCCGACGATAGCCGGGACCGATCGGCCGATGAATTGCGGTGGCCAGCAGTGGTTTCCGCAATACACCGGCGACAGACTCGAAATCGGAATTCGACCACCGAAAGTGATCACATCATGTATGACGTCATCGTCGTCGGAACCCGGGTCGCGGGCTCGCCCCTGGCCATGCTGCTGGCCCGTCAGGGTTACCGGGTGCTCGCCGTGGATCGCGCGACCTTTCCCAGCGACACCCCGTCCACGCACTACATCCACCAGGCCGGCCTCGGCTTTCTGAAGTCCTGGGGTCTGCTCGACACCGTCGTGGCCACCGGCTGCCCGCCGATCCGCCACCTCAACTTCACCTACACCGACATCGAGATCCCGGGCATGGCCGACCCGTCGGCCGACGGCATCGACGCCGTGTACTGCCCGCGCCGCACCGTGCTCGACAAGATCCTGGTCGACGCGGCGGGGGAGTCCGGCGCCGAGCTGATCGAGGGCTTCACCGTCACCGGGCTGCTGCGTGACGGCGACCGGGTCGCCGGCATCCGCGGCCGGGTCGGCGAGGGCCCCGAGCAGGAGTTCCGCGCGAAACTGGTTGTCGGCGCGGACGGTTCGAACTCGATCGTCGCCAAGGAGGTCGGCGCGGCCACCTACGAGGGCTCGCCCGCGGCCTGCTTCGTCTACTACTCGTACTACGAGGGCGTCGACTGGGGCATGCACCACCGCACCGGTTTCGGTGAGCAGCAGTTCGCCTCCTGGCCGACCAACGACGGCCTGGCGCTGGTCGCGGTCATGCGCAAGCGCGACCGTTTCCGCGACTTCCGCACCGATCCCGACGCCGGCCTGCAGGAGATCGTCGACCAGGTCGACCCGGAGATCGGCGCGCGCCTGCGCGACACCGGCAAGCGGGTCGAGCCGTTCCGGCCGATGCTGTACCCGGACAACTACCGGCGCCAGTCCTTCGGTCCCGGCTGGGCCCTGGTCGGCGACGCCGGCTACCACAAGGACCCGTTCACCGGCTGGGGCATCACCGACGCCTTCAAGTACAGCCAGCTGCTGGCCGACCTGGTGCACGAAAGCCTCTCGGGCGCACGTCCGTTCTCCGAGACCATGCCGGAGTACCAGCGCGAGCGCGATGCCCAGAGCGCCAGCACCTACGAGCTGACCCAGTCGATCTCCGACCTCACCCTCACGCCGTACTACGACTCGGTGTTCCGCGCGGCGAGCCGCAGCGAGCACTACTCGAAGAAGTTCTTCGGTCTGATCGCCGGGCTGTACCCGCCGGACAAGTTCTTCGGCGAGGAGGAGCTGGCCGCGCTCTACGAAGAGGTGAACTTCCCCGTCGCCGACCGGCATGTGGTGAATACCGGAGTCTCGGCATGATCGCGGCCGGCCTGACGGCGCTCGGCGACAGCTTCGTGGAAGGCCGGGGCGACCCGGCCGCGGCGGGCGGCTACCGGGGCTGGGTGTCGCGGCTGGGCGGCCAGCTCGGCCTGCGCCCCGCCACGATTCGCAACTTCGGCACCCACGGCGCCACCACCGGTGATGTCGTCGCGGGTCAGCTGGCGGCGGCGACGAGCGCGCGGGCCGGCCTCTACGGTGTGGTTGTCGGCGTGAACGACCTGGTCAGCGCGTACGACGAGGCTCGTTTCGCCGACAACCTGCACACCATCTTCACCACCTTGCGGGCGGGCAAGGCCACCGTGTTCACGGCGACCTACCCCGACATCCCCGCCCGGCTGCCCGTCCCCGACGGCTTCCGCGCGCTGCTGCGCGAGCGGTTCGCCGTCGCCAACGAGGTACTCGCCCGCGTCACCGCCGACACGGGCACCCTGCTGCTGGATATCGCGGCGCACCCCGACTGGGCCCGGCCGGAGGTGTGGACCGCCGACGGTCTGCACCCCAGTCCGGCGGGTCACCGCCTTTTCGCCGCCACCGCGGCCGAACTGATCTCGTCGACCACCGCCACCACTGTCGCCGCTTGAGTTTCGCGACTGCCCGTTTTCGAGAGGAAATTACGTGACGGACGAACGACGTCTGGCCCGCGACCCGATCGCCATCGTCGGGATGTCGGGTCTGCTGCCCAAGGCACATACCCACCGCGAGTACTGGCAGAACATCATCGACGGCGTCGACTGCACCTCCGAGGTGCCCGCGTCGCGCTGGAGCCTGGACGACTACTACGACGCCGACCGCACGGTGGCGGACAAGACCTATTCGCGCCGTGGCGCGTTCCTGCCCGACGTGGAGTTCGACCCGCTGGAGTTCGGCATGCCGCCGAACCAGCTCGAGGTCACCAGCACCATGCAGACCCTGAGCCTGGGAGTCGCGCGGGATCTGCTCGTCGACGCGGGCGCGACCGGCTCGCAGTGGTACGACCCGGCGCGCACCGGCGTGGTGCTGGGCACCACCGGCCCGGTGCCGCTGATGCATCCGCTGGCCGCGCGCCTGTCCACCCCCGTGCTCGAGGAGGCGGCCCGCTCGGTCGGCCTGTCCGACAGCGACGTCGCGGAGATCTCGCGCCGGTTCGTGGCCGCCTTCGCGCCGTGGGAGGAGAACTCCTTCCCCGGTCTGCTCGCCAATGTGGTGGCGGGCCGGGTGGCCAACCGGCTCGGCCTCGGCGGCATCAACTGCACCGTCGACGCGGCGTGCGCGGCCTCGCTGGCCGCCATCCGCACCGCGATCGCCGAGCTGCAGGACGGCCGCGCCGACATGATGATCACCGGTGGCGTCGACACCGAGAACTCGATCTTCATCTACCTGTGCTTCAGCAAGGTCGGCGCGCTGTCGCCGAGCGGCCGGATCAGCCCGTTCTCCGCCGAGGCCGACGGCACCCTGCTGGGTGAGGGCATCACCATGCTGGCGCTGCGCAGGCTCGCCGACGCGCGCCGCGACGGCAACCGGATCTACGCGGTGATCCGCGGTCTCGGGTCCTCCAGCGACGGCCGGGCCAAGAGCATCTACGCCCCGGTCGCCGCCGGTCAGCGGGTGGCGCTGGAGCGCGCCTACGCCGACGCCGAGTGCTCACCCGCCGACGTGGAGCTGATCGAGGCGCACGCCACCGGCACCGCGGTCGGCGACAAGACCGAGCTGACCGCGCTCAAAGGCCTGCTCGCCGATGCCAGTTCGGAGACCGGGTTCGCCGCGCTGGGCAGCGTGAAGTCGCAGATCGGGCACACCAAGGGCGCCGCGGGCACCGCGGGCGTGATGAAACTCGCGCTCGCCCTGCACCAGAAGGTCCTGCCCTCGACGATCAATGTCGACGCGCCCAACAGCGAGGTCGACGCGACGGCGACCCCGTTCTACGTCAACACCAGGACCCGGCCGTGGGTGCGCGACCCGCAGCGTCCGGTGCGCCGGGCTGCCGCCTCGGCGATGGGCTTCGGCGGCACCAACTTCCACCTCGTGCTCGAGGAGGCCGACGGCGAGCGCGGCCCGGTGCTGCACCGCGTGCCGCGGGCCCACCTGTGGCACGCGCCGGACGTGGCGGGCCTGATCGACGTGGTGCGCAGTACCCCCGGCACCGACGGCGGCGACATCCCCGCCGGCCACGCGCGGATCGGTTTCGTCTCCGTCGACGCCGACACCGCCGCCGATCTGCGCGCGCTGGCCGTCGACGAGATGGTGCGCAATCCCGAAGCGGCGCACTGGGATCACCCCGAGGGCGTCTACTTCCGCGCCGCCGCGCTGCCCGCGCCGAAGGTCGGCGTGCTGTTCGCGGGCCAGGGCAGCCAGTACGTGGACATGGGCCTGGACACCGCGCTCAACAACCCGCCCGTCGGCGCGGCCTTCGACGCCGCCAACGCCGCCTTCGCCGGTGCCGCGCGGCGCGTCGGCGCGGTGGTCTTCCCGCCGCCCGCGTTCACCGAGCAGGCGCGCGCCGACCAGGAAACCGCCCTGCGCCGTACCGAATTCGCGCAGCCCGCGATCGGTGCGCTCGCCGCGGGCCAGTTCCGCGTGCTGACCGAGTTCGGTCTGCGGGCGCACGGCTACCTCGGCCACAGCTTCGGCGAACTGACCGCGCTGTGGGCCTCGGGCGCGCTGAGCACCGAGGACTTCTTCGCCCTGGCCCGGGCCAGGGGCGAGGCGATGACCGTCGCCGACGACGCCGAGGCGGGCACCATGGTGGCCGTCAACGCACCGCGCGAGGACGTCGCCGCGGTGCTGGCCGATCTCGACGATGTGTGGATCTGCAACCACAACGCCCCCGACCAGATCGTGGTCGGCGGTGGGCCTGCGGGGATCGCCGCGTTCACCGCGCGCAGCGCCGAGAAGGGCTGGGCCACCCGGGATCTGCCGGTGGCCGCCGCGTTCCACACGCCCTACGTCGCGCACGCGGTCACCGAATTCGGTGCCGCCGTGGCCGAGGTCGACATCACCGAGCCCGACGCTCCGGTCTACGCCGACACCGCGGGCGCGTCCTACGGCGCCGACGTGGCCGCCAACCGGGCGACGCTCACCGCCCAGCTCAGCCAGCCGGTCGAGTTCGTCGACGCGCTGCGCGCCATGCGCGCCGACGGCTGCACCGTCTTCGTCGAATGCGGCCCCAAGCAGGTACTCACCTCGCTGGTGCGCCGCACCCTCGGCGACGACGTGATCGCCTTCGCCACCGACACCGGCCCCATCGGCAACGGCGACGTCGCCCTCAAGCGCGCCGCGGTGCGCCTGGCCGTCCTCGGCGTCGAGATCACCGGTATCAACCGCTATGCCGCGACCGAGGACCAGCGGCCCGCCGCCGCCGGCAATCGCATGACCGTCACCCTGTCGGCCCCCGAATACGTGCCCGACAGCCGTCGCGAGGCCTACGCCGCGGCCCTGTCCGACGGCTACCGCGTGCACCTCGAGGTGCCCGCGTCCCCGCACCAGCCTGTGGTGCCACCGATCGTGGAGGAACAGCTCGTGACCATCCCCGCCCCCGGCCCGTCCGAGTACCGGACGGCCGACACGCTCGACACCGCCCTGGTGCAGCACCTCGACACGCACCGGCAGTACCTGGACGGACAGCTCGACCTGGCCCGCGGCCTCGCGGGCGCGCTGAGCAACGGCACGCTCGACGAGAACACCCTGCGCGCCATCGAGGCGGTGAAGGACCACGGCATCGCCATCAGCGAAAGCCACTCGCGGGCCAGCGACGTGCTGGCGCAGCTGGCCGAGCTCGAGGGCGGCGCGCCGGTCTCCGGCACCCGCACCGTGGCCGCCACCCGCCCTGCCCCGCGGGCGATCACCGCCGCGCCCGCCGTTCCCGCGATCGCGGCTCCGGCTCCCGCGCCGACCAACGGGCACGCCGCCCCGGCCGCTCCGGCGACGAATGGTGGTGCCGCCCAGCCGGTTCCGGCCGCCGCCGCGCCGCAGGCCGCCGCGGTGGTCGCCCAGCCCGCCGCTGTCGCGCCGCAGGCCGCCGCGCCCGCCGGTGCGATCACCGGTGACGCCGTGCGCGCCGCGCTGCGCGAGGTCGTGGCCGACAAGACCGGCTACCCGGTCGAGATGGTCGACCCCACCATGGATCTGGAGGCCGACCTCGGCGTCGACTCGATCAAGCGCGTGCAGGTCATCGGCGCGCTGCAGGAACGCTTCCCGTCGCTACCCAGCCTCGGCCCCGAGCAGCTGGGCACCCTGCGCACGCTGGATCAGATCGCGGACCTGCTCGCCACCGCGGACAGCGCCCCCACCGCCGCGCCCGCCACCGCGGCGCCCGCCACCGCGGCGCCCGCCACCGCCGAGGCGGCCCCGGCCGACGGTGCCGCCACCGCCGACACCCTGCGGCAGGCGCTGCGGGAAGTCGTCGCCGACAAAACCGGTTACCCGGTCGAGATGGTCGATCCGACCATGGACCTGGAAGCGGATCTGGGCGTGGACTCGATCAAGCGGGTCCAGGTGATCGGCGCACTGCAGGAACGGTTTCCGAACCTGCCCAGCCTCGGACCCGAGCAACTCGGCACCCTCCGTTCACTGGATCAGATCGTGGCCGAGCTGGCCGGGGGTGATGTCCACCCAAAAGCTGAGGCCGCGGCCGAAACGCCGCGGCACGTCGTCGAACTCGTCGAGCTGGCGCCGGTCGATCTCGCGGTCGACCCGTATCGCCCGGCGGGTCGCGCACTGGTGGTCTGCCTGGACGACTCCGCCGAAACCGACGGCGAGGCGATCGAAGAGGCACTGCGCGAACGCAGCTGGACCGTCCAGCGGGTCGGCGCGGCCGACGCCGTGACCGGACCGGCGGACGTGTGCGTGGTCGTGGCGGGCGTGGCGTCGGAATGGGCGCAGGCCGAACGCATCCTGACCGAGGCGATCCTGGTCACCGGCCGGGTGCTGCCCGCGCTGCGCGGGGCGACGGCCAGGGCGGGCTATGTCACCGTCACCCGGCTCGACGGGCACCTGGGCCTGCTCGGTGACGCCGAGCCGGTGCCCGCGCTGCTCGGCGGCCTCGGCGGTCTGGTGAAGACCCTGGCCGCCGAGGAACCCGGCGTGTTCTGCCGGGCGCTCGACATCGCCCCCGCGGCGACGCCGGGACGGGTGGCGCAGATCGTGCTCGAGGAACTGTGCGACGCGGCGATCGACACCGTCGAGGTGGGCGTCGACGGCTCCGGCCGCCGCCGCACCCCGGTGCCGAGCGGACACCGGGCCGCCACCACCACCGAGATCGTCAGCGCCGCGGCGGAGTTCGCGCCGTCGGTGCTGACCGCCGACGACGTCCTGCTGGTCACCGGCGGGGCCAGGGGTGTCACCGCCACCTGCGTGCTCGCCCTCGCCGAGCACAGCGCCGCGCGGTTCGTCCTGCTCGGCCGCACCCAGCTCACCGACGAGCCGGCCTGGGCCACCGGGATCGCCGACGGTGATCTCAAGCCCGCCGCGGTTCGGGCGCTGGCGGGCACCGGGGTGAAGCCGAAGGACATCGATCGGGCGTGTGGGGAGATCCGCGCGATCCGCGAAATCCGGTCCACCCTGGACACGCTCGGTGATCGCGCCGAATACCTGGCCGTCGATGCCACCGACGCGGACGCACTCGCCGCAGCGCTCGCGCCGTGGCGCGACACCGTCACCGGCGTCGTGCACGGGGCCGGTGTGCTGGCCGACTCCCTGATCCCGGACAAGACGGCCGACTCGATCGGCCGCGTGCTGCGCCCCAAGCTCGGTGGCCTCGCCGCCGTGCTGGCCGCGGTGGGCGAGCCGAGGGACCTGGTGCTGTTCACCTCGGTGGCCGGGCTGTTCGGCAACACCGGGCAGGCCGACTACGCCGCCGCGAACGAGGCGCTGTGCCGCTTCGCGGTGAGCTGGCGGCGCAGGCATCCCGGCCATCGCGTCACCGCGCTGGACTGGGGCGCCTGGGACGGCGGCATGGTGACCGACGACCTGCGCGAGTACTTCCGCGCGCGTGGGATCCCGCTGCTGGCCCCCGCCGCCGGCGCCGCCGCGTTCACCACGCAGTTCACCACCGCGCGCAGGCCCGAACCGGTCCTGCTGGTCGGCGCGGCCACCGCGCTGTCGACGGGCGAACGCCCGGCGGCGCCGGTGCGGGCCCGTCGCGACGTCACCGGGCTGGTCGACGAACCAGTGATCGCCGCGCACCGGATCGGGGAGCACATCGTGCTGCCCGCGACCTTCGGGCTCGGCGCGATGATCAATCTCGCGGAGCGGACCAGGCCGGGCCGCACCGTGATCGGGGTCCGCGACTACCAGGTGCTCAAGGGGCTGGTGTTCGATCATCCGGTCACCGCGCTGGAGCTCGAGCTCGAACCGGTCGCCGATGTCGACGGCCGTACCACGGTGCGCGCCACCGTCTTCGGCGACAAGGCCGCCCACTTCCGGGCGACCCTGCTGCTCGCGGCGGGACCGGAGGCGGCCGGCAACCAGGCGATCGTGGCCGGTCCCGGCACCGATGCCCAGCGGATCTACACCGACGCCGTGCAGTTCCACGCACCGGCGTTGCAGGGCCTGCGCGCCCTCCGGTCCGAGAGCGACACCGCGATCGTGCTGGAGTGCTTCCTGCCCACCGGCCCGGTCGCCGACGGCGCCTACGCGGGCCGCCTGCACGATCCGGTCGCCGCCGACCTGATCCTTCAGGGCCCGCCGGTGCTCGGCCACCGCCTGCTCGGTGCGGCCTGCCTGCCGCTGGGCGTCGGCCGGATCGACTATCACCACCCGCTGCCGACCACCGAACCGTTCGTCCTGGTGGTCGACAACCCGCGCGCCGGGCGGCTCGAAGCCCGCATCGACGCGACCGCGCTGGCCACCGACGGCACAGTGCTGCAGCGGTTCTCGGACGTCACCGTCCTCACGACGCCCGATCTGACGGAGAAGTTCCAGACCTCGGTGAGGGAGTGGACCCGATGACAGTCCTCGATTTCGACGGCATCGCCTTCGACCCGGTCGGCACGGTAGACGCCCGCCCGGTCCCGCAGGCCCCGACGCCCACCGCGCAGGCAGCGCCGCCCGCGCCCACCTCCGAGATCGTGCGGTACTCCGCTGCGCCGGTCACCGATTCGGGCCTCGGCCCGATCGGCGAGCTGCGCACCGGCCTCGTCGCCGCCCACCGCGCCGCGCTCGGCGCGCAGGTCGCGCTCCAGCGGGCGCTGTGGGAGTGCGCCACGGGGACGGCCGCCGACACCGCGGCCGGTGGCCGACAGCTCGCCCTCACCAGCGGCACCGCGACCTCCCACACCAGCCGTGCCACGTTCGGCGCACCGGACGCGGCGCACCCGGCCGGCGATGGGGCGGCACTGACCGGCAGCCGCGGCTCGGCAGCCGAGTCGGCTCGGTTCCCGGGCAACGGGCAGGCCGTAACCGGCGACCACCTGCCGATGACCTCGGCTGTCGCGGGGATTGTCGCCAGGGAGGGCGCGTTCAAGCCGTTGGCACGCACCGGGCGGACCCAGCTCGACCGCGCGGCACTGGAATTGCTGGCGCAGGGTGCGGTCGCCGAGGTCTTCGGGCCCGGCCACCAGCGTGACGGCGTCGTGCAGGCCGCACGACTGGCCGCCGGAGAACCCTTGGTACTCACCGAGATCGAGTCGATCGAGCTCTACGGCGGGACCGGCGACGGACGTGTCGTCGCCCGCTACGACGGGGCGCCCGGCGCGGCCGCGCGCCAGGCGGCCGAGGTGTTCGCCCTGTTCACCGGCATGCACTTGGGCCTGTCGGGCAGCACGCTGACCGGGGCGACCCCGGCCGTGTCCGGTGCGAACCGGGGCACGGTGGAGCTCGTCGTCACCGGCCTGGATCTCGTACCCCGCCCGCATGTCGCCGCCACCGCGAGCTTCGCCGGCGGCGAGCCGAGCGTGGCCGTGCGGGTCACCGTGGCCGAGCCCGCGGGTGCGGGCGTCGGCCCCGGGCAGGCTGTCCCGAGCCTGCTGCTCAACGAGTTCCACATGACGCACCTGGCCCGCGGTGACCAGGCGATCGCGATGGGCCCGGAGTTCGCGGAATACACCGGCGTGCGCGCGACCCGCCTGCCCACCGGCGGCCTGCTGCTGGTCGACCGGGTCCGCGATTTCGACGGTGCCCGTGGCACTCTCGATACCGCGTCCTACACCACCGAGTACGACTCGCCCGCCGACTCCTGGTACTACGCCGACACGGCCAACGACTCCATGCCGCACTTCGTCTACATGGAGACCTCGCTCCAGGCCGCGCTCCTGATGGGCTACTACGCCGGGCCCACCCTGACCCAGCCGGGCGTGACCCTGAGCCTGCGCAATCTCGGCGGCACGGCCACCGTGCTGCGACAGGTCGACCTGCGCGACCGCACGATCGAGCAGTCCTCGCGGATGCTGTCGACGACGATCCTGCCCGGATCCTCGCTGCAGACCTTCGATTACACGCTCAGCGTCGACGGCGAGCCGTTCTACGCCGGCGAGACCATGTTCGGCTACTTCAGCGACGAGGCCCTGGCCAACCAGACCGGCCTGGACGCGGGCCGTCCCGCCCCGTCCTGGCTGGCCGAGAACCCGGGGGCCCAGGTCCGCACGATCGACGTGGCCGCCCGCCGCGCCGACCCGTCCGCGCCGCTGTGCTCGCGCCGCGCCCTGACCCTGATCGACCGCGTCGAGGTGGTCGACGGCGGCGGGAAACACGGTGCGGGATACCTGCATTCGCTGCGCGCCATCGACCCCGACGACTGGTTCTTCGCCCGCCACTTCCACCTCGACCCGGTCATCCCCGGCTCGCTCGGGGTGGAGTCGGTGATCCACGCCGTCCAGGAATGGCTCGTCGACGCGGGCCACACCGCGGGCATGACCGACCCGGTGTTCCGCATCCCGGCCGACATCGCGTTCAGCTGGCGCTACCGCGGCCAGTTCCTGCCCACCGACGGCACCGTCGAACTCGAAGCGCACATCAAGGAGCTGCGCCGCGGTCCGCGCGGCGTGACCGCGGTGGTCGAGGGCTCGCTGTGGAAGCCGGGCCTGCGGATCTACGAAGTCACCGATCTGGCCGTCGAACTCGTCGATCGGGGAGCGTGATGACCACGATGCGCACCGCCGCGGTGGCGAGCACCGCCGAGGAGATCACCGCGCTGCTGCTCGATCTGGACGCCCCTGTCTGGATCGTCCGCGCCGACGGCCGGGTCGGCGCCACCGCCGACCAGGCCGTGGCGGCCGGGGCCCAGGTGCTCGCCGCCGTCGCCCCGCTGCCGCCGGAACGCCTCGGCGACAGCGCGTTCCGCGCGGCCCACGGTGTCCGCGCGGCCTACGCCGCGGGCGCGATGGCCAACGGCATCGCCTCGCCCGCCCTGGTGAAGGCCATGGCGCGCAACGGCTATCTGGCCGCCTACGGCGCGGCGGGTGTCCCGCCCGCCGCGGTCGACGCGGCGCTGGGCGAGCTGGCCGGGGACCTGGGCGGAGCACCGTTCGCCTGCAACCTCATCCACAGTCCCAGCGAACCCGCGCTGGAACGCGCCATCATCGACGCCTGCCTGCGCCACGGCGTGCGCTGCGTGGAGGCCTCGGCCTTCATGGATCTCACCGCGGAGGTGGTGCGCTACCGCGCCGCCGGGCTCGCGGTCGACCGGCAGGGCGGCATCGTGATCGGGCACCGGGTGATCGCCAAGGTGTCCCGGGTCGAGGTGGCCGAGCTGTTCCTGCGGCCCGCGCCCGCCCGGCTGCTGAGCGAGCTCGTCGCGGCGGGCCGGATCACCGCCGAGCAGGCCCGCCTGGCCGAACGGGTGCCGATGGCCGACGACATCACCGCCGAGGCCGATTCCGGCGGCCACACCGACCGCAGGCCGCTCACGGTCCTGCTGCCCGAACTGATCGCGGCCCGGGATCGCCTGGCCGCCGGCGTCGCCGGGGCCGACCGGGTGCGCATCGGCGCCGCGGGCGGCATCGGCACCCCCGACGCCGTCGCGGCGGCCTTCGGGCTCGGCGCCGACTACGTGGTGACCGGCTCGGTCAACCAGTCGGCCGTCGAGGCGGCGCAGTGCGGCGCCACCAAGACCCTGCTGGCCCGGGCCGAATTCGCCGACTGCGCCATGTCGCCGTCCTCGGACATGTTCGAGCTCGGCGTGCAGGTCCAGGTGCTGCGGCGCGGCACCATGTTCGCCGCCAGAGCCCAGCGGCTCTACGACACCTACCGCGCCTACGACGGTCTCGACGCCCTGCCCGCGACGCTGCGCGCCGAGCTCGAGTCCACGCTGTTCCGCAGGCCGCTCGACGAGGTGTGGCAGGAGTGCGTGCGGTACTTCACCGAACGCGACCCGGCCCAGCTCGCCGGCGCCGAACAGGACCCGAAGGCGAAGATGGCGCTGGTGTTCCGCTGGTACCTCGGCCTGTCCTCGGGCTGGAGCATCCGCGGCGAGGCCGACCGGGTCGCCGACTACCAGATCTGGTGCGGACCCGCGATGGGCGCCTTCAACACCTGGGCGGCGGGCACCTACCTGGCCGCGCCGGAGAACCGCGCCGTCGCCGATATCGCGGGCCAGCTCATGGTCGGCGCCGCCTACCTGACCCGCGTCGCCCAGCTGCGGACCGCGGGGGTCCGGCTGCCCGCGGCCAGTGCCCGCTACGTCCCACGCCCGCTGGAGGACCGATGACCATCGTCGAGACCGGAACCGCCACCACCGGCACCGCCTGGATGCTGTGCCCGGCGTGCCAGGCGGTGATCTACGTCAAACGCTACGACCGCGCCGAACGGGTCTGCCCCGAATGCGACGACCACGGCATGCTCACCGCCGATCAGCGCATCGATCTGCTCCTGGACGAGGATTCGGCCCGGCCGATCGCCACCGCGGCGACCGTCACCGATCCGCTCGGCTTCGTCGACACCAAGCCCTACCCGGAGCGGGCCGAGCAGGCGCGCCGGGCGACCGGTCTGCCCGAGGCGATCCGCTGCGTGCGCGGCACCGTCGACGGAACGCCGATCGTGCTGGCGGTCATGGACTTCCGCTTCCTCGGCGGCAGTCTCGGCAGCGCGGTCGGCGAGGCGGTCACCGCCGCCGCCGAGGCGGCGCTGGCCGATCGCGCGCCGCTGGTGATCGTCACCGCCTCCGGTGGCGCGCGGATGCAGGAGGGCATTCTCGCGCTCATGCAGATGGCCAAGACCAGCCGCGCGCTGCGCCGCCTCGACGACGCGGGCGTGCTGACCGTCTCGATCATCACCGACCCGACCTACGGTGGCGTGGCCGCCTCCTTCGCCACCTCCACCGACATCATCATCGCCGAACCCGGTGCGCGCCTCGGCTTCGCGGGCCCGCGGGTGATCGCGCAGACCATCGGCCAGACCCTGCCCGAGGGCTTCCAGACCGCCGAGTTCCTGCTCGAGCACGGCATCGTGGACATGATCTGCCACCGTTCGGCATTGCGTGCCCGGCTGTCGCGCCTGGTCGCGATGACCACCCGCCCGCTGCGCCGCACCGAACCCGGGGACGACGACGCCGTCATCACCGACCCGGCCGTGCTCGCCGCGCGCGGCTCCTGGGACTGCGTGCGCGCGGCCCGCCAGCTCGGCAGGCCGACCACCCTGGACTACCTGGCGTCGGCCTTCGACGATTTCGTTGAACTGCACGGCGACCGGATGTCGGCCGACTGCCCGGCCATGATCGCGGGCCTGGCCCGGCTCGACGGCCTGCCGGTCGTGGTGCTCGGGACCCAGAAGGGCCACACCGGCGCCGAATTGACCGAACGCAACTACGGCATGCCGACGCCGGCGGGGTACCGCAAGGCCGCCCGGGTGCTGCGGCTGGCCGCCAAGCTCGGCCGTCCGGTCGTCGCGCTGGTCGACACCGCGGGCGCCTATCCCGGCATCGAGGCGGAGGAGCAGGGCCAGGCCGTCGCCATCGCGGAATCGCTGAAACTGCTGGCGGGCCTGCCCGTTCCGGTGGTCACCGTGATCACCGGCGAGGGCGGCAGCGGGGGAGCGCTCGCGCTCGCGCTGGCCGACCGGGTGCTGGTGTGCGAGAACGCGGTCTACTCGGTGATCAGCCCCGAAGGCTGCGCCGCCATCCTGTGGAAGGACCCGGCCGCCGCACCCCGCGCGGCCGCGGCCCTGCGCGTGGAGGCGGCCGCGCTGCTGGAACTGGGCATCGCCGACGCGGTCGTTCCCGAGCCGCAGGGCGGGGCCGACCGCGACCCCGTCGGCGCCGCCGCGCTGCTGCGGCGCGCGGTGCGCCAGGCCGTGCACGAATTGCGCGCCTGGCCGACCGCCGACCTGCTGGCCCAGCGCCACCGCCGGTTCCGGGCCTACGGCCTGGCCCGGCCCGAGAGCTCGGAGAACCGATGGCCGACTTCCTGATCCGCAACCCGCTGTCGGTGCTGCGGCACGGCCTGCAGCTCCCGGTCGGCACCGACCGGCCCGACCCTTCGACTCGCCCGCACCGAGAGCCAGGAGACCCGATGTCCGAGTCCGCGACCAGCGAATCCACCCAGCGCGCGGTGAGCGCCACCGACGCCGATCACAGCCTCGCGGTGCTCACCCGGTACGCGATGTCCGTGCGCGCCACCGCGTCGGCCCCGACCTCGGTGACCGTCGCCAACGGCCCCGTGCTGTTGCGCATCACCTGGGACGACCGCCCGGCCTCGGCGCCCGCCGCAGGCCACGACGGCGGGACCGACACGGCGGGCCGCCTCGCGCTCGTCACCCCGGTCGCCGCGGCACCCGCCCCCGCTCCGGCCGCGCGGGCCGATGCCGCCGCGGCCGCGAACACCTTCACGCTGACCGCCGAGACCGTCGGCGTGTTCTACCGGTCGCCGGAACCCGGTGCGGCGCCGTTTGTTTCGGCCGGTGACCCGGTCCGGGCCGGTCAGCAGGTCGGCATCATCGAGGCGATGAAGCTGATGATCCCGGTCACCGCGACCAAGGAGGGCGTGGTCGTCGAACTGCTCGTCGACAACGGTGACGCCGTGGAGCACGGCCAGCCGCTGATCGTGTTCGAGGCGCTGCGGTGACCCGCGCGCTGCGCAAGGTGCTGATCGCCAATCGCGGCGAGATCGCGGTCCGGGTGATCCGCACCTGCCGGGAACTCGGCATCGCGACCGTGGCGGTGCACTCGGCCGCCGACCGGGACTCGGCGGCGGTGCGCCTGGCCGACGAGCGTGTGCAGATCGGCCCGGCCCCGGCCAAACGCAGCTATCTGTCGATCCCCGCGATCATCGAGGCGGCCCGCGCCACCGGCGCCGACGCCATCCACCCCGGCTACGGATTCCTCTCCGAGGACCCGGATTTCGCCGAGGTGTGCGAGGCGGAGGGCTTCGTCTTCATCGGCGCGCCGCCCGCCGTCATGGCGCGGCTGGGCGACAAGTCCACGGCCAGGGCACTGATGGCCGGCGCGGGTCTGCCGCTGCTGCCCGGCAGCCGCGATCCGATCGACGATGCCGACGCGGCCAGGGCGCTGGCCGAGGAGATCGGCTACCCGGTGATCATCAAGGCCGTCGCCGGTGGCGGTGGCCGCGGCATGCGGGTGGTGCGCGACGGTGACGATTTCGGCGCCGCCTGGCAGCACACCAGGGCCTCGGCCGCCGCGGTCTTCGGCGACGGCAGGCTCTACCTGGAGCGCTATCTGGAATCGGCCAGGCACGTCGAGGTGCAGATCCTCGCCGACACCCACGGCACCGTCGCGCACCTGGGCCTGCGCGACTGCTCGCTGCAGCGCAGGCACCAGAAACTGGTGGAGGAATCCCCGGCCCCCGGCCTGTCCGCCGAGCTCGCCGAGCGGATCGGCGCCGCGGCCGTGCGCGGCTGCGCGGCGGCGGGCTATGTCGGCGCCGGCACCGTGGAGTTCCTGCTCGGCCCCGACGAGCAGTTCTACTTCATGGAGGTCAACTGCCGGTTGCAGGTGGAGCATCCGGTCACCGAGATGGTCACCGGCGTCGACCTGGTCGCCGAGCAGCTGCGCATCGCGGCGGGCGAACCGCTGGCCCTGCCGGCCGACCTGCGCCCGCGCGGGGTCTCGATCGAGTGCCGGATCAACGCCGAGGACCCGGAACGCGAATTCGCCCCGGCGGCGGGCACTCTCGTCGAGTGCGCGCTGCCCGGCGGTCAGTTCGTGCGGGTCGACACCCATGTCCGGCCGGGCTATGCGATTCCCCCGCACTACGATTCGCTGCTCGCCAAGGTCGTCGTCTGGGCCCCCGACCGCCCCGCCGCCATCGCCCGGATGCGCCGTGCGCTGGCCGAGACCACCATCACCGGTACCGGTGTCGCCACCACCACCGACTTCCTGCACGACATCCTCGACCACCCCCGCTTCCGCGCCGCCACCCACGACACCGCCCTCATCGGCACCTTCACGGCCCCGGCCACCGCAGGCGCCCGCTGACGAACGGGCGGTCGGTGCCGCCCCCGGCGTACCGCACGGGAGCGTCGGGGGCGGAGCATTTCGCCGCTATTTCCGCCTGAGATGAGCACGACCAGCACCGAGAGATTTCCATCGAGTACGTCGAAGAGGTATTCGTCGTCGATGCTGGGTGCCGTCGGTCGTCTCGACCCGGATCCAGAGGTCCGCGGTGTTCGTGGGCGACCCGGCGCCGATCGAATGCCCTTAGTAGACACGGCAATCCAGCGTGTCGTAGCCCTGACCCCCGGGGCTTGCCGACCTCCTCGTGGGTGGGCGCGCGCGTAGGGCGTCGGGACCAGCGCGGCCACCGGCGCGATCGTGGCCGGTCGCCGCCGGGTTAACGCATTCCGCAATTCCGAGGTCAGGAGCGGGGGTGATTAATTCCGCACCCCAGGGTTTCTATTCGGAGGCGCGGTAATTCCCGAGACTTTATGTACCGACGCACACGGCGACGGAAACGAAGAAAGGGAACAAAGAAATGCACACCACCATCGAACTCCTCGACACCGAAATCGCTCGCGAGCTGGACGCGCTCGAGGCACTCTTCGCGCTCCCCGCTGACGATGCCGATCGGTCCTCGCACATCTACGCCTACCGGTACTGATCGTCCGTTCGGCCGTCGCCGGGGGCGAGGTACTCGGCTTCGCCCCCAGACCGTGAAGGCAGGAATTCCTTTGAGCGTCAGACCTATCGAATCTGTCCGCGCGCTGGCGGACAACCGATATCTCGTCACGGGATACGACGCCGCGCTCCAGCTGCTCGCGGACCGGCGGATGTCGAATGATCCGGCCAACGGTGCGGACCGGCACGCGGATATCGCCGCGCAGCCCGCGGCGACGCAGCGCCACAGCACGAGCATGCAGATGTGCGACGGGGCGCGGCACACCCGGCTCCGGCGCGCGGTGGCGCCGACGCTCACGCCGCGCCGCTACGACGACCCCGTCGAGCGCATGCGGGGGCGGGCCACCGGCCTGCTCGACGCGCTCCTCGCGCGCGGCGGCGGCGACCTGGTCGCCGAGTTCGTGCTTCCGCTGGTGTTCTCCGTGACCTGCGACCTGCTCGGGGTCCCCGACGCCGACCGTGACCGAGTGCTCGCGTGGGCCGAGGCGTCGACCATGCCCGATCCCGAGGTCAGCGAGCCGGGCACCGCCGCCCTGGACACCTACCTGGCCGCGCTGCTGGCCACCAGGGCCGAGCAGCCCACCGATGATCTGAGCAGTGAGCTCGCCGCGGCCAGAGCCGCGGGCCGGCTCTCGGACGCCGAAGCCGTCGGCACGGCCGCGCTGATGATCGTCGCCGGCTACGAGACGACGGTCAGCTTCGTCAGCATGTCCGTCTTCACCCTCCTGATGGCGCCCCGGCTCCAGTGCGCGCTGGCCCGGCGGCCGGAATCGCTGCCGGCGGCCGTCGAGGAGCTGTTCCGCTACCTCACCCCCACCCAGGGCACCTGGACCAGGTTCGCCCTGGACGACGTGCCGATCGGTGACATCGTCATCCCGGCGGGCAGCGCCGTCGTGGTGGATCTGGTCGCCGCCAATCGCGACCCGGACCGCTTCGACCATCCCGATCGCCTCGATCCGACCCGCGCCGACGCCAAGCATCTGGCCTTCGGACACGGCCCGCACTACTGCCCCGGCGCCACCCTGGCCCGCAAGCAGGCGCAGGTCCTGCTCGGGGTGCTGCTCCCGCGCCTGTCCGAGCTGCGGCTCGCCGTTCCCGTCACCGACGTGCGCTGGCACCGCAATCGCTTCAGCAAGCGCCCCGGCGCGCTCCCGACCACCGTCCTCGACTCCCGCCCGGAGGCCATCGCGTGACCGCGACCATCCCGACCCTCACCCGACGCTACGTGGTGCTGAACGTCCTCGGCTGGCTGCCGACCGGGCTCTGCGCCCCGGTGCTCATCCTGCTGCTGGCCGCGCGTGGGATCGACATGGCGACGATGGGCGCCCTGCTCGCGGCCTACGGTCTGACCGCCGCCGCCCTCGAACTGCCGACCGGCGGGCTCGCCGACGTCGTCGGCAGGCGCCCGGTGCTGATCGCCGCCTCCCTGCTGTTCCTGGTGTCGACGATCTCGCTCGGGATCGGCACCGGTGTGCTCGTCCTCGCCGCCGGGATCCTGCTCGAGGCCGCGGGCCGGGCGCTGGACTCCGGGCCGCTGCAGGCCTGGTACGTCGACGCCGTGCACGCCGTGGACGAGGACACGGATCTCACGTCCGCGTTCGCGCACGGCCGCACCGCCGGGTCGATCGCCCTCGCCGTGGGTGCGCTGGCCGGTGGCGCGCTGGCGGCGTTGGTCCCGCTGCCGTCGGCTGGGCCGGTGCTCGCGCTCTCGCTGCCCTATCTCGCGGCCGCGGGCGTCATCGTGGTCCGGATCGTGGTCCAGCTGGCCTGGGTCGGGGAGACCGTCCGCCGTCCGCGCGCCGATCTCCGCGCGGTGCTCGCCGATATCCCGTGCACGGTGCGGGTCGGCATCGACACCTGCGCCCGCGTCGGTGTGCTGCGCCGCATCACCGTGCTGTGCGGGGTCATCGGCGTCGTGCTGGCGGCGGTCGAATTGCTCGCGCCGTTGCAGATCGCGGCGAGCCTCGGTGGGGACAGCCGGGCCGTCGGCGCCTTCGCCGTCTTCACCGCGCTCGGCGGCTTCGCGATGGCGGCCGGATCGGCGGCCTCGCCCACACTGACGCGGCTGCTCGGCTCCGTCCGGCGCACGGTCGTCCTCGCGCTGGTGCTGACCGCGGTCGCCGTCGCCGCGCTGGGCACCCCCATGCTGCTGGTGGTCGCCGCCGGTTATGTGGGCGTCTACCTCGCGCTCGGAGCACCGGAACCGTTGCTGGACACGCTGACCCACCGCGCCGCGACGGCCGGGGAACGCGCCACCGTCCTGTCGGTCCAGTCGCTCGCCCTGCGGATCTGCGGGAGTGTCGGCGCGCTGGCGGCGGGCGTGCTCGCGGCGCACGCCTCGGCCACCGCCGTGTGGGTCCTGGTGGTCGCGGTGCTCGGGCTCGGCGCCCTCGTCGCCACCGGGCTCCCCGGCCACGAACCGGCGGCCACCGCCACCGAGGCCGGGCCGGTGCTCGAGCCCGCCTGAAACCCTGCGAGCACGGCCGGACCGATCCGGCCGGGGAACGTAGGCCTTCGGCGGCATCGCCCGAATTGGCCCGGACGTCACCGGCGGTTCGTGTGGTGCGGTCGCGGAATTCCGGTGGATCCGGTATGCCGTACCTGTGAGGATCGAGCGGGCCGCGCGGCCATGCGGCGGACAGGTCGACGCGCGATGATCTGCCCGCACTGCGGCAAGAACGTGCTGCACCGCGAACGCGGAAAGCGTACCTGCGCGAAATGCGGGCGGCTGTTCGCGCTCGAACCGAAGGAGAGCCCGTTCCGGCTGCACGACCTCCGGATGCGCAGGCTGATCGACCGGCTCGGGGACGGCCGGAATCTGCGCTACACGCTGCCGCAACTCTGGTACGCCGCGGCGCGGGGACGCCTCCGCGACCCGGGGGAGACGTTCTTCGGCATTCGGATGGGAGTCTCGATCGCGCTCGGCATCGTGATCTTCGCGCTGGCAGTCACCGGGCTCGTCTACTGGGCCCTCGCGCTCGGCGCGGGCGTGGCCGCGCTGGTGGGGGTGAACGTCCTGCTGACCGCGCTGCGGCCCCGGTATCTGGCGACCACCCTGGTGCCGATGCCGGTCACCTACGCCCGATTCGAGCAGTTCGTGGTCGCCCGGTGGATCCAGGTCTACGGTGCGCCGCCCGCGGGTTCGGTCGATGGCCGGACCCCGCTGCCGCCCTTGCCCGCCCGCCCGCGGTTCGCGGTGCTGTGCCCGGACAGCACTGTGCTGACCTGTCTTTCGGCCAACAATGTCACCGGACTCTGGGGTATGGCGCCGGTCGGCCGGATCGATCAACTGCCGCCGGGTGTCCCCGTGCTGGTCCTGCACGACGCCAGCGTCCCCGGCATCACCTACGTCGCCGCCGCGCGCGCCGCGCTCGGCGCCCGGGTGGTCCCGGTCGGGCTCGCGCCGCGCGCGGTGCTCGGCAAGGCGAAGGCGATCCGGTTGCGCGAGGGCAGGCCCACCGCCGACGACCTGGCCCGGATCGGCGGCGAGCGACTGACGGCGGAGGAACGCGCCTGGCTGGCCGACGGCTGGCAGACGCCGCTGGCGTCGGTGCCACCCGCCGCCCTCCTCGCGGCGCTGGGCAGGGCGGTGGATCGGGTCGAGCGGGCGCTGGATCCGGATCGGCGGCGCGCCGCGGCGGTGGGGTTCCTGACGTGGCCGACCCGGTGACCTCGGCGGTCCTGCGCCGGGCGGTGCGGATCGCGGTGCGACGGGCCGGTGCGCCCGGCGACCTGCGATTCACCGAGCGTCAGCTCTACTACGAGGTCTGCCGCGTCCTGCTGCCGCTGCCGCGCGGGCTCCGCCGCCCCGCCTTCACCGTCCCGGCTCCCGTGCGCTATCCGGACTTTCGCGCCGCGCTGGCCGCGCACGGTCCGGTACCCGGCCTGCTCGCACCCGAACCGCCCCGGACCCGGCCCGCCGGTCGGCACACGACGGAACCGGACCTGTTCGACTACGGCCTGCCCCGGCTCCTGGTGTGCGAATCGACCGAGATCGCCCAGATGTTGCGCGTCAACGGCATTCCGATGGAATCCGCCTGCCCGGTGGTCGGCGCCGACGAACTGCCGCTGGACCCGCGTGTGGCGGGCATGCTGACGTTGGTCGAGCGGTCGGCGGTGTTCCTGCTCCACGACGCGACCCCGCACGGACTGACCTTTCCCGATCGCGTGCGCGCGCTGACACCGATCCCGGACGGCGTCCGGGTGGTTCCCCTGGGATTGCGTCCCCGGCAGGCGGGCACCCTGCACGCCACCCACCGGTCGGCACCCGCGCCCCGCACCATCGACGCCGTGGTCGATCCGTGGGAACAGGACTGGCTGCGCCACGGCCGCGGCGTCGAGCTCGCGGCGGTGCGACCCGCCGCCCTGCTGCGCACCGTGCACCGTCTGGTCCGTGAGGTGCGGATTCCCGACACCGCGACGCAGTGGCGTCGCCTGCGCACCACCGGTTTCCTCACCTGGCCCACCGCATGAAAGGACCGGACCATGTCGGTGCGACAGCACGTCACCTACACCGATGAACTCCTCGCCGACGGCACCGTGCACCGGCACTACTCCGACGGTCACCGCGAATGGCGCACGCGCGGAGCGGGTTTCGTATCGTGGCGGGACGACCGCGGTGGCTCCGGCCGCGACGAACCGCTGGGGCGCACCCTGGTGAAGCGGACCTACGCCGACGGCCGGGTGCTCTACGGCCGGGAATCCGGCTACGGCCGCACCCTGTGGGGCGACGGCGTCCTCACCGTGAACCGCTCCTCCTTCGGCGGCCGGGTCGGCACCATCCTCGCCGCGGTCGCCGGTGGCGCGCTGCTTGGCGCGCTGGTGATGCCGCCCGAGTTCCTCTCCGCGGCCGAGGAAGAGGAACTGCGCAGGCAGGCGGCGGCGTCCTCGTCGAGCGATTCCGGCGGCGGCGGTTCCGACGACTACGGCACCTGGAGCGACGACTCCGGCGACGACGGCGGCGACTTCGGATGAGGGAGTACTGATGTCGCGCTGGTGCGCCTTCCTGACCCCCGCCGACCCGGCCGGTGCCGTCCGCGCCGTCGGCGGCGACCCGGTCGCGGTGGGCACCGGGAGCGCCCTCGGCCTGCTCACCGGATCCTCTGCGGCGGCAGAGCATTTCACCGCGGAGGAGTACCAGGCTGTCGGCGCGGTCACCCTGTTCAACGCGCGGGCGCTGCGCACCGCGCTCGGTGCCGACGCGCCGCGACCGGACTGCGCCGACGGCGACCTGCTGCTATGCCTCTACGCGAAGTTCGGCACCGCGGGCATCGCCAGGGCGGACGGCATGTTCGCGCTGGCGATCACCGACGGCCCCGACCTGGTCCTGGTCCGCGACCACGTGGGCACCCGCACCCTGTTCTACGCCCGCGCCGGCGACGCGTGGGCGGCCTCGGGATCTATTCGCGCGGTGGCGAACTGGCCCGCGTTGCGCACCGGACTGCACCTGCCCGCCGTGCGTTCCTTCCTCACCTTCGCCTACCTGCCCGGCCGCGACACCTTCTTCCGCGACGTGCACGAGGCGCTGCCCGGCCGCTGCCTCCGGTTACGCCCCGATGGCACTTCGGTCGAGGAAACCTACTGGGAGCCAGCCGAATCCGTCGACGACCTGCCCGCCGCCGAGCATGCGCTGGCCCTGCGCGCCCTGCTCGACGACGCGACCGCGCGGCGGCTGCCCGCGGGTGAGCCGGTCGGCGTGCTGCTCTCCGGCGGAATCGACAGCAGCCTGGTCACCGCGCTGGCCGCCAAGCGCCACGACCACCCGGTCCGGACCTACTCCATCGCCTTCACCGGGACCACGCCCAACGAACTCGCCTACTCCGGCCTGGTCGCCGCGCACTGTCACACCGAGCACCGGGTGCTGACCGTGCCGGGGGAGACCGTCGCGGCCCGCCTCGCCGACACCGTGGCCCTGCTCGACTGTCCCGTCGGCGATCCGCTGACCGTCCCCAATCTGCTGCTGGCCGAGGCCGCCGCGGCCGACGGCGCGCGCGTGGTCCTCAACGGCGAGGGTGGCGACCCGGTCTTCGGCGGTCCCAAGAACCTGCCGATGCTGATCTTCGAACTCACCCGCGACGATCCGGACCCGGTGGCCCGCGCCGCCGCCTACCTCGACAGCTACCGCAAATGTCTCGGTGACCTGCCGGTCCTGCTCAGCCGTGACGCGCTCGCCGCACTCGACGGCGCCCCGCCGCTCACCGACCTGCTCACGCCCCTGCTCACCCCGGGGCCGATGACGAGCCTGCTCAATCAGCTGCTGCACACGAACCTGCGCACCAAGGGCGCTCACCACATCCTCACCAAGGTCGAACGGCTCACCGCCGCGGCGGGCGTGGAGGGCAGGGCGCCGCTGTTCGACCGCGCCGTCGTCGACCACGCCTTCCGGGTGCCGCCGCGGCTCAAACTCGCCGGCGCCACCGAGAAATGGATTCTCAAGGAAGCCGTCCGGGACCTGCTGCCCGCCACCATCGTCGACCGGCCCAAGAGCGGCATGCGGGTACCGGTGCAGCAGTGGCTGGCCGGTCCGCTGCGCGATCTCGGGCACGAGCTGCTGCTCGGCCGGTCCGCTCGGGCGCGCGGGCTCTTCCGCGAGGACACCATCCGCGCCTGGTTGCGCGGCGACGGCGCGCTGCTGCCCCGCCAGGGCGGCAAATTGTGGTTGGTGCTCTCGCTGGAACTGTGGTTGCGTGCCTTCGAGGTCACCTGAGCGCGAGGAGTCACCACCGTATGGCCGCACCGAGGATCAAGCACGCCGCGGACGACGAGAACGAGATCCACGACGTGGCGAACTTCGCCGACGCGGGCCGCAACACGGTGACCCCGGTGGCGAGTCTGCCCGCCGAGGTCGCGCTGGTGGTGGTGCGGACCTTCGCCGAGATCGTCCGCACGGCCAAGACCGTCCACGCCGCGACCACGCCGGACGCCGACGGCATCGTCCGCGCGCAGACCTTCGAGGAGGGCGACGTCTACATGATCGAGAAGCCCTTCGACGGCTTCTTCGCCGACCGGTACCTGATGGACTTCTACGACGTCACCGAGCGGGGGATCTGCTCGCGGATGCACCTGCACACCGGCCTGCGCTTCGTGCGGATGATGACCGGACCCGGCACCCACATCCGGGTCAGCAGCTTGTCCCCGTTCGAGGTCACCCACGTCGAGGGCGTGACCCCGTTCCGGCCCGACCAGTTCACCGACGACCTGCCCGACCTGCCGCCGGGGCAGCACCGGACCCGCTACAACCTCGTCGTGCCGCCGTGCTCGTTCGTGGACATGCAGATCCCGCGCGGAGTGAGCCACCAGTTCAACGCCTTCGGGCCGCACGCGGTGATCGACTCGGTGCACCCGGAGGAGTCCATCGAGGTCTTCCGAGAGCGGATGTCCGGGTTCCGGATGACCGCGCAGACCGTCTTCCTGGCCGAGACCGCACCGGATGCGGCGACCTGCGCCGAACTCTCGGTCGCCGGGGACTGACCGGAACCGCCGTCAGCCGGTCAGTGAGCGGGCGCCGGTGGCGATCTCGGTGGCCTCGGCCAGCTCCAGCCGCAGTTCGTGGTCCGGGGCCGACGCGGGACCGTCGTGGTGGGTGACGCCCTCGGCGGTGATCACGTAGTGCAGCACGGTCTCGCCGATGTGCACGGTGACTGTGCCCGCGGGGACGAGCTCGGCGACGGCGTGGCCCAGCGGCAGCGCCAGCCAGTGCGCGCGTACGGCATCGGTCGGGGCGCGATCGCCGAGCAGGGGAGCGCCCCAGGCGGACAGGGCGTCGAGGACCGGGCGCAGGGCGCGGCCCGAGTCGGTCAGCTCGTAGCTGGACCGCATCCCGTTGCGATGATGGACGAGGATGCCGTCGCGCTCCAGGTCCTTGAGCCGGGTGGCCAGCATGTCGGTGCTGATCCCGGGGAGATCGGCGAGCAGATCGCTGTAGCGGCGCGGGCCCGCGGTCAGTTCGCGGACCACGAGCAGGGTCCAGCGGTCGCCGACGAGATCCAGGGCGCGGCTGACCGAACAGTAGTGGGCGTAGCTTCGGCGTGGCACATGTACTACCTTAACCATGGGCTTGGAAAAACCAAGTGAAATCTTGGAAATACCAAGTAGTGTGTGCGGCAACCACGCCTCGGAGGGATGTTCATGCAGGTCAAACAGTCCAGCAAGCTGTCGGGAGTGTCGTACGAGATCCGCGGCCCGGTCGCCGAGGAGGCGGCTCGGCTCGAGGCCGAGGGGCATCACGTCGTCAAGCTCAACACCGGCAACCCGCTGCTCTTCGGCTTCGACGCGCCCCCGGACCTGTTGCAGGACATGGTCCGGACGCTGCCCACCTCCACCGGCTACAGCTCGTCGAAGGGCCTGCTCTCGGCCCGGCGCGCGGTGGTGCAGTACTACCAGACCCTGGGCGTCGACGACGTGAGCGTCGAGGAGGTCTTCCTCGGCAACGGTGTCTCCGAGCTGATCATGATGGCGATGACCGCGCTGCTCGAGAACGGCGACGAGGTCCTGGTCCCCGCCCCGGACTTCCCGCTGTGGACCGCCGCGACCGCCCTCAACGGCGGCACCCCGGTGCACTACCTGTGCGACGAGGGCGCCGACTGGTACCCCGACCTGGCCGACATCACCGCCAAGATCACCGACCGCACCCGCGCCATCGTGCTGATCAACCCGAACAACCCCACCGGCGCGGTATATCCGCCGGAGGTACTGCGCGAGATCCTCGAGATCGCCCGCAGGCACAACCTGGTCGTGTTCGCCGACGAGATCTACGACAAGATCTACTACGACGATCTCGAGCACACCGCTGTCGCCTCGCTCGCCCCCGACCTGTTGTGCCTGACCTTCTCGGGCCTGTCGAAGAACTACCGCGCCGCCGGCCTGCGTTCGGGCTGGCTGGTGGTCTCCGGGCCCACCCAGCACGCCGCGAGCTATCTCGAGGGCCTGACCATGCTCGCCGGACTGCGGCTGTGTGCGAATGTGCCCGCGCAGCAGGCGATCCAGGCCGCGCTCGGCGGGCATCAGAGCATCTACGACCTCACCCTGCCCGGCGGGCGCCTGCGCGAGCAGCGCGACCGCGCCTGGGAAGCCCTCAACGCCATCCCCGGTGTCTCGTGCGTGAAGCCGAAGGGCGCGCTCTACGCCTTCCCGCGTATCGACCTGGACATGTACCGCATCCACGACGACGAGAAGTTCGTCCTCGATCTGCTGCTGCAGGAGAAGCTGCACATCGTCCAGGGCACCGGCTTCAACTGGCCGCGTCCCGACCACTTCCGCATCGTCACCCTGCCGCACGCCGACGAGCTCGAGGCCATCATCGAGCGCATCGGCCGCTTCCTGGCGACCTACCGGCAGTGACACCACGGGTGCCCGGTGCCGGGAGCGAGGTGGCCTGGCACGGTGCCGGGGCGGTGCTCCGTCCCGGCGTGCTCGCCTTCACCGGCACGATCGGCGGGACGCGGAGCCACGCCCATCACGCCGTGCAGATCGTCGTCGCCGACGCGCCGGTGACCGTGGTCGACGGCGACGGCCGGGCCCACACCGGGGCCGAGATCGTGATCCCGCCCGACACCGAGCACCGCATCGACACCGGCGGTGCGACCGGGATCGTCGTGTTCCTCGACCCCGATTCCCCGGCCGGTCGCGGGGCGGTGCTGCGGGTCGCGACCTCGGGCTGGTGCGGCGGCCCCGCCCTGCGCGACCCCGCCCGGCGGATCGCCTCGACGGCGGCCTTCGTCGACGACCTGCTGACCACCTTCGCGGCGGCGGGCGGTGGCGCCGCCCGCCCGCGGCATCCGGCGGTCGTGGCCGCGGTGGCCGCGCTGCCCGCGATGGTGGCGCGCGGACCGGTGCGCACCGGGGAGGTCGCCGCCGTCGTCGGCCTGTCGGCGAGCCGGCTCACCCACCTGTTCACCGCCCAGGTCGGGCTGCCGCTGCGCCGCTACATCCTGTGGCTGCGGCTGATGGACGCCGCCGAGCTCGCGCGGGCCGGGCAGGATCTGACCACGATCGCGCACGCGACCGGTTTCGCCGACAGCGCGCACCTCACCCGCACCTGCCGGGAGATCTTCGGCCTGCCGCCGTCGGCCCTGACCGGCGCGCTGGTCCGGGAGCTCGGCGGCAGCCGAATCGTTCAAGCGCCGACGGGGGACCGGCGCCCAGGCTGAGGGCATGAAGCTCACTGTGCGCCGCCTCGCCCGCTACGGATACGTCCCGTGGATGCTGGTGGGGCTCAACGGCATCGGCATCGCCCTCGCCGCCGCCCACGCCCCGAAGCCCTGGCTGCTGCTCGTGCTCGCGGTGGCGATCGCGACCTCGTTCGTGGTCGAACGGGTGATCCCGTACGAACCGGACTGGAACGGGACCAAGGCCGATAGCGTCCGCGACCGGGTGCACGCGGTGGTGAACGAGACGCTGATCCTGGTGAGCGTCGCGGTGATCCCGCTGCTCGCCGCGATCGTGCCCGCGCCGGGGGTATGGCCGGGTAGTTGGCCGTTCGTGCTCCAGGTGGTCCTCGCCGTCCTGATCGCGGACGCGGGAATCACCCTGGTGCACCTGGCCAGTCACAAGATCGGGGTGCTGTGGCGCTTCCACGCCGTGCACCACAGCGTCACCCGATTCTACGGGCTCAACGGCCTGATGAAGCACCCGCTGCACCAGACCGCCGAGATGGCCGCCGGCGTGGCCCCGCTGATCCTGCTCGGCCTGCCGGTCGACGTCGCCGCCGCACTGGCCCTGGCCGTGGCCGTCCAGCTGCTGCTGCAGCACTCCAACGCCGACTACCGCGTCGGGCCGCTGAAATACGTGCTCGCCCTCAACGAGGGACACCGCTTCCATCACCTCAAATGGGCCGGGGTCGGCGACGTCAACTTCGGCCTGTTCACCCTGCTCTGGGACCACCTGCTGCGCACCTACAGCTACGATCCGCAGCGCCGGTTCACCTCCGAACAGCTCGGCATGGCGGCGCATCCCGACTATCCGGTCGGCTACCTCGACCAGCTGATCGCGCCCTTCCGCCGACTCACTTGAGACCCGACCGGACGAAGGCGTTGACGATGTGGCGCTGCAACACCAGGTACAGCAGCAGAACCGGCAGGCACGCCAGGCTCGCCAGCGCCATCATCGGCCCCCACTGGTCGCCCTCGGTGCCCATGAAACTGCGCAGACCGAGCTGGAGCACATCGTTGGACTGACGCAGCACGACCGCGGGCCAGAAGTACTCGTTCCAGGCGTTGATGAACAGCAGGATGCCCAGCGCGGCGAGGGCAGGACGCAGATTCGGCACCACCACCGTCCACAGGATCGCCCAGGAGGACCGGCCGTCGATCTTGGCGGCGGCGACGAGCTCCTTCGGGAACGCGTTCATGTGCTGGCGCAACAGCAGGACCGCCAGCGCCGAGCACAGCGTCGGCAGCACACAGCCGATCAACGTGTTGATCAGCCCCAACCGGTTGAGCAGGATGTAGTTGGGCAGCATGGTGACCTGGAACGGCACCAGCCAGACGCCCACGAACGCCAGGTACATCAGCCGCTGCAGCGGGAAGGTGTACATCGCGAACGCGTAGGACGCCAGCAGCGCGATCAGCAGCTGGCCCGCCGCGGACAGGATCGCCACCACGAACGTGTTGACGATCAGTCCGGTGACATCGACCTTGTGCGCCGCGTCGAGATAGTTGTCGATCGACAGCGGCCACGGCAGCGGCGACAGCGAGGTGACGTCCTGCGGCCTGCGCAGCGCGGTGGCGAACAACCAGTAGATGGGGAACACGCACACCAGCGCCGTCCCGGCGAGCAGCAGGTGGCTGCCCGCCTGGCGGAGACGATCAATCATCATGAACGGCAACCTTTTCCGAGATCCAGACCAGCACGGCCGCCAGTGCGCCGAACCCGACGAACAACAGCACACCCGCCGCCGCGCTCAGGCCGGCGTCGAAGCTGTGGAACGCGTAGTCCCAGAGCAGGTAGTAGATGTTGGTCGTGGCCTGCGACGGCCCGCCCTGGGTCATCGAGTCGATGAGCGGGAACGACAGCGTCGGGCTGAGCAGCACGGTCGTGAGCACCAGGAACAGCAGCGTCGGCGACAGCAGCGGCAGGGTGATCCAGCGCCGGATCTGTCCCGGCGTCGCGCCGTCGACCTGCGCGGCCTCGCTGTAGTCGCCGCTGATGCCTGCCAGACCGGCCCACACCACCAGCACCGCGAAACCGAGCAGCTGCCAGCCGGTGATCAGCACGATCACCGCCTGCGCGGTGGACGCGTCGTAGACCCAGTTGCGGCCGGAATCGACCAGCTGGTCGACGAATCCGGACCCGGGATGCAGCAGCCAGCGCCACACCGCCGCCGCCGCGACCGGCGCGACCAGGAACGGCGCGAAGACCAGCGCTTGATAGACGGTGCGGGCCCGGCCCTGCACCTTCCGGCTGGCCAGCGCGATCAGTACCGGCAGCACCACCGTGAACGGCAGCAGGCCCAGGATCAGCGTCGCGGTCCGGCCCAGCGAGCCCCAGAACGCCGGAAGATCCAGCAGCCGGGAGTAATTGGCGGTGCCGACCGCCTTCATCGGGGCGGTCGGCAGCAGGTTCCACGACACCGTGGACAGCTGCACCGCCTGCACCAGCGGCTGGTAGGTGAACACCACCAGCAGCACCACCGCGGGCGCCAGATACAGGTACGGCGCGATCAGGCGCAGCGCCTTGCGCCGGGTGAACCGGCGCGGACCCGCCGCAGGGGCGATGATCGCCGCCTGCGCCGGGTCCTGCCTGTCGTCGATGACGAACATGTCACCGCGTCCGCGCGGCGATCGCCGCGAGCTGCTCGAGCACCTCGGCCTCCGGCCGGTCGTAGACCGCGGTGGCCGGGGTCGCCTCGATCGCGGTGGCCAGCACCGTCGAGCCGACCACATCGATCCGGCTGTAGCCGAATCCGGTGAACCCGCGGTGCCTGCCCGCCGGGGGCATCGGATCGATCCGGTACGACAGCGCGGGCCCGATCCACACCGGAATCCCCGCGACCGACGCGGCGGCCGTCAGATGGTTGTGCCCGCACAGGATCATCCGGACATCGGACCCCGCGAGCACCTCCGCCAGCCGGTCGGCGTCCTCGAGCTTGAGGAAGTCGGCGGTGGCGACGGGGGAGGGCAGCGGCGGATGGTGCAGCACCAGCACGGTGCCCCGCGGGGCGGGCGTGCGCAGCTGCACACTCAGCCAGGCCAGCTGCTCGAGTTCGAGCCTGCCCTCGTGCCGCATCGGCGTGGTGCTGTCCAGCGCGATGATGCGCAGGCCGGCGACCTCGACGGTGCGATCGTGCGGCAGCGAGGTGTCCACCGAGCCGGGAGCCAGATCCAGCAGCTCCTCGCCGAAGGCGGCGCGTTCGTCGTGATTGCCCATGACATACACGATCTCGGCGCCGATCTCGGCCGCGACCGGCTCGACGGCCGCCCGCAGCCGCCGGTACGCCTCGGGTGACCCGTTGTCGGACAGGTCACCCGAGAGCACCAGGGCGTCGACGTGCTGCCCGGCCTCGCGCAGGTGGGTGAGCACCCGGGAGAGGTTCGCGTCGGTGTCGACGACACCGTGGACGAGCTCACCGGCCGGGCGCAGGTGGGTATCGGTGAGCTGGACGATGGTCAGATCGCTCATGCTGCATCCATTCGCATGCTCGGACGGCCTGCGTGGTTACGCTGCGCTGCCGCCTTCGGCCGTTGACCTCTCATGCGACCGGCAGGAGTTTGGTGCCCTCTGCCTGCGCAGCGGTCAGCGTGGACTGGGGGTCCTTGCCCTGGAACACGACGGCCTCGACGGCATCCATCATGCCGTCGCGCATCTGCAGGTAGTTGTTGCCGGGCATGGAGACCCAGGGCTCCATGGTGCCCAGCTGGGCGACATTCGGCTTCAGCAGCGGGTTCTTGGCGGCCCAGTCCTTCAGGCCGTCGGGCTGGTCGAGCAGCCCGGTGCGCAGCGGCAGGTAGCCGATGTTCTGCGAGATCTTGATGTAGGACTCCTCGCTGGTGAGGAACTTGATCAGCTCCCAGGAGGCGCGCTGCTTGGCCGGATCGTTGGACAGGATGTGCAGGCCCGCACCGGAATTCGTGGGCACGGTGGGCTTGCCCGCGAAGGACGGCATCGGCGCCGACTGCAGGTCCCACTTGTCCTTGGCGCCGGTGACGAAGGTGCCCTGGATGGCGCTGGTCTCGAGGATCATGCCGATCTCGCCGCGCGCGAAGGCCTCGTAGCCCTGCTTCTGGTTCAGCTTGGGCATGCTGCCCGTGGTCACCAGGTCCTGCGCCATCTTGGTCACCTCGACGACCGGGGCGGCCGCGTAGGTGAGGGTGCGGCGATCCTCGGAGATGACCCGGCCGCCGTTGGACCGCACCAGCGACTGGAAGCACCAGTCCTTGGCGGTCTTGGTGAGGCAGTCGATGTACACGCCGCCCTTGCCGGTGCGGTCGACGATCTGCTTCGACGCGGTCGCGACGTCGGCCCAGGTGGCGGGCGGCTTGGCCGGATCCAGCCCGGCCTCGGTGAACAGCGACGCGTTCAGGTACAGCACGGGGGTGGAGAAGACGAAGGGCACGCCGTAGGTGTGGCCGTCCCAGTCGTCGAGGACGCGGGCGCGCGGGGCGTAGGCGTGCTTGCCGTCGAAGTTGCGGGCCACCTCCTGCTTGCCGACCAGGGTGTCGAGCGGCTTGGCCTGCAGCTGGTGCACGGTGAAGTCCAGGTCGGAGAAGCCGAGCTGGGCCACGTCGGGCGGGGTGCCCGCGACCATCTGGTTCTGGATGCTGGAGATGGTGTCGGTGGCCGGGTTCGGGCTGTTGCCCTGCGGCTTCTGCGCGGTGACCTTGATGTTGGGGTACTTCTTGCCGAAATCGGCGATCAGCGCGTTGAACGTGTCGGTCCAGGCGCCGGCGAGCCCGTAGTTGTAGGACTCGAACACGATCGAGACCTGCTGGTCGGGCGTCAGCTCCGGAATCTGCGCGGTCGTCGTGGTGTCCGAGGACACGGTGCCGCCCAGACCGCAGCCGCTCAGGGCGACGGCGGTGGTGAACACCACGCCCAGGATGGGCAGGGTGCGTTTCATGGTGGTTCTCCTCATCAACGGTTCGTGCGGTGAATCAGGGGACGGGCACGGCAGCCGCGTCCTGGCTGGGGATCGACTCCGATTGCGGCGCTCGCCAGGTCAGGCGCAGGCCGGTGTCGGGATCGAACAGGTGGATGTCGGCGGGGTCGACCCGCACGGCGATGTCCTCGCCGACGTGCACCCCGGCCGGGCGCGGCGCGCGCACGCACAGGCTTGTCGTGCCCGCGTCGAGGTGCACCAGCTCCTCGCTGCCGAGGTTCTCGACCATCCGCACCCGGCCGCGCACGGCGCCCGCCGTGGCGTCGATGCGCAGGCGCTCGGGGCGGATGCCGGCGATCACGGCGGTGGCGGTGTCGAGTTCGTCGGTGATGCCGAGCGCGGCGTCGACACCGTCGGCCGTCACCCGCAGGGCACCGCCGCGCGATGAGACGACCGCGGGGAACAGGTTCATCGGTGGTGAGCCGAGGAACCCGGCGACGAAGGTGGAGCGGGGCTGGTCGTAGAGCTCGGCGGGGGTGCCGCACTGTTCGACCCGGCCCTCGTTGAGCAGCGCGATGCGCGAGGCCATCGTCATCGCCTCGACCTGGTCGTGGGTGACGTAGAGGAACGTCGCGCCCAGTCGCTGGTGCAGGGCGATGAGTTCGGCGCGGGTCGCGCTGCGCAGCTTGGCGTCCAGGTTCGACAGCGGTTCGTCCATCAGGAACGCACCGGGGTCGCGGACCATGGCGCGGGCCAGCGCGACGCGCTGGCGCTGGCCGCCGGAGAGTGCGACCGGCTTGCGGTCGAGCAGCGCGGACAGTTCCAGGGTGGCCGACACCTCGGCGACCCGCTGGGCGATCTCGGCGCGCGGCGTGCGCCGGGCCCGCAGCGGGAACCCGATGTTCTTGGCCACCGACAGGTGCGGGTAGAGCGCGTAGCTCTGGAACACCATCGCCAGGTCGCGACGCTGCGGTACCGCGTCGGTGACATCGTTGCCGCCGACCAGGATCCGGCCCTCGCTCGGCTCCTCCAGCCCGGCGATCATCCGCAGCAGGGTGGACTTGCCGCAGCCGCTGGGGCCGAGCAGGACCATGAATTCACCGTCGGCGATGTCGAGGCTCACCTCGCGCACCGCGTAGTCGGTATCGAACTTCTTCGACACCGCTTCGATCTGCAGTCGTGCCACGTCTCTCCTTCAGGCCGGCGCGGTGCCGGCGGTGATCCACTGCGACACGCCGGCCGCGATCGCGGGCGCGTCCTTGAGCCAGGTGAAGTGGTCCAGGTGCGCGACCGCGGAGTTCTCGTCGAGGTGCCACTGGGTGACCGCGGCGGACGGCATCCGTGAGACCAGGAAGTCGACATTGGACTTGGGGCCGAGCACGTCCTGCGACAGCGAGATCGCCAGCACCGGCAGGGTCATGTTCGCCAGCAGCGTGTTGTAGCGGCGCTTGCTGCCGCTGGGGCGGTAGTAGCTGGTGAGCGAGTGGATCGACCAGTCGACCATCACCCCGCCCGGCATCGGCGCCGGGATCAGCACGCCACCGGGCCAGTGCCCCTTGACCCGCGAGACCAGGCCGATCCACTGGATCTGGCTCAGCGCCTCGAACCAGCGGCGCGGGCCGAACGCCCACCAGAACACGGTGCCGGTGCCGATCACGGTGACCCCGGCGACGCGCTCGGGTTCGGCGGCGGCGAACAGCAGCGCGAGCTGACCGCCCAGGCTGTGCCCGAACAGATGCAGCGGCGCCTGCGGGAACCGTCCGTTGACCGCGGAAACGATGGCGGGCAGGTCGATTTCGAGCATCTCGCGGTAGCCGAAGTCGGTGTGCTCACCGAGCGCGGGCTCGGCCTCGCCGTGCGCGCGCAGATCGCAGGTCGCCACCGAGAGGCCGGTGGCGTGCAGTGCCTTGGCCAGCGACTGGTAGTTGCGCGCCTTCATCGCCATGGCGGGCAGGATCAGCACCACCGGGGCGGTGGGGTCGTCGGCGGCCAGCCAGCGCACGGTGAAGCGGACACCGTCGGCGGTCTCGATCGTGGTGGCGTCGGGCGTGGTCGTCGTCATGACGCGTCCGTTCCGGCGATGCGCACATCGCACACGTAGTCGAAGGTGAATTCGGCGGTGAGCACGTCGTTGTCGTCGAGCAGCTCGGCGCGGCCGGACAGCTCGAACCGGGTGGACTCGGTCGCGGCCAGGACCGCGGCCAGGCCGTCGGCGTCGACGGTGGCGACGGCGCGGATGCGGCCACGGGCGGGCTTGCGGTAGGCGGCGGTGCCGCCGCGCAGGACCAGCCGGTCGACGGTGAACAGCCGGTGCGCCGCCGCGCCGACGAAGGCCGCGGCGCCCGCGATGTCGGCGGCGGTGAACAGCGCGCCTGCGTGCACGGTGCCCATGTGGTTGCACATCACCGGTTCGGCCGGGATCTCGACGACCGACCGGGCGGGGGAGATCTCGGTGATCCTGGTGCCGACGTGCGCGCCGAACGGCACCAGGGCCTGCGAGGCGTCGCGCAGGTAGTCGTAGTCGACGGCGTCGAAGTCGAGGGCGGGGTAGGCGGCGCCGAATCCGGCGATGCTGCGGGTGGTCATGGGGATGTCCTCTCAGCGCGGTCCGCGCAGGACGCGCCGCGCGATCGACCCGCGCAGCACCTCCGACGGACCCTCGTAGATGCGGAAGGCCCTGGCTTCCACCAGGAATCGGGCCACCAGGTGGTCCTCGCAGACACCGAGACCGCCGTGCAGCTGCACCGCGCGGTCGAGCACCCGCCAGACCGCCTCGGAGACGAAGGTCTTGGTGATCGAGGCCTCGTGCCGGGCCTGGCCGGAGGCGGCGCCGTGCTCGTCGATGGTGGCGGCGGTGGACCGGATCAGGCTGCGGGAGGCGGCGATGTCGATCTCGTTGTCGGCGATGAGGCCCTGGGCCAGACCGTGGTCGGCGATCGGCACCCCGAACGAGTACCGGCCGCTGATGTGCTCGGCGGTGAGCTGCTGGGCGCGCACGGCAAGGCCGAGCCAGTTCATGCAGAACACCAGCCGCGAGGGCGCCAGCCGGACCGCGGCCAGGTCGAGGCCGCGGCCCACCGCGCCCAGGATCGCGGACTCGGGGACCTCGCAGTCGGCGAACTCGATCTCGCAGTGCCCGCCCGGCGCGCTGGTGTGGTCCAGCGTGGGCATCCGGCGGCCGACCTTCAGGCCGGGATTGTCCTGGTCGACCAGGAACATGGTCGGGCCGTCGGTGGTGGAAGCGACACAGATGGTGAACGCCGCGCCCTGCGCGCCGGTGGTGAAGTGCTTGCGGCCGTTGATGACCCAGCCGGAATCGGTCTCCTCGGCGACGGTGGCCAGCATGCGCGGGTCCGAGCCGGCGCCGGGCGCGGGTTCGGTCATGGCGATCGCGGAGCGGACCTCGCCGGAGGCCAGCGGGGCCAGATACCGTTCGCGCTGCTCGGGATTCGCGACCTCGGCGAGCAGGTGGATATTGCCGTCGTCGGGCGCCCAGGCGTTGACCGCGAGCGGGCCGAGCAGGCTGGCGCCCGCCGCCTCGAGCACCTCGGCCTGGGCCCTGGTGTCCAGGCCGAGGCCGCCGTAGGCGGGATCGGAGAGCGGGCCGAAGACACCGGCCTCCTTGGCCTTCTTCTGCAGGTCGAGGCGCAGGGCGTCGTCGGTGACCCGGCCACCGACCACGACCTCGCGTTCCACCGGGATGACGTGGTCTTGCACGAACTGCCTGGTCTTGGCGACCAGTTCCGCCACTGGAGTCATGCCGTCAGTGTCGGGCGGCCCCCCGGTGCGGCGGCGGGGCGATAGTGAATGTCGATCGGTCCAATCGACTCGCCGCGCCGCTCGGGCGACCGTGCCGGATCTCGCGCACGGTGAGACTCGACAACCATGCGGGCGAGGGGATGGCCATGACCGACGTGAGCGTGCGGGTGATCGAGCGCACCGACGAAGCCGACGCGGTATTCGCCCTGGTGCTGGCCGCGGTCGACGGCGGGGAACTGCCCGCGTGGGCGCCGGGCGCGCACATCGACGTGGCGGCGGGGGCGGCCGGTGTCCGCCAGTACTCGCTGTGCGGCGACCCGGCCGAGCGGGACCGGTGGCGGATCGCGATCCTGCACGAACCGAACGGCCGCGGCGGTTCGGCGCATCTGTTCCGGACGGCGCTGCCCGGCACCACCCTGTCGGTCTCGCTGCCCCGCAACAACTTCGAGCTGGCGGAGTCCGCCGAGTACACCTTCGTGGCCGGTGGTATCGGGATCACCCCGATCCTGCCGATGATCGCCGCCGCCGAGCGTGCCGGTGCGCGCTGGACGCTGCACTACGGCGCGCGCTCGCGCACCCACATGGCCTTCGCCGAGGCGCTCACCGCGCGGTATCCGGCGGTGCGGCTGCTGCCCCAGGACGAGTCCGGCCTGCTGCCGGTGGCCGACATCGTGGCCGAGCGGCCCGGCGCGACCGTGTACTGCTGCGGTCCGGAGCCGCTGCTCGCGGCGGTCGAGGCCGAGGGACAACGACAGAGCGTCACGGTACGGACGGAACGCTTCGTCGCCCGGCAGCTCGAGTCGACCGGTGCCGATCGGGCCTTCGAGATCCAGCTGGCGCAATCCGGGCGGACGCTGCGGGTCGCCGCCGACCGCTCCATCGTCGACGTCTTGGAATCGGCGGGCGTCGCGGTCATCACCTCGTGCCGCGAAGGAACCTGCGGCAGCTGCGAGACCCCCGTCCTCGACGGCGCGGTGGAGCACCGCGACTCCCTGCTCACGGCCGAAGAACGCGAGAGCGGCAAGACGATGATGCTGTGCGTCTCCCGCGCCGCCTCCGACGTGCTGGTCCTCGACCTCTGAGTTCACGTCCTCGGCCGATCCCGCGTTTGTCGTCCGGTCGTCGGAACGCTCCGCGCGTTCAGTAGATTCGACCGGTGACCGCGACCTCGACCGCCCTGTACTGCGGGACGCACTGGGACGAACAGGGCCGGTGGTTCTACGAGCTGATCCGCGAGGACGGCGGCACCGAACTGCTGCCCGGGATCGGGACCCGGTTGGCCTTCCGGCTCACCGGCGGCGGTCGGTTCTGTCTCGGATACCACGGGTTCGGCGCCGGGCGCCGGGGGCGGCAGGCGTGTCCTGGCCGGGCTCGGGTGGACAGCGGCAAGCAGTGTGCGCAGTGCCGGATCACCGAGGGCTGGTCGGTGGTGCACAGTCATCGGGGGCCGCTCACGGCGCTGCCCGAGCAGGTGCGCGGATATGTCGCGCAACCCCATCACCTCTACATCGCCTACTTCGGTGACGGGATGACCAAGGTCGGGACCGCGTCGGCGGTGCGGCGCCAGCGGCGGCTGTTCGAGCAGGGCGCGCTGGTGGCCCGCTTCATCACCGACTCCCCGGACGGCCTGCACGTGCGCGAGCTGGAGCGGGTCGTCTCGGAGCGGGCGGGGCTGCGGCAGGCGGTCGCCGGCGTCACCAAGACCCGCATCCTCACCAAGCCGCTGCGCCCGTGGTCGGCGCTGGAAGCCGCCGTCGCCGACGCGGCCGCGCACGCGGCGAGCACCCTGCCCGACGACATCACCCGCACCGACACCGCGTGGTCCGGCGGCCGGGACTTCTACGCCACGATCCTCGCGCGCGGGCGCTACGCGGACGCCGTGGAGTTCACCGAGGACTCCGGCGAATACGTCCTCGACGCCGTCACCGCCCACGGCCACACCATCGCCTGCGCCGACGACGCGGGGGACGGCGAGCTGGTCCTGGTCAACGACTCCCGGCTCATCGGCCGCCGCATCGAACTCGACCCCACCATCACCGCCGTGACCGCACCGGCCCAGACCAGCCTGTTCTGACCGGGGCGGTGGTTCAGCGCACGCGGACGGGGAGTGCGAGGAGGCCGCGGATGAGGGTGCTGGTCTGCCAGTGGCCGGTGGCGGTGGCATCGGCCAGGCGCAGGTCGGGGAAGCGGCGGAGCAGGGCGGTGTAGGCGATCTCGGCCTCGAGGCGGGCCAGGGGCGCGCCGACGCAGAAGTGGATGCCGTGGCCGAAGGCCAGGTGGCCGGTGGGTTGGCCGTCGACGGCGAGGGTGTCGGCGTCGGCGAAGCGGGCGGGGTCGCGGTTGGCGGCGGCCAGCGCCACATAGACGAGTTCGCCGGCCGGAATCTCGGTGCCGCCCAGGGTGATCGGTTCGGCGGTGTAGCGGACGGTGGCCATGTCGACCGGGCCGTCGAAGCGCAGGAACTCCTCGATCGCGGCGGGCACCCCCGCCGGGTCGGCGCACAGGGCCCGCCACTGCTCGGGGCGGCGCAGCAGGGCGTTGACGCCGTTGCCGATGAGATTGACGGTGGTCTCGTGTCCGGCGACCAGCAGCAGGAACGCCATCGACACCAGTTCGCGATCGGTGAGGCGGTCGCCGTCGTCGTCGGCCAGAACCAGCTGCGAGAGCAGGTCGTCGGCGGGCTCGGTCTGCTTGGCGCGCACCAGGTTCGCCAGGTAGGCGACCATCGCCGCCGAGGCCGCCGGGCGTTCGTCGTCCTCGCCTTCACCGGCGACGGTGACCAGCGCCCTGGTCCAGGTCTGGAAGTCGTCGCGGTCGGCGTAGGGGACACCGAGCAGCTCGCAGATCACCGTGACCGGCAGCGGATTGGCGAACTCGTCCATCAGATCGACCTGGTCGCGCTCGGCCATCGCGTCCAGCAGCGACGCGGTGATCTGCTCGATCCGCGGCCGCAGCGCGGCGACCCGCTTGGCGGTGAACGCCTTGTTGACCAGTTTGCGCAGCCGCGTGTGCGCGGGCGGATCGGTGCTCAGCATGTGGCTCAGCAGCGCCACCACATTCGGATCGCTCGGGGTCGACCCCCGCTTGGCGTGCACGATCCCGTCGATGTGGGCGATGTCCTTGCGCAACCGCGGATCGGCCAGGGCCACCCGGGCCTCGGCGTAGCCGATCACCACCCAGCGCACGACGTCGTCGGGGAAGCGGACCCGATGGACCGGGCCGTCGGCGCGCCAGCGCCGGTAGTACGCGTGCGGGTCGGCGAAGAAGTCGGCCTCGATGGACTCGACGCGGGCGGCAGCGGTGGTGTCGGCCATCTGCCCGACGGTACGCGCGGCCGGGCGACGGCGCATCGGCCGCGCGTGATCCCGATCAGCCGATCGGAGCTCGAAATGGAATGTCGTGTGGCAAGACGGAATTCACCGGGCGCTGATCGAATGGCGGACGAATCGTCCGCAGGGAGGAAAACCATGACCACCACCGAAATCGACGCGACCGCCGAACGGCGGGTCGCCGAATTGACCGCGGTATTCGAGCGCGGGCTGCAGGAGAAACTGGGCGTCGGCGATTCGCTGGGAATTCGGCTGGAGAGCGCGTCGAAGGGCCGTACCCGGTACTACCTGGACCCGAATCCGGCGACCATCAACGCGATGTTCACGGTGCACGGCGGCGTGCTGGCCACGCTGATGGACACCGCCATGGGCAGCGCGGTGTTCACCGAACTCGGTGACGGCGTCGCCTACACCACGCTCGAGCTGAAGGTGAACTTCATCCGCGCGGTGACCCTCGACGGCAGCAGGCTCACCTGCGACGCCACCGCCGTGCACGTCGGCAGGCGGACCGCGACCGCCGAAGGCCGCATCACCGATGCGGCGGGCAAGCTGATCGCCCACGGCACCACCACGATTCTGGTGCTGGCCCAGGGCAACTGAGCCGACGACACCGGCCCCCGCTCCGTGGTAATCGGGAGCGGGGGCCGGTGACGTCGCGGGTCAGGCCAGGGTGCGGCAGCCCTCGACGAACGCGATGAGCTCGTCGACCGGTTCGGTGCGGGCGTCGACCGCGCGGTCGATCACCTTCACCAGGTGTTCGTAGGCGGCGGTGTGGTCGTAGTCGGCGACATCGGCGATCCGCAGCGCCCACCGCCAGTAGCCGCGCAGCGTATCCGACAGCGGCATCCGGAAATTCGCGACGACATCGCGGATCGGCGCCACCACCGCGTCGCCGTCGTGGCGCAGATACCGGGTCACCACGTCGGCCATGAAGCTGAAATGCCGCGCCTCGTCGCGCGCCAACCGGGTGAGCACCGCGGCCAGCACCGGGTCGGCGACCACGTCGCGCAGCTGCTGGTAGTACATCTGCGTCGCCTTCTCCTGTACCAGGGCGTAGGCGAAGAACTGGACCGGATGGTCGTAGGGCAGATCGAACGGCTTGTGGCCCTCGATCGCCAGGTCCGACCGCAGGGTGTCGCGGTCGGCGATGCCCGCCGCCTGCTGGTAGCGGGCCAGCGCCCTGGCGTGGGTGTCCTCCTCGAGCGCCCAGCGCACGGTGAAGTGGTACAGCTCCCGATTGTGTTCGAAGGTCGGCAGATCCACGGTGTCGTCGACCGGGAAGTGCCGGTGGTAGACGTCGAAGTAGCCGGGCAGGTGGTCCTCGATCAGGGTGACGAACTGGACCGCGGAGCGCTGTCCCTCGGTGAGCCTGCCCGCGTCGGCGACGGCCCAGTCGAAGGCGGTCTCCACATCCCAGGCCCTGGTCGCCGGGGAGGCGGCCAGAAAGCCGTCCACCGCGGCGACCAGGTCCCGCACGGGCAACAGCCCCGGTGTGGTGCTCATGTCCTACCTGGCATTCCGGCAGACCAGCGCGTAGTGCTTGGTGGTGTAACCCCAGCCCGCGTTGGCGATCTCGAGATAGTGGCGCAGCTTGGCGGCCAGGCCGGGGCCGTGCGCGTCGATGCGCTCGGCGGCGGCGTCGACATTGCCGATCCAGTCCTCGATGGTGCGCCGGTAGTGGTCGGTCAGATCGTCGACCGAGATCACCGAGAAGCCGGCGTTCTCGGCGGCGGCGATCAGTTCCGACAGCGGCCGCAGCTCGCCGAAGCCGAAGATGTCCTCGCGGACGAAGCCGGTGCCGTCGCGATCGTCGAAGGCGCTGCGGGTGGCGGTGTTACGGAAGCAGCTCTCCGACACGTACAGCGTGCCGCCGCGGCGCAGCACGCCCCGCGCGCGGCAGAACACCTCGTCGGGGTCGGGCATGTGCACGATGGATCCCAGCAGCGTCACCGCGTCGAAGCCACGGGCGGGCAGGTCGAGCTGTTCGAAGTGCCCGACCCGGGTGCTCACCAGATCGGCGACGCCGCGCGCCGCCGCCTGCTCGGCGATGTAGTCGTGCTGACGCGGCGCCGGGCTGATCCCGAGCGTCCGGCAGCCCAGCTCGCTCGCCATGTACAGGATCAGCGAACCCCAGCCGCAGCCGACATCGAGCAGCTGCTCACCGCCGCGCAGCCCGAGCCGCTCGGCGACGAAACGCAACTTGTTGCGCTGCGCCAGTTCCAGTGTGTCGCTGTCGGACGCGTAGAGCGCCGAGCTGTACTTGCGCAGCGGGTCGAGGAACTGCCCGAAGATATCGGGGTCGAGATCGTAGTGCTGATTGGTATCGGCGACGACGGTCATGCTGCATCCTCCTGCGCATGACCGCGGGGCACTACGTGGTTACGCATGCTGCCGCCTCCGTGCCCTGACGCGGTCATGCGGACGCCTCGGCCACGGACCGCTCGACGACCGCGGTCACCTCGGCCAGGGTCGACATCCCGAAGACGTCGGCGTCCTCGAGCTCGATGTCGAAGGTGCGCTCGATGCGGGCGATCATCCGCAGCACCCGCACCGAGTCCACGCCCGCCATGGCGCGCAGGTCGGCGTCGGGGGTGAGGTCGGCGGCGCTCAGGCCGGTTTCGGTGATCGCGATCTCGGTGACCGTGCGCAGGATGGTGTCGGCAGAGGTGGTGGTCATGGCCGGGCTCCGTTCGGGGAGAGGGTGTTCGACGTGGACAGGGCGTGGTCGAGCAGGGTGACTTCGTCGTCGTCGAGGGTGAGCTGGTCGCGGACGGCGTGCAGGTCGAACGGCTGGTAGGTGGCCGTCGACGTCGCGCACACCGCGTCGTTCGCGTCGAGGATCTCGGCGTGCGCGGGGATCGGCCCGGCGGCCCGCTCGGGCGGCAGCGTCGCCACACAGCGGTATTCGCGGTCGATCAGCAGGGGCGTGAGGAAACGGGTGCGCTGGGAGACGGTGAAGGCGGGGACGTGGCGGGCCAGCACGATCAGATTGCCCATCACCTCGTCGCACACGACGCCGATCAGGCCGCCGTGCACCACCCCGGGATAGGACTCGAACGCGCGCCCGAGCCGGAACGTGGCCACCAGCGCGCCGTCCGCGCGCGGGACGAAGGTCAGGCGCAACCCGGTCGCGTTGTGCGGGGAACAGCCGAAGCAGTGGTAGTCGGGGATCACCGACCACGGCACCTCGACCGCGCCGGGCCGCTCGCCGCCGGTCATCAGGCGATGGCGTCGGCGAGGGCGCGGCGCACCTTCGCGTTGCTGGACAGGTCGAGGCCGGTGATGCCGGCGAAGGTGCGGCGCACCTTGTCGTGCAGCACCTCCAGCTCGCCCTCGGCGGCGACCTGTTCGAGGAACAGCTCGAAACCGGTGTCGATGGTCTCGTGGTCGCCGAGCTCGGCGATCCCCGCCTTGAAGGTGCTCACCGGGTGCTTGATCTTGGCCTCGGAGCTGTAGACGTAGAGCGTCTCGAGCACCGAGGGCAGCTCCTCGGGCCGCTTCTTCAGCCGCTCGGTGGTGTAGTGGATGAACTCGCGCGCGTGCCCGGCCTCGTCGCGACTGGCGTTGAGCAGCAACGTCTTCAGCACCGGCTCGGCCACCCAGCTCGACACCGCGCGGTACACATGGTTGACGGTGAGTTCGGAGATGATGTTGGTGGCCAGCGTCGCCGAGGGCGTGCTGCCCGGCGCGTACGGCTCCCGCATCGCGTCCACGGCGCGGTCCTCGACGTCCTCGCCGATGGCGCCCAGCCAGGAGCGGAAGGCGTAGTGGTGCTGCACTTCCTGGTAGCCCCACACCACCGCGAAGGTGGAGAAGTCGTAGTCGTCGACGAACTCGTTCAGGAAACCGTGCACGGCCGCGATGACATTGGACTCGCCCATCGCCGCGCTCTTGGCGAGGGTGATGTACTCCGGGCGGACCAGGGTCGGGTCGACGGCGGCCAGGTCGAGGTCGCTCAGTTTCCAGTGCAGACGTTCGTAGTGGCGGAAGATGTCGAAGCTGTGCACTAGGCACTCCCATTCGATCGCAGGGGTGAGCGGCGCGGCGTCATCGGCGGCCGATCAGGTCGCGGGCGGCCAGCCGCTGGAGCTTGCCGCTACTGGTCCGGGGGATGCTGCGCGGCGCGACGAGATGCACCTGCACGGCGGAGAGCCCGAGCTGGGCGGTGACGGCGGCGGCGATGGCCGTGGCGAGCGCGTCGGCCTCGGCGCCGGTGCGCTCGGTCTCGGCGATCAGGGCGATCACGTCGGCACCGTCGGGGTCGACGGCCGCGGTGCAGCGGCCCTTGTGGATGCCGTCGAGATCGCGCACCGCGGCCTCGACGTCCTGGGCGTAGTAGTTCACGCCCCGCACGGTGATCATGTCCTTGCAGCGTCCGGTGACGAACAGTTCGCCGTCGCGGCGGTAGCCGAGATCGCCGGTGCGCAACCAGCCGTCGGTGAAGCGGTCGGCGACCGCGTCGGGATCGACGGTGAGGTAGCCGCCGGTGACCGGCGCGCCCTGGATCAGGATCTCGCCGACCCGGCCGTCGGGCAGGTCGGCGCCGGTGCCGAGATCGACGATCCGGATCGCGATCCCCGCGACCGCGGAGCCGACCGAGGCGACCGCCCGCGCGCCGTCCCCGGTGCGCGAGACCGGTTCGGCGACAGCGGCATCGGCGAGCCGGGCGCGGTCGACCCACTCGAAGCGCGGGGCGCGCAGCAGCGGCGGGAAGGCGACGGCGAGGGTGGCCTCGGCCATGCCGTACACCCCGAACATCGTCGACGGCGCGAAGCCGGCGGGCGCGAACCGCTCGCAGAACGCGGTGACCACCGATTCCGCGATCGGTTCGGCGCCGTTGAACGCGATCCGCCAGTGGCTCAGGTCGTAGTCGGCGACCTGCTCGGGGGCGATGGCGCCGAGCAGTGCCTCGTAGCCGAAGTTCGGCATGGCGGTGATCGTGGTTCCGGTCGCCGCGAACTCGCTCAGCCAGCGCGCCGGGTCCTTCACGAACGCCAGCGGCGACCAGACGTGGGCGGGAATGCCGCGCAGCACCGCCGACAAGGTGCCGAACAGGCCCATGTCGTGGAACAGCGGCAGCCAGAAGCCACCCTGGTCGGCGAGGCCGAGGTCGATGCCGGTGCGGATCGCGGCCAGCCCGCTCACCACATTGGCGTGGGTGAGCCGCACGCCCTTGGGCAGCGCGGTACTGCCGGAGGTGAACTGCACGATCGCCAGGTCGTCGGGGCCGTGGTCGGGCAGCGCGTCCGGGTCGGCGACGACATCGGTGACCAGGTCGGTGGTGTCGACGAACTCGACGCCGATGTCGCCGATCAGCGGGATCATCGAGGCGAACCGCGGCGACACCAGCACGGTGCGCATCCCGGCGGCCGCGGTGATCGCGGCGAGCTTGGCCGGGTAGGCGGCCGTGGCACGGGCGCCGGCGGGCAGCGGCAGCGGCGTGGCCGCCCCACCCGCCACGGCGATGCCGAAGAGCGAGACCAGGAATTCCGGGGCGTTGGGGCACAGCACGCCGACCGGCTCGCCGTGCCCGACCCCGCGCCGGACCAGTGCCGTCGCCGCGGTCTGCGCGCGCAGCGACAGCTCGGCGTAGTCGACCCGTTCCGACACCGACCAGAATGTCGCGGGGACCCGCGGATGCGCGGCGGCGACGCCGGCCAGCAGCGTGGTGAGCGTTTCGCCCGAACGCGAGGAATTCATGCCGGAAACGACAACAGTGCCATATGAAATCGCGTTGAACGAATACCGAAATACGCGCGCCGATAATCACCGTCGATCGGCCAATTGCGCTGCCCGATAAAGATATTCGGCTATCGCCCGATCGGAGCAGGCAATAGCGCACGAATTCGCGGCGCCCCGGCGGTGACGATGAGCGGCGAAATCCCCGCATCACAGACGCCGTAGGAGCTGCCGGTGACTTCCGATCATGTCGCGGTCGACGACCCGACCCCGGTGCAGATCGCGGTGCTGGAGAGCGTCGCCCCGCACTGCCGTGACAACCCGTATCGCAGCTATACGACGCTGCGGGCCGCGGGTCCGTTCGTCCCCGGCCCGCACGAGGTCCACTTCGTGCCCCGGCATGCGGAGGCCCAGGCCATCCTGAGCGACCCGCGCTGGAGTCACGCGGAGGAGCCGCAGCTGCTGCACGGTGACAGCGAGGTGGAACTGCCCGGCTCCTTCCTGTGGATGGAGCCGCCGGACCACACCCGGCTGCGCGGCCTGGTCGGCAAGGCGTTCACCGCGCGCACCGTGGCGGGGCTGCACGAGCGGGCCGAGCGCCTGGTCGACGGACTGCTGACCGCGATGCTGGCCGACGGCGAGACCGACGCCCTGGAAGCGCTGGCCTATCCGGTGCCGCTGACGCTGATCTGCGAATTGCTCGGCGTCCCAGCCGAATCGCACGCCCACATCCGCGAGATCTCCGCGCACATCGCCCGCGGCCTCGACCCGGACACCCTGCTCAGCCCGGCCGAACTGGCCGCCCGCACCTCCGCCGTGCACGCGTTCACCGACTTCTTCGGCGACCTGATCGCCCAGCGCCGCCGCGACCCGCGCGACGACCTGATCACCGCCCTGGTGCAGGCCGAGGACGCCGGGGTGCGGCTGACCCGCACCGAACTGATCGGCACCCTGCTGATCCTCGTGGTGGCCGGGCACGAGACCACCGTGAACCTGATCGGCAACGGCCTGCTCGCCCTGATCCGCCACCCCGACCAGTTCCAGCGGCTGCGCGCGGACCCGGCGCTGTGCGGGCCCGCGGTCGACGAGGTCCTGCGCTACGACCCGCCCGTGCACCTGACCACCCGGACCGCGCGGCACGAGATCGAGCTCGCCGGACGGACTTTCGCGCCCGGTGACGCGGTGATCGTGCTGATCGGGTCGGCGGCGCGCGATCCCGAGGCCTTCCCGGACGCCGACCGGTTCGATGTCGGCCGCTACCGGCCCGGTCAGCGGCCCGAGCGCCACCTCTCGTTCGGTCTCGGCCTGCACTACTGCCTCGGCGCGCCGCTGGCCCGCCTGGAGATGCAGGCCGTGCTGCGCGCCGTGTCCACCCGGGTCGAGCGGATGCGTCTGCTGGCCGAACCGCCGTACCGCCCGAACGTGGTCGTGCGCGGCATGTCCGAACTGCGAATCAGCCTGGAGGGCCGATGAGTACCGCTGTCCCCGCCGACCTCACCTTCGACGCGTTCGCCCCTGAGCACCGCGCCGATCCGTACTCCGCCTACCACCGCGTGCGGGAGGCGACGCCACTGTTCCCCATCGCCCTCGGCGATGTCCCGCTGACGCTGGTGACCCGCTACGAGGAATGCGCCGAGGTGCTCACCGGCACCGACTGGGGTCACGGCTACGCGGCGGGGATCAGCCCGTTCCGCGACACCGCCGCCGCCATCCCCGGCTCGTTCGTCCGGATGGACCCGCCCGAGCACGGCCGCTACCGCAAGCTCGTGGCGAAGGCGTTCACCCCCGCGACGATCGGCGAGCTGGCACCGCTGGCGGGCCGCGTGGTCGACGGGCTCGTCGACGCCGCGCTCGACCGCGGGGAGCTCGACGTGCTCGACGATCTGGCGGTGCCGCTGGCCGTGGCCATGGTCGCGGTGCGCCTGCTCGGCGCCGACGCCGCCGACGGACCCAGCTTCCGGGCTTGGCAGCTGGCGATCGCGCGGGGCAGCGACCCCGACGCGCTGCTCGGCCCCGACGACATCAGCGCCCGCACCGACGCCGCGATCGCCTGCATGGGGCACTTCGCGCGGCTCATCGCCGAGAAGAAGCAGCAGCCGGGCCCCGACCTGCTCAGTGAACTGGTCACGGCGAGCCAGGACGGCGGTTTCCCCACCGAGCCCGAGGTGATCGGGATGTCGCTGCTGCTGCTCGTCGCGGGCATGGAGACCTCGATCAACCTGATCGGCAACGGCCTGCTCGCCCTGCTGCGCCACCCCGGCCAGCTGGCGCTGCTGCGCGCGCACCCCGAGCTGATCGGTCCCGCGATCGACGAGATGCTGCGCTACGACGCGCCGACCCAGTTCACGATCCGGGTCGCGCTCGACGACACCGAGGTGGGCGGGCACACCTTCCGCCGTGGCGACGGTGTCGTCGTGCTCACCGGCTCGGCCAACCGCGACGAGCGGGTCTACCGCGACGCCGACACCTTCGACATCACCCGGTTCACCGGAAACCGGCCGCCGCGTAAGCATCTCGGCTTCAGCCTGGGCATCCACTACTGTGTCGGCGCGCCGCTGGCCCGGCTCGAGGCCGAAGCCGCGATCCTCACCCTGCTGGACCGCGCGCCCGAGCTGGCCCTGGCCGACGCGCCGATCGTGTACCGCCCCAGCCTGATCCACCGCGGCATCCTGCACCTCCCGGTGACGCTGTGACCGCGCGCCGCGGGCACGCGATCGTCATCGGCGCCGGGGTCGCCGGGCTGCTGGCGGCGCGCGTGCTGGCCGACACCTACGAGCGGGTCACCCTGGTCGAACGCGACGAACTGGACGCGAAAGCGACCGTGCGCCGCGGTGTTCCGCAGGCCTGGCACCTGCACGGGCTGCTCGACCGCGGCCGGCGCGTCATGGAGGAGCTCTACCCCGGCTTCACCGAACAGGCGGTCTCGGACGGCGCGACCGTCGCCGAGGTGCTGGTCGGCACCCGGTGGTATGTCGGCGGTGCCCGGCTCGCGGCGGGCTCGACCGGACTCACCTCGGTGATCGCGACCCGCTCCCTGCTCGAGACCGTGCTGCGCAGGCGGACACTGCGGCTGCGCGGCATCGAACTGCTGACCCGCACCACGGTGCAGGGCCTGGTCGGCGATGCCCGGCGGGTGCGCGCGGTGAGCGTCCTCGGACCGGCGGGGGAGCAGACCCTGGCCGCGGACCTGGTCGTCGACGCGGGCGGTCGCGGATCGCGGATCACGCAGTGGCTCACCGCGATCGGTGCCGAGACGCCCGAGGAGGAACGGCTCGACGTCGACCTCGGCTACGCGTCGCGCTTCTTCCGGCACCGGCCGGGTCAGCTCGGCGGACAGGCCTCGGTCATCGTCTCGACCGGCGCCAACGGACGCGGCGGCGGCGCGGTCCGGGTGGAGGGCGATCGGTGGCACGTCACCCTGGCCGGGATGCTCGGTGACCACCCGCCCGTCGACGACGCGGGGTTCCGGGAGTACGCGGCCTCGCTGTCGGCCCCCGACATCCACACCATCGTCCTCGGCTCCGAGCCGCTCGGCGAGGCGGTGCCCTACCGGTTCCGGACCGCGGTGCGACGCCGCTTCGACCGCCAGAGCACCCCGCCCGACGGGTTGCTCGTGCTCGGCGACGCGCTGTGTGCCTTCAATCCCCTCTACGCCCAGGGCATGACCGTCGCCGCGCTGCAGGCCGCGGCGCTGCGCGAGTGCCTCGCCGCCGGGGAGGCCGACCTGCCCGCGCGGTACTACGCGGCCGCCGCGGGTTCGGTCGAGGTGGCCTGGCAGCTGGCCGCCGGCTCGGATCTGCGGCATCCCGGCGTCGAGGGCAGGCGCACGGTCCGGACCCGGCTCACCAATGTCTTCGTCAGCCGGGTGCAGCACGTCGCGCACCACGATCCGCGCGTGGCCAGGACCTTCCTGCGGGTCGCCCACCTGGTCGACCCGCCCGCCGCGCTCACCGCGCCGGGCACGCTGCGCCGCATCCTCCTTCCCTGACCACCCACCGGAGAACCAGGAGACCCACCCATGACCTCCACGACTTCCCCGATCGACGCCCAGGCGGTCCAGACCGCGCTGGTCCAGCTGTTCGGGCCGGACGGCCGCGCCGATCCGTACGCCCCCGCCCGTGTCCTCCGCGAGGCGGGCCCCCTCCACCAGACCCCGCTCGGCCACCATGTGCTGACCCGCTACGAGGACTGCGCGGCCGTGCTGTCCACCACCGCGTGGAGCCACGCCGAGGAAGCGGCGATGATGCACCCGACGGTGTCGCCGGAGAACGCCGCCGAGGAACTGCCCACCTCGTTCCTGTGGATGGAGCCGCCGGACCACACCCGCCTGCGCAACCTGGTCACCAAGGGCTTCACCCCGCGCATGGTGACCCGGCTGCGGCCGCGGATCGAGCAGCTGTGCGAGCAGCTCGTCGACGACGCCCTGGCCGCGGGCGAATTCGACCTCGTCGAGAAGATCGCCTACCCGCTGCCGCTGGTCATCGCCTGCGAGCTGATCGGGGTGCCCGAGGAGGCCTACGACCAGGTGCACCGGTGGTCGCAGGATCTGGCGCGCGGCTTCGACCACGACTACACGCTGCCCGAGGAATGCCTGACCGCCCGCAGCGCCGCCTCGCGTGGCTTCATGGGCTACTTCCGCGAGCTGCTCAACGAGCGCCGCGCCGACCCGCGCGCCGATCTGCTCAGCGTGCTGTCGCAGGTCGAGGACCGCGGTGACGTGCTCACCGAGCAGGAGCTGCTGGCCACCTGCATCACCACCTTCGTCGCCGGGCACGAGACCACCGCCAATCTGATCGGCACCGGCATGCTGCGCCTGCTGCGCAACCCCGATCAGATCCAGCTGCTGCGCGACCGGCCCGAACTGCTGCCCGTCGCCCCCGACGAACTGCTGCGCCTCGACCCGTCGGTGCAGATCACCACGCGCGCCGCGACCCGCCCGATCACCGTCGCGGGCCACGAGTTCGAGCAGGGCGAAGGCGTGGTGGTGCTGATCAATTCGGCCAACCACGATCCGGCCGCCTACGCCGACCCCGACCGGGTCGACATGACCCGTTTCTCCGACCCGATGAACCCGGCCAAGAAGCACCTCGGGTTCAGCCTGGGCATCCACTACTGCCTCGGTGCCCCGCTGGCGCTGCTCGAGATGGAGATCCTGCTCGACGTGCTGCTGCGCAAGGTCCGGACGTTCGAATTGCGGTCGGAGAACCCGCCGTTCAAGCCGAACGTCGTCATCCGCGGTCTGGAATCGCTGACGGTCGCGGTCACCCCGGCCTGATCCACCGCCCGGTCACCGCCCCGCCGGTCCGTCCGGCGGGGCGGTGTGCCGTCAGGGCTGTGCCGTCGGGATGTCCAGTGCGGCGAGGAAGGCCGTCGCCGCCGGGCTGCGACCGGTCCGGTTCCACACGACGTACTCGACACGGGACGGCGCGTCGGTGACCTCGACGACGCACACGCCGGTGAGCTGCGGGGCGTGCGCGGCGGGCATCATCGCCACGCACAGATCCGCGCCGACCAGGCGCGCGATGTAGTCCGCGGTGGTCACCTCGAAGGCGACGTCGCGGGTCAGGCCCGCCGCCGCGAAGGCCAGATCCGATTGGCTGCGGCCCGCCGTGCCCGCGGGCAGGTCGACGAACACCTCGGTCGCGAGCCTGCGCAGGTCGACGGCCGGTCCGCCGGCGAGCGGGTGCCCCGGCGCGACCACCGCGACCAGCTTGCCGCGCGCGAGTGCGTGGACCGCGACCCCGCGCGGCCTGCTCGTGGTCGGCAGGCCGAGGAAGGCGATGTCGAGGACACCCTGCTCGACCTGCGCGGCCAGATCCTCGCTGGCGCCGACCCGCAGGCTGATCCGCACGTGCGGGTACGCGGCCCGGAACTCGCCCAGCGCGGCGGGCAGGTCGACCGCGGCGACGGTCGGGATCAGCCCCACCGCGAGCCTGCCCCGCACCTCGCCGACCGCCGCCGCCACCTCGGCCGCCGCCCGCTCGGCGGCGTCGAGACACTGGCGGGCCGCGGGCAGGAAGGCCGCGCCCGCCTGGGTCAGCCGGACCCGGCGGCTGGTCCGTTCGAACAGCTTGGCGCCCACTTCGCGCTCCAGCCGGGCGATCTGGTGGCTCAGCGCCGATTGCACGACCAGGCACCGCTCGGCGGCCCGGGTGAAGCTGTTGGTCTCGGCCACGGCGAGGACGTAGCGCAGTTGCTGGAGCTCCATGCAGCTATCGTGAATCACGATCGGTGCGGTGACAAACATGTATTGGATTCATTGATCGTCGCGCGGTTCGATGGAGTCCGTGAAAGATTCGGTGGCTCAGCGGAATTCCGGCGGCCTCGGGACGGGACGGGTGTCGCGCACCGCGATCACCGCGCTCGCGCCCGCGGCCTGGGGCACGACCTATGTGGTGACCACCGAACTCCTGCCGCCCGGTCACCCGCTGTTCGCCGGGGTGCTGCGGGCCCTGCCCGCCGGGCTGATCGCGCTCGCGCTCACCCGGACGCTGCCCCACGGAGCGTGGTGGGCGAAGGTCGCGGTGCTCGGGGTGCTCCTCATCGGGGTGCCGTTCCCGCTGCTGTTCGTGGCCGCCGAGCACCTGCCCGGCGGCGTCGCGGCGACCCTGGCGGCGGCGCAACCGCTGCTCGTCGCGGTGCTGGCGCTGCCGGTACTGGGGGAGCGACCGTCGGTGCGGCGGCTCGGGTGGGGGGTGCTCGGGGTCGCCGGGGTGGGTTTGGTAGTGCTCGGACCGCAGGCGGCGCTGGACGTCGCCGGGGTCGCGGCCGGATTGGCGAGCGCGGCCGCGATGGCGCTGGGGCTCACGCTGGCCACGCGCTGGGGCAGGCCACCCGGCGTCGGCCCCACCGCCTTCGCCGGGTGGCAGCTCACGGCGGGCGGACTGATCCTGCTCCCGGTGACCGCCCTCGTCGAGGGCGCCCCACCCGCGATCGACGGGCCCGCGGCCCTCGGCTACCTGTGGCTCGGCCTGTGCGGCGGACTGCTCGCCTACGTCGTGTGGTTCCGTGGCCTGGGCACCCTGCCGGTCACCTCGGTCGCGGTCCTGCTGCTGCTCTCGCCATTGGTCGCGGCCGTCCTCGGGGCCGTCCTGCTCGGCCAGTGGCTGGGCCCGATCCAGCTCGTCGGCTTCGGTCTCGCGCTGGCCGCCATCGTGGCGGGCCAGCTTCCCGACAAGCCGATCCCGGCCGGGAAACCTCCTTCGCCCGTGAATAGTTCGTCGCCGGTGTGCGGGTCGGTGACGGGCGGATGAGCCGAACCGCTGCCTCGGCCGCAGCACCGGCGTGGTCCTCGCCGGGGTCGCATCGTGGTGTGGCGGCTCGTGATTGTTGTCAGGGCACGGCCGGGGCGTCGACGTCGGCGAGGAACCGGCGGAGGTGATCGGTCACCAGATCCGGTTGTTCGAGGGAGCTGGAGTGGCCGCAGGCGGGGAGCACGTGGTGGTGGGCGTGCGGGATCAGGGCGGCGATGCGGTCGGAGCGGGCGGGTGGGGTGGCGGTGTCGTCGGCACCGACGAGCACCAAGGTAGGGGTGGTGATCGACGGGAGTTCGGGGGCGATCGCGGGGCGGGCGGTGACGCCGTGGACGGCCGCGCGGAGGGCGACGCGCTGGGTGGCGGCCAGGCGGCGCGACCACTCGCGGACGGTGGCCTGGCCGGTGAGGGAGGCGAGGAAGGTGGGGCCGAACAGATGCGGGGCGACGCGGCCGAGGACGGGGCGGTGACCGAACCGGCGCAGGGCCCAGGCCAGGCGGTGGTATTCGGCGATCCTCGCGGGATCTTCGGCGTCGGCGCTGGTGTCGAGCAGGGTGAGCGAGCGCAGGAGATCGGGGTGGCGGGCGGCGAGGCGGAGGCCGACGAACCCGCCCATGGACAGGCCGACCCAGTGCACCGGGCCGGTGTCGAGGGCGCCGAGCAGGCCGACGGCGTCGGCGGTGAGGGTGTCCATGTCGTAGCCGCCGGCGGTGGGCGGCGTGCTGCCCTGGCCGCGCCAGTCGAGGGTGACGCAGCGGTAGTCGCGTTGCAGGGCTTCCAGCTGGGCGCGGAACATCCAGCCGCCGAACAGCAATCCGTGGCCGAAGACGACCGTGGGCGCGCCGGGCCTGCCTGCCGGGGTACCGGTGTCGGTGTAGGCGAGGGACACACCGTCGACGTCGACCAGGGGCATCGGGATCACGGCCTCTCGGTCATGGTGTGGCGACGCGCACGTTGCGCATCGTGACCAGCGCTGTCGCGCACAGGGTTTCGCCGGTGTCCTCGACGGAGAACACCTCGGCCGCGGCGATCGTGAGCAGCGCCCCGGGCTTGATCACCCGGCCGCGCGCGATCACCGTCGCGCCCTTGGCCGGGGCGAGGATCTTCACCGTGTAGTCGACGGTCATATTGATCCAGCCGACCGGCAGCAGCGTGCCCGCCGCCGACCCCGCCGCGAAATCGGCGAGCGAGCCGAGCACGCCACCCTGGAAGTAGCCGTCGTGCTGGGTGAGTTCGCGACGGTGCGGCTGCACGATCTCCACTTCGCCGGGTTCGATCCGCCCGAAATGGAAACCCAGGTGGGCGGCGGCGGGCATGGACAGCACCGCGGCGGGGACCAGCTGGGCGAAATCGGGGTTCGGGGCCTGGGTCGTCATCGGGTCGGGCTCCTCTGCTCGGGGGTGTGCGGCCACGCCTCGAATCCCGCTGCCGCGTACCGCGCACGGGCCGCCGTGCGCATGATCTTGCCACTGCTCGTCTTGGCCAGCTGGTCCGGCAGCGTCAGCACCAGATCGCCGACGGCGAGTTCGTGCTCCCGGATCACCGCAGCGCGGATCGCCCCGATGACCTCGGCGGGATCGGCGTCGAGCCGGTCGCGGCGCAGCTCCTGCACGACCACCAGCCGCTCGCCCGCGGCACCGGGGTAGGCGAAGGCCGCCGATCCGCCGTGCCGCAGCGCGGGATGCGCGGACTGCACGGTGTCCTCGATGTCGTGCGGATAGTGGTTGCGGCCCCGGATGATCACCATGTCCTTGGTCCGGCCGACGACGTACAGTTCGCCGTCCACCATCAGCCCGACATCGCCGGTGCGCAGCCAGCCGGTGCGCGGATCGTCGGCGGCGCGCGCCCGCAACAGCTCCTCGGTCGCCTCGGGCCGCTGCCAATAGCCCTGCGCCACATGGTCACCGGCCACCCAGATCTCCCCGGTCCGGCCGGCCGGGCACGGCCGCAGCGTGGTGGTGTCGACGATGCGGACGCGTTCCCCGGGCAGGACCCGGCCGGAACTGACCAGCGTGCGGGCCTTGCCCGGCCGGGCGGGCTGGTAGCGGCCCGCGCCGAGCGCCTCGGTGTCCACGGTCAGCGTGCGCGGGCCACGGCCCTTGTCGCTGCCGCTGACCAGCAGGGTCGCCTCGGCCAGGCCGTAGCACGGGTAGAGCGAGGTGGCCCGGAAGCCGTGCGGGGCGAAGGTCTCGGCGAAGCGGGCCAGCGTGGTCGGCCGGATCGGTTCGGCGCCGTTGAACGCGACCTGCCAGCTGGTGAGATCGAGCTCGGGCAGCGGCTCGGCCGCCGCCCGGGCGACGCAGGCGTCGAAGGCGAAGTTCGGGCCGCCGCTGGAATGCGCGCGGTACTCGCTGATCGCCGTCAGCCACAGCAGTGGCCTGCGGACGAAGGCGGCAGGCGACATCAGCACGCTGGTCGCGCCGACCCAGAGCGGTTGCAGCACATTGCCGATCAGCCCCTGGTCGTGGAACAGCGGCGCCCAGCCGACCACCGTCGATCCGCTGTCGTGCCCGAAGGCGTGCTTGATCATCTCCTGGTTGGCGGCCAGATTGCGGTGCGAGACCATGACGCCCTTGGGCGCCGAGGTGGAACCGGAGGTGTACTGCAGGAACGCCACCGCGCCGGGCTCGATCGGCTCGGCGGGGAACTCGGCGCGCGCCATGGTGTCGACGGTCAGCCAGGACGCCTGCGGCAGCAGCGGGGTCAGCGCGGTGCGCAGCGGCTCGAGCGCTCCGGTGACGGTGAGGACGGCGGCGGGCGCGCAGTCCCGCACGATGGAGCCGGTCGCGTGCTGGACGTGCGCGCGGCGCGGCGGATGCACCGGGACCGCGATCACCCGCGCGTACAGGCAGCCGAAATAGGCGGCGAGGAAGTCGAGTCCGGGTGGGAAGACCAGCAGCGCCCGCTCGCCCGGCGCGCACACCGCGCGCAGCCGCGCGGCGACCGTCATGGCCCTGGCGTGCAACTCGGCATAGGTGAGGTGGTCGGCCTCGGCACCGGTGTCGTCGAGGAAGCGGTAGGCGACGCGGTCCGGGGTGGCGTGCGCGCGCTCGCGCAGGACCTCGGGCAGCAGGGGCGTGCTCATCCGCGCGCTCCGAACGACACGGGCAGGCTGTCGAGTCCGCGGAGCAGGAAACTGTGTTCCTGCCAGGCGAAGTCGCCCTCCGGTGCGGACAGGCGCGGGTGCCTGCGCAGCAGCGCGTCCAGGGCGATCCTGGTCTGGAGCTCGGCGAGTGCGCCACCGAGGCAGCCGTGCATGCCGTGCCCGAAGGCCAGGTGATCGCCGGGTGCGCGGGTGATGTCGAATTCGTCGGGGCGCGGGAAGATCTCGGGGTCCCTGTTCGCCGCGCCCAGGCACACCAGGACGTGGTCGCCGGCGCGGATCGTCTCCCCGCCGATCGCCACGTCCCGGGTCGCCAGCCGCTTGGTCAGCTGCAACGGCGCGTCGTAGCGCAGCGCCTCCGCGACCGCTGCGCCCAACCGGTCGGGCGACCGGCGCACCATCGCGGCCTGGTCGGGGTGGCGCAGCAGGGCCAGGGTGGCGGTGCCGATGAGCGACTTGGTGGTCTCGGTGCCCGCGACGAAACACATGATGCAGACGAAGATCAGCTCCTCGTCGGTCAGATGGTCACCGTTGGCGGTGCGCGCCGCGAGCAAGCGGCTGATCAGGTCGTCACCGGGCGCCGCGCGACGTTCGGCGAGCACCTCGGCCAGCGCGTCGGCGAACAACTCGACGACCGTGCGCACCCGGGTCAGGTCCTCGGCTTTCATCAGGCCGGGCTCGAGCAGGAAGCGGATGTCGTGCGTCCAGCCACCGACCCAGGCGTGCAGGGCGGGCGGCAGCGCCATCCACTCGCACAGCACCGCGACCGGGAGCGGTCCGGCCAGCCCGGCGATCACGTCGGCCTCGCCCGCGGCGACCGCGGGGCGCAGCAGCCGGTCGGCGATCCCGGCCACCAGGGGTTCCAGGGTCGCGATGGTGCGCGCGGTGAACACCTTGTTCACCAGGCCGCGCAGGCGCGCGTGCTCGGGATTGTCGGTGAACACCAGCGAGGTCCGGCCGAGCCGTTCGATCCGCTCGACCTCCGGCTGACCGAGCCTGCGGGCCTGCTCGGTCACCAGCCGGGGGATCAGGCCCGCGCTGAAGGACTTGTCGTGCAGGACGGTGCGCGCGTCTGCGTGACGGGTCAGCACCCACATGCCGAGCGTCTTGTGTACCGGCCGCGCTTCCCGCAGCGCCCGGTACACCGGGTACGGATCGCGCCGGAACTCGGCGCTGAACGGGTTGAACCGGATCGCCGGACGGGCCGCGGACAGCGTCATCCTCGGCTCCGGCGCTGGAAGAAGGTGTCGGGGTACGGGCGGGCGACGATGCGCAGCAGGCCCAGCTTGCCCATCCGGAAGCCCAGCGCCGACAGCTTCAGATACCGCTCGTACCGGGCGGCGGTCTCCGCGCCGACCAGCGCGACGGCCTCGGCCCGGTGCTCGCGCAGGCGCCGTGCCCACTGCTCACAGGTCCAGGCGTAGTCGAGCCGATCGTCGGTGAGGGCGGCGATCTCGAAGATCCCGTCGGCAGCCGCGGTGATCTCGGCGAGGGTCGGCAGGTCGGCGTCGGGGAAGATCTCCTGCTGCATGAACGTGCTGGCCTGCTCGCGGCGCATGTTGCCGTAGGCGATCGTCTGCAGCGACAGGGTGCCGTCGGCGGTGAGCCAGTCCCGGCAGCGGGTGAAGAACTCCCGGTACACCGCGATCTTCGCGGCGGGGGTGTCGTCGGGGCGCGCGAAGTGCTCGAACGCGCCGATCGAGATGATGCCGTCGAAGGTCGACTCCGGCCGGTAGTGCACCCAGCTCTCGGTGCGCACCTCGACACCGGGCAGGGCCAGCGACCGGACGTGCTCGGCCTGTTCGTCGCTGAGCGTCAGGCCGACCAGCCGCGGAACACCGTGGGCGCGGCTGCCGCGCGCGAGGACCGCGCCCCAGCCGCAGCCGATGTCGAGCACCGACTCCGCCTGGTCGGCGCCGACCGCGCTCAGGTGGTGGCGGAGTTTGCGGTCCTGCGCGGATTCGAGGGTGTCGCCGGGGGATTCGGGCATCGCGCAGGAGTAGCTGAGCGACTCGTCGAGCCACAGGCGGTAGAAGGCGTTGCCGATGTCGTAGTGGTGCCGGATGGCCGCGGCCGCCGCGTCGGCGCGCGCGGCGTCGGCCACCTCGGTCACGGGCGGCCCGCGTTCGCGGTCAGCTGCTCGTGCAGGTGGCCGGCGACCGCGTCCAGGGTCGGGTTCTCGTAGAGGTCGTCGGGCGACAGGTCGACGCCGAACTTCTCCTCCACCTCGATGAGCAGGGCGACCGCCAGCGCGGAATCGACACCGAGCCGGTCGAAGTCGGCGAGCGGGTCGATGGTGGCGGCCGGGACCTCGAGCAGCTGCGCGAGATACTCCTGGCACCACGTGACGATGGCTTCTCTACTGGTGTCCACGACGGCTCCTCATGCGCGTTTGGCGGCCAGGCGGTCGGCCGTCGGGATCTTCAGATCCCAGGCCAGACCGAAGGTTTCGAGCGTCCAGATCAGCCAGTAGCCGGGATCGAGCCGGTACCAGTGCAATCCGAACGAGGGTGACTCGGGGAAGGCGTGATGATTGTTGTGCCAGGACTCGCCGAGGGTGATCAGCGCGAACACCCCGCCGTTGCGGCTGTTCTCCCTGGACCGGTACGGCCGGGTGCCGACCATGTGCAGGAACGAGTTGATCGCCCAGACGATGTGCTCGAGCAGGAAGATCCGCACGAAACCACCCCACAGCAGACCGCTGACGGCACCGGTCCAGCTCAGCGTGAGCAGGCCACCCAGCACGGTCGGGAGCAGCAAGCCCAGCCCCACCCACCAGTAGTAGAGCCGGGCCACCCGCACCAGCGACCGGTCCTTGATCAGGTCGGGCGCGTAGTGGACGATGTTCGGGTACTCGTGGCGGCGCATCCACAGGAAGTGCGAGTGCGCCAGCCCGCGCAGCGCGCCACGCAGGCCGTCACCGGAGAGGTTGGGGGAGTGCGGATCTCCCTCGCGGTCGCTGTACTCGTGGTGGCGCCGGTGCAGCGCGACCCACGACACCACCGGACCCTGACCGGCCATCGATCCGAACACCGCCAGCACGGCCGCGACCGCGGGCGTGGTGCGGAAGGTGCGGTGGGTGAACAGGCGGTGATAGCCGACGGTGATGCCGAGTCCGGTCAGCAGCCACATCCCGAACAGCAGCGCGAGCTCCATGCCGCCGAACGGGCGCACGACCAGGAAGCCCAGCGCGGCAACGGTGCCCACGATCGGCGCGACATCGAAGAGCAGGAAGTGCCTGCGCTGCAAGCGGTGGATGTAGGGGTTGCTGATCGTCTTCTTCCGCGGCGAGGTGTCTTCTCGCGTCATAGTCGGACCGTAACAACGGGCGAAGCCCACGGGCCGGTGGCGCCGTGGGCTTCGATCGTGGGATCGGACTTGCGGATAGCGGGGTCAGCGGGCGCCCGCGCGCAGCACCACCTTGCCGTTGCGGCCGGGGGTCTCGGACTCGACCGCCGCCTCGCCCGCCCGGTCGAGCGGGAACTCGGCCTGGACGTCCAGCCGCAGGGTGCCCGCGGCGGCCAAGCCGACGAGTTCGGTGATCAGGCGCACGTAGTCGGCGCGATCGATCTCGCTACCGCGCTGCTGGCCCCAGAAGCCTTTCACCACGGCCTGTTTGAAGATGACCGCGCCGGTGTCGATGATCAGCGGCTGACCCGACAGCGCGCCGAAGGAGATCAGCTCACCCCGCGGCGCCAGCAGCGACATCAGCGCGCCCGCGGCCGGTCCGCTGACCTGGTCCACCGCCCGCACGATCGGTTCGCCGTTGGTGACCTCGGCCGCGCGGGCCGCCCAGCCCTCGGTCTCGGTGTCGATCACCGGGCCGTAGCCGAACTGCTCCAGCGCCCGCACCGAGTCCGGTCCGCGCACCAGGCTGAGCACCCGCACGCCGCGCTGCTGGGCGAACAGGTTGAGCAGGCGGCCGACCGCGCCGTTGGCGGCGTTGACGGTGATCCACTGGCCGGGTTGCACGCGCAGATCGTCGAGCAGCATCAGCGCGCTCAGCGGCATGGCCAGCAGCTGGCAGGCGGTCTCGTCGGGGACCTCGGGCGGGATCGGGACGACCTGGTCGGCCCGGACGACGACGAAATCGGCCCAGGCGGCGCGAGCGCCCGCGACGGCGACCCGCGCGCCCACCGCCACCCCACCCGCGCCGGGACCCACCGCGTCGACGACGCCGACCGCCTCGGTGCCGGGGATCGCGGGCAGCGGCGGCCGGTAGCCGTAGACACCGCGGATGATGGCCAGGTCGTGGTTGTGGATCGGGGACAGCGTCATCGCGATCCGCGCCTCGCCCGGTCCCGGCTCCGGTGGCGGTACCTCCTGCGCGGTGAGCACGTCCTTCGGGTCGCCGAACCGGTCGATCACAACTGCCTGCATGTCCGCCTCCGTGGTGGTTGCGAGTCCCTGCACGAGCCTGGTCGTGTCCCATTGTGGCACCGCGGTCGCGGCGAGCCGCTCAGGCCAGGGGCGTCTCGTGGACGGTCAGCCAGCGCGGCTGCCCGGTCGGGTCGCCGGTGGTCAGGACCGCCGTGACCCGGCGGGCGGTCGCGGTGTCGCCGAGCAGATGGCGTTCGAGGAAGCGGATCACCACCGTGTGGCCGTCGTCGAGCAGGCATTCGAGCTCGGTGATCGCGATCCGCAGGCCGGGCTGCGCGTCGCGGGCCCCGCGCAGGCCGGTGAGCAGGTCGTCCCTGGCGAGCACCGCGCCCGTGGTGGTGACCATCGTGAAATCCGGGTGCTGGGCGGCCGCGAAACGGTCGAAGACCTCGACCGGGGCGGCGCTGCCCAGCCAGCGGGCGAGGTCGGCGTGCAGGGCTTCGACGGCGGCCGCCAGTTCGGGGCCGGCCGGGGTGGGGTGCGACACGCCCGCAGTCTAGGTGGGCCGTGTGACAGGTCCGGTGCGGGAAGTCAATACGCCGCAGGGCGGATCGGGTGCGGCGCCGGTCGCGTGCGGAAATAGCCCGCTCGGTGGACGAAGCCGACCCGCCCGGACGCCTACGCTCACCCCATGGCTGAGGCACTCGGAACGCGTTCGCCCGCAGTATCTTCCGGTCGACGGATCGCCGAGGTCGACATCCTGCGCGGGTTCGCCCTGTTCGGCATCCTGATCACCAACCTGATCGTGGCGACCACGCTGTGGTCGGCGACCGGACCCCGCGACAAGCCCGTGTCGCTGTTCGACGGCACCGCCGACCAGCTGGTGCGCGCCACCGTCGACGCGCTGTTCACCGGCCGGTTCTATCTGCTGTTCGCGTTCCTGTTCGGGTACTCGTTCACCCTGCAGATCGCGGCCGCCGAACGCGCGGGCGCCGCGCCGGCCCGGCGATTGCTGCGCCGGTGCGCCGCGCTCATGGCGATCGGGCTCGTGCACGTGTACCTGCTGTGGATCGGCGACATCCTCACCCTGTACGCGTTCCTGTGCCTGCATCTGATCCTGCTGCGGAAACTGCGGCCGCGGACCGCCGTCATCACCGGGGTGGTGCTCTACACGGTGTGGTCGGTGTGGAGCTTCCTGCCCGGCGAGACGAGCATTCTCGCCCTCGGCGAGTTCTTCGACCTGCCGAAACTCGCCGCCGACTACACCGGCAGCTTCGCGGACACCTTCGCGGCGCAGACCGCGCTCGCGCCGGTGTTCCTGCTGCTGATCTGGTTCGCCCAGGGCGTCCCGAGCCTGGCCATGTTCCTGCTCGGGATGGCGGCGGGCAAGCGGAACCTGTTCGAGGACCCGGACACGCTGCGCCGCTGGTCGGGCCGCGCGCTGGTGATCGGGTTCGGCCTCGGCCTGCCGATCTCGGCGCTGACCTTCGCCGACGTCATGGGCTGGTGGAACGCCCCCGCCCTGATCCACGGCCTGCAATACCTCGTCGGCCCCGCCATGACGTTCGCCTACGTCGCCGTCGTGGTGCGGCTCGCCCAGTCGGCCCGCACCGGTCGCTTCGCCGGTTTCCTGGCTCCGGCGGGCCGGATGGCGGCGTCGAACTACATCGGCCAGTCGATCGTGCTCATGGTCGTCTACACCGGCTACGGCTTCGCCCTCGCCGACGACATCCCGCCGCTGGGCGTCGTCGGCCTCGGCCTGCTCACCTTCGCCGCCCAGCTGGTACTGAGCGCGTGGTGGCTGCGGGGGCACCCCTACGGACCGGTCGAATGGGTGCTGCGCGCGGCGACCTACCTGACGATCCCGGCGTGGCGCCGGCCCGCCGAAACGCCTGCGGCGCAGGTCGGGTGATCACGGGGTGTCGGCGGCCGGGCGATGGAATTCGGCGCGCCAGCGGTGGCGGCCGGGGGTGTCGGGGCGGGGGAGGCGTTCGACGCGGATCGGGGTGAGGTCGGAGGTCGCTATCGCGTTCATGTCGGCGGGGGTCAGGGGCCAGGGTGGGCCGGGGGCCGGGGCGGTGGCGATGTCGGCGATGACCAGCAGGGTGGCGCCGGGGGCGAGGAAGCCGCGGATGGCGGCGATCGAGGCTTCCCGGACGGCGGGGGGCAGGGATTGGATGGTGATCGACTCGATCACCAGGTCGAAGGCGGCGAGCCAGGCGGCGGGCGGGTGCAGCAGGTCGGCGACCTTGTAGGTGACCGGGGACTGCGGGAAGCGGGTGCGGGCGCCGCGGATGGCGGTGGGGGAGATGTCGAACGCGGTGGTCCGGATACCCTGGGCGGCAACGAATTCGGCGTCGACGCCGTAGCCGCAGCCGATGACGAGGGCCCGGCCGCCCAGCGGCGTCGAGGTGGTGGTGACCCAGTCGACCAGCAGTGGATTGGGTTCGTCGCGGTCCCACGGAACGACCGAGGTCCCCGCCGCGGCCTCGGCGTAGAGCGGTTCGAACCAGCCGGTCGGATCGTCGGCCGCCAGCGCCTGGGCGGCGAGACGACGGTCGGCGGACGGCTGCGCGTCGGTCATGGTTCCAGTCTCCACCACCGCGCGCGAGACCGCCGCACGACATTCGGCGAGCCCCGGGAAAGGATTCGGTGAATCAGGGAATCAGCACGACTTTTCCTGTCGTCGACCGGTTTTCGAGGGATTCGTGCGCTCTGGCGGCCGCCGCGAGGGGGAACTCGGTGATCGCGGGCCGGAACAGCCCGTCGGCCGCGGCGGTCAGCGCCCGCTGCGACAGCGGCAGCAGGTCACCGCCCGCGCGTTCCAGCATCGCCGGACCGAGCACCGATCGGGAGGTGATCCCCCGGGCGGCCAGTGCGTCCGGATCCACTGCGGTCGGCGCGCCGCTGGACCAGCCGAAGATCAGGTGCCTGCCGCCGGGGCCGAGCAGTTCGACGGCGGCGGTACCGATGTCACCACCGACGCCGTCGAACACGTCGGTGGCGGTCCGGCCGCCCAGCTGGGATCTGACCTTCGCCTGCCAGTCCGCGGCCGTGTAGTCGACCGCGATATCGGCGCCGTTCGCCGCGACGTCACGCACCTTGTCCGGGCCGCCCGCCAGGCCGATCACGGTCGCGCCCGCCGCCGCGGCGTACTGCACGAGCAGGGTGCCGATGCCACCCGCCGCGGCGGGGATCACCGCCACGCTCTCGGCGTCCAGCTCGGTGAACAACAGGATGCCCAGCGTCGTGCGGCCGGTCCCGAGCATCGCGACCGCCGTGCTGGGATCGACGCCGTCGGGAATGGTCAGCAGGCGGTCGGCGTCGGCCGTCGCGAACTCCGCGTAACCGCCGGGCGCGGCGCCCAGATGGGCGACCACGGACGTGCCGAGCAGACCCGGGTCGACACCGGCACCGACCCGGTCGACGGTGCCCGCGACCTCGCGACCCGGCACCGTCGGCAGCGCCGGGACCGGGAACGGACCGGGTTCACCGCGGCGCAGTGCGGTGTCGACCAGGTGGACCCCGCTCGCCGCCACCGCGATGCGCACCTGACCGGGCGCCGGCTCCGGATCGGGGACGGACTCGTAGCGGAGGTTGGTGGCCGGACCGAATTCGTGCAATCGGATTGCGTGCATGCCACCACTGTTCAACCTGAACAGCGCTCGAGGTCAAGTCAGTGTTCCGGCACGGTGCGCGGCAGGCCGAACCAGGGCAGGACGGTGTTCTCGAAGCGGGTCAGGGCGCTGATCCGGTCACCGGCGATGCCGAGGACGTACAGGCCGGTGGCCTGACTGCGGCCCGACGGCGACCGCAGATAGGCGCCGAAGGCGGGCTGGCCGTTCGCCCGGGTCGGGACCAGGTCGTAGCGGCGGCCCGCGCCGAACAGCGCGCCGAGGAACTCCCCGGCCGCCTCGGCACCCTCGTACTCGAGCGGCAGCGGCGGCATCGACAGGAACACGTCGTCGGTGAGCAGCGCGACCACTGCGTCGATATCGGCGGCCTCGTAGGCGCGGACGAACCGCGCGACAACCGCGTTCTCGGCCGGCGAGCCCGTGACCGGGGTGCCCGGTCGGCGCGGCACGCCCGCACGCGCCCGTTTGAGCGCGCTCTTGACCGACTCGACCGTGGTGCCGAGCAGATCGGCGACCTCCCGCGCCGGGAAACCGAGCACATCGCGCAGCACCAGCACGGCCAGCTGACGCGGCGGCAGGACCTGCAGCGCGGTCACGAACGCCAGCGACATCGACTCGGCCTGCTCGACGCGGACCTCGGGGCCGGGCGGCGGCGCGGCGTCGCAGAGAGCGTCCGGGAACGGCTCGAGCCAGACGACCTCGCCGCGCCGGGTCGGTGCAGGCGGCCGGACACCGGGAATGTCCCACTCCTTCGCCCCGCGCCGGGCGGCCGTACGGAGCACGCTCAGGCAGCGGTTGGTGGCGATCCGGTAGAGCCAGGTGCGCAGCGAGGCGCGACCGTCGAAGCCGCCGAGTCCGCGCCAGGCCGCGAGCAGGATGTCCTGGAGGGCGTCCTCGGCGTCCTGGTACGAGCCGAGCATGCGATAGCAGTGCACGAGCAGTTCGCGGCGGTGCGGTTCGGTCAGCGCGCGGAACGCCGCGCCGTCGCCCGCTCGCGCCTGCGAGAGCAGATCTGCCTGCACCGGTCCCGCCTCTCGTGTGGTGGTCATCCTGTACCGACGTCGGCGCCCGCCGGAAAGGGGCGCGCCCCTTTCCGCGCTCTCGTGGCGTCTGCCTCAGTGGTAGCCGACAACACAGGAGAACGTCATGGGACACATCGTGGTCAGCGAGAATCTCTCCCTCGACGGCGTCGTGCGGGACCCCACCGGCGAGGAGGGCTTCGCGCGCGGCGGCTGGTTCGAGCGGATGGACGACGCGACCAGAAGAGCATGGGTGGAGATCGAAGACGCGGAGGCGCGGAGCGCGTCCGCGCTGCTGCTCGGGCGGCGCAGCTACGAGTGGTTCGCGCGGCGCTGGGCGAGCAGGCCCGGCGACTGGGCGGACCGGCTGCGCGCGTTGCCGAAATACGTCGTCGGGTCGACCGTCGACGACCTCGGCTGGGGTGTCGTGACCCGATTGCACGGCGATCCGGTCCGCGCGGTGGCGCGGCTGCGGGAGACCGTCGACGGGGACATCGTGGTGTACGCGAGCCGCCTGCTCGTGCACACGCTGATCGACCACGACCTCGTCGACGAGCTGCGCCTCACGACCTTTCCGTGCGTACTCGGCGCGGGTGAGCGACTGTTCGGCGCGACCGGCGCGCCGAAAACCCTGCGCTTGGCCGACGTCCGGACCGTCGGCGCGGAGCTGACGATCGGGACGTATCGGTTCGCGCGGTAGTCAGCTGTCCGCGGCGGCGCGGCGGTCGACGCGGGCGGCGAAACCGTCGCAGAGGGCGTCGAGGCCGAGGAACAGCAGGTCCTCGGAGGTCAGGTCGCTCACGCCGGCGCCGTTCAGTTCGGCGAGCGCGGGGGGCACGGGGAACGACGGGGTGCCGTCGAGGAGGTCGCGTAGGCCGTTCGCGTCGTCGGTGGCGGTGCGCTTCTCCGCCAGCAGCGCGCCGCCGACCACCGGCAGGCTCGCGCCGGAGATGTAGTTCCAGACGGTGAACGCCATGGTGGTGGCCTCGCGGGCCGAGACGTCGAGCGCGCGCAGGCCCTCGACCAGCCAGGCGAGGCTGGTCAGGCCCTGCGGGCCGAAGCTGTAGCGGGGGACCGCGAAGGTCAGCAGGACCCAGGGATGCTGCTGGTAGAGCTGCCAATCGATCTCGGCGGCGATGCGCACCCGGTCGCGCCAGGTCCAGCCCCGGCCGGTCGGGTCCGGGTAGGGGTGGCGGGCCGCGATCTCGTCGGTCATGGCCGCGATCAGTTCGTCCTTGTTCGCCACGTGGCGATACAGCGACATGGTGCCGACATCGAGCCGATCGGCGATGCGGCGCATCGACACCGCGTCGAGTCCGTCGGCGTCGGCGAGGGTGATCGCGGCGTCGACGATCGCGGTGCGTGTGAGCTTCGCGTCAGTCATCCCATGACTCGCTTTCCGTTTTCCTTTTCGGTGCGTACACTGTACCCGTTCCCCGCGTACGGTGTACGCAAACCCCTGGAAGGATGTCGGAATGACGAAGCTGGACCCGGCGGTGCCCACCGCGGTCGCCGGTGGACGCCGCGCATGGCTCGGCTTGGGCGTGCTGCTGCTGCCGGTGCTGCTGGTGTCGATGGACATCTCGGTGCTGTTCCTCGCCATGCCGACACTCACCGCCGACCTGGATCCCAGTGCCTCCCAGCAACTCTGGATCCTCGACATCTACGGGTTCATGCTGGCCGGTCTGCTCATCACGATGGGCAACCTCGGCGACCGGATCGGCCGCCGCAACATCCTGCTCGTCGGCGCCACCATCTTCGGTCTCGCCTCGGTGCTCGCCGCGTTCGCGCCCAGCGCCCCCGTCCTCATCGCCGCGCGCGTGCTGATGGGCATCGGCGGCGCGACCCTGCTGCCGTCGAGCCTCGCGCTGATCTCCAGCCTGTTCCCCGACGCCAGGCAGCGCGCGACCGCGATCGGCATCTGGACCGCGTTCTTCGCCGGCGGCTCGGCCGTCGGTCCGATCATCGGCGGGCTGCTGCTGCACCACTTCTGGTGGGGCTCGGTCTTCCTGATCAACATCCCGGTGCTGGCGATCCTGCTGGTGTTCGGGCCGATGCTGCTGCCCGAACACCGCTCGACCGCGCTCGGTCCGCTCGATCTGCCCAGCGTGGTGCTCTCGATCGGTGGCATCCTGCCGGTCGTCTACGGGATCAAGCACCTCGCCGCCGAGGGCTTCGATCTCGCGTCGCTGGGGATCGCGGCGATCGGCGTGCTGGTCCTGGTGGCCTTCGTCCGCAGGCAGCGCAGGCTGAGCGAGCCGCTGCTCGACCTGAGCCTGTTCACCCGGCCGCTGTTCCGGGTCGCGATCGGCGCGAGCCTGGTCGGCATGATGTCGCTGGCCGCGATGAGCTACCTGACCAGCATCTACCTGCAATCGGTCACCGGGCGGGACCCGCTGCAGGCGGCGCTGCTCGGTATTCCGATGGCGATCGCGGTCTTCGTGTTCTCGATGAGCGGTGCCCGGGTCGGGCGCGCGCTCGGTGTCCGGGCGACCTTCACCCTGGCGCTGGCGATGTCGGCGGTCGGCAACCTGATGCTGCTCGGCGTGGGTGTCGACGGTGGACTGCCCTGGTACGTGCTCGGTTCGGTGATCGCCGGTATCGGCTACGGCATCTCGTTCACGCTGGTCTCGGATGTGGCGGTCTCGGCCGTGCCCGCCGAGCGGGCGGGGTCGGCGGTCGGCATCTCCGAGACCAGCTTCGAGCTCGGCAACGCGCTCGGCCTGGCCCTGCTCGGTTCGGTCGCGGCCCTGGTCTTCCGGTCGGGGGGCGACTTCGGTGACACCCTCGGCGAGACCATCGCCCAGGCGCACGGTGACGCGGGCCTGATCGACGCGGCGCGCGAATCCTTCGTCAGCGGCATGCATGTAGCGACCGCGGGTGGTGCGCTGCTGCTGATCGCGATGGCGGCGCTGGCCTGGCGTTCGGCGCGCGCCGCCCGCTGACCGACGACCGGTCGCCGGGGTGACCGGCGACACTGGTCGCCCTCACCGGGCGGATGTCCAGGTCTGTTGCATAGGATCGGCGGATGCGAAACGAGGGTGCGGCGGGCCTGGCGACATTGCTCGCCCTGGCCGACTCGTGCCTGCCGATCGGCGGGCACGTGCACTCCGGCGGCGTCGAGGAGGCGGTGTCGTCAGGGCTGTTGCGCGACAACGCGAGTGTCGAGCTGTACCTGCGCAGGCGGATCGCCACCTCCGGGCTCGTCGCCGCCTCGCTCGCGGCCGCCGTCTGCGGGGCGACGCTGACTCCCGAACGTGCCGAGCTGGAGGCCGACGCCAGGACGCCGTCGCCCGCCGCGCGGGCGGCCTCGCGGGCGCAGGGGCGTGGCCTGTTGCGGCTGGCCAAACAGCTGTGGCCGGAACAGGACTGGGCCAGGGCCGGGGTGCGGCCGCATCTGTCGACGGTGTTCGGGATGGTCGGCGCCGCCTGCGGCGCGAGCCCCGAACAGCTCGCCGGCGTCGTCGTCTACACCACGCTCACCGGCGCGGCCACCGCCGCGCAGCGCCTGCTCGCCCTCGATCCCGCCGCCATCGCCGCGGGCACCATGCGGTTGGCCCCGCTCTGCGACCGGATCGCCGCCGAGGCGGCCACCGGCCCGGCCGCGCTGTCCGACCCGCTCCAGGACGCGCTGGCCGAACGTCACCTGGATCGCGATATGCCGCTGTTCGCTTCGTAGCCGCCCGACATCCCCGTCCACCGAGAAGGAGTTCCCATGCCGCCCCATCTGATCGACGGCGAACCGCACGATCACAGCCACGACCGCCCCAAGCGGCACCGCGCGCCGGGCGAGGCGGTGCGGATCGGCATCGGCGGCCCCGTCGGCTCCGGCAAGACCGCGCTGGTCGCGGCGCTGTGCAGGCAGCTGCGGGACGAACTGTCCCTCGCGGTGCTGACCAACGACATCTACACCACCGAGGACGCCGACTTCCTGCGCCGCCACGCGGTGCTGCCCGACGAGCGGATCACCGCCGTGCAGACCGGCGGCTGCCCGCACACCGCCATCCGCGACGACATCACCGCCAACCTCGACGCCATCGACGACCTGGTCGCGGCCAATCCGCCGCTGGACCTGATCCTGGTGGAATCCGGCGGCGACAACCTCACCGCGACGTTCTCCTCCGGCCTGATCGACGCGCAGATCTTCGTCGTCGACGTGGCGGGAGGCGACAAGGTGCCGCGCAAGGGCGGCCCCGGCGTCACCTTCTCCGACCTGCTGGTGGTGAACAAGACCGACCTGGCTCCGCTGGTCGGCGCCGATCTGGGCGTGATGGAACGCGACGCCGCCAAGGTGCGCGAGGGTCGCCCCACCGCCCTGGTGTCGCTGACCGACGATCCGGCCGCCACGCCGGTGCTGGCGTGGGTGCGCGAGCAGCTGCGCGCGGCCGCCGAACAGGACACGGCCACCGGCGTTGCGCACTGAGCTGAGCATCGTCGCCGCCCCGGGCAGGCTGCCCCGCATCGACGCGGTCGGCGGGCTGGCCGGGCGGTACACCGGCGCGGACACCGTGCACCTGATCGGCACCGCCGCGACCCCGCTCGGTGGCGACGAGCTCGATATCCGCATCGTCGTGCTGCCGGGCGCGCGGTTGATCGTCCGGTCGGTGGCGGCGACGATCGCGCTGCCGAGCGCGCGTACGCCGATGTCGGTGGGGCACTGGAGCTTCGAGGTCGGCGCCGGCGCGGAACTGGACTTCGATCCGGAACCGACGATCGTCGCCGGTGGCGCCCGCCATCACACGACGACGACCGTGCGGGTGGCCGCCGACGCGCGGCTGCGGCTGCGCGAGCGGGTGCAGCTGGGACGCAGCGGCGAGGACGACGGCGAGTGGCGCGGTGATCTGATCGCCGATCTCGACGACCTCCCGCTGATCCGGCATCGCCTCGCGCTCGGCGCGGGCACGGCCACCGACGACCGGTTGAGCGCGGCGCGCGCGCTCGACAGCGAACTGCGCTACCCGGACGACCGGCCCGCCTGGTCCGGCGGTCTCGACGCCGTCCGGTTGCCGCTGGCCGCGGGGGGATCGCTGGCGACCCGGACCGGTGCCCGCCTGCGCGCGGGCAGTCCGGTCGGCGCGGCGGACCCGGTCTCGGTCTAGAACGACGAGGGGAGCCGGGGCGAACCCAGGCTCCCCTCGCACACAAGCGACGATCAGGCGCTGACCAGCACCGCGTCGTCGGCGATCGCTTCCGGCGCGGCCGCGCGCGGCGGCGCGAGGAAACCGCCCGCCGCGCCCACCGCCGCGCCGACACCGGCGCCGACGACCGTGAACGGCACCGACACCGCCATGTAGGCGGCCATCCCGCCGAGGATCGGACCGGCGACCAGACCGATCGGGACGAACGGGATACCGGCGACGAGCCCGGCCACCGCACCGCCCGTGCTCGCCATCATGGCGAACGGGGTGGCCACCATCGACCCGACCGCCGCGCCACGGGCGGCGGAGCCCAGGGTCTCCGAGGCGATCCGGTCCGAGCGGCTGCGCTCGAGGCCGACCGAGTCGAGGAAGGTCGCGAGGTTGGCCTCGGTGTTGGCCGCCGCGTCGTTGATCTGGATCGACGTGTCGACCGGGACGAAGTCCGGCACCGGGACCAGCTGGTCACCGAAGCGGAACTGTCCCGGCGGCGGCAGGATCGGCGGCACCGGCGCGACCGCGGTGGGCGCGTGCAGCGTGCCCACCGGGGACAGATAGTCGGTCTCCGGGCCCGACCGCGACCACGCCAGCGAACTGCGCGTGTTCTCCGGCATCTGCTGGCCCACGTACGGGGTGGCGTTGGGCGCCACCGCGTCGAACTCCGGCCCGGCCGGATGTTCGGTCTGGGTCACCGCCGTCTGCGCGGGATCGGCGTTCGCGGTGCCCGTGCCGATCAGGGCCATGACCAGGGGGACCGCTCCAGCCGCGACGACCGAACCCACCTTCTGTCGCTGCGGGCTCGGCGCCCTGTGTTTCCCCGTCGCCATAGATCACCTTTCGTCCGGGGGATTGGTCACACATATGACGTCCGGCATTCGGACCCGGCTCGGCGACGGATGGGTCCGAAACGATGGCAACCCGGAATACGCCGAAGGCCGGGCGGTGCGGACACCACCCGGCCTTCGGAAACGTACGGACCTAGCCGACTTCGCGCTGCTCGCGCACCTGTGCGGGCTTGCTGTTGCCGACCGGCGGCGCGCCCAGCGCGGCCGCGAGCTCGTTGGCGTCGGCCCGGTCGGACTTGACCTCCTCGATCGCCAACCGGGCGAAGACCCACTGCTCGGTCGCGGCCATCTGGCCGCGGTTGCGGCCGAGGAAGGAGACGAACCAGCCGATCACCGTGACGATCCGGCTGCGGTAGCCGACCAGGTAGTACAGGTGCAGCGCCAGCCAGGCCAGCCAAGCGAGGAAGCCGCTGAACTCGATCTTGCCGATCTGGCAGACGGCGTCGAAACGCGAGATCGTCGCCATCGAGCCCTTGTTGAAGTACTTGAACGGCGCGCGCTCCTCGGCGGCCTGCCCCTTGAGCCCGGCCTTGATCGCCTTGGCGGCGTAGGTGGAGCCCTGGATCGCGCCCTGGGCCTGACCGGGCACGCCGGGCACCGACATGAGGTCGCCGACCACGAAGATGTTCGGGTGGCCCTTGACCGTGAGGTCCGGCTCCACGATGACGCGTCCGGCCCGGTCGACCTCGGTGCCCTCGGAGCGCTCGGCGATCATCTTGCCCAGCGGGCTGGCCTGCACACCGGCCGACCACACCTTGCAGGCGGATTCGATCCGGCGGGTGCTGCCGTCGGCGTCCTTGACGACGACGCCGTGCGCGTCGACATCGGTCACCATGGCGTTGAGCTGGATCTCCACGCCCATCTTCTCGAGCCGCTTGGCCGCCTTGGCGCCCAGCTTGGGACCCATCGGGCCGAGCACCGCGCCCGCGCCCTCGAGTAGGATGACGCGCGCGTCGCGCGGGTCGATGGTGCGGAAGGTGCCGTCGAGGGTGCGGTCGGCGAGCTCGGCGATCTGGCCCGCCAGCTCCACGCCGGTCGGGCCCGCGCCGACGACGATGAAGGTGAGCAGCCGGTCGCGCTCCTCCTGCGTGGTCGCGAGCTCGGCCTGCTCGAAGGCGCCCAGGATGCGGGCGCGCAGCTCGAGGGCGTCGTCGATGGTCTTCATGCCGGGTGCGAAGGTGGCGAAGTGGTCGTTGCCGAAGTACGACTGCTGCGCGCCGGTGGCGACGATGAGGCTGTCGAAGGGGGTGACGGTGTCGCGGTTGAGTAGTCGCGAGGTGACCGTGTTGTTGACCAGGTCGATGTCGTGGACGTCGCCGAGCAGCACCTGCGCGTTCTTCTGCTTGCGCAGCACCAGCCGGGTGGCGGGCGCGATCTCGCCGGTCGAGAGGATGCCGGTGGCCACCTGGTACAGCAGCGGCTGGAACAGGTGGGTGGAGGTCTTGGAGATCAGGGTGATGTCGACATCGGCCTTGCGCAGGTGCCTGGTGCCGAACAAGCCGCCGAATCCGGAACCGATCACCACCACACGGTGCCGCTGGTTCCCGACAGACTGAGTGCTCATCGTCCTGCTCCTCGACAGACTGGGGTGGGCCCCGCAATGGTGGTGACAGGGTTAACCGTAGTCGGCTCCGGAGGCAGCGTCGCCACGAGATCCCGGTTCCGATCTTGCTGTGGTGCGTTCGCTCACCGGGAGCCGCGTGCCGCGGTGAGCGACACCGTGGCACGCGGACCGGTCGGACAAGATCGAGAATACGGGACCGGGAAGGTCAGCGACCGGCAAGCAGGAGTTCGGCGACCTTGGTGTCGGTCTCCGAGCCCTCGGTGTATCCGCCGTCGCTGCCGAGGGCGTTCATGATGGCCAGGGTGTAGCGCTCACCGTTGCCCGCGACGCCGACCGAGTTGACCACCCAGCCGTCGGCCTCGGCCGACCAGCCGTTCTTCAGGCCGGGCCGCATCCGCGCGCCCGCGCCCCACACGCCCCAGTGCTGGTTGGAGTCGACCGAGCGCATCCGGTCCAGCAGGTAGGCGAGGTCGTCGGGGTGCATGGTGTCGAGGATGGTGTTCATCAGCCGGTCCAGGTCGGCGGCGGTGCACTTCTGGAACGACCAGTCGGGGAACATCGCCGACGCGGTCGGCTGCGGGATCAGGCTGACCATGCCGTAGGCGCGGAACGCGTTGTTGTAGGCCATCCGGTCGAAGCCGATGTACTTGTTCCACAGCACGTCGGCGGCGTGATCGTTGGAGGTGGCCAGCATGGACTCCATGTTGGTCCGGTCCTCGGGGGACAGACCGATGGCACCGACCCTGGCCCGGTTGAGCAGGTCGGCGGCGATGGCCAGCTTGATCGTCGAGGCGGTCCACACCTGGTTCTCGGCGTGCTCGTTGGCGTAGATGCCGCCGGTCTGGCGGTCGCGCAGCACGTACCCGGTGACGCCGGGACGCCCGGCTAGATAGGCGTTCACCCGCGCGATCCGCGAACTCATATCGCTGTCGAAGCCGGGCTGCGACACCTGCGTGAGCGCAGGCGGCGCGGCATGGGCCGACGGGGCCAGCACGGGGACGCCCGGAGTGAGGACGGCCGCGGCGGCGAGGAGACAGGCGGTTGCTGCGACCCGGGGAACGACGCGGGTGGCGGGGGAACGGTCACGCACGAGGGATCACATTCGCACACCTGACGCCGTTGTGCACTACTTGAGGTGCGCACCCGAGTGTGTTACAGCGCCGTTGCGCCGCTTCGGTTTTCCGCTCAGTGATGCGCGGCGTGCGGGGTCGCGATGGTGCAGCCGTTGAGCCGATGGCAGTGCTCGAACGCTTCGCCGTGCTGATTCAGCGGCCAGGTGTGCAGCACCTGGTCCGGCCCGTAGCGCCGGGAATTGATCAGCTCCCAGCGGTCGCCCGCACGACGGACGATGAAACCACCACCGGGAACCAGGGGAATCACCTGCGCGATCATGAACCGGACCAGCCTTTCGCCTGCGGCCGAACTGTCCCACCCGAAGGTCGACGATCCCACGGCGGGTAACCAGGATGGCGCAGGCGCGGCCGGGAACGCGTTGCGGTGTGGCCTATTTCACTTGCCCTGCGCGGTGGTGACGGCGGGGCCGCACGATTGCGGGTCGGTCGCTGGGCGTATAAACGACGGATGCCGTTGCACCTCCATCGCGCCGAACGCGCCGACGCGCTGGCCGACGGACTGGGGCGGGTGCTCGGTGACGCGCCGGCCGACCCGTTCACCACCGAGGTGGTCGCGGTCCCGGCGAAGGGGGTGGAGCGCTGGCTGGCGCAGCGGCTCTCCGGCGTGCTCGGCGTGGCGGGCGCCGGGGACGGCGTGGCCGCCAATATCGCCTTCCCCGCGCCGACGGCGCTGGTGGCGGAGGTGCTGTCCGCGGCGAGCGGGGTCGCGCCCGCCGACGATCCGTGGGTGGGGCAGCGACTGGTGTGGACCCTGCTCGGCGTGATCGACGAGGTCGCAGGCGAGCCGTGGGCGGCGGTGCTCGCCCGGCACCTCGGCCTGCCCGGCGCGGGGCATCGGGTGGGCAGGCGCTACGCCACGGCCGCGCACCTGGCCGCCCTGTTCGACTCCTACGCCGCGCAACGTCCGCAGCTGATCCTCGACTGGGCCGCGGGCATCGACACCGACGGCGCCGGTGGCCCGGTCCCCGACGACCTCACCTGGCAGCCGCGGCTGTGGCGGGCACTGCGCGCGGCCGTCGGCTCGCCGAGTCCGGCCGAACGGCTCGCCGCGGCGTGCGCAAGGCTGCGCGCCGACCCCGACACGGTCGACCTGCCCGCGCGGATCTCCGTGTTCGGCCTCACCCGGCTGCCCGCCGACCAGCTCGCGGTCCTCGTCGCCCTGGCCGAGCACCGCGACGTCCACCTCTGGCTGGCCCATCCGAGTCCCGCGATGTGGACGGCGCTGTCGGCGGGTGGCGCGGGCGCGCCGGTGCTACCGCGCGCGGCCGACGACACGGCCGATCTCGTCCAGCACCCGCTCCTGTCGGGCCTGGCCAGGGACGTCCGGGAACTCCAACAGCGGCTGAACCCGGTGCTGCACAGCACGATCCACCTCCCCGGCGAATCCGCCGACGCCACCCTGCTCGGCACCGTGCAAGCCGCGATCCGCGCCGACCGAGTCCCCGCTGGGGGCGCGACGGCGGACGGCACCGTCGAGATCCACGCCTGCCACGGCCCCGCCCGCCAGGTCGAGGTGCTGCGCGATCTGCTGCTCACCGCCTTCGCCGCCGACCCGGAGCTGCAACCGCGCGACGTGCTGATCATGTGCCCGGACGTGGAGGCCTACGCGCCGCTGGTCCGGGCCGCTTTCGGTCATCGCGGCACCGGCGCCGTCGACCTGCCCGTCGAGGGCGAGCACCCGGCTCACCAGCTGCGGGTGCGCCTCGCCGACCGCGGCCGGGCGGTCACCAATCCGATGCTCGCGGTGGTCATCGAGCTGCTCGACCTCGCCGACGGTCGCGTCACGGTGACGCAGGTGCTGGACCTGGCGGCGAGCGAGACCGTCCGCAGGCGCTGTGGTTTCGACGACGACGACATCGAGCGGCTGCGCGAGTGGGCCGCCGAGTCCGGCGCCCGGTGGGGGATCGGGCAGCGCCAGCGCGAGGCGTTCGGCCTGGCCGACTTCGCGCAGAACACCCTCAACGCCGCGGTCGACCGGATCCTGCTCGGCGTCACCGCCGACGAGTCCGGCGACGACTGGCTGGACCTGGCCCTGCCACTCGACGACGTCGACTCCAACGACGTCGACCTGGCGGGTCGCTTCGCCGAGTTCGTCGACCGGCTCGCCGTCTGCCTGCGCGATCTGCGCGGCCCCCGGCCTGCCGCCGAGTGGACGACGGTGCTGCTGCGCGCGGTCGACCTGCTCACCGACGTGCCCGACGCGCACTCCTGGATCCGCACCGAGGCGCGCCGCGAGATCGTCGCCGCCACCGAGCACGCGGGCGAGACGCCGCTGCGCCTGGCCGATGTCGCGGTGCTGCTGACCGGTCGCCTGGCGGGTGGGCCCGGCCGGGCGAACTTCCGCACCGGTGAGCTCACGGTGTGCACGCTGGTCCCGATGCGGTCGGTGCCGCACCGGGTGGTGATCCTGCTCGGCCTCGACGACGACGTCTTCCCGCGCCCCGGCACCGTCGACGGTGACGACCTGCTGGCCCGCGACCCACTCGTCGGCGAACGCGATGCCCGCAGCGAGGACCGTCAGCTACTGCTCGACGCGATCATGGCGGCGGGCGAGCGGCTGCTCATCCTGCACACCGGCGCCGATCCGGTGACCGGCGCCGCGCGCCCGCCCGCGGTGCCGGTGGCCGAGCTGCTCGACGTCCTCGCCGCGCACGTCGGTCCGGACGCGCTGGACGCGGTGCACATCCGCCATCCCCTGCAAGCCTTCGATCGCCGCAATTTCGCCCCCGAGCGGCCGCGCAGTTTCGACACCGTCGCGCTGGCGGGTGCCCGCGCCGCCGCCCGGCCCGCGCGGCCGCGTCCGCCGCTGCTGACCGAGCCGCTGCCGCCGGTCCCGCAGGCCGATGTGGCGCTGGCGGAGCTGATCGCGTTCGCCGAGCATCCGGTGCGCGCGTTCCTGTGGCAGCGGCTCGGGCTGCGGGTGCCCGAGGAAGCCGAGGACATCGCCGAGCAGCTGCCCATCGAACTCGACGGCCTGGCGAAATGGGATCTGGGCGAGCGGATGCTGTCGGCCCGGCTCACCGGCGCCGACCCCGCCGGCCTGCGCGCGGCCGAGTGGCGGCGTGGCACGCTGCCGCCCTTCGCGTTCGGCGGCGCGGTCCTCGACGAGGTGGAGGGCACCGTCGACACCCTCGTGCGCACCGCCCAGCCCGACTACGAGGCGAGCCCGCGCGCGGTCGACATCGCCATCGACCTCGGCAACGGCCGTACCCTGGCAGGCACCGTGCCCGAGGTCCGCGGCGAGACCCTGGTGCGCACCACCTACTCCCGGCTGGCGCCGAAACATCGCCTGGCCGCGTGGGTTTCGCTGCTCGCGCTGGCCGCGACCGAGGACCGGTCGTGGCGCGCGATCAGCACCGGCCGCGGTCAGTTCCGCAGCAGGCCGGTCGCCCGGTCGGTGATCGTGGCGCCCGAGGCCCCCGCCGCGCTGGCGGTCCTGCGCGACCTGGTCCGGCTGCGCGACGAGGGGCTGTGTGAACCGCTCCCGGTCGCGCCCGCCGCCACCGCCGCCTACGCCGAACGCCGTTTCCGGGGCGACGGTGTGGCCGACGCCCTGCTCGCCGCCGAGCACGCCTTCGACGGCGGCCCCAACGGACCCGACAAGTTCGGCGACCACACCGACCGCTACCTGCGCTATGTGTGGGGCCGCGCGCCGCGCTTCGACCGCTTCGCCGCCGCCCCCGCCCGGGCGGGCGAGCCCGAGAGCACGCGGTTCGGCGCGATCGCGCGTCGCTGGTGGGCGCCGCTGCTGGCGGCCGAGAGTCAGGGGCAACCGTGACGGGAACGATGTCGGCGCCCGCCGCCTTCGACGCGGCCGGGCCGTTGCCGGTGGGCACCACGGTGCTCGAAGCGAGCGCGGGGACCGGGAAGACACACGCCATCGTCGGTCTCGCGGTGCGCTACGTCGCCGAGGCGGGCGTCGGTATCACCGAGCTGCTGCTGGTGACCTTCAGCCGCGCCGCCACCCAGGAACTGCGGGAACGCACCAGGGACCGTTTCGTGACGGTCGCGGCCGCGCTCGCCGATCCGGGCGTCGCGCGCGCCCACCCCGACGAGCTGGTGCGCGGGCTGGCCGACACCGATCCCGCGACGCTGCGGCTGCGCAGGCACCGATTGCTCACCGCCCTGGCCGATTTCGACGCGGGCACCATCGCCACCACCCACTCGTTCTGCCAGCGGATGCTCGACGAGCTGGGGCTGGCGGGCGAACACGATCCGGGCGCGCGGCTGGTGGAATCGGTCGACGACCTGGTCGCCACCGTCGCCGACGACCTCTACCTGGCCCGCTACGCCCGCGACCGCGCGCCGTTCACGCTGCGCGAGGCGCACACCCTCGCGCTGGCCGCCGTGCACGACCGCCACGCCGAGCTCGCGCCGCGCACCGACGGTGCCGCGGGCGAGCGGGTGGCCTTCGCGACGGCGGTGCGCGCGGAGACCGAGCGCCGCAAACGCCGTGCGGGACTGCGTGATTTCGACGATCTGCTGGTGCTGCTGCACGAGGTGCTCGCCGATCCGGAGCACGGGCCACGGGCCTGCGCGCGGATCCGGCAGCGGTACCGGGTGGCGCTGGTCGACGAGTTCCAGGACACCGACCCGCTGCAATGGGACATCCTGCGCCTGGCCTTCCACGAACACGCCACCCTGGTCCTGGTCGGCGACCCGAAGCAGGCCATCTACGCCTTCCGCGGCGCGGAGGTGCTCAGCTACCTGGACGCGGTCGCGCTGGCCGAACGGCGCAGCGAACTGACCCGCAACTGGCGCAGCGACGCCGGACTGCTGCGCGCGCTCGACCACCTGTGCGGCGGTGCGGAACTCGGGCACCCGGAGATCAGCGTCTACCCCGTGACACCGACCCGCCCGGCGACCCGCCTGCACGGTGACCCGGCGGTGATCACCCCGCTGCGGCTGCGGGTGCTGCCGCGCACCGGCGCCGGCCCACGCAACCGGTCGGGGTTCCCCTCGGTCGGCAGGCAGCGGGCGAAGGTGGCAGACGACCTGGCCGCCGACATCGTCACCCTGCTCGAGTCCGGTGCCACCATCGAGGCCAAACCGGAACGGGGCGTGGATCATTCGCTCACCGAGGTCGGCGACGGCCGGGTGCGCAGGCCGATCGGGCCCGGTGACATCGCGGTGCTGGTGCGTACCCGGACCCAGATCGATGTGGTGCGGGCCGCGCTGGACCGGGTCGGGGTCGCGTCTGTGCTGGCCGGTGGCACCAGCGTTTTCGCCACCGTGGCCGCCACCGACTGGCTGTGGGTGCTGCGCGCGCTGGAGCAACCGCATCGCGGCGACCGGGTCCGGCTGGCCGCCTGCACGCCGATCCTGGGCGTCACCGTGGCCGAGATCGACGCGGGCGGAGCCGATCTCGTCGGCCGGGTGTCCACCCAGCTGCGGGAGGCCGCGCGGCTGTTCGCCCGCGCGGGATTCGCGGCCGTCTTCGACAAGCTCGCCACCGAGACCGATCTCGCGCCGCGGCTGCTCGCGGTGGAGAACGGCGAACGCGAACTCACCGATCTGCGCCACCTCGCGCAACTGCTCGACGAGGTGGCCCTCGCCGAAGGGCTCGGGCTGACCGCGCTGACCCGCTGGCTGGCCGATCGGGTCCGGGATCCGGAGGCGGGCAGCGTCAGCGGCCGCAGCAGACGGCTCGACCGGGACGCCGCCGCCGTGCAGATCGCCACCGTGCACGCCAGCAAGGGGCTCGAATTCCCGCTCGTGTACCTGCCTTTCGCGTGGGACAGCGCCAAGAACCCGTATCCGGCGACGCTGCTGTTCCACGACGACAACGGCACCAGGGTGCTCGACATCGGCGGCAAGGAGGCGCCCGGCTACGGCGAGCGCCAATTGCGCTGCGAGGCCGAGGAATCGGGGGAGGAGCTGCGGCTGCTCTACGTCGCGCTGACCCGGGCCATGTGCCAGGTGGTCGCCTGGTGGGCGCCCGCCGTCACCACCGCGGCCGCGCCGCTGCACCGGATGATCCTGGGGCGGCGCCCGGGTTCGGCCCAGGTGCCGCGCCGCGCCGACATCCCGGCGGATACCGCGGCGGTGCAACGCCTCACTGAGTGGGCGGCGCCCGCGGCCGAGGTGATCTCGGTGACCGCGGTGAACCGGCCCGACGATGTCGAGCCGCGCCGGGTCAGGACCGAGCTGCCGAGCGGTGAGCTGGCCGTCGCGGGATTCACCCGGGTCCTCGATCAGCAGTGGCGGCGGACCTCGTATTCCGCGCTCACCGCGGGCGCGCACGATCTCGCGGGGGTCGGCGAGGAGGAACCCGAGGACGGGCCGGGACCCGACGACGAACCGGCTGAGGCGCCACTCGACGCCCCCGCCGGCGGCACCGGTGCGCCGTCGCTGATGAACGCGCTGCCCTACGGCGCCGAGTTCGGCACCCTGGTGCACGGCATCCTGGAAGCCGTCGACACCTCGGCGCCGGATCTCGCCGCCGAGGTCGCCGCCCGCTGCGTGGAGGCGGTCGAGCACACCATGGCGGAACTGGATGTCGAGCTGCTGGCCACCGCCCTGCTCGAAGTCCTGCGCACCCCCGCCGATTTCGGTTCCCTCGCCGCCGTCTCGACCCGGGATCGCCTGTGCGAACTGGAATTCGAACTGCCACTCGGTGGGGGCGACACCCCGGGCGCGCGATCGGCGGGGATGCACGGCATCGCTGACCTGCTGCGGCTCCACCTGCCCGGAGACGATGTGCTGGCCGGGTACGCCGACCATCTGTCCGCGCTGCCCGACACGGTGCTGCGCGGCTACCTCACCGGCAGCATCGACGCCGTGCTGCGCGTACCCGACGGCACGGGCGGGCACCGCTATCTGATCGTCGACTACAAGACGAACCGGCTCGGCACCGGTGATCTCACCGTCGAGCACTACCGGCGCGAGCACATGGTCACGGAGATGATCCGCTCGCACTACCCGCTCCAGGCCCTGCTGTACGCGGTGGCGCTGCACCGCTACCTGCGCTGGCGGCTGCCCGGCTACGACCCGGCCCGGCATCTCGGTGGCGCGCGGTATCTGTTCGTGCGCGGCATGATCGGTGCCGCCACTCCGGCGGGCCACGGTGTGTTCGACTGGCAGCCGCCCGCGGAACTGGTTGTCGCGCTGTCGGATCTGCTCGCGGGAGAACCACGATGAGGGCTCGCGGGCGGTGCCCGCGTCGTCCGGTCGCTGTGTCGCCTGCTCGGCGACGGGCGACGCCACCCGTGGACCGGGTGTGCTCGGGGGAGGTCGGTCGATGACGTCGATTCAGGTGGCGCAGCGGGGCACCGGGTTGCTGCGGGTGTTCAATGAAGCCGGGGTGCTGTCCGCCGCGGATGTGCATGTCGCGGTGCGGCTGGGGCGGATGGGCCGGGAGGACAGCGAGGACGTGCTGTTCGCGGCGGCGCTGGCCGTGCGCGCGGTGCGGTCGGGCTCGGTGTGCCTGGAACTGGCCCGCATGCGCGAGATCGGTATCGACGCCGACGAAAGCCGGGACACCGCAGCGGGAATCGATCCGGCGACGCTGCCCTGGCCCGACACCGATCGGGTGCTCGCCGCGCTGCGCCGCAGTCCGCTCATCCGCGGTGGGCAGGCCGGACCGCTGCGCCCGTTGCGCCTGGTCGAAGCCGACGCCGAGGGCGGTGCGCTGCTCTACCTCGACCGGTACTACCAGCAGGAACAGACGCTGCGGCGGGTACTCACCGAACGCAGCGCCGACCACCCGGAGATCGACTCCGTCCTCGTACGCGCCGAACTGGACCGCCTGTTCGCCGACCCCCTCGGCGCCGGGCCCGACCGGCAGCGACTGGCCGCCGCGCTCGCCGCCACCCACTGGACCACGGTCGTCGCTGGCGGCCCCGGCACCGGCAAGACCCACACCATCGCCCGCATCCTCGCGCTGCTCACCGCCCACCGCCGCGCCACCCCGAAACTCCCCGCCCTGCGGATCGCGCTCGCCGCGCCGACCGGCAAGGCCGCCGCGCGCCTACAGGAAGCGGTGCGCGAACAAGCCGCCGAACTGGGACTTCCCGAACTGACCGCCGCCACCCTGCACCGCCTCCTCGGCTGGCAGCGCGGCCGCACCACGCGATTCCGCCACCACGAACACAATCGGCTGCCCTACGACGTGGTCGTCGTCGACGAGACGTCGATGGTCTCCCTGACGATGATGAGCCACCTGTTCTCGGCCCTGCGCACCGACACCCGCCTCGTCCTGGTCGGCGACCCGGATCAGCTCGCCTCCGTCGATGCCGGTGCGGTGCTGGCGGATTTGGTCGCGGGGCCGATCAGCGGTGCGCCGAACCCCGCCCTGTCGGAGCTGCTGCGATCCGATTCGGCTCCCGGGGGAGAGGATGCGGCGGAGGTCGCCGATCATGCTGGGGCGCAACCGGATCCGGAGTCGCTGAGCGCGCTGGAACAGCGCCGTCTGCGGGGCGGCATCGTGCGGTTGACGCGCGGTCGGCGCTTCGGCGGCCGGATCGCCGACCTGGCCGTCGCGGTGCGCGCGGGGGACGCGGATGCCGCGCTGGCCATCCTGCGGGCGGGCGGCGCGGACGTGTCGCTGTGCGCGCCCGACGAGACCGCGGCGGTGCGGGCCGACGTGACCAGCGCGGCACTGGCCGTCACCGCGGCCGCGAACACCGGCGACGCGGTGGGCGCGCTGACCGCACTGGAATCGCATCGGCTGCTCTGCGCGCATCGGCAGGGGCCGTTCGGGGTGGAGCGGTGGGACCGGATGGCCGCCGAGTGGGCCGCGGCCGGGGGTGCGGGACCCGAAGGGCCGCAGGCGGTCTGGTATCCCGGGCAGCCGCTGCTGGTCACCGCGAACGACCACGAGGCCCGCATCTACAACGGTGACACCGGCGTCATCGTCCGGCGGCCCGACGGATCGCTGCGCGCCGCGCTGCAACGCGGCAGCGAGCCCTATCTCGTCCATCCGACCCAGTTCCCGGCCGTGGTCACGGTGTTCGCGATGACGATCCACCGCAGTCAGGGCAGCCAGTACGACACCGTCTCGGTCGTCCTGCCCGAACCGGAATCCACGCTGCTCACCAGGGAACTGCTCTACACCGCGATCACCCGCGCCCGCACCCATGTGCGCATCATCGGCACCGAGGAATCCATTCGCGCAGCCATCGGACGACGGGTGCTCCGGGCCAGCGGACTGTCCCGGAGCACCCAGCCGTAGCGTCAGCGCGCCGAGCTGCGGGACAGGTTCCACGACCACCAGTGGTCGTCGTCGAGATCGGCGCGGATCGGGTCCTCGATGTCGGCACGCAGCCCGGCGGGCAGCTGGGTCAGCGCGGGCAGGATGTCCGGGGACAGGGTGCTCAGGTACTCGGAGTCGAGCCGCTTTCCGTCTTCCCAGCGGGCGATATTGCGTTCGGCGACGAACTGTTCCGGGTCGAGCACGGCGAGCGCGATGAGGGTGGCCAATGCGGTGCCGACCGCCGCGCGCGGCACCCAGCGCCAGCGCAACCGGGCGATCGCGACCAGCACGAGCACGTAGACCAGGCCGACCCACAGCTCACACACCTCCACCAGCAGGCGCAGCACCGTGAAGCCGTAGGCCTGCTGATAGGTCCACATCCGGGCGAGCGCCGAGCCGACGATCACCAGCGCCAGCACGCTCACCGCGCTCAGCAGGATCCGCAGCCAGCGCCGGTCGGCGGCCGTCTCCTGCGACGCCCAGTGCAGGACCGCCAGGATCACCGCCAGGGTCAGGATGCTCACCGCCGAGAGCTGCCAGAAGCCGCTGCGCGCGTACTCGGCGTAGGTGAGACCGGCGGTGCGCTGCACGTAGTCGTCACCACCGAACAGGGCGACGAACTGGGCACCGAGGAACGCGGCGAACAGCACGGTCAGCGCGCCGACCGGCAGCACCCATTCACTGCGCGACCACAACCGGATCGGGCGCGTCTCGGTGCCCGCCGCGAGCGGTCCGGCGAGCAGGTACAGCCCGCCGAGCGCGCCCATCCCGATCACCGCGAACAGCAGGATCCACTGCCACGCGGTGGCCGCGTCGATCGACGGCACCAGCCCGCTGAGCAATTCGGCGAAGGTCGCGTCCGCGCCGCCGAGCAGCGGCACGAACACCACCAGCAGCGCGGCCGTCACCGCGACCGACGCACCGTAGCGCCGCAGACTCGACAGCTCCGCCGGCCGCGTGTCCCGCAACCCCGAGAACGCCCACGGCACCGCCTCGAACGAGGCCAGCGGCACCGCCACCATGTCGTGCGCGATTCCACGACCGGTCCTGCGCCCCAGCACCGCCAGCGAGCCCGCGACACCCGCCGCCAGCACACACAGCACGAACAGCCACCCCGCCGCCCGGAACGTCCCGACCCCGAGCAGCACGAGCGCCGCGGCGGTCCACCACAGCCGATGCCGGGCGACCACGGGTTCGAACGCCGAAGCGGTCCCGGCCGGCGCCACCGTCGCGGCGATCGGGGCCGCACGGGACGCTTCCGGGGGACCCGCCGGGGGCTTGGTCGCGCCGACCGGCTCCGAGGAGCTCGCGCTCGGCGGTGTCGGCGTACTCGACGACGGCTCACCCGCCACCCGCCCGGCCGCTACCGCGGAATCGACGCTCGCGGTCGGGGTCGCATCGGATGGGTCCGGGTGGTCTGTCGCGGTCGAGGTCGCACCGGATAGCTCCGGGTGACCTGTCGGGATCGGCTTCGTGCCAGCCGGCTCAGAGCCGGCCGGGGTCGGCGGCGTGCCGGTGCGGCCCGAGGTCGGCGCTCCCGGTGTGGTCTCGATGGCCGACCGACCGATCGCTGCCGGGGCGGCGGAAGTGTCACCCGGTGCGGGGGTGTCCTGTGACGGAGTGGGATCGGCCGGGGCCGACTTCGAGACCGTGGGTGCGGTCTCCGCGTTCGCAGTGACCGGATCGCTCGGGGAATCCGCCATGGAGGCAGGCGAATTCGGTGCAGTGTCCGGTGCGGCAGTGCGGGCCGGTGCGGCGGCCGCATCGTTCGGTGTCGCGGCACCGGGGATCGGGCTCGGCGCGGTCGAGGTGTGGGTGCGGGCTCGGTGGTCGACGATGCCCAGCGCGCCGGCGATGACGCCACCGGCGAGGAGCCAGCCGAGGCCGGGGCGGTCGAGGGGAATGACTGTCGCGCCGACGATTCCGGCGACGGCGGCGGCGGGCAGGACGCCGGCCGGGCGGGCGACGTGGAACCGGCGCCGGTGGACCGGTGGCGGGGGCGGTGGCAGCGCGGGAGCCTTCGGCATCGGCGGCAGGACGGCCGCCGACTGCCAGCCCGCGGTCCACGGCGGCGGGTCGCCCTTCGGTGGCGCCGAGGCGCCGGGCGCGGGTTCGGTCTTCGTCGCCGTGGCGCCGGGCGCGGGTCCGGTCTTTGTCGCCGTGGCGCCGGTCGCGGGCTGGTCCGGTGTTCGCGGGGTGGCGGATTCGTCGGTCATGTCCCCTCCGATGGGTGTGCGGGATCGTCCCGGGACGTGGCGTCCGGGATGGTGGGTCGGGATGTGGTCGGGTCAGTCCGTGGGCAGGACGACGCGGATACGGGAGCCGGGGTCGGCGACGGCGATGGTGCCGCCGTGCAGGTCGATCACCCAGCGGGCGATGGCCAGGCCGAGGCCGGTGCCGCCGCCGTCGGTGCGCCCGCCGCGGGTGAAACGGTCGAAGACGGTGGCGCGGTCGGCTTCCGGGATGCCGGGACCGTCGTCCTGGATCTCGAGCACGGTCGCGCCGGGCACGGCCAGCGCGGACACGCGGACCTCGCCGCCCGCGGGCCCGTGCCTTGCCGCGTTGTCGAGCAGGTTGAACAGCACCTGGTGCAGGCGGGCCCGGTCGGCGCGCACGGTCGCCTCGGCGGGCGCGATCGAGGTGGTGAAGCGGACACCGCGGCCGAGCGCGGCCGTCATCACCTCGGCCTCGGCGATCACCTCCGCCAGCAGCGGTGCCAGCGGCAGGTTCTCGCGATCGAGGGTGAACGCGCCCGCCTCGATGCTGGACAGGTCGAGCAGCTCGGAGACGAGCAGGCCGAGGCGTTCGGTCTGGGCCAGCGCGGTCCGCAGCGTCGCCGGATCGGGTTCGCTGACCCCGTCGACGATGTTCTCCAGCACCGCGTGCAAGGCCGTCACCGGCGTGCGCAGTTCGTGCGAGACATTGGCGATGAGGTCGCGCCGCTGGCGATCGGCCGCGGCCAGGTCGGCCGCCATCTGATTGAACGCGGTCGCGAGCTGACCCACCTCGTCGCGGGAACTGGCCCTGACCCGGAAGCTGTAGTCGCCGTGCGCCATCCGCCGCGCGGCCGCGGTCATCTCGCGCAGCGGACGGGTGATGCCGTGCGCGAGGAACTGCGAGGTGACCAGCGCGATGATCATGGCGGTGAGCGTGGTGAACGTCGGCAGCCAGCCGATCCGCAACCAGAAGTAGGCGAACGCGACCGCGCCCGAACACACCATGAGCACGGCCAGCTTCATCTTGATCGAGCGCAGCGGATCCAGCGGCCGGGGCATCCGGTCGGCCACCCGGTCGAGGAAGGTGCGCGGGGCGTCCGCGGACAGCTCGCTCATCGCGCGTCCAGGGCGTAGCCGACACCGTGCACGGTGCGGATCAGATCGGCGCCGAGCTTGCGGCGCAGGGCCTTGATGTGGCTGTCGACCGCGCGGGTGCCCGAGGCGTCCGACCAGTCCCAGATGTCCTCGAGCAGTCGCTCCCTGGCCAGGACCGCGCGGGGGCGCTGGGCGAGGCGGGCCAGCAGGTCGAATTCCAGCGGGGTCAGCTTGGCCTCGGTCGCGCCCCGCCAGACCCGCCGCTCGGCGAGGTCGATCCGCAGATCGCCGACGACGATGGCGCTCTCGCCGCGCTCGGCGGCCCGGTCGACCCGCCGCAGCAGGGCGTGCACGCGGGCGGCCAGCACCCGCATCGAGAACGGCTTGGTCAGGTAGTCGTCGGCGCCGACCCCGAGGCCGACGAGCTGGTCGGTCTCGTCGGTGCGGGCGGTGAGCATGAGCACCGGGACGTGCCGGTCGGCCTGGATGCGCCGGCACACCTCGAGCCCGTCGAAACCGGGCAGCATCACATCGAGCACCACCAGGTCCGGTTCCCCCGCGGCGGCCGCGGCCACCGCGCCCGGACCGTCGTGGGCCACCTCCACGGTGAAGCCCTCCGCGCGTAATCGCGCCGCGACCGACTCGGCGATCGTCACCTCGTCGTCCACGACGAGGATGCGCCGCGCGGGCGCTCCGGTCCCGCCCCCACTGATGTCCATGGACAGACCCTAGCGAGCGGGTGTGGAGGGTTCCGTCGTCAAATGTGGAGATTCTGTGTGCAGCGCGCCGGGTACGATGACCACGTGCACCAGCGTTTCCGCTCCACGCCGCCGCCCGCCTCCTGAGCGAGGTGCCCCGAGGGCGCGTGCCACCCGCCGGGTAGGCGCGGCGCCGTTCACCGCTCGGGCGTCGATGGCGTGTGCCCGCACGGCCGCTGTTCGCACCTCGTTTCCGCGACCTCATCCCTCTGTCGCAGGAGCGAATTCCCTGATGTCTGTTTCCTCTTCCGTGTCCGCGCCCGCCCGGCGTGGATTGGTCCCGCTCGTCGCCGCCGGTGTGCTGTGGGGTACCGGCGGCCTGCTCGGATCCCTCGTCCAGCAGCGCACCGGCCTCGCCCCGATCGCGGTCGCCACCTATCGGCTCGGTGTCGGCGGCGCGATCCTGGTGGTCGTCTCGCTGCTCGGGTGCCGCGGCATCCCGCGGGGGCGGGCGGCCTTGCGGCGGATCGGCGCCGTCGGCGCGCTGGCCGCGACATTCCAGGCCTGCTATTTCGCCGCGATCGCCGCGTCCTCGGTCGTCCTGGCGACCCTGGTCACCATCGGCGCGGCCCCCGTCGTCGTCGCGCTGGCCGACCACGTGACCGGCCGTCGTCGGCTCGACCGCGGGCGCGGCGCGATTCTCGCGCTGGCGATCGCCGGCCTGACGATCCTGGCCGGCGTTCCGGCCGAGGGCGCGTCGGGCCTGGTCGCTGGCGTCGCGCTGGCTTTGGTCGCCGCCACCGCCTTCGCCGCGGTCACCCTCGTCACCGCCCACCCCGTCCCCGGTCTCGACGCGGTGACCGCGACCGGCTACGGATTCCTCGGCGGCGCGGCGCTTCTCGCCGTCCCGGCCGCGACGACCGGCCTCGCCGTCACCCCGACCCCGGCGAACCTGCTGGCCGTCACCGTCCTCGGTCTGGCACCCACCGCCGTCGCCTACGCCCTGTTCTTCCACGGCCTGCCCGCCGCGGGAGCCGCCACCGCCGCGGTCCTCACCCTGCTCGAGCCCCTGACCGCCACCTTGCTCGCCGTCGTCCTCCTCGGCGAACGACTCACACCTGTCGCCTGGACCGGCGCGGCCCTGCTCGCGTTCGCGCTGGTTCTGACGGCTACCACCGCCGAGCGCGAGCAATCGGCTTCCGCCGGATAGGCCAGGGCCGAGGGCAGGTCGGTCGGGGCGCGAGGCCCCCGAGACGAGCCTCAGGGCTCGGGGAACAGGCCGGGCAGTTCCATGGCGTAGGCGAGGTCGTCGCGGGTGCCGAGGGTGACCAGCAGGACGCGGATCATCGTGATCCGCGCTTCGGAATCCAGCACCGGATCGGGGTCGCTGCCGGGCTCGGTGCCCATCGTGAGGCGATAGACGACGTATTCGCACACGTGCAGCGCCGTGTCCATGTCCAGGGGCGTGGGCACCGGGCGGCCCAGCTCGACGAAGGTCTTGCGGACCAGGGCGCGGATGTCGTCGAGGGCGCGTTCGCGGTAGGCCGACACCAGGGAGGCGGGGTCGTGCAGCTCGGCGAAGAGCGGACGCAGCATCGGGCCGTGACCGCGCGCCCAGTCGATGAAGGCGTCGATCAGCCGGATGCCCAGCTGGACCGGCTCGTCGGTGCCCGACAGCGCGTCGCGGATCGCGCCGACCAGGCCGTCGTTGGAGGCGGTGAGGACCACGTGCAGCGGCTCGGCGGCATTGCCGAAGTAGCGGTAGAAGGTCGGCCTGGCCAGCCCGGCCTGCTCGATGATCTGGGCGACGCTGAGCCCGCGCGACCCGTTGCGGGCGAACACGGCGGCCGTCGCCTCGACGATCCGGGCGCGAACCTCGTCGGCCTGCTCCCGGGTCTGCGGTGGACGCCCACGGCGCACCGTGGCGGAATCACCGGACATCGCACCTCCTCACAACCGCGAGACGTCCACGGAAAGCTTGACACGGCACCGGCTCGAACCATTAATCTAACACTAGTGTTCAGCAAATAGCCGAACCTGCGCGATCGCTCCGCGCGACCCATCTGTTGAGGAGAAGGGCCGACAATGACGACAGCCCCCGAGCTGACCGCCGAACCAACCGCGCTGCCGACCGCGCTGGTCAAGCCCCTGTTCGACCGTGGTGTCGCGGGTGGCGCGCCGTCGGTGCCGATCTTCGCTCCCGCCACCGGACACAAGATCGGTGACCTGCCGCAGTCCTCGATCGAGGACATCGACCGCGCCTTCGCCGTGGCCCGCCACGCGCAGCGCGACTGGGCCAAGGTGCCGGTCAAGCAGCGGGTGGAGATCCTGCGCCGCTTCCACGACATCGTCCTGGCCGAGCAGGACACCATTCTCGACATCGTGCAGACCGAGACCGGCAAGTCCCGCCCGCACGCCTTCGACGAGGTCGGCGATGTCGCGCTGAACTCGCGCTACTACGCCGCCGTCGCGCCCAAGCTGCTCGCCGACCGCAAGCCGCGCGGCGTGCTGCCGGTGCTCACCTCGGTCGAGGTGCGCAACCGGCCCAAGGGCGTCGTCGCGGTGATCTCGCCGTGGAACTACCCGCTCGCGCTGTCGGCCTCCGACGCCCTGCCCGCCCTGGTCGCGGGCAACGCCGTGATCGCCCGGCCGGACAACCAGACCGCGCTGTCGGCGCTGTGGGCCATCGACGCCGCCGAGCGCGCGGGCCTGCCGCGCGGGCTGTGGCAGGCGGTCCTCGGCCGTGGCCGCGAGATCGGTGGCGACGTGATCGCCCGCGCCGACTACGTCGACTACACCGGTTCCAGCGCCACCGGCCGCACCATCGCCCAGCAGGCCGGTGAGCGCCTGATCGGCTACTCGCTCGAGCTCGGCGGCAAGAACCCGCTGCTCGTGCTCGCCGACGCCGACGTCTCCAAGGCGGCCAAGCTGGCCGTGCGCGCCTGCTTCTCCTCGGCGGGCCAGCTGTGCGAGTCGATGGAGCGCATCTACGTCGACGCCGCGGTCTACGACCAGTTCGTCGCCGAGTTCGTCGGCAACGTCAAGAACATGTCCCTCGGCGGCGAGCTCGACTACAGCCGCGACATGGGCTCGCTGACCTTCCAGCGTCAGCTCGACACCGTCACCGCGCACGTCGACGACGCCGTCGCCAAGGGCGCCAAGGTGCTCGCCGGTGGCCGCGCCCGTCCCGACCTGGGTCCGTACTTCTACGAGCCCACCGTGCTCGCCGATGTGGCGCCCGGCATGACGGTCTACCGCGAGGAGACCTTCGGTCCGGTCGTGTCGGTGTACAAGGTCGACTCCGACGAGGACGCGATCGAGGCCGCCAACGACACCGCCTACGGCCTCAACGCCAGCGTGTGGAGCAAGGACGCCGAGCGCGGCAAGGCCGTCGCGGCCCGGATCAACGCCGGCTCGGTGAACGTCAACGAAGGTTTCATCGCGGCCTGGGGCAGCGTCGACGCGCCGTCCGGTGGTCTCGGCATCTCCGGTCAGGGCCGTCGCCACGGTCCCGAGGGACTGCTGAAGTACGTCGACACCCAGACCATCGCGGTCCAGCGGGTGCTGCCGATCGCGCCGCTGCCGGGCATGTCCGAGCAGATGTGGGCCAAGACCATGACGCTGGTCTTCGGCGTCATGAAGACACTTCGCCAGAAGTGACGCGTACGGAAAACGAAGCAGGGGTAGGCATTTCATGAAACTCGATTCGGTCGCGGGCAAGCGGGTGCTGGTCACCGGCGCCGCCATGGGCCTGGGCAGGCTGTTCGCCGAGACGGCGGTCCGCGAGGGCGCCGACGCGGTCGTGCTGTGGGACGTCAACGAGCTGACGCTGCGCGAGACCGCGGCGCAGCTGACCGCCCTGGGCGGCAAGGTGCACCAGCACGTCGTCGACGTGTCCTCGCAGGATTCGATCCGCGAGGCCGCCGAGGCGGTGCGCAAGGAGATCGGCGGGATCGACATCCTGGTCAACAACGCCGGGATCGTGCGGGGCAACACCTACTTCTGGGAAACCGAGAACCGCGCCGACATCGACAAGACCATGGCGATCAACTCGCTGGCCCCGATGTATGTCACCCTCGAGTTCCTGCCGGGCATGGTCGCCGGTGCCGGTCAGGCGCGCATCCTCAACATCGCGTCCTCGGCCGGTCTGGTGGCCAACCCGCGCATGGCCGTCTACGCGGCGTCGAAGTGGGCGGCGCTGGGCTGGTCGGACTCGGTGCGCCTGGAACTCGAGCAGGCGGGCCACGACCACGTGAAGGTCACCACGGTCTGCCCGACCTACATCAACACCGGCATGTTCGACGGCGCCAAGGGCATCCTGTTCACGCCGATGCTCGAGCAGAACGACGTCGTCGAGACCTCGTGGCGGGAGATGAAGAACGGTGGCGCGCTGGTGGTGCTGCCGTGGACCTCGCGGATGAACCGCGCGCTCACCGGCCTGCTGCCGATCAAGGTGCGCGACTTCTACCTCAACGCCGTCGGCGTGTACCACTCGATGGATCAGTTCACCGGCCGCAAGTAGCCGCTGGACCGCGATGCCCCCGTCCGACGCGAGTGTCGGCCGGGGGCATCGCCGTTCCGGTGCGCGGTGCGCGTCATTGCATCGACTGCAGATACCGCGCGGTGCCGGGGTGCGCCGTCAGGCCGCGCGGGTGCCGAGAACGACTGTGGCGTAGTACTCCTCGGAGTGCTCGACGCGCGGGGTGAGACCGTGCGCGGCCAGCATCGCGCACGCGGTATCGACCTGTCCCGTCGAGGTTTCCACCAGCACGGTGCCGCCCGGCGCGAGCCAGCTCGCCGCGCCCTCGGCGACCCGGCGGAAGACGTCGAGCCCGTCCGCCCCGCCGTCCAGGGCGACGAGCGGTTCGTGCTCGCGGGCCTCCGGCGGCATGTCCGCGACCCGTTCGGTCGGCACGTACGGCGTGTTCGCCAGCAGTACGTCGACGCGTCCCCGCAGATCGGCGGGTAGCGCGTCGAACAGATCCCCGCCGAACACCGGCGCGCTCAGCGGCGCGAGATTCTCCCTGGCGCACGCCACCGCCACCGGGTCGATGTCGGCGGCGACGAGCTCGACCTCGCAGCCGCGCGCGGTGAGCTCGGTGGCAGCCGAGAGCCCGAGCGCCCCACAGCCGCAGCACAGATCGACCACGCACGCCCGCGTCGCCCCCGGCGCCACGCCTGCCACCGCCCGCTCGACCAGGAACGCGGTGCGCTGGCGTGGCACGAAGACCCCCGGCCGCACGCCGACCCGCAGGCCGCGGAATGCCACCCAGCCCAGCAGGTATTCGAGCGGTGTCCCCGCGACCCGCCGCGCCACGAGATCGTCGAGGCGGCGGGTGTCACCGTCGGCGGCCTCGAGCAGCAGCGCGGCCTCGTCCTCGGCGAACACGCAGCCCGCCGAGCGCAGCACGACGACGATGTCGTCGAGGGGGGAAACAGTCATGCAGCGATTGTCGCGTGCCCGACAACCGGTTTCTCGCGCCCCCGGATCAGCGCGCGCTGTCGAGCTCGAACGTGCGGGTCGCGTCCAGGTAGATCCCGCGCTGTGCGGCCCGCGCCGGCGGCGGCAGCTGCGAGACGAGCTGTTCGAGCGAGGTCATCGCGCCGACGACATTGGTGCCCGCTACCAGGAAGTCGGCGACCGCCCGGCGGATGTGGTTCGGCGAGGTCACCACCACGGCGCTGGTCGCGCCGAGGTCGCGCAGCAGGCGGGTGCTGAACAGCGCGTTCTGCACCGTGGACCCGGCCCGGTCCTCGACGTGGATCCGCTCGTTCGGCAGGCCGCGGCCCACCAGCCAGCGGCGCATCGCCTCCGCCTCGGAGATCCCGTTCTGCGGATTGCCGCCGGTGACGACCACCGGTGAGAACGGCGCGGCGACGGCCTGCAGCCAGGCCGCGGTGAGCCGGTTCTCCAGCTCGGGCCGCAGCGCGCCGTCGGGCAGCAGGCCGTAGCCGAGCACGACGATGCCGGTCTGCGGGCCGACCAGCGCGGGCAGCGGATTCGGCAGCGTCGCGGCCGCCGCGCCCACCGCGCGCAGCACGTTGCCGGTGCCCGCCGCCATGCCACCGTCGATCGCGCCGAGGCGGGCCATCGCCTCGCCGACCGCGGCGTGGTCACCGGCGTAGTGCGACCAGATCGCCTGCAGGGCCAGCGCCTCGACGTCGTTCGGGTCGGCGGCGATGAGCGCGCGCAGGTCGGCGCGGCCCGCGTTGTCGTCACCGTCGGTGAAATGCCGCTGCGCGGAGTTGTAGAGCGCGGTCACGTCGGCCTCGGCGCCGGCCGGGGGAACGGCGGCGCTCGTGATCGCGGCGGCCGCGGCGACGGCGGCAGCCAGCTGTTTCCAATGCCTCGAGATCTTCACGACAGTCGACACCCTTCCCGCGAACGGTTCGGCACGTGCTGGCAGAGCTGTGGCAGAGCTGCGGACACCCTACGGCCGGGTGCGGCGCCCGCCACGGATCCCGACGATGTTCCGCGCGTCGCCGCCCGGTGGTCGGGGTCGCGGGTAGCGGCGGATAAGCTGATGCACCGTGGATACCGCTTCGCTGACCGGCAAGGAACTCGCCGCCGCCATCAACGCCGACACGAAGGAGCGCGCCGCCGCGCTCACCGCCGCGGGCACCGCGCCGACGTTGGCGCTGATCGTGGCCAACGACGACCCGGCCAGCGCCTGGTACGTGAACTCCCTGCGCAAGGCCGCCGAGCGCCTCGGGATCGCCTGCGAGCGCATCGATCTCGGTGCCGACGCGAGCGCGGAGACGATCCGCGCCGAGCTGGCCGCGCGCAGCGCCGACCCGGCCACCGACGCGATCATGCTGCAGACCCCGCTGCCGGCCGGAGTCAGCCTCGACGACGTGAGCTCCTCGATCGCCGCGAGCAAGGACGTCGACGGCGTCAGCCCGCTGTCGCTGGGCCTGCTCGCCTCCGGCCTGGACGGTTTCGTCCCCGCGACCTCCGAGGCCGTGGTCGAGCTGCTGAAGCATCACGGCATCGCGCTGCAGGGCCGCGTGGTGACCGTCGTCGGCCGGTCCAACATCGTCGGCAAGCCGCTGGCGCAGCTGCTGCTGGCCGAGAACGCCACCGTCACCGTCGCGCACTCGCGCACCGCCGACCTGGCCGCGGTCACCACCCCCGCCGACATCGTGGTCGCCGCCGCGGGCCGGATCGGGCTGGTCACCGGCAAGCACATCGGCGACGGCGCCGTGGTGATCGACGTGGGCACCAACGAATCCGCCGACGGCGGCATCGTCGGCGACGTCGACGCGGCCACGGTCGACGGCAAGGCGGCGGGGCTGAGCCCGGTCCCCGGTGGCGTCGGCCCGGTGACCACCGCGCTGCTGATGCGCCACGTGGTCGTGGCGGCCGAGAAGGCCCGCGCCTGACCGGCTTTCGCGTCCTCGATCGGGTCTAGCGGACCGGCCCGATCGAGGTGATCAGGTACTTGGTGCCGATCTTGGCGGTGCCGACCAGCTGCGGGTTGTAGATGATCGGCACCGCGTCCGGCCGGAATTCGGTGATCACCACGAAGTACTGGCCCGCGAATGCCGCCGGCGTGATGCTCAGGCAGTGCGTGGTGCCCACCGGGATCGTGTCGATACCCGCCTGGATGTCGGCGCCGGAGGGGAGTGCGGCGTCGCCGGACACCAGGGTCCGCGCCTGATCACCGGACCGCGCGACGTAGTACGCGTGCTGGAACGCCAGGATCGCCGCGACGCCGCTGTCGGTGCCGCCCGGACCGTTGCCCTGGATCTTGCTGCCGACGAGCTCGGCGGGGCAGGTCCCGGCGACCGGGACCGCACCGGCGGGCGCGGGCTCGATGGGACTGCTGGCCGCCGCGGATTCCGGGACGGGACCGCGCAACTGGAGATAGCCGCCGCCGATCAGCACCGCACCGGCCACCGAGGCCGCGAGCGGTCCGACCCAGCGCGGCACGCGCTTGCGCCGGGATCGATCGATCATCCGCGCGAACACCTCGTCGTCGCCGCCGTAGTCGGGCGTCGGGCGCGGTGGGAGCGAAACCGGTGCGACGGTGACCCATTCGGGCTGGGCGTCGATGCCGTCGGGAGCCGGGATGTCGGGGGTGATGATCGGCAGCCGGTCGGTCGCCGGGCCGTTGTCGGGCTCCGGCGGGGTGAACGGCACGTCCGGAAGGGCATGGCGCGCACCAGGATCGAACGGTCCGCCGACGATGGGTAGCCGGTCGGTGGCGTAGCTGTCGGTCGGTACGACGCGCCCGGACGACCGGTCGGGTGCGGCGTGCGCGGCCGACAGCGAGATGACTGGGATACCGGCCGGTGTCGTCGGCCCGCCCTCGACGCGATGCCGGGCTCCGCTGCGGGGCTGTGGATCCGCGTCCTCGGTCAGCCGGCGGGGGCGCGGCGCACTCGGATCGCGATGGGGCCGCCACCGCGGGGGCGGGGTGAACGGATCACCAGCCGACCCCGGGTCGTGCTGCCGAGCCCCGGTCGGTCTGTGTGCATCCGGTCGATCCATCGCCCCACCTTCATCAGGCTGTCGCCGTCAGGTTCGTCTCGCAACGATTTCGTTACGGGCACGATACTGCGCTGACGGTGGGAACGCCGAATGCCACGAGGGAATTACTCACCAGTGAATGTAGACCGGGTCACCGATGCCGACGTTTTCGTAGTACCAGGCCGCGTCGTCGGGGGAGAGGTTGATGCAGCCGTGGCTGACATTGGCGTACCCCTGCGAGTCCACCGACCACGGCGCCGAGTGCACGAACACGCCACCCCAGGTGAGGCGTTCGGCCCATTCGCCGTCGATGATGTAGCCCTCGGGGTCGTCGAGCGGGATGCCGATGGTGCGCGAGTCGAACACCACCGAGCGGAACTTCTCCAGCACCGTGAAGTTGCCGGTGGGCGTTTCGAAGCCGGGCTTGCCCATGGACGCGGGCATGTTCCGGACGACCTGCCCGCCGATGCTGACGGTGAACGTGTGCGCCGAGAGATTCGCCTCGGCGTAGACGCCGCCGTTGGTCTGGAACTCGGTGCGCTGGTCGCCGAACCGGACCGAGATCGGTGAGTTCGTCGGCAGATGCGTACTCGGTGTCCATTGCAGGTGGGTGCTGTCCACCCAGCTGAACGTGCCGGGCAGCGCGTCGGTGGCGCGGATCGCGGCGGCGCGTTCGGCGCCGGCCCGGTCGGTGACCGGGGCCGCGAAGGTGAACGTGACCGGCGCGGCGACGCCGACTACCTGTCCGTTCGCCGGGGAGATCGCGGTGACCGTCGCGGTCGGAGATCCTCCGATCAGGGCCGCGGACGCGGCTCCGGACCAGAACGCGGCGAGCAGTGCCGCCATGGTCGCGACGAACAGGAAACGAAGTGCGCTCTTCATAAACGCCACCCCTTCGGTCACTCGTAGGCGGATTCCAAGTCTAGGCCGCCATGATCAACTAGACCTATCGAAGTGGTAACGGCCGACGGGCCTGCCGGAGTGTCGGCTTGTGTTCGCGCAGGTGAGCACCCCTTGGAATCGATCCCACATCGATACCGGTTCAGTGGACAGTGCCGAGGCGCGGCAGCGGCGCGGGCTCGATCGTCTGGGCGGCGTCGAATTCGGCTCTGGCGGCGGTGATCTCGTGCTGGTGCTCGACCACCCAGGTGCCCATGGCGTGACTGATCCGGCCCAGGTCGGCCCCGAGCGCGGTGATCGTGTACTCGACCCGGGGCGGCACCGTCGGGTAGACCGCGCGCCGCACGAGACCGTCGCGTTCCAGGTCGCGCAGGGTTTTGGTGAGCATCTTCTGGGTGATGCCGTCGAGACGTCGGCGCAGCTCGTTGAACCGCACCGGGCCGTCCGCCGCGCGCAGGGTGCCCAGCACCAGCAGCACCCATTTGTCGGCCAGGACGGCCAGCAATTGCCGTGCCGGGCAGTCGCGCAGGAACGCCTCGACCGAGCTCGCGTGGTCGTCGGCCGCCCGGGTGGTATCCATGAGGTACCACGGTATCTGAAAGGTGCCTACTACCGTGGAGATACCACTCGGCGCAGACTTGCCCGCATGTGGCAGATGACGCAGCGCAGCTTCGGTGGACCGGACGTATTCGAACGGGTGGAGGTGCCGCGCCCCGCGCCGGGGCCGGGGGAGGTCCTGGTCCGGCTGGTGGCCACGAGCGTGAACGCCGCGGACTGGAAGCTGCGCGGCGGCCTGATCCGCGCACTCGGGGAGCCGCCGCTGGTGCTCGGCCTCGACGTCGCCGGTGTCGTCGTCGAGCGTGGCGACGACGCGACGCGATTCGCGCCGGGAGACACCGTGTTCGGCATGGTGTTCGGCGGGGCGAACGCCGAATACGTGGTGGCGCACCAGGATCGGCTGGCGGCGGTGCCGTCCTCGCTCGATCCGGTGCGCGCGGCGGCCCTGCCGGTCGCCGGGCTCACCGCCTGGCAGGCGCTGGCCTCGGTGCGGCCGGGGGAGCGGGTTCTGGTGCACGCGGCCGCCGGTGGCGTCGGGCATCTGGCCGTGCAGCTCGCCGCGCGCCGCGGTGCGCGGGTCGTTGGCACCGCGCGGGCCGCCAATCACGAGTACCTGCGCGAACTCGGCGTCGACGAGCCGATCGATTACCGCACGACGGATTTCACCACCGCGACCCGGGCCATCGATCTGGTGCTCGATCTGGTCGGGGGCGACACCACCGACCGGTCACTGCGCGTGCTCGGCGCCGGCGGCCGGGTGATCGCGGCGGAAGGTCCGCGGACGCACCGGGATTCGCGGGTCAGCCGGTTCCATGTCGACCCGACGACGGCCGCGCTGACCGAGCTGGCCGCCGCCGTCGACCGGGCCGAGCTCGACGTGCGCATCGCGACGATCCTGCCGCTCACCGAACTCGCCGCCGCGCATCGGCTCGGCGAGGCCGGTGGAGTCCGCGGCAAGATCGTGCTCACCGCGGCCTGAGTCAGCCGCGCACGGCGTGCAGCACGTCGGCGTGCAGGGCGTCGGCGCGCGCGGCGATCGTGTCGACGCGCAGCAGCGCCGCGGCGAAGCCGTCGCCAAGGGCGGCGGGCAGCGAGCCGACATTGATCTCGATGTTGAGCTGCGAGCTCATCGCCGCGGCGCGGGCCGCGTCGGCGGCGGCGCCGATGTCGGTGACCACATTGGGGTTGCCGATCGGCAGCAGTTCGGCGGCCAGCGAGAGGATCTCGTCGGCCTCGTCGACCACGGCGGCGGGCACCCGGGCCGCCTCCACCAACGCGGCATTGATCGCCTCGGTGCGGGCGGCGACCTCGGCGTCGGTGTCCTTGGGCAGCTTGTAGGCGGCGCCGACCGCGGTGAAGGCGGCGGCGTCGGCGTCGGCCAGCGCCAGCGACCTGGCGCGCGCGGCGTCGGCGGCCTCGATGATCCGCTCGACGATCGGCTGGTGCACGGCGTCCTTGGCCCGGGTGGTGTAGCGCGCGACCATCGCGACCAGCGCCGCGGCCTGGGCGGCGTGCAGCGCGGCGACGGCGCCGCCACCCGGCGCGGGGACCTTCGCGCCCAGCTCCGACAGATAGTGCTCCAGGGTCACCGCACCGAAGGAGGGGGCGAGCTGCTGCGGCGAGGCGGTGGGCTGCGACACGACGAGGTGGCCTTTCGATGCGGCGAGAACTGCGTGGGAATCGTTGTCAACGCTACCGGGTGCCCGCCCGCCTACCCCGCCCGACCAGCACCTGCGACGACAGACCGACCGGTCGGGGTGGCCGGGGACGGCGGGGCTATGTTGGGTGGCATGCGGATCGGATTGAGCATCAACTACTCGGGCGGGTTCAAGGAGGTCGCGGCCGAGGTCGCCGACCTGGAGCGCGCCGGACTCGACATCGTCTTCGTGCCGGAGGCGTACTCGTTCGACGCGGTCAGCGCCCTGGGTTTCCTGGCGGCCCGCACCGAGCGCGTGCAGCTGGCCTCGGGCATCCTGCAGCTCTACACCCGGACCCCCAGCCTCACCGCGATGACCGCGGCCGGCCTGGACTTCGTCTCCGACGGCCGCTTCATCCTGGGCATCGGCGCGTCCGGCCCGCAGGTCATCGAGGGCTTCCACGGTGTGCCCTACGACGCCCCCATCGGCCGCACCCGCGAACTCGTCGAGATCTGCCGTCAGGTCTGGCGCCGCGAGAAGCTCAACTACCAGGGCAAGTACTACCAGATCCCGCTGTCCGCCGACCGCGGCACCGGCCTGGGCAAAGAGCTCAAGCTGATCAATCGTCCGGTGCGCGAGCGCATTCCGGTGCTGCTGGCCGCGCTGGGCCCGAAGAACGTGGAGCTGGCCGCCGAGGTCGCCGAGGGCTGGCAGCCGATCTTCTTCCTGCCGGAGAAGGCGCAGGACGTCTGGGGCGACGCGCTGGCCGCGGGCAAGGCCAAGCGCGACCCGGCGCTGGGCGACCTGGAGATCTTCGCGGGTCCGCCGCTGGCGATCGGGGAGAACGTCACCCCGCTGCTGGAATTCATCAAGCCGCACCTGGCGCTCTACATCGGCGGCATGGGCGCCAAGGGCAAGAACTTCTATCACACGCTGGCCACCAAGTACGGCTACGGCGCCGCCGCCGACCGCATCCAGGAGCTGTACCTGGCCGGCGACAAGCAGGCCGCCGCGCAGGCCGTGCCGGACGACCTCGTCCGCGACGTGTCGCTGATCGGCCCGGAGAGCTTCGTCAAGGAGCGCATCGCGGCCATGGCGGCGGCGGGTGTCACCACGCTCAATGTCACGCCGCTGGCCGAGGACGCGGCGGGCCGGATCAAGCTGATCGAGCAGCTGCGCGGCCTCTGCTGACCGCGGAGACGACGAAACGCGCCGCCGCCCGGAGGCTGTCTCTTATACACATCTCCGAG
>NZ_JBHVWX010000014.1:0-140433 GCF_042882065.1 Nocardia sp. NPDC058244 | reverse complement strand
GCCCGGAGGGGATTCTCCGGGCGGCGGCGCGTTTTATCGTGTGGTCAGGACGTGAACGACGCCAGGGCGGCGGCCAGCGTGGTGTGCATGGCGAACACCTGATCCAGGCTCGTCATCTTGAGCTGACGACTGGTGGCCGGCCCGTCGGCGACGACCGCGATCGAGGTGTTCTCCCCGGCCCGCTGGTGCGCGGCGACCAGGGTCGCCATGCCCGCCGACGCCAGGAACCCGACCGCGGTCAGGTCGATCACCAGCGCCGCCGGGCGGTCGGCCAGGATCGCCTCGATCGCGGCGTCCAGCGCGGGCGCCGTCGCCAGATCGACCTCGCCGGTCACCGTGAGCACCGTGACGCCGTCCTGTACCGCCGTCGTGGTGGTCATCGTGTCCGTGAGTGGATACGCGTCTCCGGATGAGTTGGTCACGACTCAACAACACACAACTTCGCCCGAATACGCAAGCCGTTCGGGTTCGGGCGGCCCTGCGCGACCGGGCGCGCGCCTATACTCGGGCACCAGTTGCGTGTCCTCCACGGGCCCCGGCGGGCCACGACGAAGGAGTGCCGATGCTGCCCGATCCCGTCGACGCCACCGATCTGAACATCTACGGCAACGACCAGCTGCCGTGGAGCCGGGTGGCCACCGCCATCGAGCAGGGCCTCGCCGCCCTCGAGACCGCCCAGTTCCTCGGCACCGTCGGCCCCGACGGCAGGCCGCACTCGGCGGGGATCGGCGCGACGCTGGTCGGCGAGTACTTCTACTTCACCAGCGGCCCCGGCACCCACAAGTCGCGCTACCTGGCCGCCGATCCCGCGTGCACCCTGTCGTTCCGGTTCCCCGACGATGTCGACCTCGTCGTCGAGGGCACCGCGGCGCGCACCGTCGACCACGCCGAGATCGACCGCGTCACCGCCGCCTACCGCGACACCGGCTGGCCCGCCGAACGCGACGGCGACGCGATCACCGCGCCGTTCAGCGCCCAGAGCGCAGGCCCGGCGCCGTGGTACCTGTACCGGTTCACCACCCACACCGCGGTGGGTGTCGCGCTGACCGATCCGCACGGCGCCACCCGCTGGCGGTTCGACCAGCGCTAGCCGGTTCACCCGCGCAGGGCCGAGGCGAACAGCGCGGGCAGCGTGCGCCACCGCGGCCGGGCGACGAAGCCGGTGAGCAGGCGGCCGGTGGTCGCGGCGGTCCGGTTCGTGACGAACCACGGCGGCACCGGCGACAGCGACAGCTCCCCGTGCAGCAGCGAGCGCGGCGCCGGGCGGAACGGCCCGGTGACGACGGTGCGTTCGGCGCCGTCGAGGAGCAGGGCGTTGTGGACCACCCCGATTCCGCTGCGCACGTCGTCGAGGGTGTGCCCGGGGAAGGCGCCCCAGGTGGCGCGCGGGGTCAGGTAGCCGACACCGGTCCACGCGTTGATACCGATGGTGCCGTAGCGCAGGGCGGCCACCGCCCGGTGCAGCCGGTCGCCGAGGGCCCTGATGGTGCCGGGGTGCGCGATGATGTTGGCGCCCAGGGTGCCGTGCAGCCGGTCGTTGGCGGCGGCGACGGCGGCGTCGAGGAACGCGGCGCCGGTCCCCGGCAGCTCCGCCACCCCGAGCACCGGGCCGAAATACTCGGCGGTGAAGGCGGATTCGTCGGGATCGCCGAGGTCGAGCCCGGTCAGCAGGGTGCGTTCCGGTGTGCCGCCGACTTTTTCGGCGGTGGGGTGCAGCTCCCGCGCGGAGCGCACCCGGTCGGCGCTGCCCGGGTACCAGGCGGGCCGGGCGGGCGCGGCCGCCAGTGCCCGGCGCAGGGCGGCGAGGAATTCGTCCTTCTGCGCCCAGTCCGCGCTGAGCAGGACGATCTGCCCGGCGATGCAGTTGCTGCCGCTGTTGTGCAGGCGCTGGGTGGCCACGTGTTCGGCCTGGAAGCGCAGATCGGCCGCCGACCATTCGCCCGGCACGACGATGATGGGGGCGACACCGCCGAGCTCGCTGGTCATCGGCTTGTCGAGGATCGGGGTGCCCGCGGCCTTCGCCGCCGCCCCGGCCGCGCCGGTGCCCCAGACGACGGCGTCGTGGGTCGCCTCGCTGCCGGTCATGTGCACGGCGGTGATGCCGGGGTGATACGCCAGGGCGGCACCGACCTCGGGTCCGCCGGTGACGATCTCCACCAGGTCGCGCTCGATCAGCGGGGCGAAGATCGCCCGGAACACCGGCGCCAGCGCGTCGGTCATCGGATTGAGTTTCAGGACGGCGGTGCGGTTCTCGGCGAAGAGCTGGTGCAGCACGTCCAGGGGCGCGATCGAGAAGATGTTGCCCGCGCCCAGCACCAGGGCCACCCCGTCGGTGGCTTCCGGCGTGCGCTGTCCGAGTCCGATGCCCGCGCGCAGCTGCGTTTCGGTGGTGCCGGGGGTAGTCCACACCTCCGCCTGGTAGCCGTTGAGCAGCAGCTGGTCGGCGAGGCCGCCCGGCAGCACGCGGACGGTGCGCCGATCGCCGGGTGCGGTCCCGAGGCGGTAGCCCGCCAGGACGTCCGAGCCCTGGGCCAGCCGGCGCAGGGTCTCCTGGAGGGCCTGGGTGTAGCCGATCAGGGCGTACGGTCCGCTGATCCATTCCTCGCCGACCAGCGGCGAGGACGGGTCGAGCTGCTTGACGGCGGCGGCGACGCGGACCCACTCCGCGGCCTGCGCCGCCGCGGCCTCGCCGACCTCCAGGAGCAGGTCGCGGCGCACCGCCAGGGAGAGCGCGGCCCAGGTCTTCTCGCCCGCACCGAGCCTGCGGACGATCTCGTCGATGCCGGTCGGCGCGGTGGTGCTGTTGTCGTTCGTCATGCGCTGCGATCCTCGGTGCGGGACTGGGCGGTGAGCACTTCGTCGGCCGCGCGATAGCCGGAGCGGACGGCGCCGTCCATGTAGCCGTTCCAGACCGTGGCGGTCTCCGCGCCGGCCCAGTGGATCCGGTCGATCGGTGCGGCCAGGGCCTTGCCGTACTGGGTCCAGACGCCGGCGCCGAGGCGGCCGCCATAACAGCCGCGGGTGAATTCCTCGGCGTTCCAATCCTGTTCGACCAGGTCGAACGGTTCGGCGGCCTGCGGGCCGAAGTACTTCACCAGCGCCGAGACGACGAGTGCGCGCCGTTCCCCGGCGGTCAGCAGCGCGGCGGTGCGGGCGTGCGCGCCCTCGATGAAGCCGACCAGCACGCCACAGGAACCGTCCTGCGGCGAGTTGTCCAGCACGAGCCCGAACGCGTCGTCGACGCTGAGCGCGAACCCGTTGAGCCCGTCGGCCCGCCAGAACGGCGTCTCGTAGCCGACCTGGAACTTGATCACCGAGCCGGCGGGCATCTGCTGGGTGAGCCCGTCGCGCAGGGCGGGCAGCGGCGGTACGTAGCGCAGCCGGCCCGCCAGCGTCGGCGGCACCGCGACGATCACCCGATCGGCCGTGACGCTGCCGCCCTCGTACTCGACGACGACGCCCTCGGCGTCCTGCCGGATCGTCCGCACGACCGTGCCGAGCCGGACCGCGTCGCCCAGCTCGGCGGCGATCCGCTCGCTGATCAGATGGGTACCGCCGGTCACCCGGCGTTCCTGGGCGCCGCCGGTGGTCGCGACCAGGGTGGCGAGGCTGGTGCCCGACCGGAGGTAGAACAGGAAGTGCAGCAGCGACATCTCGGGCGACTCCGCGGAGAACAGCGCGGGCACCAGCAGCCGGAAGAAGCGCCGGGCGAGGGTGTCCTCGGTGTTCGCGCACAGCCAGGTGTCGAGCGTCTGCCGGTCGAATTCGTCGGCGCCGTCGGTCTCCCACGGTGTGTCGGTGGTGATCGAGGCGGCGAGGGTCTCCAGCTCCACCCACAACCGGCCGACTTCGGCGGCCGTCTCGTCGGGGAGGCCGAACGTCTCGTCGGTGTACCGGATGACGGCGCCGTCGACGACGGTCAGCCCCGCGCCCTCGTCGAAGGTCGCGAAGGTCGACAGGCCCAGCTCGGCGACGAGCTCGGCGACGACGTCCTGGGTCGGGCCGATCCACTGACCGCCCAGTTCCACCGGCACCCCGTTGCGCAGCGCACCGCCCATGGTCCGGCCGCCCACGCGATCGCGTGCCTCCAGCACGGCCACGGTCTTGCCCGCGGCGACCAGCGTGCGCGCCGCGCTCAAGCCCGCGAGTCCGGCGCCGATCACGGCGACATCGACCTGCTGCATTTCTCTGCCCTCGATTAAAAGTCGGTCGGTTGTATGACTGTTGTGACAGAGGTTACTGCCGGGCGGAGGGGCATGCAACCCCCAATTCATACAAGCGACCGGAAAATTTCAATCGATGGGCGTGGTGGTCTCCCGCGCGCCGGTCAGTGCGATGAACATATCGATGGCGACGTCGAGGTCGGCCCTGGCCCTGGCCTGGTGGGGGTCGGCCACGTACTGCACGATCAGCCCGTCCACGGTCGCCAGCATGACCCTGGCGAGCCGGGCGAACGGCACGGCGCAGGTCTCGCCCGCGCGGTGGGCGGCCTGCTGGCACCAGTCGGCCACGACGCTGCCGTAGCGCTCGTATTGCCAGCGTGCGAGGGCTTCCTGGCCGGGCGTGCGCAGGGCGTAGGTGACCAGTTCGTACTGCATGATCTGCAGGCCCGACCGGTCGACCACCAGGCGCTCCCAGAACTGGGTGAAGCCGGACCGGATCGCGTGCGCCAGGCCGTGGTCCAGATCGGTGGTCTCGGCCAGCACCGCCGCGATCTCGTCGACGACGTCTTCGATCACCGCGCGCAGCAGCTGTTCCTTCGACGGGAACACGTACTGCAGGGTGCCGAGCGGCACCTCGGCCTCGGTGGCGACCGCGCGCAGCGACGTCCCGGCCACGCCGTGGCGTTCCAGCGCGCTGCGGGCCGCGCTCACCAGCTGGGTGCGCCGGACCGACGCCTCGACATACACCATCTCGACTCCTCGAATTCGGTCAACGGACCGAATTCTCTCACGGTGCGGGTCGGCCGTGTCGCCGCCGGCTGGCTACTGCTGAGCAGGCAGCTGCCCGACTCGCCCGCCGACGATCTCACCACCGGGTGGATCGCGGGTCACCGCGCACAGCGTGCTCAGCTTCTTCGTCAACGCGGCCGTGGTGGCGATCGCCATCGACTGGCTCACGGGGTGAACGCCGGGTAACGGGGTAGGGCTGGTGTTATTCGGAAGTCGTCGTACTGTGAGGGCGTGAACATCGATGTGACGCCTCTCCCGGGGATCGGCGTGTGCAAGGACTTTCCGCTGGTCGAGGCGCGCCGGCGGATCGGCGTGATCGAGCACCGCGACGGTTCGGTCGACCTGGTGGTCTCGCGGCCGGGTGACTACGACACCACCACCTCGATTCCGCTGTCCGGCACCGAGATCGGTGTCCTGGCCGGGCTGCTCGGGGCGCCGCAGGTGGTGCAGAAGAGCCGGGACGTCCCTGTCGTCGGTGAGCTCTCGACCAGGCAGTTCGCGATCGATCGGGGCAGCCCGTTCGACGGTCGTCCGTTGCGCGACACCGCGATGCGCACCCGCACCAAGGCCTCGGTCGTCGCGGTGGTGCGCGCCGGTGACGTGACCCCCTCGCCCGGAACGGATTTCACCTTCATCGCCGGTGATCTGGTGGTCGTGGTCGGCACCGACGAGGGCCTCGACGCCGCTGGAAGGTTGCTCGACCAGGGCTGAGCCCCCGTGCGAATGGTAAAGAGAAGGTAAGGTATCGCCTAGCTGAGGTTAGGTGATCCAATGAATGTAGATGTGACTTCCCTGCCGGGAATCGGTGTCCGGAAAGAGTTTTCGCTGACGAAGGTAGACCGCCGGATCGGTGTCGTCGACCACCGGGACGGCGGTACCGACCTGATCTTCACCAAGGTCGGCGACCCGGACACGACCGTGCAGGTGCCCCTGTCCGAGACCGAGGCGCGCACCCTGGCGAGCCTGCTCGGTGCGCCCCAGTTGGTGGCGCAACTGCGCGAGGAGCACCGCGAGCTCGACGGCGTGAGCACCCGGTCGCTGCCGGTGCCGCCGAACTCGCCCTACGCCGGACGGCGACTGGGCGAGACCGAGATGCGGACCAGGACCCTCGCCTCGATCGTCGCGGTCCTGCGGGCGGGTCAGGTACACGCCTCGCCCGGACCCGAATTCGGGTTCGTCGGTGGGGACATGGTCGTCGTGGTCGGCACCAACGCCGGGCTCGACGCCGCCGCCGCGATTCTCTCCGACGGCTGAGCGCGGTGCAGCTCACGGGAACCGCGCTGGCATTGATCCAGTTGGGGGCGGTGTTCTTCGGGTTGGGGGTACTCGGGCGGATCGCGGCGAAGGTCGGCCTCTCGCCGATTCCGCTCTATCTGCTCGGTGGTCTGGTCTTCGGCACCGGCGGCCTGATCGAATTGCACGAGGTGGAGGACTTCATCCACCTCGCCAGCGAGATCGGTGTCGTCCTGCTGCTTCTGCTGCTCGGCTTGGAGTACACCGCCGGTGAACTCGTCACGGGTATGCGCAAATCGTGGACGGCGGGTCTGCTCGATCTGGTGCTCAACGCGACGCCGGGGGTGATCGTCGCGCTCATGCTCGGATTGGGTCCGACCGGGGCGATCGCGATGGCGGGCGTCACCTACATCTCCTCGTCCGGCATCGTCGCCAAGGTGCTCAACGACCTGGGCAGGCTGGGCAACCGCGAGACGCCGACGATCCTGTCGATCCTGGTGTTCGAGGACCTGGCGATGGCGATCTACCTGCCGGTGCTGACCGCGGTGCTGGCCGGCGTCGGCTTCGTGGCCGGCCTGACCACGGTGGGGATCGCGCTGGTCGCGGTGACGGTGGTGCTCGTCGTCGCGCTGCGCTACGGCAAGTACGTCTCGGCGATCGTGGCCAGCGAGGATCGGGAGATCTTCCTGCTCAAGCTGCTCGGTTCGGCGCTGCTGGTGGCCGGGGTGGCCTCGGCGGTGCAGGTGTCGGCGGCGGTCGGGGCGTTCCTGCTCGGTATCGCGATCTCCGATTCCACCGCGCACGACGCCACCAAGATCCTCGAGCCGCTGCGTGATCTGTTCGCGGCGATGTTCTTCGTGCTGTTCGGTCTGAGCACCGATCCGCGGACGATTCCGCCGGTGCTCGGCTGGGCGGTGCTGTTGGCCGTGGTCACCACCGCGACCAAGATCGCCACCGGTTGGTGGGCGGCCAAACGCGCGGGCGCCTCGCAGCTGGGCCGGGCGCGGGCCGGTACCGCGCTGGTCGCGCGCGGTGAGTTCTCGATCGTCATCGCCGGTCTGGCCGTGGCCGCGGGCGCGGTGCCCGACGAGTTCGCCGCGCTGGCGACGACCTACGTGCTGCTGATGGCGATCATCGGCCCGATCGCGGCGCGCATCGTGGAACCGGTCATGCGGGTCACCGTCTCGCGCAAGCAGACGCTGCGGGCGGACCCGGTCACCGAGTGAGCGCTGTCGTCGGCCCTCGCGTCTGTCCGGCGCGGGGGCCGTCGGCGTTCTCACGGCTCGATCAGCCCGGCCCGGATCGCGTATCTGGTGAGCTCGAGCCGGTCGCGCAGCCCCAGTTTCTGCAGGATGTTGGCCCGGTGCCGGTCGACGGTCTTCGCGCTGATCACCAGGGTGGCCGCGATGTCGCGGGCCGAGTGCCCCTCGGCGATGAGCTTGAGCACCTCCTCCTCGCGCGGGGTCAGGATCGCGTCCGGCAGCGTCGCGCCCTGCCGGGCCAGCTGGAGGTAGTCGCGTACCAGGGCGGTGACCGCGCCCGGGTAGAGAAAGGACTCGCCGCGCATGGTGGCCCGGCACGCCTCGATCAGGTCGCGGTCGGCCACCGACTTGAGCACGTAGCCGGACGCGCCCGCCTTCAGCGACTCGAAGAAGTACTGCTCGTTGTCGTACATCGACAGCATCAGGATCCGCACGCCCGGCCGGGTGCGGGCGATCTCGCGGGCGGCCTGGATGCCGGTCATCCGCGGCATGGCGATGTCGAGGATCACCAGGTCGATCCCGTCCTGCGCGAGCGCGGTCACCGCGTCGAACCCGTTGGCCGCCTCCGCGACCACCCGCAGGTCCGGTTCGTTGTCCAGGATCATCCGCAGGCCGCTGCGGACCAGGGCGTGGTCGTCGGCCAGCAGGATCCGGGTCGGCGCGCTCATGTCGGTGCTCCGTTCTGCCGCACGGGGATGGCGAGTTCGACCGCGGTGCCCCCGGCGACCGGGGAGGTGATGGTCAGCGTCGCGTCGATCAGCATGGCGCGCTCGCGCATGCCGCGGATGCCCGCCCCGTCCTGGACGACGCCGCCGCGCCCGTTGTCGGAGACCCGCAGCAGCACGGTGCCCGCGCGCGGGGTCAGCCGCAGATGGACCTCGTCGGCGCCCGCGTGCCGCAGCACATTGGTCAGGCTCTCCTGGGCGATCCGGTAGCAGACCAGCTCGACATTCGGGTCCAGCCGGGAGATGTCCGGGTCCAGCTGCCGGTGCACGGGAATGGCCGCGGTGCGGGTGAATTCGTGGCAGAGCGCGTTGATCGCGCTGTGCAGTCCCAGGTCCTCGAGCACGTCGGGGCGCAGCCGTGAGGCGATCCCGCGGACCTCGTCCAGGCACCCGCGCACCGTCTCCTGCGCCTCCTCGACCTCCTCGCGCAGCTCCGCGGGCGCCCGGTCGAGCACCCGTTTGAGCCGCAGCAGCGCCACGGTCAGGCTCTGCCCGATCTCGTCGTGCAGCTCACGGGCGATGCGCTGACGCTCGCCCTCCTGGGCGGCCAGCGCGGTGGCCCCGGCGACCGAACGCTCGGCCTCGAGCCGGTCGAGCATGGCGTTGAACGTCTCGATCAGATGGTGGAAGTCGCCGCTCGCGTGCCGGTCCAGCCGGTCGCTGCGGTGCGGCGGGTCGACCCGGCGCATCGAGGCGACGAGTTCGTCGAGCGGGGCGAAGCTCCGGCGCAGCGCGATCGCGTTGGCGGTGAGGATCACCGCCAGCCCGATCAGCAGCACCGGGATCTCGGTCAGCCGGACCCGCGCCGAGACGGTGGCGGGGGAGAACGCCAGGACCAGCGTGCCGAGGGTGAAGACGACCCCGTTGAGCAGGCACACCCGCCAGAACAGGGCCGTCACCGGAGTTCGGGCTGCTGAACGGCTCATACGACCCAGCATGCTGGCGCGCCTCCTCTGTTGTCCATGGGGTCCGGCACCCATTCCCGGCCCGGCTGGTCGATACCGCGGCGCCGGGAAATGGGTGTCACGGCCGATGGTGGCGGCCCGCCCGGCGCCCGAGACTCGGTGGTGGACGCATTCCACCAGGTCAGGAAGGACCCGCTCGCCGATGGACACCGATCGCACGACGATCCCCGGCACCGGCGTGCTGTACAGCTTCCGCACCCGGCGCGGCACCCGCTTCGCGTTGCTGACGGAGCCGACCGGCACCCGGCACCTGCTCACCTACGCCCCCGGCAGCGACGAGCCCGCCGCCGACATCGCGCTGGCGCCCGACGAGGCCGACCAGGTCGCCGAACTGCTGCACAGCAGTTCGGTCCGCGACCGGCTCGCCCGGCTCGAACGGCGCCTCGACCACCTGAGCACGGACCGGGACTGATCCGCCGTGCGCGCCAGGGACATCGCGATGAACCTGCCGACCGTGCGGCCCAGCGACCCGGTCGCGCGGGCGGTGCGGCTGATGGTGGTCAACCGGCTGCCCGGTCTGATCGTCGTCGACGCGGCCGACCGGCCCGTCGCCGTGCTGCCCGGCACCCAGGTGCTGCGCCTGGTGATCCCCGGCTCGTATCAGAGCGATCCGTCGCTGGTCCGCACGATCGACGAGGTGCACGCCGACCTCTTCTGGCAGGAACCCGGCAGTCTCACCGTCGGTGACTGCCTGCCCGACGGCGCGGTGACCCCGGCGACCGTCACCCCGGACGCGACCCTGCTCGAGATCGCGATCCTGATGGCGCGCAAGCACAGTCCGCTGCTGGCCGTGGTCGACCGCTCGCGCACCCTGTGCGGGGCGATCACGCTGGAGCGGCTGCTGACCAGCCTGGCCGTCGTCGGCCCCGGCGACTGAGCGCGACGATGGCCGCCGCCCTCGCCGTGCTGATCTTCGTGGTCGCCTTCTTCTTCATCGCCACGGAGAAGGCCGACAAGGTCAAGACCGTGCTCATCGCGGCGGGCTTGATGGCGGTGTTCGGGCTGATCCCCGGCGAGGAGGTGTTCTTCTCGCCGCACGAGGGCATCGACTGGAACGTCATCTTCCTGCTGCTCGGGATGATGATCATCGTCGGGGTGGTCAAGCAGACCGGGCTGTTCGACTACCTGGCGATCTGGTCGGCCAAGCGCTCGCGCGGCAACCCGTACCGGCTGATGGTGATGCTCATGCTGATCACCGCGGTGGCCTCGCCGTTCCTCGACAACGTCACCATCATCATGCTGGTGGCGCCGGTGACGCTGGTGGTGTGCCGCAGGCTCGGCATCGCCGCGCAACCGTTCCTCATCGCCGAGGTGCTGGCCGCCAACATCGGTGGCGCGGCGACGCTGATCGGCGACCCGCCCAACATCATCATCGCCAGCCGCGCCGGGCTGAGCTTCAACGACTTCCTGGTGCACATGGCGCCGATCGTCGTGCTCACCTTCGTGGTGTTCGTCGCGCTCACCCGGCTGCTGTTCCGCTCCGCGCTGCGCACCGATCCCGGTTCGGTCGACGCGGTGATGGCCCTGCGGGAACGCCGCGCGATCCGCGACCCGAAACTGCTGGTCCGATCGCTGATCGTGCTGGCAGGGGTGATCCTCGGATTCTGCCTGCACAGCGTCGTGCACGTCGCGCCCTCGGTGATCGCGCTGGTCGGCGCGGGCACCATGGTGCTGGTCTCGGGCCTGGACATCGGCGAGATCCTGCACGAGGTGGAATGGCCGACGCTGGTGTTCTTCATGGGCCTGTTCGTCATGGTCGCCGGGCTCGTGCACACCGGGGTGATCGCGGCGATCGGCGCCGCCGCCATCGACCTGGTCGGTGACGACTATTTCCTGGCCGCCACCGCCCTGGTCTTCGGGTCCGCGCTGCTCGGGGCCTTCGTCGACAACATCCCCTACACCGCCACCATGGCACCGGTGGTCGAGGACATCGTCGCCGGTGCCCCCGACCCCGAGACCGGGCGATCGCTGTGGTGGGCCTTCGCCCTCGGCGCCGACTTCGGCGGCAACGGCACCGCCGTCGCGGCCAGCGCGAACGTCGTCGCCCTCGGCATCGCCGCCCGCGCAGGCCAGCGCATCTCCTTCTGGCAGTTCACCCGATACGGCATCCTGGTCACCCTGCTCAGCACGACGATGGCCTGGATCTACGTCTGGCTGCGCTACTTCTGATCCGGCGAGCTCACTCGGCGGGCAGCGGCACGCCGGTGGCCTGGGCGATGTCGGCCAGCATCCGCTGGGCCGCCTGCACGCCGATACCCGACATCCAGGTCTCGTCCGGCACCTCGAACACCTTGCCGTTCTTCACCGCGGCCAGATCGCGCCAGACCGGGCCGCTGGTGACGGCGTTCTTGGGAGTCTTGCCCGGATCGTCGATGGTGGCGACGAAGATCAGGTCGGCGTCGGCGCCGTCGATCTGTTCCGGGCTCACCTCGAGCATGGTCTTCTTGGCATCGGTCGAGACCTGGTTGGCCGGGCGGTTCAGGCCGACATCGGTCAGCACGACACCGCTGAACGACTGTGTCAGGTACAGCCGGGTCGGACCGGCCAGGAAGCGGACCACCGAGGCCGACGGCGCGGTCCCGTTGTTCTTCGCCGTGATCGCCGCGCCCAGCGCCCGCGCGCGGGCCTCGTACTTGCGCAGCGCGTCGGCGGCGGGCTGGTCCAGGCCGAGGGCCTTGCCGTGCACGGCCAGGTTGGCCTTCCACGGGCCGCCGGTGGTCTCGGTGAACACGGTCGGCGCGATGCCGCTGAGCTTGTCGTAGATCTTCTCGTGCCGGATCTTGGAGGACAGGATCAGATCGGGCTTCAGCGAGGCGATGCGCTCGAGGTTCGGCTCCAGCAGCGGGCCGACATCGGTGACGCCGTCCAGGCCCGCCTTCAGGTAGTCGGGGAAGCCACCCGCGGTCTTGGTGTGCGGGATGACCGCGCCGACCGGCGTCACCCCGAGCAGGGTGGTCGAGTCGAGTTCGGCGGTGTCGAGGACGACCACGCGCTGCGGGACCCGCGGGATGGTCACCTGCCCCATGACGGTGTCGAGGGTGCGCGGGAAGCTCGCGGCGTCGGCGGCGGTGTTCGCGCCGCCGGTGGTGGCGGTGTCGGTGCCGCAGCCGACGAGCGTGCCGAGCGCGAGCAGCGCGCCCGCGGCCACGGTGCCTGCCCGGCGGACTCCGCGGGCGCGGAGACGTCGAAGGGACATGACGGTCCTCATTTCTAGTGGGGGACAGGGCGACCCGGAACGGGGTCGCCGGGGCGGGAGGTCAGACGCGGGCGCGGGCGGCGCGGCCCAGCGGAACCACCAGGGGGGTCCCGGTTTCCGGATCGGGGATCACCCGGCACTCGACGTCGAAGACGGTGCGCACGAGGTCGGCGTCGAGGACCTCGGCGGGCGGCCCGGCCGCGGCCAGCGCGCCGTCGCGCAGGACCACCAGGTGGTCGGCGTAGCGGGCGGCCTGGCCGAGATCGTGCAGCACCATGATCACTGTGCGGCCCGCGTCGGCGTTGAGGTCGGCGACCAGATCGAGCACGTCGAGTTGATGACGCAGATCCAGGAAGGTGGTCGGCTCGTCGAGCAGCAGCAGGTCGGTGTCCTGGGCGAGTGCCAGGGCGATCCAGGCACGCTGGCGCTGGCCGCCGGAGAGCTGGTCGACGGGCAGGTCGCGCAGCGCCGTGGTGCCGGTGCGCGCCATGGCCTCCTCGACCGCCGCCTGATCGCTCGCCGACCAGGGGCGCAGCATCTTCTGGTGCGGATACCGGCCCAGGCGTACCAGTGCTTCGACGGTGATCGCCTCGGGGGTGATCGGCTGCTGGGGGAGCAGGCCGAGCCGCAGGGCCAGGGTGCGCGCCGACATCCGGTGGATGTCGGCGCCGTCGAGGGTGACGGTGCCGCCCGCGGGACGCAGCAACCGGGTCAGGCCGCGCAGCAGCGTCGACTTGCCGCAGGCGTTGGGGCCGACGATCGCGGTGACGGCGTGTCCGGGCAGCGTCAGGTCGAGCCCGTCGATCACGGTGCGCTCGCCGTAGCGCAGCGCCAGTGCGCGGGTGGCGAGTTCGTTGCTCGGTCGCTCGGTCATGCGTTCCTCCGGTTCGCCGGGTTGCTGTCGCGCACGAGCAGCCACAGCAGCCACGGTGCGCCGACGGTCGTGGTGACGACGCCGACCGGCAGTCCCCGCACCGGCAGCAGGTTCTGCGCGACGAAATCGGCGGCGGTGAGCAGGGTCGCGCCCGCCAGTCCGGTGACGGCGAGGGTCGCCGCCGTCGGCGGCCCGCACAGCAGCCGCACCAGCTGCGGGACCGCCAGCGCGACGAACACGATCGGCCCGGAGATGGCCACCGCCAGCGCGGCGAGCGCCACGGCGGTGCACAGCAGCCGCAGCCGCGCGCCGGAGACGCCGACCCCGAGTCCGCCCGCCGAGTCGTCCCCGAGATCGAGTACCGCCAGGGTGCGGTACTGCACGACCAGCGCGACCAGCACGACGACGGAGCCGAGGGCGGCGCCGGTGACCTCCGGCCAGGTCCGGCCGTAGAGCGACCCGGCGGTCCAGTGCATCGCCGAACCCGCCAGCTCCCGGGGGAAGCGCACGATTACCAGATTCACCGCGGCGGCGAGCCCGGCCTGGATGGCCAAGCCGACCAGCACGAGCCGGGCCGTGGACAGCTGTGAGCGCCAGCCGATCGCGCCGAGGGCGACCGCGGCCACCATGCCGCCCGCCAGCGCGGCGAGCGGAATCGAGTACTGGCTCGCGCCCGCGGCCAGCACGACCACCGCGCCGAGCGAGGCGCCGCCGGTCACACCGATCACGTCGGGGGAGGCGAGCGGATTGCGGAACAGCCGTTGCAGCACGCCGCCCGCGACGGCCAGGCCGGCGCCCGCGACGACCCCGGCCGCGATCCGGGGCGCGCGGAACTCCTGCACCACGTAGACGTCACCGCGATCGCCGAGGCCGACCGCGGCCCCCAGCGCGGTGATCGCGTCCATCGGCACCTCGCCGGTGGCCAGCGCGACGGTCACGAGCGCGAGCAGCGCGACGGCGAGAACCACGGCGAGCAGCCGGACCCGCGTGGTCGTCGAGGTCGTCAGGGTGGTCATCGGCGCACCTTCCGTGTCGCGAGCACCGCCAGCAGCGGGGCGCCGAGGAATGCCGTGACGATGCCGACTTCGACCTCGGTCGGGCGCATGATCATCCGGCCGACGATGTCGGCGCTCAGCAGCAACAGCGGCCCGGCGAGCAGGCAGCCGGGCACGAGCACCCGGTGGTCGGTGCCCGCGACCAGGCGCACCAGATGCGGCGCCGCGAGCCCGACGAACGCGATCGGCCCGGCCACCGCCACCGCGGTACCGGCCAGCAGGACCACCGCGACCATGCCCGCGACCCGGATGCGGGTGACCGGCACGCCCAGCGCCTCGGCCGCCTCGTCACCGAGGGCCAGCGCGTTGAGCCCGGCGGTGATCGCCAGCCCGACGACGGCGCCGACCGCGAACAGCGGCAGCAGCGGAACCAGCACCGACAGTTCGCGTCCCGCGATCGAACCGACCAGCCAGAACCGGGCCTCGTCGAGGGTGCGCTCGCTGAACAGCAGCACCGCCGAGGTCCACGAGGCCAGCACGAGCTGCACGACGGTGCCGCCCAGCACCAGCCGGATCGGGTCCAGGTCACCGGCCCGGCGGCCGAGCGCGAGGGTGGTCGCCGCCGCGACGGCGGCACCGGCGAAGGCGAACCAGACGTACTGTCCCGGCTGGCTCAGGCCCAGCGCGTAGATGGCGGTGACGACCGCGAGCGCCGCGCCCGCGTTGATACCGAGCGTCGTCGGCGCGGCCAGCGGGTTGCGGCTGACCCCCTGCACGACCGCGCCCGCCAGCCCCAGCGCCGCCCCGACCACCAGTCCGACCACCGTTCGCGGCCACCGCATTCCGGTGACCACCGCCGCGTCGCGATCGGTGCCGTGGCCGAGGATCGCGTCGACGACGGTGCCGACGGGCACCGACCGCGAGCCGAGCGCGAGGCTCAGCACGACGCACAGCGCCAGCGCGGCGGCACCGAGCGTGAAGAGCGCGAGACGGCGCAGCGCCGGACTGCGCAGAGCGGGAGTGGACACGGTGGGCATTCCTCATCGCGCACGACCGAGCGCGCCTGGCCGTCGGGCAGGCGGAAGACGCTGTGGTGCATGCGGATCGGTCGGCGGGCGGGTGCGGGACGACGGCGCGGTCGTCACCACCGCCGAGATGCGAAGGTTGCGAACCGGATCGCGGCAGACTTTAGGGTAGGCAAGCCTTAATGCGCAAGATCGTCGATCTCAGCCGCGGACGTGCCGGGTGACCAGGCGGTGCAGCAGCCGGGCCGCGGTCCGCGCGGTGCGCTGGTCGATATCGAGGTCCGGATTGAGTTCGGCGACATCGGCGACGGCGAGTTTGCCACTGGCGGTGACCTGGTCACAGACGGCCTGGATCGTCGGCAGCGGCACGCCGAACGCGGCGGGCGCGCTGACGCCCGGCGCGACCGCGGCGGGCAGGACGTCGAGATCGATGGTCAGGTAGAGCAGATCGATCCCCGCCAGGAACTCCGCCACGAACGCGGCGGCGCGGTCCGGCGCGCAGTCGTCGTCGAGCAGGTACCGCACGCCGAACCGATCGGCGGTGTCGAACAGGATCGTGGTGTTGCTGGGCTGGCTGATCCCGAGCACCGCGTACCGCACGTCGGGATCCCGGTCGAGGATCTGCCGGAACGGCGTCCCCGAGCTGGGCACCGGATCGGGGCGCAGGTCGAAATGCGCGTCCAGGTTGAGAATTCCGACGACGGTGCCGGGTGTGCGCCGCGCCGCGCCGGCGACCCCGAGATAGGTGCCGTAGGCGACCTCGTGCCCGCCGCCGAGCACGACCGGGAAAGCGCCCGCGTCCAGCAGCTCCGACACCGTCGCGCCGAGCAGGCGCTGGCCGTCTTCGAGCCGGCCGTCGGTGACCGCGACGGTGCCCACGTCGTAGGCGCGCAGCGGTGCGCCGAGCGCCATCGGCGACAGCGCGCGGCGCAACGCCTCCGGGCCCCGCGCCGCGCCCGTCCTGCCCTTGTTGCGCCGCACCCCTTCGTCACTGGCGAAGCCGACGAACACGCACGCACCGGGATCGGCGCCCGGCGCGTAGGGTGCCACGGCTTGATGCCAGCGCAGGTGCTCCGGCGTGGCGCCGTCGATCCGGCCGGTCCATGCGGATGTCATCGGGCAGACCTCATTTCGTCGCGGCGAGCGCGCCCGCGCGCCACACCCGGTCGATCAGCGGGACACCGGGGCGATAGGCCAGGTGCAGGTGGGAGGGCGCGTCCAGCGCGATCGCGTCGGCGCGCGCACCGGGCGTCAGCGCGCCGATATCGGTGCGGCGCAACGCCCGCGCGCCGCCCGCGGTCGCCGCCCAGACGGCTTCGTCGGGCGTCATGCGCAGGTCACGCACGGCCAGCGCGATACAGAACGGCAGGCTCGTCGTGTAGCTCGTGCCGGGATTGCAGTCCGCGCCCAGCGCCACGGTGACGCCGGCGTCGAGCAGGGCCCGCGCGTCGGGATAGCTGTTGCGGGTGCAGAAGTCGGCGCCCGGCAGCAGCGTGGCCACGGTCTCGCTGCCCGCCAGGGCGTCGATGTCGGCGGCGGTCACATGCGTCACGTGATCCACCGACGCGGCGCCGAGTTCCACCGCCAGCCGCACCCCGGGACCCTGGTGCAGCTGGTTGCCGTGCACCCGCGGCACCAGGCCGTGCGCGATGCCCGCCGAGAGCACGGCGTGCGCCTGGTCGCGGTCGAACGCGCCCTGCTCGCAGAACACATCGATCCACCGGGCGTGCGGCGCGCACGCCGGGATCATCTCGGCGCACACCATCGCGACGTAGTCGTCGGCGCGACCGGCGTACTCCGGCGGCGGCACGTGCGCGGCGAGCAGGGTCACCTCGTCGGTGAACCGGCCCGCGATTCGCACGCTGCGCAGTTCGTCGGCCACGGTCTGGCCGTAGCCGCTCTTGCATTCGACCGTGGTGCTGCCCGCGCGCAGCGACTCGTCCATCAGCCGCGCCACGTTCGCGGCGAGCTGCTCGTCGGTCGCCGCGCGGGTGGCCGCGATGGTGGTGCGGATGCCGCCGGCGCCGTACGGGCGCCCGGCCATCCTGGCCGCGAACTCCTCGGCGCGCTCGCCCGCGAACACCAGGTGCGAATGGGTCTCGACGAAGCCGGGCAGCACGGCGCGCCCGCCGAGATCGACGCCGGTGTCGGCGGCGGGCGCGTCGGCGCTGTCGCCGACCCACACCACCGTCGCGTCGTCGAAGACGACGGCGGCGTCGCGGCGCAGGCCGAGTGGGCCGTCACCCAGGGCGGGGTCGTTGGTGACCAGGGTGCCGATGCCGGTCAGTGCGGTGGTGGGCACTGGGGGAGTCCTCCTAGGTGCGGGTGTCGACCATGTCGGTGTGCGCGGGGTAGATCATCCGCGCGGGCGGGTGGGCGGTGCGGCGCGCGATCGGGTAGTAGATCGCCGCGGTGAACACGATGCCGACGATCCAGGAGATGTCGGCGCCGCCGAGCAGATCCGTGATCGGACCGGTGTAGAGCTTCTGCGCCAGGAACGGGATCTGGGCCACCACACCGAGGCCGTAGCAGGCCAGCGCGGGCACGTTCCAGGCGCCGTAGCGGCCGTGCGGGTCGTAGAGCGCGGGCAGGTCGACCCGTTCCTTCGAGATCAGGTAGTAGTCGATCAGGTTGATCGCGCTCCACGGCGTGAACACCATCAGCAGCACGAGCACGAAGTTCTTGAAATTGTTCAGGAAGTCCGCGCTGGCGGCGATCGCGATCACCATCGACACTCCGACGAACCCGACGATGTAGAGCGTGCGGGCACGGGTGGAGATCTGCGAGCGCCCGTCGAACGCGGTGACGGTGGTAAGGATGGACATGAACCCGCCGTAGGCATTGAGCACGTTGACCGTCAGCTTGCCCACCACGATCACCAGGTACACGCAGAACGCGAGCACGGCGGGCCCGGCCAGGTGCCCGAGGAACCCGACCTGGTCGGCGAGGAAGGCCTTGCCCGCGACCGCGGCCACCAGCGCGCCGAAGGTCATCGCCCACTGCGAGCCGAGCACGCTGCCCAGGAACGTCGACCAGAAGGTGGTGCGCTCGCTGGTGTTGCGCGGCAGATAGCGGGAGTAGTCGGCGACGTACGGGCCGAAGGTCAGCTGCCAGCCCGCGCCGAGCGAGATGGCGAGCAGGAAGGTGACGATGTCGAAGCCGATCACTCCGACGAAGTCGCCGACCGGGTACTCCGCGAACAGCCGCACCGTCAGATAGGTGAAGCCGACGATCCCGATCACGGTCGCGATCCGCCCGACGACGTGGATCAGCCGATACCCGGTGACCGCGACGAACGCCGTCAGCGCGCCGAAGATCACGATGCCGATCACGGGGTTGTCCACGTGCAGCATGTTGTTCACCGCCTGCCCGGCCAGCACCGTGCCGGTCGCCGCGAAGCCCAGGTACATCAGGATCACCAGCACCAGCGGCACGACCGCGCCCTTGACCCCGAACTGGGCCCGGCTCGAGATCATCTGCGGCAACCCCATCCGCGGGCCCTGCGCCGAGTGCAGCGCCATCACCACGCCGCCGAAGACGTTGCCGAGCAGCAGCCCGACGATCGCCCACAGCGCGTCGGCGCCGAACACCACCGCCAGCGCGCCGTCGACGACCGCCGTGATCTGCATGTTCGCCCCGAACCAGAGGGTGAACTGACTGCGCGGCGTGCCGTGCCGTTCGCTGTCGGGGACGACGTCGATGGTGCGGCGTTCGGGGGTGAGGAGGTCCTCGGAACTGCCGGAGCTGGTCATAGCGGCCTGTCTTTCTGCGGTGACGCCGTCGAGCGTGGGACCGGCGCGTGTGCGCTGGATCACGTCCGATATGTATATGCCTGTATAGACAGGTACGTCAAGCGCTAGGCTGCCCGGCGACCGGCCGTGCGTTGACAGAGCTGTATATACAGGTTTATACATGTAACGGTCGTTGTGACCGGCCCCACAGGCGAATCCGCCGGGTATCACCCGATCCGTGCGCCTTTCCGATCCCGGGAGAATGGTTTGAACAAGCCCGTTGCTGTGCTGACGCGCGGACTCACCGCGCGTCACATCCGTTTCATCGCGCTCGGCTCGGCCATCGGCACCGGCCTGTTCTACGGCTCGGCGGAGGCCATCCACCGCGCGGGCCCGTCGGTGCTGCTCGCCTACCTGATCGGCGGCGCCGCGATCTACATCGTGCTGCGCGCCCTCGGCGAGATGGCGGTGAGCAACCCGGTCTCCGGTTCGTTCGGCGAGTACGCCAGCAAGCACCTCGGCCCGCTGGCCGGCTTCGTGACCGGCTGGACCTACACCTTCGAGATGCTCATCGTGTGTCTGGCCGACGTCACCGCGTTCGGCGTCTACATGGGCTTCTGGTTCCCCGACGTGCCCCGCTGGATCTGGGTGCTGTCGATCATCTTCTTCATCGGCGCGATCAACCTGCTCAGCGTGAAGGTGTTCGGCGAGGTCGAGTTCTGGTTCAGCCTGGTCAAGATCGTCGCCATCGTGGCCATGATCGCCGGCGGCATCGCCATCCTGATCTTCGGCTTCGGCATCCACGACACCAGCGGCGGCGTGCAGAACCTGTGGGCCGACGGCGGCTTCTTCCCGACCGGCTTCGGTGGCTTCGTCGCCTGCTTCGCGATCGTCATGTTCGCCTTCGGCGGCACCGAGATCATCGGCATCACCGCGGGCGAGGCCGAGGACCCGCAGCGCACCATCCCGCGCGCGATCAACACGGTGCCGGTCAGGATCATCCTGTTCTACGTCCTCACCCTCGCGGTGATCATGGCGATCAATCCGTGGCAGACCATCGGCGACGAGGGCAGCCCGTTCGTGCAGATCTTCCAGAGCCTGGGCCTCGGCCCCGCGGCGGCCGTGCTGAACGTCGTGGTGATCACCGCGGCGCTCTCGGCCATCAACAGCGACATCTTCGGCGCGGGCCGGATGATGTACGGCATGGCCCAGCGCGGTCAGGCGCCCGCGGTCATGCGGCGGGTCTCGCGCAACGGGGTGCCGTGGATGACGGTGGTCATCATGACCGTCACCCTGCTGGTCGGTGTGCTGCTCAACTACCTGATCCCGGACAAGGTGTTCCTGGTGATCGCCTCGATCGCCACCTTCGCGACCATCTTCGTCTGGTTGATGATCCTGTTCTCGCAGTACCGCTCGCGGCAGCGGATGTCGGCCGCCGAGGTCGCCGCGCTGAAGTTCCCGGTGCCGTTCTGGCCCTACGGCCAGCTGATCACCATCGGCTTCCTGGTGTTCGTGATCGCGGTGATCGCCTTCGACGCCGACAGCCGGGTGGCGCTGGTCGTCGGCGCGGTCTGGCTGGTCCTGCTGTGGGTGGCCTACCGGCTCTGGGTCCGTCCGGCCCCGGCGCCGGAGTCGCCCGAACCGGTCGCGGCGCCGGATCCCGTCGCCGACATCGCCTGAGAAACCTGGTCCCGCACATCGTTCGGAATGGAGAAAACATAGTGAGCATCGACTCGGACCGGACCGCACCGGTCGCGGTGGAACCGGTCGTCGTCGGGACGGGGCCGGTGGCGCCCCTGGACGTGGTGCGGGTCGCCAGGGACGGCGCCGCGGTGCGGCTGTCGGCGGAGGCACTCGCCGCGATCGGCACGAGCCGCAGGCGGATCGAGGCGCTGGCGGCCGACCCCAAGCCGGTCTACGGCGTGTCCACCGGCTTCGGCGCCCTCGCCGTCCGGCACATCCCGCTCGAGCTGCGTAAGCAGTTGCAGCGCAGCCTGGTCCGTTCGCACGCGGCCGGGTCGGGTGCCGAGGTGGAGCGGGAGGTGGTGCGCGCGCTGATGCTGCTGCGCCTGTCGACGTTGGCCACCGGCCGGACCGGCGTGCGTCCGGTGGTCGCCGAGACTTACGCCGCGCTGCTGTCGGCGGGGATCACCCCGGTGGTCTACGAGTACGGCAGCCTCGGCTGTTCCGGCGACCTCGCGCCGCTGGCGCACGTGGCGCTGGCCGTCCTCGGCGAGGGCACGGTGCGCGACGCCGACGGCGAATTACGTCCCGCCGCCGAGGCATTGGCCGCCGCGGGCATCGAGCCGGTCGAGTTGGAGGAAAAGGAGGGGCTGGCGCTGATCAACGGCACCGACGGCATGCTCGGCATGCTGGTGCTCGCCTGCCACGACCTGCGGCAGCTGCTGCGCTTGGCCGATGTCACCGCGGCCATGAGCGTGGAGGGTCTGCTCGGCACCGACAAGGTCTTCGCCGCCGATCTGCAAGCGCTGCGGCCCCAGCCCGGACAGGCCGTCGCCGCCGCCAATATGACCCGCCTGCTGGCCGATTCGGCGATCGTCGCCAGCCACGCGACCCCCGACTGCACGGTGGTCCAGGACGCCTACTCGCTGCGCTGCGCCCCGCAGGTGGCCGGTGGCGCGCGCGACACCCTGGCCCACGCCGAACGCGTCGCCGGCTACGAATTGGCCAGTGCCGTGGACAATCCCGTCGTCACCCTCGACGGGCGCGTCGAATCCAACGGCAACTTCCACGGCGCCCCCGTCGCCTATGTCCTGGACTTCCTGGCGATCGTCGTGGCCGATGTCGCCAGCATCAGCGAACGCCGCACCGACCGGTTCCTGGACAAGGCCCGCAACCACGGCCTGCCCCCGTTCCTGGCCGACGATCCCGGCGTCGACAGCGGTCACATGATCGCCCAGTACACCCAGGCCGCCATCGTCTCCGAACTCAAGCGCCTGGCGGCCCCCGCCTCGGTCGACTCGATCCCGTCCTCGGCCATGCAGGAGGACCACGTCTCCATGGGCTGGTCGGCCGCCCGCAAACTCCGCCGCGCCATCGACGGCCTCACCCGCGTCCTCGCCATCGAGGCCCTCACCGCCGCCCGCGCCCTGGACCTGCGCGCCCCCCTCACCCCGGCCCCCGCCACCGCCGCCGTCCGCGACGCCCTCCGCACCCAGGTCCCCGGCCCCGGCCCCGACCGCTACCTCGCCCCCGAAATCGACGCCGCCTACCACCTCGCCACCTCCGGCACCCTCCTCACCGCCGCCGAATCCGTCACCGGCCCCCTGGGCTGAACAACGCACCGCCTGGGACCCACCGGATTCACGGGTCCCAGGCGGTTTCCGAGCAGATCGGAACACCTCCGCCTGGTGCGCGGTCCCGAATCACTCCTCGCGAGACTGGTACGTTCGTCTCCGACTACGCCGAGTCGCCCGGGGGTTCGATCATGTTGTCGCTGTACGACTATCAATTGGCGATGCTGCATGTGATGCGTGACAGCGCGCCCATCGAGGCCGCGGCTCTGCTCGATTCCCTCGGTGCGACGCGAGTGGAGACTGCACTGGCCGAGCAGCGGCTCCGGCGTGCGCCTCAACAGCGTTTCGACGACTATCTCGCGGCATGGGGCGCACCGGATTCGGCGGCCGTGGAGATTCTCGGTGTGGGTACGGAATGGCGGAAGGCGTGGTGGGGCCTGTCGTGCTGGCCTGGCCTGCGCATCGAACTGACCAGCCCGGTCGAGTGGTTCGTCGGTCGGCGGCTGGTCCGTCATGGCGATTGTCCGCCGCCGGTGCTGGAGACGGTGGCCGACCTGCGGCCATGGTCGTGTACCTACGACGAATTCGTCGACAGTGGGCGCTGGCATGTCCACTACTTCGACGGGATGCGTTCGACGCGGGACATCGACGCCTTCGTCGCGACCGATCCGGAGTCGGGCCGCACCTGCACCTATTGGGCAAGGTTCGACTGGTCGCTGCTGCAGTCGGTCGAACTCGCGCCTGCCGAGTACGTGTGGAAGCCGTGTCGTGACTGTGACGGATCGGGCCGGTAGGCCAGGGCTCCGCGCGGCGCCGAGCGTGACGTTTCTCGCCGCAGGCCGCGAGCACGGTGATGTCGAGCCGGCCGGTGCGGTCAGCCGCGGGTGCCGCGGAGCGTGGTGATGTGGTGCTGGACGGCGGCGGTCGCGCGGGGTTCGTCGCCGGTGGCGAGGAGGTCGAGGAGGGCGCCGCGCAGGACTGACAGGGCGAGGGTGCGGGTGGTGCGGGCGGTGGGGGTGTCGCGGTGGGCCGGGGGCTGGAAGCGGGCGAGGAGGTCGAGCCAGTCGTCGACGGTGGTGCGGGCGAAGCCGGTCCAGGGGCCGTCGGGGTCGACCAGGGAGCGGGCGTAGGCCTCGGTCCACAGGCGCAGGAGCGGGTGGTGCTCGGGGGCGGACAGCCAGCGCCAGACCTGGTCGACGGCGGCGGCGAGGTCCGGGGGAGTGGGGTGGTCGGTCAGAGCGTCGAGAAAGGTCAGCTCGTCGGCCCGTGCCCGGGCGAGGAGGGCCCGGACCAGGCCGTCCTTGTTGCCGAACAGGAACATCAGGACCCGGGGGCTGGACCCGATGGCGGTCGCGAGCGGGCGCAGGGAGAGGTCGGCGAGCCCGTGCTCGAGGACGTACCGGTAGGCGGCCTCCAGCAGTTCGGTCTCGCGGGCGGAGGGGGTTGTCGCGGCAGGGCCCATGGCGGTAGCTTACAGCTACTGAAACAGTCGTTTCAGTGAACCGCGGAGGTGACCGATGTCCGACGATGCGCGAGTCCTGATCCGCCCGGCCGACCAGCCGGGCGACCTGGGCTGGGTGGTGATGGCCCACGGCGAGATCTACGCCGAGCAGTTCGGGTGGAACACCGACTTCGAGGCCATGGTCGCCGGCATCGTCGGCGACTACGCGACCGCGCACGACCCGGCCGTCGAAGCCGCCTGGATCGCCGAGGTCGACGGCCGCCGCGCCGGCTGCGTCTTCTGCGTGCGCGGCACCGAACCCGGCGTGGCCAAACTACGCACCCTCCTGGTCACCCCCGCGGCCCGCGGCCTCGACCTCGGCACCGACCTGGTGCACACGGTCATCGCCTTCGCGACCGCCTCCGGCTACCGGCGAATCACCCTGTGGACCACCGACGCCCAGTCGACGGCCCGCCGCATCTACGAATCCGCCGGCTTCACCCTGACCACCGAAGACCCCCACCCCGGCTTCGGCCACGACGTCCTCGGCCAGCACTGGACCCTGAACCTCGCCCCGATCGCCGCGAGCCGATAGCCCACTCGCGATCGGGCATGCTGGAGGTGATCCCGCTCGTCGACAGAACAGGAATCACCGTGCCTCCGACGACCGATCGCCGCGAAGCGACTGTCCGGCACTCCATCCGGCTGGTCCTGCTCGACGAGCACGACCGGCTCCTGCTGTTCTCCGGCACCGACGAAGCCGACGGCCACACCTTCTGGTATCCGATCGGCGGCGGTACCGAAGACGGCGAGACACCGCAGCAGACCGCGGCCCGGGAAGCACACGAGGAAACCGGCCTCACCGACCTCGTCGTCGGTCCCGAAGTCTGGCGCCGCCGCGCCTACGCCACCTGGGGCGGCACCACTTACGACTGCCGCGAACGCTACTTCCTCGCCCGCGTCCCCGCGTTCGACATCGACACCTCCGGTTTCACCGAGGTCGAACGCGCCACCGTCACCGGCCACCGCTGGTGGACCCTGGCCGACCTCGCCGCCAACCCCGACCGCATCGTCCCCGGTGACCTACCCACCCGCCTGGCCGACCTCCTGCTGAAAGGCCCACCCGCCGAACCGATCACCCTCGACGCCTAGCAGGCCGCCGCACCCGCCGAGTCGACCAGCGCGCCACGCACCCAGTCGATCGCCCGGCCCACGGTGATCCGGTCGCCGATGAGCTGGCAGTCAGTGTCCAGATGGAGGCGGATCAGCCGGACCTCGCCGCGGAGATGGAAGCGAAGTTCCGGGCGGCACAGCCGGAGTGAGCCGACACCGCCGCCCGCGCCGGGGAACGGTGCGGGCGGCGGTGCGCCGGATCAGCTCTCCCGCATCGGAATACGCACCCCGCGCTCGCGGGCGACGTCGGCGGCGTGTTCGTAGCCGGCGTCGACGTGGCGGATGACGCCCATGCCGGGGTCGTTGGTGAGCACCCGCTCGAGCTTCTGGGCGGCCAGCGGCGTGCCGTCGGCGATGCACACCTGGCCGGCGTGGATGGAGCGGCCCATGCCGACGCCGCCGCCGTGGTGGATCGAGACCCAGGAGGCGCCGGAGGCGGTGTTGAGCAGGGCGTTGAGCAGCGGCCAGTCGGCGACGGCGTCGGAACCGTCGGCCATGGCCTCGGTTTCGCGGTAGGGGGAGGCCACCGAGCCGGAGTCGAGGTGGTCGCGGCCGATGGCCAGCGGCGCGGACAGCTCACCGGAGGCGACCATCTCGTTGAACTTCAGGCCGGCGCGGTGGCGCTCGCCGTAGCCGAGCCAGCAGATCCGCGCCGGCAGGCCCTCGAACTGCACCTTCTCCCCGGCCATGGTGATCCAGCGCTTCAGGTGCTCGTTCTCGGGGAACAGCTCCATGATGGCGCGATCGGTGGCGGCGATGTCCTTCGGATCGCCCGACAGCGCGGCCCAGCGGAACGGGCCGAGGCCCTCCTCGAACAGCGGCCGGATGTAGGCGGGCACGAAGCCGGGGAACGCGAAGGCCCGGTCGTAGCCGCCCTTGCGGGCCTCGTCGCGAATCGAGTTGCCGTAGTCGAACACCTCGGCGCCCTTGTCCAGGAACCCGACCATCGCCTCGACGTGCTTGGCCATCGACGCCTGGGCCTCGGTGGTGAACCACTCCGGGTCCTTCGCCGCGAGGGTGTGCCAGTCCTCGAGCGCGACACCGATCGGCAGGTACGACAGCGGATCGTGGGCCGAGGTCTGGTCGGTCACGATGTCGATCGGCGCGTCCATGGCCAGCAGCCGCGGGAACACCTCGGCCGCGTTGCCGACCAGGCCGATCGACAGCGCGCGCCGCTCGTCACGGGCCGCGATCGCGAGCGCGAGTGCATCCTGGAGGGTCTCGGCCTTGGTGTCGAGGTACCCGTGCGCGATGCGCCGATCGATGCGGGCCGGATCGCAGTCGACGCAGAGCGCGACGCCCTCGTTCATCGTCACCGCCAGCGGCTGCGCGCCACCCATGCCACCGACACCGGCGGTGAGGGTGATGGTGCCTGCCAGCGTGCCGCCGAACCGCTTGCGCGCCACCGCGCCGAAGGTCTCGTAGGTGCCCTGGAGGATGCCCTGGCTGCCGATGTAGATCCACGAACCGGCCGTCATCTGGCCGTACATCATCAGGCCGAGCTGCTCGAGTTTGCGGAAGTCCGCCCAGTTCGCCCAGTCGCCGACCAGGTTGGAGTTGGCGAGCAGCACGCGCGGCGCCCACTCGTTGGTGCGGAACACGCCGACCGGCTTGCCGGACTGCACCAGCAGCGTCTCGTCGTCGGCGAGGGTCTCGAGGGTTCGCACGATCGCGTCGAAGGCCGCCCAGCTGCGCACCGCGCGGCCGGTGCCGCCGTAGACGACGAGGTCGTCGGGACGCTCGGCGACCTCGGGATCGAGGTTGTTCATCAGCATCCGCAGGGCGCCCTCCTGCTGCCAGCCCAGCGTGTGCAGCCGCGATCCGCGCGGGGCGGACACGGGCCGGGGGCCGGGTTCGGGCTGGGTGGCGGCGTCGGTCATCGGTTCACTCCTCGGAAATGACGGCTGTGTCCTGGGTCACTGGAATCCAGACTAGTGGTATAGTCCTGTATATACAAGTAGCTGTCAAGCGTGCTGTGTCGTTCGGGCGCAACGTATTCTCTGGGCAAACTGAGGGAACGGATACCGTGGTGGCGATCGAAGTGGTCGATGCGGACCTGGCCGCACTGTACGGCGAACTGGGCACCGAGTTCGCGGCGTACGAACGCGTCAAGCAGCTGATCATGGCGCAGATCAAGGGCGGCCGCTGGACCGAGGGTGAGCAGATCCCCTCGGAGAACCAGCTGGTCAACGCGCTGGGCCTGTCCCGGATGACGATCAACCGCGCACTGCGCGACCTCACCGCCGACGGCGCGCTCAACCGGGTGATGGGTGTGGGCACCTTCGTCGCCCCGACCAAGGCCGCCTCGCCGCTGTTCGAGGTCAGGAATATCGCCGACGAGATCACCCGGCGCGGTCACCGGCATCGCACCGAGGTGGTGTTCGTGCGCGCGGAGGAGGCGGGCGACCGGCATCCGGTGCTCGGGAACGCCATGAGCGGCAGGGTGTTCCACTCGCTGCTGGTGCACCGCGAGGACGACATCCCGATCCAGGTGGAGGACCGCTATGTCAACCCGGCGCAGGCGCCCGACTATCTGGCGCAGGACTTCACCACCGTCACGCCGAACACCTACCTCAGTGAGGTGGCTCCGCTGATCCGCGGCGAGCATGTCGTCGAGGCGGTGCGGGCCAGTCGCGAGGAGTGCGCGCTGCTCGACATCGATCGCGACGAGCCGTGTCTGCTGATTCGCCGCCGCACCTGGTCCTCGGGCGGGCTGGTCAGCGCGGCCCGGTTGATCCACCCCGGATCACGCAACCGGCTGGAGGGCAGCTTCGGTTCCGCGGCGAATGACGCCGAATAAGAGGTCTCGGCTCGGGCGGGTAACTCGCCACGCCATTCTCCGCAGTGTGCGCACTGTCCGGTGAAAGATGTGACTCGCCCCGCGGCGGTCCCCGGAATTGTTATGCGATCTGAATATCCTGAAGCGATAGCAAATCTTCCGCTAATCGCAAAGATGGGCTTGACCAGGCTGTCTCCGCAATAGATGGGTGAGGGCCGGTTTCGGGTTATCACTGTTTCGTGACGAACTACGCGACATGCCGGATTCGGGCTGTACGTTTAGTGGCCCATGGCTCGCTGGGTTCCATTCGGGTAACGGAGGGCGGAAATGGCTACAGTCGCGCGGCAGTCGGGGCCGCACAGGGTGAGTGCCCGGCAGAGCTTTTCCGCAGTGAAATCCACGCTGTCGCCGTCGACGCTGGTGACGGTCGGGTTGATCTTGTTGATCCCGGTTCTCGCCACCGCGGGACCGATCCTCGCGTCGGCGATGATCGCCCGCTACGCCGGGGTCGGGCGGTCGGGGGTGGTGGTGCTGGCGGTGCTCGCCGGCGTGGTCGTGGTCGCGGTGCTCGCCGCGTGCTGGGCGTTCCGGCAGGCGTGGCGACGCGGTCCGGCCGGTCGGCCTTCGTTGGGTTCCTTAGCGCGGTAGGAGATCGCCATGCAGACGTACCGACCCACCGCGGGCGCTGTCGTCCCCGCGATCGAACCGATCAGTACCCCGGACGTCGTCGAGGAATGCCGCCGCTTGCGCATCGTCGCCCGGATCGACGACGCCGTCGTCTGGCAGGCGGCCGCGACGCGACTGCTCGAGTGCGGTCGCCGCCGCTGGCGCACCCGCACCGATATCGCCGATCAGCCTGCGGTGCGCCGGTGGTCGCGCATCGAGGCCGCGCGGGAAGTTCCCGAGCGGCCGAGCCTGCCCGCGCTGTTCGCCGCGGTCGCCGCCGGCGCGGAGATCGGCGCCGCGGACCCGTACGCCGACTTCGCCGCCGCGATCATGCTGCTGGCGAGCTGCCCGGCCGAGGTGGTCCTGCAGTCGGATCCGCGCCACGATCCACGCGCCGTGCGCTTCTCGGTCTTCGCCTGCCGCGAGGACGACCTGCCCCTGGCGGAGGATCTGATCACCACCACGATCCTGTCCTGCGGCGCGGTCCTGGCCCGGCGCTGCTCGGTCCTGCGCCGCGGCCCGGCGGTCCGCCCGCCCGCTCCGATCGTGGACCATCCACTGCCGGAACTGCTCGTTCTCGGCAGCAGTACCGCGGCCCGCTGATCACCCCTCGGCGAGTATCTCGCCGAGGGCGGCCGTGATCGCCGCACGCAAGTCGTCGTGCCGGGCGTCGAGAGCATGCTCGGGCGCCGTGCGTTCGGCGCCGTACAGGTACACCGGTCCGGCGCGGAGGTCGGCCGGCTCCCACTCGTACCGCGCGTGCACGTGCCCGTGCAGGTGCGTCCAGGTGTTGCCGAGCACCTCGTAGTTGATCCGCCGGAACGCGGGATCGGCTGCGCGGCAGGCCCGTTCGACCGCCTCGCCCAGGACGACGAGGTCGGCCATGAACGAGATCCGTTCCGGCCGTGGCAGATCGGTGAGCTGATCGGCCGCGCCGTCGTAGATCAGGACGCAGTATCCGGGCAGGTGCTGGGTGTCGCCGATCACGGCCCATCCGGTCGTGAGACGGCACAGTGCCGTCGGATTCGTTCCCGCGGCCGCCGTCCCCGCGCGATCGCGGCGCCAGTCGTCGTCGGCGGTGTCGACCTGGTCTCCGGTCATGCTGCCCCGTTCCTGGTGTGCGCCGACGGCGCCTGTGTGAGCAGGGATTTCGATCCTACCCCGGGCTCGACGCCCGCGCCGATCCGAAAACCGCGAATGTTCCTCTTTGACATTCGGTGATGAATTGTCAAGTGCGCCTGCATATCTCGAGCCGGGCACAGGGCGGTTTGGGAAAAGCCCCAAAAGTTCGACTTCCGAGTCGGCGAGATCTCACCAAGCGCTCGACCCGATTCGCGGCATCGACGGTGTGGTCGTAGAGTCGTCGCACGAGCAGTGTTCGCGTGCTCCCTCGGTGGCCGCTCGCCGGACGATGATGTCCTCGGCGAACGGTCCGGTCAGGCCGTTCCCGGCATCCCAGGGACCGGCCTCGTAGTCGGCGTGACCCTACAAGGGGGCCGTCACGCCGAATCATCTCTGCCGCAGCGTCGCGTCAGCCCACGATTTTTACGTTCACGCAACACGTTCCCGGCCACGCATGGGCTAGGGTCACGAAATCTGTTGGGGCACTGACGCTTACGACGCAAGTCCGATCGGACGAGCGGGGGTCGTCCACCATCTTCGGTGCGCTCGGGCGCACGAGTTACTTTGCGGCACTATCGATTCCAACATCTCGAACTGGAACTTGTTGTAGTGCTTGACAATTCGGCGGGGTCTCTACAAAACTACCCGTCGGTAGCCGACGATCGGGAAGCTCGGGCCCGGTAGTTGTGACAAGTCACCGCCGACGATGCCACCGCCTGAACCCCCGTGAACCCCTGTGCACCAGTCGGGGTGAACCTCACCGCCACCGTGACCATCACCAAAGGAGTTCAGCGCTATGGACAATCCCGCGCTACCCTCAGCGCACCGTCAGGATGCTCATCCGGCAGTGCACCCGGAGCACTCGGGTGATCAGGTGGCGGTCCTGCCCAGACCGTCGGTCAGCACGCCGTCCACCGTCGCCGACGACGTCAGGACCGTGGGCCCGGTCGAGCTGCTTCCGCTGGTCACCGACCGATTGCGGGAAATCCTCATCACCGGTGGCGATTTCGACGACATCTACCGGCACGTCCTGGCCGCGCCCGGCAAACGCGTGCGGGCCCGCCTCGTGCTCGCGTGCGCGCGACTGCTACCCGACGGCGCGGCCGCCCCGCGACCCGCCGCGATCGACCTGGCCTGCGCCATGGAGATGCTGCACGAGTCCTCGCTGCTGCACGACGACATCTGTGACGGGTCCCTGTTGCGCCGCGGCGCACCCTCGGTGCCCGCCGCGTTCGGGGTGCGCGTCGCCGCCAGGGCCGGCTTCCACATGGCGGGCACCGCCATGCAGGTGGTCGCCCAGGTCCTGGCCGAGAATCAGAACGTGTTCGGCGGCATCGGCGAGGCGCCGGGCGTCACCTACGCCGACCGGCTCTCCGACCTGTCCTTCGGCCAGCTCATCGAAACCCTGCCGCCCGCGGTGGACGCGACCGCGCTGCGCAGGCACTACGAACTCGTGGCCGGCGCGAAGACCGGCACGCTGTTCCGGCTCTCGTGCTCCTACGGCGGCACGGCGGGCGGTGCCGATCACGATCGCCTGCAGGCCCTGATGCAGTACGCCGACCAGCTCGCGCTGGCCTTCCAGATCATGGACGACGTCCGCGACATCGAGGGCGGCCCCGAACTGGGCAAGGACGCCTGCGGCGACCTGGACCGGCGGGTGCCGACCTGGCCGGTGATCGAGTGGCTCGCGGTGCGTCCCGGTGCCAGGGAGATGTGGCTGTCGACCGAGACCGCCAGCGCGACCCTGCAGGCCGACCTGGTCGACAGCGGCGCCACCCAGGCCGCGCGTGCCGTCGCGCTGCAGGCCACCGAGACCGCGAGCGCGGCCTTGGACATCTTCCCGTCGTCGCCGGCCCGCGACGATCTCCGCGAACTCTTGCAGCAGGTGATCAACCGATGAGACAGACCAGAATCGGCTCGCTGGCCTACGGGCTGCGGCATCTGCGGCGCGCGCCCGACATGGCCGCGCTGCGGGCCGCGGCCACACCGGACGAACTGGCCCGGCTGGCCCTGATCCCCGCGGGCCGCAACCTCGGCATTTCGGTGAGTTTCCTGCCCGCGCACCTGCGCGCGGAGGCGACCGCCGCGCTGCTCGCGTGTCGCGTGCTCGACGCCTTCGAGGATCTCAGTGACCGCGCGGTCGCCAGCGGCGCCGTGCTGGCCGCGGCCGACTACCTCAACAGCACCTCCGACACGCCGCCACCCGCCTTGCCTGCGGTGACCGCCGAGGCCCGCGACAGCGAGGCCGTCGACCGGCTGCTGGCCGAGCGCATCGGTGACATCAGGGCGCTGCTGTCGGCGCTGTCGGCCGAAGGCCAGAAGCGGGTCGGCGAGGTGATCACCGACGTCGCCGGGGTGATGGCCCGCAATATCGACGGACCGCTCTCGCGCGTGGCCTACAGCGAGGGCGTGCTCGGCCGGGTCACCCACTACGCGTGCGCCCTGGTCGCCGAGGACGTGCTCTCGGAAGCGGACCTGCGCGAACTGACCGGCTGCGTCGCGGTGATCGCCCAATCGGCGAACGACCTGCGCGACAACGAGTTCGAGATCTACGGCGTCGCCGACCGCGAGGAACTGAAGCGGATGGTGATGCTGCAACTGCTGGCACCCGCGCTCGGTGGGTTCGCCCTGCTGGCGCGCCTGGGCCCCGGCACACCCAGTCGCGGTGCGCGCGCGGCGATGGCGTACATGACCATCACCACCTCCGCGTTCCTGTGCTCGGTGGTCGACGCGCCGTCGCCGTACCGGCGCAAGGTCGGCGCCGCGCTGCTGGCCGCGTCCTCGGCGCGGTACTGGACCAGGATGATCGACCGCGTCCGGCACACCGCCGACCTGGCGATCCACCGGATGCTCGACGCCTCACCGGATTTCGCGGAGGGCGCCGGCGGCACCCGCGAAGTGCTCGGCGCCGGTGATCCGGCCACGATGCCGACCTCGCTGGTCCCGCTGATCGTCGACACCACCTTCGCGCTGGTGCAGACCCTGCCGGAAGCCCCGCTGACCGGCGAACTGCCCGACGCCGAGGTGCGCACGATGATGATCGCCGATCATCTCGCCTTCGGCGCGATGGAGCGGGTGCCACCGCACGAACCCGAAGCGCTGCACGCGCTCGCCACGAGACTCCAACTCGCTGCCCTCGACACCAGCACCCAAGGGAGCCGCCCATGAGCATCCGCACCAGACCCGCGCTCACCGTCCTGGACACCACTAGCGAAGGAGCTCGACTATGAGCACCGGAACTCCCGTCGCGCCCGAACAGGCCCCGTTCAGCAAACGGGTGCTCAAGCTCGAGCACGCTTCCAATGTCGGCCCGCTCGTCCACATCGCGCTGTGGATGGGCATGACGGCCTTCGGCCTGTTCGTGCCGTTCGCCTCGAACTGGTACGTGGCCGTGCCGCTGATCATCGTGCTGGCGCTGCTGAACCTGTCGCTGACCATCGGCGTCATGCACATGCACACCCACCGGCCGCTGTTCGTGTCGTCGCTCCCGAACCGGGTCGTCGACATCCTGTGCTGCCTGCCGGGCAATCTGACCGCGGCCGAGATGCGTGAGGTGCACGTCCTCAACCATCACCGGTTCAACGACGGCCCCGGCGACGTCACCGCGACCACCGGCATGGAGAAGGGCATCGGTGCCATCTGGTACTGGGTCCGCTACGGCGTGATCGTCAAGATCCACACCATGCGGATGATCTTCGCCGCCGATCCGGCGCCGCGCCGCCGTCGCACCCGCCACCAGTTCCTGTTCGACATCGCGGTGTACGCGCTCGTGATCGGCGGCGTCTGGTACGCCGCGGGCATGGAGAAGTTCGTCCTGTTCTACTGGGTGCCGTTCCTCATCACCCAGGTCAACGCGGGCTACTTCGCCTGGCTGAGCCACGCGCCCGCCAAGGGCTTCGAGGACGACCCGAGCACCTCGCTGAACAACGCGGGCAACATCCTCAACTTCCTGATCTTCAACCAGGGCTACCACAGCGTGCATCACCGTTACCCCGGTATCCACTGGAGCCAGATCCCGGACAAGCTCGACTACATGCGTGATGTCAACCCCGGCGTCATCGTGCCGTATTGGATGGTCGCGCAGTCGGGGTGGCGGCTGTTCTGGCCGGGCGGCTTCCTCAACGAGGGCTACGGCACCAAGTGGAAGGCCCGGCTGGAGCGGCGGATCGAAGAGGGGACCGTGCGTAATCGGTACCTGCCGTGGTTCGCATGGATCTGATCACCCCGACGCCCACCCAGGCACGGGACGTGCTGACGAGCCGTTCGCGGCTCGTCCCGTTCCTCTTCTCCTTCGCCGTCTACGGCGTCGCCGGCATCACCGTGCCGCTGATGCTGCTCTTCGCCGGCGGCTGGTTCCTGCCGAAGACGATCGACAAGGGCCCGCACCTGTCGACCGTCCCGGCGCTCGTCATCGATGTGGCGCTGCTGGCCCTGTTCGGCCTGCAGCACTCGGGCATGGCCAGGCCCGCGTTCAAGGCGTTCATCACCCGCTGGGTGCCCGAAGCCCTCGAACGCTCGGTCTACATCGTCATGGTGTGCCTGGTCATGTGGGTGATCATGCTGGCGTGGCAGCCGATCCCGGCCGAGCTCTGGTCGGCCGAGGGCACGGTAGGCCTGGTGCTCGACGCCGGGTTCTGGCTCGGTTTCGTGCTCGTCTACGCGGCGACGTTGCTGCTGAACCACTTCCATCTGCTCGGCATCAGCCAGGCCTACCGCGAGTACGTCATCCAGGTGCCGGACGCGACCGTCGACCGGTTGCAGGTGAACGGGGTCTACAAGCTCGTCCGCCATCCGCTGATGACCGGTCTGCTGATCTCGTTCTGGTTCGCGAGCACGTTCACCGTCGGGCACCTGGTGTGGGCACTCGGGCTGACCTGCTACATCCTGCTGGGCACCTACCTGGAGGAACGCGATCTGATCGCGCGCTTCGGTGCGTCCTACCGCGCCTACGCCGCGCAGGTCCCCGCGTTCTTCCCGTCCGTGCTCCGCATCTTCGGCCGATCGACTCGGCAGCCGTAACGGCAGGCCGCCCAGCGCGTTTCCCCTCGGGGTGACGTGCTGGGCGAGTCCGGCCCGAGTTCGGGAGAGGAATCGACGTGAACGGTCATCCTGTTCGAGAGCGCATCAGACACAACTCCACCGACCCGGGTTCCGTCGCCGGCGTCGGCCACTCCTACGCCAAGGCGATCCTGCTCGGCGAGCACACCGTCGTCCACGGCACTCCCGCCATCGCGTTCCCGCTGCCCGCGCTGCCGGTGCGCGCCGTCGCCCGGCCCGCGTTCGCGGGTACCGAAGCCGATGTTCTCGCCGCGGGCCACTTCCGTTTCCGCACCGGTGACGCGGGGACCGCGTCCGGACCGCGCGTCGCGGTGGAGGAAGCGCTGCGGCGCTGGGGACTCGCCGACGACATCGTCGATGTCGTTGTCGAGTGCGACATTCCGCTCGCCCGCGGCCTGGGTTCCAGTGCCGCGTGCGCGGGCGCCGCGGTGCGCGCGGTCGCCGATCTGTACGGCCGCGCGGTCGCTCCCGGCACGCTCTACGAGCTGGTGCAGTGTGGCGAGCAGGTCGCGCACGGCCGGGCCAGCGGCATCGATGCCAGTGCCGTGCTGGCGAGCGGGCCGATCTGGTTCCACGAGGGCACGGCCCGGCCGATGACGGTCGGACTGGACGCCGCGCTGGTGATCGCCGACACCGGGGTGCCGGGGTCGACCCAGCACGCCGTCGCTGGCGTGCGCCGGGTCCTGGACCGGGACCGTGCGGCCGCCGATCGGCTGCTGGCCGAAGCCACGGACCTGATCACCGCGGCCGCGACCGACCTGTCGGGCGGACAGGCCGCCGCGCTGGGCGCGACGATGCTGGCGTTCCAGCGTCTGCTCACCGAACTCGGGGTCAGCACACCGCATATCGACACCCTGGTGACCGCGGCGCTGGACGCGGGCGCGTACGGCGCCAAACTCACCGGCGCCGGCCTCGGCGGCTGCGTCCTCGCCCTCACCGCGACCGACCTCGCGCCCGCGGTCGGCACCGCGCTGCGCCGGGCGGGCGCGGTGCGGACCTGGACGGTCCCCACCGCGAGCCTGCGCTCGGACGCCCTGTCCCTATCCGCCTCGAGACCGGAACGCGAAACCCACCGATGACACCCACTTCCGCAGTCCCCGTCGCCGCCACAGGGCCGGTCGAGCACGTCCGTGAGGGCGAGGCCGTCGCGGTCGCGTACCCGAACATCGCCCTGGTCAAGTACTGGGGCAAGCGCGACGAGACGCTGTTCCTCCCCGTCACGGGGAGCCTGTCGATGACGCTGGACATCTTCCCGACGACCACCTCGGTGCGGCTGATCGACGGTCCGGCCGACACGGTCGAGCTCAACGAGGCCGCCGCCACCGGCACCGCCCTGACCCGCGTCGAGACCTTCCTCGACCTGGTCCGCGCGCTGGCCGGCCGCGACGAGCGCGCCGCGGTGGTGACCGGCAACGCCGGTCCCACCGGCGCGGGCCTGGCCTCCTCGGCGAGTGGGTTCGCCGCGCTGGCCACCGCCGCGGCCGCCGCCTACGGACTCGACCTGGACGGTCGCGCCCTGTCCCGGCTGGCCCGCCGCGGTTCCGGATCGGCCTCGCGCTCGATCTTCGGCGGCTTCGTCGTGTGGCACGCGGGCGAGGGCGACGGCGAGGCGGGCGATCTGAGCTCCTTCGCCGAGCCGATCGGCGGCGACGACCTCGACCCGGCGCTGGTCGTCGGCGTCGTCGAGGCGGGCGCCAAGGCGGTGTCGAGCCGGGTGGCCATGCGGCAGACCACCGAGACCTCGCCGTTCTACCGCCCGTGGGCCGAGTCCTCGGTCCTCGATCTCGCCCAGATGCGCGACGCGGTCGCGCGCCGGGATCTTCCGGCGATCGGGGAGATCGCCGAGCGCAATGCCCTCGGCATGCACGCCACCATGCTCACCGCGCGACCCGGGATCCGCTATCTGTCACCGCATTCGGTCGCCATCCTGGACGCGGTGCTCGCGCTGCGCGCCGACGGCATCGCCGCCTACGCGACGATCGACGCGGGCCCGAATGTGAAGGTGCTCTGCACCCGCGCCGAAGCGCCCGTCGTCGCGGCCACCCTCGAGGGGCTCGGTGACTTCGTCACCACCCGGACCGCGCACATCGGTCCGGGCGCCCGGCTGATCGGGGGCGACGACCGGTGATCAGTTGTCGCGCTCCGGGCAAACTCTTCATCGCGGGGGAGTACGCCGTCGTCGAGCCGGGGCATCTCGCGGTGCTCACGGCCGTCGACCGCTACGCGACCGCCACGGTGACCGGGGTGTCCGCCGGGACGGCCACGACGCTGCACTCGGATCTGGACGGCGGAGTCTCGCTCACTCTCGGCCGCGACGGTGACCGTCTGGTCCCGGCGACGGCCGATGCCACCGTGCCCGCCGCGTTCGCGTACGTCTTCGCGGCCGTGTCGGTCCTGGACCGGCTCCGCGCCGAGCGTGGAATCGATTCCGGCGCTTACACAGTGACGGTATCCGCCGATCTCGGTGACGCCGACGGTCGCAAGTACGGTCTCGGGTCGAGCGCGGCCGTGACGGTCGCGACCGTCGCCGCCCTCGGCCGCTTCCACGGGCTCGAACTCACCGCGATGGATCGGTACCGGCTGGCCGTGCTCGCCACGATCGCGGTCAATCCCCGCGCGTCCTGCGGCGATGTCGCCGTGAGCACGTGGGGTGGCTGGCTGGCCTACGGCTCGCCCGACCGCGCGGTGGTCGCCACGAAGGCCGCCGCCGACGGCATCGACGCCGCCCTGCGCGCCACCTGGCCCGGCCTGTCGATCCGCCCGCTGCCGACCCCGACCGGACTCGACCTGCGGGTCGGCTGGACCGGAAACCCCGCCTCCACACCGGCATTGGTCGGTGCGGCGAGCCGGGCGAAGAGCGACCGCACCGTCTTCAACGCGCGCAGCAACGAGTGCGTGACCCGTCTGCGGACGGCGATCGAAGCCGACGACTCGGTCGGTGTCGGCAGCGAGATCGACCACGCCAGGGAACTCCTGCTCGACCTCGACCTGAGCGCCGGGCTGGGCATCATGACGCCGCGCCTGCGCGCGCTGTGCGCGGCGGGCGCCGCCGTCGGCGCGGCCGCCAAACCGTCCGGCGCGGGCGGCGGCGACTGCGGGATCGCACTGGTCGACCGCGCCCGCCCGGCCGCGAGCACCGAACTGACCGACCGTTGGGTCGCCGCCGGCATCCGGCCGCTGCCGTTGCGGACCCACCCGTTCGAAGGGGAGACCGCATGATCGCCGATCGCAAGGACGACCACGTTCGCCACGCGGTGAACCAGCGCCGCGCCGACACCGGCGCCAACGACTTCGACGACGTCACCTTCGTCCACCACGCGCTGGCCGGGATCGACAGCCAGGACGTCTCGCTGGCCGTCGACATCGCCGGAAAGCAGTGGGACACACCGCTCTACGTCAACGCGATGACCGGCGGCAGCGTCAACACCGGCGAGATCAACCGCAAGCTGGCCATCGCCGCCCGCGAGACCGGCCTGCCCATCGCCACCGGGTCGATGAGCGCCTACTTCCGCGACCCCGAGGTCGCGGGCACCTATCGGGTGCTGCGCGAGGAGAATCCGCACGGCTTCGTGATGGCCAACGTCAACGCGACCGCCTCGCTGGATCAGGTGCGCCGCGCGATCGACCTGCTCGAGGCCGACGCGCTGCAGATCCACCTCAACACCGTCCAGGAAGTCGTGATGCCCGAGGGCGATCGGTCCTTCGGCGCGTGGCCCCGGCAGATCGAGCACATCACCGCCCACGTCCCGGTCCCGGTGATCGTGAAAGAGGTGGGCTTCGGGCTCAGCAGGCAGACCGTGGCCTGGCTGCGCGATGCCGGTGTCTCGGTGGCCGATGTCGGCGGCCGGGGTGGCACCAACTTCGCCCGCATCGAGAACGAGCGGCGCCCCGCCGCCGACTTCGCCTTCATCGAGAGCTGGGGGCAGTCCACCCCCACCTGCCTGCTCGACTGCGCCGGGATCGACGGCATCGATATCGCCGCGTCCGGCGGTATCCGATCGCCGCTCGACATCGCCAGGGCGCTCGCGCTCGGCGCCGCCGCGACCGGGGTCGCCGGCGCCTTCCTGGACACCGTCGTGCGTCAGGACACCGACGCGCTCGTCGAGCAGATCCGTACCTGGCTCGACCAGTTGCGCCAGATCCTGACCGTGCTCGGCGCCCGCACCCCGGCCGACCTGGCCGGCTGCGACCTGCTGATCACCGGGGACGTGGCGGCGTTCTGCGCACTGCGCGGCATCGACGCGGCGTCCCTTGCCCACCGGAGTCCCTGGTGGCGCGAATCGAAAGATCGAGGAGGAGTCATCGATGAATGACATGTCGTACGCAGCGGTCCCGCTGCAGTGGGTGGGGCCCTTGCGCATCACGGGCAATGTCGTCGACGATGCCGTCGACGTGCCCCTGGCCACCTACGAAACGCCTCTGTGGCCCTCGGTCGGTCGTGGCGCGCGGATCTCCACCCTCACCGAGCGCGGCATCGTCTCCACGCTCGTCGACGAGCGGATGACCCGCTCGATCCTGCTCGAGGCCGACGACGCCTACACCGCGCTCACCGCGGTCCGGCAGCTGAAGGATCGCTTCGCCGAGCTGCAGGAGGTCGTCACCGGCAGCAGCCGCTTCGCCCGCCTGATCGACCTGCACCACCAGATCAACGGCAACCTGCTGTTCCTGCGGTTCGAATTCAGCACCGGCGACGCGTCGGGCCACAACATGGCCACCCTGGCCAGCGACCACCTGATGGACCACATCCTGACCACGGTCGCCGGCGTGCGCTACGGCTCCATCTCGGGCAACTTCTGCACCGACAAGAAGGCCACCGCGGTCAACGGCATCCTCGGCCGCGGCAAGAACGTGGTGACCGAACTGCTGATCCCGCGCGAGGTGGTGCAGCAGCGCCTGCACACCACCGCGCGGCAGGTGGTGGAACTCAATATCCGCAAGAACCTGATCGGCACCCTGCTCGCGGGTGGAATCCGGTCCGCCAACGCGCATTACGCGAACATGCTGCTGGCGTTCTACCTGGCCACCGGGCAGGACGCCGCGAACATCGTCGAGGGCTCCCAGGGCGTCACCCACGCCGAGGACCGCGACGGTGACCTGTACTTCTCGTGCACGCTGCCCAACCTCATCGTCGGCACCGTCGGCAACGGCAAGCACGCGAGCTTCGTGGACGAGAACCTCGAACGTCTGGGCTGCCGGGAAGACCGGGAGCCCGGCGAGAACGCCCGCAGGCTCGCCGTCATCGCGGCGGCGACCGTGCTGTGCGGCGAGCTGTCGCTGATGGCCGCGCAGACCAATCGCGGTGAATTGATGCGCGCCCACACCCAATTCGAGCGGTCCACCACGAGCAACGGAACACAACGATGAACACATCCTCGGTCGGCATCCACGACCTGTCCTTCGCGACCACCCACTACGCCCTCGACCACGCCGTGCTCGCCGAGCGGCTCGGCGTCGACCGTGACAAGTTCTACCTGGGCATCGGCCAGGAGAAGATGAGTGTCGCCGCGGCCGACGAGGACATCGTCACCATCGCCGCGGCCGCGGCCAAGCCCATCCTCGAGCGGCACGGCACCGACAACATCCGCACCGTGCTGCTGGCCACCGAGACCGGTGTCGACCAGTCCAAAGCCGCCGCGCTGTACCTGCATTCGCTGATCGGGCTGCCCAACGCCGCGCGCGTGGTCGAGCTCAAGCAGGCCTGCTACGGCGGCACCGCGGGCCTGCAGTTCGCCGCGGGCCTGATCGCGCGTGATCCGGCCCAGCGGGTGCTGGTCATCGCGGCCGACATCGCCAAGTACGATCTGGACTCCCCGGGCGAGCCGACCCAGGGCGCGGCCGCGGTGGCGATGCTGATCACCGCGAATCCGGCCATCCTGCAACTGGATCCGCATTCCGGGCTGTACAGCGCCGACATCATGGACTTCTGGCGCCCGAACTACCGCAGCGCCGCCATCGTGGACGGCAAGACCTCGGTCAACGCCTACCAGAAGGCCGCGCAGGAAGCCTGGACCGACTACCGGCGCCAGGGCGGCCGCGAGCTGTCGGAGTTCGCCGCGTTCTGCTACCACCAGCCCTTCACCAAGATGGCCTACAAGGCGCACCGGCACCTGCTGGAGAGCCAGGGCCACACCGCCGACGCCGCCGAGATCGAGGCCGCCATCGGCGACACCACCCGCTACAACCGCACGGTCGGCAACAGCTACACTGCCTCGCTCTACCTGGGCCTGGCCGCGCTGCTCGACTACGCCGACGACCTGACCGGACGGCCACTGGCCATGATCAGCTACGGCTCGGGCAGCGTCGCCGAATTCTTCAGTGGCACCGTGCAACCCGGCTACCGCGAGCACCTGCGGACCGAGGCGAACCGCACCGCGATCGACTCGCGCGAACTGATCGGCTACGAGCACTACCGCGAGTTGCACGAGGCCACCTCGCCCAGCGACGGCGCCTACCACGCCATGCCGGAGGAGACCCGCCGTCCGTACCGGCTCTCCGCCGTCTCCGGCCACAAACGCATCTACGAATCCCGCTGAGGTCGCCCCATGAGCAGTAACGACACTTCCACGACCGTGGACGACCGGCCCGCCGGCGACACCACCCGCAGGCACGTGCAGGTCCTCATCGTCGGGAGCGGCCTGTCCGGCCTCGGCACGGCGATCCGGCTCAGCCAGCACGGGATGACCGACTACCTGGTCATCGAGCGCGGCCCCGATGTGGGCGGCACCTGGCGCGACAACACCTATCCGGGCGCGGGCTGCGATGTGCCCTCGCACCTGTACTCGTACTCGTTCGCGCTGAATCCGGGCTGGTCCCGGTCGTTCTCGCCGCAGGCCGAGATCGAGCGGTACCTGCGCGAGGTGGCCGACCGGTACGGCGTGCGCGACAAGCACAAGTTCGACTGCGCGATGACCGCGGCGCGCTGGATCGACGCCGACGGCCGGTGGGAGGTCGACACCAGCGACGGCGGCTTCACCGCCGACTTCGTCGTGTCGGCCGCGGGCGTGCTCGCCGAGCCGAATCTGCCCGACATCAAGGGGATCTCGAGCTTCGAGGGCGAGATCTTCCACTCGGCACGGTGGAACCACGACGCGAGCCTGGCGGGCAAGAAGGTCGCCGTCATCGGCACCGGGTCCTCCGCCGTGCAGATCGTCCCGTCGATCGCGCCCGAGGTGGAACGGCTGGATGTGTACCAGCGCACCGCGACCTGGGTGATGCCGCAGCTGAACCGGCCCTACCTGGCGCCGGAACGCTTCGCGTTCGAGCACGTGCCCGGCCTGCAACGGCTGATCCGCGCGCTGATCTACACCACGCGCGAACTGTTCGTGATCACCCAGGTGAAGTACCCGTGGACCGGCCTGCTGCTCGAGGCCGTCGGGCGGGTGAAGATGCGGCTCGAGATCCGCGACCCGGAGAAGCGGCGCAAGGTGCTGCCCACGCACCGCGTCGGCTGCAAGCGCATGCTGGTCTCGAACAAGTTCTACGGCGCGCTCGACCGCGACAACGTGGATCTGGTCACCGACGGCATCGCCGAGGTGCGTGCGCGCTCGATCGTCACCGAGGACGGCACCGAACGCGAGGTCGACGCCATCGTCCTGGCCACCGGGTTCCACGTGGCGGATTCGCCGACGTTCAACCTGTACACCGGTCGCGACGGCCGGACGGTGTCGGAGGCGGCCGACGCCGAGGGCTACCAGATGTACAAGGGCACCACGGTCGCCAACTTCCCGAACATGTTCTTCATGCTCGGCGCCAACTCCGGGCTGAACTACACCTCGCTGATCTACATCATCGAGTCGCAGATCAACTACATCGTCGACGCGATCGCCACCATGCGGGCGCGCGGTCTGCAGTCGTTCGAGGTGAAGGTGGACACCCAGCGCGCCTACAACAAGGCGCTCGAGCCGAAGATGGCCCGCACCGTGTGGGTCAACGGTGGCTGCACCAGCTGGTTCCTCGACAAGCACGGCAACAACTCCGCGCTGTGGCCGGACTTCAGCTTCCGGTACCGGAAGCTGGTGCGTCACTTCGACATCGAGGCCTACGACACCACGGCGTCGACGCGGTGACCGACACGCCTCGGCGCCACGTGCGGGTGGCGATCATCGGGGCCGGGTTCGCCGGGCTCGGCGTGGCCATGCGGCTGCGCCGGCTCGGGATCACCGACTTCGTCGTCTTCGAGCGCGCGGGCGACATCGGCGGCACCTGGCGGGACAACACCTATCCCGGCGCGGGCTGTGACGTGCCGTCGCAGCTGTATTCGTACTCGTTCGCGCCGAATCCGGACTGGACGCACTCGTTCTCGACCCAGCCGCAGATCCAGCGGTACGTCCAGGACACGGTCGACCGGGAAGGGGTGCGCGAGGCGATCCTGCTCGACTGCGAGGTGACCGACGCGCGCTGGAACCCGGCGGCGGCGCGCTGGGACATCCAGACCGCCCGTGGCGCGTTCACCGCCGACATCATGGTGTCGGCGGCGGGTCCGCTCAGTGCGCCGAAGCCGCCCGATATCAAGGGCATCACCACGTTTCGCGGCGCGATGTTCCACTCCGCGCGCTGGGATCACGACGTCGACCTGACCGGCAAGCGGGTGGCGGTCGTCGGGACCGGCGCCTCGGCGATCCAGATCGTGCCGTCGATCGCGGAGCGGGTGGGCCGGCTCGAGGTGTACCAGCGCAGCGCGCCGTGGGTGCTGCCGCGCCTCGGTCATCGCTACACGCTGCCCGAACGCCTCTGGTACCGCCACGTTCCGGGGTCGCAGCGGCTGGCCCGCGCGGGGGTGTACTGGCTGCGTGAGTCGTTCGTGCTCTGGCAGTCGAAGTACCCGCCGCTGGCCGACATCTTCGCCGCCGGTGCCCGGCTGAAGCTGTGGTGGGTGATCCGGGACGCGGCGTTGCGCCGCAAGGTGACGCCGAACTACCGGCTCGGCTGCAAGCGGATGCTGATCTCCAACGAGTACTACCCGGCCCTGGCGCGCCCGAACGTCGACGTGGTCACCGACGGCATCAAGGAGATCAGGGAGCAGTCGATCGTCGCGAACGACGGCACCGAACGCGAGGTCGACGCGATCGTGCTGGCGACCGGCTTCGAGATCACCGATTCGCCGACCTACGACCTGATCACCGGCCGGGACGGGCGCACGCTGGCGGAGGTGTTCGGCGCGGACGGGCTCAGCGTGTACAAGGGCACCACCATCGCGAACTTCCCGAACATGTTCCTGATGATCGGGCCGAACGCGGCGCTGAGCTACACCTCGGCGGTGTTCACCATCGAATCGCAGATCAACTACATCGTCGACGCGATCACGACGATGGAGGCGCGCGGGCTGCGCACGGTGGAGGTACGCGCGCAGGCGCAGACCGAGTACAACCGGGAGCTACAGACGAAATTCGCCGGCACCGTGTGGAACGCGGGGGACTGCACGAGCTGGTTCGTCGACGAGCTCGGGCGGCACTCCCGGCTCTGGCCGGACTTCAGCTTCCGCTTCGAGCGGATGCTGAAGACCTTCGATGTCGAGGCCTACGACACGACCGCGCGGACGTAGGGCTCGCGGCGCACAGCTGATCCCGGGACGAGGTTGGGGGCGTCCCGGGATCGCTGCTGTTGCTAGCCCGACAGCGTCTCGATCAACGTGATGATTACGTCGAGGAGGTCACCCAGAAAACCGGAAAACATGAATCTCTCCCTTCAGTCGGATGATCGGCCCGCAGGAGAACCCAAAGCGGCGCAGCGCGCGGCTTCATCGATGTTGTGCAGAATGGGCGGAAGGCCCGTACTCCGGACTGCGGGAAGATCGCTGGAATATCCGGGATCACACCAGGCTCGGTGTGGAAATGCATCCACACCGTAGCAAACCGGGATTTGTGCGGACAAGGATTTGTCGGCGCGCGGAAGAATCGTTATAGGGGTTTCGAACCAGCAGGTCACGGCGGGTATTCGGGTCGATCCGACGGTGTCGGGGGAGGGAATTCGCCCCGCCGTTCTCCGTGGCTGCCCGGGTGACCGCGACGGCGGTCGACACGGCGCGTCCGCGGGCCGTTATCGGAATGTATTGTTGGCCGCCTGCCCCGCAGGCCGGGTCGATCCGCGCAGCGGATTCGCAGTGGGAAAGGTGATCGACGGGAGCGTGACCCACATGCGGACGCGCGTGCCCTTCTCGTCGTGGCCGAATTCCAGGTCCTCGGTGAGCACACGCATCATCTCCACGCCGCGCCCGCGGAAGCCGGGGTCGGTCGGGGTGGGGACCCAGCGGCCCGAATCGGCGACCTCGATGACCACCCGGTCGCCCTCACACGTGGCGGTGAGCGTGACCCGGCCGGGCTCGGCATCGCGGTAGGCGTGCTCGACGCTGTTGCTGCACGCCTCGTTGGCGGCCGCGACGAGGTCGGCGGCCAGATCGTGCGGGACCGCGGCGGTGGCGAACCAGCGGTAGAGGTTGCGCCGCAGCCCGGTCAATTCCGCTGCGGCGGCGGGGATGTCGAGGTGCAGTGGTTCCGGCGGCTGGCGGTAGACGACCATGGCGACGTCGTCGTCGTAGCCGGCGGGCGGACACAGGCGCGACAGCACGGCGTCGGCGACGTCACGGGGCAGCGCGGCACCGGTCTCGCTGAGCACCCCGGCGATCTTGACGAAGCCCTCTTCGATGTCGTACCCGCGCTGTTCGACCAGGCCGTCGGTGAACAGCACCAGCGTCGCGCCCGGCGGCAGTGCCGTGGTGGCCTCGGGCCTGCGCGGGGTGTCGAAGGTGGCCAGCGGCACCGCCCTTCCGCCGTCGAGTACCCGGCCGGTGCCCCCGGGCGGTGCCAGGATGGGCGGCATGTGACCGGCGTTGGAGTAGCGGACCATGCCGCGCTCGGGATCGAGCACCGCCGCGCACACCGTGGTGCACATGGCGCCGGGGATCCGGGCGGCGACGGCGTCGAGCTCGGCCAGCAGCTGCGCCGGACCGGCGCCGCGCAGCAGCAATGCCCGTGCGGCCGTACGCAATTGGCCCATCACGACGGCGGCCGAGAGGCCACGGCCGACACAGTCGCCCACCACGACGCCGATGGTGCCGTCGCGCAGCGGCACCACGTCGTACCAGTCGCCACCGATCTCGAGCGGCGGCAGCGCCGGCTCGTAGTGCACCGAGAACCGCGGCGGCAGCTCGATCGGGCCGAGCATCGCGCGTTGCAGGGTGAGCGAGGTCGCGCGGGCCTGGTCGAAGTTGCGGGCGCGCTGCAGCGCGACGCTGAGATGGCCGACCAGCAGCGAGTACAGCGCCCAGTCCGCGGCGCTGATCGCGCGCGGCGCCCCGAAACGCACCCACAGGGCCGCGTCGCCGGTCTCGCCGAGCGGCGCGACCACGGCGTCGACGCCGCCGTCCTCGCCGGTGATGGCGGACAGGCCACGGGCGGGCTGCCTGCGAGCCCGATCGACCAGGGCGCGGACCTCCTCGTCGAGGACGACCCGGCCGGTCGGTCCCGCGACCGGCGCGGCGACGAACTGCGGTGCGCCCGCGCTGCTTTCCGGTGCGCCGGCGGGCGGTTCGCCACAGGAGTACACGTCCGGCTGCCCGGTCCGGCTCGGCCAGACCGCGACCAGCGCGGTCCGCGCGCCCATCGTCCGGCGCAGCTCGTCGAGCCCGACCTCGAGCACCTCCACCATGCTGGTGGCCGCGCCGACGGCGGTCGCCAGCCGCGAGGCCGCCTGATCGCGGGCCTGCGCGTCGTGTTCGGCGGTCACGTCGCGCACGGTGCCGACGAAGATCTCCTCGTTGTCCTCCTGCTTCACCAGCGAGCTCGCGCTCACCGCCAGCCAGCGTTCCCGACCGTCGCGATGCCGCACCGGCATCACGAAACGGGATGCCTCCGTACCGATCTGGGGGTAGCCCGCCCGATCCGGCAGGGCCCAGGGATGTGGCACCGGGTAGGGGACCGCGTCCGCGCCGTAACCGGTGAGCACGCCGAAGGCGGAGTTCACCTCGACGATGGTGCCGTGGTCGTCGGCGACGAAGAACCCGTCCTGCAGGGACTCGACCAGCGCGGTGCGGAACGCGTCGCGGCCGGCGAGATCCTCGGCGCGCGAACGCTGTTGCTCGTAGCGGCGGGTGCCGTCGAGATAGCCGCGGGTGGCGATGTCGAGCGCGGCCATCGTCTGAAGCAGGAACTCCAGCGCCACCTCGGCGCTGCGCGAATCCGCCGCCTCGTCGGTGTACGCGGCGACCGCGCGGAAATGGTGCTCGGTGAGGTCGAGCAGGCTGATGCCCTCGACGAGGGCACGCCTGCCGAGGTCGTAGCCCTCGGTGAGGCCCGCCTGGCCGGGCGCGGCGACGTGGCGGCCCAGGGCAGCCGAGTAGTCGTCGAGAAATGCGGCCAGGACAGCGCTCATCGGCAACCTCTCATGGACAGGCTCCGCGGAAACGGGCCGCGAGGACCAGGGCGTCGTCGGTGTCCTTGGCATCGCGGGCGAGCAGATCACCGGCGATCTGGGTGGCCGGACGCGCCAGATCGATCGACTCCGGGCCCACCGAGACGATTCCGTCGGTGGCCATCAGCAGCAGGTCACCCGGCCGGATCGGCAGGGTCTGGGGTTGCAGGTGCGAGGGCAGCCGGTAGCCGACGATGCCGCCGGTGAGCAGCATCGTCGCGCGTAGCTCCGGACCGGCCGGGCCGAGCGTCAGCAAGCGCGACTCGACATTGCCGACGCCGAGCCACTGCAGGGTCTCGCCCGGACCCATCAGTGCCAGCGAGACCGCGGCGCCGCGGGTTTCGACCATCGCGCGATGACACAGCACCATCAGCACGTCCAGCGGTTCGCCGCGATTCTCGGACAGGATGACCATCGCGCGATCGGCGGCGTCGGCCGCGGCCGCGCCGTGCCCGAGGCCGTCGAGGACGCCGAACAGCGCACCGCCGTCACCGGTGTCGAGGATGACCGCGCGATCGCCCGAGACGTCCTGCCCGGGCAGTGCCCGACCGGCCGTCGACCATTCCGTGCGGCCGATGATCCCGTCTTCATGCACCGTCGGGTACCCACTTCCACATCTCGATCAACGTCCCGCGGCCGGGGGCGGAATCGATGGTGAGGCCGTCCATCAGCCTGCGCGCGCCGGGCAGGCCCAGCCCGAGTCCGCGGCCGGTGGAATAGCCGTCCTCCAGGGCGCGCGCGATATCGCGGATGCCCGGTCCCTGGTCTTCCGCCTGTACGACGAGGGAACGTCGGCCGTCGCGCAGGTCGACGAGCAACCGGATCTCGCCGCTGCCCGCGTAGCTGGTGATGTTGCGCGCGATCTCCGAGATCGCGGTGGAGATCATGGTCCGGTCGGTGAGGGTGAAACCCAGGGCCGCGGCCAGCTCGTGTCCGGCCTGGCGTGCGGTGACGATGTCTTCGGAGACTTTGACCGCGATGGCCACCTGCTCAGCGGCCACTGTCACGACCGTCTCGTCGCCTGCTCGGCAGACGGTTCAGCCAGGCCAGGCCTTCCTCCAGGTCCAGCGCGGTGTGCATGTCCTCGAAGGTCAGGCCCAGCTGGACCATCGCGAACGCGACTTCGGGCTGGAGCCCGACGATGACGGTTTCGGCTCCGCGCAGCTGGGTCATGTGCGCGATGGTGCGCAGCGAGCGCGCGGCGAAGGAGTCCATCACGTCGATCGCGGTGACATCGACGACGATGCCGGTAGCCCGATAGCGGCTGACCTGCTTCATGAGGTCGTCCTGGAGCCGCTCGGTGTCGCTGTCGGTCAGGGCCGACTGCACCGAAGCGATCAGGAACGTGCCCTGTTTGAGAATGGGTACCGGCATGGTGGCTAGCTCAGCGTCCGTCTCGTTCGCTCAGGCGCTCGGTGACCCGGGAGACCTCGTACCCGAGCAGGCGCTCGGCCTCTTCGATACCGCCCTGCAGGTCGCCGACCGCGTTCATCTTCGACAGGTCGAGGCCGATGGTCACCAGCGTGAGCGCGATCTCCGAGGACAGGCCGGTGATGATGACGTTGGCGCCCATCAGGCCCGAGGCGTCGACGGTCTGCACGAGGTGGTTGGCCACCACGGAGTCGATCGCGGGCACACCGGTGATGTCGATGACGACGACCTTGGCGCGGTTGGCGCGGATGGCGCGCAGCAGCTGCTCGGTGAGCTGGCGGGCGCGCTGGGAGTCGAGCACACCGATGATCGGCAGGATGAGCAGCTGCTCGCGCACCTGGAGCACCGGGGTGGACAGCTCGCGGATGGCTTCCTGCTGCTGGCGGATGACGCGCTCGCGCTCCTGCACGAACGAGATGGCCACGGTGCTGGCGATGCGGTTGGCGGCCGGTTCGTAGGCGTCGAGGACCTGGTTGAGCAGGTCGAAATCGGCCTGGTACTTCTCGAACAGCGAGCGGGCCAGCACGTCGCGCAGCAGCAGCACGATACCGAGGACCTCGTCGGTCTCGACGCCTCGCGGAATGATGCGCTCGGACAGGTCGCGCGCGTAGGCCTGCAGGGCCTCGACGCTACCGGTGACGAGCACCTCGACGTAGTTGTCGTACATCGACGTGGCCTCGGAGAAGATCTCCTCCGGGGTCATGGCCGTCAGCAGCTCGGCCTCGGTGATGCGGCGTGCCCACTCCTCGCGCAGTCCGGTGCGGTTCTGCCGGAGGTGCTCGACCAGTTGCGGCAGCAAGTTGTCTACCGGGCGCGCCGGCAGCGAATCCGCCGAAAGACTCATGGACACCTCGGACATGGAAACTCCTGCCCCTTTCGACGGGCTTTCTCTGGTGCGCACCGCGCGCTTGGCTCGAGCCTACTCATACCCCATCCCGGATGCCGCCCAAACGTGTGGGTTGCTCGGCGGGCGCTGGCTACTCCGGGGCGAACCCTCGTTCCAGCGCCCGCAGCGCGCGGTCCAGGTAGCTCGTCAGATCGGTGTCGCCGCGTTCGAGCCAGGCGTCGAACGCGGCCCGCGCGGCCGCGAGGGTGGTGCGGCCGACGGCCAGCGGGACCAGGTCACCGGCGGTGGTGCCGAGGCGGCGGGCGGCGAACTCGCCGACCGCGCGTTCCCAGGCGTCGTAGTGCGCGCCCGCGCCCGCCGAGAGCGCGGGCACCCCGGAGACCAGGCGCATCCTGGTGCGCAGTTCGGGGATGTCCTCGGCGCGATATCTGTTGGCCGCCACCACGATTCGGCGCACGGCCGCCATCATCGGCTCGTCGTCGGGGACCGCGGCGAACGCGTCGCGCAGGTCGGCGACCTCGTTGTCGAACTGGTGCCAGAGCACCTCGGCCTTGCTGGGGAAGTACCGGAAGAAGGTGCGTTCGCTGACGCCGGCCTCGGCCGCGATGCGCTCGACGGTGATGTCGTCGAAGCCGTGCTCGGCGAACAACTTCATCGCGATGACTTCGAGTTCGCGGCGCGTGGTGCGCGGCGGGCGACCGCGATGAGCGCGCGGAGACGGGGCGGACATGGATACAGAGTAGGGAATCCCGCGCTCTTGATTATGTCAGTGACTGTCGTTAATCTCGGGATCATGTTCGTGGCCCACCTCACATGGCCCGAGGCGGGCACATGTGCCGCCGCGGGAGTGATCCTGGTCATCCCGCTCGGCGCCACCGAGCAACACGGCCCCCACCTGCCCCTGTCCACCGATACCGACATCGCCGCCGCCGTCTGCGCGCGGGTGGCCGCCGCGCGGTCCGACGTGCTGGTCGCCCCGCCGGTGCCCTACGGCGCCAGCGGAGAGCACGCGGGCTTCGCGGGCACCCTGTCGATCGGGCAGGCCGCGCTGGAACTGCTCGTCGTCGAGCTGTGCCGGTCGGCCACCGACACCTTCGACCGGATCGTGCTGGTCAACGGGCACGGCGGCAACGTCGAGGCGCTGCGGCGCGCGGTCACCCTGCTGCGCGCGGAGTCGCGCGACGTGCGCCTGTTCTCGCCCGGGTACGGCGGCGACCCGCACGCGGGCCGCGCCGAGACCTCGATCCAGCTCGCGCTGGCGCCCGACCTGGTGCGCGCCGAGCTGGCCGAACCGGGGGACCGGCGCCCGCTGGCCGAGCTGCTGCCGCTGCTGCGCGCCGGCGGTGTGCGGGCGGTGAGCCCCAACGGAATTCTCGGTGACCCCACCGGGTCGAGCGCAGGCGAAGGCGCCGCGCTGCTGAACGCGGCAACCACCGCACTGCTGACCGACCTGGGCCGCTGGTGGCCCCAGGTTCCTGAGGAAGGATCACGTCGATGAATCCCTGGTTCGAGACCGTCGCCGAGGCGCAGCGCCGCGCCCGCAAGCGCCTGCCGAAATCGGTGTACGGGGCGCTGATCGCGGGCTCCGAACGCGGCCAGACCATCGAGGACAACCAGACCGCGTTCACCGAACTCGGCTTCGCCCCGCACTGCGCCGGCCCGATCGGCGAGCGCGACCAGTCGACCACGGTGCTCGGCCAGCAGGTCTCGATGCCGGTGCTGATCTCGCCCACCGGCGTGCAGGCGGTGCACCCCGACGGTGAGGTCGCCGTGGCCAGGGCGGCGGCCGCGCGCGGCATCGCCATGGGCCTGAGCTCGTTCGCGAGCAAGCCGATCGAAGAGGTCGTCGCGGCCAACCCGTCGACGCTGTTCCAGCTGTACTGGTGTGGCAACAAGGACCAGATCCTGGAGCGGATGGCCAGGGCGAAGGCGGCCGGCGCGGTCGGGCTCATCCTGACCCTGGACTGGTCTTTCTCGCACGGTCGCGACTGGGGCAGCCCGGTGATCCCGGAGTCGCTGAACCTGCGCACGATGATGAAGTTCGCGCCGCAGACCCTGGCGCGCCCGCGCTGGCTCGCCACCTACCTGCGCTCCGGCTCGATTCCCGACCTCACCGCGCCCAACATGGCCGTCGGCGGCGGCGCGGCGCCGGGCTTCTTCGGCGCCTACGGCGAATGGATGCAGACCCCGGCGCCCGACTGGGACGACGTCGCCTGGATCTGCGCGAACTGGGACGGCCCGGTGCTGCTCAAGGGCGTCATGCGGGTCGACGACGCGCTGCGCGCGGTCGACGCGGGCGTGGCCGGCATCTCGGTGTCCAACCACGGCGGCAACAACCTCGACGGCACCCCGGCCGCCATCCGGGCGCTGCCGGTGCTCGCGGACGCGGTCGGCGACCAGATCGAGGTCGTCCTCGACGGTGGCATCCGCCGCGGCAGCGATGTGGTCAAGGCCGTGGCCCTCGGCGCCCGCGCGGTGCTGATCGGCCGCGCCTACCTGTGGGGCCTGGCCGCCAACGGCCAGGCGGGCGTGGAGAACGTGCTCGACATCCTGCGCGGCGGTATCGATTCGGCGCTGCTCGGCCTGCGCAAGACCTCGATCGCCGACCTCGACCGCGGCGACATCATCGTGCCCGCCGGGTTCGAACGGGCCCTCGGCGTGCCCGAATCATGAAGTCGCGCAGCGTGTCCTGCACGCTGCCCGCCGTGGTCGCGATGGCGCTGGTGTCGGCGGGCTGCGGCACCGACGCGTCCGCGCACCGCGCGGCGACCACCTCGGTGAAGCCGCCGGTGACCAGCACGGTCCGGCCGACCACGACCGCGCGGCCGACCACGACGACCTCGGCTCGGCCCACCACCAGTGCCTCCGCGCAGCCGACCGCGGTGGGCATCTGCGTGGACACCACCTCCTCGACCCGGGTGGCCGACGGGCAGTGCGACACCACCGACAGCCGCTACGCCAATTTCTGGTACCAGCACACCGATACGCTGGTCTACCCCGCGATCGGAGCCGCCGTGGCGCTCGCCGCGGGCAGCTTCCTGCGGCCGTCCGGCACGGGCGTCTACGACCGTGGCGTGCCGGAGGCGGGCGGTACGGTCCAGCGCGGCGGGCTGGGCACCAGTCGCCCCGACTCCGGCGGCAGCTCCGGGTCGTAGCGCTCAGGCCGGGTCAGGGGCGGGCTCGGGGGCCCTGGTGGCTGCGCTGCCCCGTCCGGTCGGATCGAATCCGCCTGCCGCGCTGCGATGGTGGTTGATCAGCACGTCGTAGATCTCGGCCAGGGCGGCCAGCTGGCCGCGGTCGAGCACGTCGATCATGTGCCGTCGCACGCTGCGCACGTGCGCCGGCGCGGCCGTGGTGAGCAGTTGCCCACCCGCGGTCGTCAGCCGGGCGACGGTGCGGCGCTGGTCGTGCGGCATCGTCTCCCTGATCACCAGCCCGCGCTTCTGCATGCGGGTGATCTGGTGCGAGAGCCTGCTCTGCGACCATTCCAGCGCGCCCGCCAGATCGGCGAAGGTCAGGCGCTGTCCCGGCGCGTCGGCCAGGTACACGAGCACCGAGTACTCGACCCAGCTGAGGTCGGCCGCCCGGCCCGCGTCACGTCCGATCGCCGCGGCGATCAGGTCGCGGGTCCGCACGTAGCCCAGCCAGGCGCGCATTTCGACATCATCGAGCCACTGTGGATCGGTCACGATCGAGCTCCAGATTCTCCGGTGCAGGCTTCGGATTGGAACGGTGCACGCCCCGCCACCGTTCGGGTGAATGGGTAGCACCGTTTGGGTTGAACGTGCAACCTCGATCTTGGTTCAGGCGTTTGCCTTACGTCACATAGGGTTGCCTAACCAGCAGGTGGGCGCGGGTGGTCGATAGGCTTCCGAGTGCTTTGTGACCAGCCACCCGAGGAGTGCGATTCGTGACCGCGCCGGAGTTCCGCTATTCCGATCTGCTGCCGATCGGCGCCGACGACACGCCGTACCGCTTGCTCACCACCGAGGGGGTCAGCACCGTCGAGCACAACGGGCGCACCTTCCTGCAGGTCGAGCCCGAAGCGCTGCGGCTGCTCACCGAGACGGCGATCCACGACATCAGCCACTACCTGCGCCCCGCGCACCTGCGCCAGCTGCGCAAGATCATCGACGACCCCGAGTCCTCGGGGAACGACCGCTTCGTCGCGCTGGACCTGCTCAAGAACCTCAACATCTCCGCGGGTGGCGTGCTGCCGATGTGTCAGGACACCGGCACCGCGATCGTGATGGGCAAGAAGAGCGAGGGCGTGCTGACCGGCGTCGACGACGCCGAGTGGATCAGCCGCGGCGTGTTCGACGCCTACTCCAGGCTGAACCTGCGCTACTCCCAGCTCGCCCCGATCACCATGTGGGACGAGAAGAACACCGGCTCCAACCTGCCCGCGCAGATCGAGCTGTACTCGACCGAGGGCACCCCCGACAACCCGGTCTACAAGTTCCTGTTCATGGCCAAGGGCGGCGGCTCGGCCAACAAGTCGTTCCTGTACCAGGAGACCAAGGCCGTCCTGAACCCCGAGCGCATGCTCGAGTTCCTCGACGAGAAGATCCGCTCGCTCGGCACCGCGGCCTGCCCGCCCTACCACCTCGCCGTGGTCATCGGCGGCACCAGCGCCGAATTCGCCTTGAAGACAGCGAAGTACGCCTCCGCGCACTACCTGGACAACCTGCCCACCGAGGGCTCGATCACCGGCCACGCGTTCCGTGATCTTGAGCTCGAGGAAGAGGTCTTCCAGCTCACCCGCGAGTTCGGCATCGGCGCGCAGTTCGGCGGCAAGTACTTCTGCCACGACGTGCGCGTGGTGCGCCTGCCCCGGCACGGCGCCTCCTGCCCGGTCGCCATCGCGGTGTCCTGCTCGGCCGACCGCCAGGCGCTGGCCAAGATCACCAAGGACGGCATCTTCCTGGAGCAGCTGGAAACCGAACCGGCCCAGTACCTGCCGGAGCAGACCGAGGACATCCTCGGTGGCGACGTGGTGCAGATCGACCTCAACCGCCCGATGGACGAGATCCGCGCCGAGCTGTCGAAGTACCCGGTGAAGACCCGGCTCTCGCTCACCGGCCCGCTGGTCGTGGCCCGCGACATCGCGCACGCCAAGATCAAGGAGCGCCTCGACGCGGGCGAGCCGATGCCGGAGTACCTGCGCGACATGGCCGTCTACTACGCGGGCCCGGCCAAGACCCCCGAGGGCTACGCCTCCGGTTCCTTCGGCCCCACCACCGCGGGCCGGATGGACTCCTACGTCGACCAGTTCCAGGCCGCGGGCGGCTCCATGGTGATGCTGGCCAAGGGCAACCGCTCGGCCCAGGTGACCAAGGCCTGCAACGAGCACGGCGGCTTCTACCTGGGCTCCATCGGCGGCCCGGCCGCGCGCCTTGCGCTGGACTGCATCAAGAACGTCGAGGTGCTCGAGTACCCCGAGCTCGGCATGGAAGCCGTCTGGAAGATCGACGTCGAGGACTTCCCCGCTTTCATCGTCGTCGACGACAAGGGCAACGACTTCTTCGCCGAAACCTCCAAGCCGATCGCCCTGCGCGTGCGCACCCGCTCCAAGGAACGTGTGTAAGCGGTCGAAGATCCCGAAGACCCCGGCCTCGCCACGGTGCGATCCGGGGTCTTCGTTCGTCCGGCCCTGCGCGGTCGCGGTGCGGTGTAGGGTGACGCGACATGCGCTGGACCGGCTCGACGGGGGTGGATATGGCGACCTCCGGAGTTCCCTCCGGCCGCGTGGCGCGCGGCGGGAAGCTGGGCAGGCTGGCCGCCGAGCAGACCGTGCGCGGGGTCGGGACGCGGCTGTCGATGATCGGGCGCACCGAGGAGGCCAGGCAGGTCCTGGCCGAGCGGTCGGCGATGAAGACCGCGCAGCAGATCGTCGCGGTGCTCGGCAGCATGAAGGGCTCGGCGATGAAGCTCGGGCAGATGCTGTCGGTGCTCGACCTCGACTTCGTCCCCGAATCGCACCGCGCGCAGTTCACCCGCCAGCTCGCGGCGCTGCGTGATCGCGCGCCCGCCGTCGCGTTCCCCACCATGCGCACGGTGATCGAGGAGGACCTCGGCCCGCTGTCGGGGATCTTCGCCGACTTCGACGAGACCGCGATCGCCGCGGCCTCGATCGGCCAGGTGCACCGGGCGACCTTGCACGACGGGCGCGTGGTCGCGGTCAAGGTGAAGTACCCCGGCGTGGAGCGCGCCGTGCACGCCGATATCGGCAACCTCGAATTCCTCAGCAAAATGGCCAGATCCGTGCTGCCGAGCATGGCCGACACCGGGGTGCTGGAGGAGATCGCCGCCAATCTGCGCAGCGAACTGGACTATCTGCGCGAGGCCAGGACCCAGCACCTGGTCGCCCAGCGCTACCGCGGCCATCCCTACATCACCGTGCCCGACGCGATCGAGGAGTACTGCTCGCACAACGTGCTGGTGACCGAATACGTGGCGGGCCACGGGTTCTCGCACCTGCAGACGCTGCCGTCGGCGGAGCGAGACCACTACGGCGAACTGATCTACCGCTTCTACCTCGGCACCCTGTTCGCCGACAACGAGTTCTGCGGCGATCCGCATCCGGGCAATGTGCTGCTCGCCGAGGACGGCAGGCTCGCCTTCGTCGACTTCGGGCTCTACAACCGGATGGATCCCGAGCACGTCGATTTCGAGCGCTCCTGCCTGCGGGCCGCCGCCGAGGACCGGCCCGAGGACCTGTACGCGGCCTGGGTCGGGCGCGGCATCATCGACCCGGACGCCGGCGTCACCGTCGAGGAGTGCCTGGCCTACGTGTGGGCGGCCTGCGGGTGGCACCTGCTCGACGAGGAGGTGACCATCACGCCCGAACTGGCCACCAGCGCCGTCCTGCTCGCCGTCGACCCGCGCTCGGTCGAATTCCAGGGCATGCGCAGGCAACTGCTCCCGCCCGAACACGTCTTCTCCCGCCGCGCCGACCTGTTCACCTTCGCCACCCTCGGCCAGTTGCGGGTGCGCGCCAACTGGCATCGGCTGGCCCGCGAATGGCTCTACGGCGAGCCGCCCGCCACCGAGATCGGCCGCGCGATCGCCCGCTGGCGGGCGGACCGGTAGCCGCCACCGCGACCGAATCGCCTGGCTCCATGGCGCTGACCTGTGTCTACGCAATGACGTAGTAGCTTGGTCGGCGGAGGTCACCGGCGACGAGCGGAAGGAGGCGCGGTGGGTCATCCGACGGACCGTCGCTCGCCGCGCCGGGCGGGGGCGCTGTGCGCGTTCGTCATGATCGTGGCCGCCGTGTGCGCGCTCGTGATCGACTGCACCACGGTGCATCACGACGACCATCACCGGGTGGACGCGCCGCTCGACGTGGTCGCCGCCGCGTTCGTCGACGGGGCGGGGCTCGCCGTTCCCGATCATCCGCTGCCCGACCACTGCCTGGTCGGCACCGCGGCGCCCGACACCGGCCTCGTGCTCCCGCTGCTCGGTCTGTTCGGCGCGCTGGTCGTCGTTCTCTTCGCGAGCCTCGGTCATCCGGCCGCGGCCCCGCGCGCCCCGCCGCGCGCGCAACTGCGGTACCGCCAGGGCCGCGACATCCTCACCCAGTTCTGCATCTGTCGACGCTGATCGGTCAGCGCCAGGCCCGCCACACCCGTGGCAGGGCCGGTGTTCGCGTGCCCGTTCTCGTCCGCGCCGTCGTCCCCGGCGGCCGACACAGGAAGCGACAGACATGCAGGAATACGTGCTCGACCGGACCGTTGCCGCGATCGCCGAGCGCCCACAGGGCCTCGTCGGCAATACCCCGGTGATGTGGGTGGGGGCGCCGCTGGCCGCCGCCGACCGGGGGTTCTGGGCCAAGCTGGAAGGGTTCAACCCCGGCGGGATGAAGGACCGCCCCGCCCTGCACATGGTGCGCAGGGCCGAGCAGCGCGGTGATCTCGTCCCCGGCGCGCGGATCGTCGAATCCAGCAGCGGCACACTCGGACTCGGGCTCGCGCTGGCCGGGCTGGTGCACGGTCATCCGGTCACCGTGGTCACCGATCCCGGGCTGGAACCGATCGTCGCGCGCATGCTCACCGCCTTCGGCGCCGAGGTCGACCTGGTCGACCGCGCCCATCCCACCGGCGGCTGGCAGCAGGCGCGCCGGGACCGGGTCGCCGAACTGCTCGCCGCCGAGCCCACCGCGTGGTGCCCGGACCAGTACAGCAATCCCGATGCCGCCGACGGCTACGCCGGGCTCGCGCACGAGCTCATCGACCAGATCGGGCGGGTCGACGTGCTGGTCTGCGCGGTGGGCACCGGCGGGCATTCCGCGGGCGTGGCCAGGGAACTGCGCCGCCGGTATCCCGGGCTGCGCCTGATCGGCGTCGACACGGTGGCCTCCACGATCTTCGGCCAGCCCGCCGGGCCGCGGCTGATGCGCGGCCTCGGCTCGAACATCCACCCGGCCAATGTCGACTACCGCGCCTTCGACGAGATCCATTGGGTCGCACCGGCGGAAGCGGTCTGGGCGTGCCGGACCCTGGCCGCGACGCACTACGCCACCGGCGGGTGGAGCGTGGGCGCGGTCGCCCTCGTCGCGGGCTGGGCCGCCCGCACCGCCGACGCGGAGACCAGGATCGTCGCCGTCTTCCCCGACGGGCCGCATCGCTACTTCGACACGGTCTACAACGACGGCTACTGCCGCGAGCACGGCCTGCTGACGGGGCCGCCCGCCACCGATCCCGCCACGATCGCGCACCCCGCCGAGCGGGTGGTCGAGTCCTGGACGCGCTGCACGACAGTGCTCGATCCCGGCGCGCTCGCCGCCGGGCTGGGACCGGTGCGCGCATGACGACCCTGCGGACCTTCGCCGGTTTCGACACCCCGGCGCGACTGCTCATGATCAACCAGTTCGGCATCAATCTCGGCTTCTACATGCTGATGCCGTACCTGGCCGGGTACCTGTCCGGCCCGCTCGGCCTGGCCGCGTGGGCGGTCGGGCTGGTGCTCGGCGTCCGGAACTTCTCCCAGCAGGGGATGTTCCTGATCGGCGGCACGCTGGCCGACCGGCTCGGCTACAAACCGCTCATCGTGGCCGGATGTGTGCTGCGCACCGCGGGATTCGCCGCGCTGATCTTCGCCACCTCGCTGCCGATGCTGCTGCTCGCCTCCGCCGCGACGGGATTCGCCGGTGCCCTGTTCAATCCGGCCGTGCGCGCCTACCTGGCCGCCGAGGCCGGTGAGCGGCGGGTCGAGGCGTTCGCGGTGTTCAACGTGTTCTACCAGGCGGGCATCCTGGCGGGCCCGCTCGTCGGGATCGCCCTGCTCGGTGTGGATTTCCGGTGGACCGCCGCCGCGGCGGCGGCCGTGTTCGCGGTGCTCTCGGTGGCGCAGCTGTGCGCGCTGCCGCAGCGCTCCGGGGTGAGTACCACGGCGTCGGTGTGGAGCGACTGGCGCACCATCGCCGGCAACCGGCGCTTCGTGGCGTTCGCGGTGGCGATGGGCGGCACGTATGTGCTGTCGTTCCAGGTGTATCTGGCATTGCCGCTGCACGCGGGCACCGTCTCGGGTGCGGGCGGGCAGGAGCTGACCGCGCTGGTGTTCGTGGTGTCCGGGGTGGTCGCCGTCGCGGGACAGGTGCGGATCACCGCGTGGTTGCGCGCGCGATGGGGGATCGGGCGCGGTCTCGTCCTCGGGGTCGGGGTGCTGGCCGCGGCCTTCGTCCCGCTCGCGCTGGTCCCCGGCGCGGCGTCGTTCGGGACGGCGGCCGCGGCCGGGGCCCTGCTGCTGTCGGCGGCGGTGTTGGCGGTCGGGACGGCGGCGGTCTTCCCGTTCGAGATGGACACCGTGGTCTCGCTGAGCGAGGACAGGCTGGTGGCGACCCACTACGGGTTCTACAACACCATCGTCGGGGTGGCCATCCTGGCGGGCAACCTGGGCACCGGCGCGGTCCTCGACGTCGCCCGCGCGGCAGGCGCCGACCGGCTGGTGTGGGTCGGGCTGACGCTGATCGGCCTGCTGACCGCGCTCGCGGTGCATCGGGTGATCCGGCCGGGCCCGGGCAGGCACCGGCAGTCCGACGGGCTGCCCGCCTACACCGCGGCGCCGGGTCGATGGCCGATCCGGTCGGCTCGGGAGTCCGCCGACGAGCTGACCCGAACACGGTGAGAGGGTCGTTCGACCTGCGGAAATGAACCCGAGGCCCGGGCCGGGGCCGACCCCGGCGGTCGGCTCGGGCTCGGGCCGGTCGATAGACTCCCGGCATGACTACTGTGCTCGGCCGGGTGGCCGACCGGATGCTGGTGACGATGACGGCCGCCGCGGCCGTGACCGCCGTCGGCCTCGGCATCGCCGGCGCCCAGCCGACCGACCAGCGTGAACAGTTCCAGTCCGCCGCCGGGACCGAGGGCCTGGACCCGGCGCTGGCCCTGGCCTACACCCTCGCCGAGCAGCAGGCGCACGCCGAGGGTGTCCCGCTGTCGATCACCTCCGGCTACCGCACCCACGAGCAGCAGGAAATGCTGTGGCAGGACGGCCTGGCCACCTACGGCACGCCCGACGAGGCGCGCCGCTGGGTGCTGCCGCCCGCCGAGTCGACCCATGTCTCCGGCCACGCGGTCGACGTCGGCCCGCAGCAGGGCGCGCAGTGGCTCGAGGCCAACGGCAACCGTTGGGGCCTGTGCCGGACCTTCGACAACGAATGGTGGCATTTCGAGCTGGTCACCGCGCCCGGCGCCGCGTGCCCGCCCCGGGTCCCGGACGCCAGCATGCGGTAGTCCACGAGACGAACGGCCGGGCCCGGTTCAGCGCAGGTCGGTGAAGAAGGTCCGGATGTCGGTGACGTGGGCCAGCGGTTCCTCCATGGCGACGAAGTGATTGCCCGGGTTGCCCGAGGGCCAGTGGGTGATCTTGTGGTCGCGGTCGGCCAGCTTGCGCATCAGCGGTGAACCGCCGCCGTAGACGCCGGTCGGCACCAGGTTCTGGCCGGGCGGCCAGCCGAAGCCGCCGTCGCGCAGGCCGTCGTACATCGGCCACGAGGAGGTGCCCGCGGTCTGGGTGAACCAGTAGATCGCGACATTGGTGAGCAGGTGGTCGCGGTCGATGACGTCCTCGGCGAGGTCGGCCATCGGGGTGAACTCCTGGAACTTCTGCATCAGCCAGGCCAGCAGCGCCACCGGGGAATCGTTCCAGCCCAGCGCGAAGGTCTGCGGCGCCGCGCGCAGCAGCGTGTGGTGATCGACGCCGCCGGTCATCCACTGCTGCATCTCCGCCCACTGGCTCAGGTCCTCCGGCGACATGCTCGGCACGTCGGCCTCGGTCGGCATGCCGATGCCGCCGTCGAGGTGGACGCCGATCACGTGCTCCGGCGCGGCCAGCGCCAGCTCCGGCGCGACATAGGCGCCGAGATCACCGCCCTGGGCGCCATAGCGGTCGTAGCCGAGCCGGTCCATCAGCGTCGCCCACATCCGGGCCACCCGCGCCGTGCTCATCCCGGTCTCGCGCGGTGCCGCCGAGAAGGCGAACCCGGGCACCGACGGCACCACGACATGGAAGGCCAGGGCCGGATCGAGGCCGTGGGCCCGCGGATCGGTCAGCGGGCCGATGGTGCGGGTGAACTCGACGAACGAATTCGGCCAGCCGTGGGTGAGCACCAGCGGCACCGCGTCCGGCTCGGGGGAGCGCACGTGCAGGAAATGCACGTCGAGGCCGTCGATCTCGGTGACGAACTGCGGGAACTCGTTGAGCGCGGATTCCTGTGCGCGCCAATCGAAATCCTCGGCCCAGTACCGCGCCAGCTCGCGCAGGTAGTCGGTCGGCACGCCGCGTTCCCAGCCCGCGCCCGGCAGCGGCGCGGCCCACCGGGCCCGGCCCAGGCGCGCCCGCAGGTCGTCGAGGTCGGTCTGCGGGATGTCGAGGTGGAAGGGGCGAATGGTCGTCATCTGATCTCCTCGGTCGGTGTACACACCACGCTAGAAGCCATCTAGGACAGTTTCGGTCCTAGATGCGCGGCAGAATGTGGACATGACCGATACCGCCGCTCGGCTGCTCCGTTTGCTCTCCCTGCTCCAGCTGCCCCGGGAGTGGCCGGGCAGTGAACTCGCCGACCGGCTCGGCGTCACCGACCGCACGGTCCGCCGCGACGTCGACCGGCTGCGTGAGCTGGGCTATCCCGTCGTGGCCGCGCTGGGCGCGACCGGCGGCTACCGGCTCACCGCCGGGTCGGCGCTGCCGCCGCTGGTGCTCGACGAGGACGAAGCGGTGGCCGTCGCGGTGGGCCTGCGGGTCGCGGCCGGACAGGCCGTCACCGGGATCGAGGACGCGTCGGTGCGCGCGCTGACCAAACTCGAGCAGGTGCTGCCGACGAAACTCCGCAGGCGGGTGCGGGTGGTCGGCGCGACGGTGACGGTCGGCGCGGGCAGCGGCCCCACGGTCGACCCGGACGTGCTCACCACGCTCGCCGCCGCGGTGAGCAACCGGGAACGGCTGCGCCTGCGCTATCGGGACGCGGCGGGCGCAGAGACGCGGCGGCACGTCGAACCGATCGGCGTCGCGGCGGCGGGCCGACGCTGGTACCTGGTCGCCTACGACCTCGACCGGGACGCCTGGCGCAGCTTCCGCGCCGACCGCATCGAGGGACCGCAACCGACGGGCGCCCGCGTCGTCGCCAGGGCACTGCCCGCCGCCGACGCCGCCGAGTACGTCGCGGGTCGCCGAACCGACTGGGCCACACCGAGTTACGAGGTGGACGTGACGATCGAGGCGCCACCGCACCGGGTCGAGGGCAGGCTCGGCGCGACGCCGGGCAGCATCGTCGCCGACGGCGCCACCGGATGCCGGTTCACCGAGACCCGCGACGACGATCCGGAATGGCTCGCCGCGCAGCTGATCACCCTGGGCGTGCCGTTCCGGGTACACGGATCACCGGAATTGCGCGCGGGGCTGCGCGGTTGCGCGTCGCGGCTCGCGCACGCGCTCGACTGAGCTCAGAGCCGACCGGTGTCCTTGAGCACCCGGCGGGACTGCGCGAAGAGCATGCCCACATTGACGGTCTTGCGGCACACCACGACGACCACCAGATCGTCGCGGCTCTCCGCGCGCAGGAACAGGTGGGTGAGATTGTTGGAGTTGACCAGGATCTCCTGGAAGTAGTGGTCGTCGCTGCGGATACCGCGACGTTCCTTCCAGATGTCCTCGATCATCACCACATTGCGGCCCTGGAACAGGTCCAGGGTGGCGGCCGCGAGCAAGTCGAGCACCTCCGGCGGGTGGTTGTCGACGGTCTCCACCGACAGCAGCATGCCGGTCGACATGTCGATGACGCCCGCCGCGACGCAGTCGGGAACTTCGCCACGCAGCGACTTGACCATGCCGGCCAGCCGTTCGCTCATGCTGGCGGGGGTGCCGTTGGTGTTCATGGGATCCTCTCGGTTCTCCGCCGTGGCGAAGAGTCGGGCACGTCCACGGCGGTCGTGGACGGGGGAGCGGCCTGCGGTGGACGCGGCCGCAGAGTGTCGTTGATGCCGCTGGCACCGCGGCGGCGGCGCGGCAGCGCGGGATCGACCATGCCCGCCCCGACGGTGGCGGGCGGCTGATCGGCGGCGTGCCGGGCCGGCACCGTCAGCTGGCCGCCGCCGAGCAGGCGCGCGACCTCGACGGTCACCGGATAGAGCGGACGCCCGAGCAGGAAGGCCAGGTCGCGGCAGCTCCGCGTGCCGTCGACCAGGCGCAGCAGCTCGGCGCCCTCCGCGCGCATCGAGCGGCCGAAGTCGGTGAGCGCCAGCAGGTTCCGGTACGGGGAGAAGCCGGCGTGCGCGAGCGCGGCCAGCCTGCGCTCGGTCTCGCCGAGCAGCCACTCGGCGTCGTAGCCGGGATCGTCGCCGGCGAAGACCTGGGGGTGCGCGTCGATCCAGTGGCAGCGATCGACCCAGCCCGCCGCGATCGCGAACGTCCCGTCGACGGTCGCCGTCATCCGCAGCAGCCGGGTGCGGGCCGCGCCGAGCGGCTGCTCCTCGTCGCGCGGGTCGAGCTCGTCGAAACCCGGTGCGCCACCGGTACTCACGGCCACGATCCGGCCGTCGACGAGGCGGATGTCGCCGCCCGGTTCGCCGGTGACGCGCAGGATGCCGGTGAACCGGCTCGCGTCGGCATCGGTGAGCGCGGCCGCGAGTGGACGGGTGGTGTCCCGCAGGGGGACGGGGAGCTGCATGGTGGTCACATCCCGCGGTGGGCAGGGGAAGGTCGGCGCCGGATCGGTGGAACGGCGACCCCGGCGCAGGCGAGCCAGCAACGGCCGCAGGCCATTTCCGGCGAATATGTCCGGCACCTTCATCGGGCTGGGTCGGCCGAGTTCCGGCGAACTCAGCGCATCGGCGCGCGCGGCGGCCGCGATGGGCCGCCGGGCACGGCATCCCGGCCCGGAGCGCTGCCGGAAAACTGCCGGTATGCCCCGGGTGGGAGGTGTTGATTCTGTCGATATCGCACGACGATCCCCTGAAGAATTGCTGAAGACGTGCGGCATCGACCGCACCGTGATCGTGACGACCCGGCCGGGGCCTGCGCCGTCACGAGCAAAATCCTGGCAGCACTGAGGATTTCGAGCAACCGATTCCGCGAAATTCGATGCGGTTAATTCCGAGTAAGAAAACTGGTCGGTCTAGGGCTTCCGGCAATTGCCTGGCCACCACGCCGCCGGTGCGGCGTGGTGGCGTCAAGACCGGTTGGCGCGGCGGGCTGTCAGCCCACCGGCGCCGGTTCGCCCGGCATGCCCTCGAGGGTGAGTCCGCCCTCGATGGTGTTGGGGACCCGGCGGCGGTTGGGGGAGCCCAGTGCGGTGGTCAGGTCACCGCCGTCGTGTTCGGCGAGCAGCTCGCCGCTGTCCCACACCAGCAGGGTGGCGCTCACGGTGTTCTCGGCGGTGGAGTGCGCCAGGTCGTAGTGCGCGCAGCCGGGGACGTGGCCGTAGGTGATCCACAGGTCGTAGCCGGTCATGAACAGGTCGAGGTCGAATTGCACACTGAGGCCGAGCAATTCGCTGCGGCCGTTGTCGTCGACACCGGCGAACGCCTCGTCCAGCGCGAGCAGGCGCGGGGCCTGCGGGTCGGCGGAGTCGAGCATCACGTGCGCGGCCGCGAACAGCGGCAGGTGCAGCGAGACCGACTGCTCGCCGCCGGAGAGCGCGCTGTGCCGGGCCACGGTCAGCTTGTCCTCGCTGCCGTCACCGTTGATCAGGGTGAACGAGAACACCCGCCAGGTGCGGTAATCGAGTGTGGCGCCGAGGATCTCGGGGTAGGAGCGCTCCGGATGGGCGGTGCGGGCCGCCCGGATCTCGGCGGCGAAGTGGGCACGGACCGCGCCCAGATCCTCCGGGCTCAGCGCGGCGGTGTCGCGGTCGAGCAGTTTGCACATGGCGCGGGCGGCCTCGGACAGGCCGTCGGCCAGGATCCAATGCACGCCGATCGTGTTGCCCGAGGACATCCGGCGCTGCTTCATCTCCGCGCCCATCCGGGTGATGAGTTCGCGTGCGTCGCTGGTGCGTTCGTGGATCTGCTGGGCCAGGCCGGTCAGCAGCGCGTCTTCCAGGATGCGGCGTTCGGCGTCGGTGAGCAGCAGTTCCTGATCGCGGCGCGCGGCGTCGATGCGCGCGGCGAAGTCGGCGAGCGCGGCCTGGCCGTTCTCGTCGTGCACGGCCACCACGGTGAGCCCGTCGGCGGCATCCCAGTGCAGGCGGTAGTCACGCCCCGAGGCGGTGAGCGCGGCGTCGAACTCCTGCAGCGCGCTGGTCACCGCCGACCGGGTGGACTTGCGCCCGGCCTCGGTGGCCCGCACCTGGGTGGTGGCGGTGTCCAGGTCGGCGAACAGGGCCGCGACCTCGTCGGGCAGCACGACCGGGTCGGTCTCCGGTCCGGCCGCGACGATCCGGTACTGCAGCTGCTCCGGGGTCGACCACGCGGCATCGGTGCTCGGCCAGCGGTGCTCGACGGAGGCGCCGAGCAGGCTCAGCAGGTCGGGCCGGGCGTACGGCGCCAGCGACCGCACCTCCGCCAGCACCTCGGTGAGCGCGGTGGCCAGCGCCTCGTTGGCGGTGCGGTAGGCGGCCTCGGCGTCGCCGACCGCCTCGATCGCGGTATTGGCGGCCTTGCGCGCGGCCCGCTGCTCGGCTTTGGCCGCTTCGATGGCCGCGCGCGCGGCGTCGAGTTCCCGATCGATGTCGGCCGCACTGGCGCCCAGCGCTTCCCGCAGCGTCTCCAGTTTGCGCTGTTGTTCGGTGAACCCGAGCCGGGCGGCCTCGGCCTCCTCGGCGAAGGCCTCGGCCAGCGCCCGCGCCTCGTCGTGCCGGTCGGCGCCCTCGCGCTCGCGCTCGTGTTCGCGCTCGTGCTCGGCGCGCAGGCGCAGCAGTCCGGTGCCGGTGTTCTCGAAGTGCCGGATCGCGGCGGCGAGGGCGTCGAGTTCGCGGGCCTCGGTCGGGGTGCGATGCGCCTGCGCGGTGGCCCGCAGCTTCTTCTCCATCGCGGTGGCTTCGCCGACCGCCTGGTCCAGATCGCGCTCGGTCTGGGTGACGGCCTCGGAGCGGGACCGCATGAGGCCGGCCGTCTCCGCGACCGCGCGCAGGGCGGCGGTGATGGCGGACGGGCGGGGGAGGACCTTGACGGCCGCGCTGATACTCGCCAATTCGGCCGTGGCCGTGGCTTCCTCGGCCTTCGCCGCGTCGGCCTCTGCCGTGGCGGCCTCGATCGCCGCGTCGAGTTCGGCCTGGCGCAGTTCCCGGCGGCGGGCGCGCGCGGTCGCGCCGAGGAATTCGGCTTCACGCTTGGTGTGGCGTCCGGCCTGGAGGCCGTGACGATAGGCGCCGGAGGTGCCGATGATGACGGGGGCCGGTTGGAACACTGAGACCAGCGGGTGGAGCCGACCGGATCGCGACTCGGTTGTCGCGGGGTCTCCCACCGTCGCGTCGGCGAGTGTGATCGAGGCCAGCACATCGGCAACGATGCCCGTCGGGACAGACAGATCATCGGAGTCGTCCTCGACGACGAGGATGTCGGCGAGGGAGCGACCCACCGGGCGATCGGCGGCGGGCAGCGGGACCAGATAGCGGACCCCGTCGACTTCGGGGACGAGTGCCGGGTCGCAGATCCAGGCGTCGAGCAGCCCGCCGGCCTGGAGGGCGGCCTCGATACCGGCGGCTTCGGCCGGGGTCACCGAGTCCGCGAAGCGCACCGAGCGCCAGAAGGGCACGCCGGGAAGGTCTTTCGGCTCGCGGGAGTCGGTCGGGTGCACCGGGGGCGCGTCGTCCCGTTCGGCGGCCACCTCGGCGCGCTCGGCGACCAGCGTGTCCCGGCGTGCGGTCGCCGCCGCCGCTCGCGCCTTGGCTTCCTGACGGCGGGTGCGGAGCTGTTCCTGCCGGGGCTCGCAATACTCGGCCAGCACCTCGTGCACGGACGGGACGTCCTCGGTGCCCGCCGCGGCGACAGCCGATGCCAGGGCGTCGAACAGCCCGGGACGCTCCGAATCAGCGATGCGCGGTACGTCTTCGGAGCCGCTGTGGCCGGAGCCGGAGCTGAGGTCGGAGTCGGCCGACTGGCCGTTCGGGTCGGTGTCGGGCCCGGTCGGCATGTCCGCGGCGATCGGTGCGAGCACGGCCGCATTGGCCTGCCACCAGGTGCGCAGGGCGGCCGCGGATTCGGTGCGCGCCAGCGCGACGGCGGCTTCGGCGTGGGCCACCTCGGCGGCCGCCGCGTCGCGCAGTTCCACGGCGCGTTCGGCCAGACGCTGGGCGCGGGTGCGGTCGGCGGCCAGGGATTCCCAGCGGCTCAACGCTTTTCGCACGGCGCGGACATCGGCGTCGCGTTCCTCCGCGTGCCCCCGGACCGCGGCGGTGATCTGATCGCCGCGGCCGTCGCCCGGCGCCGTCCACTCGATGCCCGCTTCCTCGGCGGCGGCGCGCAGGGCGTCCTCGCCGCGGACCAGCGCGGCGGCGGCGGTGCGCACCGCCTCGGCGGCCCGCTCGGCCTCCTCGGCGCGGCGCTGCAGGGTCTGGCCCGCCTCGGCGGCCTTGTCGCGGTGCACGGCGGCGGAGGTCTCCAGCCTGCGGACCGCGTCGGCGAGGTCGTCGAGCTGCTGTTTGCCCTCGTAGGCGCTGGAGCGCTGCAGGTTCTCGCGGTCGGCGATGGCCTGCTCGTAGGCGCGGTCGGCCTCTTCGGCCCTGGTCTCGGCCTCGGTGCGGTCGGCCTCGCGCCGCGTGCGCAGCGCGGTGGCGGCGAACAGGGCGGTCGAGGCGTTGGTGACCGCGTCGAGGCGGGTGCGGACCTGGTCGACATCGGTCTTCGCCTGCACGGCAAGGTATTTGCGGTACACGTCGACGAAGCGGCGCGTCGCGGTGTCGGCCTGGACGAGCCCGTCGAGGGTGCGCCCGACCTCCTCCATATCGCTGAAGGACCGGGCCGCGTCCAGGATCAGCTGCTCGTCGAGCGGGCGCAGGCCGTCGGTGAGCGCCTGCGAGAGACCGCGCGGATCGAGGTTCTTGGCCAGCTGTGGCCTGCGCAGCGTGAGGATCAGGTTGATCAGCTGGTCGTAGCGCTGTACGCCGAGCCCGAACATCCTGGCGTCGATCGCGGCCCGGTACTCCACCGGCCGGTCGACGATGGCGTCGCTGCCGATCTGCTCGGCGAGCTGCTTGCGGGTCAGCGGCCGGTCGTCGGGACCGATCAGGGAGAAGTCGACGCCGGCGCGCCCGTCGGCGACGAAGTACCAGCGCGTCACCTTGTCCGAGGACCGGGTGGCGCGCATGCCGATGCCGACGGTGACGACCTCCGGGTCCGCCCAGCTGCCGCGCGCGAACTCCATCCACACATACGAGTAGGCCGATTCCTGCTTGCGGTACAGCAGATTCGACTTCATGGTGCGCTCTTCACCGGCGAAGGGATTGAGCCTGCGCGGCTCGATCCGTCCGTCGAGCACGAACGGGAACAGCACCTCGAGTGCCTTGGTCTTGCCCGATCCGTTCGGCCCGCGCAGCACGAGCCGGCCGTCGGCGAAACAGAACTCCTGGTCGCGGTAGTCCCAGAGATTGACGATGCCCGCGCGGGTCGGGACGAAACGCACTCCGCCGTGAATGAGCGACATCTCCTCAGTTCCCTCCCGTTCCGGTGCTGCTGCCGTCGGTATCGGCGGCGGTGACGAACAATTCCTCGGCCTGTCGGACCCGCACGGTGACCACCGCGCCCCGGTACCTGGCCAGCGCGGGCAGGATCAGCAGCCCGCCCTCGACCGGCCGGACCAGCCGCAGCTTGGCGAGCAGGGCGACGACCTCGGTGGTGAGCCCGCCGACATCGGCCTGCCACTGCGCGGCGAAGGTCGCGCCGTAGCGGTCGGTCAGGGCGGTGACCGTGGTGCGCACCCAGGCGTCGTCGAGGAACGGATAGGTCACCGGTTCGGTCTCGGCGAGCTCGTTGTCGACGGAATCCGCCGGGGCGTCGAGTGTTTCGGCGTCCTCGGCGAGCGGAGCGAACACCCCCGCCGCGGGGATGGCCGCGTCGAGCTGGTCGAGCAGTGCGTCCTCGTCGGCCGGGGCCGGGCGCGCGGGGACGGGATTGTCGATGTCGAGGACCACGTCGGCGATCTCGCCGATGAGCAGCAGGGCCACCTGGGCGAGCGTGCCGGTGCCGGGGAAGCGGGTATCGGAGAGCCGGCCCGAGGTGTCGATGAGCGCGACCCCTTCGGCGCGGCGCTCGGCGCGCAGGCCGGTGCAGTACTCGACCTCGTCGACCACGCGATCCTGACCGAGCAGAGCGCGTTCGGCGGGTGTGAGGTCCTCGAGGTACACGACCGGACGTTCCACCAGGGCGCGGCGCACCCGGCGGGCCTGTTCGGCGGGCGCGTGCTCGGTATCCTCGGCCAGCAGGCCGCGCACGCTGTGCAGATGCTGGAGTGCGCGCGGTGGCCGGAACAGCGCGAACACCACCGGCCGGTCGATGTCGTAGAGGGCCTCGCCCGCCTCCGGGTCGCTGGCCCAGCCGCCCGCGTCGCCGTCGGCCAGGGTCAGCGCGCCCCTGGCGCCGAGCCAGCCGACCGCGTCGACGAACGCGTCCCGATCGGCGGCCCGGTCGGTGGACAGCTCGAGGCCGTCGATCCGGCTCGCGTAATCGGCCACGTGCTCGGCCAATTCGGACAGGGTGATCTGATCGCCCGCCCGGCCGAGCGCCGCCAGGGCCAGGGCGAGATAGGCGTAGCGCCGCCGATCGAAGACCCGGTCGTTGACGCTGCGCGCGGGCAGGGTGTCGTCGAGCCGGTCGTGTACCGGATAGAGCCGGGCCGTGGTCTCGGTGACCTCGAGCCGGTAGCCGAACAGCTCGGCGAGGTCCTCGCGCAGTTCGGTGGCCCAGCGCCGGATCAGCGGCAGCGCGATCCGGTCGGGATAGACCCGGGTGACCAGGTGGTTGGCGAGCATCACGCGGGCGGCGCGCTGATAGCTGTCCAGGGCGAGGGCGTCGATGCGGCGCTGCTGTCTCATCCGCGCGTCCCCCGTCGCGTCGTCGCGGTGACCTCGAGGCGGCGGTTGTTCAGGTGCAGCAGGCCGGCGGCGGTCCGGATGACCGTCGATCCGTCGCACGGTCGCACGGTCAGGGTCACGCCGTTGTCGGAACCCGTTGTGCCGTCGACCCGTCCGCTGACCGGCACCCACGCCGTCGACGCGGCGTCGAGCAGGCGCAGCAGCACCTCGGTCTCGCGCTGGTCCAGCACCCGCTCGTGCACGGCGCCGGTGGCCAGCGAGGCCGCGGCCGCCGCCCGCTCGCGCTGGGCCGCCAGCTGGGCCTCGCGCAGCCTGCGGATACCGGCGTCGTTGCGGGCGATCCGGGCTGGCGCGCCGGCGGTGGGCGCGCGGCCGGTCTCGGCGAGGGTCCGCGAGATCTCCAGCGGCGGTGCCTCCCACCAGGACCGGCCCGCCGGGATCACCTCGGCGTCGGGATGCTCGAGCGCCAGGTGCCGGGGCCTGCCCAGGCCGAACACCGCGTCGTAGAGCGCGTGCGCGCTGCCGGTGGTGGGGGTGTCGACGAACCAGGCGGCCAGATGCCGCAGCGCCGATTCCCGGCTCACCCCGCCGCGGCGGGTCTCGGTGACCCGGCGCAGCAGCGACAGCACCGCCGCGATCGCGCTCATCGTCGCCTCGCGCAGCCGGTCGGCCTCACACGACTCGTTCGCCTCGCCGCTGCCCGCGGCCACGAACCAGGTGCGCAGACCGTCCCAGCGCGACCGCCAGTCGGCCTCGCGTTCGGCCGGGCTGAGCAGCACCCGCTCGTCGCAACTCGCCGCGCGGCCGATCAGTTGCTCGACGCCGGTGTCCTCCACCTCGCCGATCGCCGCGGCCAGCCGGGGCGCGAACCGGGCCAGGTCCATGCTGAACTCGCGCATGTGCGCCAGCAGCGCGTCCTTGTGCGCGAGAAAGGATTCCGGGGTGATCTCGGTGGTGCGCACCAGGTCGCCCAGCGACAGGTAGAAGTGCGCCGCGCGCGCGGCCATGTCGGTGAGCGCGGCGTCGAGCCTGCGCAGCGTGGTGTAGACCCGCTCGGCGTCGCCGTCGCGATTGGCCGCCGCGAGGGTGCGCAGGTCGGTGAGCAGCTCGGGCAGCACCAGCCGCGACAGCGACGCGTCGTCCATCCTGGCCGTCAGCACGCCGGCCACCGCCCGGTACGCCTGGAAGCCCGCCTGCGCGAACTGGTAGACGTAGTGCCGGTTGCGGTACTCCGCGAGGGTGGCCGCGCGGGTGCCGTCGTAGCTGCGTTCCAGCACGCCCCAGCGGTGCAGCTGTTCGAGCAGCGGGCCGATCTCGACGGCGGGCAGCGGCACCCCGGCGGGCCCGGCGTTGGCGCCGGTCTCGGCCCTGGCGATCCACTCGGCGACGTCGTCGGCGTGCAGCAGCACCACGTAGGCGGCCCTGGCGCTGTCGAAGGCGCGCAGCACCCGCAGGTAGTCGGCGCGCTTCTCCGCGGTCGCGAACGAGAACAACCGCAGCCGCTCGTCCCACAGGGCGGGTACGGCGCTGGGCAGGCCGTCGGCGAGGTCGGTCACCGTAGAAAGGGTAGTGGTGGCCGCTCCCGCCACCGGGGGACCCGTCCCGGATCGGCGTGCCCCCGCCGTCTGGTAGGCCCCGCTCACCCGACGTTGAGCGAGCGCAGCTGCTCGAGGAACGACTGGGTGCGCGGGTCTCCTGGATAGCGCTCGATGATCTCCCTGGCCGCCTCGCCGGCGATCCAGGCCAGCGAGGGCAGCGAGCGCCTGCCCGCCGTGAACGCGGCGACACCCTCCTCCACCGCGCGCTCGAGATCGCGGTCGCGGACGGCGACCACGGCCAGCGTCAGCCGGGCCTCGGAGACCCGCATCGGATTGCGGACCGAGCCGTCGGGCCGGGTCGAGTCGCTGATCACCTGCTGGGCGTAGCGCTCGGCCAGCCGGTCCTGGCCCGCGACGCGGCAGCAGTCCATGGCGTAGAAGTCGAACTTCGTCGCGTCGACGACGAAGTGGTTGTCCAGATCGGCCGGATGACCCATCCGCGAGAGGATCGCCCTGCCCTCGTCGAGCGCGGTCTGCACGGCCCGGCGATCACCGAGGCGGGCCCAGCCCTTGGCCCGCTGCGCGGCCAGCTGCACCCCGACACTCATCGACGCGGTGCCCGGCATGGCCTTCTCCGAGACGTCGATCGCGCCCCGGAAATTGCCCTGGGTGAGCGCGAACCAGGCCGACATCTCGGCCGCCCACGCGGCGATCTCGACGTTGCCCGCCTCGCGGCCCAGCGAATCCGCGGCCCGCCGGGTGGCCTCGGCGCCTGCCCGGCGGCCGAGGTCGTAATCGACGCAACCGACCAGCAACGCCACCCAGCCCGCCAGCACGAGGATCTCCCGATGCTGGCTCAGGGTGAGCCTGCCGTCGAGCAGCGAGGTGATCCGGCGCAGCCACGCCGTGCCCTCGGCGTGCAGCGCGTGCGGGTCGGCGTAGGCGTACTCGCAGCACAGCCGTTCGGCGGTGGTCCGCACCGCGTCCAGGGTGGCGCTGTTGACGTCGGACATCCGGAGCCTGCCGATGAACTCCAGGGTGTCCATACCCGTCGCCGATAACAGCTCGTCATCCCGGTTGGGCCGGGACTTGGGGAAGAACGCGGCGGGGACGGTGTCGAACGCGGCCGCGATGATCGGCGCGTAGAACTCGTCGGGGCGCGATTCCCCGGACTCCCAGCGCCGCCAGTTGCGCAGCAGGGTACTGTCCGTCGGCAGGTTGTGGGAGGACTTGGCACGCATCGCGCGGACGGCATCGGCTTGCGACCAACCCCTCGCGTCACGTTCCGAACGCATCCGAACAGCCCAGACGGGTCGATCATCAGTTGCGGTCACGGCGGTAGTATCCCACCAGTTAACGTTCGGCGTCCCGAATAGGGCATGTAGATGTCATCGGCTTGACATCTGCTGCGCCGGGCCGTGAATACGCATGCTGTAAGTAGGTGCTCGGCCCGCAGACCGGACACCCGCTTTGCAGGAGAGCTTGCAGGGCAACGCAGTACCCCCGCGCGGCGCACGGCGTCGCGCGGGGGGATCCGACAACAGAACAGCGATCCCAATCCAACGGAGGTTCGGGTGGAAGCGTTGATCTATGGATACTTGCGGGACGACCTGGCCGAGGGCCGGGGCGACCAATTGGAGGATGCGCTACGCAGCCTCGCGCGCACCGCGGGGATGTGTTTCGCCGCGACGTTCCATGAATCGACCGCGGGTGACGGTGCGGCGTTCGCCGAGCTCACTCAGGAATTGAAGCGGGCCGACGCCCACCACGTGGTGGTGCCGTCACTCGATCACCTTGCCGGCCAGACGATTCCGCGTGACCTGCTGATCGCGAAGCTGGCGCACGAGGCGGCCGCCCAGGTACTGACCCTGGAGCGCTAGCCGTGTCCGGTTCCGCCGGCACAGAACCACCATCCTGGTAGCGGCCGCACCGGCCGCGAGCGAGGCGAACAACGCGAGCAGTCGCTGGTCGCCGAACGCCGGGTACACCTGCCAGTGCAGCAGGTACGCGAACAGGGAGCTGTCGGCCACCGCCACCGCCACCACGGCGACGACGGCGGGCACGCGCAGCGCGGGCAACCACACGAGCAGCAGGATGCCCGCCATCACCAGGCGTTCCCGATCGGTGACGCCGAAATACCCGGGCACACTTGCCAGCAGCACGGCGCTGACGATCAGCCGCTGCCAGACTGCCGTCGCCTTCGCTCCGGCCCAGCCGAGAACGAAGTACCAACAGGCCAGCGGTGACAACGGGATGTCGCGCACGGGATAGAGCCCGAACGAGTGCCAGCGCAGTACCAGCGTGAGCCCGAGCAGGGCCAGGGCGAACCAGAACGGCCCCCGCCGCTCCCAGCGGTCCAGCCACGGGATCCGCAGCAGCAGCGCGGCCGCGACCGTGCAGTAGACCAGCACCTCCAGGAACCACAGATGCCCCGCCGTGTCGTTGCGCGGGCCGAGGATCTTGTTGAGCAGCAACACATTCTGCCAGCTGTAATAGCCGGGCTGCCACACCATCGTGATCAGCACCCACAGCGCCGTCGGCACCGCGATCATCGCCACCGTCCGCGCGGTGTGCCGCAACCGCTGCGCCGGGGGAGCCGAACTCACCGAGAAGCGCGCGAAGTTGTAGCCGGCCACCGCGAGCAGCACATGCGCCGCGCCCCACACCTCGAACAGCTGGATGTGCGAGCCGAGGACCAGCACGATGCCGATGGCGCGCAACGCGGTCGAGGTGTCCAGCGCCCGCCCGAGACCACCGCGCGACCGCGGTGTTCGCTCGAGCCGCTCGATCGGCTGCTGCGGCCAGTCGGCGGGCAGCCTGCCGATGACCCGTTCCAGCCGCGCCGCGGTGGTGACGTAGCTGAGCGAATTGCCACCCAGCTCCACGAAGCTCTGCTCGCGCGAAACCTGCTCGACGGGCAGGGCCAGCGCGTCGGCGTAGATCGACCGCACATCGTCGCCGGGGTCCAGCTCGGCCGGGGGCAGCGCCCGAATCGCCGGGTAGTCGATCTTGCCGTTGGCCAGCCGGGGCAGCTCGTCGACGGCCGTCACGGCCACCGCCGCCGCGGGCAGACCCGCGACGCGCGCGATCAGCGCGGCGGGATCGCCCCGGCCCCGGCCGGTCACCGCCGCGATCAGGCGGGCGCCGTCGTCGGTGCAGGCCGCGCCGAAACCGGCGGCGGCCAGCTCGGATTCGATCCGGCCGAGATCGATCCGCAGGCCGAACAGCTTGGCGAAGCGGCTGCGTCTGCCGATCACCTGGTACAGGCCGTCGGCGGTGCGCCGGGCCAGGTCACCGGTGCGCAGGGCGGTGACGGTGCGGCCCAGCGCGAGCTCCGCGGGGTGGGTCGCGTAGCCGAGCATGACGTTCGGGCCGTGATAGACCAGTTCCTCGGCGGCGCCGTCGTCGACCGGTTCGAGCGTGAAATGTCCACCGGGCACCGGTATCCCGATGCATTCGGGGTGCTCGGCCACCAGGTCAGGGGGCAGATACGCCATCCGGGCGGTCGCCTCGGTCTGGCCGTACATCACGAAGAACCGCCAGCCCGCGGCCGCGCCGAGCCGCGCGTAGGCCCGCACCCGCGCGGGTTCGAGCTTGCCGCCCGCCTGCGTCACGTACCGCAGGTCGGGCAGCGACAGCTCGGCGAAGCCGATCCGGTCCAGCAGGTCCACCGTGTACGGGACCGCCGCGAACGAGGTCGCCCGGTGCGCGCGGAACTCCGCCCAGAACTCGGGGTCGAGGACCGACCGCTCGGTGAGCAGCAGGCTCGCGCCGCGCAGCAGATGGCTGTGCACCACCGACAGCCCGTAGCAGTAGAACAGCGGCAGCGTGGTCGCCGCCCGATCGTGCGGCCCGATCTCGAGATAGCGGGCGATCGAGTCGGCATTGGCGAGCAGGTTCGCCGCCGAGAGCCGGACCAGCTTCGGCGAGCCGGTCGACCCGGACGTGCTCAACAGCAACGCGAGCTCCGGATGCAGCTCGTGCGCCGGTTCCGCGCGCTCGGTGACGATCCGGCCGTGGTCGACGACGACGTCCGGATCGTAGATCGCGGCGAGTTCACCGGAGAGTTCGCCGGTCAGCAGCACCACGCAGCCCGCGTCGAGCGCGCCCAGGTAGGCGACGAGGGAGTCGAGGTCGTTGCCCGCGGTCAGCGCGACGAGCCGGCGCGCCGGGCCGAGCCGCGCCGAGAACGCCGCGACGCGGTCGGCGAGCTGGGCGTAGGTGACCCGGCACAGGGTGTCGGCGGGCGCAATCGGGTGCCGGTGGAGCACCGCGATCCGGTCGTCGAATCCCCGGAGATGAGCGACGATCGGGTGGTTCGGCACGCGAAAAAGTCTAGGTGGCGTGCCGCCGATATCCGGGAGGTGCTCGCGTGGCGAATTCCCGGTGAACGCGGGTCAGAGGCCGAAACTGCCCGGGCCCCGCCTGCGCAGGTACTTCTCGAACTCCGCGGCGATGGCGTCACCGTCGATCTTGGCCATCGTCTCGTTGAGGTCGATCGCCGCGTCGCCGCGCTCCTCGAGCGAGCGCACGTACTCGTTGATCTCCTCGTCGCCGACGGTCATCTCGTTGACCGCGGCCTCCCATTCCTCGGCCTGTTTGGGCAGCTCACCGAGCGGAACCTCGATGTCGAGGACGTCCTCGACCCGGTGCAGCAGGGCGATCGTGGCCTTCGGGTTCGGCGGCTGCGACACATAGTGCGGCACCGCCGCCCAGAACGACACCGCGGGCACCCCGGCCTTGACGCACTGGTCCTGCAGGACCCCGGTGATCCCGGTCGGGCCCTCGTAGCGGGTCTGCTCCAGGCTGAACCGCTCGGCGGCCTCGGGACTGTAGGCCGAACCGGTCACCGGCACCGGGCGCGTGTGCGGCGTGTCGGCCAGCAACGCGCCGAGGATGACCACCGTCTCCACCCCGAGCTGCTCGATGAACTCCAGCAGGTCGTTGCAGAAGCTGCGCCAGCGCATATTGGGCTCGATCCCGCGCAGCAGGACGACGTCGCGGTCGCTGCCCGGGGGCGAGCACACCGACAGCATGGTCGAGGGCCACTGGATCTCCCTGGTCACCCCGTCGACCTGGCGCACCGTCGGGCGGTTCACCTGGTAGTCGTAGTAGTCCTCGGAATCGAGTTCGGCGAGCGGCTCGGCGTCCCAGATCAACTCCAGATGTTCGACCGCGCCACTGGCGGCGTCACCGGCGTCGTTCCAGCCCTCGAAGGCCGCGACCAGCACGGGATTGCGCAACGTCGGCAGTTCCGTCTCGGGGGTTTCACTGGCATCCACCCGGTCAGCCTAGTGTCTTCGGCGAATTGTTTTGCGGTGACCGGCGCTGTTGCGTGTTTCCCGTGCGGGCTGTGTCCGGCGCCACTCGAATCACCCGCAGTGGTCTTGTGCGTCGGGGCCGCCCATTAGTCTTGAATCATGTCTGCGTCCTTGCCCACCGGGTTCGATACCACGCTCCTCGATACGCTCCGACGGCGTGTCGTCATCGGCGACGGTGCGATGGGCACGATGTTGCAGGCCGCGGATCTGACGCTCGACGATTTCCGTGGCCTCGAGGGATGCAACGAGATCCTCAACGACACCCGTCCCGACGTGCTGCGCGCGATCCACCGCGCGTACTTCGAAGCGGGTGCGGATGCGGTGGAGACCAACACCTTCGGCTGCAATCTGCCCAACCTGGCCGACTACGACATCGCCGACCGGATCCGCGATCTGTCCGAGCGCGGCACGCGCCTGGCCCGCGAGGTCGCCGACGAGATGGGCCCGTCCGCCGACGGCACCCCGCGCTACGTCCTGGGCTCGATGGGGCCGGGCACCAAGCTGCCGACGCTGGGCCACGCCCCGTTCGTCTCGCTGCGCGACGCCTACACCGAGGCCGCCCTCGGCATGCTCGACGGCGGCGCCGACGCCATCCTGATCGAGACCTGCCAGGACCTGCTGCAGGTCAAGGCGGCGATCACCGGCAGCAGGCGGGCCATGCTCGCCGCGGGCCGCCGGATCCCGATCATCACCCACGTCACCGTGGAGACCACCGGCACCATGCTGGTCGGCAGCGAGATCGGCGCGGCGCTGACCGCGCTGGAACCGCTCGGCATCGACATGATCGGCCTGAACTGCGCGACCGGCCCCGACGAGATGAGCGAGCACCTGCGGCACCTGTCGCGGCACGCGCAGATCCCCGTCTCGGTGATGCCGAACGCGGGCCTGCCGGTGCTCGGCGCGAACGGCGCGGAGTACCCGCTGACCCCGGAGGAGCTGGCCGTCGCGATGAGCGGCTTCGTCTCCGAATTCGGCCTGTCGCTGGTGGGTGGCTGCTGTGGCACCACCCCCGAGCACATCCGCCAGGTCGCCGAGGCCGTGCGCGCGGTCGAGACCACGCTGCCGCCGATCGAGCAGCGCCGCACGCCCGCGCACGAGCCCGCCGTGTCGAGCATGTACACAGCGGTCCCGTTCGAGCAGGACGCCTCGATCCTGATGATCGGCGAGCGCACGAACGCCAACGGCTCCAAGGCATTCCGCGACGCCATGCTGGCCGAGGACTGGCAGCGCTGCCTCGAGATCGCCAAGGACCAGACCCGCGACGGCGCGCACATGCTCGACCTGTGCGTCGACTACGTCGGCCGCGACGGCACCAAGGACATGAACGAGCTGGCCTCGCGCCTGGCCACGTCCTCGACCCTGCCGATCATGCTCGACTCCACCGAGCCGCCGGTCCTGCAGGCCGGTCTGCAGCACCTGGGCGGCCGCTGCGCGGTGAACTCGGTGAACTACGAGGACGGCGCGGGCCCGGATTCGCGCTTCCAGCAGATCATGCGGCTGGTGTCCGAGCACGGCGCCGCGGTGGTCGCGCTGACCATCGACGAGGAGGGCCAGGCCCGCACCGCCGAGACGAAGGTCGCGATCGCCGAGCGCCTGATCGACGACATCACGACCAACTGGGGTCTGCTGGAGTCCGACATCATCGTCGACACCCTGACCTTCACCCTCGGCACCGGTCAGGAGGAGTCGCGCAAGGACGGCGAGGAGACCATCAAGGCCATCCGGGAGCTCAAGCGCAAGCACCCGGAGGTGCAGACCACCCTCGGTCTGTCCAACATCTCCTTCGGCCTGAACCCGGCCGCCCGGCAGGTGCTGAACTCGGTGTTCATGCACGAATGTGTCGAAGCCGGACTGGATTCGGCGATCGTGCACGCGTCGAAGATCCTGCCGATGAGCCGGATCCCCGACGAGCAGCGCCAGACCGCACTGGATCTGATCTACGACCGGCGCACCGAGGACTACGACCCGCTGCAGAAGCTGATGGCGCTGTTCGAGGGCGTCTCGACCGCGTCGTCGAAGGCCTCGCGGGCCGAGGAGCTGGCCGCGCTGCCGCTGTTCGACCGGCTCGAGCGGCGCATCGTCGACGGCGAGCGCAACGGCCTCGACGTCGACCTGGACGAGGCGATGCAGACGGTGCCGCCGCTGCAGATCATCAACGAGACCCTGCTCTCGGGCATGAAGACCGTCGGTGAGCTGTTCGGTTCCGGCCAGATGCAGCTGCCGTTCGTGCTGCAGTCGGCCGAGGTGATGAAAACCGCGGTGGCGCACCTGGAACCGCACATGGAGGCCACCGACGACTCCGGCAAGGGCCGGATCGTGCTCGCCACCGTCAAGGGCGACGTGCACGACATCGGCAAGAACCTGGTCGACATCATCCTGTCCAACAACGGCTACGAGGTGGTCAACCTCGGCATCAAGCAGCCGATCGCCACCATCCTCGACGCCGCGCAGGACAAGAAGGCCGACGTGATCGGCATGTCCGGGCTGCTGGTGAAGTCGACCGTGGTGATGAAGGAGAACCTCGAGGAGCTCAACGCCAAGGGTGTCGCCGAACAGTTCCCGGTGCTGCTCGGCGGCGCCGCGCTGACCCGCGCCTACGTGGAGAACGACCTCACCGCCGTCTACGAGGGCGACGTGCACTACGCCCGCGACGCGTTCGAGGGCCTGCGGCTGATGGACGAGATCATGACCGTCAAGCGCGGCGGTGGCCTCGATCCCGACAGCCCCGAGGCGATCGCGGCCAAGGAGAAGGCCGCCGAGCGCAAGGCCCGCCACGAGCGCTCCAAGCGGATCGCCGCCGAGCGCAAGGCCGCCGAGGTGCCGATCGAGGTTCCGGAGCGGTCCGACGTCGCGGCCGACCTGCCTGTGCCTACCCCGCCGTTCTGGGGTACCCGCGTGGTGAAGGGCCTGCCGCTGCAGGAGTATTCGGGCCTGCTCGACGAGCGGGCGCTGTTCCTGGGACAGTGGGGCCTGCGCGGTCAGCGCAGCGGCGACGGGCCGTCCTACGAGGAGCTGGTGGAGACCGAGGGCAGGCCGCGGCTGCGCGCCTGGCTCGATCGGCTGGCGACCGAGGGCGTGCTGCAGCACGCCGCGGTGGTGTACGGGTACTTCCCGGCGGTGTCGGAGGGCGACGACGTCATCGTGCTCACCGAGCCCGACGCCGACGCGCCCGAGCGGTACCGGTTCACCTTCCCGCGCCAGCAGCGCGACCGCTTCCTGTGCATCGCCGACTTCCTCCGTTCGCGCGAGCGGGCGCGCGAGACCGGCCAGGTCGACGTGCTGCCGTTCCAGCTGGTCACCATGGGCCAGCCGATCGCCGACTTCGCCAACGCGCTGTTCGCGGCCGACAACTACCGCGACTACCTCGAGGTGCACGGCATCGGCGTGCAGCTCACCGAGGCGCTGGCCGAGTACTGGCATCGCCGGGTGCGCGAGGAACTGACGCTGGAGGGCCAGTCGGTCGCCGACGACGATCCCGCCGACATCCTCGACTACTTCAAGCTCGGGTACCGCGGCGCGCGGTACTCCTTCGGCTACGGCGCCTGCCCGGAGCTCGAGGACCGGGCCAAGCTGGTCGACCTGCTCGACGCGGGCCGGGTCGGGGTGACGCTGTCGGAGGAGCTGCAGCTGCACCCGGAACAGTCGACCGACGCGTTCGTCCTGCTGCATCCGGAGGCGAAATACTTCAACGCCTGAGACACTGACAGGCGACGGCAGATCGGACCGGTCCCCGCGGGGCCGGTCCGATGCCGTTGTGCCGGTTGTGAGTCTGGTCACGAAGCGGCCGGGAGTCCATGGACCGGGGCCGTCGGGGACGAGGGCAAAGCAGTTCAGCACGTAGGATTTTCGGAAGTTTCATCCCGCTGTGGCGCGGAGGGCTGGACGACTCGGCGGTATTGCAGGAGGGGCACACGTTATGACATCGGATCGGTTGATCGCGGGACGCTATCGACTCACCGACCCGATCGGCACCGGCGCGATGGGGGTCGTGTGGCGTGCCACCGACGTCCGGCTGCGCCGCACCGTCGCGGTGAAGCAGTTGCTGCTCGCACCGGGACTCACCGGATCGCAAGCGCTGGAAGCGAAGCTGCGCGCCATGCGCGAGGGCCGCATCGCCGCCCGCCTGCACCACCCGAACGCCATCACCGTCTTCGACGTCGCCGAGGAAGACGGCCAGCCCTGGCTGGTCATGGAGTACATGAACGCGCCCAGCCTCGCGGTGAAGCTGGCGGGCGGGGCGACGCTGCCGCCGCTCGAGGTGGCCGGGATCGGCGCCCAGGCCGCGGCCGCGCTGTCGGCGGCGCACGACGCCGGGATCATGCACCGCGACGTGAAGCCGGCCAACCTGCTCGTCGGCGACGACGGCACCGTCAAGCTCACCGACTTCGGGATCTCGCACGCCACCGGCGATGTCACCGTCACCGCCACCGGCTTCCTGGCGGGCACGCCCGCCTACCTGGCGCCCGAGATCGCCCGCGGCGACGACCCGAAGCCCGCGGCCGACGTGTTCGCGCTGGGGTCGACCCTGTACGCCGCCGTGGAGGGCGCCCCGCCGTTCGGCGAGGGCGACAACCCGCTCGCGGTGCTGCACGCCGTCGCCAGGGGCGTGGTGCCGCAACCGCAGCGAGCGGGATCACTCGGTCCGGTGCTGATGTGGCTGCTGACCGCGTCGGCCGAGGACCGGCCGACCATGGCGCAGGCGCGCAAGGCACTCGAAGATGTCGCGGCGGGCCGGGTTCCGGCACTGCCCGCCACGGCGACGAAGGTGCTGCCGCTGAGCGAGGCGGCCACGACGTTGCTGCCCCAGCCCACCACGTCGACAACGGCGAAGTCCGGCGCCGCGGGTCTGCTCGGTGGCGGACTGGCGCTGGCGAAGGCGGCGAAGTCCGCGATCACCGGCGGATCGACCGCCACGGGAACGGGGGGAGCGGCGGGCGTTTCGCCCGCGGCGCCGTCGGGACCGGACAGTGGGGCAGCGGCGGCAGGCGCGCGACAGGACCGGCCACAGGACGCCACGCCCGGCACCGGCGCCGAACGGGCCGCGACCCCGTCCGGACCGCCGCCGGCCGGCCCGACCCCGCTCGCGCGCACCGACGGGCCGAACAACAGCCGGGCCATCCTGCTGCTCGCCGCCGCCGTCGCCGCGTTCACGGTGATGCTGGTCGTGCTGGTCGTGACGCGGGACCGGGGCGCGGACCCCACGCAGCAGGCGCTGGACCCGGTCACCGTCACCACGGTGGTCGACGGCAAGGTCAGCACCGTCGTCATCGTCCCCGAGCAGGAGACGGTCACCGTGTCCGCGCCGCCGGGCCCGTCCCAGACGGGGCCGACGACCCCCGGCGCCACGTCCGCTCCGTCGGGCACGAGCACCTCGGGCAAGCCGACCGTCACGCCCAGCCCGACCAGCACCACGATCACCACCACCCCGTTCGGCCCGCCGAGCCCGGACCGCATCGGCCAGTTCATCGCCGGGTACTACGGCATGCTGCCCGGCAATATCGGCGGCGCCTGGGCGCAGCTGGCCCCCGGCTATCAGGCACAGACCGGTGGGTACGGCCAGTACTCCTCGTTCTGGTCGACGGTGCGGTCGGTGACTGTCGGCTCGATCACGCCGAACGGGGAGAACCGGGCGGTCGTCTCGCTCACCTACCACCTCACCAACGGCACCGTGACCTCGGAGAACCGCTGGATCCAGGTGAGCGGCACCGGCAACAGCCTGCAGATCGCCGGATCCGGTGTCTGATCCGCACCGGCTACCCTGAACGCGGCCCGGCGTCCGCCGGGCCGATCCGACGCGGAAGAGAACGAGGCGAGAAACAGGTGAGCGCGCGACCGGCCGCGGTGCTGTGGGACATGGACGGCACGCTGCTCGACTCGGAGAAGCTGTGGGACATAGCGGTGCGCGAACTGGCTCGCGAACACGGCCGTGAGCTCACCGACGAGATCCGCCACGCGCTGATCGGCGCCTCCGGCCCGAACGCGCTGCGCATGCTGTTCGACGGCATCGGCGTCGAGGCGACGCCGCGGGTCCTCGCCGAGGCGGGGGAGTTCCTCGAACGGCGGGTCACCGAGCTGATGCTCGGGCCGATCCCGTGGCGGCCCGGCGCCAAGGACGCGCTGGCCATGGTGCGCGCGGCGGGACTGCGCTGCGCGCTGGTCACCAACACCAAGCGCTCGCTCACCGAATACGGGCTCGACACGCTGGGCCGCGACTTCTTCGACACCTCCGTCTGCGGTGACGAAGTGGCGCACGGCAAACCCGATCCGGCCATCTATCGCAAGGCCGCCGACCTGCTCGGACTCGACCCGGCCGACTGCGTGGCGATCGAGGATTCGCCCACCGGCGCACTCGCGGCACAGGGCGCCGGGTGCGGCCTGATCGTGATTCCGTGCGAAATCGCGGTTCCCGAGGCGCCGGGGCGGGTATTCCGGGAGTCACTGGTGGGTTTGTCGGCCGCCGATCTGGGGGCCGCGCTCGTGGCGCGCGACGAACATTTCGGCAGCGCAGCGAGATAGGGCGAATAGCCTACCGTGATAATTCCGGTATCGACAGAGATTGTTCGAAAACTGTTGTCGCACAGTTGATTTCATGACGCTGTGATCTGCCCGGGATAGGCCGGATTTGCCGAAACCCTGGGCGTGTCGGCGAAAGTTACCGCAAACTGAAGCCATGACAGGGACGCGGGGGCTTGACGAAATCGTCGACATCGCACGGTATCCGCTCACCGATCTCGGTGGTCCGGGCCGGCGCGCCGCGGTCGAGGCCGCCCGCGCGGAACTGGCGCAGGACGGCTGTACCGTCCTGCGCGAGTTTCTCCGTCCGGAGCTGTGGGACACGCTGCGCGCGGAGGGCGAGCGGATCGCCCCGCACGCCCACTACAAGGTGGAGCGGGTCAACGCCTACAACATCCCGCTCGACACCGATCTGCCCGCCGACCACCCGGCCCGGATCGTGCTCGACCGCGGCAACGCCTTCGTCGCCCGCGACCGCATTCCCGCCGACGCGCTGATCCAGCGCCTCTACACCGACCCGATCTTCCAGCGTTTCGTCGCCGACTGCTTCGAACTCGACGAACTGCACGAATTCGCCGACCCGCTGGCCGGTCTGTGCCTGAACGTGGTCGAGCCGGGCATGTCGCACCCCTGGCATTTCGACACCAACGAGTTCACCGTCAGCATGCTGACCCGCCGCCCCGAAGCCGGCGGTGTCTTCGAGTACTGCCCCAATATCCGCGATCCGCACGCCGAGCATCTCGACGACGTGCGCGCCGTGCTCACCGGCGAGGGCGAACGGTTCATCCGCGCCCTGGAACTGCGCCCCGGCGATCTGCAGCTGTTCAAGGGCCGCTTCTCGCTCCACCGGGTCACCGAGGTGGCCGGTGCGGGACAACGACATTCGGCGATCTTCGCCTACACGGACCGGCCCGGGGTGATCGGCACTGTCGAACGCACCAGGCAGCTGTTCGGCCGTGTCCTGCCCGACCATGTGGCCGCCGCGGCCGACGCCGTCCGAGGTGACCGACTGCTCGACTGAGAGGAACCGCCCATGTCCGTTCCGTTGCACACCACCGGCAAAGCATCCTTCGACGACATCTACGAAAGTCCCGATCCGCGTGCCTACTTCGCGCGGATGAACGAGCTGGACTACCGGATCCCGGAGCTGGCCAAGCCGCACTTCCAGGAGCAGTTGCGTCAGTTGCGGGCGGCGCGGCCGGACCGGATCCCGACGGTGCTCGACCTGGGCTGCTCCTACGGGGTGAACGCGGCGCTGCTGCGGACCGGCACGACGGTCGAGGAACTGGCCGGGCACTATCGCGACCACGCCGAGACCGACAAGGTCGGGCTGATCGCGGCGGACCGGGAGCGGTTGCGCGCCGACCTGATGCCCGACGTACGCTTCGTCGGGATGGACGCCGCACGCCCGGCGCTGACCTACGCCCACGCCGCCGGACTCCTGCACGACTACGTGCACGCCGACCTCGAGGCCACCGAGCCGACCGAGGCCCAGCGGCGTGTGCTCGCCTCCGCCGACCTGGTGATCTCCACCGGGTGTGTCGGCTACATCACCGAGAAAACCCTCTCCAGGGTCGCCCAGGCGGATCCCCGCAAGCGACCGTGGATGGCGCATTTCGTGTTGCGGATGTTCGATTTCGGCCCGATCGCCGCGGAACTCGCCGCGCTCGGCTATCGCAGCGAGCAGCGTCCCGGTATGTTCCAGCAGCGGCGCTTCGCTTCGGCCCAGGAACGTGCACAGGTGCTGGAAGCGTTGGCGGCCAAGGGAATCGACACCACCGACCACGAAGCCGAAGGCTGGCTCTACGCCAACCTGTTCGTGTCCCGCCCGCATCCCATCGAGACCTGAGGATCTGGATTGAACCAACCGACGTTCGCCGCCGAAGACAGCCTGCCCCGGGTTCCGCTGCCGACACTGGACGACAGTTGCGCGCGGTTCCTGCAGTGGTGTCAGCCGCTGCTCGGCGCCGAGGAACTCGCCACCACCGAGGCCGCAGTCGCCGAACTGCTGCGGCCCGGTGGGGCAGGGCGGACCCTGCACGCCGCGCTCGCCGAGTACGACGCCACACCGGGGGTCGGCAGCTGGCTCGACGAGTTCTGGCCCTCGCGGTACCTGGGCCGCCGCGACCGGATCGCGCTGAACGCCAACTTCGTCTTCCTGTTCCGCGACGACACCCCGCTGGCCGCCTCCACCGTGGCGGGCCAGGCCGAGCGGGCCGCCGCGATCATCGGCGCCGCCGTGGACTACAAGCTGGCGCTGGACGCCGAGCGGATCCCGCCGGTCACCCAGCGCGGGCAGCAGCTGTCGATGTGGCAGAACGAGTACCTGTTCTCCGAGACCCGGATCCCGGGCGAGGAGCAGGACACCGTGCGCAAGCCCTACAGCCCGGAATGGCCGGGTCCCTCGGACGCGCGCCACATCGTGGTCTTCTACCGCGGCAACATCTTCCGGATGGACGTGATCGGCCCGGACGGCGCGCCGTACGCGTTCGAGGACGTGGTCGACGGGCTGCGGGCGGTCATCAAGGGCGGCACCAAGCCCGCGGCCACCGACACCTCGATCGGACACCTGACCACCAAGGCCAGGGCGGAGTGGGCCCGCAGCCGGGCCACCCTGCGCGCCGAGGCGGCCAATGTCGCGGCGTTCGACGAGGTCGAGACGGCGCTGTTCGCGGTGTGCCTGGAGGACTTCACCCCTCGCGACGAACTGCACGCCTGCGATCAGCTGCTGCACGGCGACAGCGCCAACCGGTACTTCGACAAGTCGGTGTCGTTCATCGTCTTCGCCGACGGCCAGGCCGGCATCAATATCGAGCACTGCGGTCTCGACGGCACCACCGTGCTGTCGTTCGTCGACGCGCTGCTCGAGCGGACCGAGTCCGACCACGCCGCCACCAGCGGCGCGCGGGCCCAGGGGCTGCCGCAGGTCGAGCCGATCGAGTTCGTCCTCGACTCGGCCGCCCGCGCCGACATCGCGGCGGCGGGTGCCGACTTCGCCCGCTTCGCCGCCGACACCGCGACCGCGCTGGTCTCGTTCGACGACTTCGGCACCGGCGCGGCCAAGCAGCTCGGCATCTCGCCCGACGCGTTCGCCCAGCTGGCCTACCAGCTCGCCCACCGGCGCAGCAAGGGCCTGACCGGCGCCACCTACGAGTCCATCGCGACCCGGCAGTTCCGCAACGGCCGCACCGAGGCCATGCGCGTGGTGACCCCGGAGATGGTGGCCTTCGTCGACGCGATGGTCGACGACTCCGCCGAACGCGCGGACAAGCTGGCCGCGGCCCGCACGGCGGCGTCCGCGCACGTCGGCCGGGCCAAGGAGTGCCAGGCCGGGCAGGCGCCCGAGCAGCACCTGTGGGAGCTGCAGTGGATCCAGCGCCGCCGCGGCGCGGAGCTGGGCGTCGCCGGCGAGCGGATCGCGCTGTTCGACAGCCCCGGCTGGACGATCATGCGCGACGACTACCTGAGCACCAGCTCGGCGCCGTCGGTGCATATCCGCTACTTCGGTTTCGGCTCCACCAGCCCGACCTGCATCGGCATCGCCTACGTGCTGCTGCCGGACCGCTGGAACATCTACCTGGCCACCCCCAAGTCGGTGGCCGACCAGATGTACGCCTTCGCCGACCACCTGCGCACCGCGGTCGCCGACCTGCGCGAACTGCTGGCCGACCCGTCCTGACGGTGACCCGCGCACCGTGGCCGCCGGTGGCCACGGTGCGCGGGAAAACCGGTGTACACGGTGTGAAACAATCACTCATCGTGAAGAACTTCGAATCCCTGTTCGCCGAGCTGCAGGATCGTGCCCAGACCCGTCCCGAGGGGTCGGGCACCGTGGCCGCGCTGGACGCAGGCGTTCATTTCCAGGGTAAGAAGGTGCTCGAGGAAGCCGGTGAGATCTGGCTGGCCGCCGAGCACGAGAGCGACGAAGCGCTCGCCGAGGAGATCTCCCAGCTGCTGTACTGGGTCCAGGTGATGATGGTGGGTCGCGGGCTGAAGCTCGAGGACGTGTACCGACATCTGTGACGGCTGATCCGTCCGGTCGACACCTCCACTTCCGCTCCCCGAAAGGACCCCTTCCCATGTTGCGCGTCGCAGTTCCCAACAAGGGCTCGCTGTCGGAATCCGCCGTCTCGATCCTGAGTGAGGCCGGTTACCGCAAACGCACCGACTCCCGTGAGCTGACCGTCCTCGACCCCGCCAACCAGGTCGAATTCTTCTTCCTGCGGCCCAAGGACATCGCCATCTACGTCGGCTCCGGTGAGCTCGACCTCGGCATCACCGGCCGCGACCTGGCCCTGGATTCCGGGTCGCCGGTCAGCGAGCGCCTCTCGCTCGGCTTCGGCCGTTCCTCGTTCCGCTACGCCGCGCCGGCCGGCGAGGACTGGAAGGTCGAGGATCTGGCGGGCAAGCGCATCGCCACCTCGTACCCGAACCTGGTCCGCGCCGACCTGGCCCGCTTCGGCATCGAGGCCGAGGTCATCCGCCTCGACGGCGCCGTCGAGATCTCGATCCAGCTGGGCGTGGCCGACGCGATCGCCGATGTCGTCGGCTCCGGCCGCACCCTGCGTCAGCACAACCTGGTGGCCTTCGGCGACTCGCTCTGCGATTCCGAGGGCGTGCTGATCGAGCGCACGGGTTCCGACCAGGACGACCGGGCCCGCAACCAGCTCATCGCGCGCATCCAGGGTGTGGTGTTCGCCCAGCAGTACCTGATGCTGGACTACGACTGCCCCAAGTCGCTGCTCGACGAGGCCGTCGCCATCACCCCGGGCCTGGAGTCGCCGACGGTCTCCCCGCTCACCGACCCCGACTGGGTCGCGGTGCGCGCCCTGGTCCCGCGCAAGCAGGGCAACGACCTGATGGACCGCCTCGCCGATCTCGGCGCCAAGGCCATCCTCGCCACCGACATCCGGTCCTGCCGCGCGTTCTGACCTGATTCGTCCCGAACGGCCCGGCGAGCGTGATCGGCTCGCCGGGCCGTTTCGCGTCTCCGGTCGTGCGTGCGGCGCGGTGCGAGATCGGTTCAGGGTGAGCGCAATCGGTGTGTGCCGGGGGAGGGCGTTGCTACCTTGCGGTTTCTCGATGAGGAACACAAGGAGTCACCGTGTCCCAGACACAACCCGAGCCGCGGCCGGGTAGCGCATTCACGTGGAACGAGGACTGGCTGGCCACGGTCGTCGGTCTCGCTCTGATCGGTCTCGTCCTGGTCGGGGCGATCCCCGCGTGGCTGGTGCCGTGATGAGCGAGCCGAAGACCACGACGGAGACCGCCGCGCTGCAGGCCAACCCGCGTCCCACGAGCACCGATATCGCGGCCGGGATCCTGCTCGTGCTCGCGCTCGGCGCGCTGACCCGGTTCTTCGACACCCAGGTGCCGCAGTGGGCGGCCGACACGCCGTTCACGCGGATCGCCAAGTCGGTCGAATACCCGGTGTACGCGATCGCGATCGGTCTGCTCGGCAATGTGGTGCTGAGCAGACTCGGCCTGCGGGAACGGCTTTCGGCCGGGTTCCGGACCGAGTTCTTCATCAAGACCGGTGTGGTGCTGCTCGGCGCGTCGATCAATCTGAAGATCCTGGTGACGGCGGCCGCGCCGTCGATCGTCCAGGCGCTGGCGCTGATCACCATCGTGTTCGGCTTCACCTGGTGGTTCGGCGGCAAGCTCGGCCTCGACGACAAGCTGCGGGCGCTGCTGTCCTCGGCGGTGTCGATCTGCGGGGTGAGCGCCGCGATCGCGGCGGCGGGCGCGGTACAGGCGCGGCGCGAGCAGATCGCCTACGCGGCCTCGCTGGTGATCATCTTCGCGCTGCCCTCGATCTTCCTGCTGCCCTGGCTGGCCGACGCCTTCGGCCTGTCGGACGCGGTGGCGGGCGCCTGGATCGGCGGCAATATCGACACCACGGCCGCGGTGGCCGCGGCGGGCGCGCTCGCCGGGGAGGACGCGCTGAAGATCGCCACGATCGTCAAGACCACGCAGAACGCGCTGATCGGTCTCGTCGCCATCGCGCTGACCGCCTGGTTCGCGTTCCGGGTCGACCGCACGCCGGGCGCGGCCCGGCCGAGTATCGGCGAATTCTGGTCCAGGTTCCCGAAGTTCGTGCTCGGCTTCCTCGCCGCCTCGATCATCGGCACCCTGTACCTGCAGTCGGTCGACAAGAAGACCGGTGCGGCGCACATCGCGATCATCAACGACCTGCGCACCTGGTTCCTGATCCTCGCCTTCGTCTCCATCGGCCTGGAGTTCTCGCTGCGCGGACTGCGCGAGGCGGGCTGGCGCCCGATCGCGGTCTTCGGCTCGGCGGTCGTGGTGAACCTGGCGGTCGGGCTCGGACTATCGGTGCTGCTGTTCCGCGACTTCGCGGTGTGAGGGTGAGCCGGCCGTCGCCGGACGGGCGACGGCCGCTCAGACGTCCTCGGCGGGGCGCGCGTCGGGCAGTCCCAGCTCGACCGGCGCCTGCCGCGGCCAGCCCGGATACGGCGGCGGGGTGCCACCGAACTCCGGGCACAGGTGCTGGAAGTCGCAGAACCGGCACATCGCGGAGCGGCTGGGCGGGAAATCGCCGGTGCGGCCCGCCTCCAGGATCGCCTGCCACAGCGCGATCAGGATCCGTTCGAAGCGGTCCAGCTCGTCGCGGTCGGGGGAGTAGGTGAGCAGCACCTTGTCGGCCAGGTAGATCAGCCGCAGCTGGGCGGGCACGATATCGCGGGTGCGCAGGATCATCAGCGCGTAGAACTTGAGCTGGAACAGCGCCCTGGCCTCGTGCAGCGGGCCGGGGGCGCGCCCGGTCTTGTAGTCGACCACCCGCAGCAGGCCGTTGGGCGCGATATCGATCCGGTCGACGAACCCGCGCAGCGGAATGTCACCGGCCAGCTCGACCTCCACCCGCTCCTCCCGCGAGTCCGGCTCGAACCTGGTCGGATCCTCGAGCTCGTAATAGCTCTCGACCAGCCGCCGAACCTCCGCGAACAGCGCCTCGGGGCCGCCCTCGGCGACCAGTTCGTCGATCCCGTCCCGGTCGGCCCGCACCCGATCCCAGGCGCCGGGCACCAGCTCGGCCGCGCGCTCGGGGTGCCGCTCGGCGGCGGGCAGCCCGAACAGATCCTCGAGCACAGCGTGCACCACCGTGCCCCGCACCGCGGCCCGGGTCGGCGGCTCCGGCACCCGATCGATCGCCCGCAACCGGTACTTGAGCGGGCACTGCTTGAAATCGCTTGCCCGCGAAGGCGACAACGCCGGTCGCGACCGCTGGGCCGGACCGTCGGCGGTGTCGTCGGCGAGGGACGCGGACACGGGCACTGACATACTTCGCAGGGTATCGGCACCCACCGACATCGACCCGCGCTATCGGCGCCACGGTAGCTCCGACGTCCTCACCTCGGCGCGGTTGACGATCTCCGCCGGGCACCACAACGCGATCGCCGAGGTCGCCGACGACAACGGATTGCCGGCGGGCTTCGTCAGCGAGCGATCCAACGGTGGCAAGACCCTGACCGACAGTGAGTGGCTCGTCCACGGCGTCCTGCGCTTCCCCGACGCGGCCACCGCGACCACCGCCGCTGCCGAGTTCGCGGTGGCCGCGACCGCCGAGCGCGGTCTCCTCCAGACGGCCGACTGGACCGCCGCCGACCTGCCCGGTGCGCAGACCGAGCACGCGGCGACCATCGCGCGGGCGCTGGAACGGCAACGGCCACTGCTGGATTCGTTCACCGCGACACCCGAGGCCGAGCTCGCCCGGCTGCCGTACGACCCGGACGGATCTTCGCGTTGTCGATCGGCCGCGATCGCCGCCGCACGGGGCATGGCGGCCGCGCCGGCGCCTGCCGGACGTGCCCGGCGTGTCCTGTCTGACCGACGGCGGGGAGCACGCCGATGCCTGGGTCTGCCTGGTGACCAGCAGAGCCATGTCGCCGAGATCTGGGCGAGGACCCAGGACGCCGCGCACACCGGCGTCCGTGACCAGCAGCGGGTGCTGGTGGCCGCGAAGTGGCGCCCGGTGTCACCCCGTTCGGTGGGTGATCGCGCCGACCTGGCAGGCTGGAGGCTTCACTCGAAGAACGGAGATACATGACGGCCAGACGGACCGGTCCATTCACCATCGGGGACCGGGTGCAGCTGACCGATGCCAAGGGGCGCCTCTACACGGTGGTGCTGGAGGAGGGGAAGGAGTTCCACACCCACCGCGGCGGCATCAAGCACGACGACCTCATCGGCACCGACGAGGGCACCGTCGTGAAGTCCACCAACGGCACCCCCTACCTGGCGTTGCGCCCCCTGCTGGTCGACTACGTGCTGTCGATGCCGCGCGGCGCGGCCGTCATCTACCCGAAGGACGCGGCGCAGATCGTCCACGAGGGCGATGTGTTCCCCGGCGCGCGGGTGCTCGAGGCGGGGGCCGGCTCCGGCGCGCTGACCTGCTCGCTGCTGCGCGCGGTCGGCCCCGAGGGCGAGGTGATCTCCTACGAGATCCGCGACGACCACGCCGAGCACGCCATCCGCAATGTCGAGACCTTCTTCGGCGAGCGCCCGGCGAACTGGTCGCTGACCGTCGCCGACGTCGCCCAGTACGAGGGCGAACAGGTCGACCGGGTGGTCCTGGACATGCTCGCCCCCTGGGACGCGCTGCCTGCCGTGTCCAAGGCGCTCGTTCCCGGCGGTGTGCTGGTCGTCTACGTCGCCACGGTGACCCAGCTGTCGAAGGTCGTCGAGGCGCTGCGCGAGCAGGAGTGCTGGACCGAACCGCGCTCGTGGGAGTCGATGGTGCGTGGCTGGCACGTCGTCGGCCTGGCCGTGCGGCCCGAGCACCGTATGCAGGGGCACACCGCCTTCCTGGTGAGCGCGCGCCGCCTCGCCGAGGGTACGGTCACCCCCAAGCCGCAGCGGCGGCCGTCGAAGGGCTGACGAGGTTTCGGCTCCCTGGATCCGGGGCAGCTTTCGAGGTGGGCGCGCGCGTGCCCGCATCGTGAGCCGCTCCCCGGGGAGCGGCACGGAGCCCGGCCCGTCGGCCGGGTCAGGGAGGGAACCCATGCCGAGTACCGAACCGTCCGCGACAAAGGACCCGTCCGCCGGGATGCTGTATCCCGGCGATTCCCCGCGTCTGTATCGCGCGGTGTTCAACGTCTTCCCGCCCTACCTGTTCGGCGGGGTGCGGGTGAAACACATTGCCGCCGACTGGACGTCGGTCCGCGTCGACTATCGGGTCCGGCCGTGGAACCGCAACAGCCCGAACCGGGCCGCGTTCGGCGGCACCCTGTACTCGATGACCGACCCGTTCTTCGCGATCATGGCCTACGGCCAGCTCGGGCGTGGCTACCGGATCTGGAACATCACCGGGTCCATCGAATTCCTCCGTCCCGGCCGCGGCACCGTCACCGCCACCATGGGGCTCTCGCGCGACCAGGTCGCCGAGATCCGCGAGGCGACCGCGGCGGGCGCGAAATCGATCACCGAGCACAGTGCCGAGATCGTCGACGCGAACGGCACCCTCGTCGCCCGCGCCGCACAGCAGCTCTACGTCCGGCGGCTGCCGGACTGAGCGGTTCAGACCGGGAACAGGCTGTGCTTGCGCGGATTCGGTTCCGCGGACTGCTCCTTCTCCCGCAGCAGGCGCAGCGCGTGCCGGATCTCGAGGCGGGTCTGCGACGGCTCGATGACGGCATCGATGTAGCCGCGCTCGGCGGCCACCCACGGGGTGGCGACGGTGGCGTTGTAGTGGTCGATCATGGCATCGCGGACGGTCGCGCGCTGCTCCTCGGGGACCTGCTGGAGTTGCTTGCGGCCGATCAGGTCGACCGCGCTCTCGGCGCCGATCACCGCGATGCGCGCGGTCGGCCAGGCGAAGCTGACATCGGCGCCGATCTGCTTGCAGGCCATGAATCCGTAGGCGCCGCCATAGGATTTGCGCACGACGAGATTGACGATCGGCACCGTCGCCTCGATGATGGCGCGGAAGACCCGCCCGCCACGCACGATCACCCCGTTGCGTTCCTCCTCGACGCCGGGCAGCACGCCGGGCGTGTCGGCGACGAAGACCAACGGTAGCCCGAACGCGTTGCACAGGCGGATGAAATGGGTCGCCTTGTCGGAGCATCGGGCGTCGATCGCCCCGCCGAGGACGAGCGGCTGATTGGCGACGACCCCGATCGGCCTGCCGTCGACCCTGGCGAAACCGGTGATCAGGTTCTGGGCCGTGCCCGAACGGATCTCGTGGAAGTCGCCGTCGTCGAAGATCCGCAGCAGGATCTCGTGCATGTCGTAGCCTTCGCGATCCGAGTCGGGGATGATCGCGTCGAGTTCCCGGTCGCTGACGGTGGTCTCGGGTTCCAGCCCGGGATTGACGATCGGCGGCTGCTCCAGGCAGCTCGACGGCAGGAAGCTCAGATACGCTCTGGCCCAGGCGAAGGCCTCCTGCTCGGTGGCGCTGACGTGATGGATCGTGCCGTTGCGGACCTGGTTGTGCGCGCCGCCGAGCTCCTCCATGCTGACGTCCTCGCCGGTGACCGCCTTGATCACCTCGGGCCCGGTGACGAACATGTAGGAGTTCTCGGTGGCGACGAGCACATCGGTGTTGACCGGCCCGTAGACCGCGCCCGCCGCGCACTTGCCGAGCATGATCGACACCTGCGGCACGAACCCCGACAGCCGCTCCTGGCGCCTGCTCATCTTGGCGAACCAGGCCAGCGAGGCGACCGCGTCCTGGATCCGCGCGCCGCCGGAGTCGTTGATCGCGACCACCGGGCAGGCCTTGTCGAAGGCGAACCGCAGCGCGTTCTCGACCTTGCGGCCGAACACCTCGCCCGCCGTGCCGCCGTACACGGTCTGATCGTGGGCGACGACCACCACCGGCCTGCCGTCGATCAGGCCGCGCCCGGTGACCACCCCGTCGCCGTAGAGGGCGTTCGGGTTGCCCGGCTGGCGGGCCAGCGCGCCGATCTCGAGGAAGCTGCCGGGGTCCAGCAGCGAACGCACCCGTTCGCGGACGCTCGGGATGCCCTTGGCGGCGCGCTTGGCGACCCCGCCCGCGCCCGCGGGTTCGGCGGCCTGCGCCAGCGACTCCCGCAGTCGTTCCAGCTTCTCTCGCGTACCCGGCATCGCATCCAGCCCTTCGCCCACACGGTCATGTCTCGCGACACGCTAGGGATGGGGGTCGCCGGGAACCGGCTACCGCGGGTTCTCTGTGCAGTTCACAGCGAGCGAACGGCCCCGGCTGGACACCCGGACAGCGCGGGGCCGTGGCGGGCGTCAGGCGGGCGTGCAGGGGGCCTGGGCGAAGCCGAGCAGCAGGCAGCCGCTGGCGTCGGAGATCTTCCAGGTGCCGTCGACCTGCTCCCAGGTGACCGGGAAGGCGGGCGCCGTGCCGTGCGGCGAGGTGATGGTCACATCGGCGGTCGCGGTGTTTCCGCTGGTCACGACGTTGTCGACGGCGAAGGTGAGGGTGTAGCCGGCGAGCATGCCGTTCATCTGGTCGATGTTGGACTTGCGTGCGTCGCCGTTGACGATCAGCTTCGCCTTCTCGTCGGTGGACAGCGCCGGATCCGAGAACTTGATCAGGGTGGCCTTCAGGGAATCGGCGGTGGGGGCGGCGGCGTTGTCACCGGACGGAGTTGCCGAAATGCTGGACGGAGCGGCCGCGATACTGGTACTGCTGCTGGTGGCCTTCGTCGAGGAATCGTCGGAGCCGCCGCAACCGGTCAGTCCGACGGTGACGGCGAGCGCCGCAGCGGCGGTAGCGACGGTGACACGGATCGTGCGGGTAGGAAGGAGCATGCTCGGCAACCTTTCGGCTCGATGGGCGAGGGCACTCGCCTGCTGCCCGGGATCGGAGTGTTAGGGGAGCCTAACACGCAGAATTCGGCGGCCGATGTCGTACCTGCCGTACAAGATGTGATCACGACGAAACCATGTCGGAAAGCGAGAACGGACCGCGCCCGGTAGCGTTGAAAGACCGGGACTGGGAGGAGCAGCATCATGAGCCCCAACGAGAATTCGGATTCGGCGGCCTGGCGAGAGCTCGAGGCGGTACGCGCCGAGGCGGCTGCTCTTCGCAGACAACTCGCCGACTCGCCGGATCGCGCACGCGAATTGGAAGCACGGATCGATTCGCTGACCATCCGCAACGGCAAGTTGATGGACACGCTCAAGGAAGCGCGCCAGCAACTGATCGCCCTGCGTGAGGAAGTCGATCGCCTGGGTCAGCCGCCGAGCGGCTACGGCATCGTCATCCACACCTACGAGGATCAGACGGTCGACGTCTTCACCTCCGGTCGCAAGATGCGCCTCACCTGCTCGCCCAACATCGACGTCGCGACGCTCGAATACGGCCAGACCGTGCGCCTCAACGAAGCGCTCACGGTCGTGGAGGCCGGGAACTTCGACGCCATCGGCGAAATCGGCACGCTGCGCGAGATTCTCGACGACGGCAGGCGGGCCCTGGTGGTCGGCCACGCCGACGAGGAGCGCGTGGTCTGGCTGTCCGGCCCGCTGTCCAAGATCGCCGAGTACGACGACGTCGACGACCCGGATTCCCCGATTCGCAAACTGCGCCCCGGTGATTCGCTGCTGGTCGACACCAAGGCCGGCTTCGCCTTCGAGCGGGTCCCCAAGGCCGAGGTCGAAGACCTTGTGCTGGAAGAGGTTCCCGACGTCGACTACACCGACATCGGTGGCCTCGGCAGGCAGATCGAGCAGATCCGCGACGCGGTGGAACTGCCCTTCCTGCACAAGGATCTGTTCCGCGAGTACGCGCTGCGCCCGCCCAAGGGTGTGCTGCTCTACGGTCCGCCCGGGTGCGGTAAGACGTTGATCGCCAAGGCCGTTGCCAACTCGCTGGCCAAGAAGATCGCCGAAGCCCGTGGTGAGGATGCCAAGGAGGCCAAGTCCTTCTTCCTCAACATCAAGGGCCCCGAGCTGCTCAACAAGTTCGTCGGTGAGACCGAGCGCCACATCCGGATCATCTTCCAGCGGGCGCGGGAGAAGGCCTCCGAGGGCACCCCGGTGATCGTGTTCTTCGACGAGATGGACTCGATCTTCCGGACCCGTGGTTCGGGTGTCTCCTCTGATGTGGAGACCACCGTGGTGCCTCAGCTGCTCTCGGAGATCGACGGTGTCGAGGGTCTCGAGAACGTCATCGTGATCGGCGCGTCCAACCGCGAGGACATGATCGACCCCGCGATCCTGCGGCCGGGCCGCCTGGACGTGAAGATCAAGATCGAGCGGCCGGACGCGGAGTCGGCGCAGGACATCTTCTCCAAGTACCTCACCGAGACGCTGCCGCTGCACGAGAGCGATCTGCGCGAGTTCGACGGCGACAAGGCCGCGTGTGTGGAGGCGATGATCGAGAAGGTCGTCGAGCGGATGTACGCCGAGAGCGACGACAACCGGTTCCTGGAGGTCACCTACGCCAACGGTGACAAGGAGGTCCTGTACTTCAAGGACTTCAACTCCGGCGCGATGATCCAGAACATCGTCGACCGGGCGAAGAAGTACGCGATCAAGGCCGTGCTCGACACCGGCAACCCGGGTCTGCGGATTCAGCACCTCTTCGACTCGATCGTCGACGAGTTCGCCGAGAACGAGGACCTGCCCAACACGACCAACCCGGACGACTGGGCTCGGATCTCGGGCAAGAAGGGCGAGCGGATCGTCTACATCCGTACCCTGGTCACGGGCAAGAACGCCTCGGCCAGCCGCGCGATCGACACGGAGTCGAACACCGGTCAGTACCTGTAGGACCGATCAGCGGAAGGCCGCGTTCCCTCGGGAGCGCGGCCTTCCCGCGTACCGGGACAGTGTGAGTTTTTTTCACGAAAACGCCACGCGACACAGAGTGGATAGGGCACGCTTCAGATGTTCGTTACACCTGATGAGGACCCGTAAACGAGGAGTGTTGTCATGGCCGGTTCCGCCGCTGATCTGCTGACCGAGATCATCCTGCAGACCATTCAGAACCTGTTCAGCTCGATCAGCGCCGGCTGATCACAGCCGTCCGACGAGGGCCGCGTCTCCCACTCTCGGAGACGCGGCCCTCGGTCGTTGATCAGCCCTGTGCGGTGGTCACCGCGTTGAACACCACATCGGCCACCGGGGTGCCGTCGGCCCCGCCACCGGCCACGCCGGCGTTCGCGATGGTGTTCAGCGCGTCCATCCCCGCGGTGATCCGGCCGAACGGGGTGTAGTTGGGCGGCAGCTGGGTGTCGCGGTAGACCAGGAAGAACTGGCTGCCGTTGGTGCCCGGGCCGGCGTTGGCCATGGCCACGGTGCCCGCCGGGTAGACCGCGCCGGCCAGGTTCTCGTCGCCGAACTTGTAGCCGGGGCCGCCCATGCCGGTCGCGGTCGGATCGCCGCACTGCAGGACGTAGATGCCCTGGGTGGTCAGCCGGTGACAGCGGGTGTGGTCGAAGTAGCCCTCGTTCGCCAGGAACGCGAAGGAGTTCACCGTGCGCGGCGCCGCGGCGGCGTCGAGTGTGATCGAGATGGTGCCGCAGGTGGTGTCGAGCGTGGCGGTGTAGGCGGCCGCCGGGTCGATCGTGAGGGCGGGTTCGGTGGTCCACTGCTTGCCGTTCGGCGCGCCGGGCGCGGCCAGCAGGGCGCAGCCGGGGACGAATCCCTGATGGGCGGGCACGGCCTGGGCGACGGGGGCGATCGCCACCACGGCTGCCACGACGGCGCCGAGGCCGAAGGCGGCTCGCCGGGTGGTGCCGACGACGGAACGGTCCTGCGAATGACTGCTCACCTGGACGGTGTCTCCTCGGAATGGGGTGCTGCCGGACGATGTACCGCGCATCCTGCCAGTCGTCGCCGCGACGCGGGGAGGGACCGCCGAACTCGGTCGCCCGGCTAGCGCGCCCGCAATCGCCACAGTGAGGTGGTCTCGGCGGTGCGGGCCGCGGCCAGCGGATCGTCGCGATCGGCGGCGCGCGGGTGGCGCGGCCGGGTGGTGAGGCGGGCCAGCACCCGCAGTCCGGCCTCGTCGAGCAGACGGGGGACGTGCTCGGCCGAGCGCAGGCCGAGTAGTTCGGCCAGGTCGGACAGCACCAGCCAGCCTTCGCCCCGTGGCGTCAGATGCGCGCGCAGGCCGTGCGCGAAATCGGTGAGCATCGACTGATCCCGGTCGTAGACACCACGTTCCAGATCCGAGGTCGGTGTGCCGGGGAGCCAGGGCGGATTGCAGACGACGAGATCGGCGCGCCCCTGCGGATACAGCGTGGGACCGGTGACGGTGATCCGGTCGCCGTAGCCGAGCCGGGTGAGATTGCCGATCGCGCAGCGCACCGCGCGCGGGTTGATGTCGGTGGCGGTGATCCGGGAGACGCCGCGCTGGGCCAGCAGCGCGGCGAGCACGCCGGTGCCGGTGCCCAGATCGAAGGCGGTGCGCACCTCGGGATCCAGCGGCGCGTCCGCGACCAGGTCGACGTATTCGCCCCGGGTGGGGGAGAAGACGCCGTAGCCGGGATGGATGCGGGCGCTGAGCGCGGGCACCTCCACGCCCTGCTGCTGCCAGCGGTAGGCGCTGAGCACCCCGAGCAGTTCCGGGAAGGTGACGACCCGGCTCGCGGCGGCCGGGCCGTAGGCGGCGGCGCAGGCCGCCCGCACCTCGGGTGCCCGGCGCAGGGCGAGGCCGCCGGCCGCGTCGAGCTGGACCAGTACCGCGCCGAGAATGCCCGCGCGACGGCGTTTCCGGGCCCGCTCGTCGCTGTAGCGCGCCGTCAAGTCACGGGCTGGGGACGCGCGGTGTCCACGGTCGGCGCGACGGCCCAACGCCGCCAGCAGTTGTCGCCCGTTGTGGTAGTCGCCCTGCCAGAGCAGGGATTCGCCCGCGCGGATGCGCCGGAACGCCTGATCGGCGGGCAGCCGATCGTCGGCGGTCGACACGGCGACAGGCGCGGGCGCGCCGTTCTCGGAATGCCACGGCGCGGTGTGCTGGATGCGGTCTTCGGTCCAAACGATGGTGGACACGGGAGTCTCCCGGTGGTCGACGGTGCTGGTGACACGACGAGCACTTCGACGCCGGGTGCGAGAGGCGCAGCGGACAGCCTCGGTCGCTACCGCGCCGAAATGCGCGGGACCACGTCGCCGAGGACCATGCCGAGCGTCACCACTGCTGCCTTTCGCGGGGGGAGAAGGTTCCATTCTGCCGTATCGGCGCCGCACGCGACCGGCCGGGGCAGGTCAGGGCAGCGTTCGGCAGGCGGATCGCCGACCGCTCACGGGCGGCGGATGCGGCGGTAGGTGGGGGTGGCGGCGGTGGCGGCGGCCAGCTCGGCGGCCAGCCAGGGGAGGTCGACGGTGGGGGACAGGGTGCCCAGGGTGAGGCGGAGGTGGTCGGTCGGCGGCTGGGCGGCGACGGTGAAGGGGCCGCCGGGCGCGGCCTTGATGCCCGCGGCGGCGAGGCTGATCATGGCGGCGTTCTCGTCGTGGACGGGGAGCCAGAGGTTGATGCCGTCGCCGGGGGTGACGGTGACGCCGTGGGCGGCCAGGGCGCGGCGCAGGGCGGTGGCGCGGCGCCGGTACTCGCGGCGGGCGCGGGTGACGGTGGCGCGGGCGTCCGCGTCGTGCAGCATGGTGAGCAGCACGCGCTGGAGCAGGCGGCTGGACCAGCCGGGGCCGAGCATGCGGCGCTCGACCACCGGGTCCAGCAGCGCCGCGGGGCCGCCCGCGACGGCCAGGCGCAGGTCGGCGCCATGGGATTTGGAGTACGAGCGGATGTAGACGCCGCGGTCGGGGAAGCGGGCGGCGAGCGAGCGCAGCGGACTGGTCGCGATGCCGGCGGAGTGGTCGTCCTCGATGATCAGGGCGGGGTGCGGGGCCAGCAGCGCCGCGAGCGCGCGCACCCGGGCGGCGTCGAGCGAGGCGCCGGTGGGGTTGTGCGCGCGTGGTTGCAGGATCACCGCCCGGGGTGCCGGGCCGTCGAAGGCGCGCGCGAATTCCTCGGGGCGGAAACCGGATTCGTCGAGGCGCACGGCGATCGGCCGGGCGCCGAGGCGGGTCAGCAGATCGAGGAACGGCGGAAAGCAGGGGTCTTCCACGATGACCGGGTCGCCGAAGCGGACATGCGCGGCGAGCAGCCGGTCGACCGCGTCGAGCGCGCCGTCGAGCACGGCCAGCCGCTCGCACGGCCACGGCCAGTCGGCGCGCAGCGTGGTGGCGAGGGTGGGCAGCACCGCCTCGCCGAGATAGTGCGCCGACAGATCGCCCGGCGCGGTGTCGCGGGACAGGGCGTGCAGGGCGGCGGCCAGGTCGGGCAGCAGCGCCGGATCGGGGGTGCCGCGGGACAGATCGACGCGAAAGGCGTTGTCGGAGGGCGAATGCAGCCGCTGATAGCGCCCGGCGGGCTCCGGCGGCAGCTCGCCGACGAAGGTGCCCGCCCGCCCCCTGGCGACGATCGCGCCGGTGGCCGCCAGCGCTCGCCACGCCTGATTGACGGTGGCGGGGGAGACCCGCAGCTCCCGCGCGACCTCGCGCACGGTCGGCAGCCGGGTCCCGGGAGCCAGTGCGCCGGAACGGATCCGGCGGCCGACGGCGGCGGCGATCCCGGCGGCGCTGCGCTCGTCGAGGTCCCCGGCGAAGTCCGCGGGCAGCACGGTCGGCGAGACGTCGGTCATGGCCCCATTCTGCGGCCGTAACAAACCCTATCCCCGGTACACCGCCAGGTTTTACGACAACGAAACTGTTTCCGCGCAGATGTAACACAATGCGATCGTCGGAGGGGGCAATATAACAAAGCATGGGAATCGTCAGAGCGGCCCTGGTCCAGACCACCTGGACCGGCGACAAAGAATCCATGATCAAGGCCCACGAGGACTACGCCCGGCAGGCGGCGGCGCAGGGCGCGCAGGTGATCTGCTTCCAGGAGTTGTTCTACGGACCGTATTTCTGCCAGCAGCAGGACCCGAAGTTCTACGACTACGCCGAATCGGTGCCCGGCCCGACGACCGAGCGGTTCGCCGCCCTGGCCGCCGAACTGAATCTGGTGATGGTGCTGCCGGTGTACGAGCAGGAGCAGCCGGGCGTGCTGTACAACACCGCGGCGGTGATCGACGCCGACGGTAGTTACCTGGGCAAATACCGCAAACACCACATTCCGCAGGTGCGCGGATTCTGGGAGAAGTTCTACTTCCGGCCGGGCAATCTGGGCTGGCCGGTGTTCGACACCGCGGTCGGCAAGGTGGGCGTCTACATCTGTTACGACCGCCATTTCCCGGAGGGGTGGCGGGCGCTCGGACTCGCGGGCGCGGAAATCGTGTTCAACCCGTCGGCGACCTCGCGCGGACTGTCGAGTTATCTGTGGAAGCTGGAACAGCCGGCCTCCGCGGTGGCCAACGAGTATTACATCGGCGCGATCAACCGGGTCGGGATCGAAGCCGAATACGGCGACGACGATTTCTACGGCACGAGCTATTTCGTCGACCCCGAGGGGAAATTCGTCGGCGAGGTCGCCTCCGACACCGCGCCGGAATTGGTCGTCCGTGATCTCGACATGGACCTGATCAAGGTGGTGCGGGATCGGTGGGCCTTCTACCGCGACCGCAGACCCGACGCCTACGGATCGCTGGTGGAGCCCTGATGCGCACCTTCATCCACGGCGGGACGGTGGTCAGCGCCACCGGGTCCCAGCTGCTCGACGTGCTGATCGAGGACGAGACCATCGTCGCGGTGCTGCACCCGGGCTCGACCGTGCTCGGGTCCGACCTGGCCGCCACCGCCGACACCGTCATCGACGCGACCGGCAAATACGTGATCCCCGGCGGCGTCGACGGCCACACCCACATGCAGCTGCCGTTCGGCGGCACCGAGGCCAGCGACACCTTCGAGACCGGCACCAGGGCCGCGGCCTGGGGCGGCACCACCACCATCGTCGATTTCGCGGTGCAGAAGCCGGGGCAGCGGGTGCAGGACACCCTGGCCGAATGGCACGAGAAGGCAGCGGGCAACTGCGCCGTCGACTACGGCTTCCACCAGATCATCGGTGACGTCAACGACGAATCACTCAAGGGGATGAGCGAACTCGTCGCCGAGGGTGTTACCAGCTTCAAGCTGTTCATGGCGTACCCGGGCGTCTTCTACTCCACCGACGGGCAGATCCTGCGGGCCATGCAGACCGCGGGTGACCTCGGCGCGCTGCTGATGATGCACGCCGAGAACGGCATCGCCATCGATGTGCTGGTGGAGCAGGCGCTGGCCCGCGGCGACACCGCGCCGTACTTCCACGGCACCAGCAGGCCGTGGGAGATGGAGGAGGAGGCGACCCACCGGGCGATCATGCTGGCGCAGCTGACCGGCGCGCCGCTGTACGTGGTGCACGTCTCGGCCAAGCAGGCGATGGAACAGATCGTCACCGCGCGCGACGCGGGCCGCAACGTCTTCGCCGAGACCTGTCCGCAGTACCTGTACCTCTCGCTCGAAGAACAGCTGGGCGCACCGGGTTTCGAGGGCGCCAAGTGGGTCTGCTCGACCCCGCTGCGGTCGCGGGCCGAGGGCCATCAGGACGAACTGTGGCGCTACATCCGCACCGGTGACGTCACCGCGGTCAGCACCGACCACTGCCCGTTCTGCATGAAGGACCAGAAGGAACTCGGCCTCGGCGATTTCAGCAAGATCCCCAACGGGATCGGCGGCGTCGAGCATCGGATGGATCTGCTGTTCCAGGGCGTCAAGGACGGGCGGATCTCGCTGGAACGCTGGGTGGAGGTCTGCTGCACCGCGCCGGCCCGGATGTTCGGGATGTATCCGCGCAAGGGGGTGATCAGTCCGGGCGCCGACGCCGACGTGGTGATCTACGACCCGAACGGGCACACCAGCATCGGCCTCGGCAAGACCCACCACATGAACATGGACCACTCGGCCTGGGAGGGCTTCGAGATCGACGGCCACGTCGACACCGTCCTGTCCCGTGGCCGGGTGATCGTCGACGGCGGCGCCTATCACGGCCGCGCCGGGCACGGCCGTTTCGTGCGGCGCGGGCTGTCGCAGAACCTCCTGTAAGAACCCCTATCCGAACGGAGAGTGCCATGGACATCGGTGTCGTCCTGCAGTGCACCCCACCCGCGTCGCGGGTGATCGAGCTGGCCAGAGTGGCCGAGACACACGGGTTCTCGCATGTCTGGACGTTCGACTCGCACCTGCTGTGGCAGGAGCCGTACGTGATCTACAGCCAGATCCTGGCCGCCACCCGCAAGGTGATCGTCGGTCCGATGGTCACCAACCCGGCGACCAGGGACCAGACGGTCACCGCGTCGACCTTCGCCACGCTCAACGAGATGTTCGGCAACCGCACCATCTGCGGTATCGGACGCGGTGATTCGGCGGTGCGCACCCTCGGCGGCAAGCCGACCACTCTGGCGACGCTGCGGAATTCGGTGGAGGTGATCCGCGAACTCGCCAACGGGCGCACCGCCCGGGTCGGCGACACCGAGGTGCGGTTCCCGTGGGCCGCGGACTCCCGGCTGGAGGTGTGGGTCGCCGGGTACGGGCCCAAAGCCCTCGAATTGACCGGTCAGGTGGCCGACGGCTTCATCCTCCAGCTCGCCGACCCCGACATCACCGCGTGGACCATCGCCAAGGTGCGCGGCGCCGCCGAGGCCGCAGGCCGCGATCCCCGCTCGGTCACGATCTGCGTCGCCGCACCCGCCTACGTCACCGACGGGACCCCGGCCGGGCTCGACCACGCCAGGGAACAGTGTCGCTGGTTCGGCGGCATGGTCGGCAACCACGTGGCCGACATCGTCGCGAGATACGGTGCGGGCGGCGATATCCCGGCCGCGCTCACCGACTACATCGCGGGCAGGCAGGGCTACGACTACAACGAGCACGGACGGGCGGGCAATACGCACGCGGAGTTCGTGCCCGACGAGATCGTCGACCGGTTCTGCCTGCTCGGCACGCCCGACGAGCAGCTGGAACGGCTGTGGGAGCTGGAGCGGCTCGGCGTCGACCAGTTCGCCGTCTACCTGCAGCACGATGCCAAGACGGCCACCCTCGAGGCCTACGGCGAGCAGGTGCTGCCCCGGCTGCACCTGCCGGTCACGGCCACCAGGGACGCCGGATGACCGCGGTGGCGCCGGAACCGCCGGTGACGGTGCTCGCGCCCGCGCCGCTGCGGCCCCGCTCGGCGCACCGGGCCCGCGCGGCGCGCATCGGCTACGCGGTCGCCGCGTTCGTGTCGGTCGCGGTGATCTGGGAACTGGTGAAGCTGCTCGTCCCGGCCGACGGCGTGCGCATCGGCGGGGTGCGGGTGCTGCCGCGCACCGGCGACGCCGCGCTGCCGCACGTGTGGTCGGTGGTGACCGTGCTCGGCGAGGCCGACGGCACCGGCACCGTCGGCACGACGCTGCTGCGCACCGCCGGATTCACCCTGACGCTCGCCCTGCTCGCGCTGCTGCTCGGCACGGTGATCGGCATCGCGCTCGCGGTGGCGATGCAGCGATTCGGCCCGCTCGAGCGTGGCATCCTGCCGTATGTCGTGCTCTCGCAGACCGTTCCGCTGATCGCGCTGGCCCCGCTGGTGGCCGCGTGGGGTGGCAAGCTCGCCATCGGCGGGCAGCCGTGGCGGCCGTGGATGAGCATCGTCGTGATCGCCGCCTACCTGGCGTTCTTCCCGGTCGCGATCGGCATGCTGCGCGGCCTGCACGCGCCGTCGGCGGCCTCGGTGGAGCTGATGCGCAGCTGTTCGGCGGGATGGTGGGCGACCCTGACCCGCTTGCGTTTTCCCGCCGCGGTGCCGTCGCTGATGCCCGCGTTGCGGCTGGCCGCCGCCGCGGCCGTGATCGGCGCGGTGGTCGCCGAGATCTCCACCGGCACCGCGGGCGGGATCGGCCGCCAGATCATCGTGTTCTCCCAGCAGGCCACCGGTGACGCCGCCCGGCTCTACGCGGCGGTCATCGCCGCGGCCCTGCTCGGGGTGGTGCTGACCGGACTGGTCGGCCTCGTCGAGCTGGCCGTGCGCCGCTACAACCATCCGCCGGGCACCGGCGATCCCTCCTCGTAGTTCTCGTTGTCCAGGAAGAAGCACGCATCGCATGACCTCGTCAGCAGTCGGCGCCCCGCCGCCACCGGCGGTCGAACTCACCCACCTCGGCAAGACCTTCGCCGCCGGTGCCGTGACCGCGCTCGCCGATGTCTCCCTCACCGTCGCCCCGGGCGAATTCGTCTCCCTCATCGGGCCTTCCGGCTGCGGCAAGTCCACCCTGCTGCGGATCATCGCCGATCTGGAGACGCCGACCGGCGGCACCGTGACCGTGCACGGCAAGACCGCCCGGCAGGCCAGGATCGACCAGGACTACGGCATCGCCTTCCAGCAGGCGGGCCTGCTGGACTGGCGCACCGTCGCCGCCAATGTCGAACTGCCGCTGGAACTGCACCGGGTCCCCAAGGCGCAGCGCCGGGCCCGCAGCGCCGAACTGCTCGCCATGGCGGGGCTCACCGAGTTCGCCGACCGCTACCCGGCCGAACTGTCCGGCGGCATGCAGCAGCGCGTCGCGATCGCGCGGGCCCTGGCCCGGACCCCGGCGCTGCTGCTGATGGACGAGCCGTTCGGCGCGCTCGACGAGATGACCAGGGAGCGGATGCAGGGCGAGCTGCTGCGGATCGCGGGGGAGACCGGCGCCGCGGTGGTGTTCGTGACGCACTCGATCCCCGAAGCGGTGTACCTGTCGGACCGGGTGGTGGTGCTCTCGGCGCGGCCCGGCCGGATCAGCGACATCGTGCCCACCGGCGGGTGGGGGCGCGACACCGACGCCGACGTGCGATCCTCGGCGGAGTTCTTCGCCGCGGTGGCCGCCGTGCGTGCCGCGCTGCGCGGGGAGCACACGGAGCAGGCCGTGGCCGGACGGGACCTGCCATGAGGACCTGGCTGCCACCGATCGTGGTGGGTGTCGTCGTGCTGGCGCTGTGGCAGGTGCTCACCGTCGCGGCGGGAGTGCCGTCGTTCCTGCTGCCCGCGCCGAGCGCGATCGCCGAGCAGTTCGCCGGCAACGCGGGCCGGATCCTGGACGCCGCGCTGGCCACCGGGGCCAACGCGCTGGTCGGGTTCGTGGTCGGGACGGTGCTCGGGATCGCCGCCGCCGTGCTCGCGGTGCGGTTCCGGATCGTCGACGGGCTGCTCACCCCGCTGGCCGCCGCCGCGGCCGCCGTGCCCATCGTGGCGCTCGCGCCGTTGCTGAACACGATGTACTCGACCACCACGGAGACACCCCGCCGGATCGTCGTCACCATCGTCGTGTTCTTCCCGGTGTTCGTCAGTACCGCGCGCGGCCTGCGTCAGGTGCCGAAGGTGCAGGCCGACCTGATGACCTCCTACGCCGCCACCGACTGGCAGGTCACCCGCACCGTGCGGCTGCCCGCCGCGCTGCCGCACCTGTTCACCGGACTGCGGATCGCCGCGCCCGGCGCGGTCATCGCGGCCGTCATCGCCGAATACTTCGGCGGCCTCCAGAACGGGCTCGGCAGCCGGATCACCTCCGCCGCCGCCAATACCGCCTATCCGCGGGCCTGGGCGTACGTGGTCGGCGCGATGGCCGTCGGCCTGGTCTTCCTCGCCGCGGTCCTGCTCCTCGAACAGCTCACCCGCCGACCCCGCACCCCACTGCTGTCCACGATCCGATGAGGGAGATCCATCCATGAGCAAGACCGCACTCCGGCTGCGCAGTTGTCTGGCGCTGGCCGCGCTCGCCGCCGCCGCGCTGACCGGCTGCAGCACCACCGACACCGCCTCGGAGACCACCGCCGACGGTCTCACCAAGGTGAAGCTGCAGTTGCAGTGGTTCAAACAGGGCCAGTTCGCCGGGTACCTGGCGGCCGTCGACCAGGGGTTCTACCGGGAGCAGGGGCTGTCGGTGGAGATCCTCGACGGCGGCACCGACATCGTCCCGCAGACCGTGCTCGCCCAGGGCCAGGCCGACTACGCGGTGGCCTGGGTACCCAAGGCGCTGGCCTCGCGGGAGGCGGGCGCCGGCATCACCGAGATCGCGCAGGTGTTCCAGCGTTCGGGCACCAAGCAGGTCTCGTTCAAGGCCGACAACATCACCGGACCGGCCGCCCTGCGTGGCAAGACCGTCGGAAACTGGGGCTACGGCAACGAATTCGAGCTCTTCGCCGGGATGACCAAGGCGGGCATCGACCCGGCCAAGGACGTGAAGCTGGTCCAGCAGCAGTTCGACATGAACGCCTTCCTCGCCAAGGACATCGCCGCCGCCCAGGCCATGTCCTACAACGAGTACGCCCAGCTGCTCGAGACGAAGAACCCGGCCACCGGAAAGCTCTACACGGCCGAGGATTTCACCACCATCGACTGGAATGCCGAAGGCGTGGCGATGTTGCAGGACGCGCTGTGGGCCAACACCGAGAAGCTGAAGGATCCGAAGTACCAGGAGCAGACGGTGAAGTTCCTGGTCGCCTCGCTGAAGGGCTGGGCGTTCTGCCGGGACAACCTCGACAAGTGCCGTGACATCACCGTCGCCGCGGGCGCGACGCTGGGCGCCGGGCACCAGCAGTGGCAGATCAACGAGGTGAACAAGCTGATCTGGCCCTCGCCCGCCGGGATCGGCACCGTCGACAAGGCGGCCTGGGACCGCACGGTGACCATCGCCAAGGAGACCAGGAACGCCGAGGGCGCGACGGTGCTGACCAAGGATCCCGGCCCCGACGCCTACACCACCGAGTACGTCACCAAGGCCCTCGATCAGCTGCGGGCCGCCGGCGTCGAGGTGACCGGGGCCGGATTCCAGCCCACTCAGGTCACGCCCACCGAAGGCGGCAAGTAGGCCGGACCCGACGACGGCCCGGCGGGTGGGTCCGCCGGGCCGTCGTCGTGCGGTCAGCGCGGGATGAGCTCGACGACCACGCCGCCCTGCTGCCAGGTCTGGTAGATGTCGGCCTTGGACGGCTCGCCGTCGGCGGTGAAGCCGATGCCGTTGAACTTGGCGTTCTGCTTGTTGTCGCGGGCGATCACCGTGTACAGGTCGAGCACCGCCTGCTCGTCGGAATGCACGGTGGCGGTGAAGGATTCGGGGGATCGCCCGCGCGAGAGGCGCACCTCGGCGCCGCCGCGCAGGTTCTTGACCCACGGGCGCAGGGCGGTGCCGATCAGCAGCGCGCCGTCGTGGACGGTGTAGGCGACCGGGACGTCGTAGACCGTGCCGGACTTGCGGCCGGTGACGTGCAGGGTCGCCAGCCGCTTGCCGACGATGCCGGACAGCACCGGCACCTTCAGCAGGCCGCGGACGAGGGTGTTGACCCGGCCCTGGGAGGGGCGGATCGGTTCGGGACCGGTGGTTGTCGGTGTGCCGTACGGGTTTTCGGAGGGCGCGGTGTCGCTCATCCCTCCAGTATCGGCCGGTGCGCCCGCGCCCGCAGTTCGCGTCCGTGCCCGCCCACTACGCTGCGGGTATGACCGAGATCTGGCACAACCCCCGCTGCACGAAGAGTCGCAACGCCACCGCGCACCTGGACGCCGCCGGAGTCGAGTACACGGTGCGGCGCTACCTCGACGATCCGCCGACGGTCGAGGAATTGCGCGCGGTGCTGGCCCGGCTCGGCGCGCGGCCGTGGGACATCACCCGCACCGGTGAGCAGATCGCCAAGGATCTCGGCATGGCGGGCTGGGGTCGGACCGACGCCGATGTCGACCGGTGGCTGGCCGCACTCGCCGAGCACCCCAAGCTGATCCAGCGTCCGATCGTGCTCACCGCCGACGGTGGCGCGGTGGTGGCCCGCGACGAGGAATCGCTGCGGTCGCTCGACTGATCGTGGCTTGCCCGGCGATAACTCTTCGGACGAGGGCGTAACGGCGACCGCGGTTTGGGTGATGTAGATCACATCATCGGGACGCGGTGTCCCGAGGCGGATATCGAACCGAACGTGGATGCCGGCGGGTTCGACAGCGGGAACTCCACGCGGTGGGAGGTTGTCATGAAATCTCTACGCAAGATCGCTGTGGGAGCCACGGCCGCCGGTCTCATCGGCGCCTCGACTCTGCTCGCCGGACCCGTCCAGGCGCAACCACCGGGTCACTGCTCGGTGAACCCCATTGCCGGCACCGGCGCCTTCTCCCAGTGTGGCGACCCGGTCTGGCACCAGGTTCGCGTCACCTGCTGGGCCTGGTGGAGCTGGTTCAGCAGCTACGAGCGCTACGGGCAGCCCGCGTTCGGCGGTTTCCACTCCGAAACCGCCTGTGACCTGCCGTTCAGCATGCAGACCTGGCAGGTGATCGTCTACTGAGCCAGCAGCTCGCCGAGCAGGATCCGGGTGTCGGGGACGAACGGCCAGGCCGGATCGGCCAGGTGTGCCCGGAGTTCGGCGTCGGTCCACCACCAGCCGTCCGCGATCTCGGACGGCTGGTGGTGGACCGGGCCGTCGGCGCGGATCTCGTAGCCGAACAGATGGCAGCGCAGCGGCCTGCCCGCCCAGCTGCCGTCCCAGGACGCGGTGGCGCGCAAGGTGATCGGCGTGTCGGCATCCGGGGTGATGCCGAGTTCCTCGCGGAGTTCGCGCCGGGCGGTGTCGGCGGGATCCTCGCCCGCGTCGACGACGCCCCCGGCCAGGCAGTCGTGCAGGCCGGCGAAGACGAGTTTGCTGTCGGTGCGCCGGTGGACATAGATCCGGCGGCCGTCGGTGGAGCGCACCAGCACGCCCGCGCTGGCGTGCCAGAGCCCCTCGCGATAGACCGTGCCCCGCTCGGCCGCGCCGATCACCGCACCTTCGGCGTCGTACACGGCGAGCAGTTCCGACTCCGGATGCGCAGACACCGCCCGAGGGTAACGCGTCTCAGCGGCGCCGCCGTGTCGGCTTCACCCCCGGTCGCGGCGCGGCCGCCTTCGCGCGCGCGGCCGACAGCGCCGCCGCGGCGGCGGCCTCGGCGTCGAGCTTGCGGCGGATCAGATACTGCTGCCCGCACGTCCACACCGCGTTCGTGGCGAAGTAGGTGAGCACGGCGACGGGCAGGATCGCGCCGCTGACCAGCGCGCCCACGGGGAACACCCACAGCGACAACCGGCGCAGGATCGCGGACGTGGTGTCGGTCGCGGGCGGGGTCAGCCGGGCGGTGAGGTGGGTGGCGAGCGCGGTGATCAGCACCAGCGGAATCGCGAGCGCGGCGACCGAGACGAACACCTCGCCCGCCCCGGTCAGGGTCGCCGACAGCGGAGCGCCGAAGACCCTGGCGTCGAGGAAGGCGTTCACCTCGCGCACCCCGAACAGATAGTTCGGCGTCGCGCTGTTCACCGCGGGCGGCAGCGGGGCATCGGTCGCGGCGAACGGGCCGACCGCGTAGGCGCCGGTGCGGTCGAACGAGCGCAGGACGTGGAACAGGCCGAGGAACACCAGGGCCTGGGCGATCATCGGAACGAACCCGCCGAACAGGCGCACCCCGTGGTCGCGGTGCAGCGCCCGGGTCTTCTCGGCCTGCGCGCGCTGGTCGCCGGGGTGCTGGGCACGGATCTTGTCGAGCTGTGGTCGCAGCGACCGCAGCACGGCCTGGGAGCGGGCTTGCCGCAGCGCCGGGACGACGAGCAGCGCGCGGACGGTGACGACGAGGGCGACCACGGCCAGCAGCCAGGCGAGGCCGTCGGCGGGACCGAGGGGGACGGCGAGGAGCCGGTGCCAGCACCAGAGCACGGCGGACACCGGGAAGTACACGAAATCGAGCATGACGGAACGACCTGTCCGGACAACGTGCGCGAGCGCGCACGAGAGGGGAGTGGGATCACGGCAGCCGACCGGTAGCGCGCACGGCGCTACCCGTCAGTGGTGATCGATCCCCGGTGCTCGCGGACGTGGGCGGCCCGCGGCGTCCGGATTGCTCTGGCGCAGAAAGGAACCCCGCAGGCGGCGCTCGGCCGAGCGGGGTGGACCGGCGGTGGCGACCCGGACCGGCAGCTGCCGGTGCGTGGTGATCGCGACCAGCGCGCACACCATGGCCGCGGCGACCGCGCCGAAGGCCAGCATGCGGGCGGTGTCGCCGCCGGGCGTCGTCAGCAGCACGAACGCGGGCAGCACGCACGCGAGCACCGCGTACGCCATCAGCACTGCCCGGGACCGCATGCCGCCGAGCATACCGATCGGCGGCGGGTGGTTGGTGGAACGCTGTGTCACGGTCACCTCCGGTCCGGGTATCGTTGGCACTGTGACTGCACCTTCCGCCCAGGACGCGCAGCCCGTCGGTGACGGGCGCGCCACCCGCTGGCACGGCCACAAGGCCCGCCGCCGGGCGGAGATGATCGATGCCGCCATCGAGGTGATCGACGAACACGGGCTCGAGATCTCGGTGCAGCTGATCGCCGAGCACCTGGGCCTGCCCCGGCCGGTGGTGTACCGGCACGTCGGCGGCCGCGCCGAACTCGACGCCCTCGCCCGCCAGCGCATCCTGGAGCTGCTGCTCGCGGAGTTGCTGCCCGCGCTGGAGCCGGACGGGACGCTCAAGGACGCGGTGCGCGGCGCCATCGGCACCTACCTCGGCTGGATCGAACGCCACCCCAACCTGCACCGCTTCCTCGGTGACGCCGCGCCCGACGGCGGCGCCGCCACCCTGGGCGGCGCGGGGCGCCAGGTCGGTGGGCAGCTGGCCGACATGTTCGCCGCCACGCTGGCCCGCTTCGGGATCGATCCCGCCCGTGCCCGGCCGATGGCCTTCGGCATGGTCGGCCTGGTCGACGGCGTGGTGGCCAGCTGGCGCGCCGACCCGGAGCCGGTGCTGTCGGCCGAACAGATCCAGGGCATCCTGACCGAGTCGGTGCTGTCGCTGTTCGAGGGCAACGCCCGCAGCCTCGGTGTCCCGCTGCAACGGGATTCGCTGGTGGCCGACCTGCTGGTCGCGCCCGATGCCGCCCCGCCACCGGCGGAGCGGCTGCGCTGACTCACCCCGCCGGCGTGAGCAGCTGATAGGTGCGCTGCCACAGCCATTCGACCGGGCCGCGCTCGAAGCGGCGCAACCAGAAGTGGGCGAACATCGTGATCAGGACGACCACCAGCAGGTAGATCCCGATCGTGAACGGCACCCGCGCGGACGGTGTGACGCTCGCGGCGAGCCCGAAACCCCAGCCGTAGCAGAGCATTCCGGCGATCAGATTCTGCAGGATGTAGCAGCTCAGTGCCGTCCGGCCGACCTCGCTCAGCCGCGCCCCCGCGTAGCCGACCCGCGACCTGCGCAGATAGAACTCCGCGACCGCCGCGAGAATGCCCAGCGCGACGAACGGCGCCGTGCCGTAGCGGGTGAGCAGCACCAGGTCGCCGCCACCGAAGACGCCGACCGTGAAGTCCAGCGGCGCCGCGATACCGAAGCCGATCACCAGCAGCCGGCGGCGGATGCGCGCCCCCGCGGGCTGGAACACCCCGGCGCGATACAGCCGCGCGCCGAGCAGGAACAGCGCCACCGACATCGGGAAGACGAAGATCGCCTCCACCCGGAAGGCCCCGGCATTCTCGATCCGGAACAGCACCAGATCCCAGAAGGAGCCGTCCGCGTAGGGATTCGGGTCGAGGGGTTCGGTAGCCGACGGCTCCGCGGCGGGCGCGAAGGTCAGGGCGGCCGCGATCAGGGTCAGCATCGTCACGTGGATCGACGCCGCGACGATCAGCCACCGGCGTTGCGCCCGGTCGCTCGTCGCCAGCAGGTAGGCGACGACCAGGCCGGTGACCGCGTACCCCATCAGCACGTCGAACTCGGCGACGAGCAGGAAGTTCACCAGGCCGTCCAGGAAGAGCAGGCCCGCTCGCACGGGATAGCGGCCCGGCCAGCGGCGTCCGCCGCGCCGGGCCGAATCCTGCTGGATGGCCAGCCCGATCCCGAACATCACCGTCAGCAGGCCGAGGAACTTGCCCTGGGCCAGTTGCTGGAGCACCCGTTCGGTCCACAGCCAGCCGTCGGTCGCGGCGGCGCCGAGCCCATCGATGTAGCCGGTCAACCCGGCCGGATCGGTGAAGATCCAGATATTGGTACCGAGGGTGCCCAGGATCGCGATGCCACGCAGGACATCGAGCGCGAGCAGCCGGGTCGGCCGTTCGGTCACCTCGCCGGTGAGCTGTTGCACGGATTCGCTCATGGCTTCGAGTATCTCGGCCGGGCCCCGCCCGCCGGATCGCCCGCGAGGACCACCCCGGGTCCGCCGAGCGGGGGACCGGGGGTGCGCCCGATCGCCGACAGCAGCCGGACGTCGCCGGCCTGCTCACCGGCCTGCGTCCGCGCGGGTGAGCCCGGGGCGCCGGAGGCCGCTGGGCCGAGATGCCGGTGCGCGTCGGGCCCGTCGCCTAGGCTCGACAGCATGCAGCGCATCATCGGAATCGAGGTCGAGTACGGCATCTCGACCCCCACGGAGCCGACGGCCAACCCGATCCTCACCTCCACCCAGGCCGTTCTCGCCTACGCCGCCGCCGAGGGCGTACCGCGGGCCAAGCGGACGCGCTGGGACTACGAGGTGGAATCCCCGCTGCGTGACGCGCGTGGTTTCGACCTGAGCCGGATGAGCGGACCCGCTCCCGTGATCGACGCCGACGAGGTCGGCGCGGCGAACATGATCCTCACCAACGGCGCCCGGCTCTACGTCGACCACGCCCATCCGGAGTACTCCGCGCCCGAGGTGGTCGACCCGCTCGACGCGGTCATCTGGGACAAGGCGGGCGAGCGGGTGATGGAGGCCGCCGCCCGGCACGCCTCCAGCGTCCCCGGCGCACCGCGCCTGCAGCTGTACAAGAACAACGTCGACGGCAAGGGCGCCTCCTACGGCACCCACGAGAACTACCTGATGAACCGCGACACCCCGTTCAGCCACATCATCGCGGGGCTCACGCCGTTCTTCGTCTCCCGCCAGGTGATCTGCGGGTCCGGCCGGGTCGGCATCGGCCAGTCCGGCGACCACGCGGGCTTCCAGCTGTCCCAGCGCGCCGACTACATCGAGGTCGAGGTCGGCCTGGAGACCACGCTCAAGCGCGGCATCATCAACACCCGCGACGAGCCGCACGCCGACGCCGACAAGTACCGGCGCCTGCACGTGATCATCGGCGACGCCAACCTGGCCGAGATGTCGACCTACCTGAAGGTCGGCACCACCGCGCTGGTGCTGGATCTGATCGAGGCGGGCGAGGACCTCTCGGAGTTCCAGCTGGCCCGCCCGGTCACCGCCGTGCACCAGATCAGCCACGACCCGTCGCTGCGCGCCACCGTGGCGCTGGCCGACGGCCGCGAGCTGACCGGCCTTGCGCTGCAACGGCTCTACCACGAGCGCGTCGCCAAGTTCATCGACCGCGAGGGCAACGACGACCCGCGCGTGCGCGACATCGTCGACAACTGGGCCATGGTCCTGGACCTGCTCGAGCGCGACCCGATGGAGTGCGCCAACCTGCTCGACTGGCCGGCCAAGCTACGCCTGCTCGAGGGCATGCGCAGCCGCGAGGGCCTGGGCTGGGCCGCGCCCAAGCTGCACCTGATGGACCTGCAGTACTCCGATGTGCGCCTGGACAAGGGCCTCTACAACCGCCTGGTGGCGCGCGGCTCGATGAAGCGGCTCGTCAGCGAGCAGCAGGTGCTCGACGCGATGACCAAGCCGCCGACCGACACCCGCGCGTACTTCCGCGGTGAGTGCCTGCGCCGGTTCGGCGCCGATATCGCCGCCGCCAGTTGGGATTCGGTGATCTTCGACCTCGGTGGCGATTCGCTGGTGCGAATCCCCACCCTGGAGCCGCGCCGCGGCACGAAAGCGCACGTCGGGAAGCTGCTCGACGCCGCGCAGTCGGCCGCCGACCTGGTCGACCAGCTCACGCACTGAGGCGTTTTCCGGCACGACAGGGCGACAATCCGATCGCTAATAGACCACCTTGTCGGATCGGCTCGGTAGGGTTGTGGGACGAGCACGAACATCGCTCATGATCGCCGACCGTGCTCATCCGAAAGGTCGCGGTCATGATGAGGAAAGAGGAGGTCGGCTGCCATGGCACAAGAGCAGACCAAGCGCGCCGGGGGTGGCGACGAGGACGAGGGTCCCGAGGGCGTCGACGCGGCGGGTCAGGAACGCCGCGAGAAGCTCGCGGAGGAAACCGACGACCTGCTCGACGAGATCGATGACGTGCTCGAGGAGAACGCCGAGGACTTCGTGCGGGCATATGTGCAGAAGGGCGGCCAGTGACCTCAGGTGACCCGTTGCGCCTCCACGCGGGGCAGGCTCTCTCCTCGTTCACCGAACATCTCCGCATGCACGCTCCGGACCTGTTGCCCGGCAACAGGTTCGGCGCCTCGGATCTGACCGCGGCGAAGGATCTGGCGCCGCACGGCACCACCATCGTCGCGGTCACCTATCGGGGTGGCGTGCTCATCGCGGGCGACCGCAGGGCCACCATGGGCAACCTGCTGGCCAGTCGCGACACCGAGAAGGTGTACATCACCGACACCTTCTCGGCGGCGGGCATCGCGGGCACCGCGGGCATCGCGATCGAGATGATCCGGCTGTTCGCGGTGGAGCTCGAGTACTACGAGAAGATCGAAGGCGTGCCGCTGACCTTCGACGGTAAAGCCAACAAGTTGTCGAAGATGGTCCGCGACAACCTGCCGGCCGCCCTGCAGGGTCTGGCCGTCGTGCCGATCCTCGTCGGCTACGACGACCAGATCGCCGACCTCGACAAATCCGGCCGCATCGTGTCCTACGACGTGGTCGGCGGGCGCAGCGAGGAGCGGTTCGGCTACACCGCGGTCGGCTCCGGTTCGATGTTCGCGAAGTCCTCGCTCAAGAAGCTCTACCAGCGCGGCCTCGATCAGGACCGGGCGTTGCGGATCGCGGTGGAGTCGCTGTTCGACGCCGCCGACGACGACACCGCCACCGGTGGTCCGGACATGCTGCGCGGCATCTACCCGACAGCGGTGGTGATCGACGCCGAGGGTGCGACCGAGGTGGGCGAGGACCGCCTGGCCGAGATCGCCCGCGGCGTGATCGCCGACCGGGAAGCCGCGGAAGAAGGGGGCGCCGTCCTATGACGCTGCCGTATTACGCCTCGGCCGAGCAGATCATGCGCGACAAGACCGAGCTCGCCCGCAAGGGCATCGGTCGCGGTCGCAGTGTGGTGGTGCTGGTCTACGACAAGGGCGTGCTGTTCGTCGCCGAGAACCCCTCGGCGACGTTGCACAAGGTCAGCGAACTCTACGACCGTGTCGGTTTCGCCGCGGTCGGCAAGTACAACGAGTTCGAGGCCCTGCGCCGCGGCGGCATCCTGCAGGCCGACCTCAAGGGCTATCAGTACGACCGGCGCGATGTCACCGGCCGTGGCCTGGCCAACCTCTACGCGCAGAGCCTGGGCTCGATCTTCACCGATCAGCTCAAGCCCTACGAGGTGGAGCTGTGTGTCGCCGAGGTCGGGTATCCGGAACAGTCGCCGACCTCGGTGCTGTACCGGATCACCTTCGACGGGTCGATCGTCGACGAACGCGAGTACGTCGTCATGGGCGGCACCACCGAGCCCATCGTGACCGCGCTCAAGGCCGCCTACAAGCCGGGTCTGACCCTGGACGAGGCGCTGAAGGTGGCGATCGGGGCGCTGCAGGCCGGTCAGCCCGAGGCCGACAAGGACAAGCGCGTGCTCGGTGAGTCCTCCCTCGAGGTGGCCACGCTCGAGCAGTCCCGGCCCCGCCGGGCGTTCCGCCGGCTGCAGGGTGCGGCCCTGGAGCAGGCGCTGGGTACGCCGAAGGCGAAAGCCGTGAAGGAAGCGAAGCTGCCCGAGCCCGAGGACGGCGCGGGGGAGTAGACCCCGCCGTCACGATCATGAACGGGCCCCCGGACCGATCCGGTCCGGGGGCCCGTTCTCGTCGTGCTCGCGGAGGTCGTTCGCTGTCCGAATCGTTGTGAACACGTATGCGAATGGGATGTCCGGAGCGCCGCGCGGGCCCTGGTCATGGCTGTAGTGTCGATAGTGTGCAGCGACGAATCATGGGGATCGAGACCGAGTTCGGTGTGACATGCACCTTCCACGGTCACCGTCGGCTGTCCCCCGACGAGGTGGCCCGGTACCTGTTCCGCCGGGTGGTGTCCTGGGGCCGTAGCTCTAATGTCTTCCTTCGAAACGGTGCCAGGTTGTACCTCGACGTCGGATCGCATCCCGAGTACGCCACGGCAGAATGCGACAGCCTGGTGCAGCTGGTCACCCACGACCGGGCGGGCGAGCGGGTGCTGGAAGACCTGCTGATAGACGCCGAACAGCGGCTCGCCGAGGAAGGCATCGGCGGCGACATCTACCTGTTCAAGAACAACACCGACTCCGCGGGCAACTCCTACGGCTGCCACGAGAACTTCCTCGTGGTGCGCGCGGGTGAGTTCTCCCGGATCTCCGACGTGTTGCTGCCGTTCCTGGTCACCCGCCAGCTCATCTGCGGTGCGGGCAAGGTGCTGCAGACGCCCAAGGCGGCCACGTTCTGCCTCTCGCAGCGTGCCGAGCACATCTGGGAGGGCGTCTCCTCGGCGACCACCCGCTCGCGCCCGATCATCAACACCCGCGACGAGCCGCACGCCGACGCCGAGAAGTACCGGCGCCTGCACGTGATCGTGGGCGACTCCAACATGGCCGAGCCGACGACGATGCTCAAGGTGGGCACGGCGTCGCTGGTGCTGGAGATGATCGAGGCGGGCGTCTCGTTCCGCGACTTCGCCCTCGACAACCCGATCCGGGCGATCCGCGAGGTGAGCCACGATCTGACCGGTCGCCGTCCGGTGCGGCTGGCCGGTGGCAGGCAGGCCAGCGCGCTCGAGATCCAGCGCGAGTACTACGCCCGCGCCGTCGAGCACCTCCGCAACCGCGACCGCGATCCGCAGGTCGACGCGGTGGTCGACCTGTGGGGCCGCACCCTTGACGCCGTCGAGGCGCAGGACTTCGCCAAGGTCGACACCGAGATCGACTGGGTGATCAAGCGCAAGCTGTTCCAGCGCTACCAGGACCGCTACAACATGGAGCTGTCGGATCCGAAGATCGCCCAGCTCGACCTGGCCTACCACGACATCAAGCGTGGTCGCGGCGTCTTCGACCTGCTGCAGCGCAAGGGTCTGGCCAAGCGGATCACCGAGGACGAGGCCGTCGACGCTGCGGTGGAGACCCCGCCGCAGACCACCCGCGCCAAGCTGCGCGGTGATTTCATCACCGCCGCGCAGGAGGCGGGCCGCGATTTCACGGTCGATTGGGTGCATTTGAAGTTGAACGATCAAGCGCAGCGCACCGTGTTGTGCAAGGATCCGTTCCGGTCGGTCGACGAGCGGGTCGATCGGCTGATCGCCTCGATGTAGGCGAACCCCCGAGACGGGGGACCCGGCGACGGGACCGATGGCGCGAGGGAGCGATTGCGTAGACGCCACCGGTCCCGTCGTCGTCTGTGGGTTCAGTCGGGTCTGACGACGCTCGCGTAGGTGCCGCGCAGGCCCGCGATGAACGAGGTCAGGGCCAGTTCGAAGCTGTCGTCGTCGATCTCCTCGGCGACCGCGCGCAGCAGGTGCGCCTGGTTCAGGTGCGGGTAGCGGTCCCGGTAGACCTGCACGTCGTCGGCGAATCCACCCGCGAACGACCCCACCGTCGACCCCATCACCAGGTAGCGGGTGGCCGCGCCGATCATGGTCGCGTAGCGCGGCGGCCAGCCCGCGCCCACCAGGCCGCCGTGCACGGCGTCGGCCGCGCGCAGGTTCTCCGCGCGCCGGCCGGGGCCCGCGGCGAGGTAGGGCACGAAGTTCGGGTGCGTGACCAGCGCCGTCCGGTAGCTGCGGGCCCAGGCGGCCAGACCGTCGTCCCAGGGCAGGGTGTCGAAGCCCGAGGTGTCGACGTGGCTCATGATGCCCGTCGCGATGTCGTCGAACAGGTCGTCCTTGTTCGGGTAGTGGCCGTACAGCGAGGCGGCCTGCACACCGAGTTCGGCGGCCAGCTTGCGCATGGAGACCTCGGCGAGGCCGTCCCGGTCGATCATGGCCAGCGCGGTGTCGCGAATGCGTTCGCGGCTCAACAGCGGTACGCGCGGCCTCGCCATGCGCCACTCCTCGTCTGCTCGGGGGTCGGTGGGGATTCGAACGCTATCACCGATGGGCATTTCGGCCCTTGATTAACCGAACGGCGTTAGGATACGGTGCCCGAGTAAACCTAACACCGTTTGGTTCAGGAGTGGTCCGATGGATCTCGCACTCACGCAAGCGCACAGCGACCTGCGCGAGCTCGCCCGCACATGGGTGGACAAAGAAGTCGTCCCGCACGCCGCGCAGTGGGATCGGGCAGAATCGGTCGACCCGGCCATCGTCGGCAAGCTCGGTGCGCTGGGGTTCCTCGGCATCGGGATCGACGAGGAGTACGGCGGCTCCGGCGGGGACGCCCTGGCCTACTGCGTGCTGCTGGAGGAGCTGGGCCGCGGCGACAGCGCGGTGCGCGGCATCGTGTCGGTGTCGCTGGGACTGGTCGGCAAGTCGATCGCCGCCTATGGCACCGAGGAGCAGAAGCGCCGTTTCCTGCCGCCACTGTGCGCGGGCGAGCAGCTCGGGTGCTTCGCGCTGACCGAGCCGGGGACCGGGTCCGACGCGGCCAACCTGATCACCCGCGCCACCCGGGACGGGGCGGACTGGGTCATCGACGGCACCAAGATCTTCATCACCAACGGCACTTGGGCCGACGTGGCACTGGTGTTCGCGCGCACCGGGGGACCGGGACCGAAGGGCGTGACCGCCTTCCTCGTCCCGACCGATTCGCCCGGTTTCGGCCGGACCGAGATCAAGGGCAAGCTCGGGCTGCGCGGACAGGCCACGGCCGAACTGGTCCTGGACCGGGTCCGGGTGCCCGACGCGCTGCGCCTCGGCGCGGAAGGCCAGGGCTTCCGGATCGCGATGGCGGCGCTGGACAAGGGGCGGATGGGGGTGGCCGCGGGCTGTGTCGGCCTGGCGCGCGCCTGCCTGGAGGCCGCGGTGCGCTACGCCGGGGAGCGTGAGCAGTTCGGCAAGCCGATCGCGGGCTATCAGCTGGTGCAGGAACTGCTCGCCGACATCGCGGTGGAGACCGAGGCCGCGCGGTTGCTGGCCTGGCGTGCCGCCGATCTCGTCGACCGGGGCGAGCCGTTCGGTACCGCCGCCTCGATGGCGAAGCTGTTCGCCTCCGAGGCCGCGGTCAAGGCCGCCAACAACGCGATCCAGGTCTTCGGTGGCTACGGCTACATCGACGAGTACCCGGTCGCCAAGTATCTGCGCGACGCGCGCGTGCTGACCCTCTACGAGGGCACCACCCAGATCCAGAAACTGCTCATCGGCCGCGCCCTCACCGGCGTGAACGCCATTGTCTGACAGAGGAGTACGAACCATGACCCACAGAACCGCCTTCGTCACCGGAGCGGCGCGCGGCATCGGCGCGGCCACCGCGGCCCGCCTGGCGGCCGCCGGCTGCGCCGTGGCCGTCGTCGATCTCGACGCCGACGCGGCCGTGCTGACCGCCGGGAAGATCAACGCCGCGGGCGGCACCGCGATCGGACTCGGTTGCGATGTCACCGACGAGGATTCGGTGGCCGCCGCCGTGGCGCGCACCGTCGCCGACCTCGGCTCGCTCGACGTGCTGGTGAACAACGCCGGCGTGCTGCGCGACAACCTGCTGTTCAAGATGTCGGTGGACGACTGGGACACCGTCATGTCGGTGCACCTGCGCGGGGCGTTCCTGTGCAGCAGGGCCACGCAGAAGCACATGGTGGAGCGCGGCGGCGGCGCGATCGTCAACACCTCGAGCGTGTCGGCGCTGGGCAATCGCGGGCAGGCCAACTACGCCGCGGCCAAGGCGGGCATCCAGGGCCTGACCCGCACGCTGGCCATGGAACTCGGCCCGTTCGGCATCCGGGTCAACGCGGTCGCGCCCGGCTTCATCGCCACCGAGATGACCGCGGCCACCGCCGCCCGGATGGGCGTGAGCGCCGAGGAGTTGCAGGCCAAGACCGCCGGGATCACGCCGCTGCGCCGGGTCGGCACGCCCGACGACATCGCGGGCGTTGTCGCGTTCCTCGCCTCCGACGACGCCGGGTTCGTCACCGGTCAGACGCTGTACGTCGACGGCGGACGCCGTCTCTAGGTTTCGGGAGTCATTCATGCAGCGCACAGTTTTCACCGATGAGCACGAGGCGTTCCGCAAGACGGCGCGCGCGTTCATCGAGTCGCAGGTCGTGCCGGTCTACGACCAGTGGTACGAGGCGGGCATCGTGCCGCGCGAGTTCTACCGCTCGCTGGCCGATCTCGGCGTGTTCGGGATCGAGGTGCCCGAGGAATACGGGGGCGCGGGGATCGACTCGTTCAAGTTCCAGGCGATCCTGATGGAGGAAACCGCCAGGGCCGGTGTGTCGTTCGGTGGGTCGGGCGTGCACGTCGGCCTGTGTCTGCCGTACCTGAAGAACCTCGCGACCGACGAGCAGAAGCGGCGGTGGCTGCCGGGGTTCGTCTCGGGGGAGATCATGTTCGCCATCGCGATGACCGAGCCGGGCACCGGGTCGGATCTGGCCGGGATGCGGACCACCGCGCAGCTGTCCGAGGACGGCACCCACTACGTGCTCAACGGGGCGAAGACCTTCATCACCGGCGGGGTGCACGCCGATCGGGTGATCGTCTGCGCGCGGACCGCCCCGCCCGCGGAGACCGATCGGCGCCACGGTATTTCGCTGTTCGTGGTCGACACGAGTTCGCCGGGGTACGCGGTCGGCCGCAAGCTCGACAAGCTCGGCCTCAAGGTGTCCGACACCGCCGAACTGTCCTTCACCGACGTGCGGGTCCCGGTGGCCGACCTGCTCGGCGCGCCGCATCAGGGATTCGGCTACCTCGGGCAGAACCTGCCGCAGGAGCGGTTGTCCATCGCGGTCGGCGCCTACGCGCAGGCCAAGTCGGCGATCCGGTTCGCGCTCGAATACACCAGGGGCCGGACGGTATTCGGCCAGCCGGTGGCGCAGTTCCAGAACACCAAGTTCGAGCTGGCCGCCTGTCGGGCCGAGGTGGACGCCGCCGAGGCCGTGGTCGATCGCGCGCTCGACGCCCTGGACCGGGGCGAACTCACCCCGGCCGACGCCGCGTCGGCCAAGCTGTTCTGCACCGAGGTCGCCTCGCGGGTGATCGACCGCTGCCTGCAGCTGCACGGCGGGTACGGCTACATCACCGAATATCCCGTGGCCCGCCTCTACGCCGACAACCGGGTGAACCGGATCTACGGCGGCACCAGCGAAGTGATGAAGATGATCATCGCCAAGGACATGGGCCTGTGACGGGCCGCGCGTTCCTGGTCGACGGTGTCCGCACGCCGTTCGGCCGCTACGGCGGCGCGCTGGCCGAGGTGCGCCCCGACGACCTGGCCGCGCAGGTGATCACCGCGCTCAGGGAACGAGTGCCCGCCGTGGACTGGGCGCGGGTCGACGATGTCGTGTTCGGCTGCGCGAACCAGGCGGGTGAGGACAACCGCAATGTCGCCCGGATGGCGGCGCTGCTGGCCGGGCTGCCGGTGGACGTTCCCGGCGTGACGGTCAACCGGTTGTGCGCGTCGGGCCTGGACGCGATCGGCTACGCGGCCAGGGCGCTCAAGGCCGGTGACGCCGACCTGGTGATCGCGGGCGGGGTCGAGTCGATGACGCGGGCACCGTACGTGCTGCCGAAAACCGGTGCGCCGTGGGACCGTTCGGCGCAGCTGGCCGACACCACGCTCGGCTGGCGGCTGGTGAATCCGCGGCTGCGGGCGGAGTACGGCATCGACTCGATGCCCGAGACCGCCCAGCACGTCGCCGACGAGCACGGCATCGCCCGCGCCGATCAGGACGCCTTCGCGCTGCGCTCGCAACAGCGGGCGGCGGCGGCGATCGCGCGCGGCAGGCTCGCTCGTGAGATCACCCCGGTGCCGGTCCCGCAGCGACGCGGGGAACCCGTCGTCGTCGACCGCGACGAGCATCCGCGTGAGACGAGCGTCGAGGCACTCGCCCGGCTGCGTCCGGTGGTGTCGGGCGGGTCGATCACGGCGGGCAACTCCTCGGGGATCAACGACGGTGCCGCCGCGGTGCTGATCGCCTCCGAGGCCGCGGTGCGGCGCTACGGCCTGACCCCGCTGGCCGAGGTCGGTGCCGTGACGACGGCCGGGGTGCCGCCGCGCGTCATGGGCATCGGACCGGTCCCCGCGGTCGAGAAGCTGCTCGCGCGAACAGGTCTGGCGATCGCCGACATCGACGTCGTCGAACTCAACGAGGCCTTCGCGGCCCAGGCCCTGGCCGTCCTGCGCGGACTCGGACTGCCCGACGACGCCGAACACGTGAACCCGAACGGCGGCGCGATCGCGCTCGGCCACCCGCTCGGCGCCAGCGGTGCGCGCCTGGCGCTCACCGCCGCACTCGAACTCGCCGATCGCGACGCGCGCCACGCGGTGGTCACCCTGTGTGTCGGGGTCGGGCAGGGCCTCGCGGTCCACCTCCGTCGCTGACCCCCGTCGCCCGCACCGGGCATCCGATGCGGGCGACGCCGATCGACCGTTCGGGCCCTCCCTCCGAGGTGCGGGCCGACGGTCCCCGAACTCCGACCGATCCGGTCACCCACCGATCCGGTCACCCACCGCGCGACACCGCGGGTGCGCGCTCCCTCGCCGAAGCCGTCGACTCCAGGAATCCTGATGAATGCCACTCTCTCCCTGGCGAGCATCCTCGCCGAACCCGCCCGCCGCCGCCCGGATCACCTCGCGCTGATCGAGGGCGAGCACCGCATCACCTTCGCCGACCTGTGGCGGCAGGCACGGGAACAGGCAGGCGCCCTGATCGCGCGCGGGGTCCGGCCCGGTGACCGGGTGGCCCTGCTGTGCCCGAACACCGCCGACTTCCCGCGCGCGTACTTCGCGATCCTCGCCGCGGGCGCGGTGGTGGTGCCGGTGCACCTGCTGCTCACCGCGCCCGAGATGGAATACGTGCTGCGCGACAGCGCGGCCTCGCTGCTGATCTGTCATCCGATGGTGGCCGAGACCGGTGCCGCGGCGGCGAGCGCGGCGGGCATCGATGTCGTCGCCCCGCAAGACCTGGCGGGCGAGGCGATTCCGGCGTTCGTCTCGCGCGGTCCGCTCGACACCGCCGTCGTCTTCTACACCAGCGGCACCACCGGCACCCCCAAGGGCGCCGAACTGAACCACCTCAACATGGTGATGTGCGCGACGGTGAACACCTTCGACGCCAACGAGATCCACCGTGACGACATCGCGCTCGGCGCGCTGCCGCTGTTCCACGTGTTCGGGCAGACGGTCTCGATGAACTCGCACTGGCGGGTGGGCGGAACGCTGGTGCTGCTGCCCCGATTCGACGCGGCGCAGGCGATCGCGCTGATGGCGGCGGAGCGGGTCAACCTCTTCCACGGCGTGCCGACGATGTACCTCGCGCTCATCGAGGCGGCGGCGCGGGCGCCGGAGCTGCCCGCGCTGAAGCTGTGCGTGAGCGGTGGTGCGGCGCTACCGGTGTCGGTGCTGGAGGACTTCGAGCGACTCTTCCGCGCGCCGGTGCTCGAGGGCTACGGGCTGTCGGAGACCTCGCCGACCGCGGCGGTCAACCAGCCGATCTACGGCGCCGAGGCGGGCACGGTCGGGCACCCGGTGTGGGGCGTCGACGTGGAGATCGCCGATCCCGCGATCACCGACCGGATCGTGCTGCTGCCGATCGGCGAGACCGGCGAGGTGGTGGTGCGCGGACACAATGTGTTCAACGGTTACACCGGCAGGCCCGAGGCGACCGCGGCCGCCGTCGTCGACGGCTGGTTCCGCACCGGCGATCTGGGCACCAGGGACGCCACCGGCCGGATCCGCATCGTCGACCGGATCAAGGAGATGATCCTGCGCGGCGGGTTCAACGTGTATCCGACGGAGGTCGAGGCCGCGCTGGTGCGGCATCCGCGCATCGCGCAGGTCGCGGTGATCGGCGTGCCCGACGAGCACTACGGTGAGGAGATCGTGGCCGTCGTCGTGGCCGACGGTGAGCTGACCGCCCAGGACGTGATCGAGTTCGGCAGGCAACAGGTGGCCAGGTACAAGTACCCGCGCCGCGTGGAATTCGTCACCGAGCTGCCGCTCGGTCCCACCCACAAGGTGCTCAAGCGCGAACTGCGCCGACGTTTCGGAGGTGTGGCATGACCACGGATTTCGCCGATTTCGACACCCTGCGCGCGGCGGCGGGCACCGAACTCGGTCCCAGCGACTGGATCACCATCGACCAGGAGCGGATCGACCGGTTCGCCGACGCCACCGGCGATCACCAGTGGATCCACGTCGATCCGGTGCGGGCCGCCGCGGGCCCGTACGGCACGACCATCGCGCACGGCTTCCTCACGCTGTCGCTGATCGTGCCGATCACCCAGCAGGTGATGACGGTCAGCGCCGCGAGCGCGGCGATCAACTACGGCCTGGACCGGGTCCGGTTCCTCACCCCGGTGCCGGTGGGCAGCCGGATCCGGGGCCGGGTGGCGCTCACCGAGGTGACCGAGATATCCGGCGGCGTGCAGGCGCATCGGCGCGTCACCGTGGAACTGGAGGGCGCGCAGCGTCCCGCCTGCGTGGCCGACGCCATCGCCCGCTACCTGCGCTGAACCGTCCGGGGCGGCGGCTAGTAGCCGTCGCCCTCGGCCAGGTAGCGCTCGATCGTCGCGACCTTGGTGGTGAGCGCGTCGGTGACACCGGGCCGCAGATCGGCCTTGAGCACCAGGCTGCAGCGCGGCGCGACCGCGAGGATCGCGTCGCACGCCGACTTCACCACCGCCATCACCTCGTCCCAGTCGCCCTCGATCGTCGTGAACATGGCATCGGTCCGATGCGGCAGGCCCGAGGCCCGCACCACGCGCACGGCGGCCGCCACGGCCTCGCCGACCGACCCGTCGGCATGGGCGGCGCCACTGGGCGCCACGGAGAACGCAACAAGCATGGTGGTCCTTTCGCTGCGGGTATCCGCACCATTGTGCCGCCGCGGACCGCGGGCAACCGTGCGCCGACGCGCCGCCGCGGTCACCCGACCATTACCCTCTATCGGGTGGCGATATCCAAGGTCGAGCGGCTGATGAATCTGGTCATCGCGCTGCTGTCGACCCGGCAGTTCCTGAGCGCGGAGCGCATTCGCGCCAGTGTGGCCGGTTACGAGGACTCCGCGACCGACGAGGCGTTCAGCCGGATGTTCGAGCGCGACAAGAACGAACTGCGCGACCTGGGCATTCCGCTGGAAGTGGGCCCGGTGGGGCGGTTCTCGACGCTCGAGGGCTACCGGATCAACCGCGACGCCTACGAGCTGCCCGACATCGACCTGTCCAGCGAGGAGGCGGCCGCGGTCGCCGTCGCCGTGCAGATGTGGGCCTCGCCCGAGCTGGCCAGCGCCGCCGAGGGCGCGCTGCTCAAGCTGCGCGCGGCCGGCGTCACCGTCGAGACGGAGAACGTCGGGGTGTCGGTGCCCGCCGTGCCGGCTCGCACCCGTGGCTCGGAGCCGGTGTTGCGCGAGCTGCTCGCGGCGATCGACGCCGGGCAGGCGGTGCGGTTCGGGCACCACAGCGCCGTCACCGATCCGTTCGTCACTCGCGATGTGGAGCCCTGGGGCGTGGTCACCCGGCACGGCCGCTGGTACCTGGTCGGGCACGACCGCGAGCGCGACGCCGTGCGCACCTTCCGGCTGTCCCGGATCGGTGGCGAGGTCACGCCGTACGGTCCGCACAACGCGGTCCGCAAGCCGGCCGACGCGGATCTGCGCGCCATCGTCGACCGGGTCACCGGCGACGCGCCCGTCACCGGGTCGGCCACCGTCTGGGTCGCCAAGGGGCGCGGGCGCGAACTACGCCGCATCGGCACCGAACTCGGGCCAAGGGAACTCGGCGGCCGCGACGGCTCGGTCGTGGAGGTGCCGGTCCGCTCGCGCGACTGGGTGGCCCGGCTGATCACCGGCCTCGGCCCGGATGTGCTGGTGCTGGATCCGCCGGAACTGCGCGCCGATGTGATGAACCGGCTACGGTCGGTACTCGACCACACGGAGGTGGCGTCGTGAGTTCGCGCCTGTCCCTACGCCTTTCGCGCCTGCTGAACATGGTGCCGTACCTGCTCGCGCACCCCGGCATCAGCGCCGCCGAGGCCGCCGCCGAGCTGGGGGTGACCACCAAACAGCTGATGAGCGACCTCAACCAGCTGTGGATGTGCGGGCTGCCCGGGTACGGGCCCGGCGATCTGATCGACCTGTCGTTCTCCGAGGAGAGCATCGAGGTCACCTTCTCCGCGGGCATCGACCGGCCGCTGCGACTGACCTCCACCGAGGCGACGGCGCTGCTGGTCGCGCTGCGCTCGATCGTGGAGATGCCCGGCATGGTCGACCCGACCGCCGCGCACGCCGCGATCGCCAAGATCGAATCGGCCATCGCCAGCACCGACGCCGTCGTCACCCCGGCCGCCGTGCCCGTCGAACAGCCGGTCGTGGCCACCGTGCGCGCCGCGCTCGCCGACGCCAGCGCCCTGCGCCTGGTCTACTACTCGGCCAGCCGCGACGAGGTCTCCGAACGCATCGTCGACCCCATCCGGGTGGTGCTGGTCGACAACAACAGCTACCTGCAGGCGTGGTGCAGGCAGGCCGAGGGCGTGCGGCTGTTCCGGTTCGACCGGATCGAGGACGCCACCGAACTCGACGAACCCGCCCGTCCGCCCAGCCACGCCGCCGCCGACGCGGCCGCCCTCGACCTGTTCCAGGACGACCCCGACGTGCCGCTGGCCCGGCTGCGCCTGCGCGCCGACTACGCCTGGGTGCTCGACCAGTACCCGATGCACCGCATCGAGTCCCGCCCCGACGGCAGCATCGAGGCGGGCATGCGCTTCGCCTCCGCCGAGTGGATGGCGCGCCTGCTGCTCGGGTTCGGCACCGGCGTCACCGTGCTCGGCCCGCCGGAACTGGTCACGGCGGTGCGCGACCGCGCCGATGCCGCCCTGGCCGCCTACGCGGCCGCCGGACTGCCCGGGGAGACCGAACCCGCGTGAACCAGCGAGTACTGGTCCTCGGGGCGGGCAGCATCGGGGTCTTCATCGGCGGTCAGCTGGCCGCGGCGGGCTTGGACGTGATCTTCGTCGGCCGCCAGCGCGTGCTCGACGACATCGCCGAGCACGGTCTGCACCTCACCGATCTCGACGGCGGCTCGATCGACGTGTCGCCGGATCGCTTCGGGCTGGCCCTGGAGCCGGACGAACCGGAACTGGCCGACCTCGTCCTGGTCACCGTGAAATCCGCCGCCACCGCGTCCGTCGTGCGGACCGTCGCGGGCAGGCTGCGCCCCGGCACCCCGGTGGTGAGCCTGCAGAACGGCATCGGCAACGACAGCCTGATCCGGGAGGTCCTGCCGACCAGCGTCGTGCTGCCCGGCATGGTCCCGTTCAACGTGGTGCACCGTGGCAACGGCCGGTTCCACCGGGGCAGCGACGGCGTCGTGGCGATCCAGGACGACCCGGTGGTCGACCGGTTCGCCGACCACTTCCGGGCCGCCGGCCTGCCGCTGCGCCGCTATCGCGACCTGCGCCCGGTGCAGTGGGCCAAGCTGCTGCTCAACCTCAACAACCCGATCAACGCGCTGTCCGGGCGGCCACTGCGCGAGGAACTCGCCGAGCGCGACTACCGCCGCTGCCTCGCGCTCGCCCAGGCCGAAGCCCTCGCGGTGATGAACACTGCGCGAATTCGGCCCGCTCAGCTGACGGCGATCCCGCCGGAACTCATGGTGCATCTGCTGCGCGTTCCCGATGTCGTCTTCCGCCGGGTGTTCGGCAAGGTACTGGCCATCGACCCGCTGGCCCGCTCCTCGATGGCCGACGATCTCGCCCTGGGCAGGCGGACGGAAATCGCGTGGTTGTGCGGCGAAATCGTGCGTCTCGGCGAGATGGTCGGGCAGCCGACACCGGTCAACCGCAGGCTCACCGAGCTGATCCGGAAGGCCGAATCCGGCGACACCCGCCGGTTCACCGGAAGCCGGCTGTTCGCCGAGCTGACCGGGGCGGCGTCCGCCGTCCAGGGTTGAACGCGTGGCGAACACCGCTGCGGGTGGCCGGTCATGACGCTCCGAGTGCAGGTAGCATCGGTAATCACCACAGTCTTTGGAGGTATCTGATAATGGGCACGTTCAGCTGGACGCACCTGCTGATCATCGCGTTGCTGTTCGTCCTGCTCTTCGGCGCGAAGCGGCTGCCGGACGCGGCGCGCGGTCTCGGCCGGTCGCTGCGGATCTTCAAGAGCGAGGTCGGGCAGATGCAGTCGGAGTCGGCCACGCAGGCCACTACACCGCAGGCTGCCCCGGCGCCGCAGCAGCAGCTGCCCGCGTCGGCCCCGCAGGCGCAGACCCCGATCGTCGAACCGCAGCAGGGCCAGAAGTCGGCCTGACCTCGGTGTTCACCCCCGGAGCGCGTCAGTCGCTCCGGGGCTGAGTGCTGTTGTCGAGCATCCGCCGGACCGAGGGTTAGAGGCCACCACCCACCATGCGCATTCCGTTCGATCCACGGCGCAGCAAGCGCAGGACGAATCCCGACGGCACCATGTCGTTGGTCGAGCACCTGCAGGAACTGCGCACCCGGCTGTTGCTGGCGCTGGCCGCGATCGCGGTCACCACGCTCGTCGGCTTCTTCTGGTACGCGCACCCGTTCTTCGGTATCGAGAGCCTGGGCGAGATCCTGCGCGGACCGTACTGTTCGCTGCCGGAGTCGGCGCGGGCGAGCCTGAGCGCCGACGGCTCCTGCCGGCTGCTGGCGACCGCGCCCTTCGAACAGTTCATGCTGCGCCTGAAGGTCGGCTTCACCGCCGGTGTCGTGCTCGCGGCGCCGTTCTGGCTCTACCAGCTGTGGGCGTTCATCACCCCCGGCCTCTACGCCAAGGAACGCCGGTACGCGGTGGGGTTCGTGGTGTCGGGCACCGTGCTGTTCGTGACCGGCGCCGTGCTGGCCTACGTCGTCGTCTCACACGCGTTGTCGTTCCTGTTGACCATCGGTGACAACGTCCAGATCACCGCGCTCAGCGGTACCCAGTACTTCGGGTTCATCATCCAGTTGCTGATCATCTTCGGCGTCAGCTTCGAGACGCCGCTGGTCATCATCGGGCTGAACCTGGTCGGCGTGCTGCCCTACGTGAAGCTCAAGGCGTGGCGGCGCGGCATCATCTTCGGCCTGTTCGTCTTCGCCGCGGTCGTGACTCCGCAGGACCCGTTCTCGATGCTGGCGCTGGCCTGCGCGCTGACGGTGCTGTTCGAACTGGCGGTGCAGTTCGCCCGGTTCAACGACGCCCGCCGGGCCCGCCGCGCGGCCAACGAGGGCTGGGGTTCGCTCTCCGACGAGGAGGCCTCCCCGCTGGACACGCCGGACCCGGTGCGGCCCGCCGACCCGGTCGCCGACCCGGAGAAAACCACCCGCCCGGTGTCGGACTACTCCGATACGCTCTGACGGGTGACCGATTCTCCCGCGCGGGCCAACGAGTTGGCGCAGTTCGCCAGCGAAATCCCTTTCGATCTCGACCCTTTCCAGCGGACCGCCTGCGCGGCGCTGGAGGACGGGCACAGCGTGCTCGTCTGCGCCCCGACCGGCGCGGGCAAGACGATCGTCGGTGAGTTCGCGGTCCACATGGCGCTGGCCTCGGGCGGCAAATGCTTCTACACCACGCCGATCAAGGCGCTGTCGAACCAGAAGTTCGCCGACCTGACCGCGCGCTACGGCCGCGACAGCGTCGGCCTGCTCACCGGCGACCAGTCGATCAACCCCGACGCACCGGTGGTCGTGATGACCACCGAGGTGCTGCGCAACATGCTCTACGCGTCCTCGGACTCGCTGCGCGGACTGTCCTATGTCGTGATGGACGAGGTGCACTACCTGGCCGACCGGTTCCGCGGCGCGGTGTGGGAGGAAGTCATCCTGCACCTCTCGCCGGACGTGCGGCTGGTGAGCCTGTCGGCGACGGTGTCCAACGCCGAGGAGTTCGGCGCCTGGATGGAGACCGTGCGCGGCGACACCGCCGTGGTGGTCGACGAGACCAGGCCGGTGCCGCTGTGGCAGCACGTGATGGTCGGGCGGCGGATGTTCGACCTGTTCGACACCAAGTCCAGCGACCAGAAGGTGCTCGTCGACGAAGACCTCGTGCGGTTCATCCGCCAGCGTGAGGCCGCCGACCGGATGCAGGGCTACGGCGGCCCGCGGGGCCGCGGTGGTCGCGGCAATTTCCGGCCGCTGCCGCGCCCTGAGGTGCTGGCCCGCCTCGACGAGGAAGGCCTGCTGCCCGCGATCACGTTCATCTTCAGCCGGGCGGGCTGCGACGGCGCGCTGGCCCAGTGCCTGCGCGCCCGGCTCGACCTGAGCAGGCCCGACGACGTCGCGCGGATCGACGAGATCATCGAGAAGCACACCGGCGACCTGCCCAAGGGCGACCTCGAGGTGCTCGGCTACTGGGAGTGGCGCGAGGCGCTGCACCGCGGGCTGGCCGCCCACCACGCCGGCATGCTGCCCGCGTTCCGGCACACCGTCGAGGAACTGTTCGTCCAGGGCCTGGTCCGAGCGGTGTTCGCGACCGAGACCCTGGCACTGGGCATCAACATGCCCGCCCGCACGGTCGTGCTCGAGCGCCTGGTGAAGTTCAACGGCGAATCGCACGCCGAGCTGACGCCGGGGGAGTACACCCAGCTCACCGGGCGCGCGGGCAGGCGCGGCATCGATGTCGAGGGCCACGCGGTGGTGCTGTGGCAGCCCGAGGTCGACACCAGCGCGGTCGCCGGCCTGGCCTCCACCCGCACCTATCCGCTGCGCAGTTCGTTCCGGCCCGGCTACAACATGTCGATCAACCTGATCGACCGGATGGGCGCGCAGGAGGCGCGGGCGCTGCTCGAGCGCTCCTTCGCCCAGTTCCAGGCGGACCGGTCGGTCGTCGGGCTGGTGCGCGGCATCGAACGCAACCAGGGCGCGATGCGCAAGCTGGAGAGCCAGCTCGGCGGCGTCGACGGCGGGTTCATGGAGTACATGTCGCTGCGCGAGCGGATCAAGCAGCGCGAGCGCGAGATCCAGCAGCAGGGCCGCGCCGATCGCCGCGGTGCCGCTGTCAAGGCCCTGATCGAATTGCGCCGCGGTGACGTGGTGGCGATTCCGTCGGGCAGGCGCGCCGGGCTCGCGGTGATCCTGGAACCCGATCAGACCCCCGGTGACCCGCGTCCGCTTGTGCTCACCGAGGACCACTGGGCCGGCCGGGTCTCGGCGGCGGACTTCCCGGTGCCCGCCGAGGCGCTCGGGCACATGCGGTTGCCACGACGGGTCGATCACCGCACCGCGCGCATCCGCCGCGATCTGGCCTCGGCCCTGCGCAGCACCGGGATCTCCGCGCCGGGCAGGCGCAGGCGCAACGACCACACCCGCGGCGGCGAGGATCGCGAGCTCTCGACGCTGCGCCGCAGCCTGCGGTCGCACCCGGCGCACAACAGGCCCGATCGCGAACAGCTCAGCCGCACCGGTGAGCGCTACGCCCGGCTCGCGCGCGAGACCGAGTCGATGCGCCAGAAGGTTGCCGCGACGACGAATTCGCTCGCGCGCACCTTCGACCGGATCGTCGGCCTGCTCGAGGAACGCGGGTTCGTCGAGCACGGCGAGGTGACCGCCGACGGCAGGCGGCTGGCCCGGATCTACGCCGAGAGCGACCTGGTGGTCGCCGAGGTGTTGCGCCAGGGGCTGTGGCGCGGGCTCGGCGCGGCCGAACTCGCGGCCGTGGTCTCCACGCTGGTCTACGAGTCGCGCCAGGAAGGCGGGTTCCTCACCGCGTCCGGCCCGACCGAACCGATCCGCCGGGCGGTCGGCGCGACCATCGAAGTGTGGACCCAGCTGCGCTCCGACGAGTCACGGCACAAGCTGCCGCCCACCCGCGAACCCGACCTCGGTTTCGTCACCGGCGTGTACAAGTGGGCCCGCGGCGACGCATTGGCCGAGGCGTTGCTGGCCAGTGGCGATCAGGGCACGCCGCTGTCGGCGGGCGATTTCGTGCGCTGGTGCAGGCAGGTCATCGACCTGCTCGACCAGATCCACAACACCGCCGACGACCCGGAGATCGCGGCCACCGCGGCCAAGGCGGTGCGCGCGGTTCGGCGGGGTGTCGTCGCGGTGGACGCCGCGTAGTGGATACGTCTGTGATTTGATTTCCTGGCGTACCGACCGTGATGGCGGAGTCGTGCGAAAGCGGCTGGCCTGGCGCGGGGGGCTACCGTATGTACAACGATGCGAGTGGAGGCGAGTGGATGAGCGGCCCGTACGGACCGAATGGCCCAGGGGAGGGAAGCAACGATCCCACCCAGCACTGGGGAGGTCAGCAGCCGCAGCAGGCTCAGCCGACCCAGCACTGGGGTGGTGGGCAGCAGCCGCAGCAGGCTCAGCCGACCCAGCACTGGGGTGACCCGAACGCGCAGCAGCCGCAGCAGCAGTGGGGTCAGCAACCGCAGCAACCGGCGCAGCAGCCGCAGTGGGGACAGCAGCCGCAGCAGCCGACCGGCCCGCAGCAGCAATGGGGTCAGACCCAGCCGCCGCCGCAGGACTGGAACGCGCAGCAGCCGCAGCAGCAGTGGGGTCAGCCGCAGCAGCAGTGGGGACAGCAGCCGCAGCAGCCCGGTCAGCAGCAGTGGGGCCAGCAGCCCCCGTCGTCGTCGGGTGGCAAGGGCAAGGGCCTGGTGATCGGTCTGATCGCGGCGGGCGTGCTGGTGCTCGCCGCCGTCGTCGGTCTGATCCTGGTCGTGTTCTCCTCCGACGAACTCGACTCCGCCGCCGTGCAGGACGGCGTCTCGCGCGTGCTGAAGGACTCCTACGGCATCGCCGACGTCTCCGACGTGTCGTGCCCCTCGGGTCAGGAGGTGAAGGTCGACGCGACCTTCACCTGCGACCTGAAGGTCAGCGGTGAGGCGAAGAAGGTCACCGTCAAGATCACCAAGGACGATGGCACCTACGAGGTCGGCCGCCCGAACTAGGCTGCCGCACCCCCGATTCCGGGCCGTCCGCGCGTACGCGGGCGGCCCGGAATCGTCTACCGGCCCGGAATCGTCTACCGGCCCGGAATCGTCTACCGGGCCGGATCAGCTGTGGGCCGCGGTCAGCGCGGTGACGAGCCGGGTGATCGGGCTCTCGGCGTTGTAGGCGGCGGCCAGGGCGAGCAGCCGATCGGGGTCGACCGGTGTCGCGGGCAGCCGGTCCGGTCCGGACAGGATCACCTCGGCGTCGCGCACCACCTGCACGACCGGCGCGGCGACCTTCAGATAGTCCTGGGCCGCAACCAGTTTCGCGCGGACGCCCTTGGCCAGGTCGGACCCGGGATCGTCGACCGCCGCGAGCAGCGCGTCGAGCGAACCGAACTTCGAGATCAGCTGCGCCGCGGACTTGTCGCCGATGCCCGCCACCCCGGGCAGCCCGTCGGAGGCGTCCCCGCGCAGGGTGGCCATGTCGGCGTAGGCCGGTCCCGCGTTCCGTTCCGGCACACCGTATTTCGCCGACACCTCGGCGGGCCCGAACAGTTCGGCCTTGGCCAGGCCGCGGCCCGCGTAGAGGACCCGGACCGGCGGCGCCGGCTCGTCGCGGACCAGCTGGAGCAGATCGCGGTCGCCGCTGACGACGACCACCGGGTCCGTGCGCTCCCGGCTGGCGAGCGTGCCGAGCACGTCGTCGGCTTCGAGCCCCTCCGCGCCGCCGGTGGCGATTCCGGCGGCGGCGAGCACCTCGAGGATCATCTCGACCTGCGGGGTCAGCGTGTCGGGGACTTCCTCGGCGCCCGGCGCCGCGCCGCTGCTGGTGTCGAGCCGGTGCGCCTTGTAGGACGGCACCAGCGCGACCCGGAACGGCGGCCGCCAATCCAGGTCGAGCCCGACGACCAGCCTGCTCGGCCGGTGCTTGGTGATCAGCGAGGCCACCATGTCGGTGAAGCCGCGCAGCGCGTTGACCGAGCGTCCGTCGGCCGCCCTGAGCTTGTCGGGGATCGCGTAGTAGGCGCGGAACCACAGGCTGGCGCCGTCGAGGATCAGCAGGGGTCCACGGGAGGTCTGGTCAGCGGTCACGGGCTCGATTGTGCCCCGAAAGCCCCGTCCCGCGCCCACCGTGCTCCGGGCGCGTCCGGTCGCGGAGAGATCACGTGTCCTGGGCCGGTGCGCCCGTGGCGGGTAACGTCGAACCCTATGAGCGCGCACACGGATGCCAGGTTCGCGGCGAACGTCTACGGTCAGCGGCTGGAGCGGGCGGTCGAACTGATGCGCGCGGCGCATCTGGACGCCCTGCTCATCACCCCCGGCCCCGATCTGCGATATCTCATCGGATCGGCCGCCGAATCGTTCGAGCGGCTCACCTGCCTGGTGATCCCCGCCGACGGCGCCACGCCCTCGGTGGTGATCCCGAAACTCGAGCTGGCCTCGCTGGACGGATCGGCGGCGGGCGAACTCGGCCTGCAGGTCCTGGACTGGGTCGACGGCGTCGACCCGTATCAGCTGGTGCGCTCGACCCTGCACGCCGGCTCGCGCATCGCCGTCGCCGACGCCATGCCCGCCCTGCACCTGATCCCGCTCGCCGAGTCGACCACCGGCCTGCCCGCGTCGGCGACCCCGGTGCTGCGGCAGTCGCGGATGATCAAGGACGAGGCCGAGATCGAGGCGCTGCGCCGGGCGGGCGCCGCCATCGACCGGGTGCACGCCAGGATGGGCGAATTCCTGCGGCCCGGGCGGACCGAGGCCGAGGTGGGCGCCGACATCACCGCCGCCATCGTCGAGGAGGGCCACACCGAGGCGGCGTTCGTCATCGTCGGCAGCGGCCCGCACGGGGCCGACCCGCACCACGGGGTCTCCGACCGGGTCGTGGAATCCGGCGACGTGGTCGTCATCGATATCGGCGGCCCCGTCGAACCCGGCTACTTCTCCGACTCCACCCGCACCTACGTGCTCGGGTCGCCGAGCACACAGGTCGCCGAGCAGATGGCCCTGCTGGAGGCGGCCCAGGCCGCCGCGGTGGCCGCGGTCCGCCCCGGGGTGACCGCGGAGTCCATCGACGCCGCCGCGCGCACCGTGCTGGCCGACGCGGGCCTCGGCGACGCCTTCGTGCACCGCACCGGCCACGGCATCGGGCTGTCGGTGCACGAGGAGCCCTACATCGTGGCGGGCAACGATCTGGTGCTCGAGCCGGGTATGGCGTTCAGCATCGAGCCCGGCATCTACTTCCGCGGGAAGTGGGGCGCCCGGATCGAGGACATCGTGGTCGTCACCGCCGACGGCGCCGAGTCGATGAACAACCGGCCGCACGGTCTGACGGTCCTGTAGACGGACCTACTTCAGCGTGCTCGACGAGAGCACCCGGCGCACCCGGATCGCGACGACGACCCGCGTCGGGTTCTCCCGCGGCACCCGGTAGCGGGCGGTGTAGCGGCGCACGGCCTCGGCCACGTCGTCGGCCTCGGTGAGCACGGTGGCCGGCCCTTCGAGGGTGAGCCAGCGCGGCCCCTCGACCTGACTCACCGCCGCGTACCCGCCGCGCGCCGCGTTGCGCGCCTTCACCGAAGCGCCGTCGGTGATGACCCGGGCGATCCCGCTCTCGGCGTCCCAGGTGAACCCCACCGCGACCACGTGCGGTGTGCCGTCGGCGCGCAGGGTCGTCAGGGTGGCCAGATGCCGCTCGGTGACGAAGTCGAGGGCGGCGGGGGACAGCGGTGTGGTGGCGGTCGGCATGCGGGAAACGGTAGCCCGGACCGCGGGTCGCCGATCGCGCGGGTTTCGGCCTCGACACCCGAATTCCCCGTCCGGCGCCGGATGACAGACTGATCCCATGGCAGAGCAGCAGAACGACGGACCGGTGCTGGTCCTGGGCGGACGCAGTGAGATCGGGGTCGAGGTGGCGCGCAGGCTGGCGCCCGGTCGCGTGGTGATCCTGGCCGCCCGCCGGTCCGGCGCGCTGGACGCCGAGATCGAGCAGGTGCGCGCCGCGGGCGCGACCGCCGTGCACACCGTGGAATTCGACGCCGACGACACCGCCACGCACGCGCCCCTGCTGGAGAAGATCGCCGCCGAGCACGGCGGCATCGGCACCGCGGTGGTGGCCTTCGGCGTCCTCGGCGATCAGGCGCGCGCCGAACACGATCCGGCTCACGCGGTCGCGGTCGTGCACACCGACTACGTCGCCCAGGTCAGTGTCCTGACGACGCTGGCGACCCTGCTGCGGGCCCAGGACTCCGGGCAGATCGTCGTGTTCAGCTCGATCGCCGGGGTGCGGGTGCGCCGGGCCAACTACGTCTACGGTTCGGCGAAGGCGGGGCTCGACGGCTTCGCGAAGGGGCTCGGGGACGCCCTGCACGACACCGGTGTCCAGCTGCTGCTGGTCCGGTCCGGGTTCGTGATCGGCCGGATGACCACCGGCATGGATCCCGCGCCGATGTCCAGCACGCCCGGCCAGGTCGCCGACGCCGTCGTGCGGGCCCTCGGCCGCGGCAGGACCTACGTCGCGGTGCCCGGCAGGATCGCGGTGATGTTCTTCGTGATGCGGCTGCTGCCGCAGTTCGTGTGGCGCCGGATGCCGCGGTGACCGACGCGGCCTGGTCGGGGCATCCGATCGTCGTCCTCGGGATCGGCGCCGACGGCTGGTCCGGGCTCGGCGAGCCGGCCCGCGCCGCGATCGGCGCGTGCGAGGTCGTCTTCGGGTCGCCGCGCCAGCTGGCGCTGCTCCCGGACAGCGACGCCGAATCGGTGCCGTGGCCGAGCCCGCTGCTGCCCGCGCTGCCGGAGTTGTTCGCGCGCTACGCCGGTCGGCGTATCGGGGTGCTGGCCAGCGGCGACCCCATGTTCTACGGCATCGGCGTCACCCTGGCCCGTCGCTTCGGCGCGCGGGCGCTGCGGGTGTTCCCGCAGCCGTCCTCGGTGTCGCTGGCGTGCGCGCGGCTGGGCTGGCCGCTGGCCGAGGTCCCGGTGGTGAGCGTGGTTGCCCGCCCGTTGCCCACCGTGCTGCCCGAACTGGCCGACGGCCGCAGGCTGCTGGTGCTCAGCGAGGACGAGTCGACGCCGCACCTGCTGGCGCGATTGTTGCGCGACAACGGGTTCGGCGCGTCCACGCTCACCGTGCTCGAACAGCTCGGCGGGCCCGCCGAACGCACGAGTACCGGCACCGCGGCGCGCTGGGCCCACCCGCACGGCGACCCGCTCAACGTCGTCGCGATCGACTGTGTCGCCGAGGTGGGCGGCCGCCGCGACACCCGGTTGCCCGGCTTGGCCGACACCGCCTTCACCGGCGACGGCCAGCTCACCAAAGCCGAGGTCCGGGCCCTGACGGTCACCGCGCTGGCCCCGGCGCCCGGCGAGACGCTGTGGGATGTCGGCGGCGGGTCCGGCAGCATCGCGATCGAATGGTGCCGCACCCATCCGCTGTGCCGTGCGGTCACCTTCGAACGGCTGCCCGCGCGCCGCGAGCAGATCGCCGTCAATGCCGCCGCGCTGGGCGTTCCGGGAATAACGGTCAGGGGCGAGGTGCGCTCGGAGTTTGCCGAGAGCGAATTGGCGGCGCCGGATGCGATATTTCTCGGCGGCGGGCTCACCCAGGACGGTGTGTTCGACCAGTGCTGGCAGCGGCTGCGCCCGGGCGGTCGCCTGGTCGCCAACGCGGTCACCGCGGAATCGGAAGCGCAGCTACTGGACTGGACCGCCACCCACGGCGGCGAGCTGCGAAAATTCCAGATCTACCGGGGTGAACCGCTCGGCGGGTTCACCGCGTGGCGGCCGCACCTCCCGGTCGCCCAGTGGATCGTCACAAAACCCGCTGGTTAGCGCGATTCTTCGATCACGGACAAATCACGCGCAGATCACGGTGAAATCGTTCATGCTGGGTCCTGATGCCATGAAAGTTACGAACCGAACGTGTAAGAAGCGTGCCTCGAGGGTAGGGTCGGGGCCGTTCCGGGTAAATCCCGCCGGTTCGATTTTTCCATGATGGGGAGTTACATGAAGTACACGAAGTTCATCGCGGTCGGCGCGTCGCCGGTCGCCGCAGGTTGGGCCGATGTCAGCGGGCAGCCCTGAGGGTCCTGATCCTCGGCGGCACGGGCGAAGCTCGGGAGCTGGCGCGGATCGCGTCCGGTGAACGGGGACTCGACATCGTGTCCTCCCTCGCCGGGCGGGTCGCGCAGCCGCGGCTGCCCGTCGGTCCGGTCCGCGTAGGCGGGTTCGGTGGTGTCGAGGGCCTCCGAACCTGGCTGCGTGAGAACGCGATCGATGCCGTCGTGGACGCGACTCATCCCTTCGCCGCGCAGGTCACCTCCCACGCGGCGACCGCCGCGGACGACCTGGGCATCCCCGCGCTGCACCTGCGGCGACCCGAGTGGGTGCAGCGCCGCGGTGACCTGTGGACGCGGGTGCCCGATCTGTCGTCGGCGGCCGCCGCCCTGGCCGCCCACGGTGAGCGGGTGCTGCTCACCATCGGCAGGCAGGGGGTCGGCGCGTTCGCGGGCTGCGGGCGGCACCGGTTCGTGATCCGCTCGATCGACGCGCCCGCCGCGCCGCTGCCCCCGCGCTACGAACTGCTGCTGGCGCGAGGACCGTTCACCTTCGACGACGAGCTGGTGCTGATGTCGCGGCACCGGATCGACGTGCTGGTGACCAAGAACAGCGGCGGTGCGCAGACCGAGGCGAAGATCTTCGCGGCCCGCACCGCGGGCCTGCCGGTGGTGATGATCGATCGGCCGCCGCTGCCGGTCGGCGCGGTGACCGTCGACGAGGTCGGCGCCGCGGTGGACTGGCTGCACGACGCGGCCTCACCCCGGGTGCGCTGAGCCGCTCACTGCGGTCGCGGCCCCGTGAAGATGCGGGGCAGCTGGTCGAACCAGTGCAGTACCGCCCGTTCGTAGGCGATGCCGAATTCGAGGGTGGCGCGCTGATGGGGCGCGAGCGCGGTCGGGTCCTCGTCGAGGTAGCGGTCGAGCCGGTCCTGGTGGATGTTCTTGTTGGCGGCGATGATCCGGTCGCGATGCGCCGGGTCGAGGTGTTCGCCGAAGGAGAGGGTGAGCAGCAGCGGCACCCGGATCGTCTCGGCGCCGGGGTCGCGGGCGATCCACTCGGCGAAGGCCTCGCGGCCGGTGTCGGTGATCCGGTAGGGCGTGCGCTCCCTGGCGCCCCGTTCGCCCTTGGTCACCAGGCCCGCGGCGTCCATGGCGGTCAGCTCGCGATACACCTGGCTCTGGGTGATCGTCCAGAAGTCGCCGATCCGTTGCTGGGCCTGGGTCGCGAGGTCCCAGCCCGACATCGGGCCCTCGTGCAGGAACCCCAGTAGTGAGGCCGCGGTGGAGTTCAGCGGGCGGCGTCGAGTCGCGGTATCGGTCAACGGTCAACTCCCTTCGAACGACATTCCTAAGTGGAATGTTACGCCTTGGGTGCGCTGTCCACCAAGACCGGAGGTGTTGCGGTGTGTTCGCCCGGCGCGGGGGGGGGGGGGGGGGGGGGCCCCCCCCCCGGGGGCAAGAGAACACCGGCGCGGTGGAGGAGGGGGCCACCCCCCACGGGTAAAGAGAGAACGGCGG
>NZ_JBHVWX010000013.1:0-151545 GCF_042882065.1 Nocardia sp. NPDC058244 | reverse complement strand
TTTTCACTCCCCTCCTCAGGCTTTGCGTTTGTGTCTTTGTTTGGTGGGTTTTTTTTTGTTCTCCCCCCCCCCCCCCCCCCCCCCCCCGGGGGGGGGGGGGGGGGGGCCCCCCCCCCCCCCCCCCCACCGCTCGCCTGACGCGAGAGAAATCATGACATCAGTGGCTTCGCTCGGTGTGACCCTGTTGGCCGAGGGGTCCATCGATTTCAACGTCTCCGGGGTGATCGACCAGTTCTGGCGATTGACCGTGGACGGTCTCACCTACGGGTCGATCTACGCGTTGGTCGCGGTCGGCTACACGCTGGTCTACGGCGTGCTGAGACTGATCAACTTCGCCCATTCCGAGATCTTCATGCTCGGCATGTTCGGCACCTATGTGGGACTGGAGCTGCTCGGCTTCGCCCCCAGCGGCAACGCGTACTCCCAGGGCGTCCTGCTCACGGTGGTCTATCTCGGCCTGGCGATGCTGTTCGGCATGCTGGTCTCGGGAATCGCCGCGGTCGGCCTGGAACGAGTCGCCTACCGGCCGCTGCGCAAGCGCGGAGCCAAACCACTGGCATTCCTGATCACCGCGATCGGCATGTCGTTCGTGATCCAGGAGTTCGTCCACTACATCCTGCCCAAGCTCAGGCCCGGCCTCGGCGGCTCCAACGCCCAGACCGGCATCCGGCTGGTGGAGCCGAAGGTGCAGTTCACCTTCCTCGGCGCGCAGGTGACCAATGTGGCGCTGGTGATCATCGCCGCGGCCATCGTGCTCGCGATCACCACCGAGATCGTCATCAACCGCACCAAGTTCGGCCGCGCCATCCGCGCGGTCGCCCAGGACCCCGACACCGCGACCCTGATGGGCGTCTCGCGGGAACGGGTCATCGTGCTCACGTTCCTCATCGGCGGCCTGCTGGCCGGCGCGGCCGCGATGCTGTACACCCTCTACATCCCGACCGGCATCATCTTCTCCGGCGGCTTCATCCTCGGTATCAAGGCGTTCAGCGCCGCGGTGCTCGGTGGTATCGGCAACCTGCGCGGCGCGCTGCTCGGCGGCATGATCCTCGGCGTCGCCGAGCAGTACGGCCAGATCCTGTTCGGCAACGAATGGCGTGACGTGGTCGCCTTCGTCCTGCTGGTGACGGTGCTGATGTTCCGGCCGACCGGCATCCTCGGCGAGAGCCTGGGGAGGGCGCGCGCATGACCGACCTGACGAAAACCCCGGTGGCGACCCAGGATCGGCGCGGCCTCGGCGACTCCATCCGCGACTGGTGGGACGGGCTGTCCCGGCCCGGCCAATGGGCCGTCGGCGTGCCGGTCATCGCCGTGCTGGCGATCCTGCCGCTGTACCCGCCCCCGCTGATCGACACCCCCGGTGTGAGTTTCGGCGGTGTGATGGCGCAGTTCGCCATGTACGCGCTGATCGCCATCGGCCTGAACGTGGTCGTCGGTCAGGCCGGTCTGCTCGACCTCGGCTACGTCGGCTTCTACGCCGTCGGCGCCTACACGGTCGGCCTGCTGACCAGCCCGAACAGTCCGTGGAACCAGACCGACGGCGGCTGGCTCAATCCCAGCTGGGCCTGGCTGGCCTGCCTGCCGATCGCGGTCGCGCTGACCGCGTTCGCCGGTCTCGTGCTCGGCGCGCCGACGCTGCGCTTGCGCGGTGACTACCTGGCGATCGTGACCCTGGGCTTCGGTGAGATCGTCCGCCTGATGGCCGACAACCTCGAGGAACTGACCAACGGCAGCCTCGGCCTGTCCAAGATCGCCTACCCGCAGGTCGGCGAATCCGAGGCCCATCCCGGTGGCTACTTCTCCCCGGGCAACCTCGGCGACCCCGACAGCTCGAATCCGCTCGAGCGCGCCAACAACGGCACCTGGTGGTTCTGGCTCGGCATGGCGCTGGTCGTCGTGGTCCTGCTGGTCATCGGCAACCTCGAGCGCAGCCGGGTCGGCCGCTCCTGGGTCGCGATCCGCGAGGACGAGGACGCCGCCGAGATCATGGGCGTGCCGACCTTCAAGTTCAAGCTGTGGGCGTTCGTGATCGGCGCCTCCGTCGGCGGTCTGTCCGGCGCGATGTACGCCGGACAGGTCACCTACGTGAATCCCAAGCAGTTCGACATCATCCTGTCGATGCTGTTCCTGTGCGCGGTGGTGCTCGGTGGTTCGGGCAACAAGCTCGGCGTGATCGTCGGCGCGTTCCTGATCGCGTACCTGCCGATGCGCTTGCAGTCGGTGCAGCTGGTGTCGAGCGAGTCGACCGGCTATCTGCTGCTCGGCCTCGACGTCGCGCTGCTGGTCGGGCTGTGGCTGCTGTGGCGGTGGCGCCGTGACGCGCTGGGCGTCTGGGTCCGGCGCGGGGTGATCACCGTGACGATCCTCGCGGTGATCTTCGGCCTGCTGCTGCTGGGCAGCGTGCTGCTCTACCGCAAGGGCGGCGCGCAGAATCTCGGTGACCTGAAGTACCTCTACTTCGGCATCGCGCTGGTGGTGATGATGATTCTGCGGCCACAGGGTCTGTTCCCGGTGCGGCAGAAACTGCTCACCTACGGCAGACAGGTGTACCAGGCGGTCGTGCGCAAGCCGGCGGCCGAACCGATCGGAGCAGGGCGATGACCGGGCCGGGCGCGGGAGACGCGCTGTACGACAACGAGGACATGTCGGCCGGGTACAAGCCCCCGCCGGAGATCGAACCGGTGGGCGAGGTCGACGTCACCGCGGTGTTGCCCGCCCTCGGCGACGCGGAGACCGTGGCCGATGTGGTCGCCCCGCACCGCGACATCGAGACCGCGGTGGGGGAACCGCTGCTGCGCACCGACGGGCTGACGGTGAAGTTCGGCGGTCTGACCGCGCTCGACAGCGTCAGCTTCGAGATCCGCCGCGGCGAGATCCTCGGCCTGATCGGCCCCAACGGCGCGGGCAAGACCACCTGCTTCAACGCGATCACCGGCGTCTACAAGCCGGCCGGTGGCAGCGTGCACTTCGACGGGCGGGCGCTGGCCAAGACCAAGCGCAACGAGATCACCCGCTTGGGCATCGCGCGCACGTTCCAGAACGTGCGGCTCTTCGGTGAGATGACGGCGCTGGAGAACGTGGTCGTCGGCACCGACGCCCGGCACAGCACCTCGGTGCCCGGCGCGGTGTTCCGCACGCCGAAGCATCGCCGGGAGGAGCGCGACGCGATCGAGCGCGGCATGGCGCTGCTCGAGTTCGTCGGCATCGCGCCGCGCGCGGTGGAGAAGGCACGCAACCTCTCCTACGGTGACCAGCGCCGGCTCGAGATCGCGCGAGCGCTGGCGACCGAGCCCAAGCTGCTGTGCCTGGACGAGCCCGCCGCCGGATTCAACCCCAGCGAGAAGTCGGCGCTGATGGAGCTGATCCGCAAGATCCGCGACGACGGCTACACCGTCCTGCTGATCGAGCACGACATGCGCCTGGTGATGGGCGTGACCGACCGGATCGTCGTGCTCGAGTTCGGCCGCAAGATCGCCGACGGCCTGCCCGCCGAGGTCCGCGAGGACCCGGCCGTCATCGCCGCCTACCTCGGTGTGCCCGACGCGGACACCATCGAGGAGGTCCGGGGCGAGGCAGGCGCCGCCGCCGCGGCCGCAGTCGCGCCCACCCAGGCCCCGGCCACCGTGGTGGCGGCGGCGCGGGAGGAGCCGGCGGCCGCCCCCGAGCAGCCGGTGCCGCTGCTCGAGGTGCGCGACATGGTCGTGAACTACGGCAGAATCGAAGCGCTGCACGGGATCTCGCTGTCGGTCCAGCAGGGCGAGCTGGTGACGTTGCTCGGTGCCAACGGCGCGGGCAAGACCACCACCATGCGCGCGCTGTCGGGCCTGCTGCCGCTCACCTCGGGCCGGATCCTGTTCGAGGGCACCGACATCACCACGATGAAGGCCCACGACCGGGTGGTCCAGGGCCTGATCCAGGCGCCGGAAGGCCGCGGGGTGTTCCCCGGGATGACGGTGGCCGAGAACCTCGACATGGGCTGCTACGGCAGGCCGTTCGAGCAGAAGGCCGAGTACCAGCAGACGCTGGACTGGATCTTCGAGCTGTTCCCGCGGCTGGCCGAGCGGCGCAAGCAGGTCGGCGGCACCCTCTCCGGCGGTGAGCAGCAGATGCTGGCCATCGGCCGCGCCCTGATGGCCCGGCCGAAGCTGCTGCTGCTCGACGAACCGTCGATGGGTCTGGCGCCCATGGTGATCCAGCAGATCTTCAAGATCATCAGCGAGATCAACCGCCAGGGCACCACGGTCCTGCTCGTCGAGCAGAACGCCCAGCAGGCACTGACCCGCAGCGACCGCGCCTACATCCTGGAGACCGGCGAGGTCACCAAGACCGGCGCGGGGTCGGCCCTGCTCACCGATCCCGCCGTCATGTCGGCCTACCTGGGTCACGACTGAGTTGTCGACCGCGCGAAACCGGCCCCCGTCCCGCTCCACGAGCGTGGCGGGGGCCGGTTTCGTCGGTGCGGTGGGCCCCGACCGGCGCGGCGGGGTTCGGGGGTGTCGGTGGTGGTCCCTACACTCATCCGGGTGAGTTCACCGACGACTGCTCAGGCATCGACAACGACCACCGCCTCCGGGGGTGAGCGGCCGACGCTGCTGCTCCTGGACGGGCACTCGCTGGCCTATCGCGCGTTCTTCGCGCTACCGGCGGAGAACTTCAAGACCGTCACCGGGCAGACCACCAACGCGGTGTACGGCTTCACCTCGATGCTGATCAATCTGCTGCGCGACGAGAAGCCCAGTCACGTGGCCGCGGCATTCGACGTGTCCCGCAAGACCTTCCGCACCGAGGCGTACCCGGAGTACAAGGCCAACCGCAGCGCGACGCCCGACGAGTTCCGTGGTCAGGTCGAACTCACCAAGGACGTGCTCGGCGCGCTCGGCATCCCGGTGATGGCGATCGACGGCTACGAGGCCGACGACGTGATCGCCACGCTCACCACCCAGGCCGTCGCCCAGGGCTACCGGGTCTTCATCGTCACCGGTGACCGCGACGCGATCCAGCTGGTCAACGACGACGTCACGGTGCTGTACCCGCGCAAGGGCGTCTCCGACCTCACCCGCTTCACCCCGGCGGAGGTGGAGGCCAAGTACGGCCTGACCCCGGCCCAGTACCCCGACTACGCGGCACTGCGCGGCGACCCGAGCGACAATCTGCCCGGCATCCCCGGCGTCGGTGAGAAGACCGCGGCCAAGTGGATCCGCGAATACGGCGACCTGGCCACCCTGGTGGACAAGGTCGACCAGGTGAAGGGCAAGGTCGGCGACTCGCTGCGGGCGAACCTGTCGAGCGTGGTGCTCAACCGCCAGCTCACCGAGATGGTGCGCGAGGTGCCGCTGCCCTACACCCCCGACCAGCTGGCCCAGGCGCCGTGGGATCGGGAGAAGATCCACCAGCTCTTCGACGACCTGGAATTCCGGGTGCTGCGCGACCGGCTGTTCGAGACCCTGGGCTCCGCGGAGCCCGAGGCCGAATCGGGCTTCGAGATCAGCGGCGCCGCCCTGGAGCGGGGCGAGGTCGCCGACTGGCTGGCCGAGCACGCGAAAGCCGGTGTCCGCCACGGTCTCTCGATCGTCGGCACGGGCACCCCGGTGCACGGCGACGCCCGCGCGCTGGCCATCGCCGCCGCCGACGGTGAGGGCGGCTACGTCGACCTCACCGCGCTGAGCACCGAGGACGAGGCCGCGCTGGGCGCCTGGCTGGCCGACCCGGCCGTCCCCAAGGCGCTGCACGAGGCCAAGGCCGCCGAGCACGCGCTGCGCGGGCGCGGACTCACCCTGGCCGGGCTCACCAGCGACACCGCCCTGGCGGCCTACCTGGTCCGCCCCGGTCAGCGCAGCTTCAACCTCGACGATCTGTCCCTGCGCTACCTCAAGCGCGAACTGCGCGCCGAGACCGGCGACTCGGGCCAGCTCTCGCTGCTCGACGACGAGGACACCGTCGCCGCCGACATCGCCCGCGAGGAGATGCTGCGCGCCCGCGCGGTCGCCGACCTCGCCGAGGCGCTCGACCAGGAACTGGCCCAGATCGAGTCGACGGCGCTGCTCGAGGAGATGGAACTGCCGCTGCTCGGCGTGCTCGGCACGCTCGAGGAGGCGGGCATCGCCGTCGATGTCGACCAGCTCGAATCGCTGCAGCGCCAGTTCGCCGACCGGGTCACCGAGGCGGCCAACTCCGCCTACGAGGTGATCGGCAAGCAGATCAACCTCGGCTCGCCCAAGCAGCTGCAGGTGGTCCTGTTCGACGAGCTCGATATGCCCAAGACCAAGCGCACCAAGACCGGCTACACCACCGACGCCGACGCGCTGGAGTCGCTGTTCGAGAAGACCGGCCACGCGTTCCTGGAGCATCTGCTGGCCCATCGCGACGCGACCAGGCTCAAGGTCACCGTCGACGGCCTGCTCAAGTCGGTCGCCGACGACGGCCGTGTGCACACCACCTTCAACCAGACCATCGCCGCCACCGGCCGGCTCTCCTCGACCGAGCCGAACCTGCAGAACATCCCGATCCGCACCGACACCGGCCGCCAGATCCGCGACACCTTCGTCGTCGGTCCGGGCTACGCCGAGCTGATGACGGCCGACTACAGCCAGATCGAGATGCGGATCATGGCGCACCTGTCCGGTGACGAGGGCCTGATCGAGGCCTTCAACTCCGGCGAGGACCTGCACACTTTCGTGGCGTCGAAGGCCTTCGACATCCCGCTGTCGGAGGTGAACCCGGAAATGCGCCGCCGGATCAAGGCGATGTCCTACGGTCTGGCCTACGGCCTGAGCTCCTACGGCCTCTCGGCCCAGCTGAAGATCAGCACCGCCGAGGCCAAAGAGCAGATGGACGTGTACTTCGACCGCTTCGGCGGCATCCGCGACTACCTGTCCGAGGTCGTCGACGAGGCCCGCAAGGTCGGCTACACCCAGACCCTGTTCGGCCGCCGCCGCTATCTGCCCGACCTGGATTCCAGCAACCGCCAGCGCCGCGAGGCCGCCGAGCGGATGGCGCTCAACGCGCCGATCCAGGGCACCGCGGCCGACATCATCAAGGTCGCGATGATCAATGTGCAGACCGCGATCCGCGCGGCGGGCCTGCGCTCGCGAATGCTGCTGCAGATCCACGACGAGCTCGTCTTCGAGGTCGCCGAGGGCGAGCGCGAGGCACTGGAAGCCCTTGCCCGCGAACAGATGTCGTCCGCCATCGAGCTCTCGGTGCCGCTCACCGTGTCGGTCGGCACCGGCCGGAGCTGGGACGCGGCCGCCCACTGACCTCGCTCACCCCGGCGCGGCGCCACGGCGGAGTTCTGCGGTGGCGCCGTCGCCGATCCGGTCGGCACAATGGCCGGATGCTGATCCGACCCGGGGGCGTCGCCGACGCGACGGCCGTCGCCGCACTGCACGCTGCCAGCTGGCGGGTCGCCTACGCCGGGATCCTGCCCGCGGCGTATCTCGCGGGGCCGATGCCCGCCGACCTGGCCGCGCGGTGGCGGTCGATCCTGGTCGACGCGCGGACGCCGGGGTTCCTGGTGGCCGAGGAGGACGGCGAGCTGCTGGGGTTCGTCTATCTGCGGCCGATGCCCGACGGGCGGGTGCTCCTGGACAACCTGCACGCCCGGCCGGGACGACTCGGCCGGGGGATCGGTACGGGCCTGATCGAGACCGGTCTGGCTTGGTCGCTGCGTGCGTACCCCGATCGCCCGGTCTACCTGGAGGTGCTGCGCGAGAACAGCGCGGCCATCGCCTTCTACGAGCATCGCGGCTGGCGCCGCACCGACGCCAGGATCGGGCATTTCGACGCCGGGTTCGCGGTGCCGGAGTACGAGTACGCCTGGACGGCGGGTGTCGCCTTCGTCCAAGACTTCGGGGCCGCGCGGTCGTAGCGTGGTGGGTGTCGACCGAAGGAGTTGAGTGTCATGACCGGATTCGTGGCCACCGCCGACACCGAGATCACCGCGTCACCGGACCGGGTCTGGGCCGTGCTGACCGATCCGGCGCAGATCCGCCGGTTCATGTTCGGGGCCGAGGTGTCGACCGACTGGCTGCCGGGGAGCCCGATCACCTGGACGGGCGAGTACGAGGGCACCGCCTACGAGGACAAGGGGGAGATCCTGGCCGTCGAGCCCGGCCGGCTGCTGCGACTCACTCATTACAGCCCGCTCAGCGGCGCTCCCGACCGGCCCGAGAACTACCACACGCTCACCTACGAGCTGTCCGGCAGCGCGACGGGCACCCATCTGACGCTGAGCCAGGACAACAACGCGAGCCCGGCCGAGGCCGAGCACGCCCGCGCGATGTGGGCGGGCCACGTCGACGGAATCAGGCAGGCCGCCGAGGGCGGCTAGTCCCGGCCCGGCCGGAGATGCGTCATCGTTTCGCGCGCCGGGTGTGGCAGCATCGGCGGTATGACCGCCGATGTCATCGCGACTCCTCTGCCCTCCTGCCCGGACCTCGAGCAGGCTTTCGCGGCCTCGTGGCCGGTGCGCCTCGGCGATACCGACGGGCAGGACCGGCTGCGGCTCGACGCGGTGGCCCGCTATCTGCAGGACATCGGCTTCGATCACCTGGACGCGGTCGAGGACGGCGACAGCCACCAGGCGTGGATCGTGCGGCGCACCGTGATCGACGTCTACGAGCCGATCGAGTTCGGCGACCGCGTGCAGCTGCGCCGGTGGGCCGACGCGCTGTCGAATCGCTGGTGCGACATGCGAATTCAGCTGAAGGGCGAACGTGGCGGGCACATCGAGGCAGCCGCCTTCCTGATCCACATCGACCCGGTGGCCGGGCGGCCCGCCCGGATGAGCGACGCGTTCATGGCGCCGATGCTGGCCAGCACCACCGAGCACCGGCTGCGCTGGCGCGCGGCCCTCACCGAGCTCGACGGGCCGGAGGGTGAGGCGGTGCCGTTCCCGCTGCGGGTGACCGATGTGGACCGGCTGGGCCACGTCAACAACGCCGTCTACTGGGAGGCCGTGGAGGAGGCGCTCGCCGCCCACCCCGACCGCCACGAGCTGCCGTACCGGGCGATCGTGGAGCACGTCGGCCCGGTGATGACAGGCGACAAGGTCGTGCTGCGCACCAGCCGGCGCCCCGACGGGCTGCGCCTGCAGGTCGACGTGGACGGTTCCGCGCGGGCGCTCGCCGCGGTCGAGCGGCTGGCCGAGGGACGGAAACCGCTGGGGGACTAGCGGATACGGCTCACTTGCCGCGGGCCACGAGGGTGGCCGACCCGCCGTTGAGATCCACCTGATCCCGCGGCGGCGCACCCTCGGACGGCGTCTCCCGGTGCATCAGCGTGCTCTGCCGCTGCTCGAACTCGTGGTGCTTGGACCCCTGGAACATCGCGGTGAGGTGCTCGAAGCCGGTCGCCGCCACCGCGGGCCCGCTGCGCTTGCGCGTCCACGGCAGAAAACGCGTCCCGGTGAGCCGGTTGACGACCACCTCGAGCAGCGCCAGCAGGATCAGCAGGATCGCCAGCCCGGGGATCGTCATCGCGAAGACCGTACCCATGCGACCACCGTACCCGGCGCCGAGCGCGTGCGCGCTGAGCTGCGGTGATGGTACTCACGAGTAGACACGGCGGGGCCGGAAGTAAGTTGCGGTTTCGCGACGATCGCCCTATCCTCGATCCCGTGCCGAATCCCGCCGACCGCTTCGCCGCGCTGCTTGTCGCTGACCGCGACCGCGCGGTCGCTGCTGCGCAGACCGCGCAGGCAGCCACACGGCAGATTCTTCTCGTAGTAACCCGCCGTAGCGGGGTCTGATTCGGACCGGCCCCCTCGCTGCGGGCTGATTTTCATTGTTCTGCTGGTCCCACCTGCCAACGAAGACGATCTTCGGGAAGACCTCACCTGCAATGACACTGCTGACACTGGACCGTGCCCTGTTCGACGCCGCCCCCAAGGGGCTGCGCGCCGAGACCGACAACCTGACTCCCACCGAGTTCCTCGACCGGTACACCCGGATCGAGGGGCCGATCACCCTGCGCGAATTCACCTGTTCCGGAACGGATTTCACCGCGACGCTGGAGTTCGCCGACCACCTGCGCACCGTCATCGCCGCCGGTAGCCCGGTCGCCGCCATGACCTCGGCACTCTACGAGGAGGGCTACCCCCTCGAGATCCTGCAGTTCCACCAGCGCCGCACCGCCGAGGGCATCGCGACCTTCGTGCTGTGCGAATTCAACGGCAAGCGCGGCTGGGCCGCGGCCATGCGCGCCGATGCCGCCGAGTCGAGCGTCCGCGCCATGATCGCGGGGCTCAACCTGCTCGCCGGCTGAGCCGAAAAGCACGCAAGGGTCCGTTCACCTCACCAAAGGTGAACGGACCCTTCGCGTTTCGGGTGCCTATTCGGCGGGAGTGGCCTGCTCGGCGATCTGCTTACGCACCTCGTCCATGTCCAGGCCCTTGACCTGGGTCACCAGGTCCTCGAGCGCGGCAGGCGGCAGCGCGCCCGGCTGGGCGAACACGAGCACGCCCTCGCGGAAGGCCATGATGGTCGGGATGGACTGGATGTTCGCGGCGGCCGCGAGTCCCTGCTCGGCCTCGGTGTCGACCTTGCCGTACACCACATCGGTGTGCTTGTCGGAGGAGGCCTCGTAGGTCGGCGCGAAGCTGCGGCACGGTCCGCACCAGGAAGCCCAGAAATCGACGAGGACCACGTCGTTTCCGGTGATTACTTCGTCGAAGTTCTGCTGGGTCAGCGTCTGGGTGGCCATGACGTCCCTTCCTTGTCGGTGTCCTCGGCTGTAACGCCGTGGCGTCCCTCTATCTTCCACCGACCACGAGGTGCTCCTGCCGCGCGTCCCCGTCCCAGCGGCGAATGCCCACCACAACGGTGGAAAAATCGTGGTCGGTGGCCACCGCGCCGATCGCGGCGCCGAGCCGCTCCGGCGGCACCCGCCGGGCCAGCGTGACGTGCGGTGTCCAGGCGTCCGGCGCCATCGTCGCGGGGATGCCGGGGCACGGTCGCACCAGGTGGTGGACCCGGCGTTGCAGCGCCAGCAGCTCCTCGGTGACCACGACGGGCCGCACCAGGATCGGCCTGCGGGCGCCGAAGACGAGCAGCCCGCCCAGCCGGATCGGCAGCGGCCGGAACTCGATCCCGGCCAGCGCGTGGTCGATCCGGGGCCAGATCTCGCGCGCCACGGCGACCGTGACGTGCGGCCGGTGGGTCGCGCCGCGCGGGCTGCCGATCCCCGCCTCGGCCAGCACCGCCCACTGTCGCCGGACCTCGGCCTCGCCGTGTTCGTCCAGGAGCAACTCCACCGACTGCACCATGATCTGCAGAAAGTAGTCGCTCCCGCGTGTCCCCGTGGCCGACTCGGTCCCCTCAGGCGCGAGGATGGACGGGTGAACGGTGCGAAGGCGAGCCTGCGGCTCGGTGTGATCGACGGAGACGGAATCGGCCCCGAGGTGGTCGCCGCGACGCGGGCGGTCGTCGACGAGGCGATCGGCGCGGCCGGGCTCGGCCCGGTGGAGTGGGTGCCGCTGCTGATGGGTCACGACGCCATCGCCGCCTACGCCGACCCGCTGCCCGAGCAGACGCTGGTCGCGCTCGAGGACCTCGACGCGTGGATCCTCGGCCCGCACGACAACGCGTCCTATCCCACCGACATGCGGGTGGCGCCGGGCGGCACCATCCGCAAGCGGCTCGGGCTCTACGCCAACATCCGGCCCGCGGCCGCGTTCGCCGGGGTGCGGGCGAGCGCGCCCGACATCGACCTGGTGATCGTGCGCGAGAACAGCGAGGGCTTCTACGCCGATCGCAACATGTTCGCCGGATCGGGGGAGTTCCGGCCGACCCCGGACGTGGCGATGGCGGTCGCGGTGATCACCCGGCAGGCGTGCGAGCGGATCGCGCACCAGGCGCTGCGGCTGGCCCAGGGCAGGCGCAAGCGGGTCACGGTGGTGCACAAGGCGAACGTGCTGCCGATGACGACCGGGCTGTTCCGCGACGTCTGCTACGAGGTGGCCGCGCAGTATCCGGACGTGCGGGTCGACGACGAGCACGTCGACGCGATGGCCGCGCACCTGGTCCGCACGCCGGGGGCCTACGACGTGATCGTCACCGAGAACCTGTTCGGTGACATCCTCTCCGACCTCGCGGGCGAGCTGGCCGGCTCGCTCGGTATGGCCGCGTCGCTGAACTGCTCCGACACCAAGGCGATGGCCCAGGCCGTGCACGGCGCCGCGCCCGGCCTGGCCGGCCGCAATCGCGCCAACCCGGCGGCGCTGCAACTGTCGGCGGCGATGCTGTTGCGGTGGTTGGCCGTTCGCGACGACGACCGCGCACTGCACGACGCGGCGGAGCGGATCAACCGGGCTGTCGCGGCCACGCTGGCGGCCGGAATCGCGACCGCGGATCTGGGTGGGCTGGCTTCCACCAGCGAATTCACCGAGCAGGTCAGAGCGCGCGTGCACCGGAGGTGAAGGGACCCCTTTCACATTGGCTGATTAATCTTCGGTTACTGTCGCACCACGCTGTGTCCGGTTCGCATACATTGCCAAACAGGCGCTGACACGTGGCCGGCGTCGACGTGAAATGTGGAGGCTCCTTTGTCTGTTCGTATTGTTCTCGGCCGCAGCGCCGCGCGGCTGTTGTGTACCGCGGCCGCCGGTGCCCTGGTGCTGGCCGGCTGTGCCAACAACACCGAGGGTGAGACCGCCGAGGTGACCAAGGTGTCGGTGGAGAAGGTCGACGCGCTCGCCGCGGCCGTTCCCGACAAGGTGAAGCAGGCAGGCAAGCTGGTGGTCGGCGTCAACGTGCCCTACCAGCCGAACGAGTACAAGGATGCCAGCGGCAAGATCGTCGGCTTCGACGTCGACCTCCTCGACGCCGTCGCGACCACCCTCGGGCTGAAGGTCGACTACGTCGAATCCTCGTTCGAGAAGATCATTCCCGCGATTCAGGCCGGTACCTACGACGTGGGTATGTCCTCGATCACCGATTCGCGCGAACGCGAACAGCAGGTCGATTTCACGACCTATTTCTCCGCGGGCATCCAGTGGGCCCAGCAAACCGGTAAAGCCATCGATCCGAACAATGCGTGCGGCAAGAAAGTCGCCGTACAGTCCACTACGGTCGAGCACACCGACGAGATTCCCGCCAAGAGCGCCAAGTGTGTCGCCGAGGGTAAGCCGGCCATCGATATGAAGGCCTTCGACGAGCAGAGCGCCGCGACCAACGCGCTGGTACTGGGCCAGGTCGACGCGATGTCGGCCGACTCCCCGGTGACCGCGTACGCGATCAAGCAGAGCGGCGGCAAGATCGAGGCCGCTGGCCCGCTGTTCGATTCCGCGCCCTACGGCTGGGCCGTGCAGAAGGGCTCGCCGCTGGCGGCGTCCCTGCAGAAGGCGCTGCAGCACCTGATCGACAACGGCAAGTACGGCGAGATCACCACCAACTGGGGCGTCCAGGACGGCCAGATCAAGACCTCGGTGATCAACGGCGCTGTGAGCTGACGTGACCGAGCGCAACGACGCGGCGGAGGTGCCCGGACCGGGCACCGAACCCGAACCGATCAAAGCGGTCCCGCTGCGCAGGCCGGGCCGCTGGATCGCGGCGGCAATCATCCTGATCCTGGTGGGATTGTTCGCCTACGGCGCGGCCACGAACCCCGCCTACCGGTGGGACACCTACGCCAAGTACCTGTTCGACAGCCGGATCACCGCGGGCGCGCTGGTGACCCTGGAGCTCACCGTGCTCGCGATGGCGATCGCGGTGGGCCTGGGCACCGTGCTGGCGGTCATGCGGCTGTCGCCGAACCCGGTGCTGCGCACCACCGCGTGGGTCTACCTGTGGATCTTCCGCGGCACCCCGGTCTTCGTGCAGTTGGTGTTCTGGGGCCTGGTGCCCTCGCTGTACAAGCAGATCGACCTCGGCGTGCCGTTCGGTCCGCAGTTCTTCCACCTGGACGTGCAGCATCTGCAGGCGGCGTTCCTGTTCGCGGTGATCGGTCTCGGCCTCAACGAGGCCGCCTACATGGCCGAGATCGTGCGCGCGGGCATCAACTCCGTCGGCGAGGGGCAGCGCGAGGCCTCGGTGGCGCTGGGCATGTCGTGGACGCAGACGATGCGCCGCACGGTGCTGCCCCAGGCGATGCGGGTGATCATCCCGCCCACCGGCAACGAGCTGATCGGCATGCTCAAGACCACCTCGCTGGTCACGGCCATCCCGCTCAGTACCGACCTGTTCGGTCGCGCCCGTGACATCTACGGCGTGAACTTCCAGCCGATCCCGCTGCTGCTCGTCTGTGCCACCTGGTACCTGGCGATCACCAGCATCCTGATGATCGGGCAGTACTACTTGGAGCGCTACTACTCGCGCGGTGCCACCCGGCAGCTGACGGCCAAGCAGCTCGAGGAACTGGCCACGGCGCAGGCGGCGGTGAAGGCGAAATGAGCGAACCAGCAGTGACGACGCCGCCGATGGTGCTCGCCGACCGGGTGTGCAAGAACTTCGGCGCGCTGAAGGTGCTCAAGGGCGTCTCGCTCGAGGTGCAGCGCGGCAAGGTGCTCACCCTGGTCGGGCCGTCCGGCTCGGGCAAGTCGACCTTCCTGCGCTGCATCAACCACCTCGAACAGGTGAACGCGGGCCGGCTCTACGTCGACGGCGAGCTCGTCGGCTACCGGGAGAAGAACGGCAAGCTCTACGAGATGCATCCGCGCGATGCCGCGATCCAGCGACGCGACATCGGCATGGTGTTCCAGCATTTCAACCTGTTCCCGCACCGGACCGCGCTGGAGAACGTGATCGAGGCGCCCACCCAGGTGCGCGGGATCCGCAAGGCCGACGCGATCGCCAGGGCCGAGGAACTGCTCGACCGGGTCGGCCTGTCCGCCAAGCGCAACGCCTATCCGGCGCAGCTCTCCGGCGGTCAGCAGCAGCGCGTGGCGATCGCGCGGGCGCTGGCGATGGATCCCAAGCTGATGCTGTTCGACGAGCCCACCTCGGCGCTGGACCCCGAGCTGGTCGGCGAGGTGCTCACCGTCATGCGCGAGCTCGCCGACTCGGGCATGACCATGCTGGTGGTGACCCACGAGATGGGCTTCGCCCGCGAGGTCGCCGACGAGCTGGTGTTCATGGACGGCGGTGTCGTCGTCGAGTCGGGTCCGCCGCGCGAACTGCTGGCGAACCCGCAGCACGAGCGCACCAAGGCCTTCCTGTCGCGCCTGCTCTGAGCTGGTGAGCGAACGGCCCCGCGGACTGTCCGCGGGGCCGTTTCTCATTCGTCGACGGTCAGTCGCTCCAGCGACACCTGTGCTTGGGCGATGCGGCGGATGGCGGCCAGGGCGGTGTCGCCGAGGACGGTCAGCACCACCACGGCGTCGACGATGTCCTCGCGCCCGCCGGCGGCCAACGCCGTCGCCACATCGGTCTCCGCGATCACTCGCGCACCGTCGAAATAGGTGGGCAGGGCCGTGGTGCCCCAGTCCGTGTAGCCGAGCTGGGCCAGGCGCACCAGCACCGAGGTGAGCGTGTCGATCGCCTCCGGGCTCGGTTTCGTTTCCCAGCCGCGCCGGTCCATCTCCGCGCGCACGGTCTCGTACGCGCGATCCCAGTCGGCCTCGGGTGCGGCGGGCGCGGGGGCGGACATGCTGCCCTGGACCACGCCCAGCAGGCTGAACAGCGACAGATCGGGGGAGTCGACGGCGGCGAGCACATCGCCCACCGTCGCCACCGGTAGTCCGCCCACCTCGATCAGCGCGCGCACCAGCCGCAGCCTGCGCAGGTGCTCCTCGCCGTAACTGGCCTGATTGGGGCTGGTGCGCGCGCCCGCGGGCAGCAGCCCTTCCCGCAGGTAGTACTTGATCGTCGCCACCGCGATGCCGCTGCGCTCGCTCAACTCCGAGATTCGCACCGCTACCTCCGTTGTCGCTCGGCCCCCTTGCCGACTGCCCGGCTTGCGGATAGTCTAACTATCCATAACGGATAGTAGAACTATCTATCACTGGGAGATGCGCCATGTCCGTCCAGCCCGTCGACTCGCTGCCCCGCCGCCGCGCCCCACTGCACCGTCCACTGCTGTATTTCGCCGCCGTCAACGCCGTGCTCGCCGTGGTCGCGGTGATCGGCATGCTGGTCGACGACCGGGTGATAGCCGGGTCGACCGCCTGGTTCAAGCCGGGCAAGTTCGCGATCTCGTTCGTGTTCTACTGCCTGGCACTGGCCTGGCTGATCTCGTTGCGGCCCAAGGCTTCCCGGCTCACCGGGGCGATGGCGACGGTGATCGTGGTCGCCGGGGCGATCGAGCAGCTGGTCATCTTCGGGCAGGTCATCCGCGGCAACCGCAGCCACTACAACATGACGACCACCCTCGACGCCGTCCTGTGGATCACCATGGGCAGCACCATCATCGTGCTGTTCCTGGCCACCATGGTCGTCGCCGTGCAGCTCTCGCTGAGCCGGATCGGGGACGCCGCGATCACCTGGTCGATCCGGCTCGGGCTGGCCATCACCCTGGTCGGCCTGGCGCTGGGCAATCTCATGCCGGGCCGCGAATCCGGGGTCGACGGCATCGCGGGCGCGCACACCGTCGGCGCGCCCGACGGCACCCCGGGAATGCCGCTGACCGGCTGGAGCACCACCGACGGCGACCTGCGCATCCCGCACTTCGTCGGCATGCACGCCCTGCAGGCGGTGCCGCTGTTCGCCGCGCTGCTGGTGCTGCTCGCGCCCCGGATCCCGCTGCTGCGGGTGCTGCGGGTGCGCCTCGGCCTGGTCGTCACCATGGCCGCCGGCTACGCCGCGGTGCTCGCGCTGGTCACCTGGCAGGCGCTGCGCGGCCAACCGCTCATCCACCCCGACCAGACCACCCTGACCGTGGCCGCCGTGATCCTCACCGGCGTCGTTCTCGGCACCCTGATCTCGATCGCGAGCGCGATCGGCGTCCGAAAGGCAGTCCCCGCATGAGCACGCTGTTCGACCTGTCCTTCTTCGTCACCGTCCCGTTCTGGGCGCTGATGATCCTGGCGCCCACCTGGCGCCGGACCCGCGCGATCATCGGCTCGCCGTGGATCACGCTGGTGCCGCTGGTCGTCTGGGCGATCGTCGCGGTCCCGGTCCTCGGCGCGATGTGGTCGCTGGTGAGCTCCCCGTCGCTGGCCGCGATCACCGACGCCGTCGCCGACCCCGCCGTGCTGACGGCCCTGTGGGCGCAGATCATCGCCTGGGACCTGTTCCTCGGCCGCTGGATCTACCTCGACAGCCGCGCGCGCGACATCCCTCCGCTGCTGATGGGTCCGCTGCTGGTCGGCACGATCCTGTTGTCGCCCATCGCCTTCCCGATCTACCTCGTGCTGCGCGAGGTGGCGGGTCGTCGCTCGACGCGCGATCACGGTGTGGCGCAGGCCGACCCGATCGCGGCGTGACGCCCGCGGGGCCCGGACCGTGACCGCGGTCCGGGCCGTCGCGGTCAGTGGTCGTCGAAATCGGTTCCGCGGGCGATGGTTTCCCACTCCAGCAGCTCGGTGCGCACCGAGTCGAGATGGCCGAGGATGGCGTCGACCGCGTCGTTGCCCAGCGGCAGCCGCAGCGGCGTCTTGTCCGCGGCCAGTGCCGCGCGGATGGCGGCGGCGGCCTTGGCCGGATCGCCGGGCTGGAGTCCGTCGCTGGTCTCGACCATGCGGCGGGTCGGGCCGACGGTGTCGGCGTAGGCGTCGGTCTCGGTGCTGAGGGTCGCGGCGCCGGGGCTCATGAGTCCGGTGCGGAAGCCGCCGGGCTCCACGATCAGCACCTTGATGCCGAACGGGGCGACCTCGTCGGCCAGCGCCTCCGACAGGCCCTCGAGCGCGAACTTCGTCGCGCTGTAGGCGGCGAAGCCCGCGAAGGACAGCTGCCCGCCGAAGCTGCTCATCTGCACGATCGCGCCACCGCGTTGCGCGCGCAGGTGCGGGAGGACGGCGCGGGTGAGGGCGGCGGGGCCGAAGACGTGCAGGTCGAACAGGTCACGCAGTTCGGCGTCGGTGGTCTCCTCGACCGCGCCCACCTGGGTGCGGCCCGCGTTGTTGACGAGTACGTCGATCCGCCCGTACCGGGCGACCACATCGGCCACGACCGCGTCGATGCGCGCGGTGTCGGTGACGTCGAGGGCGATCGCCTCGAGCTGATCGGGGTGCGCGGCGACCAGATCGTCCAGGGGCGCGGTGCGGCGGGCCACGGCGACGACGGTGTCGCCCGCCGCGATCGCCGCCTCCGCGATGGCCCGGCCGAAGCCGCTGCTCGCACCGGTGACCAGCCAGATCTGGGGGTTGCTCATCAGGGTCTCCTCGATCGATTCCTGTTGTGCCGCTGATACTTCCGTCGCGGCGCGCGACCGTCCAATACCCGCTGTGATAACCAGTGGTTATGGACGTGCACGGGCGCGAGCTGCGCTATTTCGTCGCGGTGGCCGAATCGCTGAACTTCACGGCGGCCGCCGACGGGCTCTACGTCTCCCAGCCCGCCCTGAGCAAACAGATCCGCAAGCTGGAGAGTCAGCTCGGCGCGGCGCTGTTCGTGCGGGACTCGCGCTCGGTCGCGCTGACCCCGGTCGGGGCGGCGCTGTTGCCGCAGGCCCGTCGGGTGCTGGCCGCGTGGGACGCGGCCGCAGCCGCGGTGGCGTCGGCGAAGGCCGCCCAGCAGGCGGAGCTGTCGATCGGGATCAGTACCAGTCCCGGCCGGGGCATCCTGCCCGCCGTGCGTTCCCGGTTCGCCGCCGCCTTCCCCGATGCGAAACCCGTGCTGCGCCAAGTCGGCTGGGACGATCCGACCGCCGGTCTGGCCGACGGGTCCGCCGATGTCGCCTATGTCTGGCTCCCGCTGGCCGACAGCGAGCGCTACCGCTGGCTGGTCGTCGCCACCGAACCCCGCCTCGTCGCTCTACCGGACACCCATCGTCTCGCCGGTCGTGACACCATCGCCTTCGCCGACCTCCTCGACGAACCCTTCCTCGCGCTGCCCGCCACCGCGGGCGCCCTGCGTGACTACTGGCTGGCCGTCGATGCGCGCGCCGGTCGGCCCCCGATCATCGGCGCCGAGGTCTCCAGTACCGAGGAGACCTATGAAGCCCTGGTCAACGGTGACGGCGTGGTGCTGCTCGCTACCGGCAACGCCCCGCTCGTCGCCCACGACGGCGTCGTGACCAGGCCGGTGACCGGCCTCAGCCCGTGTGAACTCGCGCTGGCCTGGCGTGCCGACGACGTCCGCCCCCTGGTGCGCGGCTACGCCGAAGCCTGCGCGTCGGCGACCGCCCACCGGCGCTGAGCACACCGGGCGACGGAGTCGAGTGCGGTGGGGTTCGTGCGGGTACTCGAGCGATGCCGACATCACCCACGGGCACGGCTCCCGAGCGCGATGCGCAGCTGGCCGAGCAGCACGGTGGCCGCGGGACTGCCGGGACGGTCGGTACGCCAGGCGATCGCGAGGCGGCCGTGGATGCGCGGCTCGACGATGGCCAGGGCGCGCACGCCGAACGCGTCGGCCTCGGCCGGGGTGAGGGCGGGCACGACCGCGGTGCCGAGACCCCGCGCGGCCAGGCGCAGCAGGAGCGGGGGAGCGGCGGCCTCGAACGCGACCTGTGGCGTGAAACCGGCAGCGGCACAGGAGCGTTCGAAGATGCCGCGCAGCCCGGTCCCGGTGGGCAGGCAGATGAGCTGTCGATCGGTCAACGCCGCCAGGGTGATCGTGCCGGCCGACTCGGCGGGATCGACCGGTGCGTCGAGCGCGACGGCGGCGACCACCGGTGTCTCGAGGATCACCTCGAGGCCGACGCCGGGACCCGGTGCGGCGCCGGTCAATCCGACGATCGCGAGATCCAGCTCGCCGCGCTCGATGGCGGCCAGCATCCGCTCGGCGGTGTCCTCGGTGAGGCTGATTCCCACCTGCGGGTGATCGTCGTGGAAGTCGGCGAGCACCCCGGCGACATCGAACTCCTCGGTGGCCGCACCGGAGATCACCCCCAGCCGCACGTGCCCGCGCAGCAGCCCGGTGAATTCCTGCACGGTCTCGCCGATCCGGTCGGCCGCCGCCAGCGCGGCCCGCGCGTGCCCGAGCACGGCGGACCCGACCTCGGTGGGTGTCACCGAGCGGGTGCCCCGGACCAGCAGTGGCTGCCCCAGCTCGCGTTCCAGCTGCCTGATCTGCGCGCTCAGTCCCGGCTGTGTCAGGTGCAGGCGCTCGGCCGCGCGCGTGAACCCGCCCTCGTCGACGACGGTGACGAAATACCGCAGCTGCCGCAGTTCCATCCCGGGATTCTAGCGGTTCCCATAACTGACAGTTATCGAGTCGAGAAAGACTATCTGTTGTACTTCTCGATGGCGCGGGGGCACAGTCGAGAGCATGACCGAGAACGCAGCGCAGACCCTCGATTCCCTCCGCTTCACCGGCCCGGTGTTCACCCCGGCCGACCCCGGCTACGCCGAGGAGGTGGCCGGGTTCCAGACCGCCTACACCCACCGTCCGGCCCTGGTCGTCGGCGCGGTGCATGCCGAGGACGTGCGCGCCGCCGTGGAATACGCCGCCCGGCACGGACTTCCGGTCGCCGTGCAGGCGACCGGGCACGGGCTCTCGGTGGCGGCCGACCACGGCGTGCTGATCACGACCCGCCGGATGGACGCCATCACCGTCGACCCGCGCACGCGCATCGCGCGGATCGGTGCCGGGGTGCGGGCCGGTGCCCTGGTCGAGGCGGCGGCCGCGCACGGGCTGGCGCCGCTCAACGGTTCCTCGCCCTCGGTGGGTGTCGTCGGGTACGTGCTCGGCGGTGGGCTCGGGTTGCTGGCCCGCGAATTCGGTTATGCCGCAGACCATGTGCGCGCGATCGACCTGGTGACCGCCGACGGGCGGATGCGCACGCTCACCCCCGCCGACGAGCTGTTCGACGCGGTGCTCGGTTCCGGCGGCAACTTCGGTGTGGTCACCGCGCTGGAGCTCGGGCTGGTGCCCGTGACCGAGGTGTACGGCGGCCAGCTGATCTTCGACACCCCGCTGGTCGACCCGGCGCTCGACACCTGGCGGCGGTGGACCGCGACGCTGCCCGACACCCTCACCTCGACGATCGCGGTGGTCACCTTCCCGGACATCCCGCCGGTGCCGGAACCGATGCGCGGCAGGCACGTCGCCTCGATCCGGATCGCCTTCGACGGCTCCGCCGAGGACGGCGAACGGCTCGTCGCGCCCCTGCGCGCGATCGGCGACCGGCTGCGCGACGACCTGCGCGTCCTGCCGTACAGCGAGTCGCACACCATCCACAGCGACCCGGACTTCCCGCACGCCTACGCCGCCACCAACGCGCTGCTGTCCGAGCTGACCGGCGAGGGCATCGCGGCACTGCGCGCGCTGACCGCCCCCGGCGGCCCGGTCGACGCCGTCGTCGACATCCGGCACCTGGGCGGGGCGTTGCGGCACGGCGACGCGTCGTCGGTGGACCACCGCGACGCGGAGTTCGTCGTCCGGGTGATCACCGGCGCGGCGGGCGACACCGCGCCCGCCGGCCTGGCCGCGGTCCGGGAAGCGCTGGCACCGTGGACGATCGGGCACAGCCTGAACTTCCTCTACGGCGCGGGTGCCGCCGCGGACACGGCGCAGACCGCGGCGGGCTACACCCCGGACACCTACGCCCGGCTGGTCACGGCCAAGGCGGTCCACGACCCGCGCAATATGTTCCGTTTCAACCGCAATATCGCGCCCGCGTAGGGATTCCGACGCTTGTCGATCCGGCCGATCTCTACTATCTTGGTGATATCACTCAGATATCGGGAGGATGTCATGGAGCTGCGGTCCGCATTCCGCGTCAACGGATTCGTCGTCTTGCTGGGGTGGCTGGTGCTCACCCTGGTGTTCGGCGCCGCCGCCGTTTTCGCGTTCATCGCCGCCACCCAGCACGACGGCGGGGCGCTCGCCTGGGCGGGCGCGGTGGCCGCGGCCGTCATCGTGCTGGTGCTGGCGGTGCTCGCCACCGGGTTGATCATCGTCAACCCCAACGAGGCGAAGGTCGTCACCTTCTTCGGCCGCTACGTCGGCTCGGTGTCGGACCCCGGGTTCTTCTCGGTGCTCCCGCTGACCGACCGCAAGTCGATCTCGTTGCGGGTGCGCAACTTCGAGACGCAGAAGCTGAAGGTCAACGACGCCGACGGCAATCCGGTCGAGATCGCGGCGGTCGTCGTCTACAAGGTGGTCGACAGCTTCAAGGCCGCGTTCGCGGTCGACGACTACGAGGAGTACGTCGAGACCCAGTCCGAGGCGGCGGTGCGCCACCTCGCCACCACCCACCCCTACGACGCGCACGACGATGCCCGGACCAGCCTGCGCGACGGCGCCGAGGTGGCCGAGGAGCTCACCGAGGAACTGCGCGCGCGCACCCTCACCGCCGGTATCGAGGTCGTCGAGGCCCGGATCACCCATCTGGCCTACGCGCCCGAGATCGCCCAGGCCATGCTGGTCCGCCAGCAAGCCGCCCAGGTGGTCGCCGCGCGCACCCAGATCGTGGAGGGCGCGGTCGGCATGGTCGGTTTGGCGCTGGACCGCCTCGCCGCGGCGGGCACCGTGGAACTCGACGAGGAACGCAAGGCCGCCATGGTCTCGAACCTGCTCGTCGTCCTCTGCGGCGACCGCGCCACCCAGCCGGTCGTGAACACCGGATCCCTTTACGCCTGACCGCGATGACGGTGCCGAAGAAGGAACCCAAGAAGGTCCTGCTGCGGCTCGACCCGGCCGTCCACGAGGCCATCGCCAAGTGGGCGGCCGACGACCTGCGCAGCGTCAACTCCCAGATCGAGTACGCCCTCCGCCTCGCCCTCGACCAGGCGGGCCGCAAGCCCCGCTCGAAATAGCGCCCGCGTCAGCTGATGCCGAGGACGCGGGTGAGCAGGCGTTGACGGGTGCGGGTGGCGGACTTGGCGAGGATGGCTTTGACGTGGTCGTTGACGGTGTGCTCGGAGAGGACGAGTTCGGCGGCCAGTTCGCGGGAGTCCAGGCCGGTGGCCAGCAGGGTGAGGACCTGGGATTCGCGAGTGGACAGGCCGTGGGCGCGGGTGAACAGGTCCAGGCGTTCGGCGGCGGTGCTCGGTTCCAGGGCGACGGCGATGTCGTGCTCGCCGAGGCGGTCGGCCTTCACGGTGAGCCAGCGGTTGCCGCCCAGGTGGATGCGGGCGGAGGCGGGGCCGATCGGGGTGCCCGCCTCGGCGGCGAGCAGCGCGGCGCCCGCGTTGTAGACCGAGGCGGGGACCGGCGGGACGGGTTCGTCGGGCGGGAGCAGGCGCAGCAGCGACGCGGCGGCGGCCGCGGTTTGCGAGCGCACGCGCAGGTCGTCGTCGAGCAGGACGACCGCGGGGCCCAGCGGCGGCAGCTGCGCGCCGGATTCGACGAACCCGGCGCCGACCGTGGCGCGCAGTGCGGTCGACATCGCGGGCGTCAGTGCCGTGAGGGCGGCGAGTTCGCTTCTGGTGAACGGTGATTCGTCGGCCCGGAGCAATTCCAGGAATCCCCAGCAGCCGTAGCGATCGGCGAAGGTGACGGTGGCCGAGTCGGTGACGCCGAGGGCCCGCTGGGCGGTGCGCCACAGCAGCGAGCGGTCGGGTTCCCCGCCCGTGGCCTCGAGCAGGGAACGGGCGCCGGTGCCGCGCAGCGTGTCCCAGCGATTGAGCGGGGTGAGATAGCGGGCCCGGATCAGGTCCGGCAGGCGCGCCAGATCGAGTCCGGGCAGATCGGCGAGCGGGGCCGTCGCGACCGCGGTGACCGGGTCGGTGAGCGCGAAGACATGGCCGGTGAACGGCATCGACAGCCGTATCTCGGCCAACACGAGCTCGCGCAGTCGTTTGGCGGAGTGATCGGCACGGCACAGCCGGCTCACCCGGTCGGCCAAGGCGCTCGGCACCGGCTCAGTCTACGGCGAAAACCCCCAGCATCAGGGATGTCGGCGGGGCATCGATCGGGCCGACACTCGATGTATCCCATCGAGCAACGGAGGCGACCATGACCACCACCCTGCACATCGACAACACCGTGCGCGACTACGACACCTGGAAGGCGGCCTTCGACCAGTACGAACGCTTCCGCGCCGAGCGCGGGGTGCGCACCTACCGCGTCGGCCGCGTCGAGGGCGACCCGGTCCGGGTCCTCGTCGACCTCGATTTCGACGACCGCGCCACCGCCGAGGCGTTCCGGACCGCGCTGGCCCCGGTCTTGGCCACGCCGCGCAGCCGCGCGGTGGTGATCGGTCACCACTCCTGGCTGGTGGACTTGGTCGAAGCACGTATTTCCGCCTGAGCGGCACATTCTACCGCGCACGGGGACAACCGAACTCGTCCGCGCCGGTAAGTTGTCCCGGTGCCCATCTCGTTCGACATTCCTGGAATGCAGCAGTTGGACAACACGACCTGGGGGAATCCGGCCACTCGTGATGTCGTCGCGTTGACCTATGTCGACGGCGCGCCCGACCTGCCCGCCCGGCTGCACGATCTGCCGCGGCTGCGCAGGCGGCTGGCCGAGCACCACGCCCGCACCGGCTGTCTGATCGAGGCGTTCGTGGTGTGGGTCGACCAGCTGCCCGCGCTGCTGCGGGTGGAGAAGACGCAGTTGCCGGGTCCGCGGGCCGAGCTCGTCTTCGCCGCGTCGATCGTGGTGCCCAAGGACCGGTGCTCCGCGGTCTTCCAGATCATCTGTCCGGAGACCGGGGTGCCCGGGCTGCGGGAATCCTCGATCGGCGCGCAGGTCCACCGCGCCGAGATGTGCCCGCCGCACCCGTACGCGCCGGGACTGCGCGGGCGCCTGCCCTATCTCCTGTCCGACGACGTCCGCTTCGACGCCGTGTTCCCCGAGCACGCCCTGACCAGGGCCCGCCGCTGGATCGCCGAGACCGTGCCCAACGTGCGGGTCGACCCCGGCTTCGCGGCGCTGCCCGAGTTCTAGGCGCCCGGCTTCTCGGTGACGAAGATGGCGGTGCCGGGGAAGATCTCCCCGCGCAACGGCGACCACTGACCCCACTCCCGGTCCAGCCACTCCGGCCAGTCGGGTTCGACGATGTCGAGCAGGGTCAGGCCGGCGCCGACGATCTCCCTGACCCGGTCACCGATGGTGCGATGGTGCTCGACATAGGTCGGCACCCCGTCGCCGTCGACCTCGACATACGGCGTCCGGTCGAAATAGGGGATGCGCGCGACCAGGCCGTCCGCGCCGGGATCGTCGGGGAAGATCCAGCGCATCGGGTGGTTCACCGAGAACACCCAGCGCCCGCCCGGCCGCAGCACCCGGGCGACCTCCCGCATCACCAGCGCGGAATCGGCGACGAACGGGACCCCGCCGAAGGCCGAGCAGGCCAGGTCGAAGGAGGCGTCGGCGAACGGCAGCGCCTCGGCGCCCGCCTGGACCAGCGGCACCCGCGGCCCGCCCCGCGCCATCGCCGCCACACCCCGCTCGAGCATGCCCATCGACAGATCGAGGCCGACCGGATACGCGCCCTGGCCCGCCAGCCAGCGCGAACACGGCGCGGAACCACAGCCGATCTCCAGCACGGTCTTGCCGCTCAGCTCGCCGAGGAAGCCCATATCGCCCTCGTGCAGGCCCTCCGGGCACCAGACGAACTCGCCCTCGGGCGAATCGACGCCGAGGAAGTCGGCGTGGGTCTGGTGGTACTGGTCGGCATCGGCGTCCCACCAGCGCCTGCTCGCGCGTTCGCTGTCCGCCGAACCGATCTTGGTCCGGGTGGTCGCGGTAGTTCCCAGCAGCGCGTTGGCCTGCGCATGGCGTTCGTCGTCCGACACGGCGATCAGGGTATCCGCGGGGTGGAGGGGGTGGTTTGCCCGGCTGGACAGGGGTCGCGTACGCTGAGGCACGCGAGTGTCTTTCGAGGAGCGCTGTGCGCCGGGGTTGAATGCGTACGGTATCCGATGACGGAGTCGCCCGTGCTGAGTTCGATCACCAGCAAGTGTGGCGGTCCGTGCGATACTTACCCGGTATCCTTCGTCGCCTCGTCGCGGTGATCTCGCAGCGTACCGAAAGTTCCAATGTCCGCAACCGACCACAATCCGTCCGGAGCAAATCCACATATGCCCACCACCGTCACCTCGCCGCAGGTAGCCGTCAACGACATCGGCTCCGCCGAGGATTTCCTCGCCGCCATCGACGCCACGATCAAGTACTTCAACGATGGCGACATCGTCGAGGGAACCATCGTCAAGGTCGATCGTGACGAGGTCCTGCTCGACATCGGTTACAAGACCGAAGGCGTCATCCCCTCCCGCGAACTCTCCATCAAGCACGATGTCGACCCGAACGAGGTCGTTTCCGTGGGCGATGAGGTCGAGGCCCTGGTTCTCACCAAGGAGGACAAGGAAGGCCGCCTGATCCTGTCGAAGAAGCGGGCGCAGTACGAGCGCGCGTGGGGCACGATCGAGGAGCTCAAGGAGAAGGACGAGGCCGTCAAGGGCACCGTCATCGAGGTCGTCAAGGGCGGCCTGATCCTCGACATCGGCCTCCGTGGCTTCCTGCCCGCCTCGCTCGTCGAGATGCGTCGTGTCCGCGACCTCCAGCCGTACGTCGGCAAGGAGATCGAGGCCAAGATCATCGAGCTCGACAAGAACCGCAACAACGTGGTCCTGTCGCGTCGCGCCTGGCTCGAGCAGACCCAGTCCGAGGTCCGCAGCGAGTTCCTGCACCAGCTGCAGAAGGGCCAGGTCCGCAAGGGTGTGGTCTCCTCGATCGTCAACTTCGGTGCCTTCGTGGACCTGGGTGGCGTCGACGGCCTGGTGCACGTCTCCGAGCTGTCCTGGAAGCACATCGACCACCCGTCCGAGGTCGTCGAGGTCGGCAACGAGGTCACCGTCGAGGTTCTCGACGTCGACCTGGACCGCGAGCGCGTCTCCCTGTCGCTCAAGGCCACCCAGGAAGACCCGTGGCGTCAGTTCGCCCGCACCCACGCGATCGGTCAGATCGTGCCGGGCAAGGTCACCAAGCTGGTTCCGTTCGGTGCGTTCGTGCGCGTCGAAGAGGGCATCGAGGGCCTGGTGCACATCTCCGAGCTGGCCGAGCGCCACGTCGAGGTCCCGGACCAGGTCGTTGCCGTCGGCGACGACGCGATGGTCAAGGTCATCGACATCGACCTGGAGCGTCGCCGGATCTCGCTGTCGCTGAAGCAGGCGAACGAGGACTACCACGCCGAGTTCGACCCGTCGAAGTACGGCATGGCCGACAGCTACGACGATGCGGGCAACTACATCTTCCCCGAGGGCTTCGATCCCGAGACCAACGAATGGCTCGAGGGCTTCGACAAGCAGCGTGAAGAGTGGGAAGGCCGCTACGCCGAGGCCGAGCGTCGCCACAAGATGCACACCGCTCAGATGGAGAAGATGGCAGCCGACGCTGCCGCCGAGGCCGCCAACGGCGGTGCCACCTCGGGCAACTACTCCTCCGAGAGCGGCTCGCAGGCCACCTCCGGCCCGGCCGAGTCCGCCGGCGGTTCGCTCGCCAGCGACGCCCAGCTCGCGGCTCTGCGGGAGAAGCTCTCCGGCAACGCCTGATTCGGGTAGAGCAGTACCGAAGGCCCCGGTCCACACGGACCGGGGCCTTCGGCCTTTTCCCAGATCGGGTGGAGTAGTGTCGGCGCCGATCGCTCCATCCCCCTTCGGGAAAGGTGCTCCATCGACATGAGTTCTGGTCCCTTCGCCGGCCTCAACCGGCGTCAGTTCCTGGCCAAAGCGATGGCCGCCGGCGCCGTGGGAACGCTTGCCACCTGGGCGAATCCGATCATCGACCGCGCCTTCGCCGCCGATCCGGCCGGAATGGGCGGGCTCGGCGACATCGAGCACTTCGTCCTGCTCATGCAGGAGAACCGGTCCTTCGACCACTATTTCGGCACCCTGTCAGGGGTGCGCGGCTTCGGCGAGGAATCGGCGGCGTGGCGTCAGTACGGCTGGTCGCCCGGAATCGGGCCCACCGCAGACGGTTTCGTCGAGCCCTTCCGGCTCGACACCACCCGCGGCGCCACCCTCGACGGTGAATGCATCAACGACCCCGACCACACCTGGCCGGGCATGCACAAGGCCTTCAACGACGGGCGCAACGACGGCTGGATGCCGATGTCGGTGGCCTCGGTCGGGCCCGCCAACGCGCCCGCGGCGATGGGTTACTACCTGCCGGAAGACATTCCGATCCACACCGAGCTCGCGCAGGCGTTCACGCTCTGCGACAACTACCACTGCTCGGTGCTCGGCCCGACCGATCCCAACCGGCTGTACTGGGTCAGCGCCACCATCGATCCCGACGGGCTGGCCGGTGGTCCGCTGGTGGAGACGCCGTTGCTGATCCCGAAGAACGTCTACAGCTGGCGCACTTACCCGGAGAACCTGTCCGAAGCGGGCGTGAGCTGGAAGATCTACAGCAACCGCGATGTCGGCCCGGCGTCCTCGATGATCCTCGACGGCATGATGGGCTGCTTCACCCAGGCCGCCGACCCGAACTCCGAGCTGGCCCGGCGCGGCATCGCACCGGTGTACCCCAACGACTTCCAGACCGACGTCGCGAACAACACCCTGCCCGCCGTGTCCTGGGTGGTGCCGTCGGTGCTGCACTGCGAGCATCCGGCCCTGCCCGCCGCCTTCGGCGCGGTCGGGATCGTGCAGCTGCTCGACATCCTCACCTCGAACCCGGCGGTGTGGGAGAAGACCGCGCTGATCATCAGCTACGACGAGAACGGCGGCTTCTTCGACCACGTCGTCCCGCCGACCCCACCGCCGGGCACGGCGGGGGAGTTCCTGACCGTGCCGCTGGACCGGGTGCCCGCCGCGGGCGGGATCGCCGGGCCGATCGGGCTCGGCTACCGGGTGCCCTGCCTGGTCGTCTCGCCCTACAGCCGCGGTGGGCTGGTCGCCTCGCAGACCTTCGACCACACCTCGCAGCTGCGGCTGCTGGAAACCCGGTTCGGGGTCGACGTGCCGAACCTGACCGCGTGGCGGCGCGGCGTCACCGGGGACATGACCTCGACCTTCGACTTCGCGGCCGCGCCGAACGCCGCCAGGCCGGTGCTGCCCGACCCGCGGCCCAAGGCGGACGCGGCGGTCGCGCAGTGCGGGCCGAACATCGCGGCGGGCACCCTCGGTCAGGGCGCGCCCTACCCGGTGCCGCCGAACGCGATGCCGACGCAGCAGCCGGGCGGCAGGCGCGCGCCGAGTGGTCCGGTCGGGGTGTGACACGGCGCGGGCCCGGCGATTCGTCGCCGGGCCCGTCGCGCGCGGTCGCGGGACGTCAGCTCGCGGCGGCGGGGACCCAGTAGCCCGCGGCGGCGGCCATGCTGGGACGTTTGCGCATCGCGGCGAAGCTGTGCCGGGCGGGGGAGATCAGGGCGGTGAACCACGATCGGCGGTATTCGGCGAGAGTCGCCGCGACAGCGGGGTGTTCGATGCAATGCACACCGCCGGGCATTCCCAGGCGGTGGCGAGCCGTCCGGTGGTCTGTGGTGCCCATGCTCATCCTTCGGTAGCTGCTGTCGGCATTCTCGCCAGCGCGAACATTAATCCACGCGACTCGCCCGACCCCGGATTTGCGCCGGTCGGCGCATGGGCGTGTCGGAAAGAATCCGATGGCGCGGACCGGGCGGCGCGGCGTCTGCGAGACTGGGCCCCATGTTGCGGATCGGCCTCACCGGAGGCATGGGAGCGGGTAAATCCACAGTGGCGCGGACCCTGGTCGAGTGCGGGGCGGTGCTGATCGACTCCGACGCGATCGCCCGCGAGGTCGTCGCCCCCGGCACGCCGGGACTGGCCGCGCTGGTCGAGGCGTTCGGACCGGACATCCTCGCCGCCGACGGCAGTCTCGACCGGCCCGCGCTGGCCGCGGTCGCCTTCGCCGACGACGAGTCCAGGGGCAAGCTCAACGCGATCACCCACCCGCTGGTCGGCGCGCGGACCGCGGAGCTGATCGGCGCCGCGCCCGCGCAGGCGATCGTCGTGCAGGACATTCCGCTGCTCGTCGAGAACGGACTGGCCCCGCTCATGCAGCTGGTCCTGGTGGTCGGCGCCGAGGTCGAGACCCGGCTGCGCAGGCTGGTCGAGCAGCGCGGGGTGGCCGAGGCCGACGCGCGCACCAGGATCGCCGCCCAGGCCACCGACGAGCAGCGGCACGCGGTCGCCGACGTGTGGCTCGACAACAACGGCGCCCCCGAGATCGTCGAGGCCGAGGTGCGCGCGCTGTGGACCGAACGGCTGGTGCCGTTCGAGCGCAATCAGCGCGAGGGCATCCGGGCCGAGGCCGCGTATCGGCTGGTGCCCGCCGATCCGGACTGGGCCGCGCAGGCCCGCCGGATCATCGCGCGGCTGCACCTGGCGTGTGGCGCGTCGGCGGTGCGGATCGACCACATCGGGTCCACCGCGGTGCACGGCCTGCCCGCGAAGGACGTCATCGACATCCAGGTGACGGTGGCCGACCTGGCCACCGCCGAGGCGCTGGCCGACGCGCTCGCCGGGGCCGGGTTCCCGCCCGCGCCCGGAGTCACCCACGACAACCCGAAGCCGACCCCCGGTGATCCCGACGGCACCGACCTGGCCCGCTGGGGCAAGCGCCTGCACGGCAACGCCGATCCCGCCCGCCCCGCGAACATCCATCTGCGCGCGCAGGATTCGCCCGGCCAGCGGTTCGCGCTCGAGCTGCGGGACTGGCTGCGCGCCGAGGAGGACGCGCGCGCGGCGTACCTGGTGATCAAGCGCGAGGCCGAGCAGGCGGCGGCGGGCAAGGCCGGGGAGGCGGCGGCCCAGGCGTACTACGCGGTGAAGGAACCGTGGTTCGACGCGGTGTATCCGGTGGTCACCGACTGGGCTCGCGCGCGCGTCTGACCCGAGACCAATCTGTTAAACATCAATGTTTCAAAAAGCGGCCGGGTGGGGTCGCGCGCTGGGTACATTGTGCCGAGTCACCAGCCGGTGACTCGGTTCACAGGGAAGTTGTAGCGCGTATGACAACACATCACCGTCAGTTCGGCCGTGCGGGCTTCGGCGTCACCGCCTTCGGCGCCGTCGCCGCCAGTATCGTGCTGGCCGCCCCGCAGGCATCCGCCTGGGTCGGCAACATCACTGTGGCGGGCAGCGACCACAAGGTCGGCTGCAGCTACAAGCTGACCGCCAGCGTCGAGGTCGACCGGCTGACCTCGGTGAAGTTCACCGACAACGGTGTCGACATCGCCACGGTGTCGCCGTCGCTGCTCTCGGGCACGGTGAGCACCACCTGGAAGCCCACCACGGCGGGTCAGCACAAGCTCGAGGCGCGTCAGCTGCTGATCAGCGACTCGATCACGGTCACCGTGGCCCAGGCGCCCGCGACCGGCAGCGCGGGCTGCGGCGGCGGCCTGGCGGATCTGTTCCCGAGCCTGTCGGCCGGCTGATCCCGCTCCGAACAACGACACCGCCCCGACCTCGCTACCGAGGGTTGGGGCGGTGTCGTCGTTTCAGCGCCAGGTCAGCGTCATGCCCCGGGTGGCCAGCCAGGCCTCGAGCGAGTGCCCGTGCGCGGCCATCCCGTCGATCGCCGCGGTCGCGTGCTCGATCGCGGCCTGGCAGTCCGCCGCGCCGAGCAGGCCGTCGGCGTGCGCGGCCAGCAGTTCGTCGATGTCGACCAGCTCGACCTCCCGGCCGGTGCGCACCAGCAGATCCAGGTAGTGGTCGACCGACTTCCACAGCGTGGCCGACTCCCTGGTGAACGCCCCGACGTCGACGTAGACGTCCTGCCAGCGCTCCACACCCGGGTTGTGGTGGAACTTCGTCGCCCGCAGCGACAGCTCGGGCAGCACCCACGACTCCAGGTAGTGGAAGTTCGGATGGTCGGAGTGCCTGCCCATGTAGAGGCCCCACGGTTCCTCCCGGTAGACCTCCACCGGCCGGACGAATCCCTTCGGATCGGTGTTCGTCCGCGCCGCGACATCGAAGTATTCGATCTTGGGCGGGTGCACGTGCACGGTGGATGCCTGCGTCATGACCGGAAAATCTACCGGTGACCGGCCCGCCGCGCTCACATCCAGGTCAGGGTGATCTCCCGCGAGCGCAGCCACTGCTCGACATCGTGGTCGTTGGCGGCGAGGCCGTCGAGGACGGCCGCGGCCCGTTCGAAGGCGTGATCTGCCTGCGCGGTGTCGACGTGGCCCGCGGCGTGCGCGGCCAGCAGCTCGCTCGCACCGCGCAGGGTCGCCGACCGGCCGCGGCGCACGGCGACGTCGAGGAAGTAGTCGGTGGCCTTCCAGCGCTTGGGGCCGACCTGGACGAATTCGACGATGTCGAGGACGTAGTCGTGGCTGCGGTGGTGACCGGGGCGGTCGTGCTCGATGGTGGCGCGCACGGCGGGTCCCGGCAGCAGCCAGGACTCCTCGTAGCGGCCGCGCGGCCGGTCGACGGTGCGGGCGAGGTACACGCCCCACGGCTGCACCTCGTACCGGTCGACGGGCCGGATGTAGCCCTTGGCGTCGGTGCTGGTGAGTTCGGCCACGTCGAAGAACTCGATCCGGGGGCGACCCGGCGGTGGCGTGGTGGGAGTCGGTACCGGGGGCGGCTGCGGGCCGCGGATCTCCCGTGCGAAGTATCCCGCGAATCCGGTGACCGCCGGAGCCGCGACGAGCAGAGGAAGCAGTGCGCTCATGGCCTTGTCCTTCACCACGTGCCGATGATCAGCTCAGGGTACGCCCGGATGCGCCTCGCGCACCGTGTCTGCTGGACCACACCGCTGTGAATACCCTTGGTACATGGGACTTTTCGGACATCACGCCGGTATGCTCCGAAGTAGCCGGGCCGCCGCAGGTCGATCGCGGGCACTGGCCCGACCAGGCGATGTGGTCGCGGGCGCGTGGTCGCCACGATGCTGCGGTGCGCCGAGTCGCGCGGCGTTCGCGCAGGTGAGCGGATTTCTCGATGAGCAGAAGTTCATCCGAACGACACCGGGGCGGCGGGCGGCGGCTCGGCGTGGCGCGGGTGTGTCGCCGGATCGGCGCCGGTGAACGGGCTGTCCGCGCGACTTGTCGGTGGTCGGGCCTAACCTGGTGGACATGGCATTCGCAACCGAGATCCCGACGGAAGGGTACGAGGAGCGGGGGCACCCGCTGGCTCATTCCGAGCACCGCCCTGTCGGCACCATCGAGCGTGCGGGCGGGCAGTTCGAGGTGGTCAGCGAGCACCGGCCCGCCGGCGACCAGCCCGCCGCCATCGCCGAGCTGGAGCGGCGGATCACCGCGGGGGAGAAGGACGTCGTCCTGCTCGGTGCCACCGGCACCGGTAAATCGGCGACCACCGCGTGGCTGATCGAGAAGCTGCAGCGGCCGACGCTGGTGATGGCACCCAACAAGACCCTCGCCGCGCAGCTGGCCAACGAGCTGCGGGAGATGTTGCCGCACAACGCGGTCGAGTACTTCGTCTCCTACTACGACTACTACCAGCCCGAGGCGTACATCGCCCAGACCGACACCTACATCGAGAAGGACAGCTCGATCAACGACGATGTCGAGCGCCTGCGGCACTCGGCGACCTCGAGCCTGCTCTCGCGGCGCGACGTGGTCGTGGTCGCCTCGGTGTCGTGCATCTACGGCCTCGGTACCCCGCAGTCCTACCTGGACCGCTCGGTGCAGCTCGAGGTCGGTGGCGAGATCGACCGCGACGCGCTGCTGCGCCTGCTCGTCGACGTGCAGTACACCCGCAACGACATGGCGTTCACCCGCGGCTCGTTCCGGGTGCGCGGCGACACCGTCGAGATCATCCCGTCCTACGAGGAGCTGGCGGTTCGCATCGAGTTCTTCGGTGACGAGATCGAGGCGCTGTACTACCTGCACCCGCTCACCGGTGACGTGGTGCGCCAGGTCGACTCGCTGCGCATCTTCCCCGCCACCCACTACGTCGCCGGGCCGGAACGGATGGAGCGCGCGGTCGCCGACATCGAGGCCGAATTGGCCGAGCGGCTGGCCGAATTGGAGAAGCAGGGCAAGCTGCTCGAGGCGCAGCGGTTGCGCATGCGCACCGAGTACGACCTCGAGATGATCCGCCAGGTCGGGTTCTGCTCGGGCATCGAGAACTACTCGCGCCACATCGACGGCCGCCCGGCCGGCTCGGCGCCCGCCACCCTGCTGGACTACTTCCCCGACGACTTCCTGCTCGTCATCGACGAGTCGCATGTCACGGTGCCGCAGATCGGCGGCATGTTCGAAGGCGACATGTCGCGCAAGCGCAACCTGGTCGAGTTCGGTTTCCGGCTGCCGTCCGCGGTCGACAACCGCCCGCTGACCTGGGAGGAGTTCGCCGACCGGATCGGTCAGGCGGTGTATCTGTCGGCGACGCCCGGTCCGTACGAGCTGGGGCAGGTGGGTGGCGAGGTCGTCGAGCAGGTCATCCGCCCGACCGGCCTGGTCGACCCGCAGGTGGTGGTGAAGCCGACCAAGGGCCAGATCGACGATCTGGTGCACGAGATCCGTCAGCGCACCGAGCGCGACGAACGCGTGCTGGTCACCACTCTCACCAAGAAGATGGCCGAGGATCTCACCGACTACCTGCTCGGCCTCGGCGTGCGGGTGCGCTACCTGCACTCCGAGATCGACACCCTGCGCCGGGTGGAGCTGCTGCGGCAGCTGCGCCTGGGCGAGTACGACGTGCTGGTCGGTATCAACCTGCTGCGCGAGGGTCTCGACCTGCCCGAGGTGTCGCTGGTGGCGATTCTCGACGCCGACAAGGAGGGCTTCCTGCGGTCGAGCACCAGCCTCATCCAGACCATCGGCCGCGCGGCGCGCAACGTGTCCGGCGAGGTGCACATGTACGCGGACAAGATCACCGATTCGATGCGGCACGCGATCGACGAGACCGATCGCCGCCGCGCCAAGCAGGTCGCCTACAACGCGGCCAACGGCATCGATCCGCAGCCGCTGCGCAAGAAGATCGCCGACATCCTGGATCAGGTGTACCTGGAGGCCGACGACGAGGTCGCCGTCGGCGGTTCGGGCCGCAATGTCAGCCGCGGCAGGCGCGCCCAGGGCGAGCCGGGCCGCGCGGTGAGCGCGGGCATCTACGCCGAACGCGATGTGAAGTCCATGCCGCGTGCCGAGCTGGCGGATCTGGTCGCCTCCCTCACCGACCAGATGATGAACGCCGCCCGCGAACTCCAGTTCGAGCTGGCGGGGCGCCTGCGCGACGAGATCGCCGATCTGAAGAAGGAACTCCGCGGCATGGACGCCGCGGGCCTGAGCTGAGCATGCCGCCCGGTCAGGTCCCGCGGCGCGGGCCGCTACGCGGATTCCGCCATCCAGGCGGCGATCCGGCGGTCGGCTTCCTCACGCGACATCTCCTCGACCCGGGTGAGCACCGCCCAGCGGTGGCCGAACGGGTCGATGACCACACCGAAGCGCTCGCCGTTGACGAAGGTCTGCGGCTCCTCGGCGGTGCGGGCACCGTGGGCGACCGCGCGGGCGACCACGGCGTCGACGTCCGTGCAGTAGTGCACGATCGAGGTGTGTACCCAGTCCTGCGGTGCGCGCACGTTGTTGTCGGGGATGGGCATGCCGAGTTGCAGGGTCGAATCGCCGATCAGCAGCTCGGCGTGGGCGGCCTGGCCGTCGGGCAGGTCGGCCCGGCTGAGCAGCTTCGCGCCGAACACCTCGGTGTAGAAGTCGATGGCCGCGTTGGCGTCCGGCACGGCCAGGAAACAGGTGATGGAGTGGTAGCCCTCCGGAATGGGCGCAACGGGTTTGGTCATGTCCTCGATCCTGGTCGAGCGGCGTCGGCCGATCTTGTAAGAAAGCGACAGATCCGATGACGGCACCCGATCCGGCCGAGACGAAGGGCATTCTGCATCCGGGGGAGCAGGCCCGGCATCGCTCGCTGGACCGGCTGGCGGTCGGCCCCGCGCTGGCCGAGTTCGCCGATCGGTACTGGGTCGTGCGCTGGGATCTGCGCGGAAAACCGGCCTATCGCGCCGAGGTGCTGTCGTTCCCGTGTGTGAATGTCACCTTCGAGCGCAGCAGCCTGCGCACCGGCGGTTTCGTCAACGGGGTGAGTACCACGAAATACGTGCGCGAGCTCGACGGCGAGGGCGAGACGTTCGGTCTCCGGTTCCGGCCCGGCGGGTTCGGCGCCTTCACCGGCGGAGATGTCGGTGCGCTGCGCGATGATTCGGCTCCGCTGGCCGAGGTGCTGCCCGCCGCCGCGGGCCTGGCCGACCGGGTGCTGGCCGAGCCGTCCGACGCGGCGCGGGTGTCGATCGTCGAGGACTTCTTCGCCGGGCGGGGTCGCGCGGACGATCCGCACTACGCGCTGGTGTCGCGCATCGTCACCGCGATGGCGGCCGATCTCGGGCTCACCCGGGTCGACCAGGTGACCGAGCGCTTCGCGGTGCCGATCCGGACGTTGCAGCGGTTGTTCCGCCGCTATGTCGGGGCCGGGCCGAAATGGGTGCTGTGCCGATTCCGGTTGCAGGATGCCGCCGATCTGCTGGCGCGCGGCGGCAAGCCGGATCTGGCGATGCTGGCCGCCGACCTCGGCTATTTCGATCAGGCACATTTCAGTAGGGAATTCACCGCCGAGATCGGGATGTCGCCGTGGGAATACGCGCGTAAAGCGCAGGCGAGCGCGGCGAGCGCACCGCGCTGACAGGGTGTCGAGACCCCAGAATTCGGGTATGTGAAATATCGTTGTTTCGGCTGGGAACGGTGCTGTCCGTCGATAGTCTCACCGCATTCGCGGCGATCGCTGCCGCGGGAGAGTGAGGACATCAACGGTGACAACAACTTTGCGCCGGACCACCCGGCTCGGTCTGGCCGGCTCCGGAATCGCCACGGCCCTGGCCACGGCCGCGCTGATCGCGCCGTTCGCGCACGCCGACTCGACCCAGCACGTCGCGGTCGAGGGGTCCGATCACACAGCCGGCTGCTCGTACACGGTCACCGCGGTCGGTGTCGTCGGGTACAGCAGCAGTGACTCCGGCGCCGACGTGACCTTCTACGACAACGGCGCGGTGATCGGCACCGTCGCGGTGCCCGCCATCGGCGCCACCACCACGACCTGGCGACCCGCCGCCGCCGGAACGCACGAAGTGACGGCGAAAGTCGCCGGGATCAGCACCCGGTGGATCGTCCCCGTCACGGTGACGGTCGGGCCGTCCACCGGTACCGGAAGCGCCGCCTGCGGGCTGCCCAGCTTTTCCGGCTGATGTGAGCAAAGTCCCAGCCGCGCAGGCGCGTTGATTGTGTTGTGATAGGCCACAGTTTTCCCGAGTCGCGGTCTGATCGCCGCAGGTGAATCTTCGCCACTGTCGCGAAGGCCACCGGCACGGCGCCCACCGGCGCCAACACTCCCGATGTGATCTGTTGCGATTTGTCGATAAATCGGCCTGTTTTGGCGTTAGGGTCGACCCAATTGCCGCGCTGACGCTCGATTCCCGGGTTGATCGGTGCTCGGCACCGACCAAGTTGGAGGAGAGATGACCGCCTACCGGACCATTGTCGTCGGTACTGATGGCTCGGATTCGTCGTACGTCGCCGTGGAGAAGGCCGCAGCGCTCGCCGGCGACGCGGACGCGACTCTCGTGCTGGCCTGTGCCTACTTCCCGACCGACGATCGCGACGTCGCCGCCGCGGCCGACGTGCTCAAGGACGAGGCCTACCAGGTGCGTGGCTCGGCGCCGACCAACGAGATCCTGCACGTAGCCCGGGAGAAGGCGGTGGCCGCCGGCGCGAAGAACATCGTCGAGCGCGCCATCGTCGGCGAGCCGGTCGATTCGCTGCTCGACCTGGTCAACGAGACCAAGGCCGATCTGCTGGTCGTCGGTAACCGGGGCCTGAACACCCTGGCCGGCCGCCTGCTCGGCTCGGTGCCCTCGGACGTGGCGCGCAAGTCGCGCTCGGACGTGCTGATCGTGCACACCGTTCGCTAGTCCTGCTCGATCCCGACCTCGGGGGCGCTGCTTCGGCAGCGCCCCCGAGTGTTTTCCGGCGTCAGCGCCCGAGACCATCATCGACGCCGCCGTCGCCGCGGGACTGGGCATCGAGCGCGCGGTGGCCGCGTACCGCGCCATCTGGCACTACACCGCGGGCGATCTGATCGTCACCGGCCGCTCGGCTCGCCGTGCCGCGCAGGGCCCCACCTATCGCGCCGAGGTCTTCGCGGACCTGGACCCCGACGCGATGCCGCGGCTGGCCGAAGTCGGTTCCCGCTGGACCGAATTCGACGCCGTGAGCACGTACGCGACCGGTCTGGACGCGCTGGTCACCGGCTTGCTGGCCGACCCTGGCCGGGCCTGAGGACGCGCAGGGGCGTCCACCTCGATGACGCCCGGCAGCCCGAAGGGCGATCCGCCTAGCCGAGCGCGGACAGCACCTCGGGCAGGTCCTCGGTGTGCACGACGGCCAGGCGCTGGGTCGCACGGGTCAGGGCGACGTAGAGATCGTTGAGGCCGCGCGGTGATTCGTCCAGGATCGCCTGGGGCTCCACCAGGTACACGCGGTCGAACTCGAGGCCCTTGGCGTCGTGCACGGTCAGGACCTGCACCGATTCCCCGGCCAGCGGGGACAGTTCGGGGACGAGCGCGGCGGGCGCGAGGATCGCGCTGGTGCCCGGACCGTGCTCGGCCTCGAGCAGACGCGCCAGTTCGCCTGCCACCTCGGCGGGCCGAACCCGGTGCGCGCGGGGCGGATTGCCGGTCTCGCGGACCGAACGCGGCACCTGGACCCCGGGATCGATGGCGGCCAGCACATCGGCGGCGACGGCCATGATCTCGGCGGGGGTGCGGTAGTTGACGGTCAGCTCGGTGAGCTTCCAGCGTTGCGCCACATAGGGTTCCAGCACCCGCTGCCACGACGACGCACCCGCCGGGTCGCCGGTCTGGGCGACATCGCCGACCACCGTGATCCACCGGTTCGGGATGCGCCGCATCACCATGCGCCAGGCCATCTGCGACAGCTCCTGCGCCTCGTCGACGATCACGTGCCCGTAGGTCCAGGTGCGGTCGCCCGCGGCGCGTTCGGCGGTGGTCTGCCGGTTGCCGAATTCCTGGCGCTGGGCCAGCTGGGAGGCGTCGATGAGGTCGTAGGCCATGAGGATCTCGGGATCGAGTTCGTCCTCGATGTCCTGGGGCGCGGAGCCGGTGAGGATGTCGAGGGCGTCCTGCGCCTCGGCCAGCTGGGCGCGCCAGCGGCGACGGGCGCGTTCGCGCTCCTCGGTGTCGTCCACGCCGAGCAGCTCGGCCAGCTCGTCGAGCAGCGGCGCGTCGGCGGCGCCGAACATGCCGTCGTCGGTGCGGACCAGCTCGGCCCGGTCCTCGGCGCTGAGGGTCTTGGCGGCGCGATCGAGCCGGGCCGGGTCGGCCAGCAGGTCGGCCAGCACCTCCTGCGGGGACAGGATCGGCCACAGCGCGCTGATCGCGGCCTGGACCTGCGGGTCGGACCGCATCTCGTCGCCGATCTCGGTGAGGTCGGCCGAGCTGAGCAGGCTGGTCCCGCCGGACAGGTCGGCGCCCATGGTCGCGGCCAGCTGGTCGGTGAGCGCGTCGATCACCGAGGACGCGAAGATCGGCCTGGCCAGGTTGTGCGGGCGGCGCGAGGACCTGGCCCGGCCACGGGCCTTGGTCGCGATCTTGCGATCCAGCGTCACCGGGTAGCCGTCGAAGGTGAGCCGCACCGGCTCGCCCGGCACCTCCTGACGGTCGCGCACCGCCTGCTTGAGCACCTCGAGCATGTCGAGGGAGCCCTTGATCTCGCCGGCGCGCAGCGTGTCCTCGCGCACGGCCTTCACCCCCGGATACAGATCGCCGATGGTGGACAGCAGCACGCCGGTCTCACCGAGCGAGGGCAGCACCTGCCCGATGTAGTCGAGGAAGGTGGCGTTCGGACCGATGATCAGCACGCCGCTCTTGGCCAGCTGCTGGCGGTAGGTGTAGAGAAGGTAGGCGGCGCGGTGTAGCGCGACCGCGGTCTTGCCGGTGCCCGGCCCGCCCTGGACCACCAGCACGCTCTTGTGCTCGGAGCGGATGATCGCGTCCTGCTCGCTCTGGATGGTCTCGACGATGTCGTTCATGTGCCCGGTGCGCGCGGCGTTGAGCGCCGACAGCAGCGCGCTCTCACCGCCGACACCGTCGTCGGTGCCGACCGCGCCGTCGCGCTCGGCGGCGCGCAGGTCCAGGTACTCGTCGGTGATGGCGGTGACCGCGCGGTTGCGCGAGCGGATGTGCCTGCGCCGGACCACGTCCTCGGGGTTGGCGGTGGTCGCCAGGTAGAACGGGCGGGCCAGCGGCGCGCGCCAGTCCAGCAGCAGCGGCTCGTAGTCGTTGTCCTCGTCGAGGATGCCGAGCCTGCCGATGTAGCGGGCCTCGGGCTCGTCGCCGTCCAGATCGATCCGGCCGAAGCACAGACCGTGCTCGGCGGCGTCGTATTTGGCCAGGTCCTCGCTGTAGAGCTGGGTGAACGACTCGCGCTCACTGCGCGCCTGGGGGGTGCCGCCGGTCTCCAGCAGCACGGTCTTCAGCCGGTTCTGCGCGTAGTCGCGCATGCCGTCGAGCCGGTCGTAGAGCACCGAGAGGTACTGCTGTTCCGCGGCGCGATCATCGGCGAGGCGGTCGGGCAAAACAGGACTCCTTTGTCACCGGCGAGAACAGAGTTGTCGAGTCTACTCGGCGAACAGATCGTCACCGACGATCGGCGTGAAGTGCTCGACCACGGGAAACGGGTCGTAGAAGTGGTGCAACAGTGCCCGCCAGCGCTGGTATTCCGGCGATCCGCGGAAACCCTCGGTGTGGTCGGTCAGCCGCTCCCAGCGCACCAGCAGCAGGTAGCTGTCGGGCCGTTCGACGCACCGCGACAGCGACAGCCCGCCGAATCCGGGCATCGACTCGATGATCGGGGCGGCCTCCGTGAACGCGGCCTCGAACTCCGCGGCGAGACCGGGGCGAACGGGCAGCACCGCTTGTTCGATGATCACGCCGACCAGTCTGTCAGGACGCGTGGGTGTTGTTCGATCGACGATTCTGACCGAGACCGAGCTCACGATGACCCGACGGCTTGTCGCGGTACATCGCCAGGTCGGCGTCGTGCAGGACCGCCTCGGGGGTGCGGTGTTCGTGCGGCCCCAGCTCGGTGATGCCGATCGAGGCGCTCACCTCCAGCCGGTGCCCGCGGGCGATGATCGGCTCGCCCATCGTGGTCCGCAGCCGCTCGATCAGACCGGGCAGATCGGCACGGTCCGGATGCCCGGACAGCAGGACCAGGAACTCGTCGCCGCCGAGCCTGCCGACCAGGTCCTCGGCGCGCAGCGCGCGCTGCAAGCGCTGGGCGACGATCTGCAGCACCGTGTCCCCGATCGCGTGGCCGAGGGTGTCGTTGATCGCCTTGAAACCGTCGAGGTCGATGAACAGCACGGTGGTGACCAGGCTGCCGTCCTCGTCGGCCAGGGCGGCCGCGAGCTGGGACAGGATCAGCGAGCGGTTGGCCAGCCCGGTCAGCGCGTCGTGGGTGGCCTGGTACTCGAGCTGTCGCCTACTGGCCCGGAACTCGGTGATGTCGGCGAAGGAGGACACGCCGGAGGAGTGCGGGGTGTCGGGGTTGAGCAGCCGGCAGTTGCACGACAGCCACACCTGCTGCCCGTCGGTGCGCTCCACGCCGAAGATGAACTGGGTGACGGCCTCGCCGGTCGCCAGGGTGTGCGCCATCGGATGCCGGGCCGTGGACATCGGCTGCCCGTTGCGGTCGATCAGCGCGAGCGGCAGTTCGTCGATGACGTGCCCGATCACCGGCGTGGCGTCGTCGATGCCGAGGATCCGCCTGCCCGCCGGATTGATCGACTCGACGCGACCGCGCGGATCGACGACGAGCACGCCCTCCTCCAGCTGCGAGACCACCGTGGTGAAATGCGCCTCCGCCCGGCGCGCCGAGGCCTCCGCGGCCCGCTGCGCGGTCAGGTCGTGCACGACCACCTGGTAGGCGAGTGCGTCTTGCCACGCTGTGAGAACCGACACGGTCTGCACCGGCACCGTGCGGCCGTCGAAGCGCACCAGATCCATCTCGGTCGGTGGGGAGGCGGCACCCTCGGCGGTCAGCTGGTCGATCCGGTCCAGCATGGCCGGAATCGACTCGGGGTGGACGAACCGGGTGATGGGCTGTCCGAGCAGGTCATCGGGGGTTTCCGCGCCGAGCAGCCGGACCATGGCCGGGTTGGCGAACACGACGGTGCCCGCCTCGTGCACGCAGATCGCGTCGGGCGTGTGTTCGACGAGCGAGCGGTACCGCTGGGCGAGCTGTTCGGCGCTCGCCGCGTCCGTATTGGTTTCTCCCACTGCGATACCCCCGATCTCGACCTGGTCTGGCGACGGCGAACAGGACTATTGTGGTGACCCTCGATCAGATCCGCGAGGAGCGATGTGAAACCGGACATGCGTCCTGGCGGCATGGTCCACCGTCCCGATTCTATGTCGATCGCGGGGATCGGTGTTGTCTCCGCCTTCGGCTGGGGCCGTGAAGCGCTGTGGCAGGGGGTCCTGGGCGGCAAGCCGTCGGCCCGGCTCTACCCCGGGTACGGCCCCGAACGGGACCAGCACGCCTGGGTCGGCCGGATCCCCGACGGCGGTGATCTCGCCCACGGTGCGGGCCTGTTCGGGCGCGCCGTGCACGCCGCGGCTGCCGAGGCCGTCGCCGACGCGCGGGCGCGCGGCTGGCGCGCGGCCGGGCGGACCGTCGGTCTCGTGCACGGGTTCACCCTGGGTGACGTCGCCGACTGGCGTGAGTTCTACCTGACCGACCACGGGCACCGGCGATCCCGCGACTATCTGCGGATGCTGCCGTCGACCCCCATCTCGGTGATCATGCAGGAATTCGGCTTCCACGGGCCCGCGATGAATGTCTCGGCGGCCTGCAGCACCGGGTCCGCGGCCCTGCTCACCGCGAAGATGTGGCGCGAGGCCGGCCTGGTCGACGACGTGCTGTGCGTCGCCACCGACGTCTCGGCGACGCCGGAGATGCTCGAACACTTCGTCCGGCTCGGTGCCGCGGTCGGTGCCGCCGACCCGTTCACCGCGTGCAGGCCGTTGCAGGAGGGCTCGCTCGGTTTCACGATGGCCGAGGCCTCGGTGGCGATGCTGCTCACCGACGCCGTCGACACCCCCTACGCCCGAGTCCTCGGCGGCGCGATGACCAACGACGCGTTCCATGTCGTCTCCGTCGACCCCGACCACACCCAGCTGATCGGCTGCGCCGAGCGCGCGCTGGCGGTGTCCGGGATCGCGGCGGCCGACGTGGACTACGTCAACGTCCACGGCACCGGCACCGGCCAGTGCGACGCCGCCGAACGCGACGTGCTGACCACCGTGTTCGCCGACCGTCCCGCGATCACCGCGCTCAAGCCGCTCACCGGGCACTGCCAGGGCGCGGCCGCGGCCGTCGAGGTCGCCACCATCGCCCTGTCCTACGACCGCGGCATCGCCGCCTCGGCGCCGATCGTGGCGCCCGCGCACCCGCGGCTGCTGGACGGCCCGGCTCCGATGACCAGCGGTCCGACGGTGAAACTGTCGATGGGAATGGGCGGCAACAACGCCGCCGTCGTCCTCGGGCCCGCCTGAGCGGTCAGTCGCCCTCGCCCGCGTCCGGGCCGCCGGCCAGCGCGTAGCCGCCGGTGGTCGGCGAATCCTGCGGCAGCGGGACCGCCCAGCGCAGCTGGGTGCCCGGCATCTCGGGGTGGTTGCCGTCGTCGTCGGGGCGCTGCGCGGGCCCGATGTCGAAGTGCCCGCTCGCCTCCTGCGCGCGCTGCTCCAGATTGCGCAGCCCGCTGCGGATGACATGGTTGGGGATGCCCCAGCCGTTGTCGGTGACGGTGATCGTCAGGTCGTTCGCCACGTCGATGACGATCGCGACGGTATCGGCGCCGGAGTGGCGCACCGCGTTGCTCACCGCCTCGCGCACCACCGCCTCGGCGTGATCGGCCAGCTGCGGGTCCAGCACCGACAGCGGACCCGACACCTGGATGGTGGCCCGCAACGCGATGTCGGCGGTCTGGCGCCGGATCGCCACCTCGAGCCGCTGCTGGAGTCCGGCGCTGTGGTCGGGGCCGCTGGCGTGCAGGTCGAAGATGGAGGTCCTGATCTCCTGCACGACCTCCTGCAGGTCCATGATCACCGTCGAGAGTCGTTGCCGCACTTCGGGAACCACGGCCTTGGGCAGGGTGGCCTGCACGGTGAGGCCGATGGCGAACAGCCGCTGGATCACATGGTCGTGCAGGTCGCGGGCGATGCGGTCGCGGTCGGCGACGATGTCGAGTTCACGCATCCGCCGTTGCGCGTCGGCCAGCCGGACCGCCAGCGCGGCCTGATCGCAGAAGGCCGCCGTCAGTTCCAGCATCTCGTCCGAATACGGGGCGAAACCGGGCGGCCGAATCGTCACCAGTACGCCGAGGGTGGCGTCGGGCGTGCACAGCGGTAGGACGAGCGCCGGTCCGGCGCCGGGCAATTCGGCACCGGGGAACTCGACGCCGAGCGGCACCGTCGAGACGTCGTCGAAGCGCAGCGGAGTGCGCCTGCTGAACGCGTCCCCCAGGGCGGTGCCCGCGATCGGGACGGTCTGCCAGTCCTGGCCCGCGTCGGGACCGGTCCACTGGGTGATCACCAGTTCCGAGATCTCGCCGGGCAATTCGTCCGGCACCGGTACCGAGGCCAGGAACGCCTGATGCGATCCGGTGAGCCCGCGGGCGTGGTCGACGACATGGGCGAGCACCCGGTCCGATTCCGTGCCGGCGAGGAACTCGGTGGCGATGTCGCGGGTCGCCTCGATCCAGGCCTGGCGGGTCCGCGCCTGCTCGTAGAGGCGCGCGTTGTCGACCGCGATCCCCGCCGCGGCCGCCAGCGCCAGCACCAGGACCTCGTCCTCCTCGGTGAACGGCTGGCCGTCGGACTTCTCGGTCAGGTAGAGACTGCCGAAGACCTCGTCCCGAATGCGCACCGGCACACCGAGAAACGTGTGCATCGGCGGGTGTCCCGCCGGAAAGCCGATCGAGGAGGAATGCTCGGTGAGATCGTCCAGGCGCAGCGGCGCCTTCTGCGCGAACACCGCGCCGAGCACGCCGTGGCCCGCGGGCAACCGCCCGATCCGGTTGCGGATCTGGTCCGGCATGCCCTCGTCGATGAACTGCGAGACCTGCTGATCGTGGCCGCGGACCGCGAGCGCGCCGTAGCGGGCGTCGACCAGGTTCATCGCGGTGCGCACGATGGTGCGCAGGGTCTCGTCGAGATCCAGGCCCGCGGTGACGGTCAGCATGGCCTCGACCAGGCCGTCCATCCGGTCGCGCGAACCGATCATCACTTCGACGCGATCGGCCACCTCGCCGAGCAGCGCGCGCAGGCGCTGCTGGGAGACCGTCCGGCCCACCGAATAGCGGCCACCCCGACCGTCATTCGTCATCGCCGTATCCGTTCGCCGCGCCACCCCAACCGTCGAACGCAAAGTCTAGTCCGCAAGGTGGGGACTTTCGGCCCTTCACCGACAAGGGCCCCCATGGTGGCATAGGGCACCGGGAATAGGGATCGAGAAGTGGGGCAAGAGATGAATTCGTTGTCGACTACCCAGCACTGGACGACCGCCGCGGACCCGGAGCTCGCGGTGACCACCTGCGGCGAGGTACCACCCCAGGACGTCACCCGCGCGGTCCGCGCCATCACCCGCGTCATGCGCAGGCATCACCTCGACAGTCCGGCCCGCGTGCGCGTCACCGCGCCGCAGGGCTCCGACGAGCCGACCCTGGTGCAGGCCAACATCCGGACCAACGACACGCTCACCCGCGTGCAGGTCACCGGTCCCGGCGGCTTCGCCGTCACCTTCGCCGCCGAGCGGCTCGATCGTCAGCTGGCCCGGCGCGCAGGCAAGGAGGCGCGGGGCGCGTGGCCGGATCCGGCGCGGCGCCCGCTGGCCCAGATCACCGAGACCCGCCCGATCATCCGGCGCAAGGACTGCGCGCTGATGACCGGCACGCCGCTGGAAGCCAGCACCGTGCTGGACGCGATGGACTACGACGCCTACCTGTTCACCGATGCCCAGACGGGCGAGGACGCGATCGTCACCTGGGCCGATCCGCACGGTGTCAGCCTGGCCAGGCAGCGCCACACGGCCGCGGCGGGGGAGTCGGCCGAGCTGCCGCTGACCGCCAGCGCCATGCCGGTCCGCGTCGTCCAGGACGCCGCGCCGGTCTACGCCGAGGACGAGGCCTCCGACGTGCTGTGCACCGCGGGCCTGCCGTACCTGTTCTTCACCGACAGCCACACCGGCCGCGGCAACCTGCTCTACCGCCGCTACGACGGCGACCTGACGATCGTCGTCCCTTCTTGACGCGCCCGGCTCGCGCCTGATCGCTACGGCTCGCGCAGCTTGGTCGCCAGCACGGCGGCCTGGGTGCGGCGTTCGACGCCGAGCTTGGCCAGCAGGCGCGAGACGTAGTTCTTCACCGTCTTCTCGGCCAGGAACATCCGCGCGGCGATCTGCCGGTTGGTGAGTCCCTCGCCGAGCAGCTCGAGTAATCGGCGCTCCTGCTCGGTGAGCCCGGCCAGCGCGCCGGAGGGCTCGGTGCTGCGGCGCAGCCGGGCGCGCAGGGCGTCGGCCGCGCGGGTGTCGAGCAGCGAGTGGCCGGCGCCGACCTGCTTGATCGCGTCGGCCAGCTTCATCCCGTCGATGTTCTTCACCACATAGCCGCTGGCACCGGCCAGGATCGCGTCGAGCATGGCGTGCTCGTCGGAGAACGAGGTGAGGATCAGGCAGCGCAGGTCCTCGAACTCGGCGAGCAGGTTGCGGCACAGCTCGATGCCGTTGCCGTCGGGCAGCCGGACATCGAGGACCGCCACATCGGGTCTGGCCTCGCGGATACGCACCATCGCCTCGGCCACGCCACCGGCCTGGCCGATCACCCTGAGTTCTGGATCACCTTCGAGCAGATCGATCAGGCCGCGCCGCACGATCTCGTGGTCGTCGACCAGGAACACCTCGAGCACGCCGGCTCCTTCATCATGTCGATCGCCCCCACCCCTGCCGTCAAACATAATCCGTGTGCCGAAATCGTGGGCGCAGACCGGGAACTCGGCCACCCCGCCCCGACCCCGAGGCGGGGCGGGCCGCCCGTCGGCCAGGTGCCGTCGCGCAGGCGACGACGGCGCAGGCCACGGTGCCCGACCAACGGGACAGGAGGGGTCGCGACCTCGCGCGCGTCAGCGCTCGAACGTTTCTGTCGGTGGGGCGGCCTAGCATGGCGAGCGGGGGTTCATGTCCGGTCGGCGGATGACGATGGAGAAGGGATTCACCAGGTGGCGGAACGCCTCACTGTGCGCGGAGCTCGGGAACACAACCTGAAAGGTGTCGACCTCGATCTGCCTCGTGACAGCCTGATCGTGTTCACCGGTCTGTCCGGTTCCGGGAAGTCGAGCCTGGCGTTCGACACGATCTTCGCCGAGGGGCAGCGCCGCTACGTCGAGTCGCTGTCGGCCTACGCGCGCCAGTTCCTCGGGCAGATGGACAAGCCCGATGTCGACTTCATCGAGGGCCTCTCGCCCGCGGTGTCGATCGACCAGAAGTCGACCAACCGCAACCCGCGGTCCACGGTCGGCACCATCACCGAGGTCTACGACTACCTGCGCCTGCTCTACGCCCGCGCGGGCACGCCGCACTGCCCGGTGTGCGGCGAGCTGATCGCCAAGCAGACGCCGCAGCAGATCGTCGACCAGGTGCTGGCGATGGAGGAGGGGCTCAAGTTCCAGGTCCTCGCGCCGGTGGTGCGGACCCGTAAGGGCGAGTTCGTCGACCTGTTCGACCAGCTCAAGACCCAGGGCTACTCGCGCGTGCGGGTCGACGGCGTGGTGTATCCGCTCACCGATCCGCCGAAGCTGAAGAAGCAGGAGAAGCACGACGTCGAGGTCGTCATCGACCGGCTCGCGGTGAAGTCCGCGTCCAAGCAGCGGCTCACCGACTCGATCGAGACGGCGCTGCGGCTGGCCGACGGCATCGTGGTGCTCGACTTCGTCGACCGCGACGAACACGCCCACGACCGGGAACGCCGCTTCTCCGAGCGCCTGGCCTGCCCGAACGGCCACGCGCTCGACATCGAGGACCTCGAGCCGCGCTCGTTCTCGTTCAACTCGCCCTACGGTGCCTGCCCCGACTGCACCGGTCTCGGCATCCGCAAGGAGGTCGACCCGGAACTGGTGGTGCCCGATCCGGAGCTGAGCCTGGCCGCCGGTGCCATCGCGCCGTGGTCGCGCGGGCAGACCGCCGAGTACTTCAACCGGCTGCTGTCGGGCCTGGCCGAGTCGATCGGCTTCTCGATGGACACCCCGTGGCAGGACCTGCCCGCCAAGGCCCGCAAGGCGGTGCTCGAGGGCAGCTCCGACCAGGTGCACGTCTCCTACGTCAACCGGTACGGCCGCAAGCGCTCCTACTACGCCGATTTCGAAGGCGTGATGCCGTTCCTGCACCGGCGCATGGACAACACCGAGTCCGAGCAGATGAAGGAGCATTACGACGGCTACATGCGCGATGTGCCGTGCCCGGTGTGCCACGGCGCCCGCCTGCGCCCGGAGATCCTGGCCGTCACGCTGGCCGCCGACGGCGCCGACAAGTCGATCGCCGACGTCAGCGACCTGTCGATCGGCGAGTGCGCGCACTTCCTGAACTCGCTGACGCTGGGGGAGCGCGAGGCCGCGATCGCCGGTCAGGTGCTCAAGGAGATCCAGGCGCGCCTCGGCTTCCTGCTCGACGTCGGCCTGGAGTACCTCACGCTCTCGCGCGCGGCCGCGACCCTGTCCGGCGGTGAGGCGCAGCGTATCCGGCTGGCCACCCAGATCGGGTCCGGTCTGGTCGGCGTGCTCTATGTGCTCGACGAGCCGTCGATCGGCCTGCACCAGCGCGACAACCGCAGGCTCATCGAGACGCTGCTGCGCCTGAAGAACCTGGGCAACACCCTGATCGTGGTCGAGCACGACGAGGACACCATCCGCGCCTCGGACTGGGTCGTCGACATCGGCCCGCTGGCCGGCGAGCACGGTGGCCGGGTGGTGCACAGCGGCCCCTACACCGAACTGCTCGCCGAACCCGAATCACTCACCGGCGCTTACCTTTCCGGCCGGGAGCAGATCGAGGTGCCGATGGTGCGCCGTCCGATCGACAAGAAGCGCAGGCTGACCGTGGTCGGCGCCACCGAACACAATCTGACCGGCATCGACGTCGCGTTCCCGCTCGGCGTGCTGACCGCGGTCACCGGCGTCTCCGGTTCGGGCAAGTCCACCCTGGTCAACGACATCCTGGCGACAGTGCTGGCGAACAAGCTCAACGGCGCGCGCCAGGTGCCCGGCAGGCACACCAGGATCAACGGCTTGGACCACCTGGACAAGCTGGTGCAGGTCGACCAGTCGCCGATCGGGCGCACGCCGCGCTCGAACCCGGCCACCTACACCGGCGTCTTCGACAAGATCCGCACCCTGTTCGCCTCGACCACCGAGGCCAAGGTCCGCGGGTACCAGCCGGGCCGGTTCTCCTTCAACGTCAAGGGCGGCCGCTGCGAGGCGTGCTCGGGTGACGGCACGCTCAAGATCGAGATGAACTTCCTGCCCGACGTCTACGTCCCGTGCGAGGTGTGCCACGGCGCCCGCTACAACCGCGAGACGCTCGAGGTGCACTACAAGGGCAAGACCATCGCCGAGGTCCTGGACATGCCGATCGACGAGGCCGCGGTGTTCTTCGAGCCGGTCACCTCGATCCACCGGTACCTCAAGACGCTGGTCGAGGTCGGGCTCGGGTACGTGCGGCTCGGCCAGAGCGCGCCGACCCTGTCCGGCGGCGAGGCCCAGCGCGTGAAGCTGGCCGCCGAGCTGCAGAAGCGCTCGACCGGGCGCACCGTCTACATCCTCGACGAGCCGACCACCGGCCTGCACTTCGAGGACATCCGCAAGTTGCTGAAGGTGATCAACGGGCTGGTCGACAAGGGCAACACGGTGATCGTCATCGAGCACAATCTCGATGTCATCAAGACCTCGGACTGGGTCGTCGACATGGGGCCCGAGGGCGGCTCCGGTGGCGGCACCGTGGTCGCGACGGGCACGCCGGAGGACGTGGCCCAGGTGTCGGGCAGCTACACCGGACAGTTCCTCAAGGAGGTGCTGGCGGCACCGGCGCCGGCGAAGAAGACAGCGAAGAAGACGGCCGCGAAGGCGGCTCCCGCCGCGAAGAAAGCGCCTGCTGAGACGGCTGCGGCCAAGCGGCTGGCGCGAAAGGCGGCCGCGCTGCGCTGAGTCCGGATAACCTCGCGCGCGGGGACTTTCCGAAAACGCGACAAAGTGAAACACCTGTGGGTAGCATTCGCCTCACCGTTGCCGGAATACCGGACAGTAACGGTCAGTCGAACCGGCATCCAGTGGTGTCTCGTGCCCGTGGGCGGCGCGATCGCGGGTGTCGTGCAGTACGAAAGGAACGTCCCCATGGATGAAGCCACCACGGCGCTCATCGGCCAGATTCTGTCTTTCCTCAGTGGCGGGTCCTCGCTGGCCTACACGCCCACCAAGCCGACTGCCTGAGTCGGGCGGAATCGAAAGGAACCACTGAGCATGGAAACCGGAAGCGCCGGCCTCGCCAGCATCTTCACCGCTCTCGCCAACGCGATCGCCTCGGGTTCGGCCATCGCCGTGACCCCGGGCACGCCGCCCACCACGACCCCCACGGTCTGAGAGCGGCCCCGTAAGCCTCTGTAGAAAAAGATCCGCCGGCGCTGCTGCGCCGGCGGATCTTTTCGTCTGTGTGCGCCCGGCTCAGTACACCGGCCCGGTGTACTTCTCGCCCGGCCCCGCGCCCGGGGCGTCCGGCACCGAGGAGGCCTCGCGGAACGCGCGCTGCAGCGCCTGCAAGCCGTCGCGGATCGGGCCCGCGTGCGGGCCGAGGTACTCCACCGACGCCGTGACCAGCCCGGCCAGCGCGGTGATCACCCGGCGGGCCTCGTCGAGGTCGACGTGCTCCCCGGAGTGTGGGTCGTCGGCGGCCAGCCCCAGCTTCTCCGCGGCCGAACTCATCAGCATCACGGCGGCGCGGCTGATAACTTCGACGGCGGGGATGTCGGCCAGGTCGCGCACGGGGGGATCGAGCTCGTCAGTCATGCCGACAAGGCTATAGCGGCCCCGATGGGGGCTGTCGGTGCCAGGCCGATTCGGCGATAGCCGAATGCGATGCTAGACTTTCCGCTGACGACCGCCCCTGGTTGTGTCATGCAGCTCTGGGGCAGATAAGTGGAGCCCGACTCCCACCGTTGCCGGCGAGCAATCGTACTGGACAAACGGTCCCGGTCACCCGCCCGATGTGGCGGGTTTCCTGTGTGCTTGCCACGCAGGGGTCGACAGCGAGCTCGTGAGGGCATCGGCTGTGGGCGATCGGTCGACATCGGGCCCCGTCGCGGAGAAATACCGCAGCGGGGCTCTCGTGTTGAAACAGGGGTTGCAGTTATTGCATGCGGTCGTTATGACGACACCGCTTGACCTAGGAGGCCCCATCAGCACTGAGACCCGCATCAACGATCGCATCCGTGTTCCCGAGGTTCGTCTGATCGGACCCGGCGGCGAACAGGTTGGGATCGTGCGTGTTGAAGATGCACTACGCGTCGCGCTCGAAGCCGATCTCGACCTGGTCGAGGTGGCACCCGATGCCCGTCCGCCGGTCTGCAAGATCATGGACTACGGCAAGTTCAAGTACGAGACGGCGCAGAAGGCGCGCGAGTCCCGGAAGAACCAGGTCCAGACCGTGATCAAGGAGCAGAAGCTCCGCCCGAAGATCGACGACCACGACTACGAGACCAAGAAGCGCAACGTCGTTCGCTTCCTCGAGGCCGGGTCCAAGGTCAAGGTCACGATCATGTTCCGTGGTCGTGAGCAGTCGCGACCCGAGCTCGGTTTCCGGTTGCTTCAGCGTCTGGCCTCCGACGTCGCCGAACTCGGTTTCGTCGAGACCTCGGCCAAGCAGGACGGCCGCAACATGACCATGGTCCTCGCTCCCCACAAGGGCGCGAAGACGCGGGTGAAGGCACAGCAGGAATCGGCCCCGGCGCGTCCGTTGCCGACCGGTCCCGCCAGTGCCGAGCCGGCTGCGCTGGTCGAGACCCCGGCGCCCGCCGAGCAGGCCGCGCCGGCCGACCCGCAGTAACACCGATTTCAACGACTAGATAGAGGAATCCATGCCGAAGAACAAGACCCACAGCGGCGCCAAGAAGCGATTCAAGGTGACCGGCAGTGGCAAGCTGCTTCGCGAGCAGGCGAACCGTCGCCACCTCCTGGAGCACAAGGCCACCCGCCGGACTCGTCGTCTGGAAGGCACGGAGTCCGTCGCTGCCGTCGACGCCCCCCGCGTGAAGCGGCTGCTCGGTCTCGCCTGAGACCGTCGCAACCTGACGATTCCGCGGCCGGGACAACCGGACGCCGACAACTACCGAACTCGGGCGCCGTCGCGCCCCCAGATGATCAAGGACTGAAAAGTGGCACGCGTCAAAAGGGCCGTCAACGCTCAGAAGAAGCGCCGTTCCATCCTCGAGGCCTCCAAGGGCTACCGGGGCCAGCGCTCGCGCCTGTACCGCAAGGCCAAGGAACAGCAGCTCCACTCGCTGACCTACGCCTACCGCGACCGCAAGGCGCGCAAGGGTGACTTCCGCAAGCTGTGGATCGCTCGTATCAACGCCGCCGCGCGTCTGAACGACATCACCTACAACCGCTTCATCCAGGGCCTCAAGGCCGCTGGTGTCGAGGTGGACCGCAAGATCCTGGCCGAGCTCGCCGTCTCCGACGCCGAGGCCTTCGCCGGCCTCGTCGCTGTCGCCAAGGCCGCGCTGCCCGCCGACGTCAACGCCCCGGCCACCGCTGCCTGAGCTTGACGACACACAGCGATCTGTCGGAACGACCCGTGGACGCGCTCTCCGAGCGCAATCCGCGGGTCGTTTCCGCTGTCAAGCTCCAGCGCGCCGCGCAGCGCCGCAAGACCGGCCAGTTCCTGGCCGAGGGCGCCAATGCCGTGACCGCCGCGCTGGAGACCGGCCGCGTCCGTGAGCTGTTCTATTCGGTCGCGGCCGCCGGGCGCGAGACCGCGCTGATCGCCGGTGCCGCTGCCGACGGCGTGCGCACCACGCTGGTCAGTGATCGCGCCGCCGAGCATCTCGGCGAGACCGTCACCGCGCCTGGTCTGGTCGCCGTGTGCGACCTCGTCGACGTGCCGCTGACCGACATCCTCGACCGAGGGCCGCGGATGCTGGCCGTGCCGGTCGAGATCGCCGAACCCGGCAACGCGGGCACCCTGATCCGGGTCGCCGACGCGGTCGGTGCCGATGGCGTGGTCTTGGCGGGGGATACCGTCGACCCGCACAACGGCAAAGGTGTCCGCGCCAGCGCGGGCAGCCTGTTCCACGTGCCGATCGCGCGCAGTCGCGACATCGGCGCCACCCTGGACGCGATCTCCGCGGCGGGCGTGACCATCCTGGCCACCGCCGCCACCGGCGAGGTCGATCTGGACTCCGCCGACGAGATCCTCGCCGGCCCGGTCGCCTGGCTCTTCGGCAACGAGGCCCACGGGCTCGACCCCGCCGTCGCGGCGCGGGCCGATCACCGCATTCGCATCCCCATCCACGGCCGGGCCGAGAGCCTGAATCTCGCTGCCGCCGCGGCGATCTGCCTCTACGCGAGCGCGCGCGTCCAGCACTCGCGCTAGGACCGCCTCAGCACGGGTCGACGCTCTCGCGCATGTCGTCGAGGATCTCGGTGGCCCAGGGGAGCGGGATCGCCGCCGCGCCTGCCACCTGCATGGCGGTCATGATCGTGAGCAGCATGCCGCTGGCGACGAAGCGGCGTGATTCGGTGGTGCCGGCGCCGGTGAGTTCGCCGATCAGCCGGTAGATCCGGCCGAAGCGTTCGCGCATGTGCTCGCCGATGGTGGGATCGGCGCTCGCGGCGGCGCCGTGCAGCAGATTGAGCGGGAGTTCGCGTTCCGCCAGGAAGACCTCGTAGGCCTTGCCGAGTGCCTGCAGCGCCGTGGCGGTGTCGGCGCCCGGCTCGATCTCGGCACTGCGGAAGACCTGCTCGATGCGGGCGCAGACCTCGTGCAGGACGGCGATGAACAGCTGCTGCTTGGTGCCGAACAGCCGGATCACATAGGGTTGGGATACCCCGGCCAATCGGGCGATCTCGTCGGTTTTCGTTGCGGCATAACCGGATTCGGCGAATGCCTGGACGGCGGCGGCGAGCACCTGGGCGCTGCGCTGCGACGCGGTCATCCGCGTTCTGGTCGTGCCGTCCATCCGGTTGTCCACCTCCTGGTCAGTCCCCTTTCACTTGACATGTTATCAGTCGATGCATAACCATGGGGCGTAGTTATCAGTGAATAACAACCAAGGGGCTCGGAGAGATGACGCAAACACTCGATCCAGGCGGCACGTCCACCGCCGAGACGCCGCCCGACGCGGGCGCGAAGGCCAAGCCGCTCGGTGCGGTCATCGCCGCGGTCGCCGTGCCGATGTTCATGGTGACGCTGGACAACCTCGTCGTGACGAACGCCCTACCGGTGATCAAAACCGAACTGGGAGCGTCACTTTCGGACCTGCAGTGGTTCGTCAACGCCTACACGCTGTCCTTCGCCTCACTGCTGCTGACGGCGTCGGCGCTGGGTGACCGGATCGGGCGGCGCCGGGTCTTCCTGGCCGGTATCGCGCTGTTCGTCGTCGCCTCGGCGGCCTGTGCCATGGCCACCGAACCGTGGATGCTCATCGCGGCGCGCGCCGTGCAGGGCGCGGGCGGCGCGGCCGTGATGCCGTTGTCGCTGACCCTGCTCGCGGCGGCGGTCCCGGAGCGGATGCGCAGCGCCGCGATCGGCATCTGGGGCGGGATCGCAGGCCTGGGCATCGCGGTCGGTCCGGTGGTCGGCGGCGCGGTCGTCGACGGGCTGAACTGGCAGTGGATCTTCTGGCTGAACGTTCCGGTCGGCCTGCTGGCGATGCCCTTCGCGGCGCGCATGCTCGGCGAGTCCTTCGGCGCCGCGCGCAAGCTCGATCTGGTCGGCCTGGTGCTCTCGGCGGGCGGCGTGCTGGCCCTGGTGTGGGGCGTCATCCACGGTGCCGACGACGGCTGGACCGCTCCGGCCGTGCTCGGCGCGCTGATCGGTGGCGGTCTGCTGCTCGCCGGCTTCGTGGTCTGGGAGAACCGGACCACCGATCCGATGCTCCCACTGCACATGTTCGCCTCCCGTGGCCTGAGCCTGAGCTTCCTCGTCTCCTTCGCGTTCTCCGCCGGGGTGTTCGGCGCGATCTTCCTGCTGGCCCAGTACTTCCAGGTGGTGCAGGGGTACTCGCCGCTCGAATCGGGCATCCGCACGATGCCGTGGACGATGGTTCCGATGGTCGTCGCGCCGCTGGCCGGTCTGGTGATCGACCGGGTCGGACCCCGGCTCCTCATCGCCGCCGGGCAGGTCTGCCTCGCGCTCTCGCTGGCGTGGATGGCGCTGATCATCACCGTCGACCTGCCCTACATCAATTTCGTCGCGCCCTTCGTGCTCGGCGGGATCGGCATGGGCCTGACCTTCGCCCCGTCGTCCACGATCGTGATGGACAGCGCCGCCCCCGACGACCAGGGCATGGCCTCCGGTATCAACAGCACCGTCCGCGAGGTCGGCGTCGCCATGGGCATCGCCATCCTGGCCTCGGTCTTCGCCTCCTACGGCGCCTACACCGACCCGCAGTCCTACGTCGACGGCCTCGTCCCCGCGGTCTGGGTCGGCGCGGGCCTGGTCGCCGTCGCGGCCGTCATCGCGGTCTTCCTGCCCCGGCACGCGACCAGGGCGGCCTGATCCCGCGGCGCTGGTCCGCGTGCCGTCCGGTGCGCGGACCAGCGCCGTGTCCGCCTGGTCACCGCCGATCGGCGGTGGTCGACCCGTCCGGCACGGCGAGGACCTGCCGCGGATCGTCGTAGACGATGACACCCGGCGTATCGGTGTCGAGCCGGGCCCACGCGATCCCGTGCTCGTCGAGGATGTCGAGATAGCCACCGACCCGGTCGATCGCGTCCGCGGCCGTCGAGGTGAACCACGCGCTCGCCCGCGGGTGCAGCCGCCGACCGTCGGCGTGCCGGTGCGGCGCATAGGGATTCACCAGGTGCGTGGTCAACCACTCGTTGCCGACGCGCCGGAACCGCTCCTGCGCGACCGTCAACCGCCCCGCCGCCGACAAGCCGTCCACCAACGCGAAGACACCGGGAAACCGTCCCCACCGATCCGGATGAGCCGTCTGGAACCGCACATACAACCGGGGCACACAGGGCTCGGCCCGCCGGGCCGGCGGAGCCGGTCGGCTCGGTCCTGGTCGTCCGGGCGTACGAGGACCAGGCTCAGCCGAATTGTCCTGGTGTTCGCACGGCCTCGCGGCCAGGAGAACGGGGCGTCGGCGGCCGATGAGGGCGACGCCGCTGCCTGCCGCGGTCAGCCGACCACGGCGGCCCCGGGGTGATGTCGAATCCTCGGTCTGTTCCTGCATCGCGATGTCCTGTCTCGGGTCGAACACGCTGGGCTGACGAAATGGTTGTGCCTGGCGCCGAGGTGGATGCGGTGACGCGTCCACCTGGGGTACTGCGCGCTATCGTTGAGCACGGCAGTCCGCACGAATGGAGCGACCGCATGACCCTTCCCGCGATGCATCCACGTCCCGGCAATCTCCGTGGCGTCGCCGAGCAGATCGAACGCGCGACGGGTCTGCGGGTCGAGATTCTGGGAGGGGCGCTCGTGATGTCACCCACCCCGCGTGGAAAGCACGCGGGCACGATCCGCCGGCTGCGGCACCAAATCGAGTCGGCCATGCCCACGGGGCTCGCCGCCTACGAGGTGACATCGATCGCCATGCCCGGTGATGTCGACGACTACTGCACGCCGGACCTCGTCGTGCTCCCCGACGCCTGGGATACCGACGATGAGTGGCTCGCCGACCCCGCCGATGTGGAGCTGGCCGTCGAGGTGATATCGAAATCGGAGAAGGCACACCAGATCACCGGCAAGAACGGCTGGTATGGCGCAGCAGGTGTGCGCGCTCTGCTCGTCATCGACCCTCGGTTCGGTCGCTGGGCGCTGTATCGGGGGCCGAGTGCCGGCGCCTACCCGGACCCGGTCGAAGGTGATTTCGGTGCCCCGATCGCGCTGTCGGCGCCGTTCTCGATGTCGCTCGACACCGCCTGTCTGCCGCTCTACGACAAGCACTGACGTCGTCGGCGACGACCGCACGGTCGCGATGAACTCCCATCGCCGGCGTCAATCGACGTCCTCCGGTTTGGGAGCGCCATGGTCGGGCTCGGTTTCCCGCGGCCCGATCGGTCGCTGGGGGCAGGGGCCCGCCGAGCGCGGGAAGGGACGGTGGCGAGGGGTGCGGATGCCCAATCCGCACAGGGCCAGTCCGCTGCCCGGGGCCGTCCGGCGGGTGCGGGGGCCCGGGGGCGGGGTCGAATCGCAAGTCTGTTCCGGCATCGAGTCGTCCTGTTCTCGAGTCGAACACGCTGATGTGTATGAACGGTTGGACGGGACTCGAAGCGATTCGGTTCCCACGATTTCGCGGCGAGTCGCCGATCTTGGTCGGGGCCAGGGGAAGGCCATCTGACCTGGACTTGTCGGTCCATATCGGGACCTTCCGGTGGGCGCTAGCACGGTCTCGATCGCGCCGCCGGTAATCCGGATGAATCGCGCGAAGCCGATCCCATAGGATTTATGCAGCACCGATACGGGTAGGCAATGACGCACCCGTGAACCGATCCCCAGGGGAGAGTCGAACGATCGTGGCCGACGACAACAGTGGAGTCGAGCAGAACGCCTTGCTGACCGAGGAGGCACTCGCGGCAGCGGCAGCGGAGGCCGAGAAGGCGTTCGCCGCTGCGGCTGATCTGGATGCGCTGGCGGTCGCCAAGACCGAGTACATCGGCGGTAAGTCGCCGATCGCGCTCGCTCAGCGCGGCTTGGGCACGCTGCCCAAGGACGAGAAGGCCGACGCGGGCAAGCGGGTCAACGTCGCCCGCAAGCGCGTGTCCGACGCGTTCGAGGCGCGCCGCGCCGCGCTGCTGGAAGAGCGCGATCAGGCCGTGCTGGTGGCCGAGAAGATCGACGTCACCCTGCCGGCGCGCCGTCAGCCGGTCGGTGCCCGCCACCCCATCACCGTCATCTCCGAGCAGATCGCCGACGTGTTCGTCGGCATGGGCTGGGAGGTCGCCGAGGGTCCCGAGGTCGAGACCGAGCACTTCAACTTCGACGCGCTCAACTTCCTGCCCGACCATCCGGCGCGCACCATGCAGGACACCTTCCACATCGCCCCGGAGGGTTCGCGCCAGGTGCTGCGCACGCACACCTCCCCGGTGCAGGTGCGCTCGATGCTGGAACGCGAGCTGCCGATCTACGTCGTGTGCCCCGGCCGCACCTTCCGCACCGACGAGCTCGACGCCACCCACACCCCGGTGTTCTCCCAGGTGGAGGGTCTGGCCATCGACAAGGGCCTGACGATGGCCCACCTGCGCGGCACCCTGGACGCGTTCGCGCGCGCACTGTTCGGCCCCGACACCCGAACCCGTATGCGCCCCAACTACTTCCCGTTCACCGAACCCTCGGCCGAGGTCGACGTGTGGTTCCCGGACAAGAAGGGCGGCGCGGGCTGGGTCGAGTGGGGCGGCTGCGGCATGGTCAACCCGAAGGTCCTGATCGCCAGCGGCATCGATCCCGAGGTGTACTCCGGGTTCGCGTTCGGCATGGGCATGGAGCGCACGCTGCAGTTCCGCAACGGCATCCCCGACATGCGCGACATCGTCGAGGGTGACGTGCGGTTCACCCTGCCCTTCGGTATCCGGTCCTGAGAGAGAGCGAAAAGTCACGTGCGAGTAGCGCAGTCCTGGCTGACCGAGATCCTGCAGCGCACCACCCCGGAATGGTCGGTGTCCGCCGAAGAGCTCGACGCCGGATTCGTCCGGGTCGGCCTGGAGGTCGAGGAGGTCGACAAGCTCGAGCCGATCGGTGGTGACATCGACAAGCCGCTGGTCGTCGGCCGGGTCGCCGAGATCACCGAGCTGACCGAGTTCAAGAAGCCGATCCGCTTCTGCAAGGTCGACGTCGGCAACCCCGAGCTGCAGGAGATCGTCTGTGGCGCCCGCAATTTCGCGGTCGGCGACCTGGTGGTCGTGGTGCTGCCCGGCGGTGAGCTGCCGGGCGGGTTCAAGATCTCCTCCCGCAAGACCTACGGGCACACCTCCAACGGCATGATCTGCTCGGTCGCCGAACTCGGCATCGGCAAGGATCACGACGGCATCCTCGTGCTCGAGCCCGGCTCGGCGCAGCCGGGTGACGACGCGAACGTGCTGCTCGGCACCGACGACACGATCATCGAGCTCAACATCACCCCCGACCGCGGCTACTGCTTCTCGGTGCGCGGCCTGGCCCGCGAGCTGGCCTGCGGCTTCGACCTCGAATACGCCGACCCCGCCGTGCGGACGCTGCCCGACGGCGACGCGACGGCGTGGCCGGTGCGGCTCGAGGCCGACTCCGAGTGCACGCGCTTCGGCGCGCGGCGGGTCACCGGGATCGACCCGAACGCGGTGAGCCCGCTGTGGCTGCAGCGCAGGCTGATGCTGTCGGGCATGCGCCCGATCTCGCCCGCCGTCGACGTCACCAACTACGTGATGCTCGAACTGGGCCAGCCGCTGCACGCCTTCGACGCGGCGAAGCTCAACGGCGGCTTGGTCGTTCGCTCGGCGCACAAGGGCGAGACCCTGCGCACCCTCGACGACACCGAGCGCACCCTCGACGCCGAGGACGTGGTGATCGCCGACGACTCCGGCGTCGTCTCGCTGGCCGGTGTGATGGGCGGCGCGAGCACCGAGGTCGGCCCGGAGACCACCGACGTGGTGCTCGAGGCCGCGACCTGGAACCCGCTGCGGGTGTACCGCACGGCGCGCAGGCACAAGCTGGTCTCGGAGGCGGGCAAGCGCTACGAGCGCGTCGTCGACCCGGAGATCAACATCGTCGCGCTCGACCGGGCGGCGACGCTGCTGGCCGAGATCACCGGCGGCACCATCGAAGCCACGCTCACCGACATCCGGGTGCCGCTCGCGCCGGTCGCCCCGATCGCGATGGACATCGACCTGCCCGACCGCGTCGCCGGCGTCACCTACCCGGCGGGTACCGCCGTGCGCAGGCTCGCCCAGATCGGCGCCGGGGTCGAGATCGAGGTCAACGACGCGGGCAAGACCCAGCTGCTGGTGACCCCGCCGAGCTGGCGGCCCGACCTGGCCCAGCCCGCCGACCTGGTCGAGGAGGTGCTGCGCCTGGAGGGTCTCGAGCAGATCCCGTCGGTGCTGCCGTCCGCGCCCGCCGGTCGCGGTCTGACCGCCGCGCAGAAGCGGCGCAGGGCCGTGAGCCGGGCGCTGGCCTTCGCCGGTGGCGTCGAGGTGCCCGCGCCGGTGTTCCTGCCCGCCGGGGTGTTCGACGTGTGGGGCCTGGACGCGGACGATCCGCGCCGCAACACCACCCGCGTGCTCAACCCGCTCGACACCGAGCGGCCCGAGCTGGCGACCACCCTGCTGCCCGGTCTGCTGGAAGTGGCCGCCCGCAACATCTCCCGCGGCGCCCGCGACCTCACGATCTACGGTATCGCCCAGGTCGTGCTGCCCGGCGCCGAGACCCACGCGGTCGAGGCACTGCCGGTCGACCGGCGTCCCACCGACGAGCAGATCGCCGAGCTGAACGCGTCGCTGCCCGCGCAGCCGGTGCATGTGGCCGCGGTGCTCAGCGGCAAGCGTGACCCACGCGGACCCTGGGGGCCCGGTCGCCAGGCCGAGGCCGCCGACACCTTCGCGCTGGTCGACGCCGTCGCCGACGCCGCCGGTGTCACCGTCGAGCGCCGGGCCGCGGTGCACCTGCCGTGGCATCCGGGCCGCTGCGCGGAACTGGTCGTCGACGGTGTCGTGGTCGGCCACGCGGGCGAGCTGCACCCGGCCGTGCTCGAGCGTGCCGGTCTGCCGCCGCGCACCTGCGCGCTGGAACTCGACCTCGACGCGCTGCCGCTGACCCAGGCCCGTCCGGCGCCCACGGTGTCGGCGTTCCCCGCCGTCCTGCAGGACGTGTCGGTCAGCGTGGAGAAGGCCGTGCCCGCCGCGAGCGTCGAAGCGGCGCTGCGCACCGGCGGTGGCGACCTGCTCGAGGACATCGCGCTGTTCGACGTCTACGAGGGCGCCCAGGCCGGTGCGGGCCGCAAGTCCCTCACCTACGCCCTGCGTTTCCGCGCCACCGACCGCACCCTCACCGAGGACGAGGCCAGCGCCGCGCGCGATGCCGCCGTCGCCGCGGCGGGCACCGCGGTCGGCGCCGAACTGCGCGGCTGATCCACCGCGCGAAGGCCGCCCGGCGTCCCGCCGGGCGGCCTTCGTCGTTCCTCCGGTCAGGACACCAGGTTCTTCCGCAGTTTCATCAGGGTCCAGCCGTCGAGCCCGAGTCCGTCGGTGAGGTACTTGCCGAAGTCCCCGAACTTCTCGTCGATCTGCGCGAGCGCGACCTCGAGGTAGTCGTCGCGGACCTCCTGCAGGGGAATCAGCAGATCCGGGTTCTGCATGATGCCCGCCTGCTTCAGCTGGGCCCGCAGTGCGGCGTCCGCCGCCGCCCGGTACTGGTTCGACAGCAGGTAGTCCTGCCGCGCCACCGATTCCGGCACGCCGACGGCGCGCAGCGTCACGTAGGACAGCCAGCCGGTCCGGTCCTTACCGGCGGTGCAGTGGTACAGCGTGGCGTTCCCGGTGTCCGCGAGATCGCGGACCGACTGCCCGAACTTCCCCAGCGCGTCGGGGGTGAAGAAGTTGAGGTAGACGTTCTGCATGATCTGCTCGGCCTTGCCGTCGCCCAGCATGTTCTGCTGCTGCACCGGGTCCTTCGACGAGATCGCCTGGTACATCTTGACGAACATGCCGCCGTCGTCGATCGGCCGGGCCACCAGCGCGGCGCCGGCGGGCAGCTTGTCGGCCCCCATCGACTGGATCTCGGCCGGGGTCCGGAAGTCGATCACCTTCCCGACCTTCAGCGCCGCCAGCTTCTGCAGATCGGCATCGGTCAGCTTGGCGAGCGCGTCGGCCCGAACGAGCTTGCCGGACTTGACCTTCGCCCCGTCGTAGGTGATGTACCCACCCAGGTCCCGGACGTTGGCGGCGCCCTGCAGGTCGATCCGGGTGGGCGCGCCCCCGCCGGGGGCGGCGTCGGCGGTGCCGACCAACCCCACCGCCACCAGTCCGACGGCCATCAGCGGTACGGATACCAACGACAACAACGACTTCCGCTTCCGCGTTACAACTGAATTGCTCATTCGCGAGACGCTAGGGGCGCCCGGCCGCCTCTCCGCTGCTTCCCGGAACGGGGCACCGTCCAACAGGACTCGCGACCCGGTCACCGAGATCGGGTGTTTCACCCCGCCGCCGCGACCGCGTGGCTTGGGCGGGGCGAGTGGGCGGGCTAGGTTGACAGGTGTGTCGATGATGAAAGGCGCCAATGTCGCGGTCCCCGCTGCGGCCGTCCGCGTCGAACTCGGGTGGCGGTCGGGGGCCGGGGTGCCCGACGCCGACGCGTCCGCGCTGCTGCTGGCCGGTGCGAAGGTGCGCTCCGACGACGACTTCGTCTTCTACAACCAGGCCGTGCACCCGTCGGGCGCTGTGCGCCACGAAGGAAAACAGCAGGGCGACATCGTCGTCGACACGCTGTCGGTGAACCTGGTCCAGGTGGAGCCGCAGATCGAGACGATCGTGCTCGCCGCCTCCGCCGACGGCGGCACCTTCGGCCGGTTCCACGGCCTCTACATCCGGGTGCTCGACGCGGCCACCGGCGCCGAGGTCGCCCGCTTCGACAGCACCGGGGCCACCACCGAGACCGCCTTCGTCCTGGGTGAGCTGTACCGCCGCCAGGGCGCGTGGAAGTTCCGCGCCGTCGGCCAGGGCTACGACTCCGGCCTCGCCGGCCTGGCCACCGACTTCGGCATCACCGTCGACGACGCCCCCACCCCACCCCCGGCCCGACCGCAACCGGCCCCACCGCACTTCGCGCCCGCTCCACCGCCGTACCCGCCGGCCGGGCAACCCGCCGCGCCGCCGACACAGCCGTTCGCTCCGGCCGAGCCGAACCAGCCGCAGCCTTCTGCACCGCAGCAGTACCCCGGTCAGCAGCAGTTCGCGCCGCAAGGGCAGAATTCGGCCCCGCCCACAGCACCGCCGGTGAACCTGGGCAAGGTCTCGCTCACCAAGGAAGCTCCTTCGGTCTCGCTCACCAAGCACGGTGCCACCGGTGGCGTCATGCGGGTCAACCTCAACTGGACCTCGATGGCCGCGTCCGGTCGGCTGTTCGGCAAGCTGCGTGGCAAGAACATCGACCTCGATCTGTGCTGCTTCTTCGAGCTGGTCAACGGTGCGATCGGCTCCGTGCGCGCACTGGATCGCCGGTTCGGCGCGCTGTACGAGCCGCCGTTCATCCACCTGGACCAGGACGATCGCACCGGCGCCAGCATCACCGGCGAGAACCTCTCGATCAATCTGGACTACACCCGGTTCTTCCGCCGCATCCTGGTGTTCGCCTCGATCTACGACGGCGCGAGCGATTTCCGCGGCGTGCACGCCACCGTCACCCTGCACCCGGCGAACTCGGCGCCGATCGAGATGACCCTCGACGGCTGCACCGACAACTCCCGCGACGCCGTGCTCGCCGTGCTGGAGAACGTGAACGGCGAGCTGGTGGTCCGGCGCGAGGGCACCTTCGTCCGGCCGCCTGCCGGTCAGCCGGGCGGCGGCGTCGTGGAGATCGCCCGGCTCTACCACTGGGACTTCGGTTTCCAGGCGGGCCGCGGCAAGTGATCCGACATCCCGCGACCCGGGTCATGAACGCGCTGGTCTACCACCCGGACAAGCATGTCGCCCAGACCCCCGCCGCCTTCGGGCTCGACTACCGCGACCTCACCATGCGCACCGCCGACGGCGTCGACGTGCACGGCTGGTTCGTGCGCGCCGACCGCCCGCGCGGGCACATCCTCTACGCGCACGGCAACGCGGGCACCATCGGCGACCGGGTGCCGATCATCGCGCTGCTGGTCCGGGCCGGTTTCGACGTGCTCGCCTTCGACTACCGCGGTTTCGGCCACAGCACGGGCGCGCCGGGGGAGCAGGGCACCTATCTCGATGCCAGGGCGGTCCGCGCCGCCCTGCTCGACCAGCCCGGGGTCGACCCGGAGCGGGTGCTGTACCTGGGCAAATCGCTCGGCGGCGGCGTCCTGCTCGAGCTGGCCACCGAGTATCCGCCCGCGGGCATGCTGCTCATGTCGACCTTCAGCAGCATGCGCGCGGCGGCCCGCTCGGTCTATCCGTTCCTGCCCGCGCCGCTGATCCCGAACGCGTACCCGAGCCTGCGCCGGATCGCCGAACTCCGCGTGCCGGTGCTGATGTTCCACGGCGACCGGGACGAACTGCTCCCGTTGCGTCACGCCGAGCGCCTGTTCGCCGCGGCCGGGGAGCCGAAGGAACTGGTCGTGGTCCCCGGCGCGGGCCACAACGACGTCATCGACGCGCTGGGCCCGGCGTGGCCCCGGCGCATCGTCGCGTGGACCGACACCTTCCTGGCCTGATCTCCTGGGCCTGTCGCACCGGTCTGCGTAGCCTGGCGATATGAGCGAAACGAGCGAGATCCTCGGTCACCTGGCCGCGCTGCCGGACGCCGAACTGGTGTCGGTGCTGCGGGCCGCCGTCGCCGGGCGGCCCGGTCTCGGCGCCGTCGCCGCCGCGCTCGCCCAGGTCGAGGCCGGTCATGCGGAGACCGGTGGCCCTGTGACTCTGGACACGGATGTGTTGGACGCCGATGTGGTGTCCGTCGCATCGGAGCAGGTCGGAGGCGCCATGCCGGTACCGCCGGTACCGCATGGCCTGCCCGGAACGGCCGTACCCACTGCGACCGGCGGGTATTCCACTTCTGGAGTGCCGACATTCGACGCGGTTCGCGATAAGGTCGAGCAGCGCTTCGGCACCGCGCAGGGAATGGGTGAGCTCGACCGGCAGACCCCCGCGGGTCGCAGTGCCGACGAACAGTGGGAGGCGCGGGAGAAAGCCGCGCGCGAGCGTCTGGACCAGATCCGGAAATCGATGCAGCGCAACGATTCCGGAGCCGACGACAAGTAGCCGCAAGGTCTCCCGTCCGATGCAACGACCGTGATGGGTGGACCCGATGACGCAGGCGCGCCAGATCGCCGAACGACTACTCGACGCGCAGGTGGAGTTCCTGCTCGCCGAGGTGACCGGCGAACGGTTCGCCGAGGTGATCGCGCGCGACGTGGCCGCGGTGCTGGCCGTCGGCGACACCATCGTCTTCGGTGACGTGGTCTCGCTCGAGCAGGGCGAGGAGACCGTCGCGACGGTCTTCGACCGCATCGGCGGCAGCCCCGTCATCGCCGACACCGTCGGCATCTTCTCCGACGCGATCTACGACCACATCGCGGCCAACACCGAGTACACCCTCGGCGACGTCGTCGACCGGGAGCCGGTGGAGGCGCTGCTGGAGAAGATCTTCGGCATGCACCAGGCCCAGGAGCGCATCCTGGACCGGCTCACCGAGAGCCCGCTGGTGGCCACCGTCGCGGCCCGTTTCGTCGACAAGCTGATCGGCGATTTCATGCAGGCCAACCGCGAACGCGCCGAGAAGATCCCCGGCGTCTCCTCGCTGATGTCGCTGGGCCAGTCCGCCGCGAACCGCGCCAAGAAGGTCGCCGACAACACCTTCGTCGGTGATCTCGCGGGCAAGGGCGCCCTGTTCGCGCTCAAGCGCACCAACAACGCTATCCGCGACATGCTGCGCGACGCGCCGGTGCACTCGGCGGCCATGGAGTTCTGGGACCTGCACGCCGACGAGCCGGTGGCCGGCCTGCGCGAGTACCTGACCCAGAAGGACCTCAACGAGCTGGTCCAGATCTGCTACGAGATCGCGGTGACGACCAGGGAGAAGGAATACTTCGGCATGCTCGTGCGCGAGTGCGTCGAGGTGTTCTACGACAAGTACAGCAAGCACACGCTCGCGTCGATGCTGCCCGAACTCGGTCTGAGCGCCGAGGACATCGGCACCGAGATCCTGCGCTACGGTCCCGCCGTCATCGAGTCGGCCAAGCGCAACGGAGTGCTGGCCGGGCTGATCCGGGAGCGACTCGAGCCGTTCTTCTTCTCCGAGCAGGTGCTCGGCATTCTCGCCGGCGAGTAATCACCGTTCGGTCTCGAAATTCCGGAATGACCCGGGGATTCGTATTTCGTCTCGCTATCGTTCATTTCGGAGCGGTTGACGCGCGCGCGTTTTCGGTCGGGCACCGGAATCGCGTCGCCGGAAATGTGGGCGGCGTCACGGCCGCTATCAGGCGCTATGTGTCACGCGTCGAACGGGCCGGTCACGCAATTGCCGTGGGGGCTGTGAGCTTTCGGACACAGAAAGCCCCGTTGATTTCCGGCATGTTGAGATCAGTGCACGAAACACGTTCTTACGCTGTCCCGGATTGACCCTGCCGTCCGGGCAGTGCAAGTTGACACCTGACTTTCAGTGGGCCGCCGGGAAATCCACCCGCCGGTGTTTCGAAGGAGCAGGTGGTGCGTTCACATTCCCGTCGGCAGGCCGCGGGCGGCAGGCTGATCCGGCCGCGCACCATCGCCGGGCAGCTCGCCCGGATCCTGGCCGTCTCGCTGGTGCTGGTGCTCGCCCTGCTCGGCCTGACGATGGCGGGGCAGATCAGCGCCTTCCGGCGCAGTGGCGAGACCGTCGACGCGGTCGCGGTGGCGCTGGCCGCCCAGGATCTGGTGCACCAGGTGCAGCGCGAACGCGGCCTGAGCAACGGTCTGCTCGGCGGCGACCAGCGGCTGGTGGCCCCGGTCACCGAGCAGCGGGCGGGCACCGACGCGGCGCTGCGGAATCTGGCGGGCATCATCGCGGCCGATCCGCCCGGCGCGGGCGAGGTCCGCTCGGCGCTGGGGCATCTGGCCGGGCTGCCCGGCGTTCGCTCGCAGATCGATACCCGCACGGTCTCGCGCCCGGCGGCCTTCCAGTTCTATTCCGACAGCATCGACGCGATGAACCGGTTGGCGCTCGGCCTGGACCAGGCTCGCGATCCGGCGGTGCGGCACGGTTTGCAGGCGCTCTACGCCCTCGGTGACGCCAAGGAGTTCACCGCGCGGGAACGTGGCTTCCTCAACGGTGTGTTCGCCGCCGGGGAGTTCGGGCCGGGGGAGTACGTGCAGTTCCTCGACATCCGCGCCGCCCGCAATGCCGCGCTCACCCAGTTCGACCGCGATGCCACGCCCGTCCAGCAGGACCGGCTCGACGCGGTCATGGCGGGGGAGAGTGCCACGCTGGCAGCCGAATCGGAGAACGTCGCGATCGCCTCCACGGCGGGTCCGCTGACCCAGCTGGTCGACCCGGCGGTGTGGTGGTCGCGGATGACCGACGTCATCGACGAGCAGCGCGTCGTGCAGCAGACCGTCGGCGACGACGTGCGTGCCCGCGCCGAAGACCTGCGCCGCGACGCCGCGCTGATCCTGGCCGGCTTCGCGCTGGCTGCCCTGCTGGCGATCGCCGCCGAGGTAGCGCTGGTGTTCGCGAGTATCCGGGCCATCGTCCGCCCGCTGGCCCGGCTCGCCGCCGAAGCCGACGACGTGGCGTCGAGCCGGCTGCCCGAGGTGATCGCCGCGTGGCGCGGGTCCGCCGACAGTCGCCCCGAACCGCCCGCGCCCGTGCGCACGCCGCCGGGCGCCAGTGCCGAGATCGGCGCGGTCGCCGGTGCGCTGGACCGGGTGCAGTCCACCGCCTTCGACCTGGCTTCCGAGCAGGCGCTGGTGCGGCGCAACACCACCGAGTCGATGGCCAACCTGGCCCGCCGCAATCAGAACCTGGTGCGCAGGCAGCTCGGGCTGATCAGCGAGTTCGAGCGCGAGGAACTCGACCCGAAGGCGCTGTCGAACCTGTTCGAACTCGACCATCTGGCCACCCGCATGCGGCGCAACGCGGAGAGCCTGCTGGTGCTCGTCGGTGAGGCGAGCCCGCGCCGGTGGGCCGAGCCGATCGCGCTCACCGACGTCATCCGGGCCGGCCTGTCGGAGGTCGACGACTACCGCCGGGTGGTGCTGCGCCGGGTCGACGACATCGCGATCGCGGGCGCGGTCGTCAGCGAACTCGCCCATGTGCTGGCCGAACTCATCGAGAACGGCCTGGCCTTCTCCCCGCCCGACCTCGAGGTCGAGGTCTACGGCCGCAAGGTGGCGGGCGGGTATCTGCTCGCCGTCGTCGACCACGGTGTCGGCATGCCCGCCGATCAGCTCGCCGAGGCCAATGCGCGGCTGCGCGGCGAACAGGACTTCATCGTCGCCTCCACCCGCTATCTCGGGCACTACGTCGTCGGCAGGCTGGCAGGCCGCCTCGGCATCGACGTGGAGCTCAACACCTCCCCGGTCAGCGGCATCGTCGCCCGCCTGCTGCTGCCGCCGAGCATTCTGGTCGACGAGAGCGCCCGCCCGGCCGAGCCGGCCGCCGCCCGGGACCGTTCCGGTGCGCCGGAGTCCGGCCGCGCGGATGTGCCGGCGGGGCGCAACGGCACGGCCGTCGCGTCGGACGTCGCCGGATCCGTTGTCGTGCAGGACGATTCCCGGTCGCCGAACGCGCTGGCGGAGCACTGGCGGTTCGACGCACCCGACCGATCGCGGCACAGCCGGAACCCCGACTCCGCTCCGCTCAACGGCACCGCCGCCCCCGGCGATTCGGTCTACGCGCAGTTCCTCAGCAGCACCACCAATGCCATCGGCTACCACGGCACACCGAACGATCCGGCCCCGGCGATCCCCAGCGCGGGCGATCACCCACGCGACGGCGGAGCACCGGCATCCGCCGACCCGAGCGGCGCGCGTAACGGTGGGGGACCGGCGTCGTTCGGCACGAACGGCGCCCCCGGCGCGGATCGGGTGCGCAACGGCGTGCACATGCCGGGCGCGCACCCGGTGCGCCACAGCACGACACCGGGAACCCCCACCACCGACCGCGGCCGCAACGGCGTGGCGCACGGTGACTCCGCGGAGGTCGCGCGCGCCGACGCGCCGACGCCGGGTATCCGGCACGATCTGGCGGCCGTCGATCCGACCGGCCCCGCCGCCGTCGAACGCACCCGCAACGGCCTGGTGAAGCGCAGCAAGCGCGCCAAGATCACCGGCTCGCCCGACCGTCCGCGCCGGGAACCGGTGCTCCGCGAGGACCGGCCGCCGGTCGTCGAACGGACCCCCGACCAGACGCGCAACATGCTCTCGTCGTTCCGCACCGGCCACGAACGCGGCGGCGACACCACACCCGGTACCACCCCGCACGATCCGACCCACTGACCGATCGGACCCGACCACAGGAGCTCCCGGTGACCACCCATCTACCGACCGCCGATCCCCACACCTTCAACTGGCTGCTCGGCAACTTCGTCCGCAACACCGACGGCGTGCGCGACACCGTCGCCGTGTCCTCCGACGGGCTGCTCATCGCCATGTCCGACGGCCTGGACCGCACCGGCGCCGACCGGTTGGCCGCCATGGTGTCGGGCCTGTCCAGCCTCGCCCGCAGTGCTTCGCGCAGTTACGATTTCGACGGCCTGAAGCTGATCATGATCGAGATGAAGCGCGGATTCCTGCTGGTCTCGGCGCTCGGTGACGGCAGTTGCCTCGGGGTGATCGCCGACGGTGGCTGCGATGTCGGCCTGGTCGGCTACGAGATGGCGGTGCTGGCCGAACGCGCGGGTTCGCTGCTCGACCCGCGGCTGATCGGCGAACTGCGAGAGTCGTTGCGCAGATGAGAGATCCCGATCGTCCCCGGCTGCCCGATCCGCGCATGATCCCGATGAACCGCCCGACCGGCTGGCGCGAGGAGCTACCGCCGGTACCGGTGGCGCCCACCGACAGCGACGACGTCGACGACCGCTTCGTCCGGCCGTTCGTGGTCACCGCGGGCCGCACCGTCCCGGTGCTGGACGGGCTGCGCATCGAAACCCTCGTGCAGGCACCGCCGTCCGCGCTGTCGGCACCGCTGCGGTTCGAGGAACGCACCGTCGTGCAGTTGTGCCTGCGACCGCACTCCATCGCCGAAATCGGTGCCGCCCTGCGGGTTCCGGTCGGCATCGCCAAGGTGATCGTCAGCGACCTGGCCGCGGCGGGCCACGTGTCGGTCCGCGACGCCCCGGAACTGTCGACCGCCGCCATCGAGAGGATCAGGGATCTTGTTCGCGCACTCTGAATTCCGTACCGCCGCACCGGCGATGCCGTCGTCGGTGAAGATCGTGGTCAGCGGCGGCTTCGGCGTCGGCAAGACCACCTTCATCGGCGCCATCTCCGAGATCGAGCCGCTGGTGACGGAGGCGTCGATGACCGAGGTGTCGATCGGCGTCGACGACCCGGGCCGCCGTGCCGAGAAGACCGCCACCACGGTCGCGCTGGACTTCGGCCGGATCACCCTGGACCAGTCGCTGATCCTGTACCTGTTCGGCACCCCGGGCCAGGACCGCTTCGTGTTCCTGTGGGACGACCTCGTCGACGGAGCCCTCGGCGCGGTCATCGTCGTCGACACCGGCCGGGTCGAGGACTGCTATCCCGTGCTGGACTACTTCGAGGAGCACGACACCCCGTTCGTCGTCGTGGTCAACCGCTTCGACGACGCCACCCGCTTCGACCTCACCGAGGTCCGCGAAGCCCTCGGCCTCGACGACTGGATCCCCGTGCTGGACTGCGACGCACGCGACCGCGACTCCGTCCGTGACGTCCTGGTGGCCCTGCTCGAACAGGTCCTGCTGCATCGCGTCCAGCCCCGGCACCGGGAGGTGAGCTGACCCACCGCCCGGTGCCCGGAATCAGCGTCGATGCAGGGTGAGATCCCACCGGGCGAACCGGAACGCGCGGTCGGTGACCTCCACAGACGTGTCGGTGAAGCGGTTGCCTCCCAGGGTGTTCCGGACGAATTCGCGCACCGCGACCGGCTGGGTATCGAGGGTTTCCAGGAGCTGCTGGGGTACCTCGACGGTGCCGTCGAAGACGCGCGGCTGACCGGTGATACCGGGCTGCTGCGGGGTCTGGCGCAACCCGTCGACGGTGTGCAGGATGAGCTCGACGCCGGTGCCGTCGGTGAAGTCGACGCGCAGGGGAGTGGGGGAGACGGCCGGGTCGAAGGAACGCACCTGGGCGATCCAGCCCTGGGACGCCGCGCCGAGATAGTCGTAGGGCGAGGCCGGTCCGAGCGTTTCCGTCGCGCGGCTGATCGGCGAATTCTCCAGTGCCGCACCGGTGAGCGGCTGATCGGTGGGCACGAACGACCACGCGGGATCGGTGAGCATCTTGCGCCAGAAGCCGGTGCGCCCGCCGTCGCGGCCCTCCACCCGGAGCTCGCGGGCCGCCGAGCCGGGCGCGGTCCGGTGGACGGAGATGCGGTCGGTGATCTCGCCGGGCACCTTCGGCTGGGCGACCCAGTCCGGCGCGGGCAGCTGGATCGCGGCGTAGCGGCTGTCGACGCGCTCGGCGAGCATGTCCGGCGCCTCGGGCAGCCCCCGCTGGTCCTCGTAGGAGTAGCGGAAGAACACCTTGTCGGCGCCGGAGATGTCGAAATCGTAGAGGCGCGTGTAGAAGTCGCCGAACCGGTTGACCACCAGCGAGGTCGACGCGCTGGTCGACAGCGCCACCGCCTGGAACCGCCCGCCCAGCGGCATGCCCATCTCGTAGCTGTGGTCCACCGGCAGCCACGGATCGACGTACTGGATCCGCTGACCACCGTGGGTCAGGGCGAACACGTGCGACACCTTGGCGCCGCCGACCGGATGCTCGTTGCCCGCCGTGTCGGTCCAGATGTGATCCTCGGCGGGTGACAGCACCGACCACGACCAGGTGAGTGTCCCCGGCGGGAGCGTATTGCCCGGCCCGGTCCACAGCGGCGTGCCGTAGCGGCCGCTCCAGTTCCAGTCCCTGGGCGCGCTGAGCGCGTGATCCATGGTGATGAACCGGCCGTCGCGGTCGATCATCATCACTTCGTCGTCGTCGGCCGAGACACCGGCGATCGTGCCGGCCAGGCAGCCCGGCAGCGTCAGGGTGCGCCAACCACCCACGGCGGCGGCCTCTTTCACGTACACCGCGCCGTCGCGGGTGGCGAAGGTCCAGCGCCGGTTGAACGACTCGGTGGTCGAGCGGAAGTACACCTGGTCGGGCAGGGCGACCGTCGCCGGGGCGAAATCGGCCAGGCCCGCGGTGGAGTCGTCGACCGTCACCTCGGGCGTGCCGACGGTGCCGATCGGCAGACAGCCCGGGTCGGCGACGGTCGCCGAGGGTGCTGTCACCGCGGCGAACACCAGTCCGGTCGCCGCGAGCAGCGCGCCACGCCGGACGGCGTGCCCGCCCCTCACAGCCACCCCGCCGCGCCGAAGACGATCAGCGCGATCGCGTCGATGCCGAAGATGGTGCCGACCACCAGCGCCTTACTCCGCACGCTGGGCAGGTCGTGCACGTAGAAGCAGGCGGCGAAGAACGGCACGTAGCCGATGATCCAGATGAGGAACGGGAAGCCCGGCTGCCACCACGACCAATCCCAGGTGAGCACGCCCGCCTTGTTCAGCACGACTTCGACCCCGACCGCCGCGGCCGAGTTCACCGCGATGAGCACCGGCCGGTTCGGCAGCCCGAAGATCCGGGTCTGCTTGGGCGGCAGCATCTTCGCCGCCGCGACGCCCATGATCGCGAACATGAAGCAGATCTCGATATTGAGCCCGATCAGGATCTGATACGCCGTCGGCCCGCTCGCGCCCCAGACCGGCGCCCGGTCGGTGACGTGGAAGACCAGCGAATTCCAGATCTCGTTGAACCAGTCCATGCCCCACAGCGCCAGGCCGGCGAACAGCACGTTCCAGTTCCGGCGTTCGACCTCGACCGAGTAGACGTAGATGACCAGCAGTAAGAGCGGAATGACATACCACTTGAACTGCCCCGCATCGCGAAGAATCTCCAGCGCTGCCCGTGCGTTGTCGGTCACCGGGGCACCTCCTGCTCATGATCGACGAACTCGGCGAGTATGATACAAATCAACATCGAACGTCAACATGTATCACCGAATTCGTCGGTGCACGGGGGAGGCGAAGACTCTTTCGCCGCAGCGGATTTCGTGCGGGGTGCGGTCTGTGACAACCGCACCCCGCAGGCTCAGTGGCTGCCCAGCGGCGTGCCGAAGAGGGTGGCGAACTTCGCCGCCAGGGTGTCACCGAGGAAGCCGAGCGCGCCCGGCGTCGCGGCCATGGTGCCCGCGTCGGAGATGGTGCAGCCGGTCGGGGCGGGGACGCCGTCGAGCCGGTCGCGCAGCCACAGCAGCGCCGCCGGACCGCCCACCACCTCGGCGACGATGTGCTCACTGGCGTGGTCGCGGGTGTAGGTGAGCGAGGTCTTCGGGTCCCGGCAGTACGTGTCGACCAGGGTGTTGGTCGCGCCCAGCGGCAGGATCTCGTCCCACGCGGAATGCCAGACGAACATCGGCATGTCGGGGGTGGTCTTGCCCATGCGGGTGTCGTCGAGCATCGCCGCGACCGGCGGGTCGTCCAGAGGGTTGCCGTCGGAGCCGATCATGCCGGTGAGGTTCAGGAACGGCAGCAGGGCCGACTGGTACTGCACGCACAGCGGCGACTTGATCGCGGACAGGCCCTTGCCGAGCGGATCGAGCCGCTGGTCGAGATAGGCGGCGAAGTCCGGGTACTCGCGGGTGAGGCCGAGGACGGCCGCGAAGACCAGGCCCGAGGTGAGCTGGTTGTTCGCCATGCTCAGCGCGGCGCCGAGATCGGCGCCCACGCCGCCTTCGGCCGCACCCACGATGTTCAGCTCGGGCGCGTAGGTGGCCTTCAACTCGGCGGCGTGACCGGTCGCGATCGAGCCGCCGGAATAGCCGTACAGGCCGACCGGCGCGCTCGGTCCCACCTCGAGCGGCGCGAACGAGGTCGCCGCGCGAATGCCGTCCAGGGTGATCCGCCCGGCCAGCGGTCCGGCCGCGTAGGCCGAATTCGGGCCCTGGTGATCCGGCACGACGACGGCCCAGCCCTGCGCCAGCGCGGCCTGGGCGAACAGGAATTCGGCGGGCACCACGATCTGGCCCGCGAGCGGGGCCACCGAAAGATGTTGCAGCGCATAGGACGGCGCGCAGTAGCCCGCGGTGGAGTCCTCGGCCAGCTGCACCGAGAGCAGCTTGCGCGGCGCGGGCGCCTGGCCGCGCGGCTTGATCACGGTGGCGACCGCCGGGATCGCCTCGTCGCGGCTGTTGTTGGAGCGGTAGGACACCTGCCAGGCGTCGACGTCGATCGGCAGCAGGCCGAAATCGGCGACGCGCACCTGCCGGACGGCGATGATCGCGCCCGGCGCCGTGGCCGCAACGACCTCGGCGGGCGGCAGGTAGAAGCCCGGATCGAGTTCGGGCGGGAGGGGAATCACCGGCGCGGGCGCCACGGCGGCCGGTTCGGCCGCGACCGGCCCGGCCACCAGCACCGTCGCGGCCGCGAGCGCGCCGGTGACCAGGGCCATCCATCGCAGAGCGAAGGGAGATCTCATCGTGCACAGTCCTCACGTGAATTGAGACGCCTTCGTCTCAATGACGGCTACTATGGCACGGGTGTGGTGTAGATCGCAATCGGCGGTCGGACTACGCGGCGGTCAGCGCGTTGAGCAGGGTGGAGAAGACATCGACGAGCTCGTCCACGGGAGGCCGCGGGTCGTCCATGCTCCACTGGTGCACCGCGCCGTTGACGGCGCCGATGAAGGCGGCCATCGCGACCCGCCAGCCGCCGGGCGGGGTCCGCACGCCCTCGCGCCCCTGCGCGATCGCCGCGACCACCTCGCCCCACTGGTCCCTGACCTGCGCGCGATGCGCCTCGATCGCCGGGCTCACCCCCACGATCTCCACGAAAGCCACGGTGACGCACCGGATATCGTCGGTGATCGCCCTGGTGTAGGCGCGGACCGCGGCGTCGATGAGCGCGCGCAGGTCGTCGGTCTCGGCTGCCGCCAGCGCCGCCGCGACCGCGTCCCGCGCCCTGCCCTGCACCGAGTCGTAGACGGCGACCAGCAGTTCCTCGCGCCCGGCGAACTGCTCGTAGAACTGCCGTCGCGACAGTCCCGCCGCCGCGCACACGTCGGTCAGCGAGCTGTTGGCATAGGACTTCTCCGCGAACACGGTCAGCCCGGCCTCGATGAACAGCGCGCGGCGCTCGATCTGCCGTTCGGCGACCGAGGTGCCGGTGTAGTTGTGCCGGGTGCGCGCTGTTGTCACGACATCGACCCTACTTTCGCGGGGATGCCGCGGCATCGCCGGAGGTCAGTCCTTGCGTCCGGTGAAGGCCAGCGACGTACCCAGCCCGATCATCATCAGGCCGCTGGTGCCGCCGACCGCGGCCATCCGCCGTGGCGTACGGGCCAGCCAGCCGCGCACGGAGTCGGCCGCCAGTGCCCACAGCGTGTCGAAGATCAGCCCGAACAGCGGGATGCAGACGCCGAGCACCAGCATCTGCTGCGGCACCCCACCGCGGGCGGTGTCGACGAACTGCGGCAACAGCGCCGCCACGCCGAGCCCGACGGCGATCGCGATGACCTTGCACGTACAGATGCGTCATCGACACCATGCTGATCAACGCTAACGATCCGCTCGTCGCCGCACAATGGCATGCCGTCGTCCGCCCCTACACTCGGCGCCATGGGCGAGCAGAAACAGCGGATGTTGAGCGGGCAGCTGTACAAGGACAGCGATCCCGAGCTGGTGGCCGAACGGCAACGGGCACAACGCCTGTGCGACGAGTTCAACCGGACCGGCCCCGACGAGACCGGCCGCCGGACCGAGTTGCTGGGTGACCTGCTCGGCAAGGTGGGGGAGGGCTCCTGGATCATGCCCCGGTTCCAGTGCGACTACGGCTATCTCATCGAGATCGGGTCCAACAGTTTTCTCAACTACGACGCGATCCTGCTCGACTGCGCGCCGATCGTCATCGGCGACGACTGCTCGATCGGGCCGCGCTGCCAGCTGCTGACCGCCCTGCACCCGATGGAGGATCACGAGAAGCGCAGGCAGCGGTGGGAATCCGCGGCGCCGATCCGGATCGGGAACAACGCGTGGTTCGGCGGCGGGGTGATCGTGTGCCCCGGCGTGACCATCGGCGACGATGTGGTGGTCGGCGCGGGCAGCGTGGTCACCCGCGATCTGCCCGACCGGGTGTTCGCGGCCGGCAACCCGGCCCGGGTGATCCGGTCGCTATAGGTGTGACCTCGGGCATCGTGGTGGGCCGGGGCGCGTCGCCGGGTCGCGGGACGGCCACGGCGGCAATACTGTCTTTCCATGGGCGAATCGCGAACCGTGCAGGAGCAGGAAGCCACCCGGCCGCTGCGCGAGGACATCCGGTTTCTCGGCGGCATCCTCGGTGACACCATCCGCGACCACGAGGGTCCCGAGGTCTTCGACCTGATCGAGCGGGTGCGCACCGAAGCGTTCCGGGTGCGCCGCGAGGAGGTCGAACGCAGCGCGGTCGCCGACATGCTCGACGGCACGCCCACCGAGATCGCGATTCCGCTGATCCGGGCGTTCAGCTACTTCGTGCTGCTGGCCAATCTCGCCGAGGACATCCAGCGCGACCGGCGCCGCGCCGCGCACGTCTCGGCGGGGGAGCCGCCGCAGGACTCCTCGCTGGCCGCCACCTACGACAAGCTCGACGCGGCCGCCCTCGACGGCGCGACGGTCGCCGAACTGCTCACCGACGCGCTGGTCTCCCCGGTGATCACCGCGCACCCGACCGAGACCCGCAGGCGCACCGTCTTCGACGTGCAGGCCAAGATCACCGAGCTGATGCGGCTGCGGCGCAGGCTCGAACCCGGTGATCCCGGCTTCGACGAGTCCGAACTGCGGATCCGCCGCGAGGTGCTCACCCTGTGGCGCACCGCGCTGATCCGGTTGGCGCGCTTGCGGATCCAGGACGAGATCTCGGTCGGCCTGCGCTACTACGACCTGACCCTCTACGACGTCATCCCGGCGATCAACGCGCAGGTGCGCGCCGCGCTGCGGTACCGCTGGCCCGAGGTGGAGCTGCTGCCGCGCCCGATCCTGCGCCCCGGCTCCTGGATCGGCGGCGACCGCGACGGAAACCCCTATGTGACAGGCGAAGTCGTGCACACCGCCGCCGAGCAGGCCGCCGCCTACGCCTTCGGCCGATACCTGGACGAGCTGGTCGAGCTGGAGAAGACGCTGTCGCTGTCGGCCCGGCTGGTCCAGGTGAGCCCCGCGGTCGCCGCGCTCGCCGAGGCCGGTTATCCCGACCCGGCGGTCTTCGCCGACGAGCCGTATCGCCGTGCGCTGCACGCGATCCGGGCCCGGCTCAGCGCCACCGCGGAACGGGCGCTCGGTGCCCTGCCGGAGCACGGTCTCGACGGGGGCGCCGTCCCGTACGCCACGCCGCAGGCGGTCCTCGACGATCTCGACGCGGTCGACCTCTCGCTGCGCGCGGGCGGGGACGCCCTGCTCGCCGACGACCGGCTCGCCGCGCTGCGCCACGCCATCGAGACCTTCGGCTTCCACCTGCAGGCCCTGGACATGCGGCAGAACTCCGAGGTACACGAGCAGGTCGTCACCGAACTGCTGGCCTGGTCGGGCGTGCACGCCGACTACCCGAGCCTGTCGGAGGCCGAGCGGGTCGAGCTGCTGTCGAACGAATTGCGGACCCGCCGACCGCTGCTCGGTCCGCACGCGCAGCTCAGCGAGCTCGCCGCCAAGGAACTGGGCGTTCTGCGCGCGGGCAAGGAGGTGATCGATACCTTCGGCGCCGCCGCCATCCCGAACTACATCATCAGCATGTGCACCTCGGTCAGCGACATGCTCGAGGCGGCGCTGCTGCTCAAGGAAGCGGGCATTCTCGATCCGGGCACCGCCGAGGGCACGCCGAGCAGCCCGGTCGGCATCGTGCCGCTGTTCGAGACCATCGAGGACCTGGGCGCGGGCGCGGCGACGCTGGCCGCGGTGCTGGACGTACCGGTGTATCGCGAACTGGTCGCCGCGGCGGGGATGCGGCAGGAGGTGATGCTCGGGTACTCCGATTCCAACAAGGACGGCGGATACCTGGCCGCGAACTGGGCGCTGTACCGGGCGGAGCTGGACCTGGTCGAGGTGGCGCGCAAGTCGGGCATCCGGTTGCGGCTGTTCCACGGCCGCGGCGGCACCGTCGGCCGCGGTGGCGGGCGCAGCTACGACGCCATCCTGGCCCAGCCTGCGGGCGCGGTGCAGGGCTCGCTGCGGCTCACCGAACAGGGCGAGGTGATCGCCGCGAAGTACTCCGAACAGGGCGCGGCGCACCGCAATCTGGAGTCGCTGATCGCGGGCACCCTGGAATCGACGCTGCTGGACGTGGAAGGACTGGGTGAGGACGCCGAACCGGCCTACGAGCTGCTCGACGAGCTCGCCGCCCGGGCGCGCGCGGCCTACGGGCGCCTGGTGCACGACACCCCGGGCTTCGTCGCCTACTTCCGGCAGTCCACCCCGGTCGCCGAGGTCGGCGACCTCAATATCGGCAGCCGCCCGGCCTCACGCAAACCCACCAACTCGGTGTCGGATCTGCGCGCGATCCCGTGGGTGATGGCCTGGAGCCAGGCGCGCGTCATGTTGCCGGGCTGGTACGGCACCGGCACCGCGCTCGCGGACTGGGTCGGCGACGATCCGCAGCGGCTGGCCCGGCTCACCGACCTCTACCAGCGCTGGCCGTTCTTCCGCACGGTGCTGTCGAACCTCGCCCAGGTGATGGCCAAGAGCGACCTCGACATCGCCGCCCGCTACGCCGACCTGGTCGAGGACGCGGCGCTGCGCGCGCAGATCTTCGGGATGATCCGCGACGAGCACGCCCGCACCATCCGCATGTACCTGGCCGTGACCGGCCACGAGGAACTGCTCAGCGACAACCCGTCCCTGGCGGAGTCGATCCACAACCGCTTCCCCTACCTGGAACCGCTCAATCAGCTACAGGTGGATCTGTTGCGCAGGCTGCGCGGCGGTGACGACTCCGAACTGGTGAAGCGGGGCATCCTGCTCACCATGAACGGCCTGGCCACCGCCTTGCGTAACTCCGGCTAGCCGCTAGATGCAGAAGGTGACGGTCACCGGGCCGACCGGGATGCCGATGCAGACGGCGACCGAGCCGACGACGGGCTCGGCGGTGGCGGCCGAGGCGGTGCCCGCGCCGACGGCGGTGACGGAGAGGGCGACGGCGGCGACGGCGAGCGGGCGGGCGATCTTGGCGAACATGGCGGATCCTCGGGTAGAACGGGCGGAGCAGCCCCCGGAAGGGGCCGCCCCATCTCAACACGGGGTGGTGCGTGATGTCGGAGACATCACCGGAAACGTTGTGGCTCAGTCCGTTACGACGGCGATGGCGTCGATCTCGACCAGCATCTCCGCGCGCGGCAAGCCGGTGAAGACGGTGGTGCGGGAAGGCAGCACGTCACCGGTCGTGTGCTTGGTGACGAATTCACCATACGCCTCGTTCATCACCGCGAAATCCTCCCTTTTGGTGAGATAGACGCGCAGCATCACCACGTCGTCGAAGGTGGCGCCGGCGGCGTCGACGATCGCCTTGACGTTCATCAACGTGCGGGTGGTCTGCGCGGCGACGTCGCCGGGATGCAGGTACTCGTTGGTCGCCGGGTCGACCGGTCCCTGGCCCGAGACCTGCACGAACGGGCCCTTGCGCACGCCCTGGGAGAAGGTGTGCGCGGGCGCGGGCGCGTCGGTGGTGCGCACGGCGATCTTGACGGACTTCTCGGCAGCCATGGAGTTCAGCCTTTCCTCGCGGTGACGTCTCGGCGGGGGGCCCAGCCGAGTTCGGTGGAGATGGCGTCGGCGGTCGCCCTGACCTGCGGCAACAGCGCCAGCACCTGATCGTGGTCGAGCAGCACGTCCGGGACCGAGACCGACACCGCGGCCACCACCGCGCCGATCCCGTCGCGCACCGGCACGCCGATGCAGTTGACGAAGCTCTCGTGTTCCTCGTGGTCCTCGGCGAAGCCCTGCGCGGCGACCAGTTCCAGCTCGGCCAGGTACTGCTCGGGCGTGCGCAGGGTGCGGGTGGTGAAGGGGTGGTAGTCCAGCCGCGCGGCGACCGCGCGCCACTCCGCCCGCGGCAGGGCCGCGACCAGCACCTTGCCGACCGCGGTGCAGTGCAGCGGCGCCGGTCTGCCGATCCGCGAGTACATCCGGACCGCCTGCTCGGCGTCGACCTTGTCGATGTAGACGGCGTCGCCGGACTCGTAGGCGGCCAGGTGGACGGTCTGCCCGGTGGCGGCGCCCAGCGCGCTCAGATGCGGCCGGGCGACGGTGCGGACATCGCGGTTCTCCAGCGCGCGACTGGCCAGTTCGAACATGCGGGTGCCCAGCGAGTACCGGTGGGCGTTGTCGCGCACGACGAATCGTTCCGCCTGCATGGTCTGCAGCAGGCGCAGCACGGTCGACTTGTGCACACCGAGCCGCCCGGCCAGCTCGTCGAGGGACTGCGAGTCCTCGCCGAGGGCGATGAGAATGGACAGGGCGCGCGACACGCTTTGACTCATGGCCTGATCGTCCCATCCAGTGCGTCCGGATAGCGCAGCCCGGCCCAGTCCGCGTCCGGCAGCTGCGCGAGTCGCCGGATGTCCTGCACCGGAGGGATTTTCGCCGCGTCGCCGGTGGCGGTGAGCGCGGCGGCGGCGCACAGGTGGCCGTAGCGCAGCCGGGTGCGCGGATCGGCGTCGTGCAGCAGGGCGGCGAGGTAGCCGCCGGCGAAAGCGTCACCGGCGCCGATCCGCTCGGTGATCTCGAGCGCCAGCGCGGGCACCTCGACCACGGTGTCGCCGTCGAATCCGGTGACAGTGTGCTTGTCGTTCTTGACGACCAGCTGGGCGGGCTCGGGGAACAGCGCGCGCAGCGCGGCCGGATCGCCGGTGCCGAAGAGCTCCTCGGCCTCGTCGGCGCCGAGCAGCACCACGTCGGCGCCGCGGACATGGGCGGCGAGTTCGTCGGCCGCCTCGTCGACCCGCGAACCCCACAGTGCCGGACGGTAATTCAGGTCGAAGCTGACCAGCCGGCCGCGCCGGGGCAGGGCGAGCAAGGTACGGGTCAGCTGGTTGGCCGACTCCGACAGCGCCGGGGTGATGCCGGTGAAATGCACCAGGTCGGTGTCGTCGAGCAGGGCGGCGGCCGTCCGGGTCGCGAGATCGGCGGGCGACAGCGCGCTGGCGGCGGACCCGGCGCGGTAGTAGTGCATCCGGCTGGCGTGCGCGGGCAGGTCGTGGGCGGCGCCCGATCCGCTGCCGCGTTCCTTGACGTAGAGCCCGGTCGGCCGGTCCGGATCGACGGCGACCGCGCCGACCTCGACGCCCTGGGCCGCCAGTTGCGCGACCAGATAGCGCCCGAAGCCGTCGTCGCCCACGCGGGACAGCCACGCCGCCGCGACGCCGAGTTGGGTGAGCACGGTGGCCACATTGGCCTCGGCTCCACCCGCGCTCCGGTCGAAGTGCGGGGACTGCTCCAGCGGTCCGGGGCGGGCGACGAGCACGGCCAGTCCCTCGCCGACGGTGACCGCTCTGGGCGGCACCGATGTTGCCTGGGTCACTTTTTTCGCCCTTTCGTGGTTGCGGTCACTGCCTCTGGGATGCACAATAACGAGCAGAAACATTAGATGCAACTAGCGTTGCACATCATGCAATGTTTACCCGATATGACCGATCGTCCGGGTGACTCCCGGTCGCTCGAGGGAAAGGGATGCTGTGACGATCGACAACGCCGTCGTGGACGCGCTCGCCGACGAGGCGATCGGCCCGCGCGACAAGAGCGTGCCGCCCGCGGCCTGGGGCCGGACCGTGCGCGAATATCTCGCGGACGCACCGGAACTGGACCGGTGGGAAACCCCGCTGCTCACCCTCGACCGCGGGCTGCTCGACGCCAATATCGCGCTGATGGCGCGCTGGACCGCGGCCGCAGGCGTCGCGCTGGCACCACACGGCAAGACCACGATGGCCCCGCAGCTCTGGCGCGATCAGCTGACGGCTGGGTCGTGGGCGATCACGCTGGCCACCGGCTGGCAGGCCCAGGTCGCGCGGTCGTTCGGCGTCGGGCGGGTCATGCTCGCCAACGCGCTCGTCGATCCGGCCGCCCTGACCTGGGTCGCCGCGGAATCCGCGCGCGATGCCGGGTTCGAGTTCTTCTGCTGGGCCGACAGCGTCGCCACCGTCGAGCTGATGGACAAGATCCTGCGCGACACCCCGCCCGGCCCCCGGGTCCGGGTCCTGGTCGAGCTCGGCGGCCCACAGGGGCGCACCGGCGCGCGGACCCGCGCCGAAGGCCACGCCGTCGCGGCCGCGCTGCGGGCCAGCGACCGGCTCGCCCTCGCCGGTGTCGCCGGGTACGAGGGCGCGCTGGCCCACGATCGCAGCAGCGCAGGCATCGCGGCCGTGCGCGACTACCTCGGCGAACTGGCCGCCCTGCACACCGAACTCGCCGCGGCCGGGGCCTACGCCGGTTCGGCGATCGTCACCGCGGGTGGCAGCGCCTATCCCGAACTCGTCGTCGCGGAACTGGCCGGGCTGGCCGACGCGAACACGACGGTCGTGCTGCGCAGCGGCGCCTACCTCGTCCACGACGACGGCTTCTACGCCGGCATCTCGCCGCTGGCCGCGCCCGCCGTCGACCCCGGTCTGCGGGCCGCGATGCACGGCTGGGCCCGCGTGGTCTCCCGGCCGGAACCGGAACTGGCGCTGCTCGACGGCGGGAAGCGCGACTTCCCCTTCGACGAGGGGCTGCCGGTGCCGCAGCTGGTGGTGGGCGGCGCGCTGCCCGCGGGCGCGCACGTCAGCGCGCTCAACGATCAGCACACCTTCCTGCGGTTGCCCGGTGCCGACGCCGCCGATCTCCCGGTCGGCAGCATCGTGCGGCTCGGGCTGTCGCACCCGTGCACGGCGTTCGACAAGTGGCGCCTCATCCCGGTGATCGACGACGCGGCGGCACAGAGCCCGCGCGTGGTCGACCTGATCCGCACCTACTTCTGACCGATGACCATGACCGACTTACTGTTTCGCGACATCGACATCGTCGACGGCACCGGTGACCCGCGCGTTCGCGGTGACGTCCTGATCCGTGGCGGGCGCATCGCCGAGGTGGCCGCGCCCGCATCGATCGACACCGGTACCGCGAGAGTGGTTCCGGCACAGCCGGGTTCGGTGCTCAGCCCCGGCTTCATCGACATGCACGCGCATTCGGACCTGCACCTGCTGACCCACCCCGACCACTTCCCGAAGATCACCCAGGGCGTCACCACCGAGGTGATCGGCCAGGACGGCCTGTCCTACGCGCCGATCGACGACGCCGCGCTCGCGGTGGTGCGTAAGCAGATCGCCGGCTGGAACGGCAATCCGGCGGGCTTCGACTTCTCTTGGCGCACGGTCGGGCAGTACCTGGACCGGCTCGATCAGGGCATCACGCCCAATGCCGCCTACCTGGTGCCGCAGGGCACGCTGCGACTGCTCGTCGTCGGCACCGAGCAGCGTGCGGCCACCACGGCCGAGATCGATCGGATGTGCGCGCTGCTGGCCCAGGGGCTCGACGAGGGCGCGGTCGGCATGTCGAGCGGGCTCACCTATACCCCCGGCATGTACGCCGACACCGGTGAACTGGCCGCGCTGTGCGCGGTCGTGGCCTCCTACGGCGGCTTCTACGCCCCGCACACCCGCTCCTACGGCGCGGGCGCGCTGGAGGCGTACGCGGAGATGATGGGGCTGGCGAAGGGCACCGGCTGCGCGCTGCACCTGACCCACGCCACCATGAACTTCGGCGTGAATCGCGGGCGCGCACCGGAATTCCTCGCGATGGTCGCGCAGGCCCGCGCCGACGGCTGTGACATCACCCTCGACACCTACCCGTACCTGCCCGGCTCCACCACGCTGTCGGCGCTGCTGCCGAGCTGGGCGATGTCGGGCGGACCGGACGCCGCGCTGGCCCGGCTCGACGACGCCGCCGAGCGCGCCAGGATCACCGCGGACGTGAACGTCAACGGCTCCGACGGGTGTCACGGCGTCACCGTCGAATGGGAGACCATCCAGATCAGCGGCGTCGGCGACGACGCGCTGGCGGGCTACGTCGGCCGCACCGTCGCCCAGATCGCCGACGCGGAGCACCGGGCGCCGGTCGAGGTGTTCTTCGAGCTGCTGCGCCGGGATCAGCTGGCCACCACGATCCTGCAGCACGTCGGCCACGAGGAGAACGTGCGCGCGATCATGGTCGACGCGGGCCACATGGGCGGCAGCGACGGTCTGCTCGTCGGCGCCCGGCCGCATCCGCGCGCCTGGGGCACCTTCCCGCGCTATCTGTCCCGCTATGTCCGCGACCTGGGCGTGCTCGGGCTGGAGGAGTGCGTGCACCACCTCACCGGCAGGCCCGCCGCCCGGCTGCGGCTGGCCGAGCGCGGCCTGATCCGTCCCGGTCACGCCGCCGACGTGGTCGTCTTCGATCCGGCGACGATCCACGACACCGCGACCTTCGAAGACCCCCGACAACAGGCACAGGGCATCCAGCACGTGCTGGTCAACGGCGAATTCGCGCTGGAGAACGGCAGCGCGACCGGCGTGCGCGCCGGTCGCGCGCTGCGGCTGGACGCCACCCGAGAGGAGACCCGATGAACCCGCTGCAGAGCTCGTCGTCCGAGGCGATGGCGGTGATCCGCGCCGACCGCGCGCTCACCGTGGTGCGGGCGCCGGATATCCCCGACCCGGTCGGGCTCGCCGAAGCCCTGGCCGGTGCGGGCATCCGCGCGGTCGAGCTCACCTTCACCACCCTCGGCGTGCTCGACGCCGTCCGCAAGGCCTCGGCGGTGAGCGCCGCGGTGATCGGCGTCGGCACGGTGACGCGGCGCGATCAGGCCGAGGCCGCGATCGAGGCGGGCGCGAAGTTCCTGGTGACGCCCGCGCTGCGGCCTGAGGTGGCCGACGTCGCTGTCGCGCACGGGATTCCGGTCGTGATGGGCGCGTTCACCCCGTCCGAGGTGCTGGCGGCGGTCGAGCTGGGCGCGGCCGCGGTCAAGATCTTCCCGGCCCGCGCGCTCGGGCCCGCCTATCTGAGGGACCTGCTCGGTCCCTTCCCGCACGTGTTCCTGATCCCCTCCGGCGGCGTCAACTCCCACAATGCCCGCGAGTTCCTGCGGGCGGGAGCGATCGCCGTCACCGCGGGCACCGAGGTGGTCGCGCCCCTGGACGTCGCGAATTCGCGCTGGTCCCACATCGGCTCCCAAGCCGCACGCTTCGTCCATTCGCTTGATTGAGAGGTATCCCCATGGGCGCCACTGTCGACTGGTTGCGCACCACCACCCCCGGGTTGCTGGTGCTGTGCGGTCTCGCGATCGCCGTGCTACTCATCGCCATCATCAAGGTCAAACTGGAGCCGTTCGTCGCGCTGCTGCTGACCGGTCTGTTGCTGGCGCTGGCCGCGGGACTCCCGGTCTCCCAGATCGTCGGCACACCACTGAAAGCCGGTGAATCACTGCTGGAAACCGGCTTCGGCGGAATCCTCGGGCACATCGCCGTGATCATCGGTCTCGGCACCGTGCTCGGCGCGATCCTCGAACGATCCGGCGGCGCCGACGTGCTCACCGACAAACTGCTGAAGACGTTCGGCGAGAAGGGCGCTCCCGTCGCGATGGGCCTGCTCGGCCTCATCTTCGGCATCCCCGTGTTCTTCGACATCGGCATCTTCGTCCTCGCGCCGCTGGTCTATGTCGCGGCCAAGCGCGGCGGACGCTCGCTGGTGCTCTACGCCATGCCGATGCTGGCCGGGCTGTCGATGACGCACGCCTTCCTGCCGCCGCACCCCGGTCCGGTCGCGCTGGGCGGTCTGCTCGGAGTGAGCCTGGGCTGGTTGATCATCATGGGATTCGTCTGTGGCATCCCGGGATTCATCGCCGCGGGCATCGTGTGGGGTACCTGGATCGGCAAGCGCGTGCAGGTCGATGTGCCCAGTGAGTTCGTGCCGCTCGAGCCGAACGGGGCGACCGCCGGTGACAGCGCCGAAGGTTCCGGCGGCACGGCCGTGCTGACGAAGTCGCCGCCGTCGGTCGCCCTGATCGGCGCGATCATCGCGATTCCGCTCGTGCTGATTCTCGGCGCGACCTTCGGTTACCAGCTGCTGGACCAGGATTCGGCTCTGCTGCAGGTGCTCACCTTCTTCGGCACACCCGCGGTCGCGCTGCTCATCACCGTGCTCGTGGCGTTCTACCTGCTCGGCATCCGGCGCGGATCGTCGGTGCAGGAACTGAGCACCATCACCGCCGAATCGCTCAAGCCGGTCGGCATGGTGCTGCTGGTGGTCGGCGCGGGCGCCTTCTTCGGCAAGGTCATCTCCGCGACCGGCATCGGCACCGCACTCGCCGACACCATGTCCGCGGCGGGCCTGCCGGTGATCGTGCTGTCGTATCTGATCAGCTGCGGTCTGCGGGTCGCGCAGGGTTCGGCGACGGTCGCCATCGTCACCACCGGCGGCATCGTCGCGCCACTGGTGACCGATCAGGGCTACTCGCAGATGTCGATCGCGCTGATCGCGATGGCGATCGCGGCGGGCTCGATCATCGCCAGCCACGTCAACGACGGCGGCTTCTGGATCATCTCGAAGTACTTCAACATGACCGTGAAGCAGACACTGCAGACCTGGACCGTGCTCGAAACCGTGCTGTCGGTGGTCAGTTTCGCGGTGGCGGCGTTGCTGTTCGCCGTCGTCAGCTGACGGTCAGCGCGCCGACCAGCCTGCCGATCGCGGTGCGGGGATCGGTGTCGGTCCCCGCACCGCCGAGCCGGTGCACGACGACACCGTCGAGATAGTCGACCAGGATCGTCGTGTCACCGGGGGCGATCCCGACCCCCGCCGCCATCTCGATCGCCCAGTCCCGGAGCCGGTGATGCCCGCGCTGCAACGATTCGTGCAGCGCGGGCATCGTCTGTGCCTCGCCGAACAGCGCGAACCTGGCGAGGGTGCGCGCCCGATCGGGGCCGGTGGCGTGCAGGACGAACCGGGCCAGGCCCTCGACGAGATGCTCGATCGTGGCGGGGCCGAGCAGGTGGTTCAGCGCCGTCCAGTCGGCGCGATCGCGTTCCTCCAGCCGTTGGGCGATGCCGATCAGCAGGGCTTCGCGGGTGCGGAAGTAGTTGGAGGCCGACCCGTTGGGAACGCCCGCCGCGTCATCGGCCGCGCGGTGGGTCAGTGCCCGCGGCCCGCGCGTGCCCAGCACGTCGATGGCGGCGTCGAGGATCTGTTCGCGTTTCGTGGCCACCCAGCGATACTACTGCTGTAGTGACTCGCACTACAGCAGTAGTGAATGACACTACAGAAGTAGTACGGTGGGCTGGTACCTGCTACGAGGGGAGAACGCGATGTCCACAGCAATCGTCGTCGGTGGTGGAATCGGGGGACTGGCTACGGCGCTGGCGTTGACGCGCCGGGGCTGGTCGGTGGAAGTGCTGGAGCGGACGCCGGAGCTCACCGAGGTCGGATCGGGAATCTCACTGTGGTCCAACGCCTTGCGGGCACTGGATGCCCTCGGCGTCGGGTCCCCGGTGCGGGCGCAGGCGGTCGAGGACGTGTCGGCCGGGGTTCGGGATGCGCGCGGCCGGCGGCTCGCGCGCACCGATGTGGCGACGCTGCGCGAGCGGTTCGGCGCTCCGGTGGTGGTCCACCGCGCCGCGTTGCTCGAGATCCTGCGTGCGGCGCTGCCCGATGACGTGGTGCGGACGGGGATCGCGGTGTCGTCGGCCGACCCCGACGGATCGGTGACGCACTCGGCGGGGGTGTCGACCGCGGATCTGGTCGTCGGCGCGGACGGCCTGAACAGCGTGGTCCGGCGTGCGGTCTGCGGCGAGGTGCGGGCTCGGTACGCCGGGTACACCGCCTGGCGCGCGGTGGTCGAACTCCCGGAGAAGCTGACCGAGTTCGGGGAGACCTGGGGTCGCGGAGCGCGGTTCGGCATGGCGCCGCTCGCCGACGGCCGGGTGTACTGCTTCGCGGTCTACAACGCACCCGAACACGCGCCGGGAACCTTCGCCGAGGTCCGCGACCGCTTCGCCGGCTGGCATCACCCGATCCCCGCACTGCTGGCCGCCGCCGACCCGAACACGGTGCTGCACAACGACATCTACGACATCCCCGCTCTCCCGTCGTTCACCGCGGGCCGGATCGCCCTGCTCGGCGACGCCGCCCACGCGATGACCCCGAATCTCGGCCAAGGTGGGTGCCAGGCGCTGGAGGACGCGGTGGTGCTGGCCCGCCTGGCCGCCGAACCCGACGGCCCGGCCCGGTACGACCGGGAGCGCCGTCCCCGGACCCGGATGATCGCCACCCGCTCGGCCCGCATCGGCACCATCGGCCAGCTGTCGGCCGCGCCCCTGGTCGTCATGCGGGACAACGTCCTGCGGCTCGTGCCCGCCTCTGTTTCCCTGCGTGCGATGGGCGAGGTCCTCGACTGGACGTGCTGACCGACCCCGGGCGCGGGCGCACAGGGTCTTGTGTCGTCGTCGGCGGGTCCGGTAACCGGCGGCCCGAGCGCCCGCCGTCGCGGCTCGGGTCCGCCCACGACGGCCGAACGCGGCGGCCGAACGCGACGGTCGGGAGCGGAGCGGCGGCCGTCAGATCGGCGGGTGGTAGCGGGCGTGCATGGCGGCCGCGGTGGTGGCCATGGCCGAGCGGAGTTCGGGTGGGTCGAGAACCTCGAGATGTTCGCCGAGGGGGAGCAGGGCGTGGGCGAGGATCTCGTAGGACTCGCCGGGGAGGGTGATGTCGACCCAGCCGGTGTCGTCGGGCGCGCTCGCGGAGGCCAGGGCGTCGCGGACGGCCGCCGGGTCGTTCATCAGGCGCAGCAGGCCCAGGTGGTCGGCCGAGACCCGGCACCGCGCCCGCACCCTCAGGATGGCGCGGGCGAAGTCGTCGGCCGCGGCCGACCAGTGCGCGGTGAGATCGAAATCGGCTGGGCGGGTGAAGGATTCGCCGGTGGGCTCGGCGGCGGCGATGCGGCTTGCCCGGTAGGAACGGATGTCGGTGCCCTCGCGGGCGACCAGGTACCAGGTGCCCGCCTTCATGACCAGGCCGAGTGGATCGACCGTGCGCTCGACGGTCTTGTCGCGGCGCCGGTAGCTGATCGCGAGTCGGCGGTCGTGCCACAGCGCGTCGGCGACCGAGGCCAGGGTGGGGGTGTCGTCCGGGCGGTGGAACCAGCCGGGCATGTCGATATGGACGCGTTCGGCGATGCGGGTGGCGCGGCCGCGCAGTTCGGGCGGCAGCGCGGCCAGCATCTTGAGCTGGGCGGTGGCGAGCACGGTGCCGAGGCCGAGGTCGGCGGCCGCGCCGGGCAGTCCGGCCAGCAGGACCGCGTCGGCCTCGTCGGAGGTGAGGCCGGTCAGCCGGGTGCGGTACCCGTCGATCAGCCGCACGCCGCCGCCGCGCCCCGGCTCGCTGTACACCGGGACCCCGGCCGCCGACAGCGCCTCGACATCCCGGTAGACGGTGCGCACCGACACCTCCAGCTCCCGCGCCAGCTCGGTCGCGGTCGCCCCGCCCTTGGCCTGCAACAGGAGCAGCAGCTGCACCAACCTGCTCGCTCGCATGTTCTCGAGACTAGCCGGAAACCTTGACACAGGATGTCAAGGTTGCGTCGTACTGTTCGACTATGACCACATGGAGCCAGTTCACCGAGGAAGCACCGCGAATCTCCGCCCTGTTCCTGCGCAGGCACCAGGCGACCGGCAATCTGTGCCTGCTCGGCACCGTCCGCGCCGACGGGTCGCCGCGGATCAGCCCGATCGAGCCGACGATCTTCGAGGGCATGCTGATCCTGGCCGGCATGCCGAACACCAGGAAGTTCGCCGACCTCGCTCGTGACCCGCGGTTCTGCCTGCACACCGCGACCGTCGACACCAAGGTCACCGACGGCGACGCCAAACTGTTCGGCACCGTCACCGATCTGCCGGACGAGGCCGTGCACGCGCGTTTCGCCCAGAAACTCTTCGACGACAGCGGTTTCGACATCCGCGGCGAGAAGTTCGACCACTTCTACGTCGCCGATCTCACCGGCGCCTCCACGGTGGAGGTCGACGACGACCACCTCGACATCACCGTGTGGAAGCCCGGTGCGGGCGAGCGGGTGGTCCGCAAGGACTGACCCGCGCTAGGCGGTGTTCGCCGCCGCGAGCAGGGCCTGGATGCGCCGGTAGTCGGGCGGCGCCGACAACTCGCCCGGATCGCCGCGGAGGGTGCGGGCCACTCCGACCGCCGCGCCGAGAGCGGCCCGGTACAGGGCCGATCCGGTACTGATCCGGCGCACGCCCAGCGCGGCGAGGGTGTCGAGATCGGGGCCGGTCGGTGCGTACAGGGTGTTCAGTGGCAGCGGGGATGCCGCGACGAGGGTGCGCAGCATGGCCGGGTCGGTGACGCCAGGGACGAACAAGCCGTCGGCGCCCGCCGCCGCGTACAGCCGGGCCCGGTGCACGGTCGAGTCCTCGTCGATGCCGAACCAGTGGGTGTCGACGCGGGCGTTGACGAACAGGTGTGGTGTGCGGGTCTTGATGGTGTGCACGAGGTCGGCCTGTTCCTGCGGCGTGGCCAGGAAGGTGTTGTCGCGGCCGTCCTCGATATTGATTCCGGCGACGCCGAGATCGGCCAGCCGGGCGACATAGTCGGCGACCTCGGCGGGGTCCTCGGCGAACCCGGCTTCGATATCGACGCTCACCAGAACCGGCAGTCGCGTCAATCGGGCGGCGAGAGCGAAGGTTTCGGTCGCGGACGCGGCCTTGCCATCGGGCAGACCGGCTGCGGCGGCGACCCCCAGACTGGTGGTGGCGATGGCTGGGAATCCCGCGTCCGCGAGCAGGGCGCCGGAGGTGAAGTCCCAGGCATTGGGCAGGATCAACGGCCGCTCGCCCTCGTGGAGTGCGTGGAAGTCGGTCGAATCCGCGGGGTTCGGAGTACGAGGGTGGGCATTCGTCGGCGCTCGGCCGTTTCCAGGCCCGATCGACGCCGTGTCCGGCTCTCGCGCGGGGCGCGGCTCCGTTGGACGGTGTGAGCTGGTCGGTTGGTTTCGCGCGGGCCGATGGCCTGGTTCGGTGAGTGTGCGTGGTTCGGCGTGTGCGTTCGGCTCGATCCGTAGGTTCCCATCGGGCAGCGTCCTCATCGTGGGCTCGCCGCTTGACCCGGACCAGAGGTGCGGCGAAGGCCGCGGAGCCGATCCGGGCAGCGGCCGTTCCCCGCCCGGCTCGAAAAGCGCAGGTGGGGTCTCGGATTCGAGGATGCCGTTGGCGATGGCGACCGCGAGTTCGTGCCCGGGGCAGCGGTGCGGTCCCGCGCCGAATCCGAGCCCCGGATGGCGAAGATCGAGTTCGGTCACCACACCGTCGACGAGCCGCCGTGTGGAGCGCAGTGGCGGCGTGGTCGCCATGATCAAAGCCGGGCGGTCGGCTGGGGCGCCGATGTCCGAGACGCGGGCGGCCGCAATCAATTCGCCGGTCGCCGCGCACGCCTGCACCAGGATGCAGATCCGCGCGGCGATCCGCTCGTCGTCGGTGGTCTCGCTGTCGGAGGCGGGCGTTCCGTTGCCCGGTGCGTGTCGGTCGGTGCCCGATGGGGCGGCGGTCCGGCCCGGCGTCGCGATGTCGCCGACCTCCGCAGAGGCGGTGCGGGCTGGTCGGTGCGGGGCTCCCGCGAGCGTGCCGTGGCTACCAGTGACGTATCCGGCCGCCGCCACCCCTGCGCTGTCGTGCGTGCACCCCGAGACACGCGCGGGCGCTGCGCACAGAGCCACGAGTTCACGCACCGCCGCATCCGCCTCCGGCGTGATCGGTTCGTGTGGTTGATAGGCGGCCGCGACGACCGCCACCGCCAGGACCGCTCGCTCAGGGATCCCCATCGCCGCGAGCAGCACCCGGACATGGGCCAGTGGCTGGTCTGCTCGGGCGGCGGCGGCGATCCGAAGGACGGCGGGGTTGAGGCGATCCAGCTCGCGTCGCACCGCCGCCCGTCGGCGCTGATGGACGAGACCATCGCAGAATCGGGGGACGGACGCGCGCAGCCACGCGATGCCCGGACCGGGCGCATCGGGTACCGGCGGCATCGGCGCGGTGTGGAGCAGGTCGCGGACGAGCTCGGGATCGCTGATCACGGCATCGACCGTAGGCCCGTGACAGTTCGGTGGCCGCCGAACAATCACCGTCGCATGATGGGGAGATGCCCGCCCGCGCCGCCGCCCTCGCCGACTGGGCCGCCGTCCTCGCCGACCGGACCAGAGCCCACATGTGCCTGGCCCTGCTCGACGGCCGCGCCTGGACCGCCGGCGAGCTGGCCCGCCTGACCGGTGTCGCCCCGTCCACCGCCACGGCCCACCTGGACCGCCTGTGCGGCGCGGGCTTGATCACCGAACGCAAACAGGGCAGGCACCGCTACGTCGAACTGGCGAGCCCCGCGATCGCCCAGCTCCTGGAAACCCTGCTGGCGGAACTCGACCCGACCCCCACCCCACCGAAGAACCTGCGCGCCGCCACCGCCGACGCGGCGCTGGCCCGCGGGCGAACCTGCTACAACCACCTGGCCGGCCGCCTCGGGGTCACCATCACCGACGCCATGGCCCACCGCGGCCTCCTCGACCCGGACAACGCCCACACCCTGACCCCCACGGGCACCACCTGGCTCACCACCACCCTCGGCATCGACGAGCCCACCCTCACCCGCTCCCGCCGCCCCCTGACCCGCCCCTGCCTGGACTGGACCGAACGCCGCACCCACCTCGGCGGCCCCGCCGCGGTCCTCCTGCACCGCCGCCTGCTGGCCCTGACCTGGATCACCCCGTCCGGAACCGGCCGCGCCGTTCGCGTCACCCCTACGGGAGAAGCCGGTCTTGCCGACACCCTCGGCATAGACCCCGCCCACCTACGCTGACGGCCATCTCGCCCGATCTCTCAGTCGAACAACTCCTCGACCGAGGAAATCTCCAGCGCCCGCCGCATCCAGGTATCGAACACCTGCTGATCACGGCAAGCGGACACTCGCTCGGCAGCCTCGGCCGACACCTGAACTCCGCGGTACCGAAGAATCAACAGCACATCCTTGGCCCGAGCAGTGCCCAAGCCTTCTTCCCGCAACGCCTGAGCAAGGGGTCCGCGGAAGTACGAGAGATCGGCGTCCATGAGTTCCTTCCAGGTCGTGCCCGCTTTGGTCCGGCCGAGGCCGTGATAGACGAGTTCGATGAACAACTGCGTCTCGTCCTGGTCTCCGGCTTGCCGGAAGGCCTCGGCCACGGACTCCAGTATCGCACCGATGTGCGGTTGGCGAGCGTGGGTGACCCGCGATCGACGAGCCCCTCGAAATCCCCGGTGATTCCCCGAATTTCGGCGATTCGGAGCAGGCCTGATCATGCTTCCCGGAGGGAGTCTCTTCGGTGGCGGAGGTATTCGCGTTCGATGTCGTTGGGAGTGAGGGGGAGGGCGGTGTCGTAGGCGGTGACGGCTTCGGGGAGGCGGCCTTCGCGGCGGAGGAGGTCGGCGCGGAGGGCGTGGTAGAGGTGGTGGGTGGGGAGGTCGATGGTGGTGAGTTCGGCGAGGGCGGCGGTGGGGCCGTGGACTTCGGCGAGGGCGACGGTGCGGTGGAGGGCGACGATGGGGGTGGGCGTGAGGGTGTAGAGGTGGTCGTAGAGGGTGAGGATCTGGGGCCAGTCGGTGGCGGCCGCGGTGGGGGCGTCGGCGTGGACGGCGTTGATGGCGGCCTGGAGCTGATAGGGGCCGGGGGCGTTGCGGCGCAGGCATTCTCGGAGCAGGGATCGGGCCTCGTCGATGAGGTCGCGATCCCAGCGGGTGCGGTCCTGGTCGGCGAGCGGGATGAGGTGCTCGCCGTCGGTGCGGGCGGTCCGGCGGGATTCGGTGAACAGCATGAGGGCGAGCAGGCCCAGGATCTCCGGCTCGCCGGGGAGCAGATCGGTGAGTAGGCGGCCCAGCCGGATCGCTTCGGCGCACAGGTCGGCGCGGATCAGATCGGGGCCCGAGGTGGCCGAATAGCCTTCGGTGAAAACGAGATACACGACCGCGAGCACGGCGGGCAGCCGCGCGGGCAGTTCGGCGTCGGCGGGCACCCGGTAGGGGATGCCGGCGTCGCGGATCTTGCCCTTGGCGCGCACGAGCCGTTGCGCCATCGCCGATTCGGAGACGAGGAACAGCCGGGCGATCTCGGCGGTGGTGAGTCCGCCGAGCAGTCGCAGCGTCAGGGCGACCCGGGCGGTGGGGGCGAGCGCCGGATGGCAGCAGGTGAAGATCAGGCGCAGCCGGTCGTCGGGGAAGCCGTCGGTGGGCGCCGCCGGATCCGCGTGCAGGAGAGCGGCTTCGGCATGCCGGTCGGCCCGGGTCGCCTCACGGCGCAGCCGGTCGATCGCGCGGTTGCGCGCCGTGGTGATGATCCAGCCCGCCGGGCTCGGCGGCACCCCGTCGACCGGCCAGCGCACGACCGCGGCGGCGAAGGCCTCCTGCACCGCGTCCTCGGCGACCCCGATGTCACCGAAGACGCGGATCAGGGAAGCGACCGCGCGCCCGTAGTTCTCCGCGAAGACCGCCTCGATGTCCATCTAGCCGCTCGCCACCGGCCGCACCTCGATCGGCAGGGTGAGCACCGCGGCCAGCCGGCCCGCCCAGTCCATCGCCTCGTCCAGATCGGCCGCCTGGATGAGGGTGAAGCCGCCGATGTGCTCGGTGCCCTCGGCGAAGGGCCCGTCGGTGATCAGCACCTCGCCCTCCTTCGCCCGCACGACGGTCGCGGTGCTCGCCGCGTGCAGGCCGACCGCGAACACCCAGACCCCGGCCGCCCGCATCTCCTCGTTCAGCGCGGACAGCTCGTCGAGGATCGTGCCGATGTTCGACGGCGCCGGACCGTCGGGCTGATAGACGCACAACAGGTATTGCTTCATGATCGTCCTTTCGTGGGGGTTCATCTCCTATACGAACGGGACGCCGCCGAATCGACACTCGCGGGTGCAACGATTCTCGTCCGGACGCCCAGCGAGGTGCCCGGATTCGGCCGGGCCGCTGTGCCACGATGAGGCGCATGGAGCTGCTCGCCGCCCCCGTCGACGCGCCGTCGCCGATCGTCTCGCTGTTCTGGATCGCGCTCGTGGCGGTGGTGGCGCCGCTGCTGTCGCGGGCACTGCGTGGCTTCGTGCCGGATGTGGTGATCCTGCTCGTGGCGGGCACGATCCTCGGGCCGTTCGCGCTCGGCTGGGCCACCGCGGACGGCGGCGTCGACCTCATCAAGGAACTCGGCCTCGGCATGCTGTTCCTGCTCGCGGGCTACGAACTGGACCCGAAACTGCTCGGCGGCAAGTCGGGGCGGGTGGCCTGGCTGGTGTGGCTGGCCGGTCTCGTCTTCGCGTTCGGCCTGGTCAGCGTGCTGGCGAGCAGCGAATCGACGACCAACCACATCGCCGTCGCGATCGCGATGACCTCCACCGCGCTGGGCACCCTGCTGCCCATCATCAAGCAGGCCGGGCTGCTCGACACCGCGCTGGGCCGGGCGGTGCTCGCGCACGGCGCGGTCGGTGAGCTCGGCCCGATCGTGGCCATGTCGGTGCTGCTGAGCAGCCACAATGTCGGCGCCGCGCTGGTGGTGCTCGCGCTGTTCGTGCTGGCGGCGCTGCTGGTCGGGCTGATCCCGGTGCGGCTGTTCGGTCGCGTCCCCGATCTGGGGGCGGCGCTGGCCAGGATGGACGGCGGCACCTCCCAGCTGCCGGTGCGCGGGTCGATCCTGTTGCTGCTGGTGCTCATGGTGGTGGCCGAACGCTTCGACCTGGACGTGGTGCTCGGCGCGTTCGCCGCGGGCATGGTGCTGCGCAGGCTCATCGCCGCGGGCCATCCGCGCGTCGACGAGCAGCTCGAGACCATCGGCTACGGGCTGCTGATTCCGGTGTTCTTCGTGGTCTCGGGCATGGCGATCGATATGTCGGCGGTGGCGGACAGGCCGCTGCTGTGGGTGTCGTTCGTGGCGGCGATCGCCGTCGCCCGCGGGTTGCCGGTCTGGTTGAGCGAGCGGTTCGTCCCGCACGGGCGCAATCTGGAATCGCCACACGAGCGGGCCCAGCTGGCCCTGTTCGCGGCCACCGGCCTGCCGATCATCGTCGCCGTCACCCAGGTGGCCGTGTCGACGGAGCTGATGACGGCGGATACCGCCTCGGTTCTGGTCGCCGCGGGCGCGACGACGGTTCTGCTGTTCCCGCTGGTAGCGCGCCTGATCGGCGGGAAGGCGCCGCTCGCGACCGCACCTGCTCATGAATGAGCTTGCATAGTCGTGCATAATCATCACATGGTTGATTCGTCGGGAGGACCCGCGCTGCGGGTGGCGGTTGCCGGTGCGAGTGGATACGCCGGTGGCGAAGTGTTGCGTTTGCTGCTGTCGCACCCCGAATACCGAACCGGGCGCCTCGAGATCGGGGCGCTGACCGCCGGATCCAACGCGGGCACCGCGCTGGGCGCGCTCCAGCCGCATCTGCTGCCGCTGGCCGACCGGATCCTGCAGGAAACCACCCCTGAGGTCCTGGCCGGGCACGACATCGTCTTCCTCGGCCTGCCGCACGGCCAGTCCGGCGCCATCGCGCAGGCACTGCCCGAGTCCACGGTGATCATCGACTGCGGTGCCGACTTCCGGCTCACCGACGCCGCCGCCTGGGAGAAGTACTACGGCAGCGCCCACGCGGGCAGCTGGCCCTACGGCCTGCCCGAGCTGCCCGGCGGCCGGGCGCGGCTCACCGGAGCCCGGCGCATCGCCGTGCCCGGCTGCTATCCGACGGTGTCCAGCGTCGCGCTGGCGCCCGCCATCGCGGCGGGCATCATCGAGCCGAGCGTGAACGTGGTCGCCGTCAGCGGCACCTCGGGTGCCGGCCGCAAGCTCGATGTCGGCCTGCTCGGTTCCGAGGTGATGGGCAGCGTCCGCGCCTACGGCATCGCCGGCGCGCACCGGCACACCCCCGAGATCGCGCAGAACCTGAAGGCGGCGGGCGGCGTCGACGTCGCGGTGTCGTTCACTCCCGTGCTCGCCCCGATGCCGCGCGGCATCCTCGCGACCTGCACCGCCCCGGTGAAGGTGGACGCGGCCGAGGCGCGCGCCGTCTACGACAAGGCCTACGCCGACGAGCCGTTCGTGCACCTGCTGCCCGAAGGCGTTCTGCCGCAGACCGGTTCGGTCCTGGGCTCCAACGCCATCACCCTGCAGGTCGCCGTCGACACCGACGCGGGCCTGCTCGTGGTGATCGGCGCGATCGACAACTTGACCAAGGGCACCGCGGGCGCCGCGGTGCAATCGATGAACCTGGCCGTCGGATTCGACGAGACCGCAGGACTTTCCACCGTAGGAGTGGCACCGTGACGACCCCTGATCCGCACTCGACGGACCACGGCAACTTGATCCATACCCAGGGCGTCACCGCCCCGCTCGGCTTCCGCGCCGCCGGCATCGCGGCGGGCATCAAGGCCAGCGGCAAGCCCGACCTCGCCCTGGTGCTCAACGAGGGCCCCGAATACGCGGCCGCCGGTGTGTTCACCAGCAATCAGGTCAAGGCCGCGCCGGTGCTGTGGTCGCAGCAGGTGCTGAAGTCGGGGCGCGTGCGCGCGGTCATCCTCAACTCGGGTGGCGCGAACGCCTGCACCGGGCCCGGTGGCTTCCAGGACACCCACAAGACCGCCGAGGAACTCGCCGCCGCGCTGAGCAATTGGGGCACCGAGACCGGCGCGGGCGAGATCGCGGTCTGCTCCACCGGCCTGATCGGTGACCGGCTGCCGATGGACAAGCTGATCCCCGCCGTCACCGAGATCGTGCACGAGATGGGCGGCGGCATGTCCGGCGGCTCCGACGCCGCGCACGCCATCATGACCACCGACACCGTGCCGAAGGAATCGGCGTTCCACCACGAGGACAAGTGGAACGTCGGCGGCATGGCCAAGGGCGCGGGCATGCTCGCCCCGTCGCTGGCCACCATGCTCGTGGTGCTCACCACCGACGCGGTGGCCACGCCCGAGCAGCTCGACCAGGCGCTGCGCCAGGCCGCCAAGTACACCTTCGACCGGCTCGACGTCGACGGTTCCTGCTCCACCAACGACACCGTGCTGCTGCTGGCCAACGGCGCCAGCGGCGTCGCCCCGTCGCAGGAGGACCTCGACGCCGCCGTCTTCACCGTGTGCGACGACCTGGCCGCCCAGCTGATGGCCGACGCCGAGGGCGTCACCAAGCGCGTGCAGATCACCGTCACCGGCGCGGCCTCCGAGGACGAGGCGCTGACCGTGGCCAGGGCGGTCGCCCGCGACAGCCTGGTCAAGACCGCGCTGTTCGGCTCGGACCCGAACTGGGGCCGGGTGCTCGCCGCCGTCGGCATCGCCCCGGTGACGCTGAACCCGGACCGGATCGCGGTGTCGTTCAACGGCAATCCGGTCTGTGTCGACAGCGTCGGCGCGCCCGGCGCCCGCGAGGTCGACCTGTCCGGCGAAGACATCGCGGTGCTGATCGAGCTGAACGTCGGCGCGGGCACCGCGATGGTGCGCACCACCGACCTCTCGCACGCCTACGTCGAAGAGAACTCGGCGTACAGCTCATGAGCAGCGGTGTGGTGCAGTCCCTCTCGGCGCTGGACAAGGCGCACGTGCTCGCCGACGCGCTGCCGTGGCTGCAGAAGTTCCGCGACAAGGTCGTCGTCGTGAAGTACGGCGGCAACGCCATGGTCGACGACGAGCTCAAGGCCGCCTTCGCCGCCGACATGGCGTTCCTGCGCACCGTCGGCGTGCACCCGGTGGTCGTGCACGGCGGTGGCCCGCAGATCACCGCGATGCTGAAGAAGCTCGGCATGGCGGGCGAGTTCCGCGGCGGCTTCCGCGTCACCACCCCCGAGGTGATGGACGTGGTGCGGATGGTGCTGTTCGGCCAGGTCGGGCGCGAGCTCGTCGGGCTGATCAACGCGCACGGCCCGTACGCGGTCGGTATCTCCGGTGAGGACGCGCACCTGTTCACCGCGACGCGGCGCACGGTCACGGTGGAGGGTGTCGCCACCGACATCGGCCTGGTCGGCGACGTCACCGAGGTCAACCCCGGCGCCGTGCTCGACCTGATCGACGCCGGGCGCATCCCGGTGGTGTCCACCATCGCCCCCGACGCCGACGGCGTGGTGCACAACATCAACGCCGACACCGCCGCCGCCGCGCTGGCGGAGGGCATCGGCGCGGAGAAGCTCGTCGTCCTCACCGATGTCGAGGGCCTCTACACCGACTGGCCCGACCGTTCCTCGCTGACCAGCGAGATCGACGCGACGGCGCTCGCGGAGTTGCTGCCGCGCCTGGATGCGGGCATGGTGCCGAAGATGGAAGCGTGCCTGCGGGCAGTGCGGGGTGGGGTACCCAGCGCCCATGTGATCGACGGCAGGGTGCCGCATTCGGTACTACTGGAGTTGTTCACCGGAGAAGGAATCGGAACGATGGTGACCGCATGAGTGAAGTAGAGAAGCTGCAGCAGCGGTGGTCGGCCGCGATGATGAACAACTACGGCACCCCGAAGGTCGCGCTGGTGCGCGGCGCGGGCGCGGTGCTCTACGACGCCGACGGCAAGCGCTACGTCGACTTCCTCGGTGGCATCGCGGTGAACAGCCTCGGCCACGCCCACCCCGCCATCCTGGAAGCGGTCACCCAGCAGCTGGGCACACTCGGCCACGTGTCGAACCTGTATGCCAGCGAGCCGGTGATCGAGCTGGCCGAGAAGCTGCTCGCGCACTTCGGTGACGGCGAGGGCAAGGCGTTCTTCTGCAACTCCGGCACCGAGGCCAACGAGGCCGCGTTCAAGATGGCCCGGCTGACCGGCCGGACCAAGATCGTCGCCGCCGAGGAGGCCTTCCACGGCCGGACCATGGGCGCGCTCGCGCTCACCGGTCAGCCCTCGAAGCGGGAGCCGTTCGAGCCGATGCCGCCCGGCGTCGTGCACGTGCCCTACGGTGACGCCGCCGCGCTGGAGGCCGTCGTCGACTCCGACACCGCCGCGGTGTTCCTGGAGCCGATGATGGGCGAGAGCGGTGTGGTCGTCCCGCCGTTCGACTACCTGGCCCGGGCGCGCGAGATCACCTCGCGGGCGGGCGCGCTGCTGATCCTCGACGAGGTGCAGACCGGAATCGGCCGCACCGGAACGTTTTTCGCGCATCAGGCGGCGGGCATCGTGCCCGACGCGATCACCCTGGCCAAGGGGCTCGGTGGCGGTCTGCCGATCGGCGCCGTGCTGGCGCAGGGCCGGGCCGCTGAACTGCTGACGCCCGGCCTGCACGGCACCACCTTCGGCGGCAATCCGGTCTGCGCGGCGGCGGCGCTGGCAGTGCTGCGCACGATCGATGCCGAGGGCCTGCTGACGCACGTGGAGTGGGTGGGCAAGAAGCTCAGCGACGGTATCGCGCTGCTCGAGCACCCCGAGATCGATCACGTGCGTGGGGCCGGTCTGCTCATCGGCATCGTCTTGCGCAACGACATCTCCGCCTTCGTGGACGAGCGGGCGCGGGAGGCGGGCTACCTGATCAACCCCGCCAAGCCGAACGTGATCCGGTTGGCGCCGCCGCTGGTACTCACCGAAACCCAGGCCGACAACTTCGTCGCCGACCTGCCCGAGATCCTCGACAAGGCCGCCGCCGATGCGAAGGGAGCGAGTAAGTGACCCTGCGCCACTTCCTGCGCGACGACGATGTGACCCAGGCCGAGCAGGCCGAAATCCTCGTCATCGCCGCGGATCTGAAGAAGAACCCGTTCGCGCACCGGCCGCTCGACGGCCCGCGCGGGGTCGGGGTGATCTTCGAGAAGAACTCCACCCGCACCCGGTTCTCGTTCGAGCTCGGCATCGCCCAGCTCGGCGGGCACGCCGTCGTCGTCGACGGCCGCGACACCCAGCTGGGCCGGGAGGAAACCCTCGGCGACACCGGCAGCGTGCTCTCGCGCTACGTCGAGGCCATCGTCTGGCGGACCTTCGAACAGTCCCGCCTCGACGAGATGTCGGCCACCGCGACGGTGCCCGTCGTGAACGCGCTGTCCAACGAGTTCCACCCCTGCCAGGTGCTCGCCGATCTGCAGACGATCAGCGAGCGCAAGGGCACCCTCGCCGGGCTGAACCTCACCTACTTCGGCGACGGCGCCAACAATATGGCGCACTCGCTGCTGCTCGGCGGGGTGACCGCGGGCATGAACGTGACCGTCGCCGCGCCCGCCGGTTTCGAACCGCTGCCGTGGATCCTCGAGGCCGCCGCCAAGCGGGCCGCGGAGACCGGGGCGACGGTGTCGGTCACCAACGACCCGGTAGTGGGCGCGACCGGCGCGGATGTGCTGGTCACCGACACCTGGACCTCGATGGGGCAGGAGAACGACGGTCTCGACCGCGTCGGCCCGTTCCGCCCGTTCCAGGTCAACGCGGCGCTGCTCGCCGCCGCCGACCCGGAAGCCATTGTGATGCACTGCCTTCCGGCGCACCGCGGCGAGGAGATCACCGACGAGGTGCTCGACGGCCCGCACAGCGTGGTCTGGGACGAGGCCGAGAACCGGCTGCACGCCCAGAAGGCGCTGCTGGTCTGGCTGCTCGCGAAAGCCGCCGCGTGAGACCGCGAATCGGGGCCGGCGCGGAGGTCGGTCGATGAGCGAGCGCAGCGAGCGGCTGGAAGGCACAGCCGCCTGCGCGGTCATGCCGAAGCCGAGCGACAGCGAGGCGCAGGCATGAGCGCGCCCGAGAAGGGCTCGCCCGCCATCGCCCGCACCCGCGCCGGCCGCCAATCGCGCATCGTCGAGCTGCTGTCCGCGCATTCGGTCCGCAGCCAGACCGAACTCGCGACCCTGCTGGCCGCCGAGGGCATCGAGACCACCCAGGCGACCCTGTCGCGTGATCTCGACGAACTCGGCGCGGTCAAGCTGCGCGCCGCCGACGGTGGCGCCGGCGTCTACGTCGTCCCCGAGGACGGCAGCCCCGTCCGCGGCGTCACCGGCGGCACCGGCCGCCTGTCCAAACTCCTCGGCGACCTGCTGGTCTCCACCGACGCCAGCGGCAACCTCGCCGTCCTGCGCACCCCACCCGGCGCCGCCCACTTCCTGGCCAGCGCCCTCGACCGCGCCGCCCTGCCCTTCATCGTCGGCACCATCGCCGGCGACGACACCATCGCCGTCATCGCCCGCGAACCCCTCACCGGCGCCGAACTAGCCGCCCGCATCGAGGAATTGGCCTGAATCACGGGGTTTCGTTCACCTGATGTTCCGCGCGGACCCCTGGTCCGCGTGCCGGGCCGAGTCGACACTCTCTGTATCGGCGCAGTGCGTCCGCGATGCCGGTGGAGGCCGTGTTCGTGCGGGTGGGGTCGGGTCGCTGTCCCCGTCGCACCGGGGAGGGGAGATGCGATGACTCTGCGGAAGGTGTTCGCACGTTATCGGCAATACCGGATCAGGCGGTTCCGGAAATTGGCCCAGGAGGCCGCGGCCATTGCGCCGAGCTGGTGTGCGCAGCGGCGACGGCGTCAGCAGGTGCGAGTGCTCGTCGTGATTCTCGCCGTCATGTTCGTGTCCGCGTTGGCGCTACCGGTGCGGGAGGACCCGGCGACCCTCGTCTGGGTGCTGGCCATGGCCCTGTTCAATTTGGCATCGATCCCACTGGATCGGGTGATGGGTGGCCAGTCGGTGGCTCCCGTAGAGGTCCTCCAGGAGTGGGAGATCCAGCAGCGCAACGCCGCTCGCGGGATCGGCCTCACTGTCACGGTGCGACTGTCGTTGATTCCAGTTTTCTGGCTCTCCATCGTCGGCAACTTCGTCGACGGCGCGGACTATCCGCGAGTCGTTCGCGGCTGCGCGATTCTGCTGCTCACGATTCTGGTGATCGGCGCCTACTTGCCGACCTTGGTGCTGGCGTGGACTCGCCCCGACGCCGATCCGGCGGATCGGCGGCCACACCGGCCGGCGCCCTTGCCCGTGTATCCCACGCCGGCGCCGAATCTGTGACACCGATAGCGCCGGGTTACTCCCTGGTGGCGCCGTCCGGCCAGACGATGTCCACCGGAATGCCTTGGGCGCGGGCGGATTCGACGACGGTGGCGGTGCCGCCGCGTTCGCCCTCGTTGCCGTCCCACACCGCGACGAGGCGGTCGCAGCCGGTGACGAGGACTTCGTTGGCGGACTCGTAGGCGTTCTTGCCCGCGGTGTCGAAGTCCATCACCCGCACCGTGCTCGCGCGGGCGAGCAGGGCGTCGAACAGGGGTGCGTGGTCGGGCTTCACCTTGGCCGCGCGGTAGTCGCGGGAGGGGAGGACGACCTCCAGGCGTCCGCCTGCCGCCAGTACCGCTTCGGCGAAGATCGAATCCGCGCCGCGGGCCAGGCAGGTGATGCCGACCAGGTCGGGGACGTCGGTGAGGAGGGCCGAGATCGCCTCGCGCACCAGGGTTTCGGTGGCGGAGGTGAGGTTCATGTGGCCGGTGACGCTGATCCGCATCGGGGTCATCCTGCCGGGGTGGGTGGGGTGCGCAGGCCGGTCAGGGCGATCTCGGTGAGCAGGGGCGCCGAGTCGGGGGCGGCTTGGCAGCCCGCGCCGATGCCGTGGCCGAGTCGCAGGATGTCGCGCGGGGTGACGTCACGGCGCACGAGCCCGGCTTCCTGGACGGGGACCAGGACGGACTCGGCCGCCTCGGCGAGCAGGGTCGAGCAGGCGGTGAAGACGTCGGAGGTCCGGTCGATCGCGGCCTTGAGGGTGGCCGCCAGGCCGTGCCGGTGCAGGATGTAGAAGACCAGTTCGCCGAACCACTCGGTGAAAGCATCCGGGGGAGTGCGGGTTTCGCGCAGCTCGGCGGCGCGCGCGGCGAGGGTTTCGATATTGGCGCGGTAGACCGCCTCCATCAGCGCCGTGCGATTCGGGAAGTGCCGGTACAGGGTGCCGGGTCCGACGCCGGCGCGTCGGGCGATGTCGTCGAGGGGGGCCTCGATGCCGTGCTCGGCGAAGGCGTCGCGCGCGCTTCCGATGATGCGTTCGTAGTTGCGGCGCGCGTCGGCGCGCATCGGCCGCGACGGTGCGTCCACTCGGTCCTCCACTGGAAACGGATGAAGTCTCCGTTTAGTCTTGCGGAACCGGAGACTTTCTCCCTATGCTAGCTCTGTCATAAACGGAGACTCTCTCCGTTTAGCTTCCCTCTCGATGGAGCTCACTTGACCACCACCACACTTCCGGCGAAAGCCCAGGTAGCGCGCGCCCGGCCGGGCGTCGTCCTGGTCACCTTGCTGACCTGCCAGCTGATGATCATTCTCGACGTCACGGTGATGAACGTGGCCCTGCCGCGGATCCGGACCGACCTGGAGTTCAGCGCCACCGGCCTGTCCTGGGTGATGAACTCCTACACCCTCGTCTTCGGCGGCCTGCTGCTGCTCGGCGGCCGCGCCGGCGACCTGTTCGGCAGGCGCAGGCTGTTCATCGCGGGCGCGACACTGTTCACCCTCGCCTCCCTGGCCGGCGGGCTGGCGCCCTCGGCAGGCTGGCTGCTCGCGGCCCGGGTGCTGCAGGGCATCGGTGGCGCGATGGCCGCGCCCAATACCCTCGCGCTGCTGACGACGACGTTCACCGAGCCGAAGGCGCGCATCCGCGTGCTGGCCTTGTTCTCCGGCATGTCCAGCGCCGGATTCGCGATCGGGCTCATCGTCGGCGGACTGCTGACCGAATGGGTCGGCTGGCGCTCGGTGCTGTTCATCAATGTGCCGTTCGGGCTGCTGATCCTTGCGCTCGCGCTGCGCTACCTGCCCGACGCGCCACGCCGCGTCGCCCGGCTCGATCTGCCGGGCGCGGTGACCGCGACCGCCGGTGTCGCCGCGCTGGTCTACGGATTCATCAGCGCGGCCGCCGACGGCTGGGGCGCGCCGGGCACCGATATCTCCCTGGCGGTCGGCGCGGCATTGCTCGCGGGGTTCGTGGCGATCGAACTCCGGGCACCGCAACCGCTGCTGCCACTGCACCTGTTCGCCGATCGCAATCGGGCCGCCGCCTATCTGAACATGTTCCTCGGGCCGATGGCGGGCATGTCGATGTTCTTCTTCCTGACCCAGTACCTGCAGGATGTGCGCGGCATGAGCGCGCTGGCAACGGGATTCGCGTTCCTGCCGACGGCGGCCCTGATGTTCGCGATGATCCGGCTGATTCCCCGGTTGCTGGCCCGCTTCGGCCCGAAACCGGTGACCGTGACCGGCACCGTCGCGATGACCACCGGGCTCGTGCTGCTGACCCGGCTCTCGGCCGACAGCGGCTATTTCCCGCTGCTGTTCGTCGCCATGGTCGCGATGGGTTGCGGGATCGGGCTGGCGTTCTCGCCGCTGAACGTGATCATCATGTCCACGGTGTCGCCGGACGAGGCTGGCGCGGCGGGTGGTGCGTTGCAGACCATGCAACAGACCGGTGGCGCGCTCGGCCTGGCCATCCTGGTGACGGTCTTCGGCACCGCGGCCCGCGAGGCGGGCGGTTCACCGACGCACGCCCTCGTCGGCGGGATGACCGCCGCGTTCGGCGCCGCCGCCGTCATCGCGGCGCTGACCTTCGTGGTCGCCCTCACCTTCCGCAGTATCCGGTCGCCGCGATGAGCCGAAGCTCCTGATCTGCCAGAGCAATACGTAGAACGTCCAGGCGCAGCCCAGTCCCTGGGCTGCGCCGACGATCGTGTGCCGGACCAGGTCGTAGGAGCTGGCCCGGGTCACCGGGTCGTCGATGGCGAGCACGGCGCCGAGGACGGGGGCGAGGAGCAGTCCGGTGCGAATCGCGCGACCCCACCGGACCGGCGGCGTCGGCGACCGTCGGCTGGTGCGGCGAACCAGGTAGTGGGCGAGCGCGGCGGTACCGAGCAGCGACGAGGCGTAGCCGATCACGTTGTACGCCGTGTGCGGCCCGATCACCGGGGCGCGCAGCAGCGCCCAGTGCCGCACCACGAAACCGGCTGTCTGCGTGCAGGAGTCCCACGCGAGGTGGGTCAGGGCGCCCAGGGCGATGGCGACGACCGGAACCCACAGGCGCCGGAGAGCATCGGCGGGCACACGAGCCGGTAGGGCGACACGGAACGGGAAGAGCGCGGCGGCCGGTCCGGCGGAGAGCCGGAAGCACAGCAGCAGGCCGACGCCGATCACCAGGTCCCAGCTCAGCACCCCGACGAGCGAATGCGTCGCGGCGCCACCCAGCGGAATCGGCAGGTAGTAGACGACATCGGGCGCGATCGCCCCGGCCACCAGCGCCGACAGCGGCAGGTGCCGAGCCAGGGGCAGCACCGCGACCGGGTGGGCGAGCGTGATCGGCACCCGACCACGCTATCCCGCCCGCCGCGGTGTCAGTCCCGGGTCAGCCGGCGCCAGGTCCAGTCCACCCGGATATCCAGCGGCGCGTCCGGCGTGACCATCCGGGGATCGGTGTTCACGCCGTTGGGTGGACCCGACTGGGCCTCCACCGACAGCGACTCCTCCGGCAGGGTCCAGACGACGACATCGGTGACGGGACTGGTGATCGTGAATTCCAGGAAACCGGGCCAGGTGAGGCGCGCGGTGACGCCGTCGGGCATGCCGAAGCAGTCGTCCCACGGCGGGGGCGACGGCGGGAGGTGGCGACCGGTGGGCAGGTAGTCCGGCCCGCGCTCGTATTGCCAGGCCGGCCGGACATCGAGGGCGAGCGGACCCGTGGCCGCGGAGACCTCGCGCAGGAACCAGGGATGCCAGCCGCCCTGGGCGGGAAAGGGATCGGCGTCGGTGGCGATGCGCAGGTCGAGGGTGAGGCCGGTGTCGGTGAGGGTGAACCGCTGGGTGACGGTGCCCGCGAACGGCCACGGGTCGGTCAGCCGGTGCCGCACCGTCGCCTCGGTCGCCGTGGCGGACACGACCTCCCACGCGCCGTCGCGCGCGGTGCCGTGGATGCTGTGCGGCGGATTGTTGATCGGCATCTCGTAGGTCCGGTCACCGACCGTGAACGTGCCGTAGCCGAGCCTGCCCGCCCACGGGGCCATGACGAAACAGCCCGTCCCCGGGTCCTGGCGCAGCAGTTCGGTCCCGTCGACGGTGAGGCTGTGCAGCGCGCCACCGTCGCCGGGAGCGATGGTCAGTCCGGTGGTGCCCGCGTGGAGTCGCACGTCGTCGGCGGCCATGCCGGCGAGACTAGCGGCGCGCCGCGCTCAGTGGCGGGAGCCCACGCCGGATCAGGTGAACGGGTACTGCCCGCCGCCCGCGCCGCCGCCGGGGGAGTCCGGGGTGGCGACGTCGATGATGCTCTGGACCAGGGCGACGACGGCCCGGCCGACATCGAGCACGCCGTTGCCGAGAGTGGAGAATTCCTGCGCGACGTAATGGAGCATCTTGTTCGTCCTCACGTTGGCGAGCCGAATAGTGCTCTCCCAGAGTGCCACACACCGCCGACATGGGCACTACATTGCACAGGTGACCGAGAGTCCAACGACCGTCCGATTCCAGCCAGTGCCCGATCCCCGGCCCGACGACAAGCCTTGGCCGGACATGGTGTGGCCGGTGCCCGACGGCGCCCGGTTGATCGGCGAGACGGTGCGGCTGACCACTGTCGATCCGTCGGCGGACGCCGGTGAACTCTTCGCCGCCCTGGACGCGGACGCGGTCTGGGCGCACCTGCCCTGGCGCCCGCGCGGGGCGAGCGAATTCGCCGATCATCTCCGGGAATTGAACGTCAATTCCGACTGGCATGTCTGGATCGTCCGCGCGCGCACCGGGATCGGCGATCGAGCGGCGGGAGCGGTGCTCGGCGTCACGTCCTACCTGGACGTCCGCCCGCGGGACGCGGCGCTGGAAATCGGGTTCACCGCCTACACGCCGTCGGTCTGGGGCGGTCCGGTCAACCCGGAAGCCAAACTGCTGCTGCTGGAATACGCGTTCGACGAGCTGCATGTAGGCCGGGTGCAGTTGAAGACCGATGTGCGCAACCAGCGTTCGCAGCAGGCGATCGCGCGGCTCGGGGCGCGCTACGAGGGGACGCTGCGACGTCAGTTCCGGCGCGCGGACGGCACCGTGCGCGACAGTGTGCTGTTCTCGATCATCGCGGAGGACTGGCCGCGGGTGCGCGCGGGGCTCGCCGCGCGGCTGGGCGACCGCTGATCGGGCGGGTCAGGAGTTGAGGAAGTTCAGGATGGCCAGCGCCAGCGGGGCGCTCAGGTCGAACAGCACGCGACCGACGTGCAGGCCCGCGGTGGCGCCGGATTCGTAGTGGTCGGACAGGAACTGCAGGATCGCGTCAACCATGGATGCTCCCGGTGGGGTGATGCGGGCGGGGGATCAGGCGAAGAAGCCCTGGAGGATCGGTGTGCCGAGGTCGATCACCGTCTTGGCGACCGTCAACCCCAGATTGCCGAGCCCGATGACGACGGCCCCGATCAGGTCGTAGTTCGCCTGGGCGAAATCACGTAGCTGCTGCATGTCCACTCCTCGACCCCGACCGATGGGTAGCTGATGTGACCAGCGTCTCACAGACGATGCTTGCTGCCAAGTTGCTGCCGGACGTCGCCGCAGGTGATAGGTGATTTCGTCCGCGCCGGGCGATGCGATATGCGGTATCTCTACCCCCGGGTATGAATGAGATTGCATCATCGTGCATAATCATTTGCAGCAGCGGCGCGAGCCGACCGGCGGCCGGAGCATTCATACTGCTCCAGGCAGCCCGTGCAGATCACGTACACACTTCGAGGAGCACAACAGACATGTCCGATCGCGTCGTACTCGCCTACTCCGGTGGGCTTGACACCTCCGTCGCCATCAGCTGGATCGCGAAGGAGACCGGTGCCGAGGTGGTGGCCGTGGCCATCGACCTGGGCCAGGGCGGCGAGGACATGAACGTGGTGCGCCAGCGCGCCCTGGACTGCGGCGCCGTCGAGGCCATCGTGGTCGACGCGCGCGACGAGTTCGCCGACGAGTACTGCCTGCCCACCATCCAGGCCAACGCCATGTACATGGGCCAGTACCCGCTGGTGTCGGCCATCAGCCGCCCGCTGATCGTCAAGCACCTGGTCGAGGCCGCGAAGTTCCACAACGCGACCACCGTCTCGCACGGCTGCACCGGCAAGGGCAACGACCAGGTCCGCTTCGAGGTCGGCATCGGCGCCCTGGCGCCCGACCTGGAGGTCATCGCCCCGGTCCGCGACTACGCCTGGACCCGCGAGAAGGCCATCGCCTTCGCCGAGCAGAACAACCTGCCGATCAACGTCACCAAGAAGTCGCCGTTCTCGATCGACCAGAACGTGTGGGGCCGCGCCGTCGAGACCGGCTTCCTCGAGGATCTGTGGAACGCGCCGACCAAGGACGTCTACGACTACACCGCCGACCCGACGGTGAACTTCGAGGCGCCCGACGAGGTCATCATCACCTTCGAAAAGGGCGTGCCGGTCGCCATCGACGGCCGTCCCGTCACCGTGCTGCAGGCCATCGAGGAGATGAACACCCGCGCCGGTCGCCAGGGTGTCGGCCGCCTCGACATGGTCGAGGACCGGCTCGTCGGCATCAAGAGCCGCGAGATCTACGAGGCGCCGGGCGCCATCGCGCTGATCACCGCGCACCAGGCGCTGGAGAACGTCACCATCGAGCGTGAGCTGGGCCGCTACAAGCGGCAGGTCGAGCAGCGCTGGGGCGAGCTGGCCTACGACGGCCTGTGGTTCTCCCCGCTCAAGCGCGCGCTTGACGCCTTCGTGCAGGACACCCAGCAGCACGTCACCGGCGAGATCCGGATGGTGCTGCACGGTGGTTCCGCCGTCGTCAACGGCCGCCGCTCCGAGCAGTCGCTCTACGACTTCAACCTGGCCACCTACGACGAGGGCGACACCTTCGACCAGTCGCTGGCCAAGGGCTTCGTGCAGATCCACGGTCTGTCCTCGAAGGTCGCCGCGCGTCGCGACCTGAACCAGAAGTAGTAGTCAGCACGTCGTAGTCTCGACACCGGCCGGTCCCGTCACGGACCGGCCGGTGCCGTGCCCAGCCATGCCCGCCAGCCAGACCGGAGGAGAATCCGATGACCCACAGCGGAACCAACGAAGGTGCCCTCTGGGGTGGGCGATTCGCGTCCGGCCCGGCCGAGGCGATGGCGGCGCTGAGCAAGTCGACGCACTTCGACTGGGCGCTGGCGCCCTATGACATCCGCGCCTCCAAGGCGCACGCCCGCGTGCTGCACAAGGCCGGGCTGCTCGCCGACGACGACCTGACCGGCATGCTGGCCGGGCTGGACACCCTGGCCGCCGACGTCGCCTCGGGTGCCTTCGGGCCCGCCGAGTCCGACGAGGACGTGCACGGCGCGCTCGAGCGCGGCCTGATCGAGCGGGTCGGCACCGAGCTCGGCGGCAGGCTGCGGGCGGGCCGCTCCCGCAACGACCAGGTGGCCACCCTGTTCCGGATGTGGCTGCGCGACGGTGTGCGCCGCGTCGCCGCCGGCGTGCTCGACGTGGTCGACGCTCTGGTCGCCCAGGCCGCCGCGCACCCGGACGCGGTGATGCCGGGCAAGACCCACCTGCAGGCCGCGCAGCCGGTGCTGCTCGCGCACCACCTGCTCGCGCACGCCCACCCGCTGCTGCGCGACCTGGAACGCCTGCGCGACTTCGACAAGCGCGCCGCGATCTCCCCGTACGGCTCGGGCGCGCTGGCCGGGTCGTCGCTGGGCCTGGACCCCGAGCAGATCGCCGCCGAGCTCGATTTCACCGCGTCGGCGGCCAATTCGATCGACGCGACCTCCGCGCGCGACTTCGCCGCCGAGGCCGCGTTCGTGCTGGCCATGATCGGCGTCGACCTGAGCCGGATGGCCGAAGAGGTCATCATCTGGAGCACGCCGGAATTCGGGTACGTCACCCTCGCCGACGCGTGGTCGACCGGTTCGTCGATCATGCCGCAGAAGAAGAACCCCGACGTCTCCGAGCTGACCCGTGGCAAGGCGGGTCGCCTGATCGGCAACCTGACCGGCCTGCTGGCCACCCTGAAGGCCCAGCCGCTGGCCTACAACCGGGACCTGCAGGAGGACAAGGAACCCCTGTTCGACTCGGTCGCCCAGCTCGAACTGCTGCTGCCCGCCATCGCGGGCCTGGTCGGCACCCTCACCTTCCACACCGACCGGATGGCCGAGCTCGCGCCCGCCGGTTTCACCCTCGCCACCGACATCGCGGAATGGATGGTGCGCCAGGGCGTTCCGTTCCGGGTCGCGCACGAGGCGGCGGGCGCCTGCGTACGGGCCGCCGAAGCGCGCGGCGTCGGCCTCGACGAACTGACCGACGCGGAATTCGCCGCCGTCGACGCCTCGCTGACCGCGGGCGTGCGCGACGTCCTCACCGTGCAGGGCTCGATCGCCTCCCGCAACGCGCGCGGCGGCACCGCCGGTGTCCGCGTCGCCGAGCAGCTCGACGAGGTCCGTAAGAACGCCGACGACGCCCGCGCCTGGCTGAGCTGAGCCGGGAGCGGGCTACCGCGCACGGAGTATCCGGCGGTGCCCGCTACCTCCCGCGGAGGAGTCCCGGCTCCGTTCCGTGGGCCGATGCTTCGGCCGATGTCCACGGGCATCGTTGTCCCCGAAGGCTTTCCGCATCGGAGGACACCATGGGACAACGCTGGGCACTGCCCGTACTCGCTCTGCTGACCGCGACGACCGCCTTCGGCGCCGGTCTGTCCTGGATGACCCACATGCACCATCGCGCGCTCCGCTACCTCGACCCCGCGCGCATGACCGCCTTCGACGCCGGCTACGAGACGCTGTCGGACCTGACCGTGATCCCGGCCGGGGTCCTCGGCGTCGCGCTCTCGGTACTGGTGCTGTGGATCCGGCCTCGCGGCGTACCGATCTGGCTGCCGATCCTGACCCTGGCGCTGCAACTGTCGGTGTTCGTCACGCGCGTCTGGTGGTGGGGCGCGTTGGCCGAGCAGGTGCGTGACGCTGGCTCGGTGTGGATCGCGGGCGGCCTGCATCCCGCGTACGAACGGTATATGGCCACCAACGGGATCCGGATCGCGATCATCGCCGGGTACGCGCTGCTCGCCCTGGTCATGACGGTCCTCGCGGCGCGAGCGCGATCGGGATCACGCGGCGCGATCGAGGCGTGAGCTTCGCACGGCGGTTACCCTGCGGCCATGACCCTGGTCCTGCTGGCACTGGCCATCGCCTCCGAAGTGACCGCGACGGTGTCGCTGAAACTCTCGGAGGGTTTCACCAAGCTCGTTCCCTCGATCGTCGTGGTCATCGGGTACGGCGCCGCGTTCTACTTCCTGTCCCAGGTGTTGAAGCGGGGGATGGCGATCGGGGTGGCGTACGGGATCTGGTCGGCGGTGGGTGTCGCGGCGATCGCGGCGATCGGGGTGCTGTTCCTGGGGGAGCGGCTCACCCTGGTGCAGGTGGCCGGGATCGGGCTGGTGATTCTCGGGGTGCTCGCGCTGGAACTCGGTGGCGCGCACTGACTTCGGTGCGCTAGAGCTCGGCGCGGACGCGGAACCCGGCGTCGCGCAACGCTTCCAGGACGTCGTCGCGGTGGGCGGGGCCGCGCGTCTCGACCGTGAGCGACACCTCGACCTCGTCGACCTCGAGCCACATCCCGGTGCGCGAGTGGACGATGTCGACCACGCTCGCCCCGGCCCGCCCGACCACCCCGAGCAGCGCCGACAGCGCGCCGGGACGATCGGCGATGGTCACCCGCATGGCCAGGTAGCGGCCCGCCGCGCTGAGGCCGTGCCCGATCACCCGGGTGAGCAGCAGCGGGTCGATATTGCCGCCGGACAGGATGGTCACCACCGGGCCGGGCAGCGCGCGGTCGCGCAGGGGCGACAGCAGCGCGGCCACACCGGCCGCGCCCGCCGGTTCGACGATCAGCTTGGCCCGCTCCAGACACAGCAACAGGGCCTTGGACAGGGCGTCCTCGTCGACGGTCACGATCTCCCTGACCAGGTCCGCGACATGCGCGAACGGCACCGCGCCGGGCAGGCCGACCGCGATACCGTCGGCCATCGTCGCCATCCGCGGCACCCGCACCGGCTTGCCCGCCGCCAGGGAATCGGGCCAGGCCGCGGCCTCGGCCGCCTGCACCCCGATCACCGTGACGTGCGGCGCGAGCGCGGCGAGCGCGACCGCGACACCGGCGAGCAGGCCGCCACCGCCGGTCGGTACGACGACGGTGCCGACCTCGGGCACCTGCTCGAGGATCTCCAGCGCCACCGTCGCCTGCCCGGCCACGATATCGGGGTGGTCGAACGGGTGGATCAGCGTCGCACCGGTGCGCTGGGCGAATTCCTCTGCGGCGAGCAGGGATTCGTCGATGGTGTCACCCACCTGGTGCACCTCGGCCCCATAGGCGCGGGTCGCCACGAGCTTGGGCAGTGACGCGCCGATCGGCATGAACACCGTCGAGGTGGTGCCGAGTTCGGCCGCCGACCACGCCACCCCCTGCGCGTGATTGCCGGCACTGGCCGCGACCACACCCCGCGCCCGCTCGGCGGCGGGGAGGTTCGCGATCCGGTTGTAGGCGCCGCGCGGCTTGAACGACCCGGTGCGCTGCAGATTCTCGCATTTGAGCAGCACCTGCGCACCAGCCCGCTCCGACAGCACCCGCGACCCCACGGTCGGCGTCCGCCGGATCACCGGTGCCAGCAGCCGCGCGGCCGCCTCGATCCGCTCGAGCCCGACGATCTCCATGGGCCGAACGTACCGCCTCGAGCGTCGCCGACGAGGTCAGCAGGAGTCGACAGCCTCCTGCTCGGTGTCGTAGGTATCGAACACCGTGAGGAGGTTGCTGATCACGAGCAGATCCTGAATACGGTCGGTCACGTTGACCAGTGTGAGTTTCCCGCCGTCGCGGGTGACGGTTTGGTGGCTCGAGACCAATCCACCGACGCCGGCGGAATCGATGCGACTCACCGCTGCGAGGTTCAGCAGGATCTGCTTCTTCCCGGTGTCGATCAGATTCCGGATCTCCTCTCTGAGCTCGATGTCGCCCTCGCCGATGACGAGTTCCCCGGTCAGATCCAGGATGGTGACGCCGTTGACGCTACGTTCTTTGATCTCCATGGAACCCTCCTCTGGGTGGTGGTACTCCCCGCGCGACGGAGCGAGGGAGCTTGGTACGCAGGGTGAGTGTGAACCGCCCTCGCGGACCGTGGGCGACCGCGAGGGAATCGAAGAATGTGCGCATGAGGAGCACACCGCGCCCCGACGCGCGGAGCACGCCATCGGGGAGACGCGGATCGGGCACGGCATCGGGGTCGAATCCCGGTCCTTGGTCGCTGATCTCGATCAGTAGTTCGTCGTCCTCGATATCGAGGACGATCTCGACCGTGGCGTCCGGAACACCGGCGCCACCGTGTTCGATCGCGTTGACCACCGCTTCGTGGATCGCCAGTTCGATCGGCCAGACCGCGGAATCGTTGTCCCACATGCCGTGCAGGATCGGTGTGAGCCGGGCGTGCGCTCGCTCGATCTGCTCGATTCGACTGCCGATCACGACACACAGCGGCAGCGACGCGTCGGCATCGACTCCCGTTGGACGCATCACCGAACTCGATTCCTCGGGTACCGCAGACCGAGGCGACGCGCGCCGCCGAGTTACCGGGAACGCGGGACCGACCTGTCGAGCGTGTCACCGGAGATGCCGAGTGGCGCTGGTCGTCGCTGAGCCCGCTGGTCGTTCGCCATCTGTGCACTCCTCGCGTCGAAGGTGTCAGCGTCGAGAACAATCAGAAATGCACACTCGAGACTACAGCCCGGAACCAGCTCACGGCAGCCGGTTGGGCAAGCGCGGCGAGCGCGGAGGTATGGCGTTGGATCGGGTCTCAGCGGAGCCTGTCGGCTTTCGCGATGTTGTGGGCGGTGGTGCCGAGGCGGGTGAGCCGGGCGTCACCGAGCGGGGTGAGCTTGCCGCCGAGCCGGTTGGTGACGAAGGCCAGCGACATGCCGGTCTCGGGGTCGGCGAACGCGCCGGAGCCGCCGAGGCCGAAGTGACCGAAGGCCGAGATGGGGTCGGCCTTGGACGGTTTCATCGGGACACCGTGGAAACCCAGCGCCCACGGGATGCGGAACGCGAGAACATAGTCGGGAGTGAAGACCTGGCGGGTGGCGAAACGGCGGATCGACCCGGGCTCCAGGACGCGGGTGCCGTCGAGCTCGCCGTCGTTGGCCAGCGCCGCGTAGACGCGGGCCAGCGCGCGGGCCGAGAACACACCGTTGACGCCCGGCATCACCGAGTCGTGCACGCGCGGGTCGACGATGAGGTCGGCGAAACCGCGCGGGGTGGTCTCCGCGGCGGCCGCGTACCGGGTGCGGGTGAGCAGGTCCGAACCGCGGTCCCACTCCATGCCCGCCGCCCGCAGCCGCGGGAAGGTGGTGGCGATGCGGTGCCGCTCCTCCTTCGGCACCCGGAACCAGAGTTCGTCGGCGCCGAGCGGTTCGGCGAGCTCGGTGCGCACGACGTCGACGAAATCGCGGCCCGTCACCCGGCGCACCAGTTCGGCGGCCAGGTGCCCGTAGCTGATCCCGTGATAGCCGCTGGTGACGCGATGCCGGGGATCGGGGGTGGCCGCGGCCAGCGCGGCGGTGACGGCCTCGTCGTCGAGGAATCGCTCGGCGGGCCCGGGCAGCAGGCCGCGCAGCCGGTGCAGGCCGGCCCGGTGGGTGAGCACATCGCGGACCGTGATGTGTCCCTTGCCCGCCGCCGCGAACTCGGGCCAGTACTCGGCGACCGCGGTGTCGTAGTCGAGCTGTCCGCGCTCGGCGAGCTGGTGGATCACCGTGGAGGCCACGCCTTTTCCGGTGGAGAAGGCCAGCGCCACCGAATCCGACGCCCAGGGCACCCCGGGGCTCGCGTACCCCGCCCACACATCGACCACCGGTTCGCCGTGCAGGTACACGCACAGCGCGCCACCACCGTGCGACGGCTTGCGGAACAGGCGGTCGAACATCGCGACCAGGCTGACGAAACGGCGATCCACCGACTGCGTTGTCGAAACTCCCATCGTTCGAGCATGCCACCCCCGCACACAGGACCGGTCGGTACGGTGATCGTTTCCTGACCGTCACATAGATGACCGCGGGCGCAATACATCGTCCATAGCATGTGGATATGCCCCCGAGACGACGATCGGCGCTGCTCGCGAGGCTCGTGGTGGACGAGCCCGGCCGCCCCCAGGTGATCCTCGGCGAACTACGCCGGGTGATCCTCGACGGCGCCGTGCCACCGTGCACCGTGATTCCCCTGCGTGAAGTGGCCGTGCTGTTCGGGGTGAGCCACATCCCCGTGCGCGAGGCGCTCAAGACGCTGATCGGCGAGGGACTGGTCACCCATCGCCCGCAGCGCGGTTACCAGGTGGCCCAGCTCACAGCCCGCGAATTGCGTGAGATGTACATCGTGCGCGACACCTTGGAAACCGCCTCGCTCGCGGCCGCGGCGACCAATGCCGGCGAGGCCGAGCGCGCGCACCTGCTCGCGGTGAACGAACTGCTCGAGCGGGCGATCCTCGACGACGACCCCGAGACCTATCAGCGGCAGTCGCGCAGCTTCCATGTCGCGCTGACCCGGCCGTCGCGGATGTTCCGGCTGCTGCACATGCTCGAATCCGCCTGGAACGTCACCGAACCCGTGCAATCGATGGTCCACATCGACCGGTGCGACCGGGAACGGCTACACACCGACCACATCGCGATGCTCGACGCGTTCCTGGCCCGCGATGTCGAACGGTTGCTCGCCGCCGCCGAGGAACACCACCGCCGACTGGAATCGGTCATCGCGACCCTGCCCACCGATACCGGATTGCTCGCGCCGGAAGATATATCTTCGGTGCAATAGCCGGGAAATTGTCGGGAAACCGAAGGGCAACTGCTGATACTTACCGTCAGCGAAGCAGATTCACCCTTCGGATGGGAACGACCATGACCGATACCATCACCTCCTCGGCGGGGGTACCCGCCGGTGATCCACCCGCCTACGATCCGCGGCTGACGAACGAGGATCTGGCGCCGCTGCGGAAACAGAGCTGGGGCACCTACAACATCTTCGCGTTCTGGATGTCGGATGTGCACAGTGTCGGCGGATATGTCACGGCCGGTAGCCTTTTCGCGCTCGGCCTGGCCAGCTGGCAGGTGCTGGCGGCGTTGCTCATCGGTATCACCATCGTCTATTTCTTCTGCAATCTGGTGGCCAAGCCCAGCCAGGTGACGGGCGTGCCCTATCCGGTGATCTGCCGCAGTGCTTTCGGGGTCCTCGGCGCGAATATCCCGGCGATCATCCGCGGGTTGATCGCGGTCGCCTGGTACGGCATCCAGACGTTCCTCGCCTCGGCGGCGCTGGATGTCGTGCTGGTGAAACTGTTTCCGGGGCTGGCGCCCTACGCCGTCACCGCCGACTACGGTTTCCTGGGGTTGTCGCTGCTCGGCTGGGGGAGCTACCTGCTGCTCTGGGTGGTGCAGGCGTGCGTGTTCTGGCGCGGCATGGACTCGATCCGCAAGTTCATCGATTTCTGTGGTCCCGCCGTGTATGTTGTCATGTTCGTGCTGTGCGGATATCTCATCGCGAAAGCGGGCTGGGGCGCGATCGACCTGAGCCTGGGCGAGGTGAAGTACACCGGCTGGGCGTCGGTGCCGGTGATGCTCGGCGCGATCGCGCTGGTGGTGTCCTACTTCTCCGGACCGATGCTGAATTTCGGTGACTTCTCCCGCTACGGCAAGAGTTTTCAGGCCGTGAAGACCGGCAATCTGCTCGGCCTGCCGGTGAATTTCCTGCTGTTCTCGTTGCTGGTGGTGATCACCGCGTCGCTGACGGTGCCGGTCTACGGTGAATTGATCACCGATCCGGTCGCCACCGTCGCCAAGATCGATTCCACGTTCGCGATCGTGCTCGGCGCGCTCACCTTCACCATCGCCACCATCGGCATCAATATCGTCGCGAATTTCATCTCGCCCGCGTTCGATTTCTCGAATGTGAGCCCGCAGCGGATCAGCTGGCGGGCGGGCGGCATGATCGCCGCGGTCGGTTCGGTGTTGATCACGCCGTGGAATCTCTACAACAACCCCGATGTCATCCACTACACGCTCGAGGTGCTCGGCGCCTTCATCGGCCCGCTGTTCGGCGTGCTGATCTGTGACTACTACCTGGTGCGCAAGCAGAAGGTGATCGTCGACGATCTGTTCACGATGTCCGAGCGGGGGGCGTACTGGTACCGCAAGGGCTATCACCCGGCCGCGGTCGTGGCGACGGCCGTCGGTGCCCTCGTCGCCGTGTTCCCGGTGCTGGCCAACAGCCTGCCGGGGATGCACACCGCCGCCCAGTACAGCTGGTTCATCGGCTGCGGTCTCGGTTTTCTCACCTACTATCTGCTGACCGCGGCCAAGCGCGCGGCGGCTACCCAGGAGGTCGGTGCCTGATGCGGATCCGGGTCGTCAACCCGAACACCACCCGGGCGATGACCGAGACGATCGAGCAGTGCGCCCTGGCCGTCGTCGGCCGGGGCACGCTGCTCGACGCGGTCACCTCCGAGACCGGTCCCGTCTCCATCGAGAGCCACTACGACGAGGCGATGAGTGTGCCCGGTCTGCTCGCGGCGATCCGGCAGGGCGAGGCCGACGGCGTGGACGGCTATGTGATCGCCTGCTTCGGTGATCCGGGGCTGGACGCGGCCAGGGAACTGGCGGCGGGCCCGGTGATCGGCATCGCGGAGGCGGCCATGCACACCGCGAGCCACCTCGGCCGCGGGTTCAGTGTGGTGACGACGCTCGGCCGCACCCTCGGTCGCGCCGCCGACCTGGCCGAACGCTATGGGATGAACCGCTTCTGCCTCGGCATCCACGCCTGCGACCTGCCGGTGCTCGCCCTCGATACCGACCCGGACGCCCGCAAGATCGTCACCGAGGCGTGCCGGACGGCGGTGACCGCCGACGGCTCCGACGCGGTGGTGCTCGGCTGCGCGGGCATGGCCGACCTGTGCGCGCATATCAGCGCGGAGATCGGTGTGCCGGTGATCGATGGCGTCGCGGCCGCGACCCTGACCGTGCAGTCGCTGATCACGCTCGGGCTGCGCAAATCGGGCAGGGGAGAGTTCGCCGCGCCGCCACCGAAGCCCTACACCGGGTTGCTGGAATCGTTCGGCTCCTGAGTGCCGGAGCGCCGGGTCAGACGGCGATCGCCTCGGGCGTCAGCGCGCGCAGGACGGCGTCGAGATCGTCGACGTCGACGACCAGCCGGGTGAAATCGGGTCCGTCCAGGTCGATGCGGACAGCGCTGCCGCCGAAGGTGGTGTCCCAGAATTCCTTCCGGCCCTTGCCGCGGTAGACGCCGGCGGCGATGACGCCGGGGATGAAGGTGCCGGGGGCGCGGACCCACGGCGGGCGCAGGTCGACCTCGGCGGGGCGGATGCCGGTGATGGCGGCGCGGTCGATCACGACCTGCTGGCGCAGGGCGAGCAGGCGATGCCCGCCGAGCACATTGACCGTCACCGTGTCGTCGTTGATCTCGACCTCGACCATCGCTACCTCACTCGCCGTCGGTGTAACCGTTCCCTGTTCAGGGTCCGCGCCCGGCCTGGTCGGCGACTGTGGCCAGCCTGTGATTTCACCAAGAACTCAGAACATCGGCAGATATAGATATGCGCATCTAACGAATAGGTGCCTCCTCGGTATGGGTGGACAGCGTGCTGTCAGGGAAAACGGCAAGGAGGGGAGGGGCTAGGCCTGGGTGGCGGTGTGTGCCCGGTCGGCGATCTCGAGCACCTCGGCCAGCCACGGCGTATACCGCCCCGGATTGTCGGTGAGGTCGGCTCGCAGGGCGTGCGGGGCGATCCAGGCCCAGGTGGCGATCTCGGCGGGATCGGGCCGCGGTGGCACATCGCCGACCACGCCGATCACGACGTGGTCGTATTCGTGCTCCACCCGGCCGGTCTTCTCGTCGCCCGCGCGGTACCGGAAGGTGCCGACCTCGGTGAGCTCGGCCGCCATGCCGAACTCCTCGCGCAGCCGGATCGCGGCGGCCTCGAGCACCGCCTGACCGGGTGCGGGATGACCGCAGCAGGTGTTGGCCCACTGGAGCGGGAACCGGGTCTTCACCGCGGCGCGCTGCTGGATCAGCACGTGGCCGTGCCGATCGAACAGCAGTACCGAGAAGGCGCGGTGGAGCGTGCCCGGTGGCCGATGAGCATCGGCCACCGAGCACGCTCCGATCGCCAGACCCGCGTCGTCGACCAGTTCCACGGGCAGGGCTTCGCGGTCGGTCGACGGTTCGGCGAGCTGTTCGGTCACCTGGCCACCTTATCGGCGACGATCATCAGGTACTGGAAGCTCCCCTCGCGGTAGGCGGTGAGGAAGGGCTGCTCGACGCCGGTGGCGAGCTCGGAATGGGTGCGCAGCTCCCAGTACGGGATGGTGTCGGGGGTGAGGTCGACCACGGTGGTGGGGATGAGGCCGTTGTCGGACAGGGCCCGGAAATACTCGCTGCGCGGATGGATCATGCAGCCGTAGTGCGCGTCGATCCAGCTCACCGAGGCGGACCGGCCGCCGGTCACGTCATTGGAGCAGCCGGTGATGCAGACGTAGCGGCCACCGGGTTCCAGAAGCCGGGCGAACTCGTCGAACAGGTCGAACAGGTCGACGTACATGGTGGTCTCGTTGGTCCAGATGCCGCGCACCGACTCGTCGGCGAAACCGGTGTCGAGCATGTTGCGGAAGTGGAATTTGACCCGGTCGGTGACCCCACGCGTCGCGGCCTGGTCGTTGGCGAAGCCCACCTGGTATTCGGAGATGGACACCCCGTCGACCTGGCAGCCGAAACGCTCGGCCGCCATGAAGCTGGTGCCGCCGCGGCCCGAGCCGCCGTCGACGAGGCGGTCCGCGTTCTGGATCGGCCCGAGATTGTCGAGCAGGAAGTCGGCCTGGGCGGTCTCGAGCCGGTGCAGTTCCCGCACGATCCGGTCCTGCTTGGTCGCCTCCGGCCCTTCGATGACCGACCAGTCGGGGGCGCCGATGCCGTAGTGGTGGTGGTAGAGACCGTCGACCTCGCCGAGCTTGGTGTTCACCCGATCGTCGTTGGGGTTGTTGTTCCAGTAGGCCGCGACGGAGCGCTGGTACGTGGTGCGCAGGACGGTGCGGTCGGTCTGGGGGTTCGCGATGGTCATCGGTCGTCCTCTCCTGGAGCGATGTCGTGGTAGCGGCGGCTGCCGGCGTGCCAGGCGCGGTTGCCACCCATCCAGGCCCACAGGCCGGCCAGGAATCGGCGCAGCTGGGGTGAGCCCGCGGCGGCGAGCGGGGCCGCTTCCCGTTCGAAGCGGTGCATGAGCTCGTCGTGGATCTGTGCGGTTCGCAGGACCGCGTCGGCGCGGCCGCAGCCCTCCTCGGCGGCCAGGACCGTCGGCAGGTTGAACTCCCTGCCGCCGGAAAGGTCCTCGCGCGCCATCGAATACAGGTCGTTCACCATCTGGGCGGCCAGCGCGGCCGTGGTGGTGACCCGTCGGACGGCCGGATCGGTGTACTCGGGGGCACCGAGCTCGTAGCCCCCGACGACGTCGATCGGCGCCATACACGGCAGGAAACTGTGCGGCTGCCGGTTGGTGAGGTACTCCCAGACCGGTGGCATCCGGTCCGCGGCGCGCCAGCCGGCCTCGGCGCCGAGCGCGATGAACCAGCCCGCGATCTCGGTGCGTAACCTGGCCAGCTGCGCCGGGCTCGCGTACCCCGCCAGGCACGCGAAGGAGGTGCGGAACGCCCGCAGGATCGGGTCGGCCTGCATGGCCTGTTCGAGCCGGGGCGCGTACCGCGCGGGCAGGTGCGCCGGGTCCATCGCGGCCGCGGCGAGCTCGAGCCGGGGTCCGAGTTCGGCGGCGGCGCTGGACGGGGTGCCGTCGGGTGCGGTGTCGCCAGGGGCGTCCTCCTCGCAGTAGTAGTCGTCGACCGACCATTCGGCGACCGCGCAGCGGGCGGCGCCCAGGAGCAAGTCGGGGTCGTCGCAATCGGGGTGGGCGAGCATGATCAGCCGGCCGAAGTCGGCCTTGCCGAGTTCGTCGAGTCGTCCTTCGTAGAGGCCGATCTCGGCGGCCCAGGCGAGCAGGCCGACATTGACGGCCTCGGCCAGCGCGGGATCGTCACGTTCGGGTGGCGGACAGTAGAGAGGCGGAATCTGCTGCGGTGCACCGCTCTTCGTCTCGGTGACCGGTGGAGCCTGCTCGCTGCGCCACAGGCTGGTGGTGCCGAGGCCGGTCGGACCCGGCAGCCGGCGCGGGCCGAACGGCCGGGGCGGGGACGGCGAAACCCGGTGGGGGAGTGTGGATGCCGAGGTGCCGAGCCGGGTGAACAGGACCGCGGGTGCCGTCGCGTCGTGCAGCAGGGCGGCCACCGTGGCGGCGAGCTCGGTGCTCGCGTGCGGCGCCGCCGCCCTGGTGAGGATCGACACGGCGCGCGCCGATCAGTCGGCCCGGCGCGCGACGAGGACGTCGTCGAGAACGCCGAGCGCGTCGGGGACCAGGACGGCGGCCGAGTAGTAGCAGCTCACCAGGTAGGACATGATCGACTGGTCGTCGATCTGCTTGAACCGGACGTTGAGGCTCGGCTCGTACTCGTCGGGGATGCCGGTCTGATGCAGGCCGACCACGCCCTGGTCCTTCTCCCCGATCCGCATCGCCATGATCGAGGTGGTCTGGGTGGCGCTGACGGGGATCTTGCCGCACGGCAGGATCGGCACGCCGCGCCAGCCGGGGACGCGGTGGCCCTGGAACTCCACCGGGTCGGGATACAGTCCGCGGCGCGAACATTCGCGACCGAACGCCGCGATCGCCTTCGGGTGCGCGAGGAAGAACTTGGTGCCGCGGCGCATGCTCAGCAACTCGTCCATGTCGTCGGGGGTCGGTGCGCCGGACTCGGTGGTGATGCGCTGCTTGAGGTCGCAGTTGTGCAGCAGGCCGAACTCCGGATTGTTCACCAGGTCGTGCTCGCGGCGTTCGTAGAGCGCCTCGACGGTCAGGCGCAACTGCTGGTCGACCTGGTTCATCGGGTCGTTGAACAGATCCGCGACGCGGGTGTGGATCCGCAGCACGCTCTGCGCCAGGCTGAGCTCGTATTCCCGGGGACTCGCGTCGTAGTCGACGAAGGTGCCCTCGAGCAGGGGCTCTCCGGAGTGGCCCGAGGAGATCTCGATATCGGCCTCGCCCTTGGAATTCTGCGTTCGCTGTGGCGTCCGGGCGGCGTCGGAGCGAATGCGGGCGAGGTCGGGATTCATTTCCAGGAATTGCTCGAACGATTGTCTGGGCAGACACAGAATTGTCGTTCTGGTCACCGTTTTCACGGTGTCCGGCCAAATGGCCGACGGGTCGGTGAGCATGTCCTCGCCGTAGTAGTCACCGCCCGACAGCATGCCGAGTTTGGTCGACTCGCCGTATTCACCGGAGCCGATCCTGGCGAGTTTCCCGTGGACGACCAGGATCACCTGATCCATGGGATTGCCGAATTCGGCGACGACGGCACCGGGATCGAGATCGTACTGGACGAAATTGTCGGCCAGCGGGCGCAAGATCAGCTCGTCGTCGACATCGCGCAGCGCGGGCAGTTCGCGCAATTCCTGGGGGATCACCCTGGCGCGCGCACCGTCGACGACGAACTCGACCTCGCCGTTGCCGACGGTGTGGGTGAGTCGCCGGTTGACGCGGTAGATACCGCCCGCGACCTGCACCCATGGCAGCGCGCGGGACAGCCACCGGGAGCTGATGCCCTGCATCTGCGGCTCGGATTTGGTGGTGTGCGCCAGCTGATGCGCCGCGGTGGTACTGAGGCTCTTGCGGACGGAATTGTCTGTGGGCAGCGGCATTTCGATGGTCATGGAGATCCTCACCTCGGGACGGAAATCGGCACGGCCGATCGGCCTGTGTGGCGCGACGATGCGCGACAGGCTGGGGGTGGGTAACGATGCGAATCGAATGGTCCTGCGCGGGGTGAAACCGGGCGTGTGAAACGGTGTTACACGAAAGTCGATGCGTGTCAGTGCGTTCCGGACGAGTTCGATGGTAGGTGGTCGGCGGCGCCGTGCGCGAGCTATTCGCGAAAACATGGCTGTGACCGGGAGATCCCTTGCGCGGTAGGCGATTGCGGACCGCGAGATGTCCTGGGATGAATCGCGGATCGATGCCGGAATCGGATCAGGGGTCGTTATCGTCGGATCATGTTCACCTGGATATACGAGCTACCGATCTGGCTGGACTTCCTTCTCATCACCGGCACGGCCGTCGGGCTCACCGTGACCGGGATCCTGCTCAGCAGAGCGGCGGTGCAGCGTGCGTTCGGACCCGAACCCGGCTGGAACGAGACCGTCACGATGGTGCTCACCGTCGGCGGGGTGTTCTACGGGTTGCTGCTCGGGCTCATCGCGGCCGCCACCTACGAGTCCTACGACGTGGCGCAGAGCCGGGTCGCCGACGAGGCCGCCGCGATCGGCACGCTCTACCGGGAGGTGAGCGCCTATCCGGAGCCGTACCGGGAGTTGCTGCGCGAGGATCTCGCCGACTACACCCGCGATGTGCTCGACGTCGTCTGGCCCGCGCTGCGGGAGGGCGAGGAGCCGATGGGTGGCACCGCGCTGGTGACCAGGTTCCAGGGGCACCTGCTCGAATTCCGGCCGTCCAGCAGCGCCGAGGAGATCGTGCACGCCGCCACCATCGACCAGTTCGCCCGCTTCGATTCCGACCGCAGACACCGGATCAATGCCACCAAAGGCGGCATTCCGGACGTGCTCTGGTGGACGATCCTGGTCGGCGGCGCGGTGAACCTGGTGCTGCTGTGCCTGTTCAGCCTCGGCAAACACGCGCATCTGGTGCTCGGCGGCTTGTTCGCGTTCTTCCTCGGCGCGATGATCTTCCTGATCGCCGCGCTGGACTATCCGTTCCGCGGCGATCTCAGTGTGAGCAGCGAGCCGTTCGACAGCGTCTACGTCAACGTGATGGGCCGCTGAACTGCCACGGTGTGACCCGAATCGCCGCAACATGCGGCCTGTCACAGCCGACACATAATGGAGGTCCGGTGTGGTTAGCTCATATGAGCACATCGGGGTGTGTGAGGTGTGTCACTTTCAGCAGGGTAGGCCAGGTGGGAATGGTGGATATCAGTCCAAAAGGTGTGGTCGGTTCGATGCAGCGGTTGCTGGCTACCGCGCAGAACGGACTGGAGGTGATCCGCTTCGGCGGATTGGCCCACGATGTCGAGTCCTCGCCCTTCGAGGTCGTCGAGCGCAGACGCATGTACCGGCTGCGTCATTACTTCCCCGACGATACGACGCCGGGCCGCCCGGTGGCGCTGCTGGTTCCGCCGCTGATGGTGAACGCCGACATCTGGGACGTGAACGCCGCCGGCGGTGCCGTCGGCATCCTGCACGCGAGCGGAATCGACTGCTGGGTCATCGATTTCGGCTCGCCGGCCACCGAGGAGGGCGGCTGGGAACGTGACCTGGCCGACCACGTGCTCGCGGTGGACTCGGCCATCGACACCGTGTGCGAGGCCACCGGCGCGCAGCTGCACCTGATGGGGTACTCGCAGGGCGGCATGTTCGCCTACCAGACCGCCGCCTACCGGTACGGCAAGGGCGTGGCCTCCATCGTCACTTTCGGCAGCCCTGTCGACATCGTCGCGGGCATGCCGTTCGGGCTGCCCTACGGCGTGGTCTCCGAGGTGGCCGACTTCCTGGCCGACCACGTGATGCACCGCCTGCCGATCACCGAGTCGATGGTGCGCATCGGCTTCCAGATGCTGGACCCGGTCAAGACCGCCAAGTCGCGGATCGACTTCCTGTTGCAGCTGCACGACCGGGAAGCGTTGCTGCCCAAGGAACGTCAGCGCCGTTTCCTCAACAGCGACGGCTGGGTGGGGTATTCGGGTCCCGCGGTCGCGGATCTGCTCAAGCAGTTCGTCGCGCACAACCGGATGATGCTGGGCGGCTTCGTGATCCGCGATCACCCGATCTCGCTGGCCGAGCTGCGGTGCCCGATCCTGGCCTTCGTCGGCGAGGTCGACGACATCGGCCAGCCCGGTGCCGTGCGCGGCATCGTGCGGGCCGCGCCCAACGCCGAGGTCTACGAAGCCAGTTTGGTGGCAGGGCATTTCGGTCTCGTCGCCGGTTCGACCGCGACCAATCACACCTGGCCGATGGTGCGTGACTGGATCGCCTGGATGGACGGCAACGGCGCGCTGCCCGAGCAGATCGTGCCGATGAAAGAACATGTCGCGAGCAACGCCCCGCGCACCGCGGCGACCCGGGTGGTGCACACCGCGGCGTCGTTGGCCGAGGCGGGCGCCGGCGTCGGCAAGGCGCTGGAAGGCATCGCCAGCAACACGATTCGCGGTTCCGTCGAGATGGCGGGGGAGGCCGCGCGGGCGCTGCCGCGCCTGACCCGGCTCGGCATGATCCAGCCGCACACCCGGATCTCGCTGGGCAAACTGCTGCACGAGCACGCCAAGCGGGCGCCGCAGAAGGACCTGTTCCTCTTCGACGACCGGGTGCACACCAACGCCGCGGTGGAGGTGCGCATCGACAATGTGGTGCGCGGCCTGATCTCGGTCGGCATCCGGCCCGCCACCAGGGTGGGCGTCGTCATGGAGACCAGGCCGAGCGCGCTGGCCGCCGTGGCCGCGCTCTCGCGCCTCGGCGCCGTCGCGGTGCTGCTGGCCCCCGGCGCCGAGCTGGACCGGGCGATGGAGCTGACCGGCGTGCAGACGCTGATCACCGACCCGGAGAACCTGCGCACCGCCGCCGCGACCGGCGCCAGGGTGCTGGTGCTCGGCGGTGGTGACGCCCGGCGGCTCGCGCTGCCGACCGGGGACCGGGTGATCGATCTCGAGCAGATCGACCCGTCGAAGGTGCGCGTGCCCGCGTGGTACCGGCCCAATCCGGGCCTGGCGCGCGAGCTCGCGTTCATCCTCGTCATCGGCACCGGTGACCGGCTCGAGGCCAAATACATCACCAACCACCGCTGGGCGCTGTCGGCGTTCGGCACCGCCAGCGCGGCCGACCTCGATCGCCGCGACACCGTGTACTGCCTCGCGCCGCTGCATCATTCGTCGGGTCTGCTGGTGAGTCTCGGTGGCGCGATCGCGGGTGGCAGCCGGATCGCGCTGGCCAGGCCGATGGACATGGAGCCGGGCCGGTTCGCCGAGGAGGTGCACCGTTACGGCGTCACCGTGGTCACCTACACGTGGACGATGCTGCGCGACCTGCTCGACGCGCAGGTCTTCCCGGCCGGGCACAACCACCCGATCCGGCTGTTCATCGGCTCCGGCATGCCCGCCGGGCTGTGGCGGCGCACCCTGGAGCAGTTCACCCCGGCCCGGGTGCTGGAGTTCTACGCCTCGATCGACGGCGATGTGGTGCTGGCCAATGTGCCCGGCGCCAAGATCGGGTCCAAGGGCAGGCCGGTGCCGGGCACCGCGCACGTCGAACTGGTCGCCTACGACCCGGTCACCGAGCAGATCCTCGTCGGCGACGACGGTTTCGCGCGGCGCTGCGCCGACAACGAGCCGGGTCTGCTGCTCGGCAAGTCGGTCGACGGTGGTGACCTGTCCGACGGTGGGCTGCGCGGCGTGTTCCGGGCCGGAGACGCCTGGTGGCCGACGGAGAACCTGTTCCGGCGCGACAGCGACGGCGACTACTGGCTGGTCGACCGCCGCGACACGGTGATCCGTACGGCGCGCGGGCCGGTATTCACCCAGCCGATCATCGACGTGCTCAACGACATCACCCCGGTCGACATGGAGGTCGCCTACGGGTTGACGACGCCGTCGGGTGTGCTGGCCGCGGCCGCGCTGAGCGTGCGCACGGGTTTCCGCATCGAACCGGGTGACATCACCGAGGCGATGCGGGCACTGGCCCCCGACCAGCGACCCGATCTGGTCTACGTCGTCGACGAGATCCCGCGCAGCACCAGCTTCCGGCCGTCGGCCACGGCGGTGCAGGCCGCCGGCCTGCCGAAGGCGGGGCCGAACACCTGGATCTACCACCGGGAGGCCGACGTCTACGAGGTGCTCACCGACGCCGCGGCCGCGGCGTTGTTCGGCGGCCACTGAGTCGAGTCCGGGTCGATCGGTGCGCGTCGGGTAGATTGCCCGCGGCACTGATCGGCGTCCCGCGTTCCGGCGCGGGCGGACTCGGAGGTTCGTAGTGATCGGCTCTCGGACGGGGACTGTCGCGGCTCGACTGGCGGCGCCGGTGGCCGTGCTCGCCGCGCTGCTCGCGGTCGGCCCGCCCGTCGCGATCGCCGAGACCGGACCGGCCGGGCTCGAATTCTATTCGCCCGCAGCGGATCTGGTGCCGGGCGAGCACGGCTCGGTGATCCGGTCGCGACCGCTCACCGGCGATCCCGCGCTGCCGGGTGCGCGCAACTACCTGGTGCTGTACCGGTCGGTGGACATGCAGGGCGCTCCGGTCGCGGTTTCCGGCACGCTCGCGGTGCCCGAGGGCGAGCCGCCCGCCGGGGGCTGGCCGCTGATCTCGTGGGCGCACGGCACCACCGGCACCGCCGACGTCTGCGCGCCGTCGCGGGACACCGACCCGTCCTTCCCCGCGCACGACTACACCGCACGCGCCCGTGACGTGCAGGCGCGCTGGATCGCCGCCGGATACGCGGTGGCGCAGACCGACTACCAGGGACTCGGCACGCCCGGCGCGCACGGCTACCTGATCGGGGAGGCCGAGCAGCGCGCCGTCGCCGATATGGCGACCGCCGCCCGGGTGGTCGCGCCGGAGGTCGGCACCCGATGGGTGGCGATGGGGCATTCGCAGGGCGGCCAGGCCGCGATCTTCGCCAACGCGCGCTCGCAGGAGTGGGCGCCCGGGATGCGACTGCTCGGCTCGGTGGCGATGGCCCCGGCATCGCACCTCGGGCCCGTCGTGCGGGGGCTGGGCGTGATCGGGCACGCCGGGATCGCGGCGGACCGGGTCCCGGCCGGTTCGGTGGCGTTCCTGCCACTGTTCATCCGCGGCGCGGAAACAGTCGCCCCGATCGACCCGTCGACTTTCCTCGCGCCGCAGGCCTTGTCGATGCTCGGTCAGGCCGACGACCGCTGCGTCGGGCAGCTGCGGGCCGCCGACTCCTGGGGCGGACTCGATCCGGACACGGTGTTCACCGATGACCCGGACGTCGACGCGCTCGCCGGGGTCCTCGACGCCAACGACCCGAGCTCGCTACCGCTGACCACACCGCTGCTGGTGCAGCAGGGGTCCGGCGACATCGTGGTGCTGCCGCTCGCCACCGACGCCATGGTGGCTCAGCAGCGGATCGCGGGTCAGGCGGTGGACTACCGCACCTACTCCGGCATCGACCACCGCGGCCTGCTCGAAGCGGGCTACGACGATGCCCTGGCCTGGGTGAACACGCGCTTCGGCCGCTGAGCGTCGCGCGGAACGCGCCGGGACTACACCCGGAACTCGGTGACCGCGTCGATGACGCGGGTCTGCTGCGCTTCCGAGAGCAGCGGCCACAGCGGCAGCCGCACGATCGTCGCCGAGAAGTTCGCCGATCGGGTGCAGGGCACCGGCGTGCGGCCGTACTTGAGCCCGGCCGGGCTGGAGTCCAGCGGAATGTAGTGGAACGGCGCGACGATCCCGCGCTCGGCGAGATGGCCGATGATGCCGTCGCGGCTCTCCTCGGTCGGCATCCGCAGGTAGAACAGGTGCGCGGTGTGGCCGCGGTCGGCGGGCACCGTCATCGGGCGGACGTCGTTGCGGGCCGCCCACTCGGGCAGCGCGGCCGCGTAGGTGTCCCACACCCGGTGGCGCTGCTGCTGGATGGTGTCGAACTCGGCCAGCTGCGCGTCCAGGACCGCCGCGTTGAGTTCGCTGGGCAGGTAGCTCGAGCCGATGTCCTGCCAGGAGTACTTGTCGACCTGGCCGCGCAGGAAACGCGCCCGGTCGGTGCCCTTCTCGCGCATGATCTCGGCGCGACCCATCAGGATCTCGTCCGAGAGCAGCAGCGCGCCACCCTCACCGCAGTGCACGTTCTTGGTGTCGTGGAAGCTCTGGGTGCCCAGCGTGCCGATGGTGCCGAGCTGCCTGCCGCGCCAGGTGCCGCCGAGGCCGTGCGCGTTGTCCTCGATGATCGCCACCCCGTGCTGGGCGGCCAGCGCGAGCAGCGGCTCCATGTCGGCGGCCACGCCGCCGTAGTGCATGACGACGATCGCCTTGGTGCGGTCGGTGATCGCGGCCGCCGCGGCCGCCGGGTCGATGTTGCCGGTCGCGTCGTCGATGTCGACGAACACGCACGTGGACCCGCGCAGCGCCATCGCCGTCGCCGCCGAGGTGAACGCGAAGCTCGGGACGATCACCTCGTCCTCGGGGCCCAGTTCCAGCAGCAGCGCGCCGAGTTCGAGGGCGTGCGTGCACGAGGTGGTCAGCAGGGCGTGGTCGGCGCCGGTGATGGCCTTGATCTTCGCCGTCGCCGACTTGGTGAACCGGCCGTCACCGTGACTGTGATCGGAATCGAGCACGGCCAGCAGATTGGCGCGCTCGGCGGCGGCGCGGAACGGCCTGCTGAAGATGATGCGCTCGTTCACTCGTGGTGACCCTTCTCCGCCGCGGCTGCCGGCGCCACGGCGTCGACTCGATGAGACACGGCCGGCGCATGCATCGTATCCGGGCGCGGCGTGGGGCTCTCGACCGTCAGGTACAGCGGCTTGCCGACCAGGATGTGCAGCGCCACACCGAGATACTCCGCGATCAGGCCCAGCGAGAACAAGGTGGCACCCGAGCACAGCAGCAGCACGACGATGATCGACGCCCAGCCCTCGGGATTGTGGTTGTCCTGGGTCAGCGCCTGCGCGATGATCACCGCCGCCATCGCGACACCGCCGAGTGCGAGGGTCAACCCGAGCATGCTCACCAGACGCAGGCCACGGGTGCCGCTGCACAGCACCATCTTCCAGAACAGGGAGAACAGGCGGCGGTAGTTGTAGCCGGACTCGTCGCGGCCCTCGGCGCGCAGTTCCACCGGCACCTGGACGGCGTTGCCGACCACCCAGGTCAGCGCCACGTCCAGGTACACGCCGTTGGCGGCGACCTCGGCCAGCTGACGGCCGATGTCGCCGCGGATCAGCCGGAAGCTCTCGAACCGCGTCGAATCAGGGAACGCGAACACCGTCGCCAGCACGATCTTGGCGCCGCGCGAGGTGAGATTGCGCAGGAAACCGTGCGGGCGGGTGTTGGTCGGCTTCGAATAGACCAGGTCCGCGCGCGAGGCCAGCGCGGCGTCGAGGAAATCGGCGATGAAGGCCGGATCGTGCTGACCGTCCTCGTCCATGGTGACGATCCAGTCGCCGCGTGCCGCGGCCATGCCCGCGATCGTCGCGGCGTCCTGGCCGAAGTTGCGGCTCAACCACACCGGGCGCACCTGCGGGTAGGTGCGGGCCAGGTCCTGCAGCACCACGTCCGAACGGTCGGGGCCGTTGTCGTGGACGAGGATGATCTCCTCGACCGCGAAGCGCGCGCCGTCCTTCGACGTCGACGGACCGGTCAGCCGGTCCAGCTCGGCCACCAGCGCCGCGATCGTCTCCTCGCCGCGATACACCGGGACCACCACCGACACCGAGTGCACCGGGCGCGACCCGTTGCGGTCGGGCGCACCGGCACGCAGAACGGCGCCGGAGCGGGACGAGGGTGCGGGAGGAAGCGGCATCGTCGACTTTCGTGTCTATTGGCGGCTGGCGCCGAGGACAGCAGAGACTCCTGCGGTGGTGCGCACTTTAACACCGGAATGCGACGCTTCGTGGTGTGGCATCGTGGGGCGATCGGAGGGTATTCCTGCAATGCCCGTGCGGCGGTGGCGCTGTGATCGTATACCTGTAGGGTCTGGTCCTCGTGGTGGAAAGTAGAACCCCTCCCCGTCGTGCCGTGTACCTGTGGGGCTTGATCACCTCCCTCGGAGTGATCGCGGGCTACGGCGCGGTTCTGCTGGCCAACGCCAGGCACTTCTACACCGACGACACCGAATCCCAGTACGTGCCGCTGTGGGTGATGCTCGGCAGGCGGCTGCGCGACGGTGATCTGCCGGTGATGGTGCCCGAGCACTGGATGGCCGGAAACTACTCGATCGAAGAAGCGGGACTGCTGAATCCGCCGCAGCTGCTGATCGATCTGATCGCGCCCTCGGTGGACAATCTCGTGCTGTACGCGACCGTGGTGAAACTGATCTTCGCGATCATCCTCGGCCTCGGCGTGTACCGGATCTGCCTGGCCTACGGCTCGAAGGTGCAGTGGGCCGCGCTGGCCGGCGTCTCGATCCCGTTCACCGGCTGGCTGCTGTTCTTCGACGAGGCCAGCTGGATGACCGCGTTCACCGGCACCGCGTGGATGGTGCACGCGTGGGCCTCGGGGGTCCGCTACGCGCGCGGCCGGGGCGGGCCGATCCCGGTATTCGTCTACCTCTACCTCGCGATCTCGGTGCAGTACATCTTCCCGGCGGTGGAGGCCGGTCTGATGATCGGTGCCGTCGCGGTCGGCGAGCTGATCTACCAGAAGGCGTGGAAGCCGCCGCTGCGGCTGCTGGCCGTCGCCGGGCTGGCGGCGCTGGCGGGGGTGGCGACCTACCTGCCGTCGATGCTGTCGGCCAAGGTGACCTGGCGCGGCACCGCCCAGATCAACAACGACCAGTTCCTCACCGTGCCGTGGTCGGAATCGCTGAACGCGAGCCTGCCATCGACGCTGCCCGCCTTCACCTCGTGGTGGGGCTATGTGCAGCCGCTGCCGGTGGTCTACATCGCCTGGTTCCTGGTCCCGGCGCTGGCGTTCATCGATTGGGGCAGGGCGCGGGCCGCGTGGCGCGAGCTCAGTGGCATCGCGCTGTTCGCGATCGCGGCGCTGATGTGGACCGCGGGCCCCGGCACGATCGGCCCGCTGCGCTGGCCCGCCCGCGTGCTGCCGATGGTGGCGCTGGGTCTGCTGCTGCTGGTCTGCGTGCTGCTCGGCCGGTTCGCGACCTTCAAGGACTGGCGTTCGCGCGGCATCGCCGCCGCGGTGCTGATCGGCCTGCTCTGGGTGCGCTCGTTCTCGGCCGACCCGCACAACTGGGCGGTCCACGTCGGCGCCGCGCTGGTCCTGGCCGCGCTCGGCGCCGGGGTGGTGTGGCTGGCGGTCCACAAGGGCACCTCGGCGGCGGTCGCGCTGGCGATCGTCGCGGTGTTCCCGATCGCCTACTTCCAGGTCGACCGGGCACAACCGACCCCGATGAGCTGGAACCTGCCCAGCGACCGCGCGGCCGCCATGGCCGCGTTCCCCGACTTCGCGGGCACCACCCTGCAACTGGGTGATCGCGCGCTGATCCAGCCGGGGGAGCGCACCCCCGACGGCGCCTACGGTTCGCTGGTGTTCGGCAACTACGCCAAGGACCTCGAACTCACCTACGTCAGCGGGTACACCCCGAACGGGCACTTCTGGTTCGGCGACATGCTCTGCATGCGCTGGGACACCAGCGTCTGCCCCGACGCGTACCGGCGCGCGTTCGCCGTCGAGCCGTCGACCGGCAAGACCATCGTCGACCTGATGAACGTCGACCGGGTCGTCCTGCAGCGCGCGCTCTACCCGGACGCGCGTGCCCAGGAAGCGCCCGCGGGCTGGAAGTGGGTCGACTACCCGGGCCACGAGAAGTACATCGCGGTGCTCGAACGCGAGAACGGCCTGATCTCCACCCGCAACGGCCGCGTCTCCGCGGTCGAGGGCGGCACCGCGGTCTCGGTCTCGGAGTCCGACACCACCAGCGAGGTCAGGGTCAGTTCCGAGAACGGCGGCCGGGTGGTGTTCGCGCGGCTCGGCTGGCCGGGCTACCGGGCGAGCATCGACGGCAAGGACGTGCCGTTCACGGTGGTCGCGAAGAGCTTCGTCGCGGTCGACATCCCGGCGGGCACCCGCAACGGCGACCTCGAGCTGACCTGGCGTCCGCCGGGCTGGAAGATCGGCGGCGCCGCCATCGTGCTCGGCCTGCTCGGTCTCGGGCTGTTCCAGTGGCTCTACGTGCGCGGCCGCAAGCCCGAGGACGAACAGGACGCGCCCGCGGCCGAGTCGATCCCCGCCGACGACACCGAGCTCGCGGACGCGGTGCGATGACCGCCGAGGCGGCGTCGGCGGGCGGCGTGCTCGAGACGCCGGGCCCGCTGCTGCGCATCGTCAAGCGTCAGGAGCTGGCGTTCGCGATCGTCGGCGGCTTCAACACCCTGCTCGGCATGGCGCTGACGGTGTTCTGGCTGAGCGTCTTCGGCGACGGCAGGCCGGGGCTCGCGGTGGTCGCGGCGTACGCGGTCAGCATGGTGCTCGCGTTCGTGCTGCACCGCACCCTGGTGTTCAGGGTGCGGGGGCGGGTGCTGCGCGACTTCGTCGCCTTCTGCGGGGTCAACGCGGGCGGGCTGGTGCTCAACGTGATCCTGGTCGAGGTGGCTGTGACGGCGCTGGGGTTCCCGGCCGCGCCCGCGTCGGTGATCGTGATGGGTCTGGTGGCGGTGCTCAGCTTCTTCGGGCACCGCTACATCTCGTTCCGGCGGGCGCGGTAGGTTAGGGACATGGCGCACGAATCCACCATCGACGCAACCCTGCTCGGCCTGCTGGCCTGCCCCCAGGACAAGGGCCCGTTGCAGCTGGTGCGCACCGAATCGGACGCGAGTGTGCTCTACAACCCGCGCCTGCGCCGGGCCTACCCGATCGACAACGGCATCCCGGTGCTGCTGGTCGACGAGGCCCGCGACGTCGACGACGCCGAGCACGAGTTCTTCACCGCCCAGTCCTGAGCGGAACGGCCCACAGCGCCGCGGCACCGGCGATCAGCGCGATCCCGGTCACCAGCAGCGCGGGCCTGCCACCCCACAGCTGCGCGACCACTCCGATCGCCACCGTGGTCGCGGCGACGACCGCGCTGTTGGTGACGGTCCAGGCGGTCAGCACGCGGGTGGTGACGCCCGGCGCGATGCGTTCGAGCCGGTAGGTCGCGAACACGGGGGTGAACACCGCCATCGCCGCGACGATCCAGGTCTGGATCACCAGCACGACGACCATCCCCGGCACACCCGCGGGCGTCCACGCCAAGCCGATCGACACCCCGACCCGCGCGACCCCCGCGCCCCGCAGGACCACGCCCGCGCCGAAACGGCGCACGAGCGGCCCGGTCAGCCGGGTCGCCGCGAGACCGCCCAGGCACGGCACCCCGAGGACGACCCCGTACTGCCAGGTCGCGAAGCCGAGATCGCGGACGAGCAGCACCGTCAGCACCGGCGCGCTGCCCAGGATCAAGCCGTTGACCAGACACGTGTGCACGCACAGCAGCCGCAGCGCGGGATCCGCGACGATGATCCGCAGACCCACCCCGGTACCGCCCACCACCGCTGACCGCGTCGCGACCGACTCCCGCGCCCGGATCCCGGCCAGCGCGCAGCCCGACCCGAGATAGCTGACCGCATCGATCGCCACGGTGATCACCGGCCCGAACAGTCCGAGCAGCACCCCGCCGACGGGCGGCCCGGTCGCGGTGACCGCCCACTGCGTCGCCTCGAGCCTGCTGTTGGCCGCGAGCAGCAGCTCCGGCGGTGCCACCACGCGCAGCAGTGAACCCCGCGCGGCGGTGAACACGATCGTCGCCGCGGCGGTGACGGCCGCGACCACCACCAGCAGCCCGTATCCGAGCACCCCCAGCCACCACGCGGCGGCCACGCTCGCCAGCACCGCGCAGCGCACCAGATCGGCGCCGATCAGCACCGCCCGCTTGGGCGCGCGCTCCGCCCAGCCACCCAGCGGTGCCGCCAGCACCGCGCCGGCCGCCGGTCCGATCGCGGCCAGCGCCGCCACCGCGAGCGCCCCGGCCCCCAGGTGCGTCACCGCGAGCAGGGCGAACGAATCCAGCGCGATCCGGCTGCCGAGGGCGCTGACGCCGAACGAGGTCCAGAGCCTGCGGAAGTCGCGGCCGAGCCGGGGCGCCGAGACGGCGGTGCTGCGCATGCCCGACACCGAAACACCGCGCACCCCAGCGGATCAAACAACGGATCGCGCGATTCGCACAACCCACGGTTGTCCGCCGATGTCCGCGTGCCTGTCTAGGGTGGACCCCGTGGATTTCCGAGCCGTCGCCACCTTCGTCGCCGTCGTCGACACCGGGCAGTTCCAGGAGGCCGCGATCGATCTCGGCATCAGCCAGCAGGCGGTGTCCAAGCGCATCGCGGGCCTGGAGGCCGCCTACGGCACGCAGCTGTTCCGCCGCACGCCGCACGGCGCCGAGCTGACCGCGAGCGGCCGGGAGCTGTTGCCGCACGCCCGTGAGATCCTGCTGGCCTGCCGCCGCGCGGAAGCGGCGCTGCGGCCACCGACGCGGCCGCTGCGCGTCGACGTGATCGCCACCAGGGTCGGTTCGGCCGCCCTGCTGCGGCGCTTCCACCGTGCTCATCCGGCGGTGGAGCTCGACGTCGTGACCCTGCGCGGCGACGCGGCCGTGCCTGCGGTCGCGGACGGCGAGATCGACGCGGCGCTGCTGGCGGTCGCGTCGCCCGTGCTGCCGGACGCGGTCGTCGCGCACCGGGTCTACGACGAACCGCTGCAACTACTCGTCGGCGCGGAACATCCACTGGCCGAACGGGATTCGATCCGGATGGCCGAGCTGCGCGCGGTGCGGCTGTGGATGCCGGGCCTGGCGACCGGCACCGAATGGGACGCCTACTACCGCGATCTCACCGCCGACTTCGACCTCGACATCGATCGCGCCGGACCCAACTTCGGGATGGAGCATCTCCTCGACACGATCGGCGGCGATCCGCGGACCGCGACCCTGATCAGCGTCGACACCCGCATCGAGGCCGCCTCCCGCCGGAATCTGCGCCGCATCGAGCTGATCGACCCGACGCCCTGCTACCCCTGGTCGGTCTGCGTGCGCACCGACGACACCCACCCGGCGGTGTCCACCCTGCTGGCGCATTTCGCGACCGGCCGTCCGACCGAACCCGCCGACCGCTGGCTGCCACCGTGGGCACGCGCCGACGCGAGTCTCCCCACAGCCCCGCTTTAGGAGTTAGGGTTACCTCAGTCGTCACCCCGGCGGGTGGCGATACCCGTCCGGCGACCGGAAGAGGTGCCTTCGATGTCCGACGACGTAGCTCTGAGCGGTGTCCCGCTGACCATGCTCTGGACCCTGCACAACCGCGGGTCGGAGGTGAAGCGCCCCGACGCGGTCCTCACCGACCCCGACTGCGAACGCCTGTACGACACCATCGATTTCGACTATGTCCGCACTTTCGGAGCACCCGACGGCACACACGCGGTGCGCTCGGCGCGCTTCGACGAGGTGCTGCGGCCGTGGCTGGCCGCCCACCCCGGCGGGACCGTGGTCGAACTCGCCGCCGGGCTGGAGACCCAGTTCCAGCGTTGCGACGACGGCACGGTGCGCTGGTTGTGTGTCGACGTGCCCGAATCGATCGAGATCCGCCGGCGGTTCCTGCCGCCCACCGAGCGCTGCGAGTACCTGCCGATCAGCGCGCTCGATCTGAGCTGGCTCAACCACGTCGACCCGGCGCGCGGCGTGTTCGTCACGGCCCAGGGGCTTTTCATGTATTTCGCGCCCGAGGACGTGTGCCATCTGGTCACCGCGATCCTCGAACGCTTCCCCGGCGTCGAGCTGATGTTCGACACCATCCCACCGTGGTTCTCGCGCAAGACGATGCGCGGCTTCCGCAAGACGCCGGACTACCTCGCGCCGCCGATGCCGTGGGGTGTCGAACGGAGCCGGATCGCCGCGCTGCTGCGGTCGTGGACACCCGCCGTCGACGAGGTCACGGTGAGCTCCTACGGGCCATCGCACGGTCCACTCGCCGCCACCCTGCCGCTGTTCGCCGCGCTCCCGGTGCTGCGCGACATCCCGCCTGCCATCGTGCGGGTGCGCTCGCGCTGAATCACGCGCCGCCGGTACCGATATCGCCGGTCAGGTAGCGCTGCACCGCGGGGCCCACCGCGGCGACGACCTCGTCGATCGGCATCGACGCCAACGGCTCGATGTCGACGATCTTGCGCGCGGTGAGCAGGCCGACCATCTGCGCGGCCGCCAGCGCCACCCGCGCCCGGCCGTCGTCGGTGGGGGTGGCGATCCGCACCCGGACCCGTTCGAGCACCACCTGGAGCAGGAACGCGCGGGCCGGGCTCGCCTCGCCGCCGCCGAAGATGCTGCGCACCGTGGCGACCACGCCCGGCCCGGCGGGGGAGTCCCACACCCCGACCACCGAGCGCACGATCGTGGCCCCGAGCTCGTCGAGCGGCGCGTGGTCGACCGCGGTCAGCGTCGCCTCCGGATCGACGGGGAACTCCACGGCCGCGGCGAACAACTGCTGCTTGGTGCCGAAATAGTGGTGCACCAGCGCGGGGTCGACGTCGGCGTCGCCGGCGATCGCCCGGATGGAGGTCTTGTCGAAACCGTTGTCGGCGAACCGGATCCGGGCCGCGTCGAGAATCGCCGCGCGCGTATCGGTATTGCCGGGCCTGCGCCCGGTCCGACCGGATCGCGTGGTGCCCGAACCGGATTCGCCGTCGGTCATGTGTCCGTCTCTCCTCGTTCGCTAGGGGGTCCGTCGTCGCAGGGTAGCCGCGCCGAGGCACAGCGCGATCACCGCGAACCCGGCGACCACCGCGATATCGCGCCACATGGTCGCGGTCGGCTCCGGGTACAGCGACACCTGCTGCAGCGCGTCCACCGCGTAGCTCAACGGCATCACATTGCTGATCGCCTCCAGCCAGTCGGGCAGCTGGTCGCGCGGAACGAGCAGGCCGCACAGGAAGATCTGCGGCGCCACCACCACCGGCATGAACTGCACGGCCTGGAATTCGGTGCGCGCGAACGCGCTGGCCAGCAGGCCCAGCGCCACTCCGCACACCGCGTCGACCATGGCGATGAGCATCACCCAGCCGGGATTGCCCGCCGCGTTCATCCCCAGCAGCCAGAAGGCCACCAGGCAGGCGACGGCCGCCTGCGCGGCGGCGGCCAGCGAGAACGCGCTGCCGTAGCCGGCCAGCAGGTCCAGCTTGCGCAGCGGCGTGGTGAGCAGCCGCTCGAGTGTGCCCGAGGTGCGTTCGCGCTGCATCGCGATGGCGGTGATCAGGAACATCACGATGAACGGCAGGATCCCGAGCATGGTGATGCCGACCCGGTCGAAGATCGTCAGCGGGGCGTGCGGCGGGCGGGGCGCGTCCTGGTAGATGAAGTACAGCAGTGTCATCAGCAGGGCCGGGACCACCAGGATCATGGCCACGGTGCGGTGATCGTTGCGCAGCTGCCGCAGGATCCGGCCGGTGGTGGCGGTGTAGGGGCGCAGGGTGGTGATCATGCGCGCTCTCCCATCGTGATCAGGGTGAGGAAGGCGGTCTCGAGGTTCTGCTCGTCGGTGCGTTCGCGCAGTTCGTCGGGGCTGAGCTGGGCGAGCAGGTGGCCGTCGCGCATCAGCAGCAGTCGATCGCAGTGCTCGGCCTCGTCCATCACGTGACTCGAGACGAGCAGGGTCGTGCCTTGCGCCGCCAGTTCGTGGAACTGCTTCCACAGCTCGACCCGCAACACCGGGTCGAGACCGACGGTCGGTTCGTCGAGCACCAGCAGTTCCGGCTTGCCGACCAGCGCGCAGGCCAGCGACGCCCTGGTCTTCTGCCCGCCCGAGAGCTGGTCGCCGAGCTGGTCGGCGTAGTCGCTCAACCCGACCGAGGTGAGCGCGGAGTCGACGTCGTCGCGGTCGCGCCCGTAGAGCGCGGCGTAGTAGGCGACGTTCTCGCGGACGCTGATGTCGGCGTAGATGCTCGGCGCCTGGGTGACGTAGCCGACCCGGCGCCGCAGTCCGGCGCTGCCCGCCGGCTCGCCGAGCACGGTGACGCTGCCCGACTCGACGATCTGCGTGCCGACGACGCTGCGCATCAGGGTGGTCTTGCCGCAGCCCGACGGTCCGAGCAGGCCGGTGATCGAACCGCGCGGGATATCGAGGGTGAGCCCGTGCAGGACGGTGCGTTTGCCGCGCGTGACGGTCAGTCCGTCGACCCGGACGGCGGACGGTGGCGGCGTGGGGTGCGACATGGTCGCCTCAATTCATCGAGTGTTGAATTCACTACGTGATGAATTTAGCGCGACCACGTCGGCGGGACAAGGGTCAGTGCGCGTGTCGAGGCGGTGTCGCGGCCTGCTGACCAGGCTCGACGACCACGAACTGGCCCATCATCCCCAGGTCCTCGTGCCAGAGCAGATGGCAGTGATACATGTACGGGGTGTCCGGATCGGCGGGTCCGTCGAAGCGCAGGGCCAGCGTCGCGGTGGTGTTCGGCGGCAGGAAGATGGTGTCCTTGGCGCCGGTCAGCGCGGGCGGTGGCGGGGCGCCGCCGTAGTCGAGCACCCGGAACTGCACATCGTGGACGTGGAAGTTGTGCGGCATCCCGTCGGCATTGCGGACCACCCATTTCTCGGTCGTTCCCCGGGTGACGGTCGCGTCGACCCGGTCCATCGCCATCGGGGAGCCGTTGATCCCGGCGAAGGTGAGGTCGAAGCGGCGCTCCACGACGGCGTCGGCGCCGTCCGGCGTCGACGCGGGGACGAGCGCGCCCGGCAGCTCGGGGGAGGGGCGCAGGGTGTTCGCGGCGCGGAGTTCGAGGACATCGAAGCGGTCGTCGCCCCCGGAGAACCGGTTGGTCCAGAAGTCCAGGCCAACGTCGAGCTGTTCGCTGCGCAGCACCGCGCGCTCACCCGGCTGCATCCGCACCACGATCTCGGCCCGCTCGCCGGGCGAAAGATGCAGGGCCGTCATGGTTTCCGGGCGTTCGAGCAGACCGCCGTCGGAGGCGATCAGCGAGAACCGCTTGCTGTCGCGGAAGGCGAAGTTGTAGATCCGCGCGGTCGAGGCGTTGAGCAGGCGCAGCCGGACCAGCTCGTCGCCGACCTCCTGGTACGGCGCGAGGGTGCCGTTGACCAGGAGCCGGTCACCGAGGAACCCGACATCGCGGAAGGCGCCGTGGCTGCCGTCGAAGCGGTCCCCGCGCAGGCGCATGTCCTGCACGATCACCGGGATGTCGTCGACGCCGTAGGTGTCGGGCAGCGGCAGCGCGCCCGCGGCGTCGTCGTCGATGAGGAACATGCCCGCCAGGCCGCGGCGCACGTGGTCCTCGGTGGCGCCGTGCGGGTGGGGGTGGTACCAGAGTGTCGAAGCGGGTTGCGCGACAGTCCATTCCGGCGTCCACGTCCGGCCCGCGTCGACCATCTGATGCGGACCGCCGTCCATCTTCGCGGGCAGGTGCATGCCGTGCCAGTGCACCGTCGACGCCTCGGGCAGCTGGTTGCGCACGTGCACCCGCACCCGCTCGCCGCGGGCGGCCCGCAGGGTCGGGCCCAGATAGCTGCCGTTGAACCCCCAGGTCTCGGTCGCCCGGCCCGGCTCGAATTCCGTGGTGCCGGAACGCATGTCGAGGGCGAATACCCGGGTGCCGTCCGGGTCGACGGTCGAGGGCGCCAGGGGCGGAATCGCCAGTGGCCGGACGAAATCCGTGCTGCCGACGGTGGACACATCGGCGCCGGCCCAGGTCCAGGTCACCAGGCCGGCGATCGCCGGCACCAGGGTGAGGGCGAGCGCGGCGGCGCCGAGCAGTATCCGGCGCACGCGGCCGGGTCGAGAGGGGGAAGCCATGATCCGACGGTAGGGACGGCGACCGTGCTCGCACATCGGGAAGATTCCCCCACCCGACCCTGGCTCGCACCCTGACCGCATCGGCATTCCGGCAGGTCACCACCGGTTTCCAGACCTCGATCAAATGATGTGACGCGGGTCACATACGCTGGCTGTCACGTTCCTGCGAGGTCGTTTGTCCTATCGACATCCCACCGACAAGGAGCACCGCAATGCACACCACGACGCACCGCATCGTCGTCCTCGGCGCCGGCTACACCGGCATGCTGGCCGCGGTCTGCCTGGCCCGCCGGACCCGCAGGCTCGACGTCGCGATCACCCTGGTCAATCCGTCGGCGCGGTTCACCGAGCGGCTGCGGATGCACCAGATCGCCGCAGGCCAGGAACTCGCGAACCACCACATCCCGGACTTGCTCGCCGGCACGGGAATCGAATTCGTGCAGGGCTGGGCCACCGCGGTCGACCCGGACGCGCGCCGGGTACACGTCGACGGCGTCGGCGACCTCGCCTACGACGAGCTCGTCTACGCCCTCGGCAGCACCACCGACACCACCGGAGTCCCCGGCGTCGCCGACCACGCCTGGACCCTGAACGACCCACGGCACGCGCACGCCTTCGCGGGCGAGCTCACCCGGCTGGCCGCCACCGGCGGCACGGTGACGGTGTGCGGCGGCGGCCTCACCGGCATCGAGGCGGCCACCGAGATCGCCGAGAGCCACCCCGGCCTGCGCGTGACCCTGGTCAGCTCGGCCGAACCGGGCGCGATGATGGGCGACAAGGCCCGTGCCCATCTGAACAAGGTGATGGACCGGCTCGGCATCGTCCGCGTGGTCGGGCACCGGGTCACCAAGGTGCTGCCCGACGCGGTCGAGCTCGCCGACGGCACCAGGATCGACGCCGACCGCACCCTGTGGACCAGCGGGGTGCGGGTGTCGCCGCTGGCCGCCGCGGCGGGCATCGCGACCGACGAGCGCGGGCTGATCGTCGTCGACCCCACCCTGAAGTCGGTGTCGCACCCCACGATTCACGCGATCGGCGACGCCGCCGCGGTTCGCCAGGCCTGGGGACAGATCCACGGCACCTGCCAGAGCGGCCTGCCCACCGCCGCCTACGCGGCCGGGGCGATCGCGGCCGGGCTGCGCGGCAAGACGGTGAAACCGTTCCGGTTCGGCTACTTCCACCAGCCGGTGAGCCTGGGCCGCCGCGACGCGGTCATCCAGTTCACCCGTGCCGACGACACCCCCGGCCGTTTCTACCTGACCGGCTGGGCCGCCCGGACCTACAAGGAGATGGTCAGTGGCAGCCCGGTGCCGTCGTTCAAGGTGAACCGGCGGGTGCCGATGAGCGTGCAGCTGTCCAAGGGCGGCAAGGCGACTCGCGCCACCGCGTGAGCGAACCGACGGAGCGTGCCATGGTTGACCCCATGCCAGACCAGGATCCCTTCCTCGAACACCGCAGGCTGCTGTTCGCGACCGCCTACCGCATGCTCGGCACCGTCACCGACGCCGAGGACATCCTGCAGGACGCCTGGATCAAGTGGAACGGCACCGATCGGGCCGCTGTCGACCATCCGAAGGCCTACCTGGTCCGCACCGTCACCAATCTGTCGCTGAACCGGCTCACCTCCGCCCGGGTGACCCGCGAGTCCTACGTCGGCCCCTGGTTGCCCGAACCGGTGCTGACCTCACCCGACATCGCCGAGGACACCGCATTGGCCGACACCGTCTCCACCGCGATGCTGGTGGTCCTGGAAACCCTGACCCCGGTCGAACGCGCGGTGTTCCTGCTGCGCGAGGTGTTCGGCTACTCGCACGCCGAGATCGCCGAGGTCCTCGACCGTTCGGAGGCGAGCGTGCGCCAGATCGCGCACCGCGCCAAGAACCACGTGCAGTCGCGTCGTCCGCGCTTCGACACCGACAAGGCCGCCCGCGCCCACATCACCGAACGGTTCATGGCGGCCTGCGCGGGCGGCGACCTGAACGCGCTGATGGACCTGCTCGCCCCCGACGTGACCTGCTGGTCCGACGGGGGCGGGGTGGTCACCGCCGCCCGCAGGCCGCTGCACGGCCCCGACCACGTCGCCCGCTGGATTCTCGGCGTGCTGGCCAAACCGTCCTCGGCGGGCGCCGAACTCAGCGCCGCCGAGATCAACGGCGAACTCGGCACGCTCGCCTCCTTCGGCGGCAACCCCGGCGCCGCGTTCACCTTCGACCTCGTCGACGGGCGCATCCACAATCTGCGCTTCCAGGTCAACCCGGGCAAGCTGGCCGGGCTCTATCACGGCACCGAGCTGCTCGGCTGAATCCCGCTGCGGGCGAGCCGACTTCGGAATATCATCGAGGTCGACGCCTCGCCCCGCGCGGAAGGTGGCTGCGATGCCAGGTCCCAGCGTGTGGAACCCCGACCGAACTCCCGCGGAGTTCGCCGACCGCTATCACGATCTCGTCCTCGAGCAGTACAAGCTCTACGTCGAGATGGCCGACCGGATCAGCGCGCGTCGCGCCGTCACCAACGGCTTCTTCCTCACCCTCAACACCAGCGCCTTCACCGTCATCGGGCTCGTGCTGCAGCTGCGGCCGGGCCGGGGCGTGTGGACGCTGATCTTCCCGACGGTGGCGCTGGTCGTGCAGTGCGGCGCTTGGTATTACACGCTGCGGTCCTACCGTCAGCTCAATGCCGCCAAGTACCGGGTGGTGGGTGAACTGGAGGAACGGCTCCCCGCCTCGCCGTACTGGCGGGCGGAGTGGGCGGCGCTCGGGCAGGGCCGCGACCGCAAGCTCTACACGCCGATCACCCACCTCGAACAGTGGGTGCCGGTGGTCTTCGCGAGCACCTACGTGGTCATCTACCTCGTCGCCGTGCTGACGTGACAGTGGGGGAACGACATGACCGCCGAGGATCTCCGGGAACGCGTCCGCGCGAAGGAAACGGAGTCGCTGCGCTCGGCGCTGGGTAACACCGTGCTGGCGGTGCCGTGGGCGGCCGCGATCGTCGGACTCGTCGTCTTCGCCCCCGCACCGCTCGCCGACGCCGTGCCCGAGGTTCCCCTGTCGACCTGGCGGACGCTCGTGCTGTTCCCGGTGGTGCTGTGCTGCTTCGGCCTGTTCGAGCGCGGATGGAACGGCACCCGCGACTGGTACGACTGGCAGCGCGCGCACAGCGTGCGGCTCGCGGTCGACCGGCGGCCCGAGCACGCCGCGCTGCTGATCCCGCCGCTCGAGGATCATCTCAGCGCGCTGCGCGCGGTCCGCGGACATCGGCAGGTGATGTGGCGACGGGCCAGATGGGTGGTGATCCCGGTCGGCCTGGTCGTCGCCATCGCGATCTGGGGTGTCCAGGTGGAGGAGCCCGACGGCACCATGCGGGACGTGCCCGCGGCGCCGTACGTGGTGGTGCTCGTGCTGATCGCGATCGCCGTCGTCGGCGCGGCACTGCCCCGCTGGCGGCGCTGGCAGGCGGGCGCCACCGCGGAGAAGTGGTCGCGCGACCCCGCCTACGCGGCCGCGCTGGATCGCCTGGCCGCCGACCCCGTCGGCGTCCGCGCCGCCGACATCCCCACGCTGCGCGTGCGGTTCGTGCGGCCGAGCCCGGCCGCCTACAAGGTGACAACCGTGACGGCCACCCGCAATGTGTTCGGCTGGCCCCCCGAGGAGATCGCCTACCTGCGCCTGTTCGACAACCACGCCAGGATCCGCAGCTTCCTGCGCGGGGCGTGGCGGGAATTCGGCTACGTGCACATCCTGCGCGGTTCAGGATCGGTCAGTCCGGCGGAGGTGGCGCAAGCCAGGTCCGGCAGCGCGATCCGCACCCTGTTCGCCACCTCGCCGCGCACCTTCCGCGCCGCGCTGGCGGCGTGTCCCACCGAACCACTGCCACCCGGTAGACGCAGGCTCACCGGCATCACCAACACCGCCGAACGCGTGCACGACCCGGCGGGCAGCTACCCGGTCCGGGCCCTGCTGTGTCACGGCAGTTTCTGGCAGAGCGCCGTCGACATGCTGCTCGCCCGCGTCGGATTCGTCGTCGTCGACCTGTCCGGCTACCTCCCCGCCAACACCGGAACCCAGTTCGAGCTGCAACGCGTGATCGACCGGTTCCCGCTGACCGGTGTGGTCCTGCTGTGTGACGAGTCCGCCGACCGCACCTTCCTGCGCGCCCAGATCCACTACCACTGGACCCGCATGGCGGCCGGTTCCCCCAACACGGGCTTCGGCGAGCGCACGGTCCTGGTTGCCATCACCGGCGCCGGTCGCGACGCTGATCGCGCGCTCATGGCCCAGCTCCTCGAACGCCGCAGGGGCCGGGCATAACCGACCGGTCATCATGCCGCGCGCCGAGCCCGCCGCCGACCTACTATTCGCCGGTGACAGATACATCTCCGGCGCCCCGCCCCGACGGCGGGCAGGTGCGGGTCTCCACCCTCGAACTGTTCTTCGATCTCGTCTTCGTCTTCACCATCACCCAGCTCACCCACGTGTTCGTGCACCACCCGGACTGGGAGGCGCTGCTGCAGGTGGCGTTGATGTTCGGCGTGATCTGGTGGATGTACGGCGGGTACGTGTGGCTGACCAACGAGGTCGCGCCGAGCAGTTCCTCGCGGCGCACCTGGTTGCTCGTCGGGATGTCGGCGTTCTTCGTGCTCGCGCTCGCCGTGCCGGATGCCTTCCACGGCACCGGGATCGCGTTCGGCGTGGGGTACGCGCTGGTGACCGCGATCCACACGGCGATGTTCGCCTCGGCGGGCGGTGCCTCGGCGAGCCTGGCGATCCGGCGGATCGGGCCGCTCAACGCGCTGTCGGCCGCGCTGGTCCTCGGTGGTGGGTTCACCCACCCGCCGGTGCAATACCTGCTGTGGGCGGCCGCGTTCGCGGTGCAGATCCTCAGCCCGTACCTCGTCGACGCAGGCGGTTTCGTGGTGCGCGCGTCGCACTTCTGCGAGCGGCACGGCCTGGTCATCATCGTGGCGCTCGGTGAATCTATCGTCGCGCTCGGTGTCGGCCTCGCGGACGAGCCCATCACGGTCGGGCTGATGGCGATGGTCGCCCTCGGTCTCGCGCTGGCGTACGTGCTGTGGTGGGCCTACTTCGGCTTCGACGACGAACGCGGCGAACACGCGCTGGCCGCGCGCCCGGCCACCGACCGCGTCCGGCCGGCCCTGGTCGCCTACGACTACGCCTACTACCCGCTGCTGATCGGCGTCATCCTGACCTCGGCGGGCATCGCGCTGAGCATCGCGCACGGTGACGAGCCGGTGGGCTGGGGTGCCGCCGGCGCGCTCTCGGGCGGTGTCGCGCTCTACTTCGCCGGGCAGGCGTGGTTCCGCGCGACCCTGGGCCTTGCCGGTGCCCGCGCCCGGCTGATCGGTGCCGTCGTGGTCGCCGCGACCGCCCCGATCGGGGTGTACACCGTCGCGTGGGCGCAGCTCGCCGCGCTGGTCGCCCTCGCCTACGCGGTCGTCATCCTCGACGACCGGCGCATCCTGCGCGCGGGCCAGCACAGCGCCTACGCCTGACCCGGTCGCGCGGCGGGATGGGCGACAATGACGATCGTGTCCGCTCAGGAACTGGTCGTCGATCCGCCCACCGCCGCGCGCAGGCTGCTCGGCGCGACCCTGTCGTCCGGGCCGGTGGCGCTGCGCGTCGTCGAGGTCGAGGCCTACGGCAGCGATCCGGCAGGGCCGTGGCCCGACCCGGCCGCCCATTCCTGGCCGGGACCGACCGCCCGCAACGCGGTGATGTTCGGCCCCGCCGGGCGGCTCTACGTCTACCGGTCCTATGGAATCCACCTGTGCGTCAACGTGACCACCGGTTTCGACGGGATCGCGGGCGCGGTGCTGATCCGCGCGGGGGAGGTGGTCGACGGTCTCGACGTCGCCCGCGCGCGCAGGCCCGCCGCTCGCACCGACGCCGATCTGGCGCGTGGACCCGGCAATGTCGGCAGCGCGCTCGGCATCAGCCTGTCCGACTACGGCACCGAACTGTTCGATCCCTTCGCCGACATCCGGCTGCACCTGGCCGAACCGGTGCCCGCGGCCCAGATCGCGGAGGGTCCGCGCGTCGGTGTCAGCGTGGCCGCCGAGGTGCCGTGGCGGTTCCGGTTGCCGTCGCCGGCGGTGTCGGTCTACCGCCGCAGTCCGCGCGCTCCGGAACTCCCGCCGAAGAATTCTTCCGCGCAGCGATGAATTCCGCGGACGGGGTCCGTCCTATCTGGTGAACGCGCTACCCACCGAGCGCGACCGACCCGAAGGACACGAAATGACCACCACCGCCACCGCTTCCGCGAACTTCTCCGGCACCGCCTACCGCCCCGGCACGATCCGCAACCGCGTCCTGTGGACCCTGCAGGTGGTGCTCGGCCTGTTCTTCATCATCGCGTCGGGTGGCCCGAAGCTCGTCATCCCGAACATGCTGATGGACAACGCTCCCGAGAACCTGACCATCCCGCTCGGGCTGCTCGTCTTCATCGGCCTCGCCGAGGTGGCCGGTGGTATCGGCCTGATGGTGCCGCGGCTCACCGCACTCGCCGCCGCGGGCCTGTCGGTGCTCACCGTGCTCGCCGCCGCGACCCAGGCCTTCATCGCCGACAAGCCGTCGATGGCGATCTTCCCGCTGGTGCTGGCCGCGATCTTCGCCTGGATCGCCTACGAGCGCCGCGGCAGCCTGCCCTTCTCGGCCCGGTGAGTCACCGACCGCGCTGAGCATCGCCGGACCCCCGGGTCCGGCGATTTTCGGCGTCCACGGACACCGGTGGGGTTGTCCGTGGGCACAAGGTCCCGGCGCGGAACTCGTTGGCGAATCCTATGGGACGCAGGGTACTTCCGATGCGACGATCGATGCCTACATGCCCCGACGGCCTTCCGCAGGAGAAATTCGTGCTCACGTTCACCAGCAGCGACGGCATCACCATCCACGTCCGGAGCTGGTCGCCCACCGCCGCGGAACCGGTGGGCGTCGTGCAGATCGCGCACGGGATGGGGGAGCACTCCGACCGGTACAGCCACCTGGCCGCCACGCTGGCCGGCGCCGGCTACGTGGTCTACGCCGCCGACCACCGCGGCCACGGCTACAGCATGTTCTCCGAGCCGGGGCAGCTCGGCGCGGACGGCTGGAACCTGCTGGTCGCCGACCAGGTGACGCTGACCGGTCTGCTGCGCGAGCGTCATCCCGGCCTTCCGGTCACCCTGTTCGGGCACAGCCTCGGGTCCTTCGCGGTGCAGCAGTACCTGCTCGACCACTCCGCGCTCGTCGACGAGGCCGTGCTGTGCGGGTCGACGGCTGTCGACGGCCTGTTCGACGCGATCGCGGCCGCCGGCGGCGACCTCACCGCGTTCTTCAACGCGCGCTTCCAGCCGACCCGCACCGACGCCGACTGGATCAGCACCGACGAGGCCCAGGTCGACGCCTATCTCGCCGACCCGTGGTGCGGCTTCCCGGTCGACGACGCCAACATGGCGCTGCTCGCCACCACCGCCTACCAGCGCCTGTCCGATCCGAGCACCGTGCGCCCCGACCTGCCGGTCTACGTGATGGTCGGCGATCAGGACCCGCTCAACGACGGCACCCGGCTGTCGGATCGGCTCGTCGAGCGCTATCGCGACGCGGGGCTGACCGACATCACCTACCGGATCTACCCGGGCGCCAGGCACGAGGTCCTCAACGAGGTCAACCGGGACGAGGTCGAGGCCGATCTCGCCGCCTGGGTCACCCGGGCCCGGGTCTGAGCACCCCGTCCGCCGAACACGGCCCGACCTGCGCGCGCGCGGCGGAACGAGTACGGAAAGATGGAACACCGTGACCGGCGACATCTTCGACGAACTGACCTGGCGCGGCCTGATCGCGCAGTCCACCGACCTGGACGAACTGCGCGCGGCGGCCGCCGCGGCGCCGCTGACCCTGTATGCCGGCTTCGATCCCACCGCGGCGAGCCTGCACGCGGGTCACCTCGTCCCGCTGCTCGCTCTGAAGCGGTTCCAGCGCGCCGGTCACCGGCCGATCGTGCTCGCCGGTGGCGCCACCGGCCTGATCGGCGACCCGCGCGATGTCGGCGAGCGCACCATGAACTCCACCGACACCGTCGCCGAGTGGGCGGGCCGCATCCGCTCCCAGCTCGAGCGGTTCGTCGACCTCGACGATTCGCCGACCGGCGCGATCATCGCGAACAACATGGACTGGACCGGACCGCTGTCCACCGTCGACTTCCTGCGCGATATCGGCAAGCACTTCTCGGTGAACGTCATGCTGGCCCGCGACACCGTCAAGCGGCGGCTCGAAGGGGAGGGCATCTCCTACACCGAGTTCAGCTACATGCTGCTGCAGGCCAACGACTACCTGCAGCTGCGCCGCGAGTACGGCTGCACGCTGCAGGTCGGCGGCTCCGACCAGTGGGGCAACATCATCGCCGGCGTCGAGCTGAACCGCCGGGTCGACGGCGCGCACGTGCACGCCCTCACCGTCCCGCTGGTGACCTCGGCCGACGGCAAGAAGTTCGGCAAGTCCACCGGCGGCGGCAGCCTCTGGCTCGACCCCGAGCTGACCAGCCCCTACGCCTGGTACCAGTACTTCGTGAACACCGCCGACGCCGACGTCGTGCGCTACCTGCGCTGGTTCACCTTCCTGAGCCGGGAGGAGCTCGACGCGCTCGAGCAGGCCACCACCGAGCGTCCGTTCGCCCGCGAGGCCCAGAAGCGCCTGGCCGCGGAGATGACCACGCTGGTGCACGGCGAGGCCGAGACCACCGCGGTGGAACTGGCCAGCCAGGCCCTGTTCGGCCGCGGCGAACTGCGCGACCTGCCCGCGTCCACCCTGGGTGCCGCCCTGCGCGAGACCGCGATCGACGGCAAGGTCGCCGAGGTGGTGCCCGGTGAACCGAACACGATCGTCGATCTGCTCGTCGCGTCCGGCCTGGCCGAGAGCAGGGGAGCGGCCCGGCGCGTGGTGACCGAAGGCGGTGCGTCGGTGAACAACGAGCGCATCGGCGACATCGAGTGGACCCCGTCCGACGCCGACTACCTGCACGGCGAGTGGCTGGTGCTGCGTCGCGGCAAGAAGAACATGGCCGGCGTGCGCCGCATAGCCTGACCGCGCGGCGGAGGCCTGAGTCACATCCGTGTGATTCAGGCTGGTACGCGGTCCGATGACGTCGCGCTGACCTGCGCAGATGCCCTGCTGTCCAGGCGATTTGACGCAGCGTTTTCCGGCGCGTAACTTATTGGAAGTCAGAGCGACACGGACACCAACCCGGAGCCGAGACGCTGATCCAGAGGGTCGGCGGGCCAGGGAAAACGCGGTAGGACGGGGAGCGCCTGGCGTTGCCTCGACTGTGTGACCAGCGTTACGATTGACATCGCCTGGAAGCGCAGTTAGGCTGGAACAGTTGCCCTGCAGAAGATCCGGACGAGAGCCGGTGGTTCTGCTTGTGCGTGTGTTCTTTGAGAACTCAATAGTGTGTCGATGAATGTCAGTGCCAATATTATTATTATTGGTTCCGGCCTCTCATACCCCCCGGTTGACGAGGTCGGACATTTTGAATGTCAGCAAACTTTTGCTGGTGTTCGGCATTGCTAGGTTTTCGGACTCTAGTTAGATATTTCTGATTACACCTTCGGGTGTGATTGAGAGTCTTCAACGGAGAGTTTGATCCTGGCTCAGGACGAACGCTGGCGGCGTGCTTAACACATGCAAGTCGAGCGGTAAGGCCCTTCGGGGTACACGAGCGGCGAACGGGTGAGTAACACGTGGGTGATCTGCCTCGTACTTCGGGATAAGCCTGGGAAACTGGGTCTAATACCGGATATGACCTTCGGATGCATGTCCGTGGGTGGAAAGATTTATCGGTACGAGATGGGCCCGCGGCCTATCAGCTTGTTGGTGGGGTAATGGCCTACCAAGGCGACGACGGGTAGCCGGCCTG
>NZ_JBHVWX010000012.1:0-153703 GCF_042882065.1 Nocardia sp. NPDC058244 | reverse complement strand
GCGCCGCACCCGATCGGGTGCGGCGCCGCCTTCGATGCCGTGATGTCTCGGCTACAGCCGAGTTACTCCTGCTCGAACCTTCGACGGAAGCGATCTTCCATCCGCTCGGAGAAGCCGCCGGACTTGCGCGGACGACCGCCGCGTCCGGTCGAGCCGCCCGTGGGGCCGGAGCCCGTGCCGGGAGTCTCGGTCGAGTCCGGCCGAGCGGACCTGCGCGAGTTGCCGATCATGAGCAGCACGCCGGCACCGAACATGGCGATGAATCCGACGAGGCTGATGATCGGGAAACCGCCCGGCTTGAACGGGGCGGCGATGCCGGCGACGAGCAGGAACAGGCCGATGGCGAACAAGGCCGCCGCCTGCAGTCTGCGTCGACTCGACGTGGAGCGAAGACGTCCGCCGCGGACGGACGAGGCGAACTTCGGATCCTCAGCATAGAGAGCGCTCTCGATTTGTTCGAGCATGCGCTGCTCGTGCTCGGAGAGTGGCACGGTACCTCCCCCGGCACTAGGCGTGGCTGGTCGCCTCCGGGTAGGCGACGGGTAGCCGACCTTGGCGGCTATCTGCTCCCCATGATACGAGTTCGATCGAAGCCGTACCACCTACTCGGTGATAACTAAGCGGTCATGTCCCGGTCGCGACTCGGCTGCGGGCGTGTCTTGGCGGCGGCGACCAGCGCATCGTCGATGTCGTAGAGGAATGCGCCCACCCGTGAGCAGAACTCGTCGGCGCGGGTGTCGGTGACCGCGCGGTCCAGCCCGGCCTCCAGATCGGCCCGCAATTGCGAGTGCGCCTCGAAGTAGTCCGCCCACATCGCGAACTCGGGACTCGCGCGCCGCAGCAGCACCCAGGCGCTGCGCGAGCGCGCCCGGGGCGCCCGATCGGCGCCGGTGAGCGCGATCATCGCGCCCGCGCCGCGCAGTGCCGCCAGGTAGGCGGTGCGGAACCGCTCACCCGGGTCGTGTTCCCAGGCCGAATCGGTGAGCAGGGCGTCGGCCTGACGTAGCAGCCCGCCCGCGCGACCGTCGTGCCCCGCGTGCTCCTGACCATCGTTGCGACCAGCCATCTGCTGCCCCTTTCGCCCCTCGCACAGATCGAACAAGCATTCGAACGTTTGAATTGAGATTGAATATAGGGACACCCACCGACAACTTCCGCGCCAGCGCGCCATCGACGAGAGCCATGACAGCCGTCAAGCCGAATCACACCCCCGCACCCGTCGTCGTCGACCTCAGCGTCGCCGCCCTGCGCGCGCGCCTGCACGACGCCCTGTCGGTGTATGTCGCCGCCATGGACTATCCGCGCGGCACCGAGCATCACCGCGCCCCGATGTGGACCGAGCACACCACCCGGGCGGGCTGGCGCGCCGTGGCCGCCGTGCTGCCGGACGACTCCGGCGCCGTCGACCTGCGCACCGCCCCGATCCTCGCGATCGCCTACGGCTACAGCGGCGCGCCGCGGCAGTGGTGGCATCAGCAGGTGCACACCGGGATGCGCCGCTGCGGCTGGCCCGAGGCCGCCGCCCGCGAGCTGCTCGCCGACTACTTCGAACTCACCGAGTTGCACGTGCACCCGGCCGCGCAGGGCCGCGGCATCGGCTCGACGCTGCTCGAGCGGCTGCTGGCCGACCGCACCGAGGCCGCGGTGCTGCTGTCGACGCCCGAGGTGCCCGAGGAGGACAACCGGGCCTGGCGGCTGTACCGACGGGCCGGATTCACCGATGTGATCCGCAATTTCGTGTTCGCGGGCGACACCAGGCCGTTCGCCATCCTGGGACGGCGGCTGCCGCTGCCCGCGTCCGGCGCGTGAGGACGGCAGGCACGACGGTCGTCGTCGGTTCCGGGCACAACGCGCTGGTCGCGGCCTGCTACCTGGCCAGGGCCGGACAGCGGGTGCAGGTGCTCGAACGCGACGAGGTGCCCGGCGGCGCGGTCTCGACGGTCGAGCGGTTCCCCGGCCACCTGGTGGATCGCGGGTCCTCGGCGCACATCATGATCCGGCACACCGGGATCATCGAGGAGCTAGAACTAGACCGGTTCGGGCTGCGCTACATCGACTGCGACCCCTGGGGTTTCACGCCCTCGGACGGCGTGCGCCCGCCGATCGTCTTCCATCGCGATCTCGACCTGACCTGCGCCTCGATCGCCGCCGCCTGCGGCGCGCGCGACGCCGACGCCTACCGCCGCTTCGTCGGGGTGTGGGGCGAGCGCAGCGCGCGGGTGATGCGCGCGTTCGGCGGTCCGCCGACGCCGGGCAGGCTCGTGCGCTCGTTCTGGGGGCTGGACGCGCGCGCGGGCGGCAGCGCCCTGTCCAGGGAGTTCCTGCAGACCGGGGACGCGCTGCTGGACTACTGGTTCGACGACGAACGCCTCAAGGCGTCGCTGGCCTGGTTCGGCGCGCAGTCGGGCCCGCCGATGTCGGAACCCGGCTCGGCGCCGATGGCCGGTTTCGCCGCGCTCATGCACACGCTGCCGCCCGGCCGCGCCGTGGGGGGAAGTGGGGCGCTCAGCGCGGCCCTGATCGCCCGGCTGCGCGCCGACGGCGGCGAACTGCACACCGGCGACGCCGTCGCCGCCCTGCGCCGCACCGGCGACGGCTGGCGGGTCACCACCGCCGCGGGCCGGAATCTGCGCGCCGACACCGTGATCGCGGGTTCGCACATCCTGGCGACCCTGGAGCTGCTGCGCGCGGGCGATTTCGACGCGGCCACCCTGGACGACTGGCAGCGCCGCATCCGGGTCGGCCCCGGCATCGGCATGGTGGTGCGTCTGGCCACCGACCGGCTCCCCGAGTATCCCGGCGCCACGACCGCCGAATCCGCCCGCGGCCTGCAATTCCTCGTCTCGGACCGGAATCAGCTGCGGCGCGCGCACGGCGCCGCCCTCGGCGGTGACCTGCCGCCGCGACCTGTCGTCCTGGCGATGAGCTTCAGCGCGCTCGACCCCACCATCGCACCGCCCGGCGAGCACCAGTTGTCGCTGTGGGCGCAATGGCATCCGTACGCGCTCGCCGACGGCAGTGACTGGGCCGACCACGCCGAACACGAGGCCGACCGGATCATCGCCGAGGTCGAGCGGTACGCGCCCGGCTTCGCGTCGTCGGTGCGGCAGCGGTTCGTGCAGACACCCGTCGATCTGGAGCGCGAGATGGGGTTGCGCGGCGGCAATGTCATGCACGTGGAGATGTCGCTGGATCAGATGATGCTGTGGCGGCCGCTGCCGGAGTTGTCGGGGCAGCGGGTGCCGGGGGCGCCCGGGCTGTATCTGACGGGCGCGTCGACCCATCCGGGCGGCGGCGTCTCCGGTGCCAGTGGGCGCAGCGCGGCCCGGCTCGTGCTCGGCGATCGCCGGATCCGCCGGTTCTCGCTGCCGCGCGGGCGATGAGGACGGAACTCGCCGGGCACGGCGCGGCGGTGTTCGGTCGATGGTTGCGGGCCGAGCCGTCGCGGGCGCTGCCGACCGCGACGGCGATTCTGCTGGTCCTGGTCCAGATCGCGTATCCGTTGAGCGCGGGCGTGATCCGTGACCGGATCACGATCGTCGTCGTCGCGCTGTCCGCGGCGACCGCCCTCGCGCACGCGGCGACGACGCGGGGCGGGCGCTGGGCCGCCGGGTTCTTCGTCATCGTCTCCGGGCTCGGGCTCACCGCCGAGATCGTCGGCACGGCCACCGGGTTCCCGTTCGGCGCCTACGCCTATGCCGTCGACCGGATCGGACCCGCGCTCGCCGAGGTGCCGCTGGTGGTCCCGCTGGCCTGGACCGGCGGGCTCTATCCGATCTGGATCGTCGCGGGGGTGCTCGTGCGCGGCGCGGCGGGCCGAGCCGGGCTCTTCGTGGTCGGGGCGGTCGGCTGGGATCTGTTCCTCGATCCGCAGATGGTGGCCGACGGTCAGTGGACCTGGGCGGTCACCGATGCCGGGCTGCCCGGTCTCCCCCAGATCCCGTACACCAACTACCTCGGCTGGGCGCTGGTCGCCACGCTGATGGCGGTGCTGCTGACCGTGCTCGACCGCCGGGTGCCGCCCGCGCACGACCCGTCGGTGGCGGTGCCGGTGGCGGTGTTCGTCTGGACCTGGCTCGGCTCCGCCCTCGCCCACGCGGTGTTCCTCGGCCTGCCCGCCTCCGCCTGCTGGGGTCTCGCCGGGCTCGCGCCGCTCGGCGTCCCGCTGCTGCTGCGTGCGCGGGACCTGGCCCGCGACCGCGCGCGCTGAGTCGGCGGAGTACCCGAATCCGGCGGGAAATGCCTGGTCGGCGCGGATGCGCGCGACCCGGTGGGCCCGTCGTGTGGGTTCTCGGGCCCGGGCCTGGCACGATGTCACCCGTGCAGCCGAGTCTCGTCGCCGACATGCCCACTCCGTCGCCACGTCGTCGCGTGCCCGCGCGGCGCGTCGCCGCGGTCGCCGTCCTGCTGGCGCTGCTGGTGCCCGCGCTGGCCGGGTGCCTGCGCGTGCAGGTGTCGATGGGCGTGTCGTCCAACGACCGGGTGTCGGGGCGCATCGTCGCCGCGGTGGTGCCGACCGGCCCCACCGACAAGGGCCCGCAGCTGAAGGCGCCGGACCAGCTGGCCGCCAAGGTGCGCATCGAGAACTACAACCAGGACGGCTTCGTCGGCACCCAGGTGTTCTTCGACGATCTGACCTTCGGCGAGGTCGGCCAGCTCGGCGGCCTCTCGGATCAGACCCAGGGCATGTTCACCCTGGAGTTCCAGCGCACCGGCGATCTGGTGAGCCTCAAGGGCCGCGTCGACCTGGAGTCGGTGCCGCCGCAGGGCTCGGACGTGCAGTTCTCCATCGCCTTCCCGGCCCGCGTCGCCAAGACCAACGGCACCCGCGAGGGCGACAACACCGTGTCCTGGAAGCTGCCCGCGGGCGAGACCTCGACCCTGCGCGCCGAGGTGAAGTACGCCGACCCGAACACCCGCTCGTTCGCGGGCTGGGCGGGCATCGTCGGCGGCATCACCCTCGCCGTCGCCGCGCTGATCGCCGGGCTGGCCTTCCGCGACCGCAACCCCGGCCCGCCGAACGCGCCGCGCGGCGGTTTCTCGCCGCAGGAGATCTGGCGCGACATCGCCGGCCGCAGGCTGGGCCGCTGACATGGGCGCGGCGGGCCGCTACCTGACCTGGGCGGGCACCGGTCTCGCCGCGCTGGGCGCCACCACCGCCGCCTACAACCTGGTCACGTTGCGCAGCCTGCCGCGCCGGGTGGCCGGCGTGATCGAACCGGTGACGGTCTGCGTGCCCGCCCGCGACGAAGCCGAGCGCCTGCCCGAACTCATCGGTGACCTGCGCGCCCAGACCGGTGTCCCCCGGCTGCGCGTGCTGATACTCGACGACGCCTCCACCGACCGCACCTACGAGGCCGCTCTGGCCGCGGTCGGCGGTGACGACCGGTTCACCGTGCTCCGCTCGGCCGCCCACCCGGCGCCCGGCTGGACCGGCAAGGCCGCCGCCTGCGCCCGGCTCGCCGCCCGCACCGACGCGGCGGCCCTGGTCTTCGTCGACGCCGACGTCCGGCTCGCCCCGTCCGCCGTCGCCGCGTCGGTCACCGAATTGCGCAGGCGCGGAGCCGGTCTGGTGTCGGCCTGGCCGGTGCAGGAGTCGGCCTCGACCACCGAGCGGCTGGTCCAGCCGCTGCTGGCGTGGGCGTGGGCGTCGACGCTGCCGGTCGGTCCGGCCAATCACAGTCTGCGCCCGTCGACCGCGGTGGCGTGCGGGCAGTTCCTCGCCGTCGACGCCGCGGCCTATCGTGCCGGTGGCGGGCACGCGGCCGTCGCCGCCAGCGCCACCGAGGATCTCGATCTGGCCAGGGCGCTGCGCCGGGCCGGGCATCGCACCGCCCTGGTCGCGGCGGGACCCAGCGCGAGCACCCGGATGTACACCGGCGCGGCCGAACTCACCGACGGCTACACCCGCTGGCTGTGGTCGGCCTACGGCGGCCGGGTCGACGCGGGCGCCGCGGTGGGCGCCCTGGCGGCCCTGGCCTACTGGATTCCCCCGCTGGCGGCGCTGTGCGGCCGCGGCCGGGTCCGCCGCGCCGGGCTGCTCGGCTACCTCGCCGCCGTGGCGGGCCGCCTCGCCGCCCGCGCCACCGAGACCCGCCGGGCACCCACCCGCACCGACCTCACCTCCGCGATCGCCCACCCGCTGGGCGTCGCGCACTACCTGGCGCTGTGGACCCGCTCGCACTATCGCCACCGCACCGGCACCCTGCGCTGGAAGCAGCGCCCCCTCGTCGCCCCGGAGACCGTCAGCGCACAGCAGGCCTGAGCTCAGCGGTCGACGATCCGGAACGCGAACTCGCGCCCCCTCCCCTGCCCCATCGCCAGGGTCAGCCACAGCCGCATCACGCCGTCGACGACCTCGTGATTGCCGTCGCCGGCGAAGACCGGCCGCAGCCCGACCGCGGCGACTAGATCCTCGACCGCATTGCGGTCCGCGGCCGCGCACGAAAAGAACAGGTCGGCGGGCGCACCGTCGAACGTCGGGTCGGCGAAGGCCTCCGCGCCCAGGCTGTTGAACGCCCGCGCGTATCGGGCCGTCGGCGCGTGCTCGGCGAAGGTGGCTGCCGCGTTGGCCGGTCCGGCGCCGAAGCCGTTGGTGGCGTCGAGCACCAGCTTGCCGTCGAGCGCGGCCGCGTGTTCGCGAGCGAAGCCGTCGACGGCCTCGGCCGGAATCGCCACCAGCACGACCGCGCTGTCGGTGAGCGCCTCGGCGACCCCGACCCGCCCGTCACCCGGCGTGCGCGACCCGTAGACGACCCGCCGTCCCGCCGCGGCGAGCGCCGTCCCCACCGCTGTACCGACCCGACCCGTTCCGATGACTGCGATCGTCGCAGTGCTGCTGTCCATGCCGAGAACGGTAGGCGCACACCACCGATCGGCGCTTCTTCGTTCCTGACCGGGTGACGCGGCTCAGGGGACCTCGGTGATGCCGACGGTCGGGAAGAAGAAGCAGGAGCGGCCCGCGTTGTCGGTGGTGCCGAAGACGGCGGCCAGGACGGTGCCCCGGCCGGTGTCGACCGGGACCGCACGGACGCCGCCGACCGGGATGGCGGCGAAGAGGAAGTCGCGGATGGCTGTTTCGGCGATCGGGCGTAGTTCGACCGGGACCTCGGGCGGGACCAGGGCGCGCACCACGTCGGCGATCGAGCCCATCGAGGCCATTCCGCCGCGGCCGGTGCTGATGTTGAGCCAGGCCACCTGCATGCCGGAGGTCGCGGTGGCGGCGGTGTCCGGCGACAGGCCGTAGGGCAGGAAGGTGAACATCGTCTGCCCCGACTTCACGGCGGTGAGGTCGAGGCCGGGGATCTGCACGGCGTTCGCGGGCCACGGTCCGGGCACCGCGCCCGCCACGGCGGGCACGAGGCCGAGGCCGTCGCCGCCGCAGTTCGCGGCGACCGTCGGGTAGAGGAACGGCTGGATGCCCAGCGCTTCGAGCGTGTCGACGACGGTCCGGTACGCGCCGAGCAGGTCGCCGGGGCCCGCGGTCCGCACGGCGGGCGCATCCCTGGTTACCGTCGCTGGCGCGGCCGCCGCGGTGGGCGCGGCCAGCAGCAGCGCGGCGGCGCAGGCCGCCAGCGTGGTCAGGGTGGTGCAACGACGCGGCTCGGTCACGACGCACTCCTCATCGACGCGGAGACATCCGACGCTACGCCGGTATCCGGTGGAATCCCCGCAGGTGAGGCGCACCGATTCGTCGGCGCGTCGCGGGCAGTGTGCACCAGCGCCGTCCCGGTTCCAAGCTCTGCGCTCACGCTGATCCTTACCGTTGTGAAGTATCGCGGCAGTGCCACATGCTGATTCGGTACCGGCCCCTGTGGCCGGTCACAACCATCCAGAGCGACCGAGAGACCTGGCTCCACGACGTCGCAGCAACCCGCCCGTTCCGGGTGTGGGTGCTTCCGCCGGGTTCGATGGAGGAGCACGAGTGGCGAGGTCTGCTGTCGCATGAAGTTTCTGTTGTTCACGCTGGTGACGCGGGTCCCCGACCCGATCACCGGCATCGTCCCCGAGACGCGGGACCGCTTGCGCGAGGTGGTCGACCAGGCCCGGCTGGCCGAGGAGCTCGGCTACGACGGTTTCGCCGTCGGCGAGCGCCACGAGGACCCGTTCCTCTCCGCCGCTCCCCCGGTGCTGTTGAGCCACCTGGCCGCCGTCACCTCCCGGATCACGCTGTTCACCGCCGTGACCACGCTGAGCCTGCTCGACCCGGTCCGCGCGTTCGAGGACTACGCGACGCTGGACAACCTGGCGGGCGGGCGCCTGGAGCTGATCATCGGCAAGGGCAACGGCGCCGCGCAGGCGCAGCTGTTCCACGTCACCACCGCCGACCAGTGGGACCGCAATCGCGAAGGATACGAACTGTTCCGGGCCCTGTGGGCCAGCGACGAGGTGACCTGGTCGGGCCGGTTCCGCCCGTCGCTGACCGCGGCGAAGGCGCTGCCGCGCCCGTGGCAGCCACGCCTGCGGATCTGGCACGGCAGCGCGACCAGCCGCGAATCGGTGGAACTGGCCGCGCGCCACGGTGATCCGCTGTTCTCGGCGAATGTCACCAACCCGATCGAGCCGTACGCCGAACTGGTGCGCCACTATCGGGAGCAGTGGGCCGAGCACGGCCACGACCCCGCCGACGCGCTCGTCGGCGCGGGCACCGCGGGCTTCCACGTCGCCCCCACCTCGCAGCAGGCCAGAGCGGTCTACACGCCGCTGTTCGAGGCCCGCCGCGCACTGGCCCGCAAGCTGGGCCTGCCCGTCGTTTTCGACACCATCGACGACTTCCTCGCCCGCAGCTCCGCGCTCGTCGGGAGCCCGCAGGAAGTGATCGACAAGGTCGGCCGCTATCACGAGCAGTTCGGCCACGAGGTGATCCACCTCTCCGCCGAACGCGACGGCCGCACCGACCCCGACTACCTGGGCAGCCTCGAGCTGTTCCAGGCCGAGGTGGCGCCCGAACTGCGCCGCCGTATTCCCAGCCGTCCCCTGGCCGCAGGCCGCGAATTCTCTGGAGTCACCCCGTGATCGGTCCCCGTCATCGTCTCGCCGCCGTCGCCGGCGTCCTGGCTGTCGCCACCTCCGTGGTCGCGTGCGGCAGCGACACCGGCGGCCCGGGTGGGCAGGCCGGTCCGCCCCAGCCCGGCGGCACCCTGCGCTACGGGCTGTCGCAGGCGCCGACGTGCTCGGATCCGGCCCAGGCCGGCTCGAACCAGACCATCTACGTCGCCCGTCAGATCGTCGACTCGCTCACCGATCAGGACCCCAAGACCGGCGCGATCACCCCGTGGCTGGCCAAGAGCTGGGAGGTCAGTCCCGACGCCAAGGTGTTCACCTTCAAGCTCGCAGACGGCGTCACCTTCAGCGACGGCTCCCCGCTGACCGCGGATTCGGTGCGCGACACCTTCGACGCGATCATCAAGCTCGGTGGCGCGAAGGCGCCGCTGGGCGCGAGCTACCTGACCAACTACGTCGGCACCACGGCGGTCGACAAGCTCACCGCCCGGGTCGAGTTCAGCCAGCCCAACGCCCAGTTCCTGCAGGCGTCCTCGACGCCGCAGCTCGGCATCCTCGGCCAGGCGACCAATGCCAAACCGGCCGAGGCCCGTTGCGCGGGCGACAACATCGGCAGCGGTCCGTTCACCTACGCCGCCTACAAGCAGGACGTCTCGGTGACGCTGGCCAAGCGGGCCGGGTACAACTGGGGCTCGGCGGTGTTCGGGCATCAGGGCGAGGCCTATCTGGACCGGATCGAATTCACCGTCGTTCCCGAGTCCGGCGTGCGCACCGGCAGTCTGGTCTCCGGCCAGCTCGACGCGATCAGCGACGCGCTGCCCCAGGACGCGCCGCAGATCGAGTCCGTCGGCGGCCAGATCCTGTCGACCCCCAACCCCGGCACGCCGTTCGGCTTCTTCCTCAACCTGACGCGCGGTCCGTTGCGCGATCCCGCGGTGCGCCAGGCGCTGCTGCCCGCGCTGGACCGCAAGCAGCTCGTCGATACCGTCCTCGGCCCGCAGTTCAAGTTCGCGACCTCGTCGCTGGCGTCGGCGACCCCCGGGTACACCGATCTCTCGGCGAAGCTGCCCAACGACCCCGCCAAGGCAAAATCGCTCCTCGACCAGGCGGGCTGGGTGCCCGGCGCGGACGGTATCCGCGCGAAGAACGGTGAGCGGCTGAGCTTCTCGGTGACCTTCAGTCAGGTCTTCGCGGGCAACCAGGCGATCCTGGAGCTGGTGCAGCAGCAGCTGCGGCAGGTCGGCGTCGAGCTGAAGCTCGACCTGGTCTCGGGCCCGGAGAGCACCGCCAAGATGAACTCCAAGGACTACGACTCCTTCTACGCCAACTCCACCCGCGCCGACGGCGACATCCTGCGCACCTCCTTCTCGCTCACCGGCCGTAACCTCAACGCGCGCGGTCCGATCCCGGCGCTGGACGAGACCCTGGACAAGCAGCTCGCCACCAACGATCCCGCGGCGCGCGCCGCGCTGATCAAGACCGCGCAGCAGCAGATCCTCGACAACGGCCTCTACCTGCCCACCGTCGAGCTGTCGCAGGCGATCGGCGCGGCCGCCAACACCCAGGACCTGAAGTTCGAGGCCTCGGCCCGGCTGCAGTTCTTCGATACCTGGCTGAGCGGGCGCTAGTCATGGGCCGCTATGTGGGTTCGCGCGTGCTGCAGGCGATCTGGGTGATGTGGGCAGCGTTCACCATTTCCTTCGTCGTGCTGTATCTGCTGCCCGCCGACCCGGTGTCGATGGCCGCCGACGGCGGCGGCCCCGGCAGCGCCGTCGACAAGGCGGCGATCGCGGAACTGCAGGCCCGCTACGGTCTGGACAAGCCCCTGTGGGAGCAGTACGTGACGGCGCTGGGCAACGCGGTGACCGGTGATCTCGGCCGATCCATCAGCACCGGACAGCCGGTCACCGACGCCCTGCTCGACGTGCTGCCCGCCACCCTCGGCCTGGCGGCGCTCGCCCTGCTGTTCGCCACCCTCGGCGGCGTGGTGCTGGCCTTCGCCGCCACCTACACCCGTCGTCCGTGGCTGCGCAACACGCTCAGCGCGCTGCCACCACTGGGTGTTTCGGTGCCGACGTTCTGGACCGGCCTGATCCTGTTACAGCTGTTCTCCTTCCGGCTGCACTGGTTCCCGGCGTTCGGCGGGACCGGGCTGCGCGGCACCCTGCTGCCCGCGCTGACCCTGGCGCTGCCGATCGGCGCGGTGATCGCCCAGGTCCTCGCGGCCGGCTTGCAGCAGACCTGGCGTCAGCCGTTCACCGAGGTGGCGCTGGCCAAGGGCGCGTCGCGCTGGTGGGTGCAGCGGCGCCACGTCGCCCGGCTCGCCGCCGTGCCCGCGTTCACCATCGCCGGTGTGCTGGTCGGCACCATGCTGGCCGGTTCGGTGGTGGTGGAGTCGGTGTTCGCCCGCGCGGGGGTGGGCAGGCTGACCCAGACCGCCGTGCTCAACCAGGACATCCCGGTCGTGCAGGGCGTGGTGCTGCTGTCCGCGCTGATCTTCGTCGTGGTGAATCTGACCGTCGATCTGCTCTATCCCCTGCTCGATCCGCGCATCACCGGTACCAGGGGCAAGCGGGCCAAGGCGCGCTCCGGTGATCGCGCCGAGCTCCCCGACACCAAGGCCGATGTCGCCGCGAAGGCGGTGCACAGTGCCTGACCCCACCCCGCCCACCGAGACCGAAGGGAACACCCATGGTTGACATCCTCGTGCGCCGTGGCTCGGTCGCCGAACGGCCCGGCACGGCCGACGACAGCACCGCGCGGACCCACCGGGCCGCCGAGGTCGCGCGCTGGGTCCGAGGGCATCTGGGCCTGCTCGTCTCGGGCCTCGTGCTCGCCGTCGCGATCGGCTGGGCGGTGGCGCCGTCGGTGTTCGCGCCCGGCGACCCGCTGACCGGCGTGCCCGCCGAGAAGTTCCAGGCGCCCAGCGCGGCGCACTGGTTCGGCACCGACAATCTCGGCCGCGACCTCTACACCCGGATGGTGCACGGCGCCGGGCTCTCGCTCACCGCGACCCTGACCGCCGTCGGCATCGCCCTGGTGGTCGGCTCGCTGCTGGGGCTGCTCTCCGGCGCGGCGGGCGGGATCGTCGACACCGCGATCATGCGGGTCGTCGACGTGCTGCTCTCGATCCCCGCGCTGCTGCTGTCCCTGGCGCTGGTGACCGCGCTGGGCTTCGGCACCCGCAATGTCGCGCTGGCCGTCGGCATCTCGCTCATCGCGAACTTCGCCAGGGTGATGCGTTCGGAGGTGCTGCGGGTGCGGCACGCGCCGTATGTGGAGGCGGCGCACGCGTCCGGGGTGCGCTGGTACGCGGTGCTCGCCAAGCACGTGCTGCCCAATGCGTTCCAGCCGGTGCTGGCGCTGGCCGCCGTGGAGTTCGGCATGGCCGTGCTGGCGGTGTCCTCGCTGAGCTTCCTCGGCTACGGCACCAAACCGCCCACCCCCGAATGGGGTTCGCTGATCTCGGAGGGTCGCAACTTCCTCGCCTCGGCGTGGTGGCTGACGACGCTGCCGGGTCTGGTCATCGTCGCGGTCGTGCTCTCGGCACAGCGCCTCGGCCGATACGTCGGAAAGGCGGAGACCCGATGAGCGAATCGGCGGCCACGCACACCCCAACGGACGCAGACGTTTCCGCGACGCCGACCGGCCCGCTGCTGCGGGTCGACGAGTTGCGCATCACCTACCGCGCTAGTTCCGGTCCCGTCGACGCCCTGCGCGGCGCCTCGATCGAGGTCGGGCGCGGGGAGGTAGTCGCCCTGGTCGGGGAATCCGGCTCGGGCAAGTCCACCTTGGCGCACGCGGTGATCGGCCTGCTCGGCGAGTCGGCACGCGTCGTCTCCGGCGGGATCGAATTCGCCGGCGAACAGGTCGACCCGACCGACGAGAAGGCCCTGCGACGCCTGCGCGGCGCCCGGGTCGGACTGGTGCCCCAGGACCCAGGCCTCTCGCTGAATCCGGTCCTGCGCGTAGGTGATCAGGTGGCCGAGGCCCTGCTGGTGCATCGGCTGGCCGATCGGCGCGGAGCCCGGTTACAGGCCCTGGACCTGCTCACGGAAGTCGGCCTCGACCGCCCCGAGCTGCGCGCCCGGCAGTACCCGCACGAACTGTCCGGCGGACAGCGGCAGCGGGTGCTGATCGCCATCGCGCTGGCCTGCGGGCCGGAGCTGATCATCGCCGACGAACCCACCAGCGCGCTGGACGCGACGGTGGCCCGGCAGGTGCTGGATCGGCTGGCCGAACGGATCGCCGCCCGCGGCACGGCCGTGCTGCTGATCACCCACGATCTGGCCGTCGCCGCCGAGCGGGCCGATCGACTGGTGGTGCTCGAACGCGGCGAGGTGGTCGAATCCGGCCCGGCCGCACAGGTTCTCACCCATCCGCAGCACCCGTACACGCGCCGGTTGCTGGCCGCCTCCCCCGCGCTCGCGCCCGCCGGATTCCGGCCGCCGCGCACCAGGGCCGACTCGCCGCTGCTGTCGGTGCGGGCCCTGCACAAGCGGTTCCACGCGGCCGATGTCACCGCGGTCGACGATGTCGAGTTCACCCTCGACCGGGGCGAAACGCTCGCCCTGGTGGGCGAATCCGGCTCGGGCAAGTCCACCACCGCGCGGATCGCGCTGCGGCTGACCGAACCCGACAGCGGCACGGTGACCGTCGACGGGCACGACCTCACCAGCGCGCGCAGGCGCAGGCTGCGCGAGCTGCGCAGGCGCTTCCAGGTGGTGTACCAGAACCCGTACTCGTCGCTGGATCCGCGCTGGCAGGTCGGCGACATCATCGCCGAACCGCTGCACGCCTACGGCGTCGGCGACCGCGCCGCGCGAGCCCGCCGGGTGGGCGAACTGCTCGACCAGGTCGCGCTGTCCGGCGAGTTCACCGCGCGCAGGCCCGCCGAACTGTCCGGTGGGCAGCGCCAGCGCGTCGCCATCGCCCGCGCGCTGGCGCTGCGGCCGGACCTGCTGGTGCTCGACGAGCCGGTCTCGGCGCTGGACGCCTCGGTGCAGGCGCAGATCCTCGATCTGCTCGACGGGCTGCAGCAAGAGCTCGCGCTCGGCTATCTGTTCATCTCCCACGATCTGGCCGTCGTCCGGCAGATCAGCGATCGGGTGGCGGTGATGCGGCACGGTCGCATCGTCGAGACGGGCCCGACCGCCACCTTGTTCACCGATCCGCGGCACGACTACACGCGCGAACTGCTCGCCGCGATCCCCACGCCGGGCGTCCGGATCGACCCTCTCGACGGAAAGGACCTCACCCGATGAGCGAGAACGCCCTGTTCCTCGGCATCGAGACCGCGGGCACCGGAACGCATCCCGCGTCCTGGCGACGCGCGGACTCGCGTGCCGAGGACCTGTTCACGGCGGGCTACTGGATCGAGGTGGTGACGCGTGCCGAACAGCTCGGCGCCGACGCCGTGTTCCTGCCCGACGCGTTCGGCCTGCAGGACGGCGGCACCGCGGTGACCCGCGGCAGGCTCGACGCCGTCGCGATCGCCGCCCGCGTCGCGCCACGCACCCACCGGATCGGGCTGATCCCGCAGGCGCCGGTCACCCACACCGAACCGTTCCACGTGTCCAAGGCGATCGCCGCGCTCGATTTCGCGAGCCTGGGCCGGGCCGGCTGGGAAGTCGGTGTCTCGACCACCGCCACCGAGGCGAAGGCGTTCGGCCGCAAGCTGGTCCAGGACGCGGCCGACCTGTGGCACGAGGCCGACGACGCGGTCGAGGTGGTGACCCGGCTGTGGGACAGCTGGGAGGACGACGCCGAGATCCGCGACGTCCCCACCGGCCGGTTCATCGACCGGGATCGCCTGCACTACATCGACTTCGCCGGTGACCACTTCTCGGTCAAGGGCCCGTCGATCACGCCGCGCTCGCCCCAGGGCCAGCCGATCGTGACCGTGCGCGCCGACGACGCAGAGGCCGTCGACATCGCCGTGCGCCGCGCCGATCTCCTCCGGATCAGCGCCCCCGACCTGGCCACCGCCGCCGCCCACCGCATCACGCTGCGCGCCGCCCTCGCCGCGGCGGGCCGCGATCCCGAGACCGTCCGGGTCCTGCTCGATCTCACCGTGCACCTGGCCGAATCGGCCGAGCGGGCCAGGGCGGAGGTCCGCGAGCTGGATCAATGGCTGGGGCGGACGATCGACGATCCCGGGCTCACCCAGATCGGCACCGCGGCCGAACTCGACGACCTGCTCGACGAGATCGGCGGATCGGCCATCGCCGACGGTGTGGTGCTGCGGCCGCTGGCGCTGCCCGCCACCCTCGCCGCGCTCACGCCCCGCCCTGGCACGGGCACGGGCACGGGCACGGGCACGGGCACGGGCACGGGCACACTACGCGACCGTCTCGGACTCCCCCGCCCGACCAGCCGTTACGCCGAGAGCACGCAGGGAGCCGCGCTGTGAGCACGAAGCCACGCAAGCAAGTCCACCTCGCCGCGCACTTCCCCGGCGTCAACAACACCACCGTCTGGGCCGATCCGGCGTCGAGGTCGCAGGTCGATTTCGCGTCCTTCGAGCACCTGGCCCGCACCGCCGAGCGAGGTCTGTTCGACTTCTTCTTCCTCGCCGAGGGCCTGCGGCTGCGCGAACACCGCGGCCGCATCCACGATCTCGACGTGGTCGGCAGGCCGGACACGCTGACCGTGCTCAACGCGGTCGCCGCGGTCACCGAGAAGCTCGGGCTGGCCGGCACCATCAACAGCACCTACAACGAACCCTTCGAGCTGGCCAAGCAGTTCGCCTCGCTCGATCACCTCTCCGGCGGACGCGCCGCCTGGAACGTCGTCACCTCCTCCGACGCGTTCACCGGCGAGAACTTCCGGCGCGGCGGCTATCTGGAGCACAGCGACCGCTACCGCCGCGCCGCCGAGGTGGTAGCGGCGACCAAGACGCTGTGGGACAGCTGGCCCGCCGACGCGCTCGTGATCGACCGGGAGCGTGGCGTCTTCGCCGACGACGTGCCCGCCACGGCCGTGCGCAGCAGCCAGTTCGACCTCGAGGCGCCGTTCGTGCTGCCGCCGAGCCCGCAGGGGCATCCGGTGCTGTTGCAGGCAGGCGATTCCGACGAGGGCCGCGAGTTCGGCGCCGAGGCCGCCGACGCGATCTTCACCGTGCACGGCACGCTCGAGGCCGGGCAGGCGTTCTACGCCGACATCAAGGGCAGGCTGGCGAAATACGGCCGCTTCCACGACGAACTGCTGGTCTTCCCGGCGGCGACGTTCGTGCTCGGCGACACCGAGGCCGAGGCGCACGAGCGGGCCAGGCACATCCGTTACCAGCAGGTGAGCCCGCAGACCGCCCTCGCCTTCCTCGAACAGGTGTGGGGCCGTGACCTTTCCGGCTACGACCCCGACGGCCCGCTGCCCGACCTCGAGCCCGACACGACGACCGAGATCACCCGCGGCCGGGTGCGGCACGCGAAAGATCCACTGGCCGTGGCGAAGGCATGGCGCGCGCAGGCCGAGGCCGGGAACCTGAGCATCCGCGAACTGATCATCGAGGTCACCACGCGGCAGCAGTTCATCGGCACCCCGGTCCAGGTCGCCGAGCAGATCGACCACTACGTGCAGTCCGACGCGGCCGACGGCTTCATCCTCGTCCCGCACCTCACGCCCGCCGGACTCGACGAATTCGTCGACCGGGTGGTGCCGGAACTGCAGGAACGCGGCAGTTTCCGCACCGAATACCAGGGCACCACGCTGCGCGACCACCTCGGTCTGCGTCATCCCCATCACCCCACCGTCGCCGAAGGAGCACGCGCGTCATGACGATCACCGTCGATACCACCAGCACCGCAACCACGTTCACCGACGACTGGCACCGTTGGCACGATGCCCGCGAGGACGGCCTGCGCGACCCGCTGGGCTGGCTCAGCCTGGCCGGTCTGCACTGGCTCACCGACAGCCCCGCCCGCATCGACGGCCTGCCCGGCACCTGGTGGGTGACCGACGAGAAGGTGTTCATCACCGCCCAGCCCGCCGACCGGCTCGATGTCGACGGTGAGCGGATCGGCGGCGTGCAGATCCTGGTCCCCGCCGAGGGCGCGCCCGGGCTGAGCGTGTTCAACGAGGAGCGGGTCTTCGAGGTGATCCGCCGCTCCGGGCAGTTCGCGGTGCGGGTGCACGACCCGGCCGCGCCGACGCTGGCCGCGTTCACCGGGGTCCCCGCCTACGCCGCCGATCCGCGCTGGGTCGTCACCGGACGGTTCACCGCGTTCGACACCGCGCGCACCGTCACCACCGGCGCGGTCGTCGACGGGCTCGAGCACCACCACAGTGCCGCGGGCACCGTCGAATTCCGGATCGGCGAGACCACCGAAACGCTCGTCGCCTTCGGCACGCCCGGGGATCTGAAGGTGCTGTTCACCGACGCCACCAGCGGCGTCACCACCTACCCGGCGGCGCGGTCGCTGGCGATCGGGGCGGTCGAGGCCGACGGCACCGTGACGCTGGACTTCAACCGGGCGGTCAACCTGCCGTGCGCCTTCACCGCCTACGCGACCTGCCCGGTCGCGCCGGCCGAGAACCGGCTGCGGGTGGCGATCGAAGCGGGAGAACAGGATCCGGCGCTGTGACCGTTCCGCTATCGATCCTCGACCTCTCGCCGATCAGCGCCGGGTCCTCCGCCGCGCAGGCCGTGCGCAACACCCTCGATCTGGCCCGGCGGGCCGAACAGTGGGGCTACCACCGGTATTGGCTGGCCGAGCACCACTTCGTGTCGGTGGCCAGTTCGTCGTCGCTGACCCTGCTCGGCCTCGTCGCCGCCGCCACCTCGCGCATCCGGGTCGGCACCGGCGCGGTGCAGGTGGGCCACCACACCTCCGCCTCGATCGTCGAGGCGTTCGGCACCGTCGACGCGGTGGCCCCGGGCCGGCTGGATCTGGGCCTCGGCCGGTCCGGGCACCGGCGCAGCCAGTTCGGTGCCGAGGTCTCGACCACCAAGGGCAGTCGGCCGGTGCTCGACGCCCTCGTCGGGCGCACCGAGATCCGCGACGGGGTGGTGGTGCCGCCGCCGTTCGATCCGCGCGGGATCACCGACCGGTCCAAGTTCATCGCCTCGCTCGCGGCGCTGCAACAGCCGGGTGCGGAGGCGCAGGCGTTTCCCGAGCAGGTCGGCGAGGTGCGCGCGCTGCTGGCCGGCAGCTATGTCGGCTCCAATGATGTTGCGCTGCACGCCGTTCCGGGTGAGGGCGCCGAGGTGGAGCTGTGGTTGTTCGGCAGCACGGCCGGGGAGAGCGCCGAACTGGCGGGTCGCCTCGGGCTGCCGTTCGCAGCGGCCTACCACGTGGCCCCCGGTACCGCGCTGGACGCGGTCGAGGCGTACCGGGCGGCCTTCCGGCCCTCGGCCACCCTCGCCGAACCGCACGTGATCGTCTCGGCCGACGTGGTCGTCGCCGCCGACGAGGCCACCGCCCGCCACCACGCGAGCACCTACGGCCACTGGGTGCACAGCATCCGCAGCGGTTCCGGCGCGAGCGAATACCTCGACCCCGACACCGCCGCCCCGCTCACCCCCGACCAGCTCCGCCTCGTCGAGGACCGCCTGGCCGCCCAGATCGTCGGCACCCCCGACAACGTCACCGAACGCCTCCAGGCCCTCGCCACCCTCACCGACGCCACCGAACTCCTGGTCACCACCATCACCCACCACCACCACGACCGCCTGGAGTCCCACCGCCTCCTGGCCGACGCCTGGGGCCTCCGCCCCGCCCGCGCGGCCTGAGCAATTCGAGGGGCGGGGCCGCGACCTACCGCGACCCCGCCCCTCGGTGTCTCACGAAGTGGGTCGAATCAGTCGAAGATGTCGGCGGTCATGGCGGCATCGATCGCGCGCTTCAGCCAGGTCTCGAGTTGGTTCATGTCTCGGCAACTCTCGATACGAGCCCGCTGCTCGTCGGAGACAACGAGTCGACGCGCACCGAGAACGGTGAGGATGCTGGCCGCGGTAGCTTCTTCGCGGCCCTGCTCGACGTACTTGCGGGCGATTCGGCCCTGGTATTCGTAGGTCATCGTCATCAATTCCTCCAACCGTCGGCTGGCCGCCTCGGACAACACCTCATCGACCAGGTCATGGTACATCCGCGCGCGTTCGTCCTTCGCAGCGAATTCTTTTATGCGACAGCGATGTTCGACGAGTTGGGTACGCCGTGCCGTCGCTGCCCGGATCGGATCTATACGCAGGCGTACAACAGGGGTACGCTCTTTCCATACGCATCCGTACGGAGAGAGGGTTCTCATGCGAGTTCCGGCTGTGGCGCACACGGGGCGAGGGTGGCGCGTTCACGAGATCGCCCCGGATTTCGAGGTCGAGGATGTGTGGCGGTTTCGGACGCCGGGTGGGCAGGCCGGGGATTTTCCCGTTTTGCTCGCGGCGTTGCAGGCGGAGCGGGCGTCCGAGTCGTCCGGCGTCACCGGGGTGTTGTTCACGATCCGCTGGAAGCTGGGTGAGGTGTTCGGGTGGGATCGGGAGTCGGCCGGAACGGGTAGGCGGGTGCCGTCGCTGCGGGATCGGCTGCCCGCCGACCTGCGGGACACGCCGGTGCCCGATGACACGGACAGCCCGTTCACCAGCGTGTACGTCCTCGACGACGAATACGCCGCCGAGATCGCCAACGGCACCATGCACGGGGTGATGCACCTGGGGTGGGTGCCCGACGACGACGGGCCCGGCTACCACCTGCAGATGGCGGTGCTGGTGAAACCGAACGGATGGTTCGGGCGCGCCTACATGGCGTTCATCAAGCCGTTCCGGTACCTGATCGTCTATCCGGCGATGACCAGGAACTGGGAGCGGGTGTGGACCGAGCTGACGCTCACGCGCTGAGCGGGGCCGCCGTCACGCCGTAGCCGAGGTTGGTGAGGACCTCGCTGGTCGCCTTCGCGAAGTTCAGGGTGATGAAGTGCAGGCAGGGGGCGCCCTCGTCGATCAGGCGCTGGGCCATCTCGGTGGCGATCTGGATGCCCTCGGCGCGCACGGCCGCCTTGTCCTCCTCCGGGCCGGTGCCCGCGGCGCGGGTCAGCCGGGCCAGCACCGACGGCTCGAGCGGGCGGCCGCACAGCTCCTCGGCACGCTGCACGGTGCGCAGCGAGGTGATCGGCATCAGCTCGGGGATGATCGGCTTGGCGCCCTCGACCGGGTCCATCGCCACCACCCGGTCGCGCAGTCGCAGGTAGTGCTCGACGTCGAAGAACATCTGGGTGATCGAATACTCCGCGCCCGCACGCAGTTTCGCGGCCAGCTGCCGGGTGTCGTGGTCGAGGTCGGGCGAGCGGTGGTGCCCCTGCGGGAACGAGGCGACACCGACGTGGAAATCGCCCAGGTCGCGCACGATGCGCACCAGTTCCTCGGCGTACTCGACGCCCTCGGGATGCTTGCGCCACTCGCCGAGCGGATCGCCCGGCGGGTCGCCGCGCAGGACGAGCAGGTTGCGGATGCCGGAGTCGGCGTAGGAGCCGACCAGCGCGCGCAGCTCGTCGATGCTGTGCCCGACGGCGGTGAGGTGGGCGACGGGGAGCAGGGTGGTCTCGGTGGCCAGCTCACCGGTGATCCGTACGGTGCGGTCCTTGGTGGAGCCGCCGGCGCCGTAGGTCATCGACACATAGGCCGGGTGCATGCACTCGAACTCGCGGACCGCGCGCCACAGCCGGGCCTCGCCCGCCGCGTCGCGGGGCGGGTTGAACTCCACGGAGAAGGGCACGCCGCTGCCCGAGTGGGCACGCAGGCTCTGCACCACCGAGGGGGTGTTCGAGACGATCGACTGCTTCCGGGCGGGTCGATCAGGGGTCGAACGTCCCCGTCCATCGTCGAATGTCACCGGTTCAGTGTAGTGGTGCGCCCGGACACCGCGGCGCCGACCGGGAATCACCGGCCGCGGCCACCCGAAATCGGGCACGGACCGGCCACGCGACCGTCAAGTCTGCTGGACGCGACCTGCGCGCTGCGCAGACGCCGCCGAAACGCCGGGTGTGGGGTCGGTCGCAGCGGCCCTGTGCGCCGACGACACCCCCGTGCCACCCGCGTATTCTTCGACAGAACCCCGGTGATCGCGCCGCCGCGTGCGATCGGCGTCCATCCGCTCGCCCACTCCCGCACCTGGAGGCCACCCTGTCCGCCGGAATCGGTACCCCGCTGTCCCGGTCCGTCGCCGACACGTCGGAGACGGTCGATCTCGCCACGCTCACGCCGGGCACGCCCGCGTTCGTCGCCGCGGTCGAGCAGGTGCTTGCCGATTTCTTCGCCTCGCGGCGCGAGATCGTCGAGCCGCTCGGGCCGGTCTTCGTCGACGCCGCCCTGGCGCTGGAACAGTTCGTCATCCGGGGCGGTAAGCGCACCCGGCCGGGCTTCGCCTGGACCGGCTGGCTCGGCGCGGGCGGCGATCCGGCCGGACCGGACGCGGCCGCGGTGCTCACCGCCTGCGCGGCGCTGGAACTGGTGCAGGCGTGCGCGCTGGTGCACGACGACATCATCGATTCCTCGCAGACCCGGCGCGGCTACCCGACCGTGCACATCGAGTTCGAGGACCGCCATCGCGCGGCGGGCTGGCCCGGCGACGGCGCCGAGTACGGCCGCGCCGTCGCCATCCTGATCGGCGATCTCGCCCTGGCCTGGGCCGACGACCTGGTGCACGAGGCCGGGCTCGCCCCCGCCGCGCTGGCCGGGTTCGCCCCGGTCTGGGCACGGATGCGCACCGAGGTGCTGGGCGGGCAGCTGCTCGACATCAACGGCGAGGCGGGCGGCGACGAATCGGTGGAGGCCGCGCTGCGGATCAACCGGTACAAGACCGCCGCGTACACCATCGAGCGCCCGCTGCACCTGGGCGCCGCGCTGGCCGGGGCCGACGACGCCCTGGTGGCGGCGCTGCGCACCTACGGCACCGACGTCGGCATCGCCTTCCAGCTGCGCGACGACCTGCTCGGCGTGTTCGGCGACCCCGCCGTCACCGGCAAGCCGTCCGGCGACGACCTGCGCGAGGGCAAGCGCACCGTGCTCATCGCGGAGGCGCTGCGGCGCGCGGAGCCGGAGCCCGCGGCCCTGATCCGCACCGGCCTCGGCACCGATCTCGACGACGCGGCGGTCGACCGGCTGCGCGCGCTGCTCACCGAGCTCGGCGCGGTCGACGAGGTCGAGCGCCGGATCACCGAGCTCACCGACACCGGCCTGCGCGCGGTGGCCACGAGCAGCGCCACCGCGCAGGCCAAGCGGTTACTGCACGACATGGCGCTGGCCGCCACCCGCCGCACCGCCTGAGCCCGCGATGAGAAGCGTTGTGGGACAGACGAATCATGTCGTCGTGGTCGGCGCGGGGCTGGCCGGGCTGGCCGCCGCGCTGCATCTGCGCGGCGCCGGCCGCGAGGTGACCGTGCTCGAACGGGCCGATCATCCGGGCGGCCGGGTCGGGCGCTACCGGTTCGGCGACTACGAGATCGACAACGGGGCCACCGTGCTCACGCTGCCGGAGCTGATCGACGAGGCGCTGGCCGCGGTCGGGCAGACACGGGAAGACGTGGGCCTGCGCATCCACCGCCTCGCGCCCGCCTATCACGCGCGCTACGCCGACGGCACCGACATCCGCGTCTTCGACGACGCCGAGGCGATGGCCGCCGAGGTGGCCGCGACCTGCGGACCGGCCGAGGCCCGCAATTACCGGCGGCTGCGCGCCTGGCTGGGCCGGATCTACGACGCCGAATACGCCGAGTTCATGGACGCGAACTTCGATTCGCCGCTGGACCTGGTGCGCAGCGGGTCCGCGCGGGCCGGGCTGACCACGCTCGCCCGCCTCGGCGGCTTCGGCAAGCTGGGTCCGCGGGTGCGGTCCTATCTGCGGGACGAGCGGCTGGCCCGGCTGTTCACCTTCCAGGCGCTCTACGCGGGCACGGTGCCGGACAAGGCGCTGGCGCTCTACGGCGCGATCCCCAATATGGATACCTGCCTCGGCGTCTACTTCCCCGAGGGCGGCATGCGCGCCATCACCAGCGCGCTCGCCGACGCGTTCACCGCGGCGGGCGGCAATCTCGTGCTCGGGGCGGAGGTCGTCGGCGTCGACTACACGACCGGCGCCGGGTCGTCGCCCGAACGTTCTCCGGACTCGAGCACCGGGCGCCCCCGGTCTCGCGCAGGCCGCCGCCGCGCATCGGCGGTGCGCACCGCCGACGGCCGCGCTGTCGCCTGTGACGCCGTCGTCCTGACCGCCGATCTCGGGTCGCTGCCCCGGTTCGGTCTGCGGTACCGGCGCGGGTTGCGGGCGTCACCGTCGGCCGTGGTCGCGCACGGCACCGTGCCCGCCGAGGTCGCCGCGCGGTGGCCGGTGCAGGCGCACCACACCATCGATTTCGGCGCCGCCTGGGCCACGACCTTCACCGAGATCTCCGCGCGCCGCGGCCGCGGCCGGGTGATGAGCGACCCGTCGCTGCTGCTGACCAGGCCCGCGCTGACCGACCCCGGGCTCTACGTCGACCGGGCCGACGGCAGGCACGAACCGTTCTCGCTGCTCGCGCCGTGCCCCAATCTGGACGCCGCGCCGCTGGACTGGGACCGCCTCGCCCCCGCCTACCTGCGCGAGCTGCTGGCGGAGCTGGAGCGGCGCGGCTACACCGGCATCGCCGAGCATTTCCGGATCGACCACGTCGACACCCCGGTCACCTGGGCGGCGCGGGGCATGATCGCGGGCACACCGTTCTCGGTGGCCCACCTGTTCCGCCAGACCGGTCCGTTCCGGCCGCGCAACCTGCCAAGGGGCGTGGACAACGTCGTTCTCGCAGGTTGCGGCACCACTCCGGGGGTGGGTGTACCCACCACGTTGCTGTCGGGCAAGCTGGCCGCGGTACGAATCACCGGCAGCCGGACGCGCAACGCCACCGACCACCGGGCTAGTGTTCCAAGGTGAAGCCGTAAACTGACGGCCGACTTATCAGCTCGCGGTTGCGACCGCCGACCATCCGGGGGGACCGACCGAACATGCCGCCCCCTGAGACGACCGTAGGCCCCATGGACACCACGCGCACCCTCGAGCCGCAGCGCCACATGCCCACCGGGACCGATCCCGGCGTCCGGTCCCGGCTACGGACCGCGGGCGACTTCGTCCGCAGTCCCGAAGGTCACGCGGCCGTCATGGGCTTCTTCGGCGCGGTGATGATCACCTTCGGCGGTTTCGGCGCGGGCGCGGTGCGCAAGCGCGACCCGCTGCTCGAGGCGCTGCACCTGTCCTGGCTGCGGTTCGGCCACGGCTACGCGCTCTCGACGATCGTCATCTGGCTCGGTGTGCTGATGATGATCACGGCGTGGGTTCGGCTGGGCCGCAACACCCTCGGCAAGGACGGCGCGCAGGTCACGCTGAACGAGCTGCGGGCCATCGTCGGCATCTGGATCACGCCGCTGCTGTTCGCGGCGCCGATGTTCAGCCGCGACGCCTACTCCTATCTCGCCCAGGGCGCGCTGTTGCGCGACGGTTTCGACCCCTACCAGGTGGGTCCCGTCGCCAATCCCGGTGTGCTGCTGGACAACGTGAGCCCGGTCTGGACCACCACGACCGCGCCGTACGGCCCGATGTTCCTGCTCATCGGCCGCGTGCTCACCATGATCACCGGCGACAACGTCATCGCGGGCACCATCGCGCTGCGGATCGTCATGCTGCCCGGCCTGGCGCTGATGATGTGGGCGGTGCCGTACCTGACCAAGCACCTGGGCGGTAAGCCCACCGTGGCGCTGTGGCTGGCGGTGCTCAACCCGCTCGTGCTGGTGCACCTGATCGGTGGCGTGCACAACGAGATGCTGATGGTCGGGCTGATGTGCGCCGGCATCGCGCTGGTGCTCGAGCGCCACCATGTGGCAGGCATCGTCGTGGTCGCCATCGGCGTCGCGATCAAGGCCACCGCGGGCGTCGCGCTGCCGTTCCTGGTGTGGATCTGGATCCTGCACGAGAAGGAACGCCGCGCCGCCGAGCGGGGCGCCACCGACCCGGAAGTATCCGAGGACCAGAAGCATCCCGACGCGGCCCGCCCGTCGGCGGACATGCCGCACCCACTGTTCGTCTTCGCCAAGATCGCCGGTATCGGCGTCGGCGTGTTCGCGCTGGTATTCGGCGCCGCCTCGGCGATCGCGGGGGTCGGGTTCGGCTGGGTCACCGCGCTGCAGGGCTCGAACAAGATCATCAACTGGCTGTCGCTGCCGACGATCCTGGCGCACATGGTCACCTGGGTGACCCCGCTGCGGCTGGACTCGGTGCTCAGCGTGACCAGGGAACTCTGCAAGTTCGCCCTGGTGGCCCTGCTGGTCGCCATCTGGTGGCGGTTCCGGCACTCCGAGCGGGAGGCCGTGCTCGGCATCGTGATCGCGTTCGTCGCGATCGTGCTGCTCTCCCCCGCCGCGCTGCCCTGGTACTACTCGTGGCCGCTGGCGCTGGCCGCCGGTTTCGCGCTGTCGACGGTGACGCTGCAGTGGCTGGTCGGGTTGTGCACCTGGCTGATGCTGGTGTTCCAGCCGGACGGGTCGATCGGGCTGTACAACTTCTGGCACGTCGCGCTGGCCACCTTCGCGGCCGTCGTCGCCGCGCTGTCGCTGCGTCACGTCGACCCGTTGCACCTGCGCTCGGCCAGTTCCCGCCGGGCCATCAGGGAACCGGCGCCCACCGTCCGGGCATGAGTCGTCAGCGTCCGGGTGCTGCCGCCGACCCGGCGGCGCGTCCCACCCGCTCGGCCGGCGAGAACGCGCCGACCACCGTACCCGACGCCACCGCGGACTCGCTCGACGCCGCGTACGCGAGCTGCCGCCGCATCGCCGCCGAGCACGGTCGCACGTACTACCTGGCGACCACCCTGCTCACCCCACCGCGACGACGAGCGGTGCACGCGCTCTACGCCTTCGCCCGCATGGTGGACGACATCGTCGACCACGCCGACGACCCGGCTCGCGTGCTCGACCCACGCGACGGCGCGTTCGTCGCGGCGCCGGACGGCCCCGCCACGATCAGCCCGGCCCAGCACCTCGACCTGGTGGAGAAGCAGCTCCGCCTCGCCCTCGAACACGGCGACATCGACAGCGGCGACCCGCGCCGCCGCCAGATCCTCACCGCCGCCGCCGACACCATCGGCCGCTACGACATCGCGCACACCCACTTCTGGACGTTCCTCGACGCCATGCGCATGGACGTGCCCGGCACCGCGGGCCACCGCACCCGCTACGCCACCATGACCGAGTTGCGTGAGTACATGCGCGGTTCCGCGGCCGCCATCGGTCTGCAACTGCTGCCGGTGCTCGGCACGGTCGTCCCGGTCGCCGACGCGGAACCGGCCGCCGCCGCGCTGGGCGAGGCGTTCCAGCTCACCAACTTCCTGCGCGATGTCGCCGAGGACCTCGACCGCGACCGGATCTACCTGCCGACCGAGGAACTGGCCGCGTTCGGCGTCGACGAAGCCCACCTGCGCGCCTGCCGCGCCCGGGGTCGTGTCGATCAGCCGCTGCGCCGGGCACTGGCCCATCTGATCGCCGTCAATCGCGATGTCTACCGGCGCGCCGAGCCCGGCATCGACTTGCTCGAGCCACGGGTTCGCCCGGCGATCCGTACCGCGGCCGTGCTCTACGCCGAGATCCTCGACCGCATCGAGGCGGCGGATTTCCAGGTGTTCGACCGGCGGGCGACGGTGCCCAACCATCGCCGAATCCTGGTCGCCGCCAAGGGATTCACCACCGCCCGACGCTGACGCCCACGGCACCGAAGCACACAGCGCGACTCGGCCCGAGCCCTGGGCGTTCGAACCGTGACCCGGTCGCGTACAGGCCCGCAGCGGATGCAGCGCAGCCCGCGAGCCAGTGCGCGCGGTCGCGCACAGGCCCGCGTCGGAAGCCGCTCAGCCGGCGATCTCGGGGCGTTCGGCGAGACCGAGGCGCAGGTGTTCGCTGTGGTAGACCGCCTCGTCGAGCAGCTGGGCGACGTGCTGGTCGTAGAGGCTGTAGACGATGCTGCGCCCGGCGCGGGTCCCGGTGACCAGGCCCAGGTTGCGCAGCAGCCGCAGCTGATGCGAGACGGCGGACTGTTCCATCCCCACCGCCTCGGCGAGCTCGGTGACCGGGCGCGGGCCCTGGCGTAGCTCGGACAGGATCAGCAGCCTGCTCGGGGTGGCCAGCGCCTGCAGGGTGGTCGCGACGTGCGCGGCGGCCGCGGCGTCCAGCCTGGTCACCGGCCGATCGCTTTCCACACCGTGTCCCATGGCGTGGAGTTTAGCGGACCCTATCACATGAATATCTCTTCATATGATCTGTTATTCTCGGGTCCCCTGTTGCCCCGCCTCGGAGGTGCCCCCGTGGTCTCGTCCACCGCCACACCGCCCCGTCCCGCTGTCACCGCCGCGCGCGGATCGACCGCGCGGACCGGGTTGTTCGCGATTCCCGAGATGCGCTGGGCGGCCGCGGCGATCGCGCTGTTCGCGCTCGGCCTGACCGCGAAGCTGACCGGCGGACCGGCCTGGCTGTGGTGGGCGCTGCTGCTGGCCTGCTACCTCGTCGGCGGCTGGGAACCGGGACTCGAGGGCCTGAAAGCGTTGCGGGACAGGACCCTCGACGTCGACCTGCTCATGGTGGCGGCCGCGCTCGGGGCGGCGGCGATCGGTCAGGTCGTGGACGGGGCGTTGCTCATCGTCATCTTCGCCACCTCGGGCGCGCTCGAAGCGCTGGCGACCACCCGCACCGAGGACTCGGTCCGCGGGCTGCTCACCCTCGCTCCCGAGACCGCGACCCGGCTCACCGACGACGGCGAACAGACCGTCGCCGCCGCCGATCTCGCGGTCGGTGACGTGATCCTGGTCCGCCCTGGCGACCGGATCGCCGCCGACGGACGGGTCGTCGACGGGGCGAGCGAGGTCGACCAGGCCACCATCACCGGCGAACCCTTGCCGATCGACAAGGCCACCGGCGACGAGGTGTTCGCCGGGACGCTCAACGGCACCGGCGCGCTGCGGGTCCGGGTCGAGCGCCGGGCCGCGGACTCGGTGGTCGCCCGGATCGCGACGCTGGTCGAGGAGGCGGGCCGCACCAAGGCCAGGACCCAGCTGTTCATCGAGAAGATCGAGCAGCGCTATTCGATCGGCATGGTCGTCGCCACCCTCGCCGTGTTCACCGTTCCGCTGATCCTCGGTGCGGCGCTGCGGGATTCGCTGCTGCGCGCCATGACCTTCATGATCGTGGCCTCGCCGTGTGCGGTCGTCCTGGCCACCATGCCGCCGCTGCTGGCCGCCATCGCCACCGCGGGCCGCCACGGTGTGCTGGTGAAGTCGGCGGTGGTGATGGAGCAGCTGGGCGCGACGACCGTCGTCGCCTTCGACAAGACCGGCACCCTCACCCGCGGCACCCCGGAGCTGGTGGCGATCCAGGCGCTGTCGGGCAGTGCGGTCACCGAGGACGAGGTCCTGCGCCTGGTCGCCGCGGTCGAGCACCCGAGCGAACATCCGCTGGCCGCGGCGATCGTGCGCGCCGCCAGGCAGCGCGGGCTGGTCTTCCCGGCCGTCCGCGATTTCACCGCCTTCCCCGGCCGCGGCGTGTCCGGGCTGGTCGACGGCAGCCTCGTGCGCGTGAGCTCACCAGCCGTGCTCACCGACGGATATCCCCGCGCCGCGGCGACACCCGCCGGCCACGATGCCGTCGGGCCGCCACCGTCGACCGCCGCGGACATCGTCGCGATGACGCAGTCCCGTGGCCACACGGCGGTGGTCGTGCTGCGCGACGACGAACCGGTGGCGGTGCTCGGCTTCACCGATCAGGTCCGCCCCGAGGCGGCGGACGCCGTGGCCGCGCTCACCGCGTCCACCGGCAGCACGCCGGTCCTGCTGACCGGCGACAATCACGCCACCGCGGACCGGCTCGCCCGGCAGCTCGGCATCGGGGCGGTGCGGGCCGGGTTGCTGCCGCACGACAAGGTCACGGCGGTGCGCGAGCTGGCGGCCGACGGGTCCCGGGTGACCATGGTGGGTGACGGGATCAACGACGCGCCCGCCCTGGCCGCCGCGCACGTGGGGATCGCGATGGGCGGCGCGGGCTCGGACCTGACGGTGCGGACCGCCGACGCCATCGTCGTCCGCGACGAACTGACCACCATCCCCACCGTGATCGCGCTGTCGCGGCGCGCACGCCGGGTGGTGCTGGCCAACCTGGCCATCGCGGCAAGCTTCATCGGCGTCCTGGTCCTGTGGGACCTGATCGGGCACCTGCCGCTGCCGCTCGGCGTCCTCGGGCACGAGGGCTCGACCGTCATCGTCGGCCTCAACGGCCTGCGGCTGCTGCGCTCGTCCGCCTGGCGCCGGGCGCACGAGCAGGCGACCGGGCGCCGCTAGGACCGCGGGATCAGAAGGGCTCGGCGGCGGCGCGGCGGACGACCTCGCGGGCCAGCGGACCGTGCAGGGCGTCGACGGGGCGGCCGGGCAGCGAGTCGTCCTCGGTGTAGATCCAGCGCAGGATGTCCTCGTCGGTGTACTTGCCGTCGCGCATCACGGTGATGAGGCCGGGCAGCATCCGGACGATCTCGTCGTTGTCGTCGAAGAAGCGGGAGGGAATGCCTGCGACACCGTTGCGGCGGATCGCGAGGAGCTGGTGGTCACGCAGCAGCTGGTGCACGGCGGTGACCGGAACACCGAGTATGTCGGCGGCCTCGGGGAGCGAGACGATGGTTTCGGTGTCGGGCAGCACATCGTCGCTGCAAGGGAAGGCACTCACCCGCACAACCGTAGTACGTGCGACCTCGCCCGCATCGGCTGGCATGCCATCATGACCCGGTTACGATCGTGGGGGCCGCACACGGTGGCCTGGTCGCTTGTCGCAGTGTCGCGAGGGGTGCGAAGTTTGTGAAAGCCGGAGGACATCACTTGATCGGCCAGATGCTGGAAGGGCGCTATCGGATCGATGCGCCGATCGCTCGCGGCGGAATGTCGATGGTGTTCCGGGGCACCGACACCCGGCTGGATCGTCCGGTGGCGATCAAGGTGATGGATCCGAAGTTCGCCGGCGACCCCCAGTTCCTCACCCGCTTCGAATTCGAGGCGCGGGCGGTGGCCAAGCTCAAGCATCCCTCGCTGGTGGCCGTGTACGACCAGGGTGTCGACGGCGAGTACCCGTTCCTGATCATGGAACTGGTCGAGGGCGGCACCCTGCGCGAGCTGCTGCGCGAGCGCGGCCCGATGCCGCCGCACGCGGTACGCGCCGTCGCCGAGCCGGTGCTGCGCGCCATCGGCACCGCCCACGACGCCGGGCTCGTGCACCGCGACATCAAGCCGGAGAACGTGCTGATCTCCGACGCCGGCGAGGTGAAGATCGCCGACTTCGGCCTGGTCCGCGCCGTCGCCGCCGCCAACACCACCTCGGCCAGCGTCATCCTCGGCACCGCCGCCTACCTGGCGCCCGAGCAGGTCACCACCGGCACCGCCGACGCCCGCAGCGATGTGTACTCCTTCGGCATCCTGATCTTCGAGCTGCTCACCGGCCGGGTGCCGTTCACCGGCGACAACTCGCTCTCGGTCGCCTATCAGCGGGTCGAGAACGACGTGCCGCCGCCGAGCCAGTTCATCGGTGGCGTGCCGCCGGAACTCGACGCGCTGGTCGCCAAGGCCACCGCCCGCGATCCCGAACGCCGCTACGCCGACGCCAACGAGATGGCCGCGCAGCTGCAGATGATCGCCATGGAGCTGAACCTGCCGCCGTACCGGGTGCCCGCGCCCCGCGATTCGGCCGAGCACCTCAGCGAGAGCTACCGCACCGGCGACGCGCACCACCCCGGCGAGCGTCCGCTCACCCCGAATCCCGTTGCCGCGCATCCGATGCCGCACGCGCAGCCACAGCACACCCGGGTGGTCACCGCGCCCCGGCCGCGCCCCGAGGACTACCAGTCCGCGCACTCCCCCGCGCCGCAGCACAACCCGTTCGCGTCCACCGAGAACACCTCGCGCCGGACCGGCGTGGTCTGGGCGGCGATCGTCACCGCGCTGACCCTGCTGGTCGGCATCGGCGGCTGGTGGCTCGGGGTGGGCCGCTACACCGCCGTGCCACCGATCGCGGGCATGGACTCCGAGCGCGCCGTCGCGGTGCTGCAGGAGGCGGGCTTCGAGACGGTGCTGCGCAACAAGTCCTCCGACACCATCCCGGTGGGCGGGGTGGTCGGCACCGATCCGTCGGCGGGTTCGCGGGTCACCAAGAACTCCACCGTCGCGGTGCTGATCTCCAACGGCAAGCCGCGCGTGCCCGACATCAAGCCCGGCGACCAGATCAGCACCACCAACCAGGCGATCCGCGACGCCGGTTTGCAGCCGATCGACAGCGGCGAAGCGCCCAGCACCGCGCCGAAGGGTTCGGTGGCCAAGGTGGAGCCCGCCCCGGGCACCGTCCTGCCGATGGGCGCCCAGGTGAAGGTGTACCGCAGCAAGGGCTCGCAGCCGGTCAATGTGCCGGACGTGCGCGGCAAGACCGCCGAGGAGGCGGCCAGGGCCCTGACCAGCGCCGGGCTGACCGTGCGCGAGACCCGCGTGCAGTACGACAAGAGCGTCGAGGGCGACAAGGCGATCGGCACCGACCCGGCCGTCGGTACCACCCTGCAGTCCGGCGACAGCGTGACGCTGATCGTGTCGAACGCGGTGAAGGTGCCCAATGTGATGGGTCAGACCGTCGGCAACGCCCGCAGCAAGCTCCAGCAGCTGGGCCTGCGGGTGGAGGTCAAGTCCATCACCGACTCCGACAGCTCACTGGTGATCGGCCAGGTGCCGGGCTTCAACTCGAATGTGGAGGCGGGCAGCGTCGTGACGCTCACCGCCCTGCCTTGAAGGGATCCGGCCCCGGACAAGGACAAAGAGAAGCCCGGGCGCGGTCATCGCTGACCGCCCCGGGCTCGTCCTGACACTCAGCGCAGCATCTCGGCGACCAGGAACGACAGCTCCAGCGACTGCTGGGTGTTCAGGCGCGGGTCGCAGGCGGTCTCGTAGCGGTCCTCGAGGTCGAGGTCGGAGATGTCCTGCGCGCCGCCGAGGCACTCGGTGACGTTCTCGCCGGTCAGCTCGATGTGCAGGCCGCCGGGGTGGGTGCCCAGCGCGTGGTGCACCTCGAAGAAGCCCTGCACCTCGTCGACGATGCGGTCGAAGTGGCGGGTCTTGAAGCCGGTGGACGACTCGTGGGTGTTGCCGTGCATCGGGTCGCACTGCCAGATCACCTGGTGACCGGTGGCCTGCACCTTCTCGATGATGGGCGGCAGCACGTCGCGCACCTTGCCGTTGCCCATCCGGGCGACCAGGGTGAGCCGGCCTGGCTCGTTGTGCGGGTCGAGCCGCTCGACGTACTCCACCGCCTGATCGGGCGTGGTGGTCGGGCCGATCTTGAGGCCGATCGGGTTGGCCAGCAGCTCGGCCAGCGCGATGTGCGCGCCGTCGAGCTGGCGGGTGCGCTCGCCGATCCACAGGAAGTGCGCCGAGAGGTCGTAGAGCAGCGGCTCGCCGGTCTCGGACTCGCTCAGCCGCAGCATCGCGCGCTCGTAGTCGAGCACCAGCGCCTCGTGCGAGGCGTAGATGCGGGCCGACTTCAGGCTCGGGTCGTTCACCTGACAGGCGGTCATGAAGCGCAGACCGCGGTCGATCTCCTCGGCCAGTGCCTCGTAGCGGGCGCCCGCGGGCGACTGGGCGACGAAGTCGCGGTTCCAGTCGTGCACCTGGTGCAGGTCGGCCATGCCCGCGGTGGTCAGCGCGCGGACCAGGTTCATCGCGGCGCTGGCGTTGGCATAGGCGCGGACCAGGCGCGAGGGATCGTGGCGGCGCAGCGCCTCGTCGGCGACCAGCGAGTTGACCATGTCGCCGCGGTAGGACTTCAGGCCGAGGGAGTCGACGTCGGAGGAGCGCGGCTTGGCGTACTGCCCGGCGATGCGGGCCACCTTCACCACCGGCAGGCTCGCGCCGTAGGTGAGCACGACGGCCATCTGCAGCAGGGTGCGGATGTTGCCGCGGATGTGCGGCTCGGTGTTGTCGGCGAAGGTCTCCGCGCAGTCACCGCCCTGCATGAGGAAGGCCTCGCCGCGCGCGACGGCGGCGAGCTGGGTCTTGAGCTCCTCCACCTCGGCGGGCAGGCAGATCGGCGGCACGCTCTCCAGCACGGTGCGCATCGTCGCGGCCTCGTCGGCGTCCCAGGACGGCTGCTGCAGCGCGGGCCGGGCCAGGGCGGCGTCGAGTCGGCTACGCAGCTCCGAGGGCAGCGGCGGCAGTTCCGGCAGGCGGTCAATGGGTACGTCGACGGTCCAGGTCACCAGATCAGAATACGGCTTTCGCCGCCCGGCGAATATCCGGCGTACCGGCTACCCGTTCGTCGCGCGCCCGAACCATCGTCATAGGGTTTCTCCCGACCCATCGTGGGTCACGGACCGCGTCGTCCTCCCCGGACGGTCACGGCCGCCCACCGGCACGAAGAGGCGATCTCCCTGCGATATTTCTACGACTCGGAATTCATCGAGGACGGCACCACGATCGATCTGATCTCGATCGGCGTCGTCTGCGAGGACGGTCGCGAGTACTACGCGGTCTCCACCGAATTCGACGCGGGACGGGCTGGCCCATGGGTGCGCAAACATGTGCTGCCGAAGTTGCCGCCCGCGGGATCGCCGCTGTATCGCACCAGGGAACAGATCCGCGACGACCTGTTCAAGTTCTTCCTGCCCCGCCCCAGCGTGCAGCCGGAGCTGTGGGCCTGGGTCTCGGCCTACGACCACGTCGCGCTGTGCCAGCTCTGGGGTGACATGACCGCGCTGCCCAAGGGCATGCCGCGCTTCACCAACGAGCTGCGCCAGCACTGGGCCGCGCACGGCAGCCCCGACCTGCCGCCGATCCCCGACGACGCGCACGACGCGCTGGCCGACGCCAGGCACAACCTCGCCAAGTTCGAGGCGATCGAGGCCTACCGGCGCACCCCGCGGCTCTGAGCCCCCCGACAACGGGAAAGGCCCCGAGTCGTGTCGACTCGGGGCCTTTCTCGTGTGCGTGGTGCGCGGTCAGTGACCGTGCGGCTCGTCACCGTGGGCGCGGGCCTGCTCCTCGGCGAGGGCCGTGAGCATCTTGTGCTCCTCGGCGTGCTCGTTGGCGAAGTAGGCGTCCGACTCGGCCTTCGGGTCGGGGCGCAGGAAGCTACCCGTGCCCGGCTTGCCGGCCGAACCCAGCTTGTTCATCTTCTTGGGCACCGGGGCGCCCTGGTACTCCAGCGGGATCGCGTGGCCGTGGTCGTCGACCGGGCCCAGCGGCTGGTGCACCTCGATGTACTCGCCGTGCGGCAGGCGCTTGATGACACCGGTCTCGATGCCGTGCTCGAGCACCGCGCGGTCACCGCGCTGCAGGCCGATGCAGAACCGGTAGGCCACGAAGTAGGCCAGCGGCGGCAGCAGCAGCACGCCGATACGACCGATCCAGGTGGTCGCGTTCAGCGAGATGTCGAACTTCAGCGCGATGATGTCGTTGACACACGACAGCGTGAGCACCACGTAGAACGCGATGGCCATGGCGCCGATGGCGGTACGCACCGGCACGTCGCGCGGACGCTGCAGCAGGTTGTGGTGCGCGGTGGTGTCACCGGTGAGACGCTTCTCGATCCACGGGTAGGCGATCAGCAGGGTGAACACCAGGCCCATGATCAGCGCGACCCAGACCACGGCCGGGACCGTGTAGCGACCCAGGTAGAGCTCCCACGGCGGCATCAGACGCGCCAGACCGTCGGTCCACATCATGTAGAAGTCGGGCTGCGAACCCGCCGAGACCTGGGACGGGTTGTACGGGCCCAGGTTCCAGATCGGGTTGATCTGCAGGATGCCGCCCATGATGCCGACGATGCCGAGGGTGAACGCGAAGAACGCGCCCTGGTCCGCGGCGAACACCGGCACGATGCGCGCGCCGACCACGTTGTTCTCGGTCCGGCCGGGGCCGGGGAACTGGGTGTGCTTCTGGTACCAGACCAGCGCGACGTGCGCGCCGATCAGCGCCAGGATGATGCCGGGCAGCAGCAGCACGTGCGCGATGTAGAGGCGCGGGATGATGATGTCGCCGGGGAAGTCGCCACCGAACATCAGCCAGTGCATCCAGGTGCCGATGACCGGGAGGCTCATGGTGATACCGCCGAACGCGGCCCGCAGACCGGTACCCGACAGCAGGTCGTCGGGCAGCGAGTAGCCGAAGAAGCCCTCGAACATCGCCAGGATCAGCAGCAGCGAGCCGATCACCCAGTTCGCCTCACGCGGCTTGCGGAACGCGCCGGTGAAGAAGATGCGGAACAGGTGGATGATGATCGACGCCGCGAACAGCAGGGCCGCCCAGTGGTGGATCTGCCGGACGAACAGACCGCCGCGCACCTCGAAGGAGATGTTCAGCGCGGTCTCGTAGGCCCGCGACATGCCGACACCGCGCAGCGGCTGGTAGGACCCGTCGTAGGTGACGTGCGCCATCGACGGGTCGAAGTACAGCGTCAGGTAGATGCCCGACAGCAGCAGGATGATGAACGCGTACAGCGCGATCTCACCGAGCAGGAACGACCAGTGGGTCGGGAAGACCTTGTTGATCGACCGCTTCACGAACGCGGCGGCGCGATACCGCTCGTCCATCTCGTTGGCTTGGTTCGCCACCAGAGTGCTCATGAACGACGCTCCCAGAAGGCCGGGCCGAGCGGCTCGATGAAGTCGCCGTTGGCGACCAGGAAGCCCTCGGAGTTGACGGTGATCGGCAGCTGCGGGAGCGCGCGGGCGGCCGGACCGAAGACCGGCTTACCCCACTCGGTCGCCGAGAACTGCGACTGGTGGCAGGGGCACAGGATGCGGTTGGTCTGCTGCTCGAACAGCGAGGTGGGGCAACCGAGGTGGGTGCAGATCTTCGAGTAGGCGAAGTAGTCGCCGTAGTTGAAGCTCTCCTGGCCCTTGCGCTTGATCGCCTTCTCCGCGTCCGCGGTGCGCAGACGGATCAGCATGACCGAGTTACGGATGCCGCGCAGCGACTGCAGCGTGTCGTGCTCGTTGCCGCGCCACTTCTCCTTCCACGGGAAGACGGTCTCCATGGCGCCCGCGTCCAGATCCTCCGGACGCACCAGCACGACATCCTGCGGACGACCGGTGTCGCGGCGGATGTAGATGGTCTCGCCCGGGTAGTCCGGGGTCCAGCCCGAGACCCACAGCGGCGACTTGTCGCCCTTGGCCCACGGGTTCTTCACCATGCCGCCGACGAACACCAGCAGCGCGCCGATACCGAGCACGCCGACACCGGCGCCCGCGGTACCGAGCATCATCTTGCGGCGTCCCAGGGTGGAGGTGTCGAGCGCGTCCTGCAGCTCGGCCGCCAGGGTGCGGCGCTCGACCTCGTCGGACGGGCCGTCGTGGCGCTGCTGGATCGAGATCTCGGCGGGGATGAACCGCTTGCGGATCAGCACGACCGCGATACCGATGACCAGCACCGAGATGCCGAAGGTCAGGCCGACCAGCGGGGTGAACAGCGAGTAGGCGGCATGGCCCTCGTCGCCGTAGCCCTTCCACTCCCACGGCCAGAACAGGAAGACGCCGATCAGCGCGGCGGCGGCCAGACCGGAGATGGCGAACCAGAAGGTGACCGCGCGCTCGGCGCGCTTCTCCGCGCGGGTGCCGGGCACCGGCCAGCGCTCGCCGCGGTACGCGACATCGACGTCGTCGCGCGCGGTACCGAGCTCGACCAGCTCGTCACGCGTCATCGCGTCCAGTTCGGCTTCGGTCGGTTCCCGACCCATGTCGTTGTGCTCCTGTCCACTCATGTGCGAGATCCGATCCACATCGCGGCACCCACCACGGCGGTGATGCCGATAACCCAGATCGCCAGACCTTCGGTCGCCGGGCCGAAACCGCCGAGGTCCCAGCCGCCGGGCGACTTCTCTTCCGCGGCGTTCTTGACGTAGGCGACGATGTCGCGCTTCTCCTCCGGCGTCAGCTGCCGGTCGGAGAACTTCGGCATGTTCTGCGGGCCGGTGAGCATGGCGTCGTAGATCTGCTGCTCGTTGGCTTCGGCCAGCGGCGGGGCGAACTTGCCGCCGGACAGCGCGCCACCGCGGGCGGTGAAGTTGTGGCAGGAGGCGCAGTTCATGCGGAACAGCTCCGAGCCACGGGCGATGTCGTCGCCACGCAGCGATTCCTGCGCGATCTCACCGTTGGCGTCGCGGATCACCGAGGGGCCACCGCCGTTGGCGGCGACGAACGCGCCGAGCGCGTCGGTCTGATGCGCGTCGAACTTCTCGGGCTTGCGCATGGCCTGGGCCTCGTTGCGCGCCATCGGCATGCGGCCGGAGGACACCTGGAAGTAGACGGCGGCCTCGCCGACGCCGATCAGGCTGGGGCCGCGGTCCTCGACACCCTGCAGGTTCGCGCCGTGGCAGGTGATGCACGAGGTCTCGTAGAGCTGCTTGCCCTCGCGGATCAGCGCGGACTGGTCCTCGTGCGCGGTGGCGACCTGGGGCGCGGGGGTGAGCGCCGCGGCGAGGAAGCCGGCTCCGACCAGACCAACCAGCAACGCGAGGCCACCCGCGATACGACGGCGAACGCGACGCTGCTTACGCGCCTTGGTGGCCTGACCGTTGTCAGGGCCGGCGGGCTCGGGGGCCGACGGGGGAGATGAACTCATCTGTGTCCCTTTGGAGTAGACGGAACCGACTTGTGCAAATGCTGTGCGCCCGCGCCTAGCGGACGAAGTAGATCGTGGCGAACAGCCCGATCCAGACGATGTCGACGAAGTGCCAGTAGTAGGACACCACGATCGCGGCGGTGGCCTGCGCGGGCGTGAACTTGCTCATCTTGGTGCGGATCAGCAGGAACACGAAGGCGATCAGACCGCCGATCACGTGCAGACCGTGGAAGCCGGTGGTGATGTAGAAGACCGAGCCGTACGAGCTGCCGGAGATGGTGGTGCCCTCGTGCACGAGGTGGTAGTACTCGTAGCCCTGGCCGAAGACGAAGAACGCGCCCATCAGCAGGGTGATCACGTACCAGCGGCGCAGGCCGAACACGTCGCCCTTCTCCGCGGCGAACACACCCATCTGGCAGGTGAACGACGAAGCGACCAGCACGGCCGTCACCGGGACGGCGAGCGTCATATTGAGCTCGGTCGGCTCCGGGGGCCAGTTGCCGTGCGCCTGCGCGCGCGCAACGAAGTACATGGCGAAGAGGCCGGCGAAGAACATCAGCTCGCTCGACAGCCAGATGATGGTTCCGACGCTGACCATGTTGGGCCGGTTCAGCGAATGCACACGCTGAGTAATGGCCGATCCTGGGGTGCCTACTGCGGTCGTCACGGGGTAAGTATGACTCTTCGTAGTACGACAGCTGTACCCGGGTACGAAAGTTTGTCGTGGGAGTCGGAAAACCCACGCACAGAGGGGGTCTACGACCTCCGTCGGCGTGTTGGCGACGATCACGTGACAACCGATTGTGACAGCGTTGGATGTGGATAACCTGAGACGAGGAGGCGGCGATGGTCGTGGTGCGGATGTGGCGGCGGTTGTTCGGCGGACAGAGCGAGTCGCTCGACCCGGCGCGGGCCGATCTGGTCGTGGTCGCGTCGAGCTTCGACGACGCCGAAGCCTGCTCGGCGGCGCTGGACCGCGCCGGTGACCTCGATCGCGACGCCGACGCCGTGCTGCGCCACCATCTGCGCCTGCCCGCGGACCGGATCGACGCGGCCGCCGAGATCGCCGGATACGACGGCTACACGCGCGCCGAGGCCGTGGACACCGCCGCGGGCGAGCTGGTGCCGGTGGTCCTGCAGCGGGTGCAGCGCCTCGATCCGCTGACCTGTTCGCAGGAACGATCCCGGATGGCCGGGCTCGCGCAGCGCCACGACGGTGTCGCCGACGGCTGGGACGCGCTGCAACCACCCCGTCCCGCGCCGTAAACTCTGCCAACGGCGCAATAGGCTTGCGCTACCCCGCCGCGCCCGATCAGAGTTGCGCGATGGCGATGTCGAACGGAGATGCGGAGCAGATGAGCGTGCGCAGCTGGCCCCAGGTGCTCGGAACCCTCGCCGACGGCGGCGACCTGGCCGCGGACGACACCACCTGGGTGATCGACGAGATCTTCACCGACAACGCCACCGCGGCCCAGATCGCGGCCTTCGGTGTCGCCATGAAGATCAAGGGCCCCACCCCCACCGAGCTGGCCGGCATGGTCGCGGGCATGCTCGGGCACGCCCGCCTGGTGCATGTCGACGGCGACGCGGTCGACATCGTCGGCACCGGCGGCGACCGCTCCGGCTCGGTCAACATCTCCACCATGTCCTCGGTGGTCGTCGCGGCCGCCGGAGTGCCGGTGGTCAAGCACGGCAACCGGGCCGCGTCGTCCAAGGCCGGTGGCGCCGACGTGCTCGAGGCGCTGGGCGTGAAGCTGGCGCTGGGCCCGGAGTCGGTGGCGCGGTCGGTGCGCGAGGCCGGGATCGGCTTCTGTTTCGCGCCGCTGTTCCACTCGGGGCTGCGCTTCGCCGGTCCGGCGCGCAAGGAGATCGGCATCCCGACCGTGTTCAACGTGCTCGGCCCGCTCACCAACCCCGCCCAGCCGCGCGCGGGGCTGATCGGCTGCGCGTTCGCCGACCTGGCCCCGGTCATCGCGGGAGTGTTCGCCGAGCGTGGCGCCAGTGCCCTGGTGGTGCGCGGGCGCGACGGGCTCGACGAGATCACGACGTCGGATGTCACCGATGTGTGGGTGGTCAGCGGCGGGCGGATCCGGCAGACGGTGCTCGATCCGACCCGGCTCGGGATTCCCCGCGTCGAGCTGGACGCGCTGCGCGGCGGTGACGCCGTGGTCAACGCGGGCATCGCGCGCGAGATGTTCGCGGGCACGCCGGGCGCGGTACGCGACGCGGTGCTGCTCAACTCGGCCGCGGCGATCGTGGCCTACGACCTCTCGCGCGGCGTCGGCGACGTCGACCTGGATCTGGACGCCGCCCTGACCGGCGGGCTCGAGCGCGCCGCCGCCGCGGTGGACAGCGGCGCGGCGGCGAAGCTGCTGCAGAGCTGGGCCGAGCTCACCCAGGTTCTCGACGAGGCCTGAGCGAGCGAAAGGCTCACTCCCCCAGCGAGAATCCGGCTTCCACGTCGGCGCTGGAGTACGACTTGAAGGCGATGTGCGTGGTGGTGCGCACCACCCCGGGCACCTTGTCGATGCCGCTGGTGACGACCTCGGCGATGCGCTCGTGATCGCGCACCCGCACGATCGCGATCAGATCGACGTCACCGGCGCAGGAGTACACCTCGGCGACGCCTGCGGTGTCGGCGAGGGCCTGCGCGGTCTCGGGGATACGAGAGTTCTCGGCCTGGATCAGCACGATCGCGGTAATCATGGGATCAGCCTAGAACTTAGGGGTCTCGGTGGCCGCTTTGAACCTGCGCATCAGGTCCAGGCTCTTCACGCCGGGCGCCGATTCCACCGAACTGGACACGTCGACGCCGTAGGGGCGGTGCCGGGCGATGGTGTCGGCGACATTGCCGGCGTCGAGCCCGCCCGCCAGCACGACCTTGCCGGGCAGCGCGCGCACCCAGTCGGGGAACTCCTCGAAGATCCCGGAGCCTGCGCTGGCGTCGTAGAAGAAGTATTCGCTGGTCTGCTCGGGTGCGGGCGGGGTGGACGAGCAGAACGCCAGGTTCGGCAGGTCGGCCCACTGGTAGAGCTGCACGACGTCGAAGGCGTCGGCCACCTCGGCGACCTCGGCCGCTTCGAGGGCCACCGCGAAGGTGGTGATCCGGCCGCGCGCGTAGTCGGCCAGCGCGCGGGCCTGGGCGGGCGTGCGGTAGCGCTTGCTCTTGGGCGTGACCATGACGCCGATCGCGGAGTACCCCAGCTCGACGGCCCAGTCGATCTGCTCCTCGGTGGTCAGGCCGCACACCTTCACGAACATTCGCGCCTTCGCCCTTTCTCCCGCCGTCACCGGATGTGACAGGCGGTTCCATGATCCTCCGGGCGCGCGGTCACCGTTCGGCCAGGTAGCGCTCCTCCGGGCTGAGGGTGGTGGCGGCGGTGCGGGCCAGCTCGGCCCAGCCCCTCCAGCGGGCCGCGCCGTGCAGTGGTTCGTGGTAGCCGTCGCTGGTGCGGACGATGCGGGCGCCGGGCTTGCCCAGCCAGCGGGCGATGACGCCGACCTCCTCGGGCGGGGCACCGCGCAAGGGGGGAAGGTCGTCGACCGCATCGCCCAGATCAGGGACGACCGTTTCGGCGGCGGCAACGATCTGGTCGACGACCGCCATGGGCGGGGTGCCGCGCCGCGCGGTGCCCGCGGCGGCGAGGCGGCCGTAGCGGATCACCGAGAACTCCCAGCCGCCCGCGCCGTCGGGCAGGGCGACGATCAGTTCCGCGAGCCGGGCCAGGGCGGCGAGGCGCTGGGTGCGGTGCAGCATGGTGACGACGGCAGCGGCGCGATCCCGCAGCCGGGCGGCCGCCTCGAAATGCTCGGCGGTGGAATGGGTTTCGATGCGATCGAGCATGGCCCGCAGCACCGTGTCGGAGCGGCCGGTGAGCAGCTCGCGGACCGCGTCGACGGCCGGGGCGTAGCCGGTGGCGTCCAGGTCGTCGGGGCGCGCCGCCGGGCAGCCGCCGACGACGGCGGGCGGGCAGGTGTGCCGGGCCGTGCGGGCGAGGCGGGTCGCGCAGGTCCGCAGCCCGGCGAACTCGGCGATCGTCAGGGCCACGTCGACGGCGTCGGTGCGGGAACCGAACGGCCCCACCGCCGTTCGCGTCGGTGTCCGCACCGCGGTGAGCCGGGGGAAGGCCTCGTCGCTGAGGGTGAGCCACCAGCCGCGCCGGGGGAACTTCGAGCGGCGGTTGTAGGGCGGCGCGTGCGCGGCCAGCAGCCGCAGCTCGCGCACCCCCGCCTCCAGTCCGTGCGCGCACACCACGTGGTCGACCCGGATCGCCAGGGCCACCATCTCTTTCATCCGGCCGCGGGTCTCCGAACCGGTGAAGTAGGTGCGCACGCGGCGGCGCAGGTTGACCGCGGTCCCTATATAGAGGACTTCGTCGGACGGTCCGCGGAACAGATAGACACCCGGCGCGGACGGCAGATCACCCGCGAAGGTGCGCTTGGCGCGCTGGGTCCCGGTCACGCCGGGCAGATAGTCGAGCAGCTCGGTCAGGCTGTGCACGCCCTGGTTGCCGACCCGGCCGATCAGCGCGTGCAGCACGTCGACCGTGGCGCGGGCGTCGTCGAGGGCGCGGTGCGTCGGCGTGGTCGACGCGCCCAGGATCTGCGCGAGCACGCCGAGCCGCGCCGAGGGCGCCTCGTCGCGGGTCAGCACCCGCCGGGCGAGCTTGACCGTGCACAGCACCTGCGGATTCGGCCAGGCGATGTCCTGCCGGGCGGCGGCGGCCTTGAGGAACGCGGTGTCGAAGCGGGCGTTGTGCGCGACCAGGACCGCGCCCGCGGCGAATTCGAGGAAACCCGGCAGCACCGCCTCGATCCGCGGCGCCTCGTACACCATGGCGGTGGTGATCCCGGTGATCTGCACGATCGCGGGCGGGATCGCGAACCCTGGATTCACCAGGGTCGCGAACTCCCCCAGCACTTCTCCCCCGCGCACCTTCACCGCCCCGATCTCGGTGATCGAGTCCCCGTCCGGGCTGGTCCCGGTCGTTTCCAGGTCGACGACGACGAAGGTGGTGTCGTACAGCGGTGTGTCGAGTTCGTCGAAGGCCAGCTGACGCGCGGCAGCCGGGAGCGGAACGGGATCGGGCACGGCGAGAGCGTAGGACGGGGGTCCGACATGCTCGCCGTGCCGAACTCAGTTACCTGTCGGCGGCGCCCAGTTCGGCGGCAGGGTGACGCGGGGGCGCGTGGTCGGCCAGGGGTATCCGGTCGGCAGGCGATCCGCCGGGAACTGCGGAAAGGTGCGTGGCAGCGGGACATACGACGGCGGCCGGTAGTACGAGGGCAGCGTGCGCGAGGCCGGACCGGTCGACGGGGCATCGGGGTTCTCGGTCGCGGCGCCGAGCGCGGCCAGGATCACGAGCAGGACCACGACGCCGATCACCGCCCACGCACCGGCGCCGCCGCCGGAACCGCGCTCACCCAGGTATTCCTGGCGCCACGCGGGATCGGGCGGCCGCCCGGGCGGCATCGGTGGGTATGCCGCCGGAGCGGGCGGCGACGTCGACGGTTCCCGCTCCGGCGAGGACGCGCGGTCGGCCGACGGATCGGGGATCCGCGCCAGCAGCTCACGTACCTCGGGCGCGTAGGACGGATCGAGCTCGGCCGCCCGGCGCAACCACGTCTCGGCCTCGGCCCAGCGCCGCCGCTGCACGGCGTGGCTGCCGAGCAGGAACAGCGCCTCCACATTGTCCGGGTCCAGCCGCAGCGCCTCCGCGAGCGCGGCCCGGCCCGCCGCGGCCCGTGTGGAGGCCACCTTCGCGCCCTGCCAGAGCACCCGGCCGCGCACCACGTGCAGGACCGCGTTCGCCGGCTCGAGCTCGACCGCGGTGTCGATGGCGGCCATGGCGGCCTTGCGGTCGCGATGGACCACGACGGTCGCCAGGATCCGATGGCATTCGGCCGACCAGGGATCCAGTTCGACGCACCGCGACGCCGCCCGCGTCGCCGCGTCCTCGTGCGCGAGGGCGGCGGGCCGGTCGGATTCGTAGAGCTCGCCGAGGAGCCCGTGCTCGCTCAGCGCCAGCAGCTTCCACGCGAAGACGTTCTCCGGGTCCAGGCGCAGCGCCGTGCGCGCGGAGTCGGCGGCGGTGGCGGTGTCACCGGAGCGCAGCCAGGAATAGGCCAGCTGGGCGTGGGCGTCGCCGTTGTCGGGCTCGGCGGCCAGCAGGGGCGCCAGCTCCGCCCTGGCGGCCTCGAAGCGGCCGAGGTCGATCAGGGCGGCGGCGCGGTCGAGATGGTGGTCGCTCATCGGCGCGGGTGTCAGCGCTGCTTCATCCGCTTCAGATACAGCGCCAGGTCGTCATAGCTGCCGTCGCCGTTGGCGAATTCGACCACATTGCGGGCGGATTCGAACCACGCGCCGGTGCTCGGCCGGATCTGCGCCAGCGCCTCCTGGATATCGGCCATGCCGATCGGGCGCACCTCGCCGGAGCGCATCGAGTCGGCCATCGCCAGCTGGGTCGCCGAGGTGCAGACGTGGGCGAGGTCGGCGCCGGACAGTCCGTCGGTCCGCGCGGCCAGCGCGGTCAGGTCGATGCCGGCCACCGGGCGATCGCGCAGGTTGTAGTGCAGGATCGCGCGCCGCGCCGCCGCGTCGGGCAGGCCGACGAAGATCATCCGGTCGAACCGGCCCGGCCTGCGCAGGGCGACGTCGACGTCCCACGGATGGTTGGTCGCGCCGAGTACGAAGACGCCTTCGTTGCTGTGGGTAGCCGAGTCCAGCTCGGTGAGCAGCTGGTTGACCACGGTGCGCATGGTCGAGGAACCGTGCATCTGGCTGCGCTTGTGCCCGAGCGCGTCGACCTCGTCCAGGAACAGCACGCAGGGCGCGTTGCGCCGGGCCATCTCGAAGATGCTGTGCACATTGCGCTCGCTGGCGCCGGTGTAGATGTCGAGGATGTCGGTGATCTCGACCGGATAGAAATTGGCGCCGAGCTCGCCGGCGACGGCCGAGGCGAGAAAGGTCTTGCCGCAGCCGGGCGGGCCGTAGAGCAGCAGGCCGCCGCGCGCCGAGGTGCCGAAGGCCTTGGCCAGTTCCGGGTTGCGCAGCGGGGCGAGCAGGGTGAGGTCCAGCTGCCGCTTCACCTCGTCCATGCCGCCGACATCGGCCAGTCGCCGGGTCGGGCGCTCGACGGTGGCGGCGTCGTCGTTGGTGACGTACTCGGTGGGAGTGTCGACGAAGGCCGGTTCGATGATGTCGCCGACCTGGTGCTCCGCGGCGGCCCAGTCGTAGTCGGCCGGGGCACCGGCGACCGGAGCTGCCGCGGGTGCCGGTGCCGTCGCGGGCGCGGGCGAGCCGCCGGACAGTGCCGTCGTGCAGCGCGTCATCAAGGCCAGGACCTGCGCGTTTCCCGGACGGTGGCCGAGGGCCACGCCGCAGTGGGCCAGCGCGTCGGCGTAGCGGCCGCGGTCGAGATACAGCTCGATGACGCACACGCGCAGCGCCAGCACCTCCGGGCTGCGCTCCACCATCGTGAGCAAATCGGTCAATACCTGGTCGTCGGCCACCCGCGCCCCCTTCGAACTGCGAACATTCGGCCGTACCCTAACCGCCGCACCAGGTTTCGCGGAACCGGAAACCTCGAGTCCCACCCACCGGGACCTTCGCCTCCCGGGCCCACCGTCCCACCCGCCCCCGGCAATTCGCCGCGAGACTTTCGTTCCGATGCGAACAAAATGACCTCGAGCAGACCCGAATGAGACCGGGCTCACAGTTTGCCGAAGATCACATGACCGAAGCGAATTTCATCGGGTAAGACCGATTACCGCTCGACGGCCGCCGGGGCGCCCGGCGCGCCGCCCGCGGGCACGACTGGGCGACCGACCGGTTCACGCGCCGACGCGCGGAGGCGACCTGGGGATTCACCCCTAGGGGTAGACCAATAGGCCGCGAAGAAGCCGACGACGACGCGCCGGGTAGCGACCGAGAAGCTCCCCGGAGCCGACCTGGCGTTATCGTTTCGTGATTGGTGTGACGCAGCTCGCACGGAATGTTCGGGTGGATCTCCCGAATTGCCTTTCGGACCGATGTCCGACTTTACAAACCACCGTGATGTCTTCGTAACCTTTTCGAGACCTCACGGAGTCCCCTCGGCCACGAACGGTTCAACGGGATGAAGCCCGCCGCGTCATACGGACCCGGCGTCGTGGGGCAGATTGGAAGTACCCGCATCATGGCGACCAACACCGTCAAGCGTCAGGCGCAGCGAGCCGTTGCCGCCGGAGCCGTCGGCGCTGCCACCATCGGCGCGTTCCTCCTGCCGGCCGCTCCCGCGTCGGCGACGCCGGTCACTGTCCCCGGTATCGGCACCTTCGAGGTGCCCAACGAGATCCCGCTGCCGCAGGGTATCCCCGGCATCGAGACCCCGTCGGTCCCGCAGACCTTCACCGCGCCGCGCGCCACCGCCGCCGACATCGCCCTCGATGCCGCGCTGAGCAAGGTCGGCTCCCCCTACGTCTACGGTGCCGCGGGCCCGGACGCCTTCGACTGCTCGGGCCTGGTCCAGTGGGCCTACCGCCAGGCGGGCATGGAGCTGCCGCGCACCAGCGGCGCCCAGCTCGGCGCGGGCACCCCGGTCGCCTTCGAGGACCTGCGCCCCGGCGACCTGGTGTCGTTCTACGGCGGCGGCCACTCCGGCCTGTACGCGGGCGACGGCAATGTCGTGCACGCGGCCACCTCGGGCAGCCCGGTGCACGTCGCCTCGGTCTCCTCGATGCCGTTCGCGGGCGCTCGCCGCTTCTGATCGACGGGTGCGGTGCGTCGTTCGCGGGGAAGGGCGCACCGTGACCCCTCCGTGGCCTACTGGACACGGGCACACGCGGTTCCGTAACCTGATCGAGACCTTCTCAGCGGACGAGTGGGTCCGGTTCGGGTAAAGGCGCTGCATCGGCGGACATCGAGAGAACGGGGCACGGCGCACTGTGACTGACCACCACCGGAACCCACGCGTCGCGCGTGGCATCGCCGGAGCCATGTCCGCCGCGATCCTGGTGTGCGCCACCTATGCCGCAGGCCCCGCCCTCGCCGATCCGATCGCCCTGCCGACCACCGCCGGTGACGCGATCGCCCGGATGATCGACCTCTCCCGGCAGGCCGAGGCCCTCAACCAGGCCTCGCTCAACGCGCAGTCCGATCTCGACGCCAAGTGGGCCGTCCAGCGCGAGGCCGACGACAAGCTGGCCGCCAGCACCGCCGTCGCCGACGCCGCCCGCGCCGAGGTCCGCAAGTTCCAGCCGATGATCGATCGCACCGCGATCGCCACCTACACCGGCGCACGCACCGATCGCATGTTCGCGGTGCTGTCGAGCAATTCACCGCAGCAGCTGCTGGACAAGATGTCCACGCTGGACGTGCTCGCGCAGCAGACCGCCGACAGCGTGCGCCAGTTCAAGAAGGCCGCCGACGCGGCCACCGCCGCCGAATCGGTCACCCGCGCGGCCGCCGACACCGCCCGCGCCGCGACCGCGGCCGCCGAGGCCGTGCGAGCCGACGTCGACCGTAAGCGCAGCGATCTCACCGTGGCCACCACCCAGGTCGTCGAGGCCTGGGGCGCGCTCTCGGCCAAGGACAAGTCGACGCTGGCCGGTTCGCCCTTCCCGCCCGGCTTCGATCGCGACTCGCTGCTGCAGGGCCTGGTCCCCGGCAGCGGCACCAGCGCGCTGGCCGCCGCCCTGACCCGCATCGGCGACCCGTACGTCTGGGGCGCTACCGGCCCCGACCAGTTCGACTGCTCCGGCCTCGTGCAGTGGGCCTTCAAGCAGGTCGGCAAGAACGTCCCGCGCACCAGCTCCCAGCAGGCGAACTTCGGCACCCCGGTGGCCAAGGACGACCTGCAGCCCGGCGACGTCGTGCTGTTCTACCCCGAGATCTCGCACGTCGGGATCTACGCGGGCAACGGCATGATGGTGCACGCCTCCACCTTCGGTGTCCCGGTCGCCGTCGCGCCGATCAACACCACCCCGTTCCACTCGGCCCGGCGATACTGAGCCGGCGGTGACCGATCCGTCCCGCCGCGCGTCCGGCCTACGCTCCTGGTTCTCGGCCAACGGCCGCCTCGAATTCGCGCTCACGCTCGCCTCGGTCACCCTGTTGACCGGGGCGTGCGCCGCACTGATCCTGGTACCGCGCAACGCCGGTCCGCTGCAACTGGCCACCGACGAGGCCGAGGTGCTCGACACGACCGCCGGTATCGACGACCCCCGGCTGACCCCCGTGCGCCGCGAGCTCCAGCCGTTCGGGCCGATCCTGGTGCGCCGGGTCGCCGCGGGCGGCGAGGCCGACGCGCTCGTGGTCGCCCATTCCGGCCACCGCGCCGATGTCGACGTCCTGGAGAAACAGCTCGCCCCGGCGATCGCCGACGTGAGCGCCGCCTGGGGCACCGACTGGAATCGCGCGCCGGTGCTCGTCGTCGCGGGCACACCCACCGAGTTCACCGCGCTGACCAGGGCAGCGGGCGCCGCCACCGGCGCCGACGTGGCCGCGGTCTCGCTCACCGGCTCCTACGTGCCCGGCACCCGGCCGACCGACCAGCGGATCGTGTTCAACCCCGACGCCCGCCGCCGGGTCGGCGACGAGGGCATGGCGACCCTGCTGCGCCACGAACTCACCCACGTCGCGACCAGGGCGGCCACCGCCGACGGCGCGCCGCTGTGGCTGGTCGAGGGCTACGCCGAATACGTCGCCCAGCGCGCGGGGGCCAACACGTTCTCCCAGATCGCGCCGACGCTCACCACCCGCCTGCGCGCGGGCACCCTGCCCACCGAGCTGATCGGCGACGCCGACTTCACCGGCACCGACGCCCCCTACGCCTACGAATCGGCCTGGAGCGCGTGCGCCTTCCTCGCCGACCGCTACGGCCCGGCCGCCCTCACCACGCTGTACAAGAAGCTCGCCACCGGCCCGCAGTCCGCCGCGGCCCAGGACGCGGCCTTCGCCGCCGTGCTCGGCGCCTCTCGCGCCGACCTGCTCGACGGCTGGCGCGCCTGGTTACGGGGCCGCGCCGTCTGACCACCGACCGCCTCCCGACCGCCCCCTCGCCGAGTCACCTCGTGACGCTGACCTATTAGGTTGTTCACTTATGGCCCGAACTCTGCTGGTTACCAATGATTTCCCGCCTCGGCCGGGCGGCATCCAGTCCTATCTCAACGCGCTGGCCGATCAGCTGCCGCCGGACGACCTGGTCGTCTACGCGCCGCGCTGGCGCGGTGACAGCCACGAGAAGTTCGACGCCGCGCAGAAGTTCCGCGTGGTTCGGCATCCGACGACGCTCATGCTGCCGACGCCCGGGGTGATCAAGCGCGCGGGCAACCTGCTGCGCGAACACGGCTGCGACACCGTGTGGTTCGGCGCGGCCGCGCCGCTGGCCGCGATGGCGCCGATGCTGCGCCGCGCGGGCGCCGAGCGCATCCTGGCCAGCACCCACGGCCACGAGGTCGGCTGGTCGATGCTGCCCGGCGCGCGGCAGGTGCTGCGCTCGATCGGCGAGAACACCGACGTCGTCACCTACGTCAGCAAGTACACCCGGGGCCGGTTCGCCTCGGCCTTCGGGCCGCGCGCCGCGCTGGAGTACCTGCCGCCGGGCGTCGACCCGGCCGAGTTCCGGCCCGACCCGGGCGCGCGCGCCGAACTGCGCGCCCGCTACGGCCTCGGTGACCGGCCGACCGTGCTGTGCCTGTCGCGGCTGGTCCCGCGCAAGGGCCAGGACATGCTGATCGTGGCGATGAGCGAGATCCGCGAACGCGTCGACGGCGCGGTCCTGGTGATCGCGGGCGGCGGCCCGTACGAGATCCGGCTGCGCGGGCTGGCCGAAGCGCTCGGGGTCTCCGATTCCGTGGTGTTCACCGGCCGGGTGCCCTCGGGCGAGCTGGCCGCCCACCACACCATCGCCGACGTCTTCGCGATGCCGTGCCGCACCCGCGGTGCCGGGCTGGACGTCGAAGGCCTCGGGATCGTCTACCTGGAGGCCTCGGCCACCGGCGTGCCGGTGGTGGCCGGCAGCTCCGGCGGCGCGCCCGAGACCGTCCGGGAGGGCGAGACCGGGCTGGTGGTGCACGGACGCTCCGCCGAGCAGATCAGCGACGCCCTCGTCGAGCTGCTCACCGACCGCGACAAGGCGGCCGCCATGGGCGCCGCGGGCCGCGTGTGGGTGGAGGAGAACTGGCACTGGGACCGCCAGGGCGCCCGGCTGCGGCAGCTGCTGCGGTGACACCCCGGCCGCGTCCGGTGTGGCGTCCACTACGCTCAGCGAGGTGAGCAGTATCCAGGTCGCAGATCAGACCTTTCTCGCGGCGCCGCCCGCCGCGATCGCCGACGTACTGAGCGCCACGAACAACTGGCGCCGCTGGTGGCCCGATCTCCGTCTCGACGTCCGGGAGGATCGCGGCGACAAGGGCATCCGCTGGACGGTGGCGGGCCCGCTGGACGGGACCATGGAGGTATGGCTGGAGGCCGTGCCCGAGGGCGCCATCCTGCACTACTTCCTGCACGCCGAGCCCACCGCGGCCAAGCCGATGACGCCGCGCGCGCTGGCCGCGGCGAACCGGGCCCGCCGGGTGGCGGGCAAGCACATGTCGTTCGAATTGAAGGCACGGCTCGAGGCCGGTCGACCCGCGGGCGTCGCGCCGGCGGCCGCCGCGGCGTCCTGACGCCGTAGGCCCCGACTGCTCGTCCCGCACGAAAGGAACCGTTGTCCGCCATGGCCGACCGGACCCAGAGATCGATCGTCATCGAGGCGCCGTCGCAGCAGGTGATGGCCGTCATCGCGGACCTGGCGTCCTATCCGGAATGGGTGGCGGCCGCGCAATCGGTCGAGGTGCTCGACACCGACACCGCCGGGCGGGCGGCGACCGCCCGGTTCGTGCTGGACGCCGGCGTCGTCAAGGACACCTACGTGCTGGCCTACACCTGGCGCGCCGACGGCCACGCGGTGAGCTGGCGGCTGCTCAGCGGTGACCTGCAGAAGGCCCAGGACGGCAGCTACGAACTGCGCGACCGGCCCGACGGCAGCACCGAGGTCGTCTACGAGCTGACCGTCGACTTGAACATCCCGATGATCGGCATGTTCAAGCGGAAGGCCGAGAAGGTGATCACCGATACGGCCTTGAAGGAACTGAAGAAGCGGGTCGAGGGCTGAGCGCCCCGGGCGGTACCCGCGTCGAACTGTTCGTCGGTAAGGGCGGTGTCGGCAAGACGACGCTGGCCTGCGCGACGGCCATGGCCTACGCCCGTGCCGGGCAGCGGGTGCTGATCGCCTCGCTGGACCAGGCGCATTCGCTCGGTGACGCGCTCGGCTTCCGCTTCCCGCACGATCCGGGCACCGTCGCCGGGGTGGCCAGGGTGGCGCCCGGGCTCGAGGTGATCGAGATCGATTCCCTCGCGCTGCTCGAGGACCGGTTCCGCGATGTCGTGCGGATGCTGGCCAAGGGCGGCGGCCACGATCACGGCGTCGACCTGACCGCGATCGACCCGGCCGAGCTGACCGGGCTGCCGGGCGTGCAGGAACTGCTGATGCTGGTGGAGATCGCCCAGTACACCGAGGAGGACGACTGGGACGTCATCGTCGTCGACTGCCCGCCCTCGGCCGACATGCTGCGCCTGGTCACCGCGCCGGACACCCTGCTCACCTATCTCGAGCGGCTCTGGCCGCGGCACGCCCGCTCGATGAGCGCGATCGGCCCCGACCTGCGCAAGGCGGTGCTGGCGGCCACGGTCGAGCGGATCGTCACCGCGGTGGGCGGGGTCCGCGACCTGCTCGCCGACCGCACCCGCACCAGCGCCCGGCTGATCACCGGTCCCGAGCAGGTGGCCGTCGCCGAGTCCCGGCGCGTGCGGTCGGCGGCCGCGCTGCTGGGCCTGCGGCTGGACGCGGTGGTGGTGAACAAGGTGCTGCCGCCGGTGCCCTCGCCCGGCGAGAGCGCCCATCCGGCCGTGCACTGGTACCTGAACCGCCGCGCCGAGCAGCTCGAGGTGGTGGCGCGGCTGCACGAGCAGCTCACCGACGTCCCGATCCTGATCGCCCAGCACGCGGGCGCCGAACCGGTGGGGCTGAGCGCGCTGTCGGCGTTCTCCTACGCGGTCGACACGCTGCCCGGCCCACACGCTCAGAGCGCGCATTCGGGCGAACCGATGGTTCGATGGGAGTCCGGCTCCGGTGTCGACTCCGTGTACGCGATGCGGATGCGGCTGCCGGTGGTCGATCCCGGCACCTTGCGGCTGGGCCGAGTGGAGGACGATCTGATCGTGGGAGCCGACGGGGTACGCACACGCGTCCGGCTCGCGCCGGTGCTGCAACGCTGCACGGTGGCGGGCGCCGAGCTCGACGACGGTCATCTGGTGGTCCGCTTCCGGCCCGATCCGCAGGTCTGGCCCGCCGATCCGAACTACACGAAGGCCACCGCAGATGAGCAGTGACTCCCAGTCCGACCGCCGCGGCCACCACCCCGACGGCTTCGCCGAGTTCACCGAGGAGCTGCGGCTGCTGGCCGAAGTGCTGCTGGCCAGAGTCGAACCCGTGCTGCGCCGCACCGCCGCCGACGGCCAGGCCGATCTCGGCGGCTGCGCCTGGTGCCCGGTCTGCGCGGCGGCGGCCCTGATGCGCGGCGAACACCACGACGTGGTCGCCGCCCTCGCCGAGCACGGCACCTCGATGGTGACGGTGCTGCGCGAGGCGCTCGCCGGAGTCCCTGTGGAGCCGGTGCTGCCGCCCGAGTGGGCCGAATACGCCGCCGGACACCATGATTCGCACGAGTCCGGGTGGGCCCCCCACGACGGCACCACCGGGGACCGGCCGGACGCGGACAGCCACGACAGAGCGTCCGGTCACAGCACCGGCACCGGTGAGCAGCACGAGGACACCACGGCGGCGCCGAGTTCCGGCGCAGCGCCGAACAGCACCGCTGCGCACGCCCGCGACACGTTCGCGGCCTCGGACGAATCCCCCGCCGACACGGCGACCCGCTCCCGCCTGCGCTGGGGTTCGGCCCGTCCCGACGGCACCCCGCGCCCCCGCCGGGTCGACGAATTCGCCGCGCCCCGGCCGCAGGGCGCACCGGCACGCCCCGGCGCCGCCGCGCAGGTCCCGGCCGACACCGGGTCCGGCACCGGCCGTTTCGCCACGCAGGCGCCGACCGAGCCCGAGCACGCCGAGCGTCCCCACGGCGACCGATCCCGTCCCACCCGCGCGCCACGCTCGCGTTATGTCGACATTCCGGTGACGATCCGGGGATGACCCAGGGGATCGACCGTCAACACCTGCTCACCGTCGGCATCGATGTCGGTGGCACGAACATCCGCGCCTCGGTCGTCGACGCCGAGGGCGAGGTGCTCGATTCCGTGCAGGCCCCGACGCCGCACGCGGCGCGCGCGCTCGAGGACGCCATCGACCGCGCGGTCCGCGACCTCGCGCGCAGGCATCCGATCGCCGCGGTCGGGCTGGCCGTCGCCGGTTTCATCTCCGAGGACCGCTCGACGGTCCGGTTCGCGCCGCACCTGCCCTGGCAGGACGCCCCGGTCGCGCAGCGGCTGACCGCCCGCCTCGGCCTGCCGGTGATCCTGGAGCACGACGCGAACGCCGCGGGCTGGGCCGAGTACCGCTTCGGCGCGGCCGCGGGCGGGCACACCGTGGTCCTGGTCGCGATCGGCACCGGCATCGGCGCCGCCCTGCTCATCGACGGCAAGCTCTATCGCGGCAGCCACGGCGTCGCGCCCGAACTCGGGCATCTGCAGGTGGTGCCGGAGGGCCGGGCCTGCGCGTGCGGCAAACGCGGCTGCTGGGAGCGCTACTGCAGTGGCACCGCGCTGGCCGACACCGCGATCGAACTGCTGGCCACCGATCCGGTGCGCTCGGTGCTCGCCGGGGACGTCATCCGCGATCCCGGCTCGCTGACCGGCCGCCGGGTGGCGGGCGCCGCCCAGGACGGCGATCCGCTCGCGGTCCGGGTGATGGCCGACTTCGCGCGCTGGCTCGGACTCGGCCTGGCCTTCGTCAGCGACATCTTCGATCCCGACCTGGTGGTGATCGCGGGCGGCGTGAGCAGTTCGGCGCCGCTGTTCCTCGACGAGGCCCGCGAGCACTACGCGCGCGCGGTCACCGGCGCCGGGCACCGGCCCCTGGCCCGCCTGCGCACCACCCAGCTCGGCGAGGCGGCGGGCATGATCGGCGCGGCCGAATTGGCCAGGGCCGCGGTCGACACGCCGGTGGCGGGCCGGAGCGGGAGATGAGCGTCACAACCGTGTGATGCGGCTACCGTCTCGGGTTGGTTGTGACCTGCGACCAGCGGTAAAGTCGGTTTCCGACGAGGCTGCACCCCACGATCCCGGTTCCGAGGAAAGGACGCCATGTTCTACTGGCTGCTCAAGTTCGTCTTCCCGGGACCGTTCATGCACCTATACAACCGACCCGTGGTCGAGGGCGTCGAGAACGTCCCCACCGACGGGCCGGCGATCATGGCCGGCAACCACCTCTCGTTCTCCGACTGGCTGTTCGCGCCGCTGCTGAGCCCGCGCCGGATCAGCTACCTCGCCAAGGCCGAGTACTTCACCACCCCCGGCCTCAAGGGCCGCCTGCAGAAGTTCTTCTTCAGCGGCACCGGCCAGTACCCGATCGACCGCAGCGGCGCCTCGGCCGCCGAGGACGCGCTCAACGCGGCCCGCAAGCTGCTCGACAAGGGCATGCTGGTCGGCCTGTACCCGGAGGGCACCCGCTCCCCCGACGGTCGCCTGTACAAGGGCAAGACCGGCATGGCGCGGCTGGCGCTGGAGACCGGCGTCCCGGTCATCCCGGTCGCCGTCATCGGCACCGACAAGGTGAGCCCGCCCGGACCGTTCAAGTGGCGTCGGCAGCGGGTCACCCTCAAGTTCGGTGCGCCGCTGGACTTCTCCCGCTACGAGGGCATGAGCGGTAACCGCTTCGTCGAGCGCGCCGTCACCGACGAGGTGATGTACGAGCTGATGCGCCTCACCGGCCAGGAGTACGTCGACGTCTACGCGCACAGCCTCAAGAAGGGCGTCGCCCCCACCGATCGCCAGCTCGAGGCCACCCGCATCCCCGACACCGCCGCCAGCTGACTCGTCCCGCGGCGCCCGGCGCCGCGATGAGCTCGCCCACAGCACCGGCCGACGGCAAGCGGATCGTAAGCGCCGTCGGCCAGACTGCTCGCATGTTCAAGCAATTGCTGGCCGCGGCCGGTGTCGGCGGCGCCGAAGTGGAAACCGAATTGTTCACCCCCGGTGCGCAACCGGGTGGCCTGGTCGAGGGAGTGGTCCGGCTGCGCGGCGGCCGCGTCGACCAGTCGATCGGGCACGTGGCCGTCGAGTTCGTCACCCGGGTCGAGCGTGAGTACGCCGACGGCGAGGAACACGTCACCGACCACGGCTTCGGCCGGGCCGGCGTGGCCGGTCCGTTCACCCTCCTCGCCGGCACGGTGGCCGAATTGCGCTTCGCCGCACCGGTTCCCCTCGAGACACCGATCACCTTCTTCGACGGTCAGCACCTGCCGGGCGCCGGTGTCGCGCTGCGCACCGTGGTCGACATCCACGGTGCCGTCGACGCCACCGACACCGATCCGCTCGGCATCGGGGCACTGCCCGCCCAGCACGTCGTGCTCGATGCCGTGCGGCGCATGGGTTTCGGGCTGCACCGCACCGATGTGGAGGCGGGCACCATCGCGGGCACGCCGCAGCGGCTGCCGTTCTATCAGGAGATCGAGTTCGGTCGCTCGCACCACTTTCCCCGGGTGAATCAGCTCGAGCTCACCTTCGTCGCCGCCGAGCACGGCATGAGCGTCGTCCTGGAAGCCGACATCGAGGGCGGCTGGTTCCGCGAGGATCGCGACGGCATCGGCACCTTCTGGGTCGACTACGCGCAACTGGCGCAGCACGACTGGACCGCCGAGATCCATCGCACCTTGCACGGGCTCGGCGCGCTCGGCTGAGCTACCCGCGCCGACCCGCGACGCGGCCCGCACCCGGTTGATAGCCTCACAGGACACGGCGCCGGGTAGGCGTCGACTCATTCCGGCGGGGCAGTGAGGTGGACATGGTCGGTCGCGACCCCGAGGGCCGGGTGCTGCCGTTCGCCCGCTCCGCTCCGGACACCCGCGTCGGCCATCCCCCCACCGGCAAGGTCGTGCGCAGCGCCCGGCTGGCAGCGGTGCCGGTCGCCTATGCCGGGCGGCGCATCGCCGGGTTCGGCAAGAAGGCGATCGGGCGCGCGCCCGAGGACGTCGACCGCGATATCCGGGCCAGGACCGCCGAGCATCTGTTCCAGGTGCTCGGCGAACTCAAGGGCTGCGTCGCGAAACTGGGGCAGCTGCTCGGCCTGCTCGAACTGGGTCTGGCCCCCGATCTGGCCGAACCGTTCCGGCAGGCGATGGCACGGCTGCACGATTCCGCGCCCGCCATGCTGCCCGCCGCCGTGCACACCGAACTGGCCGCCCAACTCGGCCCCGACTGGCGTTCGCTGTTCCTGGAATTCGACGACCGCGCCTCCGCGGCCGCCTCGGTCGGTCAGGTGCACCGCGCCCGCTGGCACGACGGCACCCCGGTCGCGGTCAAGGTGATGTATCCCGGTGCGCGCCGGGCCGTCCTGGCCGACCTGCAGGCCCTGCGCCGCGCCACCCCGCTGTTCACCGCGCTGCTGCCCGGCGCGGACACCCGGCCGGTGATCGAGGCGCTGTGCGAGGAGATCAACGCCGAACTGGACTACGCCCGCGAGGCGGCCAATCAGCGGGTGTTCGCGGCCGCCTTCGCCGACGATCCCGACGTGGTGCTGAGCCGGGTGATCGCCCAGCGCGGTGACGTGCTGGTCACCGAATGGCTCGACGGTGTCCCGCTGTCGCGGTTGATCGTGCGCGGCGAGGCGGCCGAGCTCGACCGCCTCGGCGTGCTGATCCTGCGCTTCCTGTTCTCCGCGCCCGCCCGCGCCGGCCTCGTCTACGGCGACCCGCACCCGGGCAACTTCCTGCGCATGCCCGACGGCCGCCTCGGCGTCGTCGACTTCGGCGCGTGCACGCCGTGGCCCGCCGCCTTCCTCGATGTCGCGGGTGATGTCGGCGCCGCGGTGATCGCCGACTCCCCCGCCGACCTCGAGGTCGCCATCCGCCGCCACGGTTTCGTCGCCCCGGGCCGTGAGCTCGACATCGCCACCGTCGCGGCCCGCCTGCGACCGGTGCGCGACGCGCTGCTGTCGCCCACCTACCCGCTCTCCGCCGACTGGCTGCGCAAACAGGTCCGCCTCGCGACCGACCTGCGCCTGTCGAACGTGCTGCGCCAGTTGACGATGCCGCCCGGCCACACCCCCATCCTGCGGTCCTTCCTCGGCGGCGTCGCCGTCCTGTGCCAGCTCCAGACCGAGGTCCCCCTTCGCGCCGAGTGCACCCGCTGGTACCCCGACACGGCCGCCGCGGTCGGCCTGTGAGACCTGCGCGCCGCCGCTGACGGCTCCGGTCAGATCACGCGGTCGTGGTTGTCCCAGTAGGGGCGCCGGAGTTCGCGTTTGAGGATCTTGCCGCTGGCGTTGCGCGGGAGTTCGGCCGTGAAATCGACGGTGCGCGGGCACTTGTAGCCGGCGAGGTGCTCCCGGCAGAAGGCGATGAGGGCGGCGCCGTCGATCGAACCGTCCGCGACCACCACGGCTTTCACCGATTCGCCCCAGTGCTCGTCGGGGACCCCGATGATCGCGGCGTCGGTCACGGCGGGGTGGTCGAGCAGGACGCGTTCGACTTCGGGGCCGTAGACGTTCTCGCCGCCGGTGATGATCATGTCCTTGAGCCGGTCCTCGACGTAGAGGTAGCCGTCCTCGTCGACCCGGCCGATGTCGCCGGTGCGCAGCCAGCCGTCGGCGGTGACGGTCGCGGCGGTCTCCTCGGGGCGGTGCAGATACGCGGTCATCCGCTGCGCGCCGCGAAACCACAGTTCGCCCTGCTCGCCGACGGGGACCTCGGCGCCGGTGACCGGATCGGCCACGCGGACCTCGATATTCGGGTAGGCCCGGCCCGCGGACAGCAGCAGCTGGGGCCGGTCGGGATCGCGGTGCTCGGCCGCCCGCAACGCGCAGACCACCCCGGACAGCTCGGTCTGCCCGTAGACCTGCACGAAGCCCAGGTCCGGCCAGGCCGCCAGCGCCGCGCGCAGCAGCGGCAGCGGCATGGGGGCGGCGCCGTAGCCCAGGTACTTCAATCGCGCGACCGCGCCGACGGCGGGCTCGCCCGCCGCGAGCAGGCGGGCGATGACCGGCGGGACGAAGAAGGCGTGCGTGGCCCCGGCGGCCAGCCCCGCCAGCAGCGAGGGACCGTCCGGTTCCCGCAGCACGATGCTGGCGATGCCCGCCCGAATCCCCAGGAACGCGTAGCAGATTCCGCCGACGTGGAACATCGGCATCGCGACCAGGTTCACGTCGCCGGAGTCGACCGGGAAGATCGACTGGATATTCGCGGTGTGCGCCACCAGGGCCCGCTGGCCGAGCACCACGCCCTTGGGGCGTCCGGTGGTGCCCGAGCTGTAGATCAGCAACGCGTCGGCGGTGTCGGACAGGTCCGGTTCGGGGGTCACCGGGGTGGCGTCGGCCAGGAAGGATTCGTACTCGTCGTGCTCGCCGCCGAGGACGAGCACCGTCAGCCCGGGTGTCAGCCGGTCCCGGATCGCGGTCAGCGCGGGCAGCAGTTCGTCGTCGACGACCAGCACCCGCGGCGCGCAGTCGCCGAGGACGTAGACCAGTTCGTCGCCGGCCTGGCGCCAGTTCACCACCGCGGTGGCGGCGCCGAGCGCGGCCGCGGCGAAGGTCAGCTCGAGGCACGCCGGATGGTTCTTGCCGAGGTAGGCGATGCGATCGGCGGGCCGCACCCCGGCGGCGCGCAGGCCGCCGGCCGCCCGCCGGATCCGCTCCCACCACTGGGCCCAGGTCCAGGTCAGATCGCCGTAGGACACGGCGGTGGCATCGGGGGTGCGCGCCGCCCACCGTTCGACGAAGTCGTAGAGCAGTTCGGGGCGCGGGGTGGGGGCGTCGGTTTCGGACAGCAACATCTGACTCCTCGTCGAGACCAATGTAGTCCAGGTGGACTAGTGACACATTTCACCACCGGTCGCGCTTATAGTCCAGATGTCCTAGTAAATTCGTGCGCGACCGGGGCCCGCGCGACCGACCGCTAGGGTGGACCGAGCACGACCCGACCGGAACCGAGGGAGGCAGCACCGTGACGAGCCCGACGCGCGGGGAGCGAGCTCGCGCGACCGTCATCGACGCCGCCATCGCCATCCTCACCGCGGGCGGCTACACGGCCCTGACCACGCGCGCCGTCCAGGCCGAATCCGGCATCTCGCGCGGCTCGCTGCTGTTCCAGTTCCCCACCCGCGAGGACATGCTCACCGCGACCATCGAGGAACTCGTCGCGCGCCGCGCCGTCCGCGCCCAGCGGATCATCGACGGCTTCGACGCCGATCCGCCCGCCGACCGGCTCGCCGCCGCCATCGCGGCCGTGCGCGAATTGTTCTCCGGCCCGGACTTTCTCGCCGAGATGGAACTCTGGTCCGCCGCGCGCACCAATCCCGCGCTGCACGCCACCCTCGTCCCGCTGGTCGAACGGATCAGCGCCAAGCTGCGCACCCAGCTCGCCCAGCTGTTCGGCCCCGAGATCGCCGCCCATCCCGACTTCCCGCGCATCGCCCTGCTCACCGTCGAGATCGCGCGTGGCCTGGCCTTCAGCGCCCCGATCCGCCGCGGCACCGGCGACCGCACCCTGCTCGACTACTGGCAGGCCGCCGCCGCCCGGATGCTGACCGACGACAGCACCGCCGCCGACACCTACCCGCTGCCGCTCGACCTGCTCGTCTGACCACCCCGGCACGCAAGACCGTTAGCCGACCGTACGACACCGTTCATGTGGCGTTGCCGCGCCCGCGTCCCGGCGTTCCGACCGGCGATGCACCGTGACAGCCATGGCAGGTTCGGATTTCGCTATGTCCCGGCGCACGCTGCTGCGCGCCACCGCCCTCGGTCTGGCGACCACGCCCGCGCTGGCGGCGTGCGGCGACGGTCCCGGCCTGGTCACGGCCAGGCCCGCGCTGACCCACGGCGTCGCCGTCGGTGACCCGCGCAGCGACGGCGCGCTGATCTGGGCGCGCTCGGACCGCCCCGCGACCCTGATCGTGGAGACCGCGGCGACCGAGAAGTTCAGCGACGTCAAGCGATTCACCGGACCCCTGCTCACCCCGGCCACCGACGGCACCGGCCGGGTGCGCGTCAACGGCCTGCCCGCGGGCCAGGTCGTGCACTACCGGGTGCGCCTGGAGGGCGAGAACGGCGCGAGCTCGGACACCCTGACCGGCGTCTTCCGCACCGCGCCCACCGCGCCCGCCGACATCAGCCTGCTGTGGTCCGGCGACGTCGCGGGCCAGGGCTTCGGCATCAACCCCGAGCTGGGCGGCATGAAGGTCTTCGCCACGATGGCCGCGCGCGACCCGCACCTGTTCCTGCACTCCGGCGACTGCGTCTACGCCGACAACGCGCTGAAGGAATCGGTCACACTGCCCGACGGCAGGGTCTGGAAGAACATCACCGCCGAGGCCAAGAACGCCCCCGCCGAGACCCTCGACCAGTTCCGCGGCAACTACGCCTACAACCTCACCGACGACAACTACCGCCGCTTCAACGCCGCCGTCGCCCAGGTGGTCCAGTGGGACGACCACGAGACCACCAACAACTGGTACCCCGGCGGCACCGTGGCCGCCGACAAGGGTTACACCGAGCGCAGCATGGACACCCTGGCCACGCGCGCCTGGCAGGCCTTCCACGAGTGGATGCCGTTGGAGCCCAGGGAAGCCGTCGACGGCCGCCTGTACCGCAAGATCTCCTACGGCCCGCTGCTGGACGTCTTCGTCCTGGACATGCGCGCCTACAAGGACGCCAACGGCGCCAACACCGCGGCGCAGGGCGCCATCTTCGGCACGGCGCAGACCGAGTGGCTCAGCGACGGCCTGCGGGATTCGAAGGCCACCTGGAAGATCGTCGCCGCCGACCTGCCGCTGGGCCTGATCGTCCCCGACGGCAAGACCGCCTTCGAGGGCCCGGCCAACGCCGCCCCCGGCGCGCCCAGCGGCCGCGAGACCGAGATCGCGCAGGTGCTCTCGGCGATCAAGGCGAACAAGGTCACCGACGTCGTCTGGCTCACCGCCGACGTGCACTACACGGCGGCACACCACTATTCGCCGGCGCGCGCCGCCTTCACCGATTTCGACGAGTTCTGGGAGTTCGTCTCGGGTCCGCTCAACGCCGGGGCGTTCGGTCCGAACGAGCTCGATCCGACCTTCGGACCGGAAGCGGTCTTCGTACACGCGCCGCCCGCGCCGAACACCTCGCCGCTGGACGCGCAGTACCAGCATTTCGGCGAGGTCCGCATCGACGGGCGCTCCGGCGAACTGACCGTCGACCTGTGCGACGCGACCGGGAAAGTCCTGTTCACGAAGCGACTCGCGCCTACGCGGAAGTAGCTCCGAGGTACCGTGCGCAAGAATCGCCGAGCTGTGGTTAGCTATGCGGTCATGGGCACGCCGCACTCCGTCATCTCCGAAGAATATCTCCCCCGGGACACCGCGGATGTCGTTCGCACTGTACGTGATTCGCGCGATCGTTCGGAACGGTTGACGGTTCGCGGCGGCGAGCAGACCGAAGAGTCCTATGGCCTGACCGATCAGCGCGCGGTGCTCTCGCTGCGCAAGATGAATTCGGTGCTGGATATCAACCTGGGCAGGCGGACGGTCCGGGTGCAGGCGGGTGCCAAGCTCTCCGAGATCGACCGCCGCCTCGGCGCGCACGGCCTCGGCCTGCCGGTGGTCGGCGACCATCGCGACATCACCGCGGGCGGCTTCGCCTCCGTCGGTGGCGTCAGCACCGCCTCGCACCGCTACGGCATGTTCATCGATCAGATCGTCGACCTCGAGTACGTCGACCCCGACGGCCGGATCGGCACCTGCGGGCGCGGCCACCACACCGAGCGGTTCCACCGCATCCTCGGCGCGGGCGGGCGCGCGGGCATCATCACCGCGCTGACCCTCGATGTCGTCGAGGTCGACAAGGACCACACCTGGCTGACCACCGACGCCGACCGGTTCCTCGATTTCGATTCCTTCGTCGAGCACGCCACCACCGAGATCACCAACCCGGGCAGCGCGGCGCTGCAGGTCGGCCGCTGGGTCGACACCGCGCCGCTGAAGGTGGCCCGCCCGGTCGGCACCGGCCAGGTGACCCTCGGCGCCGTGCGCTTCGGCCAGTGGTCGAGCCTGTACCCCACCGCCCCCACCCGTGGCCTGCGGGCGCGGCGCGAGGTCGGCACCCGCACCCGCAAGTCGCTGGGCGCCATCGCCTCGGCGGCGGGCGGGCGCGCGGGCATGCCGGTGCGCAACGCCGCGGCGGGCGCGCTGATGTTCGCGCCGAAGGTGCTCACCATGCGCGACGCGGAGTACCTGGCCGATACCGTCATCAGTTCGTCGGAGCGCGGCCCGGCCTACCGGGTCGGCGTGTTCGCCCCGCTGGCCAACTACGGCTCGGTCTTCTACGGCCTGCACGACCTGTTCGCCGCCCACCGCGAACGCACCGGCTGCTTCACCGTCATCTCCGCGATGACCTACGGCGTGCGCTCCCCGTACCTGCGGGCCGAGGCCGCCGCCCGCGGCCTCTCGCCGGCCGACTACGGCCTGATCACCTTCACCTGCCGCCTGCGTCCCTCCGCGCTGCCGTCGGAGCAGCTGCGCGAGATCGTCTCCGGCATCGACGACATCTGCCGCTCGGAGCAGGCGCTGCGCTACAGCGTCTAACCCACAGCCCGACAGGAAAGGCCCCACCGGAATCCGGTGGGGCCTTTCCTGTGTATTTGTGGAGCTGTGTCTGTGTAGTTGTCGCTCAGTGCTTCTCGGCGCCGATGTAGTACTCGAACACCAGGCCCGCCGCGGCGGCGAGCACGAGCACCACGCCGAGGCCGATCAGCCAGAACTGGAAGAACGCCAGGCCCAGCGCGGTGACCGAACCAGCGGCGGCCAGGGTGATCGGCCAGAAGCTGCCGGGCGAGAAGAAGCCCAGGTCACCGGCGCCGTCGACGATCTCGGCCTCCTCGTAGTCCTCGGGCCGCAGGTCGATGCGGCGCGCGACGAACCGGAAGTAGGTGCCGATGATCAGCGACAGGCCCGCGGTCAGCACGATCGCGGTGGTACCGGCCCATTCGATGCCGGTGCGCGACTGCGCGGTGAAGAAGCCGTAGACGATGCCCACCAGGATGAAGAACGCCGTGAGCAGTTCGAAGATCCGCGCTTCGATCCTCATATCAGAATCCTCACTTGCTCTCGTTCACCGAAGCGCTCTTGATGTCACGCTTGGTGTTGAAGGGGTACGTGGAGGTGGCCACCGGCGACTCGCCGATCGACTCGAGCGCCTCGCCGTTGGTCTTGCCGTCGATGCGCGCCTGCATGTACTTGGCGTACTTCTCCGGCGAGACCGCGCGGACCTCGAAGTTCATCATCGAGTGGTAGGTACCGCACATCTCGGCGCAGCGGCCGACGAACGCGCCTTCCTTCTCGATCTCGGAGATCTGGAAGACGTTGTCGGACTGGTTTTCCTTCGGGTTCGGCATCACGTCGCGCTTGAACATGAACTCCGGCACCCAGAAGGCGTGGATCACGTCGGCGGCGGCGAGCTGGAACTCGATGCGCTTGCCGGTCGGCAGCACCAGGACCGGGATCTCGGTGCTGGAACCGATGGTCTCGACCTTGTCGTAGTGCAGGTACGAGAGGATGTCGTTGGCCGGCTTGCCGTGCACCGGGCCCGGCTGCGGGTGACCCTCTTCGTTCTTGCGCTCCTCGTACTGCGCGAGCTGCTCTTCGTTCGCCAGCTCACGCTCGGAGTCGATGCCGTTCCAGGTCAGCCCGCCGACATTGTTGATGTTGCGGTAGCCGAACTTCCAGTTCCACTGGAACGCGGTCACGTCGACGGTGACATCCGGGTTGTCCGTCTTCTCGTGCACGTAGTTCTGCACGACCACGGTGAAGTAGAACAGCACCGCGATGATCACGAACGGGATCGCCGTGTAGGTCAGCTCCAGCGACACGTTGTAGCCCGTCTGGCGCGGGAACTCCGGGGAGTCCTTGCGCTTGCGGTGCATGATGACGGTCCAGAAGGTCAGACCCCAGACCAGCACGCCCATCGCGAGCGCGGCCAGCACGGACCAGGTCCACAGCTCCCGCATCCGGGTGGCCTGCGGCGTGATGCCCGAGGGCCAGCCGAACCGCAGCCATACATTGTCGATCGAGCAGCCCGAGACGAGGACGGCAGTGATCCCCAAGGACACCGCCAGCCCGGCCCGCCGAAGGATACGGCCCTGCCGACCCCGAACGGGTCGTGCCCCGATCTCTTCGCTCGCCTTGTGCGCCACGCTCACGCCTTCCTGGTCGCTACACATTCCGACACATTGCGTCGTCCGGGCCGCGATCCGCCCGTTCCGACACCGCTTTCAAGCACGTTTCAGGCCGCCCTCGAGTATTGCCGCTGTGACGCCTGCACACCTGAGAAGGACCTGAGTACTACGCAGCGTAGACCAAAGCGGGCGCTGTCTTGTCGCGGGGTCGTGTTCGACACTCCGCTGTGACCGCACCGGATGCGGCGACCTGCGGTTTGCCGCCCGCGGCGGGTGCGCGACGGTGCTGCGACGGGTTGCGCGCGGCGCGTCGTGCGGGTGTGCGGCATACTCGGACACAGCGTTTCGGCCCGAGGAGTGGCCACCCCATCATCGAACGAGAGAAGGTTGCCGACACCGTGTGCGGACTGCTCGGATTCCTGACAGCTGATACGGCGACGACCGAGGTGGTCGATCAGGTGTACGACGCGCTGCACTGCCAGCGGCACCGCGGCCCCGACGAGAAGGGCACCTGGCACGACGATCACATGATCTTCGGCTTCAACCGCCTCTCCATCATCGATATCGAGCACTCGCACCAGCCGCTGCGCTGGGGCCCGGCGGACAATCCGCAGCGCTACGCGATGACCTTCAACGGCGAGATCTACAACTACCTCGAACTGCGCGAGCAGCTGGCCGCCGAGCACGGCGCCGAGTTCCCCGAGGGCAAGATCTTCGCCACCGACGGCGACGGCGAGTCGATCGTGGCCGCCTTCCACTTCTGGGGCCCGGAGGCCGTGCGCAAGCTGCGCGGCATGTTCGCCTTCGCGATCTGGGACACCGAAACCCAGGAGCTGTTCCTGGCGCGCGACCCGTTCGGCATCAAGCCGCTGTTCTACGCGAGCGGCCCCGGCGGCACCGCCTTCGCCAGCGAGAAGAAGAGCGTGCTGGAGCTGCTGAGCCCGCTCGGCGTCTCCGACGAGCTGGACCCGCGCGCGCTCGAGCACTACACCGTGCTGCAGTACGTGCCCGAGCCCGAGTCGCTGCACAAGAGCATCCGCCGCCTCGAGTCCGGCACCTACGCCACCGTGAAGGTCGGGCAGGGGCCGACGACCACCCGCTACTTCCGTCCCGACTTCCGGGTCCGGCCGTTCGCTGAGGGGGCCGCCCAGGCCCGCTACGCCGAGATCGCGGCCGCGCTCGAGGACTCCGTCGCCAAGCACATGCGCGCCGATGTCACCGTCGGCTCGTTCCTGTCCGGCGGCATCGACTCCACCGCCATCGCGGCGCTGGCCATGCGGCACAACCCGAAGCTGATCACCTTCACCACCGGGTTCGAGCGCGAGGGCTACTCCGAGGTCGACGTGGCCGCCGAGAGCGCCGAGCTGATCGGCGCGCGCCACATCGTCAAGGTGGTCTCGCCCGCCGAGTTCGCCGCCGCCATCCCCGAGATCGTCTGGTACCTCGACGACCCGGTCGCCGACCCGGCCCTGGTGCCGCTGTACTTCGTGGCCAAGGAGGCCCGCAAGCACGTCAAGGTGGTGCTCTCCGGCGAGGGCGCCGACGAGCTGTTCGGCGGGTACACCATCTACCGGGAGCCGTTGTCGCTCAAGCCGTTCGAGTACCTGCCCGCCGGGCTGCGCAAGCTCGTCGGCAAGCTCGGCGACAAGATCCCCGACGGCAGGCGCGGCAAGTCGCTGTTGCAGCGCGGCTCGCTCACCCTGGAGGACCGCTACTACGGCAACGCCCGCAGCTTCAACGACGCGCAGCTGCGCGCGGTGCTGCGCGAGTTCCGCCCCGAGTGGACCCACCAGGACGTCACCGCGCCGATCTACGCCCAGTCCGCGGGCTGGGACCCGGTGGCCCGGATGCAGCACCTGGACCTGTTCACCTGGCTGCGCGGCGACATCCTGGTCAAGGCCGACAAGATGACCATGGCCAACTCGCTGGAACTGCGCGTGCCGTTCCTGGACAACGAGGTCATGCGGGTCGCCCAGGGTCTGCCCTACGACCAGAAGATCACCAGGGAGACCTCGAAGTACGCGCTGCGCCAGGCCCTGGACGGGATCGTCCCCGACCACGTCCTGAACCGCGCCAAGCTCGGCTTCCCGGTCCCGCTGCGGCACTGGCTGCGCGGCACCGAGCTCTACGACTGGGCGCAGACCCAGATCGCCGAGTCCCAGACCGACCACCTGATCGACAAGGCGGCCGTTCTGCAGATGCTGCGCGACCACAAGGCGGGTGTGTCCGACCACAGCCGCCGCCTGTGGACCCTGCTGGTCTTCATGGTCTGGCACGGCATCTTCGTCGAGGACCGGATCAAGCCGGAGATCCAGGAGCCGGTCTACCCGGTCTCGCTGTAGTCCCCCTGCGACAGACGAACGCCCCCTCGGTCGAAAGATCGAGGGGGCGTTCGGTTCCGCGTGCCTAGAGCAGCACCGACAGCTCGTCGGCGGCGTCGGCGCCGTAGGCCTTGGTGAGGCGCTCGACGGCCTCGTCCTTGCTGAGCGTCCACTCCTGGGTGCCGGTGGTCTCCAGGACCAGCACGGCGATCAGGGAGCCGAGCTGGGCGGAGCGCTCCAGGCTCAGGCCGGCGCGGTGGGCGGTGAGGAAACCGGCGCGGAAGCCGTCGCCGACACCGGTCGGGTCGACCTTGGACACCTCGGGCACCACGCCGACGCGTACCTCGGTGCCGTCGGCGTCGACGACCAGGACGCCCTCGGAGCCCAGGGTGGTCACCCGGATGCCGACCTTGGCGGTGATCTCCGCCTCGCTCAGCCCGGTCTTCTGCTGGAGCAGCGCCCACTCGTACTTGTTGGTGAACAGGTAGGCGGCGCCGTCGACCAGCTCGGCGGCCTGCTCGCCGTCGAGGCGGGCCAGCTGCTGGGACGGGTCGGCGGCATAGGCGATGCCCTGGGCCTTGGCCTGGCGGGTGTGCGCCACCATCGCCTCGGGGTCGTTGGCGCCGACCAGCACCAGGTCGACATCGTGCGCGCCGGCGATCGCGGCGATATCGATGTCGCGCGCCTCGCTCATCGCGCCCGGGTAGAAGGAGGCGATCTGCGCCATCGCCTCGTCGGTGGTGCAGACGAACCGCGCGGTGTGCGCCTTGTCCGAGATGTGCACGGCCGAGCAGTCGACGCCGTTGGACTCCAGCCACTGCCGGTACTCGGCGAAGTCGGCGCCCACCGCGCCGACCAGCACGGGCCGCTGCTTGAGCAGGCCCATCGCGTAGGCGATGTTGCCCGCCACGCCGCCGCGACGGATCTGCAGGTCGTCGACGAGGAAACTCAGGGACACATGATCGAGCTGATCGGCGAGCAGCACATCGGCGAACTTACCGGGAAAACGCATGAGGTGGTCGGTGGCGATGGACGCGGACACAGCAACAGACACGAGGCGAGGCCCCTTCGACACTAGGCGCGGAAAGCGAGAAGTCCGGGATCGTCAGATCCCGGACTTCAACGGTAGCAAGCCGCTACCCCCGGTGGTTCACCTCAGCGCAACCACACCGTGTCGTGGCGTGGCCGCGAAAGATCAGTTGAACGAGTCGCCGCAGGCGCAGGAGCCGGTGGCGTTCGGGTTGTCGATCGTGAAGCCCTGCTTCTCGATGGTGTCGACGAAGTCGATCGAGGCGCCCTGGATGTAGGGGGCGCTCATGCGGTCGACGGCGAGCTTCACGCCGGAGAACTCGACGACGATGTCACCGTCGAGGACGCGGTCGTCGAAGAAGAGCTGGTAGCGCAGGCCGGCACAGCCACCCGGCTGGACGGCGATGCGCAGGGCGAGGTCGTCGCGACCTTCCTGGTCGAGCAGCGCCTTCGCCTTGGCGGCGGCAGCGTCGGTCAGCGTCGCACCGTGGGTCTCGGTGGCGGTCTCGTTCTGCACAGTCATGGACACTCCTAAGTCGGCCGGCCCGCGGAACGGACCTCAGGTGCACAGCGCACGACTGATTTCAACACCATCGCGGCGGCTGCTATTCCTATTTTGCCACCCCCGCCACGCAGCGTGGATTCGACCTGGGTGGTTCACCCCACAGTACGCGCCGCCGGGGCGTGATCCAGGTCGCACTCCGGGCGCCGATGAGACCGCGCGCACCGGACAGCGGACCGCATTTCCCGATGCTCGGGCCCATCGAATAGCCTGGTGAACGTGAAATTGTTCCGTCGCGACGAGTCCAGCACCATCGACGAGTCCGTCGACCCCTCGGTGCCGGACGTCGAACAGACCGCCACCGCACCCGCTTCCACCACCCCGGGCAAGGGTCGCCCGACCCCGAAAAGGCGTGAGGCCGAAGGCAAACGGCGCGGCCCGGTCGCGCCGGCCCCGATGACCGCCAAGGAGGCCCGCGCCCGCCGCAAGGCCACCAAGGGCTCCAAGGAAGACCGCAAGGCCGCCGCGGCCGACCGCCGCGCCGCCGTGCAGGATCGCCGCGCCCGGATGCTGGCCGGCGAGGACAAGTACCTGCTGCCCCGCGATCAGGGCCCGGTCCGCGCCTACGTGCGCGATCTGGTCGACGCCCGCCGCAACCTGGTCGGCCTGTTCATGCCGATGGCGCTGGTGCTGATCATGTCGATGTTCGTGGCCCCCGGGCTGCAGACCATCGTGACGCTGGCGATGCTGGTGATGATGGTGTTCATGATCATCGAGGGCTTCGTGCTCGGCAAGATCGTGAACAACCGGGTGATCGAGCGGTTCCCCGACACCAGCGATACCGGCTTCAAGCTGGGCTGGTATGCCTTCGTGCGCGCCTCGCAGATCCGCAAGATGCGCGCCCCCAAGCCGCGGGTCGGCCCCGGCGACGCCGTCTGAGTTCTCCCCTGTCACGAATGCCGTTCCACCCGCGGGTGGGGCGGCATTCGCGCGTTCAGTGCAGACCGGGCCGGATGTTGGTGGCGTAGCCGGCGATGGCGGCGAGTTCGGCTTCGATGCGCTGGGCGTCGCGGTCGACGACGCCGGTCGAGCCCGCGGTGCCGCGACCGATGAGAACGGCGAGTCCGATGATGGCGGCGAGGACGATCAAGAAAGTAACCATGGCAGAAATTTTGCGCTCGTCTGTTTTCGGCCGAAAGTGGCTGTCCTGTCATTGTGCGTAAAGATTCAGCCAGATAGCATGGGGTGATGCTGTCCACGGTGTCCGTCGTCCTCAACGACAAGCTCGCCATGTTCGAATTCGGCGTCGTCTGTGAGGTTTTCGGCCTCGACCGCACCGCCGACGGCCTGCCCGGCTTCGACTTCAAGGTCTGCGGGGCCACGCCGGGCAAGCCGCTGCGCTCCACCACTCCCGGCGTCTCGGTGACGCCCGAGTACGGCCTCGACGAGCTGGTGCACGCCGATCTCGTCGCCATCCCCGCCTTCCCCTTCACCCTCGGCCACAGCTACGACGAGCGGGTCGTCGAGGCGGTCCGCGCGGCCTCGGACGCGGGCGCGATCGTGCTGACCGTCTGCTCCGGCGCCTTCCTGGCCGGGGAGGCCGGGCTACTGGACGGACGCAAGTGCACCACCCACTGGCGCTACGTCGACATCCTGGCCGCGCAGTTCCCCGCCGCGACCGTCGACCCGGACGTGCTCTTCGTCGACGAGGGCAACCTGATCACCAGCGCGGGCACCGCGGCGGGCATCGACGCCTGCCTGCACCTGGTGCGCCGCGAGATCGGCACCGCGGCGGCCAACGGCATCGCCCGCCGGATGGTCGTGCCGCCGCAGCGCGACGGCGGCCAGCGCCAGTTCATCGAGCAGCCGGTGCCCGAATGCCGCTCCGAGGGCCTGTCGGCCACGCTGAGCTGGCTCGCCGAGAACCTCGCGCATCCGCACACCGTCGACGAGCTGGCCGCCAGGTCGAGCATGTCCACCCGGACCTTCGCCCGCCGCTTCGCCGCCGAAACCGGCACCACCCCGGTCAAGTGGCTCACCACCCAGCGCGTCCTGTTCGCCAAGCACCTGCTCGAGGCCACCGACATGCCGCTCGAACGCATCGCCGACCAGTCCGGCTTCGGCTCCGGCGCCCTGCTGCGGCACCACTTCCAGCGCCAGGTCGGTATCGCCCCGACCGAATATCGCCGCCGCTTCGGCGCCACGACTTGAACGACCGTCCGTTATCGGATCTGTGGAATACCGATCCGGACACTTTTTCGAAAGAATGGCGCCGAACGCCACAGTGCGCGAACACATAGAGTCGGCTACCCTGACAAGGACAGGTGAAATACCGGCCGCCCGTAGCAGTGTGGTCGTCGGTGCGGCATTTCGATGCCCAGGACGGTGGGGGTATTCGAGCCATGCGTAGCAGTGACCTTCGGGAAACCGATATCGACCTCGCGCCCAGTTTTCCCGAACCCCGTCACATGATGGTGGAACGGTCCTGGCGAATTCTCATCGCGGCGGGTTCGGATGCCGTCGGCACACTCGACAGCGAACTCCCCCGCTACGGCCATCAAGTCGCCACCGTCGATACCGGAAGAATGGCGCTGAAACTGTTCGACCGCGCCGATCTGGTCCTGCTCGACCCCGATCTCCCCGATTACGACGGGTTCGAGGTCTGCCGTTCGATCCGGGCCCGCCACCCGGTCCCGATCATCGTGGTCACCGACCGCGATTCCGAACTGGACTGCGTGCTCGGCCTGCGCTCGGGCGCCGACGACTACCTGGCCAGGCCGTTCGGGATCAGGGAACTCGTCGCGCGCATCGATTCGCTCATGCGGCGAGCCTGCCCCCAGGCCGAGAGCGCGCCGCCCGCCACCCGCTGCGGCGCCTTGCGCATCGACGCGGCGGCCAGGGAGGCCACGCTGCACGGCCGCCAGCTGACGCTCACCAGAAAAGAGTTCGACCTGCTGCTGATGCTGTCGCGGCGGCCCGGAATCGTGGTGGCGCGCAAGCAGATCCTGGGCGAGGTCTGGGACGGGTCCTGGTCGCAGCACACCGTGGACACGCACGTCAGCAGCCTGCGGGCCAAGCTGGGCGCCAGCGATTGGATCGTGGCGGTCCGTGGTGTCGGCTTCAAGCTGATGCCGCTGGACTGAGCCGGGCACGGCGGAAACCGCCGGCTCGGATCGAGCCGGCGGCTTCCGCGTGGTCAGCTCACCGCGACCACGTTGAGGTTCTCGTCGAAGGCGAATCCGGGCGGGGCCTCGCCGGTGCGCAGCACCTTGATGAACTTCATCCTGGCGATCCGCCAGCCCACGGCGGTCCGCCGGACATCGGCGTCGAGATGGCCCCAGACCAGCAGCGGCGGCTCCCCCGCGACGACGTGCTTGTGCGTCGCGGTCAGGTTCAGCCGGACCGCGGCGGTGTCGCCGTCGATATCGGCATGACAATCGGTGGTGGTGTGATGGGTCGGGCCGAAGAGATTCACGACATAGGTCATGTGCGCGGCGATGCCCGCGATGCCGCGATAATCCTCGGGCGGCAATTCGAGCAAGACGTCGTCGGTGAAAATGGATTCCGCCCAGGCGTCATCCATGGATTTACGATCTTCGAAGAAGAAAAAGGTGTCGAACAGCGCGGCGATTTCTCGATGGTCGCGCAATTCCCGGACTTCCGCGCGCAAGGCTTCGAGTTCGGCACGGAGACTGGTGTCGTTCATTTTCTATCCCTGAGATTCGTCGCTACCAACGGTAGCGTTCGAGGTCACCTGATCCGGTGACCGGAAACGGCCGGTGATGCGCAGGCCGTCGCGGATATTGAGTGACATGAGGACGATATTGACCGCGCCCGCGACGAGTTCGAGCGCCTGCACGCTGTAGAACAGCGGCCCGAACTCGTCGCGGCCCGCCAGCACGGCCAGGGTGATCGCCGACGGGATCAGCACGAGCAACCCGTTGCCCGCGATGAACGGCATCCGCCGCTTCTTCGCGACGATGGCGGGCATCGTCGATGTCCCGCCGAGCCGGAACCCGGTGCCGCCGGTGGCGGCGAGCGCGAGGACCAGGATGGGCAGGGCCCACGGGATGGCCTGCTTCACCGCGATGATCGCGTCCTTCGACCCGCTGAGCTCGGTCACCACTGTCGAGGTCCAGAAGGTGAGGATGGTGAGCAATCCGATCGTGCCCGCGATGGGATGGATGCGGGAGAGCATGGTTTACCTCTCTTCGATGGTCATGTGGTCCGATCGGCCTCGAGGTTGCCGATCGCCTGTCGAACCATGCGGATGAAGTCGTCCCCGCGAACATCCGGAAATCCCGCGGTCGCGATGTCGTTCACCTCCCGAGCGGCCGCGATCAGCGCGGTGCGGAGCCGGCGGGACCGGTCGGTGAGGTAGATCAGCGCCCGCCGGCCGTCCTCGGGGTCGGCGGTGCGTTCGATGAGGCCGTCACGTTCCATCCGCTTGAGCGTGTGGGCCATCGTCGACTGGTCGATACGAACCTTCTCGCAGAGCTGGAGCTGCGAGATCCCCTCCTCCTCGTACAGTGCGAGCAGTTGTGCGAATTGCCCCGGCACCACACCGTGCCCGGCGATGCGGTCGCGCAGCGCCTGTTCCATGAGCCGCGCGAGATGGTTGATCACGTACCCCAGGGAGGTGCTCCGATCCATCGGTAGCGTCTCGAGCGGTTCCATTCCCACCTTCCATCGTCATTGATCTGCGGCTACCGCAAGAATACATGGCAAGCCATGTATTGGCGACCGCTGGCGAACGCCCGACCGGCCGCACGACGGCGCGCGATGGTACGGCCGGCGGCACGCGCGGGCAACCGGGCGGAGCCGAATCTGAACGAGCCGGGAGGAATTGGACGAGATCCGCCGGAATCGGGCGGGTCCGGGCACAGCTCCTGAAGATTCCCGGAATCGCCGTTCATCGCGTGGTGATCTGCGCTGTCCACGATTACCGAAGAGCGCCAACAACTTTCAGGAGACACGATGCGAAAAGTGTTGATCGCCAATCGGGGTGAGATCGCCGTCCGGATCGCGCGGGCGTGCCGGGACGCCGGCCTCGTCGCCGTCGCGGTGTACGCCGATCCCGATCGCGACGCCGTCCATGTCCGCGCCGCGGACGAAGCCTACGCACTCGGTGGCGACACCGCGCAGACGAGCTACCTGAACATCGACGCCGTGCTCGCCGCGGCGCGGGCCGCGGGTGCCGACGCGGTGCATCCCGGCTACGGATTCCTCTCCGAGAACGCTGATTTCGCCGCCGCCGTGCTGGCGGCCGGGCTGACCTGGATCGGACCGCCGCCTGCGGTGATCCGCGATCTCGGCGACAAGGTGACCGCCCGCCGGATCGCCGTCGCCGCGGGCGCGCCGATCGTGCCGGGCAGCCCAGGGCCGGTCGCCGATCCCGCGGAGGTCGTGCGCTTCGCCGAGGAACACGGGCTACCGGTCGCGATCAAGGCCGCGCACGGCGGTGGCGGTCGCGGCCTGAAGGTCGCCCGGACCCTCGCCGAGATCCCCGACTGCTTCGCCTCGGCGGTGCGGGAGGCGGAGGCGGCGTTCGGGCGCGGGGAGTGCTTCGTCGAGCGCTACCTGGACGCGCCGCGCCATGTGGAGACCCAGTGCCTGGCCGATGCCGAAGGCACCGTGGTCGTGGTGTCGACCAGGGACTGTTCCCTGCAGCGGCGGCACCAGAAGCTCGTCGAGGAGGCGCCGGCGCCCTTCCTGTCCCCCGACCAGCGCGACGCGCTCACCACGGCGTCCAAGGCCATCCTGCGCGCGGCCGGTTACCGGGGCGCCGGGACGTGTGAGTTCCTGGTCGGCTCCGACGGCACCCTGTCGTTTCTCGAGGTCAACACCCGCCTGCAGGTCGAGCATCCGGTCTCGGAGGAGGTCACCGGCATCGACCTGGTGCGCGAACAACTGCGCCTGGCCGCGGGCGGCCTGCTCGACTACCCCGATCCGCCGAGCCGTGGTCACTCGATCGAGTTCCGGATCAACTGTGAGGACCCCGGGCGCGGCTTCCTGCCGATGCCGGGCACGATCACCGGCTACCGGACCCCGAGCGGGCCGGGGGTCCGGGTCGATTCCGGGGTCGAGGCGGGCAGCGTGGTCGGCGCGAACTGGGATTCGCTGCTGGCCAAGCTCATCGTGACCGGCGAGGACCGGACCCAGGCCCTGCAACGTGCCGCCCGCGCGCTCGACGAGTTCGGCATCGACGGCATCGCGACCGTGCTGCCGCTGTATCGGGCCCTGGTCACCGACCCGGCCTTCACCGACGCGCCGTTCCGGGTGCACACCCGCTGGATCGAGACCGACTTCGACAACACCCTCGCGCCGTTCGACGGCGTCGGCGTGGCACCCCAGGACCCGGCGCCGCGCGAGACGGTGGTGCTCGAGGTCAGGGGCAGGCGCGTGGAGGTCACCCTGCCCGTGCGCGGCCGCAGGGCCGCCACCCGCCCCGCCGCCCGCGTCGCCCGGGTGGCGGCGACGGCGCCGTCCGGCGACTCCCTGACCGCTCCGATGGCCGGAACGCTGGTGAAAGTAGCTGCCGCGGAGGGTGATTCGGTCACCTCCGGCCAGCTCATCGCGGTGATCGAGGCCATGAAGATGGAGCAGCCGGTGACCGCGCACAAGGCGGGCACCGTGGTCGGCCTGATCACCGACATCGGCCGCAGCATCGGCACCGGCGCCGTGCTGTGCCGCATCCAGAACAGCTGACGCAGAGGAGCCGACACCGGATGCATACGACAGTCACGGTCGCCCGAACGACCACCACCGCGGCGCGGGATCGGCTGGCCGCCGCCTACGCCGACTACGACGGAGCGGCACCCGCCTCGGACGCGAAAATCGTTCGGCGCCAGCTGTTCCACTATCACACCGACCTGCTCGTGCACGTCGTCGACAGCGACGTACCGCTGGCCGGTGTCCCCGACGGCCCCGATCTCGGCACCGAGGTCACCGTCTTCGACGCCGCCGTGCCGACGGCCGAGCGGTATTACCACTGGCTGCCCGGCCCGGTGCACCCGGCGATGTACAGCACGCTCGTGGTGAACCGGCTCGTCCCGTCGCGCCGCCCCCGGGTCGCCCGGTTGTTCGCCGACTTCGACACCACCGAGGTGCCGCATCGGATGGGCACCCGGCGCCGACAGCTGTTCGCCTGCGGCGGCGTCTATTTCCACCTGCAGGACTTCGAGACCCCGGACGGCGGCGAAGTGATCGCGCAGGCCTGGAAGCAGGCCGACCCGCGCTTCATCCAGATCTGCGACGACCTCGACCCCCTGATCGACAAATACGACCCGGCCACCTGGCGCAAGCCGGCCGACGCGGTCGCGCACCGCTTCTACCACTGGGAGGCACGATGAACACCCGGCGCGTCGTCATCACCGGCATGGAGGTGATCGCCCCCGGCGGAGTCGGCACCAAGCAGTTCTGGGAACTGCTCACCGCGGGCCGCACCGCCACCCGGCGGATCAGCTTCTTCGATCCCGACCAGTTCCGGTCCCGGGTCGCCGCCGAGGTCGACTTCGATCCCGAGCAGCACGGCCTGACCCCGCACGAGGTGCACCGGCTCGATCGGGCGGCGCAGTTCGCCGTGGTCGGCGCGCGCGGCGCCGTCGCCGACAGCGGGCTCGAACTCGACGCGATCGACCCGTACGCGATCGGGGTGGCGCTGGGCAGCGCGGTCGGCGCGACCATGCGCCTCGAGCAGGACTACCGGGTGATCAGCAACGGCGGACGGCTGCACCTGGTCGACCAGAAGTACGCCGACCAGCACCTCTACCACCATCTGTCGCCTGGTTCGTTCGCCGCCGAGGTGGCGCACGCCGTCGGCGCGCAGGGCCCGGCCACGGTGGTGTCCTCCGGCTGTACCTCGGGTCTCGACTCGGTCGGCTACGCCGCCCAGCTCATCGCCGAAGGGTCGGTGGACGTCATGATCACCGGCGCCTCGGACGCGCCGATCTCGCCGATCACCATGGCCTGTTTCGACGCCATCAAGGCGACCACCCCGCGCCACGACGAGCCCGAGTCCGCCTCGCGCCCGTTCGACGGCTCGCGCAACGGCTTCGTGCTCGGCGAGGGCGCCGCCCTGTTCGTGCTCGAGGAACTCTCGGCCGCCCGGCGGCGCGGGGCGCACATCTACGCCGAGATCGCCGGCTACGCCACCCGCGCCAACGCCTATCACATGACCGGGCTGCGGCCGGACGGCGTGGAGATGGCCGAGGCGATCCGCGTGGCCCTGCGCGAGGCGCGACTGCCCGGCGACGCGATCGACTACATCAACGCGCACGGCTCGGGCACCAAGCAGAACGACCGGCACGAGACCGCGGCGTTCAAGCGCAGCCTGGGCGCGCACGCCTACGCGACCCCGGTGAGCTCGATCAAATCCATGGTCGGGCATTCGCTCGGCGCGATCGGCTCCATCGAGATCGCCGCCTCGGTGCTGGCGATCGGCGCCGACGTGGTGCCGCCGACGGCGAATCTGCGCACCCCCGATCCCGAATGCGATCTGGACTACGTGCCGCTCACCGCCCGTGAGCACCGCACCGACACGGTACTCACCGTCGGCAGCGGTTTCGGCGGCTTCCAGAGCGCCATGGTGCTCACCACCCCGACGGGAGCCCCGGCATGAGCGGCGCGGTACGCGAGGACACCAGGACAGTCGTCACCGGCCTCGGCATCACCGCGCCGAACGGCCTCGGCACGCGACCGTATTGGGACGCGGTGCGGTCGGGCCACAGCGGCATCGGCCGGCTCACCCGGTTCGACCCGGCGGGCTATCCGGCCACCCTGGCGGGCGAGATCGACGACTTCGATCCCAAGGCGCACCTGCCGAATCGGCTGCTACCGCAGACCGATCAGGTGACCAGGCTGGCCCTGGTCGCCGCGGAATGGGCACTGGCCGACGCCGGGGTCGACACCGCCGCGCTGGCCGACTTCGACATGGGTGTGCTGACCGCCGCGTCCTCGGGCGGCTTCGAGTTCGCCCAGAAGGAACTCGGCAATCTGTGGAGCAAGGGCAGCGGCTTCGTCAGCGCCTACCAGTCCTTCGCCTGGTTCTACGCGGTCAACAGCGGGCAGATCTCCATTCGGCACGGGATGAAAGGGCCCAGCGGCGTGGTGGTCAGCGACCAGGCGGGCGGGCTCGACGCGATCGCGCACGCCCGCAGGCAGATTCGGCGCGGGACCGCGCTGATGGTGTCGGGCGCGATGGACGCCACGCTGTGCCCGTGGGGCTGGGCGGCGCTGTGGACCAGCGGGCAGTTGCACACCGGCACCGACCCCGCCACCGCCTACCTGCCGTTCGACGAGCGGGCCGCCGGGCACGTCCCCGGTGAGGGCGGGGCGATCCTGATCCTCGAATCCGCCGACGCGGCCACGGCGCGCGGGGCCCGCAGCTACGGCGAGATCGCCGGGTACGCGGCCACCTTCGACCCGGCCCCGCACACCGGTCGCGAGCCCGGCCTGCGCGCCGCGATCGAGCGCGCGCTCGCCGACGCCGGGCTCGGCCCGGACGACATCGACGTGGTGTTCGCCGACGCCGCGGGCCTGCCCGAGCCCGACCGGATCGAGGCCGAGGCGATCACCGCCGTCTTCGGCCACCGCGGCGTCCCCGTCACGGCGCCGAAAACCATGACCGGACGGCTGTATTCCGGCGCGGGACCGCTCGACGTCGCCACCGCGCTGCTCGCCATCGAGGCGGGCGCGATCCCGCCGACCATCAACGTCGCACCGAACTCCGGCACACCGCTGGACCTGGTGGTCGGAGGGGCGCGGCGCGCGACGATGCGTGCCGCCCTCGTCCTGGCCCGCGGCTACGGCGGCTTCAACGCCGCCATGGTTCTCACCGCTCCCGAAGGAAGGGCACTCCCATGACATTCACCCTCGACGACCTGACCCGGATCCTGCTCGAAGGCTCCGGCGAGCCCGAGAACGTCGACCTGGACACGGGCATCCTCGACCTCACCTTCGACGACCTCGGCTACGACTCGCTCGCGATGCTCGAGACCGCCAGCCGCGTCGAACGCGAATTCGGGGTGACGCTCGACGATTCGACCGTCATCGAAGCCACCACGCCGCGCGCCTTCCTGGCCGCGGTGAACGCCCTCGTCCCCGTCCGCACCCCCTGAGCAGGAGTCGTCATGTCGCAATCGCACGCAGTGGTCACCGGCGCGACCAGCGGGATCGGGCTGGCCGTCGCCCGGCTGCTCGCCGCGAACGGGCACCGGGTCTACCTCGGCGCCCGGACCGCGGAGAACGTCACCACCACCGTCAAGCAGCTGCACGAAGCCGGTCTCGAGGTGGCGGGCAGCGCCGTCGACGTGCGTTCCGGGGACTCGGTGCGCGAGTTCGTCGAGGCCGCCACCACCCGGTTCGGCCCGGTCGACGTGCTGGTCAACAACGCGGGCATCAGCGGTGGCGGGGTCACCGCCGATCTGCTCGACGAGATCTGGGACAACGTCATCGACACCAACCTCAACAGCGTCTTCCGGATGACGCGGGAGGTGCTCAACACCGGCGGGATGCGGCACCGCAGCCGCGGCCGGATCATCAACATCGCCTCCACCGCGGGCAAGCAGGGGGTGGTCCTCGGCGCGCCGTACTCGGCGTCCAAGCACGGCGTCGTCGGCTTCACCAAGGCACTGGGCAACGAACTCGCGCCGACCGGGATCACCGTCAACGCGGTGTGCCCCGGCTATGTGGAAACGCCGATGGCCCAGCAGGTCCGGCGCAACTACGCCGCGCTGCAGCAGACCTCGGAGGACGCGGTGATGACGAAGTTCACCGCCAAGATCCCGCTCGGCCGCTACTGCACGCCGGAGGAGGTGGCCGGCCTGGTCGGCTACCTGGCCTCCGACACCGCCGCGTCCATCACCGCCCAGGCGATGAACGTCTGCGGCGGACTCGGGAACTACTGAGAGGCAACGATCATGACCACCTCCGGCACCGGCCGCGCCGAGCACTCGATCGAGATCGCGGCGCCCGCCGACACCGTCTACCGCCTGCTGGCCGACGTGCGGAACTGGCCACAGCTGTTCCCGCCCACCATCTTCGCCGACTACCTGGACAACGACGAGCGCGACCAGCGCATCCGGATCTGGGCCACCGCGGCCGACAGCGTCAAGCACTGGGTGTCGCGGCGGGTGCTCGATCCCGAGCACCGGCGCATCGACTTCCGGCAGGAGGTCAGCAGCCCGCCGATCGCGGCGATGGGCGGCACCTGGATCGTCGACACGCTCACCGAGAACTACAGCCACGTGCGCCTGCTGCACGACTACGAGGCGGTCTCGGCCGATCAGCTCGGCTGGATCGATCAGGTGGTCGACCGCAATTCGCGCACCGAGCTGGCCGCGCTCAAACGCAGTATCGAGCTCGGGGACGCGGGCGCCGACTCCGCGTTCTCGTTCGAGGACACGGTGGCGGTCGCCGGCACCGCCGAGGACGTGTTCGGGTTCATCAGCGACGCGCATCTGTGGCCGGAGCGGCTGCCGCACGTGGCCGGGGTCGAGCTGATCGAGCCGGGGCCCGGCATGCAGTCGCTGGCGATGGACACCGTGGCGGTGGACGGTTCCCAGCACCGCACCATGTCGTACCGGATCGTCCTGCCGCACCACACGATCGCCTACAAGCAGATCACCATGCCCGCGCTGATGACGCTGCACACCGGCTACTGGACCGTGCGGCCGCACGCCGACGGCGTCGCGGTGTCCTCGCAGCACAGCGTGGTGCTCAACACCGACAACATCGCCGCCGTGCTCGGTCCCGACGCCGATGTCGCCGCCGCGCGGGCGTACGTGCAGCGGGCGCTGAGCACCAACAGCCTGGCCACCTTGCGGCACGCGAAGACCTTCGCCGAGGACCGGTCATGAGCTCCGCCGAGGCACGCTCGGCGGTCCTGTCCCCCGGCGTGCACCGGATCACCGTGGACGCGGCCGGGATTCCGCTGTCCGGGCTGCTCAGTACGCCCGCCCTGGCCCTGCCGCGGGCGACCGTCCTGGCCCTGCACGGGGCGGGGATGTCGGCGGGCTACTTCCACGGGCGTGCCCATCCGGACGTCTCGCTGCTCAGCACCGCCACCCGGCTCGGCTACGCGGTGCTGGCGCTGGACCGGCCCGGCTACGGCGACTCCGCCGACGCCCTGCCGGACGGGCAGTCGCTGGCCGAGCAGGCCGAGACGATCCGGGCGGGGCTGGCCGATTTCACCGCGGGCAACGAGATCGGGGCCGGCGTCTTCCTGCTCGGGCACTCCTTCGGCGGGAAGCTGGCCCTCACCCTGGCCACCGACAACACCACTTTCCTCGGTGTCGACGTCTCCGGCTGCGGTCACCTCTACGCCGAGGACTCGCTGGAATCGAAAGCCTGGCAACGCAATTGGGGCGACCTGCAGCTGTACCCGCCCGGCACCTTCGCCCGGGCGGGCGCGACGGTCGACTCGCCGCCGATCCAGGAGCTGGTCGACGCGGCGGCCTGGCCGCAGACCTTCGCCGCGCTGGCCGATCGCATCCGGATCCCGGTGCGGTTCAGCTTCGCCGAGCAGGAACGGTGGTGGCGCACCGACGACGCCGCGCTCGCCGACCTGGTCGCGATGCTGCGCGGGGCGCCCCGGCGCGGCCTGACCAGGGTGCCGCGCGCGGGCCACAACATCAGCCTTGGCTGGGCGGCCCGCGCGTATCACACCAGCGCGCTGGCCTTCTTCGAAACCTGCCTGCTCGACCGGGCCGCGGCCTGACGGAGAGAGGACACCGCTGTGACCGAGGAATACACGCTCCCGTTCGTGCCCGCCGGCGACGGCGACATCCCCCGGCTCGACGAACTGCGCCTACGCAAGGAGCTGGCCGCGACCGGCCCGGATCCCACCGCCACCGAGCGACAGCACGGCAGGGGGAAACTCACCGCGCGCGAACGCCTCGCGCTGTTGCTCGATCCGGATTCGTTCACCGAACTCGAGCCGCTGCGCCGGCATCGGGCCACCGGGTTCGGCCTCGAGCACAGCAGGCCCTACACCGACGGCGTGGTCGCGGGCTGGGGCACCGTGGACGGGCGGATCGTGTTCGTCTACGCCCACGACTTCCGGATCTTCGGCGGCGCCCTCGGCGAGGCGCACGCCGAGAAGATCCACAAGGTCATGGATCTGGCGATCAGCGCGGGCGCGCCGCTGGTCTCGCTGAACGACGGGGCGGGCGCGCGGATCCAGGAGGGGGTCGCCGCGCTGGCGGGTTACGGCGGCATCTTCCGGCGCAATACCGCGGCCTCGGGGGTCATTCCGCAGATCAGCGTCATGCTCGGGCCGTGCGCGGGCGGGGCGGCCTACTCGCCCGCGCTGACCGATTTCGTGCTGATGGTGCGGGGCACCGCGCAGATGTTCATCACCGGGCCCGATGTCGTCACCGCCGTCACCGGGGAGACGGTGACCCGCGACGGCCTCGGCGGTGCCGACGTGCACGCCGAACGCTCGGGGGTCGCGCACTTCGTGCACGACGACGAGGCGGGCTGCCTGGCCGACGTCCGCTACCTGCTGTCGTTCCTGCCGCAGAACAATCGGGAGCTGCCCCCGGTGGTGCCGACCGACGACCCGGTCGAGCGGCGCTGCCCGGCGCTGGCCGAGCTCGTCCCCGAGACCGGGACGACGCCCTACGACGTCCGCGCGGTGATCGCCGAGATCGCCGACGACGGCGCGTATCTGGAGATCCAGGAGCGCTGGGCGGCCAATGTCGTCATCGCGCTGGCGCGGATGGACGGCCACACCGTCGGTTTCGTGGCCAACCAGCCGCAGTGCCTGGCGGGCACGCTCGACATCGCCGCCAGCGAGAAGGCCGCGCGATTCGTCCAGATGTGCGACGCGATGAACATCCCGCTGATCACCCTGCTCGATGTCCCCGGTTTCCTGCCCGGGGTCGGGCAGGAGCACGGCGGCATCATCCGGCACGGCGCCAAGCTGCTCTACGCCTACTGCAACGCGACCGTCCCGCGGATCTCGATCGTGCTGCGCAAGGCCTACGGCGGCGCCTACATCGTGCTGGATTCGCGCAGTGTCGGCGCCGATCTGGCCCTGGCCTGGCCGACCAACGAGATCGCGGTGATGGGCGCCCAGGGCGCGGCGAACGTGGTCTTCCGCAAGCAGATCGCCGCCGCCGACGATCCCGCCGCGGCCAGAGCCGAGCTCGTCGCCCGCTACGCGCGCGAGCTCATGCACCCCTACTACGCGGCCGAGCGCGGGCTGGTCGACGACGTGATCGACCCGGCCGACACCAGGGCGGTCCTCATCCGATCGCTGATCATGTTGCGCGCCAAGCACGCCGAACCCCCCGTCCGCAAACACGGCAACCCACCCCAGTAGTTCAGGAGCACACCGATGTCCGAGTACGCAGCGCCGGCCGAGGCCGGGTTCGAGTTGAGCGAAGACGTGATCGCGGCCGTCGCCGTCGCCTTCCTGGCCGGTGACGAGCCGGACGAGCCGCTCTCGGCGCGGCCGGCCGAGCTGCCCTACAGCAGATTTCGCGACCCCCGCGGCTGGCGGTAGGCCGTGCCCAGCTCCGCCGACCTGATCGGCACCTGGCGGCTGGCGTCCTTCCACGACACCGACGCGGGCGGCGCGCCGATCGCGGGCCCGCTCGGCCCCGAGCCCGCCGGCTTCCTGACCTATACCGCGTGCGGCCATCTCTCGGTCGCCATGATGCGCACCGGTCCGGGCGAGCCCGGCTACATGGGCTACGCGGGCCGCTGGCGCATCGACGACGGCGTCCTGCGCCACCACATCCTGGTCAGCTCGCGCGCCGACTGGGTCGGCGCGGAACAGGTCCGCCTCGCCGAGCTGGCCGACGGCCTGCTCACCCTCCGAACCTCCCCCGACAACGGCCGCGTCGTGCAGTGGCGCCGGACCGGCTCAACACAGGAGAACCATGCGATTCGACAGTAGGACCGCTCTGATCACCGGATCGAGCGAAGGCATCGGCTACGCGATCGCGGCGGCACTGGTCGCCGAGGGCGCGCAGGTGGTGCTCACCGGGCGCCGGGAGAAGGCGCTGGCCGAGGCCGCGGGCGCGCTCGGCCCCGCCGCGGCGTGGATCAGCGGCGACATCGCCGACCCGGCGACCGCGCACCGGGCCGTCGACCACGCCGAGCGGCAGTTCGGCGGGCTGGACCTACTGGTGTGCAATGCCGGGATCCTGATTCCGGGCGTGGTGTTCGCCCAGCCCATGGACGAGGTGAACCGCGTCATCGATGTCAACCTGCGCGGCACCATCGCCACGGTCGCCGCGGCGGCACCGGCGCTGGCCAAGCAGTCCGGGGCCGCGATCGCGGTGATCTCGTCGTCCATCGGCCGCAAGCCGGGGCCGGGCACCGGCGTCTACGGCGCCACCAAGGCGGCCCTGCAGTATCTGGTGCCGACGTGGGCCAGTGAGCTGGGCCCGATGGGTATCCGGGTCAACGGCGTGTGCGCCGGGATCACCGAGACGCCGGGCTTCCGGGCGGGCGCCGCGGCGATTCCCGGGCTCGAGCAAGGTGTCGTCGCCACGAACGTGATCAAGCGCATCGCGACCGCCGACGAGGTGGCCGCGCCGGTGCTCACCCTGCTCGACTCCGCCGTGGCCGGTTTCGTCACCGGCTCGATCTGGGACATCGACGGCGGCTTCGGACTGGGGGCCCAGCATGCCTGAACACGATGTGATCGTGGTCGGGGCAGGCCACAACGGCCTGACCGCGGCGGCCTACCTCGCCAAGGCCGGTCTGGATGTGGTTGTGCTGGAGGCGAAGTCGGAGATCGGTGGCGGCGTCGTCAGCGAGGCGGTGACCCTGCCGGGGCACCGGCACGACCTGCACGCCGCCGCGCACATCTTCATCCACGGCAACCCGATGATCCGCGACGACGAACTGGGCCTGCTGGCCCGGCACGGCCTGAGCTACGTCTACCCCGACCCCAGCATGTCGGTGGTGTTCCCCGACGGCGACTACATCGCCTTCCACCACGACGTGCACAAGACCGCCGAGACGATCGCGCGGATCTCCCCCGCCGACGCCGAGAACTACGTGCGGTTCTACGAATTCGCCAGCCCGCTGCTCGACCAGCTGCTGCCCGCGATGTTCACCCCGCCCGCACCGCTGGGCGCGCTGTTCGCGCAGCTGGAGCAGTCCGAGATCGGGCAGGAGACGATGCGGGTGCTGATGATGAGCTACCTCGACGTCTGCCACGAGTGGTTCGAGCATCCGAAAGTCAAAGCGGCGCTGTGCCGGTGGGTCTCGGAGCTGCTGATCGCGCCGGACGAGGGCGGCACCGGCGCGTTCCTGCTGCTGATGGTGCCGTTCATCCACCGCTACGGGATGGGCTTCGCGGTCGGCGGCTCGCAGTCGCTGTCCGACGCGCTGGCCGCGGCGCTGCGCGAGTACGGCGGCAGCGTCCGGACCGGTGCGAAGGTCGAGCGGTTCCACTTCGACGGTGACCGCGTCACCGGGGTGCGCTGCGCCGACGGCAGCGAGTACACCGCGCGCCGCGCCGTGCTGGCCGACCTCAACATCAAGCAGCTGCCCGCGCTGGTCGAGCACCGCTTCGGCGCCGAGTGGGAACGCAAGGTCGACCGGATCAAGCCGGCGAGCTTCCGCCTCGTCGCCGGTCACCTGGTGCTGAGCGAGGCGCCCGAGTTCCGCGCCGGGCCCGAGGTCACCGACGCCGGGTTCCAGGAGGTCGCGCTGGACCTGCCCGACCTGCTGCGCACCTTCGACCGGCTCAAGTACGGCGAGCCGGTGCACACCATCCCGACGATCTCGGCCGCCACCCGCTGGGACCCGACCAGGGCGCCCGCTCCCCATCACACGCTCTACCTGCTCGGCTACGCCCCGATGGAGCTGGCCGAGGGTGAGTGGGACAGCCGCAAGGAGGAGATCTTCGACGAGGTCTTCGCCACCTTCGCGGCCATGACCACCAATATCGGCCCCGACCAGGTCCTGGCCCGGGTGGTGCACAGCCCGCTCGACATGGCCCGCTACAACGAGGCGTGGGTGGACGGCGATCCCGGCCACTTCGGCTGCCAGCTGTTCCAGTTCATGGGCTTCCGGCCGCTGCCGAACATGGGCTACCGGCTGCCCGCCGAGGGGTTCTACCTCGTCGGGCCGTCCACCCATCCCGGCCAGGGCGTCACCGGCGGGGCCAGGGCCGCCGCCCTGGCCGTGCTGGCCGATCTCGGGATCGGTGCGCCGTGAGCCGCGACGAACCCGATATCGCCGCCGTCCAGGACGCCATCACCGACCTGCTCCGCACGGAGGAACTCGCCGCGCTGGCCACCGTCGACGCCGACGGCGCACCGTCGACCTCCGCCATGCACATCGCCGCCGACGGCCTCATCGCCTACATGCACACCTTCCAGTTCAATCGCAAACACGCGCAGATGCAGCACAATCCGAATGTCGGCTATGTGGTGAGCCATCTGCCGCCCGGCGGGTTCGCCGGGCGCGGGGAGATCCGCTCGGTGCAGATCCAGGGCCGGGCGACCCTGGTCACCGATCCCGCCGAGATCCAGCGGGCGGTCACCCTGAGCTTCGAGCAGTTCCCGTGGCTGGCCGACCTGTCCCTCTACGACAACGTCAAACTCCCCGACGAGGGCCAGCAGGTGTTCTACCGCATCACCCCGACCCGGGGGCTGTGGGCCGATCATCGGGTGCGTCAACTCTGGCGGGTATTCCTCGAATTCAGCGACGACGGCCGGACCATCACCGGCTGCCGCCCGTATCACTCGGCCCGCCGGACCGGCTGATCCGGCGGCTGTGAGGCCGCACAGTCCCGGGCACCGCGCAGTCGTCGACCTGCGGAATCGGCTTGACCCCGGGATCGTGCGGCTGGTCAGCTTGGTCGGTGTTGAGAAGAGCGCTGGCGGTCGTCACGGCGGCCGTGGTCCTGTCGTCGATCGGCACGGCCACGGCCGCCGCCGGACCGCGCACCGCGCCGGTGATGCGCGCTCCCGCAGGGGGTTTCGAAGAGCTGGTGGTGCCGTCGAGCATGGGACCGGTCCGGGTGCAGGTGCAGTGGGCCGCGCGGGGCGGCAGTTCGGCGCTGTATCTGCTCGACGGACTGCGCGCGCCCGCCGATCACAGCCAGTGGACCACCGACACCGATGTGCTGCGCCGGTTCGCCGGTGACGACGTGACGTTGGTGTTCCCGGTCGGCGGGCACTCCAGCTTCTACACCGATTGGTACCGCCCGAGCAGCACCAATCGGCAAGCCACGACCTACAAGTGGGAAACCTTCCTCACCCGCGAGCTCCCCGACTTCCTGGCCGGCTACGGCGTCTCGCGCACGAACAACGGGATCGTCGGGGTCTCCATGGGCGGCAATGCCGCGCTGACCCTGGCCGCCCATCATCGCGACCAGTTCCGCTTCGCCGGAGCGTTCTCCGGCTTCCTCAACCCGACCTATCCGATGTGGAACCAGGCCATGCGCGCCGCCATGCTCGACGAGGGCGGGTTCAACATCGACGACATGTGGGGCGCCGCGGGCGATCCCGCGTGGAGCCGCAACGACGCCACCGTCCAGGTCGAGCGGCTGCGCGGGCTGCCGATCTACGTCACCGCGGGCAACGGCGTCCCGGGCCCACTGGACGTGTCCAACGGCGTCGGCAACACGATCAACGCGGCGGGCATCGAGGCATTCGCGCTGATCGCGGCCAGCGTCTTCCGCGAACGCGCTACCGCGCTCGGCGTCCCCGCGCGGGTCGACTTCGGCACCGGCACCCACACCTGGCCGTACTGGCAGCAGTCGATCACCACCGCCCGCCCGCTGATCCTCGACGCGCTCGGCGCCCACTGATTGCTACCGTGCTGGCATGTCAGCCAGCGCCGCGCCCGTCCGCACCCTCGTCCTCGGCGGCGCCCGCTCCGGCAAGTCGGCCTTCGCCGAGAACCTGCTGGCGGACGCCGACACGGTGCGCTATCTGGCCACGGCCGTGCTCGATCCGGCCGACGCGGACTTCGCCGCCCGGATCGCCGGACACCGCGACCGGCGCCCCGCGCACTGGACGACCGTCGAGAATGCCGAGCCCGCAACGGTTCTCACCACCGCCGCGCCCGCGACGCTGCTCGACGACATCGGCACCTGGCTCACCGCCCGCCTCGACGCCCGCGCCGCCTGGGACGCACCGCGCGGCACCGTCGCCCCCGACTGCGACGCGCTCGTCGCGGCCGTGGCGTCCTACCGGCAGCGGCTGGTGATCGTGTCGCCCGAGGTCGGGATGGGTGTCATCCCGGCGACCCGCTCGGGCCGGCTGTTCCGCGACGAGATCGGCACGCTCAACCAGCACCTGGCGCGGGTGTGTGACGAGGCGTTCCTGATCGTGGCCGGGCTGCCGGTCCGGCTGAAATGAGCCGGGTCGGTCGGCGCGACACACCGTGATCCGGGCAAGATGAGCGTCGAACACCCGGCACCCCTGTCGAAAGGCTTGCAAGTGACACACGGATTCGGACCGGTCGCGGCCCCGGACGCGCAGGTCCGCGCGGCGGCCGAGCAGCGTCAGACGCAGCTCACGAAACCGGCCGGATCGCTGGGACGGCTCGAGACCCTCGGCAACTGGATCGCGGCCTGCCAGGGCGTGTGCCCGCCCCGGCAGTTCGAGCGGGCCAGGGTCGTGGTGTTCGCCGGGGATCACGGCGTCGCCCAGCACGGCGTCTCGGCGTATCCGAGCGAGGTCACCGGGCAGATGGTCGCGAATTTCCTGGCCGGCGGGGCGGCCGTCAACGCGCTCGCCGCCGTCGCGGGAGCCACGGTCCGGGTGGCCGATATCGCCGTCGCCGGTGACACCGATCCGTCGGTGTCCCAGCACAAGGTGCACCGTGGCAGCGGCGCGATCGACCGCGAAGACGCGCTCACCGACGACGAGGTCGCCGCCGCGCTGGCCGCGGGCCGCGCGATCGCCGACGAGGAGATCGACGCGGGCGCCGACCTGCTGATCGCCGGCGACATGGGCATCGGCAACACCACCCCGGCCACCGTCCTGATCGCCACCCTGACCGGCACCGAGCCGGTCGCCGCCGTCGGCCGTGGCACCGGTGTCGACGACGCGGGCTGGATCCGCAAGGTCGCCGCCATCCGCGACGGCATGCGCCGGGCCCGGCCGGTCGCCACCGATCCGGTCGACCTGCTGCGGGTCGCCGCGGGCGCCGACTTCGCCGCCATGGCCGGGTTCCTGGCCCAGGCCGCGAACCGCCGGACGCCGGTCGTGCTCGACGGTGTCGTCGTCACCGCCGCCGCCCTGGTCGCCGAGGACCTCGCCGCGGGCGCCAAGGAATGGTGGCTGCCCGGGCACCGCTCCACCGAACCCGCCCACGACCTGGCGCTGAAGCACCTGCGCCTGGAACCGCTGGTCGACCTGGATATGCGCCTTGGCGAGGGTTCGGGGGCGCTCACCGCGCTGCCGATCCTGCGCGCCGCCGTCGCCACCCTCGCGGAGATGTCGACCTTCGCCGACGCGGGCGTCAGCACCGCCGACGAGCCGGACTCCGTCGACCTGAGCAAGTGAACCCGGCGTCGACGGCGTCCCTGCCGAGCCGGTCGTGCCATCGCGCTGGGGATCGGCCCGCGACTCGCACCGGCGCGCCGGGCGATGGCCGAGCCGGACTCCCGGCGGCCACCCGTTCGCTTCGGCCGCTCGGCACGTCGTGAACAGCGTGCGCCTGGCCGTCTCCTGGCTCACTGTCCTTCCGGTCACCGGGCCGGACACCGTCGACCGCCGCGCGGCGAGGCACGCTATCGCGCTCGCCCCACTGGTCGGCCTGCTGCTCGGCGGGCTGGCCGCCGCGGCGATGCGCCTGTCGGTGGCGGCCGGACTGACCACGCTGCTGGCCGGGCTGCTCACCGTCGGGCTACTGGCCCTGCTGACGCGGGGCATGCATCTGGACGGTTTGGCCGACACCGTCGACGGCCTGGGCAGCTACGGTCCGCCCGAGCGGGCCAGGCAGATCATGAAGTCCGGCGGCGCGGGACCGTTCGGGGTGGCGGCGCTGATCTTCGCCATCGCGATCCAAGCCGTCGCCTTCGCCGCGCTGGCCGACGAGCACCGGTGGTTCGCGATCGTGCTGGCCGTCGTCCTCGGCCGGGTCGCGGTCGTGCTCGCCTGCCGTCGCGGCGTCGGGGCGGCACCCGACTCCGGCTTCGGCACGCTGGTAGCGGGTACCCAGCCGCTCGCGCCGGTGCTGAGCTGGCCGATCCTGGCCGTCGCGGCGGCGGTGTTCGCGATCCCAGCCAATCTCTGGCTCGGCCCGCTGGTAGCCGTCGCGGTGCTCGCGCTGACGGTCCCGCTCACCCGGCATTGCGTCCGCCGCTTCGACGGGCTGTCCGGCGATGTGCTCGGCGCTGTCGTCGAGATCACTGTTTCACTTGCGGCCGTTGGGTTCTCGCTCACGGGTTAGGCCGGCACCCGAGGATGTGAAACCTGCATTGGTCACAAGTTCGGGGCGGCGACCGTTGTGTGGTCGCACAGACCGTCCGCTCATCGGTACTCGGGTGCTCCCCCAGCACACCGGTGGCAATACAGTGTTGACATGTCTTCCGAGCGCCTCTACTTCCGCCAGCTGCTGTCCGGCCGGGATTACGCCGTCGGCGATCCGATCGCCACGCAGATGCGCAATTTCGCGTATCTGATCGGCGACCGGGAGACCGGCGAGACCGTCGTGATCGATCCCGCCTACCAGGCATCGGACCTGGTCGACGTCGCGACCGCCGACGGCATGACCGTCACCGGCGTCCTCGCCACCCACCACCACCCCGACCATGTCGGCGGCACCATGCTCGGCTTCACCCTCGGCGGCGTGCGTGAGCTGCTGGAGAAGACCAGCGTCGCGGTGCATGTGAACAAGCACGAACTGGACTGGGTCGCCCAGACCACCGGGATCGCCCCGAGCGAGCTGACCGGCCACGACAACGGCGACAAGGTGAAGGTCGGCGCGCTCGAGATCGAATTACTGCACACCCCCGGCCACACCCCGGGCAGCCAGTGCTTCCTGTTCGACGGCCGACTGATCTCCGGCGACACCCTCTTCGTCGACGGCTGCGGCCGCACCGACTTCCCCGGCGGCGACTCCGACGAGATGTTCCGCAGCCTGCGCCACCTGGCCGCCCTCGACGGCAACCCGGTCGTCTACCCCGGCCACTGGTACTCCGAGGAGCCCAGCGCCGAGCTGTCCTCGATCCGCGACAACAACTACGTGCTGCGCCCGCAGACCCTCCAGCAATGGCAAGCGTTGATGCCGGGCTGACCGACAGAACAAAGGAGCGGGTCCCCTCGGGGACCCGCTCCTTGTGTCGAGAGTGCCTAGACCGTGCGCAGCCAGCCGTGGGTGTCGGCGAAGGTGCCGCGCTGGATGCCGGTCAGCGTGTCGCGCAGCGCCATGGTTACCTCGCCGGGCTCACCGCCGCCGATGCTGAACTCGCCGTCGGCCGAGCGCACCCAGCCGACCGGGGTGATCACGGCGGCGGTTCCGCACGCGAAGACCTCGCTGATCTCGCCGGATTCGGCGCCCTTGCGCCATTCCTCGACCGAGACCTTGCGCTCCTCGACCGGGTAGCCGGAGTCGGCGGCCAGGGTGAGCAGCGAGTCGCGGGTGATGCCGGGCAGCAGCGAGCCGGACAGCTCCGGGGTCACCAGCCGGGCCTCGGAGCCGGTGCCGTAGACGAAGAACAGGTTGTTGGTGCCCATCTCCTCGACGTAGCGGCGCTCGCAGGCGTCGAGCCACACGACCTGGTCGCAGCCCTTCTCGGTGGCCTGCGCCTGGGCCAGCAGCGAGGCGGCGTAGTTGCCGGCCACCTTCGCCTCACCGGTGCCGCCGGGAGCCGCGCGCACGTACTCGGTGGACAGCCACACCCGCACCGGCTTCACGCCACGCGGGAAGTACGCGCCCGCCGGCGAGGCCAGCAGCAGGTACTTGTAGGCCGCCGCGGGCTTGACGCCCAGCCCCGCCTCGGTGGAGAACATGAACGGACGCAGGTACAGCGAGTCCTCGCCGCCGGCGGCGGGCACCCAGTCGGCGTCCACGTCGAGCAGCTGACGCACGGACTCGACGAACAGCTCCTCCGGCAGTTCGGCCATCGCCATCCGGGCGGCCGAGCGGCGGAAGCGCGCCGCGTTGGCGTCGATCCGGAAGGTGGCGATGCTGCCGTCGGGCTGCCGGTAGGCCTTGAGTCCTTCGAAGATCGCCTGCCCGTAGTGGAACACCATGGTCGCCGGGTCCATCGAGAGCGGGCCGTAGGGCTCGACGCGCGCGTTGCCCCACGCGCCGTCGGCGTAGTCGATCGACACCATGTGATCGGTGAAGAACCGCCCGAAACCGGGGGCCGCCAGTACCTCTTCCCGCCGCTGCGCCGAAACGGGCGCCGGATGCGGAATACGAGTGAACTGTGCAGCGACTGTCATGATGCGATCCTATCCATTGCGCGGAATTACTTGGTTTTGGTGTCGACGAACGGCGGCTTGACCACCTCGCAGCGCAGCCTGCGCCCGCGCACGTCGACCTCCACCTCGTCGCCGGGCTCCAGCTTCGCGGTGGTGTCGAGCAGGGCCAGCGCGATGCCGACCTTCAGCGACGGCGAGAACGTCCCCGAGGTGGTCTCCCCGACCGGCTCGCCGTCACGCAGCACGGTCTGGCCCTGCCGCAGCACGCCGCGATCGAGCGCCTTCAGCCCCATCAGGGTGCGGCGCGGGCCGTCGGCCTTCTCCTGCTCGAGCGCCGCCTTGCCCCAGAACTCCGGCTTCTTCCAGCCGACGGCCCAACCGGTGCGGGCCTGGTTCGGGGTGATGTCGAGGGACAGTTCGTGGCCGTGCAGCGGGTAGCCCATCTCGGTGCGCAGGGTGTCACGCGCGCCCAGCCCGGCCGGCTGTCCGCCCGCGGCGACGACCTGCGCGGTGAGGGCGCGGAACACGGCCTCGGCGTCGGCCCAGCGGGGCAGCAGCTCGTAACCGTGCTCGCCGGTGTAGCCGGTCCGGCAGACCCGCACCGGGCGGCCGTCCCAGTCGGCGTCGGCGTAGGCCATGTACTCCATGTCGGTGGGCAGGCCGAGCGCGGCCAGCACCTCGGTCGACTTGGGGCCCTGCACGGCGAAGACCGCGTAGTCGCGGTGTTCGTCGGTCACCGTGATGCCCTCGGGCGCCACCTTGCGCAATTCGGCGACGACGGCCGCGGTGTTCGCGGCGTTGGGCACGAGGAACACCTCGTCGTCGCTGACGTAGTAGGCGATCAGGTCGTCGATCACCCCGCCGTCGGCCGCGCAGCACAGCGTGTACTGGGCCTTGCCGGGGCGGATCCGGGCCAGGTCGTTGGTCAGCGCCGAGTTCACGAACGCCGCCGCGCCCGGGCCCGCGACCGTCGCCTTGCCGAGGTGGCTGACATCGAACAGCCCGACCGTGGTGCGCACGGCGGTGTGCTCGCCGACGGTGCCGCCGTACTGCACGGGCATCTCCCACCCGCCGAACGGCGCGAAGGTGGCTCCGAGCTCGACGTGAACAGCGTGGATGGGGCCCTCGAGCAGCGCGTTGTCGGTCATGGGCGAGAGCTTATCGGTCCCGGCCGGAACCGCGCGAACCTCCGCGCGCGGGCGCGAGCACCGGCATCCGCGCCGGTCCCGGCGTCGCGATCGTGGCGGTCGGCTCCGGCTTCGGCGAAAGCCGATGCCGGGCAACGGCGGTAAGGTCGTGGCCGTGAGTGAGATGCCCGGCCGCAGGTTCCGCAGAGTCTCCCGGATGGACCGGACGCTGAGCCAGACGGTGTCCAGGATCCCGGAGTCCCCGGTGGACCGCGGCATGCTGCGGCTGACCAAGTCGGCCAATACCGGCGGCCTGTGGCTGGCCACGGCGGCGGTGCTGGCGCTGAAGCCCGGCCAGCCCCGGCGGGCCGCCATGCGCGGGGTGATCGCGCTGGCCGGGTCGAGCTTCGTGGTGAATCTGGTGCTGAAGTCGCTGATCCCGCGCCGCAGACCACCGGCCGAGCTCATGCCGCACGGCAGGCGCCTGATCGACGCGCCGGTGTCGTCGTCGTTCCCGTCGGGGCACAGCGCCAACGCGGCGGCCTTCGCCACCGCGGTCGCCCTGGAGAGCCCGCGGACCGCGCTCGCCGTCGCGCCCGTGGCCGCGGCCGTCGCCTACTCGCGCGTCCACACCGGCGCGCACTGGCCGTCCGACGTGCTCGTCGGCGCCGCCGTCGGCACCGGCGTCGCGCTGGCCACCCGCCGCTGGTGGCCGATCCGCGAATCCGACGAAGCCGAGGCGCACGTGGTGCGCGACGTGCCCGTGCTGGTCGACGGCAAAGGTCTGCTGCTGCTGATCAATCCGCGCTCCGGCGACTCCACCTACGACCCCACCGCCGATATCGCCGAGGCGCTGCCCGCGGCCACCCTGCTGCACACCGAGCCCGGCCGCGACGCCGTCGAGTTGCTCCAGGAGGCCATCGACTCGTCGATCGTCGCCGTGGGCGCGGCGGGCGGTGACGGCACCATCGCCGCCGCGGCGGCCGTCGCCCTGCGCAACAAGCTGCCGCTCGTCGTCGTCCCGGCGGGCACGCTCAATCACTTCGCCCGCGACCTCGGCGTCTACGACCTGCGCGAGGTCGTGGACGCGACCGGCGCGGGTGAAGCGGTCGAAGTCGATATCGCCGCAGTGGAATTCGAGACCGCCGACGGTCCGCGCACTCACTACCTGATCAACACCGCCAGCGTCGGCGCCTACCCCGACCTGGTCCGCCTGCGCGAGAAGTGGGAGGACCGCTGGGGCAAGTGGCCCGCGTTCGCGGCGGCGCTGATCGTCATGCTGCGCCGGGCCGAGCCGACCCGCATCCGGATCGACGACCGCTGGCACGATCTGTGGTTCCTGTTCGTGGGCAACGGTCCGTATCACCCGCACGGCGCCGTCCCTGCCTTCCGCTCCCGGTTGGACGAGGGCCTGCTCGACGTCCGCTGGCTGCGCGCCGACGTCCGTTTCTCCCGCACCAGGGCCGTCATCGCGCTGATGCTGGCCGCGATCGGGCACAGCCGGGTCTACGGCGAACGGCAGATGCACGAGCTGTCGATCGCCCTGCACTTCCCCGTCCCGGTGGCCGCCGACGGTGAAGTCGTCGGCACGGCACGCGATCTGCGCTTCACCGTCGCGGGCCGCATCCCGGTCTACCGGCGCGACGAGGACAACCCGCGCTGGGAGAACCGGGCGCGACCGCACCATCGGCGCCCGCTGGCCTGGCTCACCGACCGCCGCCGCTGATTTCCTCACGAACCCGTCTCACCTCGATCACCATCGGCCACAACAGCCTTGCGCGGGTACCCGCACCTGTGGACATGATGGGTCGATGAGCTCACCGGACGGCGCCCGTCCGATCACCGACACCGAAGCCACCCGCCGCTGGGACCCGTGGACCCCGAGCGTCGTCGCCGCCCGTCTCGCGTCCTGCCCCGTGCCCTGGGCCGTCGCCGGCGGCTGGGCCGTCGACCTGTTCGCGGGCGGGATCTCCCGCGCCCACGAGGACATCGAGATCACCGTCCCCCGAGCGGATTTCCCCGAGATCGCCGCCGCCTTCCCCGAATACGAGTGGGACATCGTCGGCGACGGCCACCTCTGGCCCTACGCCCGCGCCGCCCACCGCGAGGACCTGCACCAGACCTGGCTCCGCGACCCCTACACCGGCGCGTTCCACCTCGACGTCTTCCGCGAACCCCACGACGGCGACACCTGGATCTGCCGCCGCGACCCGACGATCACCCTCCCCTACCCCGACCTGATCCACACCACCCCCACCGGCATCCCCTACCTCATCCCCGAAGTAGTCCTGCTGTTCAAGGCAAAAGCCAACCGCCCCAAGGACGACGCCGACTTCCACCGCACCCTCCCCCTGCTCTCCGACGAACGCCGCGCCCGCCTGTCCGCGTGGCTGGAACTGGTCCATCCCGACCATCCGTGGCTGAGCCGGACCGCGGCCTGACCGATCGGGACAACCGCGTCACCCGGGTAGGCGGCACCAGCCCTGGCGGTAGTCGATCCAATCCTGGGGTCTGGCGGCGAAATCCACGTACAGGGCCACGCCGAAGTTGGGGCGGGCCACGGCGGTTCGGGTGAGGCCCAGGCGGATGCCGCGGATCGCGGCGGCGACCGTCTCCGAGGATCCGTCGTGGCCGGGATCGTCGGCCCAGAACGCGGGCGCGCCCATGAGCAGGTCGACCTCGGACGGAGTGACCTCCGCGGCCAGCTCGGTCTGCTGGGCGAGGTATCCGCTGTAGAGCGCCTGCGTGGGCATCGCGGTGTCGTACGACATCACCGCCACCTGATCGACGCGGCGCGCGACCTCGGCGAAATAGGCTTGGCTCCACCACTTCCCGTGGTCGACGAGCGCGATACCCACCGCGTGCAGGCCCGGCAGCGGATCGATGACGGGGGCCGACACCGACAGCGGCACCCGCGCGGTGGCGGTCACCGCCCTGGTCGCGTCGAGCAGCGCGAGGAAACCCGGTGAGCCGGACCGGATCGGCTCCAGGTCGTAGTGGATGCCGTCGAAGCCGTAGTCCAGCACCCGTCGCGCCGAGGCGACCACGCGCTCGCGCGACGGCGCCGATTCCACGTCCAGCCCGTCGAATTCGGGCCGCACGATGTCACCGAGCCAGGACTGCACCCGGATCCCCGGTAGCTTCGCGTGTACCGCGTCGACGAACCAGCGCGCCCTGGGCGCCAGCTCGTCGCGCAGGCTCCCGTCGTGCTCGAGCGGGCCGGTGTGCACGTACAGATCCCGGATCCCGGTACCCGCCAGCAACCGCACCAGCTGATCGACGTCGGCGTCGGTCCTGCGCCCGTCCACCCACGCGTGACCGAGCCAGAACGCGTCCTTACCCCTGGTCCGCGCCTGCTCGGACTGCTCGCCGATGTTGTGCGCCAGCAACGCCGTCACCACGCCCGCGACCGGCAACGACACCACGAGCAGCACCACCAGCGCGAGCACCGCGCCGCGCCGCCGCCACGACCACGCCCGCCACTTCCCCCGCATTCCAGCCTCCCTTGCCCTGAGACCCCGAGATTACCCGTAGGTACCGATCCGCAGATTTCCGGCAAATCGCCCGACCGTGGAAAACTGTGCGCCGCTGGACAACTGAACGGAGCACCATGAAATTCGCCGTCACCCTGGGATCGGCCGCCGTCGCGGCCTTCGCCTTCGCGATCGTCACGCCCGCCGTGGCCACCGCCCAGCCGTCGGGTAACTGCCACAAGTCCTACTCTCCCTGCCTACCGATCGTCAGCGATGTCGACTGCGAGGGCGGCAGCGGGAACGGGCCGGTCTACACCGGGCGCGTGCAGGTGATCGGGCCCGACGAGTACGGCCTCGACCGTGACGGCGACGGCATCGGCTGCGAGTAGGTACGAAAAAAGGGGGCGTGCGATGCGGTTGCATCGCACGCCCCCTTCGTGTTCGGGGTCAGCGGTCGATATCGGGACTGCTGGGGCCCTCGCCCGGCTTGCCCAGGTCGGGGCCGCCTTCGGGGCCGCCCGGAGTGCCGTAGCCCGGGCCGGTGCCGTAGCCCGGCTGACCACCTTCGGCCGGACCGCCGTATCCGGGCTGACCACCCTGCGCCGGGCCACCGTAGCCGGGCTGACCACCCTGGGCCGGTCCGCCATAGCCGGGCTGACCACCCTGCGCCGGGCCGCCGTAACCGGGCTGACCACCCTGCGCGGGGCCACCGTAACCGGGCTGACCCGGGTAACCGGGCTGACCGGGGTAGCCGGGCTGTTCGGGGTAACCGGGCTGACCCGGCTGGCCGAATCCCCCTGCGGGCCCGCCGTACTGCTGCGGGTAGCCGGGATCGGCGACGGCCGTCGCCCCGCCGACGACCGGACCGCCGGTCACCACCCGGTAGGCGTAGGTCGAGGCGATGATCGTCAGCGGGATCGTCACCAGCAGGCCGAGGCCGCACAGCAGCGCGCCGACGATATTGATGCCGAACAGCGCCAGCGTCAGCAGCAGCAGCGGTCCGGCATTACTGGATATCGCCGAGAAACTCGATTTGATCGCCGTCACCGCGTCCTGGTTCCGGTCGATCACGAACTGCATCGTCCACCAGGTGAAGAACGCGATCACCAGACCTGGCAGGATGCACAGCACGAAACCGATACCGGTCGCCAGACCGACCAGGATGCCGGCCAGGATGATCGCGCCGACATTGGTGAACTGGAAGAAATCACCGAATCCCGGTTTCCGCCCGTCGGTTTCGTGCAGCGCGCCGCGCACGAACGCGGCCGAGATCAAATAACCGATGATGGCGCTGACGACGGTCCCGATGAACTGCCAGATTCCGAATCCGATGCTGATGCCACCGTCGGCATCGGTATCGGTCGTGTTCCCCAGGCCGAACAGGAAGTTGATCGCCACCTGGATGACGAACGCGATCAGCACGATCGCGATCCACACGACCGCGTTGTTCTTGAATTTGTCCCACCCGTAACCGATGGCGTCGCCGACACCGAGTTTCGGCCCCGCCGGTGGATACCCGGGTTGCTGCTGTCCATACGTCATCCGAATCGCATCCCCTCACCTTGTGCGACGGCCGAAACCGCCGATATGAGTCTTCCGATCCGGCGCCACGGTCACGCCGACACAGGTGATCATTTCACACGACCCGCCCGACATGCGGTTTTCCTGCGCGGACCCCGCACAGCGAGTAATTCGCTCGAGCCGTCGCGGGCATTCGAGCGAAATCGCGTCAGCGCCGCCGAGCGGGCGTCGGCGGGAAAACAATGTCGGGCGGGAGTGTGACCGGGTTACTGCTCGGCGGTGGCCCGCTTGGGGAGCTTCCAGCCGGGGCGGGGGAAGTGGCAGGTGTAGCCGTCGGGGTAGCGGATCAGGTAGTCCTGGTGTTCGGGCTCGGCGTCCCAGAAGGTGCTCGCTGGGGTCACCTCGGTGACGACCTTGCCCGGCCACAGGCCCGAGGCGTCGACGTCGGCGATGGTGTCGATCGCCGTGCGGCGCTGGTCCTCGTCGAGGTAGAAGATCGCCGAGCGGTAGCTCGAGCCGATGTCGTTGCCCTGCCGATCCCTGGTGGTGGGGTCGTGGATCTGGAACAGGAACTCGAGCAGGGCCCGGTAGTCGGTCTGCGCCGGGTCGTAGTCGATCTCGACGGCCTCGGCATGGCCGGGGTGGTTGCGGTAGGTGGGGTGATCGTTGCTGCCACCGGTGTAGCCGACCCTGGTCGACAGCACGCCCGGTTGACGGCGGATCAGGTCCTGCATGCCCCAGAAGCATCCACCGGCCAGAATCGCCTTGCGGGTTTCGGTCACGCGTCCTCCTTCGTAGAGCTCCACGGTCGCACAGAACGGCCACAACCGCCTCTATGGAACTCCCCCGACGGGCCCGGAATTCCCGCCAGTAAGCTCGCCGCGCGAGCGATACCTCAGGAACATCCGTGTGTGCCCCAGCGTCACCGAGGAAACAGGAGGAAGTCGGCGAAATGCCACGTAGCGTCGTTGCCCGGTATTCGATGATCGGATTGGCCGCAGCCGCTCTCACCGCGGGTGCGGTGACCAGCGCGGGAGCCCATCCCGGCAGCACCGACACCGTCGAGCAGGCCACGTCCTGCGAAGCCAGACAATCGCGACAAAACGACCTAGCGCTACGCTCGCCCGACCCGGCGGCCACCGGCCAGATCGACGCCGTCCTGCTCGACGAGACCACCCGTGGCCCGATCGCCGGCGGCAAGGTGGTCCTGACCGGCTTCGACGCCTGCGGCGACACCATCCATCGGCACCTGTCCACCGGCGCCGACGGCCAGGTCAGCTTCCGCGGCCTGCAGCCCGGCCGCTACCAGCTGACGGCCTCGCCCGGCGCGGCGAAGACGGTCGCCACCGCCGATGTCGAACTGTCGACACCGACGCTGAAAACGGTGCAGTTCACGGTCGCCACCGGCCGCCGTTAGCCGCCGATCGGGCCGGGTGCGCGCCGCCCGGCCCGAAACCCGTTGACACCGAGCACGCCCGCAGCACCCGTGATACAAATCACCCCAGAGTGAGAAGGGGTGGTTTCCGTATGGAACCAACAGCCGAACAGCGCGCGGCGCTCGGCCTGATCTGTGACACATTCCTCCCGGGCGACGAGCTCGGATTACCACCGGCGACCGCGCTCGGCACGGTCGACACCATCTTCGGGATCCTGGGCCGCAACCCGCGGGAAGCGGACCAGAAGCAGCTGGGAATGTTGTTGGGGCTGTGGGATTCCCGCGCCTTCGGCCTGCTGACCGGGAGCGGTTTCCGGCGGTTCTCGTCGCTGTCGCAGGAGCGCAGGGAGGCCGCCCTGCTGCGGCTGGCCGATTCCGGGCTGGCCCCGGCGCGCGCGGTGTTCCAGGCGCTCAAGCAGGCGTCGCTGCTGGCCTACAACGTGACTCCCGGCCCGACCGGGGTCAACCCGCTGTGGGAGCGGATCGGCTATCCGGCGCCGACCGGGCCGCTGGCGGACGCCCCGGCCCCCGCGCTCACGCCGCAGCGATTCACCGCGGCGACCACCCTCGACTGCGATGTCGTGGTGGTCGGTTCCGGCGCGGGCGGCGGCGCGGCGGCCGCGGTACTGGCCGAGGCGGGCCTCGACGTGGTGGTCCTGGAACGCGGGAACTATTACGACGACAAGGATTTCGGCAACGGCGAGCTCGACGCGCTGACCAGCCTGTACGCCTCGGGCCCGCCGGCCTCGGCGGAGGGGCAGATCACGCTGGTGGCGGGCTCCTGTCTGGGCGGCGGCACCGTCGTCAACTGGAGCACCTCGCTGCCCACCCCCGACAACGTCCGCAAGGAATGGGCCGAATCGGGTGTCCCGCAGTTCGCCGACGACGAGTTCGGCGACGCGCTCGACACGGTGCAGCGCCGGATCGGGGTGACCAGCGGCCGGTCGCCGCTCTCGGCCCGCGATGGCATCCTCGAACGCGGCGCCAAGGCGCTCGGCTGGGACGTCGACACCCTGCCGCGCAATGTCGGCGACGCCTGCGACGCCGCGGTCGAATGCGGGCGGTGCGGCTACGGGTGCAGGCTCGGCGCCAAGCAGTCGGTCACCAAGACCTGGCTCTCCGACGCCGCCGGGCACGGCGCGCGCCTGGTGGTCGACGCCGACGTCCGCACGATCACGGTGAAAGCCGGTCGGGCGGAATCGGTCTCGGCCCGCACTTCCGACGGCGTCGAGATCACCGTGCGGGCCCGCGCGGTGGTCGTCGCGGCGGGCGCCATCCAGACCCCGGCGCTGTTGCAGCGGTCGGGCCTGCGCAACAAGAACATCGGCAAGCACCTGCGCCTGCATCCGGCCGCCGCGGTGTTCGGGGTGTTCGAGGAGGAGATCCGGCCCTGGGAGGGCGCGCTCCAGGCCCGGATCAGCAGGCACCACGCCGATCTCGACGGCAACGGCTACGGCGTCATCTACGAGACCGGGCCGATCCATCCCGGCCTGGCGACCGGGTTCATGAGCTGGCGCGGGGCGGCCGCGCATCGCGCCACCATGCTCGACTTCGCGCGTACGAACTCGATCGGCGTGATCACCCGCGACCGCGATCCGGGCACCGTCTCGATCGACGGCAGCGGCGAGGCCGTGGTGAAGTACCGGCTCTCCGACTACGACGCGAACCACCTGCACACCGGCATCGTCGGCGCCGCCTCGGTGCTGGAAGCCGCAGGGGCGCAACGCATCTACTCCGGTCATCAGGCAGGCATCTCGTTCGAGCCCGGCGTGCGCGGCTCGCTCACCGAGTTCGACGCCGCCTGCAAGAAGGCGGGCTACGGGCCGGGCCGGTGTTCGCTCGGCGCCCTGCACATCATGGGCTCGGCCCGGATGGGCGGCAGCGCGGAGCTGTCGGCGACCAATCCGGACGGCGTCACCTGGGACGTGGACAACATCGTCGTGGCCGACGGGTCCAGCTTCCCCACCGCACCGGGCGTGAACCCGATGGTGACCATCGAGGCGATCGGCTACATGAACGCCAAGCGACTGGCGGCCAGGCTCGGCTAGCCGTCGACCCGGCGGATCCCCGCGAGAACGGCCCGCAGCACCCCGAGGTCGGCACTGCCGACCGCGCGGTGCTGCGGGGCGCGCGCGATCAGCCTGCCCTCGTCGATCAGATCGGTGATCAGCACCTTCGCCAGGTTCAGCGGCAGTCCCAGGTGCGCCGACACCTCGGCCACCGCCATCGGGGTCCGGCACAGCTCGACGATCGCGGCGTACTCGGGTTCGGTGCGCCGCAGTCGTGTTCCCGCGCCCGCGTCGACCAGCAGGGTCGTGAGGTCGAGTTCGTCGCGCTCGGTCCGGCCGCGCCCGCGGGTCACGGCGTAGAGGCGCACGATCGGCCCGGCGTCCTCCTCGTACCAGTGCTCGCGCTCGTCGCTCATGCGCGCGGGGTGACGACGGGGAACTGGCCGGAGATCGGCGCGGACTGGTCGGTGGCCTCGGCCAGCGCCGAGGGGATCAGCACGATCGCGCGCACCCCGCCGTAGACCGATTCCGACAACCGCACCGAGATGTTGTGCCTGCCCGCCAGTTTCGCGACGACGAACAGGCCGAGCCGGGAGCTGCCCGACAGCGTCGTCACGCTGAATTCGGGTGGGTCGGCCAGCATCGCGTTGCGCTCGGCGAGATCGGCTTCCGGCATCCCGAGGCCCTGGTCGATGATCTCCACCGCGATGCCGCGCCCGACCACGACCCCGGACACCGTCACGTGCGCTTCCGGCGGCGAGAACGCCGTCGCGTTGTCCATCAGCTCGGCGAGCAGGTGGATGACGTCGGCGACCGCGTGGCTGGCGATGCGCACCTCGGGCAGCTGCTTGGTCTGGATCCGGGTGTAGTCCATGCTCTCCGCGATGGCGCCGCGGACCAGCTCCAGCAGCGCGACCGGATTGCGCCACCGTCGGCCCGGCTGCTCGCCGCCGAGGATGATGAGGTTCTCGGCGTTGCGGCGGGTGCGGGTGGCGAGATGGTCGAGCTGGAACAGCAATTCGAGCTGGTCGGCGTTGCTTTCGTCGCGTTCGGCGCGGTCGAGCAGGGCGAGCTGGCGGTGCACGACCACCTGGCTGCGGTGGGCGATATTGAGGAACACGGTATTGATGCCCGCCCTGGTCTGGGCTTCGGCGATCGCCGCCGACACCGCGGCCAGGTGTGCCCGGTTGAACGCGGCCGCGACCTGGCCGAGTTCGTCGGAGCCGAAGTCGAGCCGGGAGGTCTCCGCGCGCGCCTCGACCTGCTCGCCCGCCGCGAGCCTGCGCATGAGGTCGGGCATCCGCTCGTCGGCCAGTTCGAGGGTGTCGTGGCGCAGCCGTCGCATGCGGCCGATGAATCGGTTGGCCAGGACGAGTGCCACCAGGAAGGCACCCACCGCGAGCAGCGCGACCAGCGCCCCGCCGAGCAGCGCGTTGCGGGTGTCGGTCTCGCCCTGCTGACGGGCGATGACGTGGGCGTCGCCGCTCTGGTCCTCCCACAGCTGCTGCAGGGCGAGGTTCACGTGCCGGGTGGCGTCCTGCCAGCCCGCCAGGCTCAGCGGCAGTGCCGCGTCGCCGCGATCGTTGCTCACGGGACCGCGCGTCACCAGCGCGTCCTGCATCGCGGTGACCTGCTGCCAGTCCGTGCTCGCGGTGATCGCGCCGAGCTGCGCGAGCCGGGTGCCCTTCAGCACCGTGGCCGAATAGGCCACCTCGCCACGGAACTCGCCGACCCGGCGACCGAAGTCGGTCAGCTCGGCCGCCGACATCCGGCCGTTGGTCAACGCCACCGAGCCGAGGGTGTCGGCTTGCGAGAGCGCCTCGGCGGCCCGCAACTGCTCGACGCCGTAGCCCAGTTCGATGCCGATCTTCGCGTCCGGCGCCACCCGGGCCGCCAGCACGGACGCGGCGACGATGGTGCCGATCACCTGGGAGAAGAAGGTGAACACCTGATCCGGCGGGATCTGGAGCGCGTCGACGCCACCGCGCACCGTCGGCACCATGGCGAAGAGCTTGTTGTAGCCCTCGATGTCCTCGGCCGAACCGTCCGGATTGAGCTCGCGCGCGGCGTCACCCTTGGCCATCACCGCGGCGAGCGCCTCGTCGGACCGCTGGCGGGCGGTGACCAGGGCGGGCGTGGACGGCGGGTCGCCGGCCAGCCGCAGCAGCGAGAGCCTGCGTTCCTCCTGGAACGCCGACACCATCAGGATCGCGGGCCCGGTGGTGCTGCTGGCCAGCTCGGCCCATTCGGTGGATTCGCGCGCCGAGTCCACCAGGTACACCGCCGCGCCACCACCGGTGACCAGCAGGATCACGCTGGAGATCAGCACGATGGACAGGAGCCGGATCCGTACGCTCACCCGGCCGCGAACGCCGCGCCCGCCCGTCCACGACTTCCCGAGCAACGAGCTACGCCAGTTCTTCACACCGAAACTTTCCGCTCCCGGAGCCGCCCCCGGCGCTCCGCTGCGTGCCCGCACCCGCGAAACAGACGACCCGGCACGCTTGTCTTCGCGCAGAGACTAACCGACCGCCCCCACCCGCGCGCGGTTTGCGCGGACCCCGAAAACCCCACCCCGTCAAGCAAACTCGCAGCTTACCCAGCGTGAACCGTCACGTGATCCCAGCGCGCGGCGCGACGACGCCTATGCTGCGTGGTCACGACATGGAGGAAACAAGGGGATCGGTGACAGCCGTCGACGAGACATTCGCCGGATACCGCATCGAGAGCGTGCTCGGGCGCGGTGGCATGGGAACGGTCTATCGCGCCCGGCATCCCCGGCTGCCGCGCAGCGTGGCGTTGAAGGTCCTCGATCCGGCGGTATCGGCCGATCCCGAGGTGCGCGGGCGCTTCGAGCAGGAAGCCGCCATCGTCGCCGGGCTCGAACACCCCGGGATCGTCGGCATCTTCGACCGGGGAGCCGACCACGGGCGGCTGTGGATCTCGATGCCGTTGATCGAGGGCGTCGACGCCACCCGGCTCGACCCGAGCACCCCGCCGGACCTGGTCCTGCGATACATCGCCGAGACGGCCGCGGCGCTGGACTACGCGCACGGCCAGGGGGTGCTGCATCGCGACGTGAAGCCGGCCAACATCCTGGTGGCGGCGCCCGGCACCGCTGATTCCCGCGCCGTGCTCACCGACTTCGGCATCGCCCGGCTCGTCGACTCCGGCACCAAGCTGACCGTCACGGGCACATTCACCGCGACCCTGGCCTACGCCTCCCCCGAACAGCTGGCGGGCGAAGTGGTCGATCACCGGTCCGATCAGTACTCGCTCGCCTGCACGCTGTACGCGCTGCTGGCGGGGCAGCCACCCTTTCCGGCCACCAATCCGGCCCAGGTGATCGCCGGTCACCTGTCCGCGCCGGTGCCGCGGTTGAGCACCGCGCGGGCCGGGCTGGCGCCCGCGCTCGACGCCGTGCTCGCGCGCGCGATGGCCAAGCGGCGAGCGGAGCGCTTCGGCGGTTGTGGGGAGTTCGCCGCCGCCGCACGGGATGCGCTGCTGTACAATATCTTTCCCGCGCAGTCGGTCCAGTCGGCGGCGGCAGGCGGTGCGCACACACCGCGTTCGGCGCCCGCGGCCGAGGTATCCGGGGGCAGCGCGAAAGCCGTGGCCGTGATCAGCCTCGTGATGGGACTGATCTTCGGATTCATCGGCCTGTCGATGTTCGGGCACCTGATGCGGATGCAGCCGACCGACACCTCCTACGTCGGGTCGGCGATGACCTATGACGAGGACTTCCGGCTGTCGCTGGCGGCGGTGGTGGCAACCGTTCCCCCTGCCGCGCTGTCGATCGTCGGCGGCGTCGCGCTGCTGCTGCGCAGGCGAGCGGGCCGGGTCCTGGTCTGCGCGGGTTCGGTGTGGCTGTTGCTGGCCGCGGTGGGTGTCGCGGGGTTCGCGCTGGTGACCGGGGAGACGGATTGGCTGGCCGCCGCGGGATTCATCGTGATCCTCCCGCTCATCGTGATCTCCGGCGCCCGGTCGGCGGAGACCACGCGGTGGCTGGCGCGACGGCGCCAGTTCAGTGTTCCCGCCCGCACCCGATGCCGGGTCAGGTGGCTCAGCACGGACTGATTCGCCTCCCAGCCGTCGGGGAACTTCACCGGGACGCCGAGGTGGACGGGTTCGGCCGAGGGGTGGGCGTCGAGGAGTTCGGGGATGCCCGCCCGGCCGACCAGGATGCAGGCGTGGCGGTGCCGCGAAGCGAGCACGCACAGACGGCCCGCCTCGAGGTGGAAGGCGCTGGCGTCGCGGCGGCCCGAGAGCGGGTGCAGCACCAGGGTGACGTCGTATTCGCGGCCCTGGAGCCGGTTGGCGGTGTCGACGGTGACCGGCTCGGCGGCGGTGCCGCGCAGCGCGGTGCGCACGGCGTCGGCCTGATCGCGGTGGGCGGTGCCGATGGCGACGCGGTCGACGGTGACCGGGTGGCTGCCGGATTCCGAATGCGCGGTGGCGCCGCGCTCGATCAGCCGGGCGGCGATCGCGGCCAGGGCGTGCACCGCCTCGCGATCGGTGCGCAGGGTGTGCCGGGCGGGCAGTTCGTACCAGCCCCAGCCCGTCGCGGCCGCTTCCTCGAGTACCGCGTCGATCGGTCCGCCGAGGCCGCGCGTCGTGAAATCCATGCTGCGGTCGCCGAATCCGGTGCCGGACTCGAAGCCGGTGAACGGGTAGAAGGCCCGCGAGACGACCGGCGCCGCGGTGGCGGGCAGCCGCCACGACACCGGCAGCCGGTGGATCGGGATGTTGTCGTTGTTGGCCAGCATCACGCTCACCGCGCTCATCGTGGGGTCCCAGGTGAGCCCCGCCCAGCGCGCGGTCTCGACGGTGGCGAACGGATCGAGCTGCCCGGGATCGCCGACGAACAGCCCCCGATCGAACCGATTCGCGATGCGCAACAACATGTCCGAGCGCATCTGGTACGCCTCGTCGATGATCGCGTGCGACCAGCTGCCGTCGGTGATGGTGGCCCACTTGGCGGCGGTCCCGATGACGATCGTGCGGTCGGCCAGGTCGGCGGGCTTGGTCGCGACGCGGACGTTCGCGTGCTGGTCGACCCGCTCGCTGATCACGTACGCGGTGCTGGAGAGGCGGCCGATGCGCATCGCCGGATCGGCCCCGGCGAGGCGGTCGATGAGGTCGTCGACCTGCTCGTTGGTCTGGGCCACGATCATCCGCTGGTCGTCGTCCTCGGCGAGCTGGCGGGCGGCCCGCACGACCAGCGTGGATTTGCCCGCGCCGGGCGGCGAGTCGACGACGATGGCGCGATGGCTCGCGTCGCGCAGGTCGGTGAGAATGTTCGCGACGGCCTCGTCCGGTGTGGTCATTGCAGCTCCTCCCCTTCGTCGTCGGTGGGCGGCGCCCATTCCGGCGGCGGACCACCGTGCGTCCAGGGGGTGTCCTCGCGGGCGGGCAGATTCAGCTGACCGTTGAACGGCGTCGGCGAGAACCGCGCGAACCCGAGGGCCTCACCGTCGGCGGGCACCGAGCCGGGTTCGGCGACGAGCTTGCGGCCCATCCCGCCCGAGAGTTCGAGCACCATGCCGTCACCGTCGATCTCGACGACGACCCCGCTCTGCTTCGGCCGCTCCACACACGTCAGCTCCTCGCCGACGACCGCGAGGAACGGATCGGTGGTGCGGATGTGGATGTGCGGGCGCAGTTTCGGGCGCGCGCCCGAGCGGTCGACGCGATCGGGTTCGCTGTGCACGACGGTGCCGCGGAACGCCGCCCCGGTGACCCGGTGCTCGAGCATGCGCAGCGGATCGTCGAAGGCGCACTGGGCCTGCAACGCTTCCAGCGCCCGCTCACGTTCGAGCAGCCTGCGCACCGCGCGCACGGCCGGATCACGCCGGGCCTGCGGGGTGCCCTCGGCCACCTCGGCCGCGAAATACGAGAAGGCGCCGCGGTCGTCGGTCCACCGGTTCGCCACGCTGGCGCCCGGCGGCAGCGCGCGCAGCAGGTCGAGCGCCCGCCACATCAACTGCCAGGTGGGTTCGAGCTGGCCGCGCAGCGAGCGCTCGAGCCGTTCGGCGGCGACGGCGCGCGCGTTCTCGTCCGTGGCGGCGTTGTAGGCGGCGATCAGCGGCGCGAGTTCCTCGTTGTCGAAGCCGGGATCGGTGGCCGGGCCCGCGGGCGGGGACTGCAACGGGTCCTCGGCGATGGCCGCGGCCTCGGCGCCGGTGCGGCCCGGCGGCGGATCGATCCAGCCGAGCAAGGCCGCGAGATTGCCGTCCTCGAGCGCGGATTGGCCGGTGGCCCAGTGGGCCGAGAGCGCCGAGGTCAGCGCGGGCAGCACCGCCGACCCGGGGTGTTCGGCGCGGTCGCCGAACCAGGTCAGCCAGCGGCCCAGCAGCGGAATCGAGACGGGCACCGGGTTGTCGCCGTCGGTGCGGTGGAAGCGGACCGAACGGCCGAGCAGCTTGAGGAAGTTCACCCCGCCCTCGTTGGGCGTCCAGATCTGGGGCGCGTCGAGGCAGCGGGTGTAGGTCTCGCCCGCCTTGCTGGTGAGTTCCTCGCTCTCGGCCAGGAACGACGAGAGATAGGGCAGCACCACATCGGCCAGCTGCTCGATGAACCGCAGCCGCAGCACCCGGTCGCGCGGCTGCGGCACGATCAGCACGTTCTGGTCGCCGCGCGCGGTGCCGATCATGATCGCCAGCGGCGCCGCCGCCTCACCGGCCAGCCGCAGCGGCACCGCCACCAGCGGCCGCTCGGCCAGATGCAGGTGCCGCACCGCCGCGGTGGGCTGCGCCCGGCCCGCGCGGACCGCCTCGGCCTTGGCGAGGGCCGACAGCACACTCATCCCGCGATCTCCAGGCGCAACCGGTGCGCGGTGCGCAGCATGGCGGTGATGTCGGCGTGCTCGGGCCCCGGTTGCAGCGTCCCGTCGGCCAGGCCGAGGACGGTGTGCAGGTTCTCGATGCCGCCGACCTCGTCGCACACGCCGCGGCCGAGCGCGTCGACCGAACCGCAGGTCCTGGCCTCGTCGCGGCAGGCGAAGGCGAGCTCGCAGCTCGACATGCACTCGGGCGCGTAGCGGGCGGGGATGGCCGCGATCGTCTTCTCCAGGTCCTCCCCCGGCGCGAAGGTGGCCTCGGGCGGCAGCAGCTCGAGCAGGTCGGGGATGGCGGTGAGCCGGGTCAGCTGCCGGGAGACGACCGCGAGCTGCTTGCGCAGGTCGACCAGGGCGGCGGTGGGCCGGTTGGTGAAGTCCTTCGCGCACACCAGGATCGTGTTGTGCGAGACCAGCTCCGGTGACTCGCCGATCTCGGTCATCAACTCGCGCAACGCGATCACGTACACCGCGGACTGGCGCGCGGCCGCCGCGACCTGGGCCGGGTCGGCCTGCCCGTCGATCACGGGGAACGCCTTGATCTCCACGACGTGGAACTTGCCGTCGAGCTGCACGGCGACCACGTCGGGCTCCAGATAGGCGGTGGCGCCCGCGATGTCGAGGCGCAGCATCGGGTGGTCGAACAGGGTGCCGTCGCCCGCGGCGATCGTCGATTTCAGCAGCTGCCTGGTGCGCTGGTACCGCACGGCGTTGCCGGTGTTCTCGCCGACGGAGTTCAGGTCGTGGTAGGCGACCTCGGGGATGGTGAGGCCGAGCGTGTCGCGCAGCAGGGCCAGCAGTTCGGCGCACCCGTTGGCCTTCACCATCGACTCGAAGGCGTTGCCGCGCGTGATGGCGAATTGCGACTGACCGAACTGTGGTGGGAAACCGAGCGATTGGGCGATCACGGTCTTGTCCACCGCGGCCGCGTCGAGCAGGGCGCGCCGGGCACACCCGGGATTGGCCGTGAGCGCGGCGATGGTGCGGGCATTGTGCCTGGTCGCGGGCGCCGCGCCGCGCAAGTGGTCCAGCTGTGCTGCGAGAGTGCTCATTTCACCTCGATTCGTCGCCGGTCGGCCACCCCGAGCCGAACACCGAATAGTTGTGCGGCCGGATCGGCCAGCTGCTCGGCCGCCCGGCGCGCGGCCGAGAGTCGTTGCCGCGCGTCCTCGTCCGCGTGCACCGCCAGCTCGCGCCGCGCGGCCTCGATCACCTCCGCCGGGTCCAGTGTGTCCGGAGCTCCCGACACTCCCGGTATCGACACGGCGAGCCGCCACAGTACGCGCTGACCCGCCGGGGTCGTGGCAGGCTGCGCCGACAGATGGTCGGCCAGGCGGATCGCCGAGGTCAACAGGTCGACGCGCGGGCTCAACGGCCCCACCATCCGGCCCTCCAGCGGCCACGAACTGACGGCCATCAGCCCGCGCGCCGGCGCCAGCAGATCCGTGGTGAGCGCCGCGCAGACGTAGTACGGACGCGCGTAGGGCGCCGAGCGGAACGAGCGTTCCTCGTCGCGGCGCAGGCTGGTCAGCCGGGCGGGCAGCAGTTCGCCGGAGAAGAACGCCTCGTGCACGGCGAGGACGAGTTTGGGTGAGGACGGCACCGAGAGCAGCGTCAGCGCGCGGTGCACGTGCTCGCGCACCGGCACGGCGGGCGCGTCGGCCCGCTCCGGCGCGGCGGCGGGTTCCGGGATGGAGCCCAGGACGACCGCGTCCCAGGCGGATTCGGCTTTGCGCAGTTCCGCGCGCAGCTGACGGGCGGTGGCGCGATCACCGGACGCGGCGGCACGGCGCACCTCGCCGCGGAGGTCGGCGATGCGCGCCTCCAGCTCCTCGGCCGTGTCCGTCACGAGCGTGAGCGTAGGCAGTGGTTCCAGTGTTGTCCAGTGTTTGCCAGTATTCACCAACGGATTGCCATGCGGGTCACACCGCGAATCGGCCCCCGTGACCCGGGGTAGCCGGTGTTTGCCCTCCGCCGCCCGAGTCAGCCACGGTGCCACATCGGCAGCAGGGTCGGTCCGCCGTCGGGCAGGTGGATCGGGTCGCCCTCGTGTGCGAAGCCGTGGCGGGCGTAGAGGCGCGACGACCGGACCGTGCTGGCCTCCAGGAACGCCGTTTCGCCCGCGTCGGCGAAGGCCGCGAGCCGGTCGGCCAGGATCGCACCGCCCGCGCCTTTGCCCCGGTGCTCCGGCACGGTGACGATGACATGCAGATAGCGGTGCGGGAATTCCCGGGGATGCGCGGCCCCGACCAGGCTCGACACCGCCGCCATCCGCTGGAACGACACGACATCGGGCGCGGCCTTCAGCAGCGCACGCGCTTCGTCGGCTTCGGCGGCGAGCCGGTCGGCGGAGGTGACCGTCTGCCACAGCGACACCGCCCAGATGTCCTCGCCGTCGCCCGCGACCCACACCTCGTCCTCGGCCATGGCCTTGGCGACGAACTGCGGTCCGAACGTGCTTCGGTAGGCCTGCTCGATCTCCGGGTCTCCCGCCCGGATCCACGCCGAGACGACCTCGTCCAGACTGGCCGCGACGAAGGCGTCGGCGACCGCGGCGAGCTCGTCGGGCGTGGCCTGTCTGACGTGTGCGTTCATCGGTCTCTCCTTCGATGTGAACAGCGTGTGCAGCCGCCAATCTAGGAGTGCGCCAGCACAGTTACGAGGATTTCGTCACACTGGTTGGTGTGCGGAAATCGACGTCGTGCGCGCACTGTGGACGCGAGGTGGAACAGGCGGACCGGGGCCGAGTGCGCCGCTATTGCTCGCGGTCGTGTCAGGGCCGGGCCTATCGGGCGCGCCGGGACCGGCGCCCGCCGGTGCGCCGCGCCCAGCCGCCCCGGCTGTCCCCGGTGCACATCGCCACCACGGCGATCGCGCTCGCCGACCGGGACGGGCTCGACGGCCTCACCATGCGCCGCCTGGCCGGGGAGCTCGGCGTCGCGACCGCCGCGCTGTACCGGCACTTCCCCGACCGCGAGGCCCTGCTGGCGGCGATGACGGAACTGGCCCTCGCGCGGGCACCCGAGCCCGCGCCCGCCCCGGACTGGCGCGCGACCCTGGCGACCGAGGCCGACGCCGAGTGGCGGCTCTACCGACGGCATCCGTGGGTGCTCACCGTGCTCGCGCACACCCGGCCGCCGCTGGGCCCGGCGCTGCTCGACTCCCTGGAACGCGCCTTCACCGCACTCGACGACCTCGATCTGACCAGCGCCGAGATGCTCACGATCTACCTCGCCTACTCCGGCCTGGTCCAGGGTCTGGCCCTGATGTGGAGCACCGATCGCGGCGACCGGATCGGCGCCGGGGCGACCGCGATCGCCGACCCGGTGCGCGCCGAACTCGCCGAACTCCTCGACCCGCGTGTCCGCCCGGTGCTGCACCGGATGTTCGCCGCCGAGCCGCACGGACCCGACCTCTCCTTCGACGAACTGCTCACCGCCGGTGTCGGACTGCTGCTCGACGGCGTCGCGATGCGGCACTCGGCACCGACCGCATAATCTGGGGCGATGACCGCTGTTGCAGATCGTTCACTCGGACCGGAATTGGCACGCACCGAAACCATCAGCCCGGACACCGATGTACTGGTGATCGGCCTGACCTCCTCGGAGAACGGACCGGCCATCGTCCCCGCCGACCTGTTCGGCGACGTGCTCACCGCCGAGGTTCGCGCGGAGCTGCTCGATGCCCTGGGCGCGGTCGGTGCGAAGGGCAAGCCCGAGGAACTCACCCGGGTGCCCGCGCCCGCGGCGCTGGCCGAGGTGACCAGCGTGCTCGCGGTCGGCCTCGGCGCGGCCGACAAGGTCGACGCCGAGCAGGTGCGCCGCAGCGCCGGGGTGGCCGGGCGCGCGCTCAGCGGCACCGAACTCGTCGCGACCACCCTCTCGGGCGTCGACCTGGCCGCCGCGGCGGAGGGCTTCTACCTCGGCGCCTACACCTTCACCACCTTCAAGTCGGCCAAGAGCGCGCCGAAGCCGGACGAGCAGCCGGTGCTGCGCGTCGAACTGCTGGTTCCCGAGCCCGAATTCGGCGTCCTGGAACTGCTGCGCGCCCAGCTCGTCGCCGAGGCCGTCGCGACCGCGCGCGATTTCGTCAACACCCCGCCGAGCGCGCTGTACCCGGCCGAGTTCGCCGAGCGGGCCCGCGTGCTCGCCGAGGCGGCCGGGCTCGAGGTCGAGGTGCTCGACGAGGACGCGCTCGCCGCGGGCGGCTACGGCGGCATCGTCGGCGTCGGCCAGGGCTCCGCGCGGCCGCCGCGCCTGGTGCGCATCACCTACGCGGGCGGCCCCAAGAAGATCGCGCTGGTCGGCAAGGGCATCACCTTCGACACCGGCGGCATCTCGATCAAGCCCGCCGCCAATATGGAGAACATGACCTCCGACATGGCGGGCGCCGCGGCGGTCATCGCGACCACCCTGCTGGCCGCCCGGCTCGGGCTGCCGGTCACCGTCACCGCGACCGTCCCGATGGCCGAGAACATGCCCTCGGCTACCGCGCAGCGCCCCGGCGATGTGCTCACCCAGTACGGCGGCACCACCGTCGAGGTGCTCAACACCGATGCCGAGGGCAGGCTCATCCTGGCCGACGCGATCGTGCGCGCCGCCGAGGACGAGCCCGACTACCTGATCGACGTCGCCACCCTGACCGGCGCCCAGATGGTCGCGCTCGGCACCCGCACGCCCGGCGTGATGGGCACCGAGGAGTTCCGCGACCGCGTCGCCGCCGCCTCGCGGTCGGTCGGCGAGCACGGATGGGCGATGCCGCTGCCCGCCGAGCTGCGCGCCGATCTCAACTCCAAGGTCGCCGACCTGGCCAATGTCGCCCCGCATCGGTGGGGCGGAATGCTCTCGGCCGCACTGTTCCTCAAGGAGTTCGTGCCCGAGGGCGTGCAGTGGGCGCACCTGGATGTCGCGGGTCCGGCGTACAACACCGGCGGGCCGTTCGGTTACATCGGCAAGGGCGGCACCGGTGTCCCGGTGCGCACCCTGATCACGGTGATCGAGGAGATCGGCGCGGAGTAGTCGACTACTCCTGCTCGCGGGCCCGCCGCTGCTCGATGCGGCGGCGGGCGTCGTAGTCGCGCATGCGCTGTGGATAGCCGGTGCGGTTGACGTCGTAGACCGGGATCTTCAGCGCGCCCGCCAGTCGCCGCGCGCCGCGTTCGCCGACGATGCGGCGGGTCCATTCGCCGTCCGCGGCCACCAGCACCGCTGTGACATCGGTCACAGCGGTTTTCGGTTCGATGAACGCCTCGACGCCACGGCGGGCCCGCGCCCAGTCGGCGAGCGCGGCGATCTCCGACGCGCTGTCACGAGCGACTGTCCTGCTCCGGCCGCGCGCACCGCGGAAACGATCCAGCAAACCCACCGGTAACAACCTCCTGCGCTCCGACGGAAATCTGCTCACCGCCGTACTTTCCATGGTGCCAGCTCTGCCCGGAATGCCGCCCTGCGCTACGTCGTCGGCGGGCGAGTGCAAGGATGGTTGCCGGAACAAGAAACCGACGATTCCCGGACGCCTCGCTCTCGCGGTGGGGTGGACGTACGCCGCGACCCGCGACGGGTGTCTGCCGGGGTCGAAGCACTGTTGTATTACCCGTCTAACAGTCAGAGGAGACAGAGGACATGGCCTTCTCCGTCCAGATGCCGGCTCTTGGTGAGAGCGTCACCGAGGGAACGGTGACCAGGTGGCTGAAGCAGGAAGGAGACACGGTCGAGGTCGACGAACCGCTGCTCGAAGTCTCCACCGACAAAGTCGACACCGAGATCCCGTCGCCCACCGCCGGTGTGCTGTCGAAGATCGTCGCCCAGGAAGACGACATCGTCGAGGTCGGCGGTGAGCTCGGTGTGATCAGCGAGGCGGGCGAAGCCGCTGCCGCCGCGCCCGCGCCTGCTGCCGCGCCTGCCGAACCCGCTCCGGCTCCGGCCCCCGCGCCTGCCCCCGCCGCCGCGGCTCCCGCCCCGGCCCCGGCTCCCGCGCCCGCCGCCGCCCCCGCCGCCGCTTCCGGTACGCCCGTGAAGATGCCCGAGCTGGGCGAGTCGGTCACCGAGGGCACCGTGACCCGCTGGCTCAAGGCCGTGGGTGACACCGTCGCCGTCGACGAGCCGCTGCTCGAGGTGTCCACCGACAAGGTCGACACCGAGATCCCGTCCCCGGTCGCCGGCACGCTGCTGGAGATCTCGGCGCAGGAAGACGACATCATCGCCGTCGGTGGTCAGCTGGGTGTGATCGGCAGCGGTGCGCCCGCGGCCGCTCCGGCGCCCGCACCGGCTCCCGCGCCTGCTCCGGCCCCCGCGCCCGCCGCGGCGGCACCCGCTCCGGCTCCGGCTCCGGCACCTGCCCCCGCTCCGGCGCCTGCCCCGGCCCCCGCGCCCGCCCCGGCTCCGGCCGCGTCGGCTCCTGCCCCGGCGGTCGCCGCCAACGGCAGCTCGCCGTACGTGACCCCGCTGGTGCGCAAGCTGGCCGAGGAGAACAACGTCGACCTGGCGTCGCTCACCGGTTCCGGTGTCGGCGGCCGCATCCGCAAGCAGGATGTGCTCGCCGCGGCCGAGGCCAAGAAGGCGCCGGCGCCCGCCGCGGCTCCGGCCGTCGCCGCCGCACCGGCCAAGCAGGCCGCCGCGCCGAAGCTGGCCGGTCTGGTCGGCACCACGCAGAAGGCGAGCCGGATCCGGCAGATCACCGCCACCAAGACGCGCGAATCGCTGCAGACCACCGCGCAGCTGACCCAGGTCCACGAGGCCGACGTCACCAAGATCGCGCATCTGCGTCAGCTCGCCAAGGCCTCGTTCAAGGCGCGCGAGGGCGTCAACCTGACGTACCTGCCGTTCTTCGCGAAGGCCGTGGTCGAGGCCCTCGGTGTGCACCCGAACGTGAACGCCTCCTACAACGAGGACACCAAGGAGATCACCTACCACGCGTCGGTGCACCTGGGTATCGCGGTCGACACCGAGCAGGGTCTGCTCTCGCCGGTCATCCACAACGCCAGCGACCTGTCGCTGGCCGGGCTGGCCCGCGCGATCGCCGACATCGCCAACCGCGCCCGCACCGGTGGCCTGAAGCCGGACGAGCTGTCCGGCGGCACCTTCACCATCACCAACATCGGCTCCGAGGGCGCGCTGTTCGACACCCCGATCCTGGTCCCGCCGCAGGCGGCCATGCTCGGCACCGGCGCGATCGTCAAGCGCCCGGTGGTGGTGACCGACGAGACCGGCAGCGAGTCGATCGGCGTGCGCTCGATGGTGTACCTGCCGCTGACCTACGATCACCGGCTCATCGACGGCGCCGACGCCGGCCGCTTCCTCACCACCATCCGGCACCGGCTGGAAGAGGCGGCGTTCGAGGCCGATCTGGGTCTGTAGTCGAGGAATTCGGCCGAAGATGAAGGTGGTGATCGCCGGTTCGTCCGGGCTGATCGGGACGGCGCTCGTCGCGGCTCTGCGCCGCGACGGGCACGAGGTGTCGCGATTGGTGCGCCGCGCTCCCGCGGCACCGGACGAATTCGCGTGGGAACCCGCGCGCGCCCAGCTCGACGAGCGGGCGTTGCGCGGGGCCGACGCGGTGGTGAACCTGTGCGGCGCGAGCATCGGCGCGCGCCGCTGGAACGGCGGTTACAAGCAATCGCTGCGCGACAGCCGGATCACCCCCACCGACGTCCTGGCCACGGCGGTCGCCGCCGCCGGAGTGCCGACGCTGGTCAACGCCAGCGGCGCGCACTACTACGGCGGCGACACCGGCGACGCGGTGGTCGACGAGACCTCCCCCGCCGGAACCGGTTTCCTCGCGACCCTGTGCCGCGACTGGGAAGCCGCGACCGAGCCGGCCAGCTCGGCGGGCGTGCGCACCGTCCTGGTCCGCAGCGCCGTGGTCCTGGCCCGCAACGGCGGCATGCTCAGCATGCTGCAACCGCTGTACTGCCTCGGCCTCGGCGGTCGCCTCGGCAGCGGCCGCCAGTACACCCCGTGGATCTCCCTCGACGACGAGGTCGGCGCGATCGTCTTCGCGCTCACCCACCCCGAGGTGTCCGGCCCGATCAACTCCGCCGGTCCGGCGCCGGTCACCAACGCGGAGTTCAGCCGCGCCCTCGGCCGGGCCCTGCACCGGCCCACCCCGCTCATCGTTCCCGGTGTCGCCCTGCGCGCCCTGGTCGGCGAACTCGCCGACGAGGCCATCCTGCGCGGCCCGCGCGCGATTCCCGCCGCGCTGGAGCAGGCGGGCTACACCTTCCAGCACCCCACGATCGGCGCCGCGCTCGCCGCCGCCGTCGGTCGCCCCGGAGGTCAGTGATGTTCATCCGCGACGCCGACAAGGCCGACCTCCCCGCCGTCCTCACGATCCACAACACCAATATCGCGTCCTCGACCGCGATCTGGGACACCGACGAGGTCGACCTCGACGACCGGCTCACCTGGTTCGCCGATCGCACCGCCGCGGGCATGCCGATCCTGGTCGCCGAGATCGACGGCGAGGTCGCCGGGTACGCCTCCTACGGCCAGTGGCGGCCCAAGACCGGCTACCGCTTCTCGGTCGAGAACTCCGTCTACGTCGACGAGCGCTTCCAGCGCCGCGGCGTCGCCAGCGCGCTGCTCACCGAACTCGTCGCCCGCGCCACCGATTCCGGCCGCGTGCACGCCATGATCGCCGCCATCGAATCGAGCAACACCGGGTCCATCGCCCTGCACGAGCGCTTCGGTTTCCGCACCGTCGGCGAGCTGCCGGAAGTCGGTCACAAGTTCGGCCGCTGGATGGACCTGACGCTGATGCAGCGCACCTTCCCGCTGGACGTCTGACCAGCCGACCGTCCGGCTCCGGCGCACCCGGAACCATCGGCGAGCGAACCGGATCACGACGTCCCGACCGGTCTTCACCCCCGGTGGCCCGTGGGCGTAACGTCAGGGCCGTGAACGACACGCGCCCCACCGCGTCCGCTCGATTCGATTCGACCCCGATCGTGGTCGAGGATCTCGGACTCATCGAATACACCGCCGCCTGGGAGCTGCAACGGCAGATCGCCGACGAGCGCGCCGAAGGCGAAGGCGCCGATCGGCTGCTGCTGCTCGAGCATCCGTCGGTCTACACCGCGGGCCGCCGCACCGAGACCGAGGACCTGCCGATCGACGGCAGCCCGGTGGTGCAGGTCGACCGCGGCGGCAAGATCACCTGGCACGGCCCCGGCCAGCTGGTCGGCTACCCGATCGTCCGCCTGGCCGAGCCGGTCGACGTCGTGCAGTACGTGCGCCGACTGGAGGAGGCTCTGATCCAGGTGGTCTCCGGCCTCGGGATCGAGTGCGGCCGGGTCGAGGGCCGCTCAGGCGTGTGGCTGCCCGCCACCGAGTGGCTGGCCGAGCGCAAGATCGCCGCGATCGGCGTGCGCGTGCAGCGCGGCGTCGCCCTGCACGGCATCTCGCTGAACTGCAACTCCGCCCTCGACGGCTTCCAGGCGATCGTGCCGTGCGGCATCAAGGACGCCGGGGTCACCTCGCTGACCCGCGAGCTGGGCCGCGAGGTCACCGTCACCGAGATCAAGCCGCTCGTCGCGGCCGCGATCGTTGCCGCCCTCGACGGCGAAATTCCCGTTCAGCAGCATGACATTGATCGCACCACCGGCGCCGCGACTGTCGTCGCCCCGAGCGTAGAGTCGGTCCGGTGACCTCCGTCGACGCCTCTGCCCCCGCCGGACGCAAACTGCTGCGCATCGAAGCGCGCAACGCGGAGACCCCGATCGAGCGCAAACCCAAGTGGATTCGCACCCGCGCCACCATGGGCCCGGAGTACACCGAGCTCAAGGGCCTGGTGAAGCGCGAGGGTCTGCACACGGTCTGCGAGGAAGCCGGCTGCCCCAACATCTTCGAATGCTGGGAGGACCGCGAGGCCACCTTCCTCATCGGCGGCGAGCAGTGCACCCGCCGCTGCGACTTCTGCCAGATCGACACCGGCAAGCCCGCCGCCCTCGACCGCGACGAGCCCCGCCGCGTCGCCGAGAGCGTGCAGGCCATGGGCCTGCGCTACTCCACCATCACCGGCGTCGCCCGCGACGACCTCGACGACGGTGGCGCCTGGCTCTACGCCGAGACCGTGCGCGCCATCAAGGCGCTCAACCCGGGCACCGGCGTCGAGCTGCTCATCCCCGACTTCAACGCCGACCCCGATCAGCTGGCCGAGGTCTTCTCGACCCGCCCCGAGGTGCTGGCGCACAACCTGGAGACGGTGCCGCGCATCTTCAAGCGCATTCGCCCCGCCTTCCGCTACGAGCGCTCGCTGGCGGTGATCACCGCGGCCCGCGAGGCCGGTCTGGTCACCAAGTCCAACCTCATCCTCGGCATGGGCGAGACCCCGGAGGAGGTCACCGCCGCGATGCGTGACCTGCACGAGGCGGGCTGCGACATCCTGACCATCACCCAGTACCTGCGTCCCTCGCCGCGGCACCACCCGGTCGACCGCTGGGTGAAGCCGGAGGAGTTCGTCGAGCACTCCCAGGTCGCCGAGGAACTCGGTTTCGCCGGCGTGATGGCGGGCCCGCTGGTCCGGTCCTCCTACCGCGCGGGCCGCCTCTACGCGCAGGCCATGGCCCATCACGGCCGCGAGATCCCTGAGGCGATGGCCCATCTGGCCCAGGAAGGCACCGCCTCCCAGGAAGCCAGCTCGGTGCTGGCCCGCTACGGCAGCTGACCTCGTCGGGGCAGGGCTCGGTGAGCCCCGCCCCGCCAGTAGACTAAGGGTCCCCTCACCCCCGGAAGGACCCATGTCGAAGTTCGAGAACGTCTCCGTCGTCAAGAAGGCCAATGTCTATTTCGACGGCAAGTGCGTCAGCCACAACATCGAGCTGCCCGACGGCACCTCGAAGTCCGTCGGCGTGATCCTGCCCGCCACCCTGACCTTCACCACCGGCGCCCCGGAGATCATGGAGCTCATCGAGGGTGAGGCGAAGGTGACCCTGCCCGGCGAGACCGAGCCGAAGGTCTTCCGTGGCGGCGAGTCGTTCTCGGTTCCCGGCAACAGCGCCTTCGACATCGAGGTCGTCGAGACCCTGCACTACGTCTGCCATTTCGGCTGATCGATCTTGTGTGAAGGGCGGCGGTTCCGTGGAACCGCCGCCCTTCGCCGTGTCGGTCAGGTGGACTCCGGCACGCCGATCATGGCCCGGCAGTCCCGCCACAGCGCGGCGGCCTCGGCCTCGGTGTAGCGGGTGCCGCGCCGCAGGTGCAGCGGGCGGACCCGGCGGTCGTGCCAGAACCGGCCAGAGGGCACCGGCCGCGCGGTGGCGGCCAGCCAGATCGCGGTGTCGGCGCCCTCGGCCGGGGTGCGCAGCAGCGGCCGGGTGACGCGGCGGAATCGGGGCAGCGCGTCGGCGATGCCAGGGGTGTCGACCCAGCCGGGGTGCACGGCGTGCACCCACGTCCGCTCGTCGGCGAGCTCGGCGGCCAGCAGGGGCGTGAGCGCGACCTGCATCCGTTTGGTGCGCGCGTAGGCCCGCGCGCCCCGGTATTCGCCGCGCCGGTAGTCGGGGTCGTCGGTCATCAGCGGCTGGGCGTACATCCCGCCGGAGGACATCAGCACCACCCGAGCCCCGTGCGCGGCCGCCAGCAGGGGCCGGACCAGCTCGGTCAGCAGCAGCGGCCCGAGCACGTGGGTGGCGAGGGTGAGTTCGTGTCCGGCGCTGTTCTCCTGGCGGCGCGCCGGGAGCACACCCGCGTTGTGCACCAGGACATCGATCGGGGTCTCACCGAGTGCGGCGGCGCAGCGCCGCACCGAATCGGGTTCGGCGACATCGCATTCCACCACCGTCACGGTGCCGCCGGGGTGCCGTCGCCGCAGTCCGGCCGCCGCGTCCTCGCCCCGCCGAGTGCTCCGGACGGCCAGCACGACCGAAGCGCCCAGCGCCACCAGCCCGTCCGCCATGGCCAGCCCGATGCCGCTGTTGGCCCCGGTGATCACGGCGCGCCGCCCGCGCAGGGCGTCGGGCGCCGGGTCGGCGGACGGCCAGCCGCGCCGTCGTAGCGCGATCCCGAGTCTGCTGTAGCCCGGCAGGACGGCCCGGTCCAGCAGCGCGTCGACGAACGACGGCTCGAAACTCGCATCGTTTTTCCCACCAATCGCGATCACTTCTCCAGAATACCGCGTGAAACGATGCACAAACGCTTCAACGATGACAGAACGGGGCTAGAGTCGAGTGATGGGCATCGACTGTTCGATGGTTGTCTCCGCACCCCGCGACGAGGTCTTCGCCTGGTTCGCCCGGCACGGTGCGTTCACCCGCCTGGCGCCGCCCTGGCAGCCGGTCCGGCTGCTCAGCGAGTCCGACGACCTGGCCCGTGGCGCCGCCGTGCTCGGTCTGCCAGGCGGCCTGCGCTGGGTCGCGCGCCACGATCCGGCCGCCTACGACCCGCCCCACCGTTTCGCCGACGCGACCGCGGTCGAGGGCCTGGCCTCCGCGCCGATCGGCCGCCTGCTGCCGTGGCGGCACACCCACGACTTCACCGCCGTCGACGGCACCCACACCCGCGTGGCCGACCACGTCGACACCCCACTCCCCGCCCGCCTGCTGCGCCCGATGTTCGACTACCGCTACCGCCAGCTCGCCGACGACCTCGCCGCCCACCGGCGCGCCGCCGAGGCGGGTTTCACCGCGCGCACCATCGCGGTCAGCGGCGCGACCGGCATGGTCGGCACGGCGCTGTGCGCGTTCCTGTCGACCGGCGGTCACCGGGTCGTCCGGCTCGTGCGCCACGCGCCGTCCGGTCCCGCCGAACGCCGGTGGGACCCGGCCGATCCCGCGCCGGACCTGCTCGACGGCGTCGACGCGGTGGTGCATCTGGCGGGCGCGCCGATCGCGGGCCGGTTCACCGAGGAGCACCGCCGCGCCATCGCCGACAGCCGGATCGGCCCGACCAAGGCACTGGCCGAGACCGCGGCCCGCTGCGGCGTCGGCACCTTCGTCTCCGCTTCCGCCATCGGCTATTACGGCTACGACCGGGGCGACGAGATCCTCACCGAGACCGCCGATCCCGGCGACGGTTTCCTCGCCGAGGTGGTGACCGGCTGGGAGGCGGCGACCACGGCCGCCGGTGGCCGCGTGGTGCAGGTCCGCACCGGCATCGTCCAGTCACCCACCGGCGGAACATTGCGGCTGCTGCGTCCCCTGTTCACGGCGGGTCTGGGCGGCCGGATCGGCGACGGCACCCAGTGGCTGTCCTGGATCGGTCTCGACGATCTGCTCGACATCTATCACCGTGCGCTCTGGGACGATTCGCTCGTCGGCCCGGTCAACGCGGTGGCCCCCGATCCGGTCCGCAACAGCGACTACACCGAGGTGCTGGCCCGGGTCCTGCACCGGCCCGCCCTGCTCCCGGTCCCGTCGTTCGGCCCGGCGCTGCTGCTGGGCGAGCAGGGCGCGCGGGAGCTGGCCGCGGCGAGTCAGCGGGTGTCCCCGGCCCGACTGGCCCAGGCGGGCCACGTCTTCCGCGGCCCCGACCTCGAACAGACGCTGCGCCACCTGCTCGGCCGCTGACTCACCCCCGCGCGAGGACGAACTGCCCGACGTCGAGGTACCCCGACCGGAAGCCCGCCTCCGAGTACGCCAGATACAACCGCCACATCCGCACGAACGTCTCGTCGAACCCGAGCGCGCCGACCTCCGTCCGCGCGTTCTCGAACCGTTCCCGCCACGCGCGCAGGGTCCGCGCGTACTGCGGGCCCATCGAGAACTCCTCGCACACAGCCAGATCCGTCGCCCGCGCGACGGATTCCTCGATCGCCCGCACCGACGGCAGGAATCCACCGGGGAAGATGTACTTCTGGATCCAGGTGTAGGTGTGCCGGGTGGCGAGCATGCGCTCGTGCGGCATGGTGATGGCCTGGATCGCGGCCCGGCCGCCCGGCGCGAGCACCCGGCCGATGGTCGCGAAATAGGTGTCGAGGTATTCGTAGCCGACCGCCTCGATCATCTCCACCGAGACAACGGCGTCGTAGCTGCCGCGCACCCCGCGGTAGTCGAGCAGGTCCACCCGCACCCGCTCCGTCAGTCCGGCCGCCGCCACCCGTTCCAGCGCCGCCGTCCGCTGTTCGGTCGACAGCGTCACGGTGTGCACGTGCGCGCCGCGCGCGGCCGCCCGGACCGCGAGTTCACCCCAGCCGGTGCCGATTTCGAGCAGCCGGGTGCCGGAGCGCACGTGCGCGCGGTCGAGCAGGCGGTCGATCTTCGCGCGCTGGGCGGTGGCGAGATCGGCGGCGGGATCGGTGAACAACGCGGCCGAATAGGTCATGGTCTCGTCGAGGAACAGCCCGAAGAAGTCGTTGGACAGGTCGTAGTGCCGGGCGATGTTGCCGCGCGTGTTGTCCTCGGAATTGCGTTCGGCGGCCGGATGTCCGGCGACGTAGAGGCGGCGCAACCGGGCCAGCGACCGCGGCACCAGCTCGTCGATGTGGGCGGCGAGCACGGTCAGCACGCCGACGAGATCGGGCGCGTCCCAGTCGCCGGCCATGTACGACTCACCGAAACCGATGAGCCCGGCCGCGCCGACCCTGGCGGCGAAGTCACCGGGCCGGTGCAGCACCAGGCACGGCACCCCGGTGGGCGCGCCGACGACGGTGCCGTCGGGATAGCGCACCGCCAGCGGCAGCCGCCGGGTCAGGCGGCGCACCAGCGGATCGACGGCCCTCGCCGACACGCCCGCCCGCAGCCCGCGCGGCACGGCCAGATCCCACCGATCACGCTCCGGCACAGTGGGATTCGCGGTGGTGTCCACGGTCGTCATCGGAGCGCCTCCTCGGGCACGGCCGCCGGACGCGGCACGAGCGGCAGTCCCCGCGCCCAGAGCCGCACGCCCTGCCAGCGGATACGCGCGGCCACGAGCAGCGGCGGGATCGGATCGGTCAGCACGGCGCGCAGGATCGCGCCGGTGGTGGCGGGCACGCAGCGGCCCGCGACGGTGGCGACGAAGATCGGCCGGTCGGTCACCAGCGTGATCGACACCCGCAGCGCCGCATCGGGCTCGGGCACGCGCAGCCGGTACTCCCCCGCCACCGGGTTGAACGGCGAGACGTAGAACTCCTTGCCGACCCGGGCCCGACCGTCGTCGTCGGGCCGCAGCAGGTAGCGGTGCGCGCCGCCGTAGGTGTTGCGCACCTCGGCGATCACGCACACCGGCGCGCCGGTGTGGTCGCGGCACCAATACAGCGTCAGCGGATCGAAGACGTACCCGAAGGAGCGCGCGCCGGCCAGCATGAGCACCCGCCCACCCCGCAGGTCGATGCCCTCGGCGGCCAGGTACCCGTCGACGGCGGCGCGCAGCGAGCCACCGCGTTCGCCCAGGTGGTCGCCCGCGTCGAAACCCGCGAACGGCCGCAGCCACCACGGCAATCGGGGCATGCGGTCCAGATCGACCAGCCAGCTGTGCCCGCGATAGCGGAAGGCGTGCCGGATCGGCGCCAGCCGGGTGTGCCGGATGTCGGTGCGGATCAGGCGCGCGGTCATGTGGCCGCCACCAGGTCGGGCACCGGGCCCGTCCAGCGTCCGCCGAGCCGCTCGGCGGCGCGCAGGCCCGACAGCGCGCCGTCCTCGTGGAATCCCCACCCGTGGTAGGCGCCCGCGAAGGCCGTTCGGGCGCAGCCGAGTTCGCTTGTCCGAGCGCGGGCGGCCACCGATTCCGGGGTGTAGAGCGGGTGTTCGTAGGTCATGGTCTCGAGCACCGCGCCGGGATCGATGCGGTCGCCGTCGCCCAGGGTCACCAGGAAGCGCCGGTCGCCGGTGTCGTCGAGGCGTTGGAGCCTGGTGAGGTCGTAGGTGACCAGGACGCGGTCGGGTTCGGCGCCGCAGGCGGGCAGGCGGTAGTTCCAGGACGCGCGTGCGCCGGGAGCGCGCGGCAGCAGCCGGGAATCGGTGTGCAGGACAGTGTGATTCACCGAGTACGGCATGGCCGCGAGGACGGCGCGTTCGGCGGCGGTCGGCTCGGCCAGCAGGGCCAGCGCCTCGTGCGGGTGGGTCGCGACCACCGCGGCGTCGAAGTCGACGACACCGTCGTCGGCGGTGCGGACGGTGACCCCGTCCGGATGCCGATGCAGCGTCCGGACCGGGGTGGCGACCCGGACCCGGTGCAGGCGGTCGGCGACCGCCGCGACATAGGTCGCCGATCCGCCGGTGACCGTGCGCCAGGTGGGTGAGCCGAACACCGTCAGCATGCCGTGGTGGTCGAGGAAGGTGAACAGGTAGCGGGCCGGATAGCGCAGCGCGGTGCGCGGATCGCAGGACCACACCGCCGAGATCAGCGGTGCCAGGAAGTGAGTGCGGAAGTAGGCGGAGAATCCGGCGTCGGCCAGGAATTCGGCCACCGTGCGTTCGGTCGCCGCGCTCGTGGCGAGTTCGGCGCGAGCCAGGCGGTGGAATCGCGGCACCTCGGCGAGCAGCCGCAGATACCGGCCACGCACCAGGTGCCCGGGGCGCGGGAACAGTCCCGGCAGCCCACGCGCGCCGGCGTATTCGAGTCCGCAGCCGTCGCAGCGCACCGACATGCTCATGTCGGACTCGCCGGTGGCGATGCCGAGTTCGCCGAACAGCCGCCGCAGCGTCGGGTAGGTGCGGTCGTTGTGCACGATGAATCCGGTGTCCACTCCGAGGGTTTCGCCGTTGCCCGCGACCACACGGTGTGTGTCGGCGTGCCCGCCGAGCCGGCCCTGCGCCTCGTAGAGCGTGACCTCGGCCGAGCGGGCGAGTACCCAGGCGGCCGTGAGCCCCGCGACTCCGCTACCGATCACCGCTACCCGGCGTGGCCCATTCGATGCGTGCATGCGATTCCTCCGGTCGTCCCCGGACTACGGGCGGCCGATCCACCCGATTTGAATCAATTATGCATCGTTTGGTGCGCGGCGGCCAGCCGTCAGCGCAACACCTCGACCGCGCCCGCGAGCGAGGCGATGCGCGCGACCGACGACGGCAGCAGCGCCGCGTCCCAGCCGGGGCCACCGACGAAGACCCGCGCGCCCGCGTCGAGACCGGCCAGCACGGCCGAGGTCAGCGCGGTCGATTCCCGCTGCGACCACAGCAGCAGCGAGGTGGGCCCGGCGGGCCGGGCCAGCGCGCCGACCAGCGCGATCGTCGGCACATCGGCGCCGAGCATCCGGGCGCCGACGCCCTGCTCGGCCAGTGCCGCGCGCAGCACTTCCAGCGGCAGCGAATGGGTTTCCCCGCCGGTGCAGGCGAGGACGACGGTCCGGTCGGCGACCACCGGCGCGGTCTGCACCCGCTGCATCACCGCCGCGATCGACCACGACAGCAGATGCTCGACATCGATGCAGTTCTCCCCCACGCCCTGCCGCGCCACGATGTCGGCGAAGGCCGGGCGGCACAGCTCGTCCCAGGTGCGGATCACGCCGAAGGCGCGCACGTGCGCCTCGACCAGGTCGACCGTGGTCGAGGAGTCCAGGGCGAACGCGGCGTCGATCAGCTCGCCGCGGTTGCCCGCCAGCACCGCGGGTCCCCGCGCGGCCGCCGCGGCGCCCGCCGGGCTCGCGCCGTCGCGGATCAGCGTCACCATGCGCTCGAGCAGGGCGATATCGGCTTCGGTGTAGAGGCGGTGCCGGCCGGGACGGTCTTGCGCGGGCCCGATGGCGTAGCGGCGATTCCAGCTGCGCAGGGTGGCCGTCGGGATGCCGAGACGATCCGCGACCGCGCGCACTGTGTACCCGGCCGCGTCGGAGACAGGGGCGGAACCGGCGGGCATCGTCCCATTCTGACCGATGCCACCGCGCCCGCGTGTCACGGCCGTGTGGCGGCGGGTCGCGACGGCCAGGCCAGCGCCGTGCTCACCGCCCCGATCAGGCCCCAGACCAGCGGCACCGTGATCGCGGTCCGGCGCAGGCGTGGTTCGACCGCCGTGCCGAGGACCAGCGCGTCGGCGAGGTCGGCCGCGATGCGCACCCCCGCGGCGGCGCGCGCGACGCGGGCGTCCGGCGCCAGCACCATGGCCGTGCCGGAGATCGCGTCCCGGCACCCGACCATCCGGGCCAGCGCCCGACTGCCCGCCCGATCCGGCTCCCATCCGCACGGCCGCAACAGCACCTCGGGGCGTGCGGCCACACTCACGCCGTAGGCGGCGGTCACCACACCGAGCAGACGGAACGGCCACTCCCGTGTCATCGGGAACTCCTCTCGCCGGATGCATCGATTATGCATCGTTCATTGGTAGTCTGTCAGTACCAACGATCCGAGGAGTTCTCGTGCGCATCGCCCGTTCCTCCGTTCCGCTACTCGCCTGCGCGGCCGTGGCGCTGGTCCCGGCCGCCGCTTCCGCCGCGCCCCCGGCGCCGGTGCCGTCGCTCGATGTCGAGCGGTACCTGGGCGTCTGGCATCAATTGGCCGCGATCCCGGCCCCGTTCAGCCTCGACTGCGCCGGCGACACCACCGCCACCTACACCCTCGACGACGCCGGTGACGTCGGCGTCTACAACCGCTGCCGCACCTGGTCGGGCGGCACCGCCGAGATCCGGGGCACCGCGACGGTCACCGATCCCGTCACCAGCGCCCAGCTGCACGTCTCCTTCCCTGGCGTGCCCGGCCAGGATCAGCGCACCGGCGCCCCCAACTACATCGTCACCGCGCTCGGCCCGGACTACTCCTGGGCGGTCGTCACCGACCCCAGCCGCCTGTCCGGCTTCGTCCTGTCCCGCACCCCCGCCGTCGACGTCGCCACCTGGAACGACATCGACGCCGCGATCGTGGCCGCTGGCCAGAACACCTGTGTCTACCTGACCACCCCGACCACCGGCGGCCGCTCCGACATCACCCCGCTGTGCGCCCGATGAGCGTCTCGATCGCGCTGTTCACCCGCGACCTGCGCACCGCCGACAACCCGGTCCTCACCGCCGCGCACCGCGAGAGCGACGCCGTGATCCCGCTCTTCGTCGTCGACGACCGCATCGTCCCCGACCGCTGCCCACCCAACCGCGCCGTCTTCCTCGCCACCGCCCTGGCCGAACTCGACGAGCGCCTGCGCGGCATCGGCGGCAGGCTCGTGGTGCGCCGCGGCGAGGTGACCGAGGAACTCGCCCGGCTCGTCGCCGAGACCGGCGCGGGCGCGGTGCATCTCGCCGAGGACGTCAGCGCCTTCGCCACCCGTCGCGAACAGGCCCTGCGTGAGCGCCTCGACGGGACGGACTGCGTGGTGCGCACCCACAGCGCGGTCGTCACCGCCGCCGACCCCGCCGTCCTCACCCCCGCCACCGGCCGCGACCACTACGCGGTGTTCACCCCCTATTTCCGCCGCTGGGTCGACGCCCACCAGCGCCATCCGCTCGGCACTCCGCGCAGCCTGTCGGTACCCGATGTGGCGAGCGATCCCCTGCCGACACCCGGCGACCTGTCCGCGGGTGACCCGTCCCCGAACTGCCCGCGCGGCGGCGAGATCAGCGGCCGGGTCCTGCTGCGCAAGTGGCTCGCCGGCCCGATCGAGGACTACGCCGACCGCAACGACGACCTCGCCGCCGACGCCACCTCCCACCTCTCCCCGCACCTGCACTTCGGCTGCCTGTCCCCCGTCGAGATCGTGCACCGCACCGACCTGTCCGACCCGGGCGGCCACGCCTTCGCCCGCCAGCTCGCCTGGCGCGACTTCCACCACCAGCTCCTCGCGGCCCGCCCCGACACCGCCTGGACCAGCTACCGCCCCGGCCCGTTCGCCGTGCGCACCGACCCCGACGCCGTCACCGCCTGGAAACAAGGCCGCACCGGCTACCCGATCATCGACGCCGCCATGCGCCAGCTCGTCACCGACGGCTGGCTCCCCGGCCGCGCCCGCCTGATCACCGCCTCCTTCTTCGCCAAATCCCTGCGCCTGGACTGGCGCATCGGCGCCGCCCACTTCCTGCACTGGCTCGTCGACGCCGACCTCGCCAACAACCAGCTCAACTGGCAGTGGGCCGCGGGCACCGGCACCGACACCCGCCCCAACCGCACCCTCAACCCCCTCCGCCAAGCCGACCGCTACGACCCCGACGGCACCTACACCCGCACCTGGCTCCCCGAACTAGCCCACCTCCCCGGCCCCACCATCCACCGCCCCTGGCGCACCGCCCTCCCCCACACCACCTATCCCCCACCACTCCTCGACGTCGCGGGCATGTGACACGCAGTTCCACCGCCCGGCGATGATCGCGACCACTAGCATCTGTTCGTATGCCTGCGTTCGTTTTCAGCCTGCGCTACGAAGATGCGACCAACTGGGCCATCTGCAAGCAGTCCGGCCTGATCGGGGTGCGCTCCAGCCCGTCGGCAGTCCGGAGTGCCGCACAAGTCCGCGTCGGCGACACCATCTTCGTCTGGCGTGGCGGCGGCCAGCGTCCAGGCTCGGGTCTACTCGCCATGCTCACAGCGACGGACCGGGCCCGACCGGCAGTCAATTCGCCCTGGCCTGAACCCGAGATCTACACCTACGTAGTGCCGTTCACGCTGCGACGAGAACTCCGCAACGCGATCCCGGACCGGTTCCCCGACAATCGACGAGGAATCCGATTCGGCATACAGAACACCGACCTCCAGAAGGGTCTGCGTCCGTTGTCGCCGGACTCGGTGGCCAAACTCACCGCCTGCTTCAGTGGATAGCGCCACTCACATGCGTTGACCTGCAGCGATATCGTCTATCGGGCCGATGTCGGTGTGCCTTGCTACTTTTCGCTCGTTCGAAAGACGCACGAGCTCAGCGAGGATCCATGACGACCGCCGAAACCACCTACCTGGAACTGTCCGACGACACCGGTTCCTCGCACAAGTTCTACGAGGTGATCGTCACCGGCACCCAGGTCAACATCCGCTTCGGCCGGATCGGCGAGCAGGGTCAGTCCAAGGCGAGTTCGTTCGCCACGGCGGAGAAGGCGAAGTCGGCCGCGCAGAAGAAGATCGGCGAGAAGGTTCGCAAGGGCTACGCGCCCGCGGTGATGGGCGGGCGACAGCGCCGCGCGGTGACGCGGCGAGTGATCACCAGCCAGCGCTCGACCGCCAAGAGCGCTCCGGTCCTGTGGCGCTTCGACTCCGGCGCGGCCGCGTTCGGCATCTTCGTCGACGAGCAGCGCTGCTGGGTCGGCAACGAGAACGGCGAGGTCTACACCCTCACCCCCGACGGCGTGGTGACCAACCGCTACCAGCTGCCCGACGGCGTGAAATGCCTGGTGGCCGACGACTTCTGGATCTACGCGGGCTGTGACGACGGCCGCGTCTACGACCTGTCGGGCAAGGTACCGCGCGCCGCCTACGACGTCTCGGCCACCGACGTCTACTGGCTCGACATCCACGACGGCATCCTCGCCGCCTCCGACGCCGCGGGCGGGCTGACCGTCATCGACCACGAGGAGGAGTCCCTGTGGTCGGCCCGCAGCACCGGCTCCTCCGGCTGGATGGTGCGCCTGGACCCGACCGGCGTCTACCACGGTCACAGCGCCGGTGTCACCAAGTACCACCTGGAAACCGGTGCCACCCAATGGCATTCGCCGACCAACGGCTCGGTCCTGTTCGGCTGGCAGGAGACCTCCGACGTCTACGCGGGCACCTCGGCCAACCGCGTCGAGGAGATCACCAAGCAGGGCGTCACCACCCGCGCCTACCAGTGCGACGCCGCCGTCTTCTCCTGCGCCGCCTCCCCCGACGGCCGCTACGTCTTCGCCGGCGACTCGCACTCCTCGGTCTACTGCTTCGACGCCACCGGCACCCGCCTGTGGAAGCTGGCCACCGGCTGCGGTTCGGCGTACTCCATGCAGTACCACGACGAGAAGCTGTACCTGGTCACCACGTCCGGCGCGCTGGCCTGCCTCGATGTGAGCGAAGCCGCCGTCCGCGACGCCGACCAGGGCGTACTCCCCAGCACCGTCTCGGTCAAGGCCCCCGAGATCTCGGCGGTCACCGCGTCGAGCACCCTCGAGGTCACCACCGACGCGGGCACCGGCATCGTCGTCGAATGCGTCGAACACGGCGGCTCGCTGCGCGTGCACGTCGTCAGCCCCGGCTACGAACGCGGCTGGAACGTCCAGTTCCCCCGCGACATCCGCCAGGCGGGCACCCGCTACGTCGTCGACGCCGTCACCGAATCCGCCCGCGGCGGCTTCTACCGCGTCCGCGGCGACATCCGCCGCCTGAGCTGACGTCCCGCCGGTCGGCGGAACCGCGGGGTTCCGCCGACACGATTCCGCTCAGAAACTCTTGTGCGGCACCCCGACCGTGAGCCCGCCGTCGACGACGAACTCCGCACCGGTGGAATACGACGACTCGTCCGACGCCAGGTACGCGACCAGCGCCGACACCTCGTCCGGCTCGGCCGCGCGCTTCACCGGAATCTGCAGGAAGTCCGCCGGAATCCCCTCGGTCATCGGCGTGCTGATCAGGCCGGGATGCACCGAATTCACCCGGATTCCCTGCGCCGCCAGCTCCAGCGCCGCCGACTTGGTGAGCCCGCGCACCGCGAACTTCGTCGCCGTGTACCCGTGCAGACCCGGGCTACCGCGCATCCCCTCGACCGAGGAGATGTTCACGATCGATCCGCCGCTGGTCATCGCGGGCACCGCGGCCTGCATGCCGAGGAAGGTCCCGGTCAGGTTGATGTCGATGATCCGCTGCCACTCCTCCAGCGCGAAGTCGACGAGCAGGTTCCCGTTGACGATCCCCGCGTTGTTCACCAGCACGTGCAGCCCGCCGAAGGTCTCGACCGCCGCCGCCACGACCGCAGCCCACTGCTCGGGCTCGCGCACGTCCAGGTGCCGGTAGATCGCGGCGTCGCCGAGTTCCTTGGCGACGAGGGCGCCCTCGTCGTCGAGCACGTCACCGAGTACCACCGACGCGCCCTCCGCGACGAACCGGCGCGCGTGTGCCGCGCCCATTCCCCGCGCTCCGCCGCTGATCACCGCGACCTTGCCCGCCAACCGTCCCATGTCCACATTCCTCTCGACAGAACTGAGCCACTCTCACCGTAGGAGCGCGGCCCCGATCGCGTGGAGATATGCCTAAATGAACGGTCGACTCTCAGGAAAGCCACACGCTGATCACCCGCCCAGGAGACGTCGCACTATCCTGACGGCGGTGACGGTCCCCAGTTCCTCCCGCGCGAGCAGCCGCGTCGACGACCGGCGAGCCCAGCGGCGCGACCGATTCCTGCTCGCCGGACTCGCCGTCTTCGGCGACGCCGGCTACCGCAACAGCTCCATCACCAGCATCTGCAAGGCCGCCGGACTCGCCCGCGCCCAGTTCTACGAGCACTTCGCCAATCGCGAGGAACTGCTGCTCGCGGTGTACGACGCGGTGCAGGTCGACGCGCGCCAGGCCGTCGCCACGGCGGTCGCCGACACCGCCGCCGACGATTTCGTCACCCGGGCGCGGGCCGCCATGCGCGCCTACGCGGAGTCGGTCGGCTCCGATGTCCATCGCGCGCGCGTCTCGTTCGTCGAGTGCGTCGGCGTGAGCGACGAGTTCGAGCGGCACCGGATCGAACAGCGCGAGGTCTGGGCCGACTTCTTCGCCACCGAACTGCGGCTCGCGCTCGGCAAGGACTTCACCCCCGTCGGCGGATATCGCACGGCGGCAACCGGATTCATCGGCGCGCTGATGGCGCTGGTGCACCAGTGGAGCAGCACCGAGCCGCGCACCGGATTCGACGACCTGGTCGAAGTCCTCACCCGCTTCCTGGTCGCCCTCACCCTGCCCTGACCCACTTGCCGAACGGCTCCGGCACGCTGTAACGTGCGGCACAATTTAGACGACGGCGTCTAAAACTGAACGAAGGGGTGCCGCGTGCCCGGTACGCGAAGAAGATCCGACGACAGAACGCGGACCGGCCTGTTCCGCCGCTGCGCCACCGCGGGCGCCGCCGCGCTCGGCACGCTGCTGATCCTCAGCGGCACACCGGCCTTCGCCGATCCCTACGACGGTCCGGTGCAGCCGGCCCCGCCGTTCCTCAGCGCCCCGGCGATCCCGGAATTCGACGGGTTCTACCGCCCACCGGCCGAGGTGATCGCCACCAAGCAGCCGGGCGAGATCATCGCCGCGCGCGAGGTCCGCGTCGCCAACTTCTCCCTGCTCCCGGTCAATGTCGACGCCTGGCAGGTCTCCTACCGCTCCAACAACAGCTACGACCAGCCGATCGCGTCGGTGGCCACCGTGCTGAAGCCGCGCGGCGAGGTCGCGCCCGGCACCCGCAACCTGCTCTCCTACCACATGGCCGAGGACTCGACCGGCCAGTACTGCGCGTCCTCCTACGCTGTGCAGCAGTGGTCGATCCCCGGTCAGATCACCGGCCAGTCGGTGGCCTCGATCTCGTTCCTCGAGGTGCAGGTCGCGCTCCAGCAGGGCTGGGCCGTCGTCGTTCCCGACCATCAGGGCCCCAACTCCGCCTTCGCCCACGGCCCGCTCGCCGGGCGCATCGCCCTCGACGGCATCCGCGCCGCGGAGAACTTCACCCCGCTCGGCCTGGACGGCGCGGCAACGAAGGTCGGCATGATGGGCTACTCGGGCGGCTCGGTCCCGACCATGCACGCCGCCGAACTGGCCGCCACCTACGCGCCCGAACTGAACATCGTCGGCGCGGCGTCGGGCGGCACCGACGCCGACCTCGGCGCCCTGGTGAACCTCGCCAACAACAACGCGGCCTCGGGCGTCGTGTTCGCCGGCATCATCGGACTGGCCCACGAGGAACCGGAATTCGCCGCCTTCCTGCGGCGCACCGGCACCCCGCTCGCGCAGGTGCTGCTCGACGCGAAGGACCGCATGTGCGTCACGTACCAGGCGCTGTCGCTGCCGTTCATGAACATCAAGGGCCTGCTGAACACCCCCGGCGACCCGCTCGAATCCCCGGAGGCGAAGAAGGTCCTCGACCGCACCCGCATGGGCAAATCCACGCCGACCATGCCCGTGTTCCTCTACCAGGCGAACATGGACTGGCTGGTCCCGGTCGGCCCGGTCAACACCCTCTACGGCACCTACTGCCAGGACCCCGCCGCCCGGATCACCTACACCCGTGACCATCTCAGCGAACATCTCTCACTGGAACCGATCGCGGTCCCCAGCGTGATGATGTGGATGCGCGACCGCTTCGCCGGCGTGCCGGTCGAGTCCGGGTGCACGCTCACCGATGTCGGCACCATGACACTCGATCAGCGCACCTGGCCGGAATGGGTGGCGATCGTCGGCGAGACCCTCGCCGGGCTGTTCGGCGCGCCGATCGGCAAGTGACCGAGGCTGGTCTCCGGAACTTCGGTGCCGGAGATCAGCAGGTGAGGTTGGCCGCGCCGTACGAGGAGAACGACACGTGCACGTGGTCGTAGTGGTTCTGGGTCGGGCTGCCCCGGTCCTCCATGTACGACCAGCCGCCGCCGTCGTTGAACTGCTGCTGCCAGATCACGTAGGTGACGCCGAAGCGCGCCTTGTTGGCCAGCACGAACGCGGCGATCGCATCACCCTGCGCGGGGTTCGAGGTCATGATGTCGAGCGCGAGGCCGGCGCCGTGGTCACCGTCGAATCGCCCGTTGGCGCCGCCGATGTCGGAGAGCCCGAACATCTTCTGCACCATGTGGCTGACCTGCGCGACGTGGGGCTGGGTGCCCTTCCACTCCGTCGAGCACAGGTACTTCAGCTTCGAGGCGGACAGCGTCGCCGATTCGTCGTCGGCCGCGACCGGAGCAGGCGCGATGGTCGGCTCGTCGTGGGTCAGCGCGGGCAGGACGTCGACCTCGACGGCGGACGGGGTGTGCGGCACGACGGCCGCGACCTGCTGCACCTCGGTCCCGCCCGGCCGGAACGCCATCCAGAGCATGCCGGGAACCGTTGCTGCGAGGCTGCACACAGCCAACGACATGCGCCCCGTCGGAGGAGCGGGGGTGCGATGTTGACCAGGCACTTTAGAAATCACCAGCTACTGTCGAGAACAAGGTCACTGCCAGATTACGAAATGGTCGCGAAAAAGTCACGCTCGTGCGGCGGGTTGCGCACGATCGGACCAGTATCCCTCACGAAACGCGATCATGCGGCCCTTACGTCACCGCGGAGTACGCTCATTTTCATCCGCGTCGGTGCTGACGACCTGGAGGTCGGCGATGGACGTACTTCTCGGAATCGGAACGCGCAAGGGATTGTTCCTGGCCCGCAGCTCGGACGGCCGGGTGAGCTGGACGGTGAGCCCGCCCCAGTTCCCGGTCGCCGACGTGAAAGCGCTGGCCATCGACACCCGTCGGGAAACCCCGCGCCTGCTGGCCGGTGTCCTCAACAGCCACTTCGGCCCGACGCTGGTGGCCAGCGACGATCTCGGCGAGACCTGGACCGAACCCGACGACGCCCCACTGGCCTTCCCCGACAGCACCGACGCCGCGCTCCAGGGCGTCTGGCAGATCGCGCCGGCCACCGAGGCCGAGCCGGAGGTGGTGTACGCGGGCGTCGAACCGTCGGCGCTGTTCCGTTCCACCGACGGCGGAAGGACTTTCACGCTGGTCAGAGGCCTGTGGGACCATCCGCACCGGCCGCAGTGGGAGCCGGGCGGCGGCGGGCTCGCCCTGCATACCGTCCTCCCACATCCCACCGACACCCAGCGCCTGGCCGTGGCCATGTCGACCGGCGGCGTCTACCAGACCACCGACGGCGGCGCCTCCTGGACACCGACCAACAAGGGCGTCACCGCCGACTTCATGCCCGGCGAGCTGCCCGAATGGGGCCAGTGCGTGCACAAGGTCGTCCGCGACGCCGAAACCCCCAGCACCCTCTACCTGCAGAACCATGGCGGTGTGTTCCGCAGCACCGACGACGGCACCACCTGGCAGTCCATCGACGCCGACCTGCCACCGTCGAATTTCGGCTTCCCGATCGTCGCCCATCCCCGCCGCCCCGGCGTCATCTACACCTTCCCGCTCGTCGCCGACATGGACCGCTTCCGCTTCCCACCCGACGCCACCTGCGCCGTCTACCGCAGCGACGACGGCGGCCGGACCTGGTCGGCGCGCACGGACGGTCTTCCGACAGTGCCGTTCTGGGCCGCCGTCATGCGCGACGCGATGACCGCCGACGACGCCGACCCCACCGGCATCTACTTCGGCACCCGCAACGGCGAGGTCTACTGCAGCCCCGACGAAGGCGACCACTGGCACCTGGTCGCCGACAAACTCCCCGACGTCCTGTGCGTCCGCGCCGCCGTCATCGGCTGACCCATGGCCCGCGTCCTGCTCCCCTCCGCCCTGCGCCCCTACGCGAACGGCGCGCACGAACTCGACATCGACGCCCCCACCCTGCGCGAGGTCCTCGACGCCCTCCGCGACCGGTCCCCCGCGCTGGAACGGCGTCTCCGCGACGAGCGCGGCACTCTCCGCCGCTACGTCAACTTCTACGTAGACGGCGACGAATGCCGCACCTTGAACGGCGTCGACACTCCGCTGACCACGAACACCGAACTGATGATCATCCCGGCCGTCGCCGGCGGGTAGATCGCCGCGCGGCGACCCACCGACGCGGCTCACACCGGAACCATCGCCGCCGCCTCGCCGTCGGCCGTCCGCGCCCGGCGACCCGGTAGCGCGAGCGCCACGACGGCCCCGAGCAACGACAACGCGGCGCCCACCGCGATCGCCGGACCGAACCCGTCGACGAACTCCACCGTCGACCCGTACCCACCGAAGCCCGCGAAAACCGCCACCACCACGGCGATCCCGAACACCCCGCCGAGTTCCCGCATCATGCTGTTGGCGCCCGCCGCCTTCCCGATCGACCCGTGCTCCACCGCCCCGACCACCGCGCTCTGCGCGGTCGGAATCGCCATGGACACCCCGATTCCCGCCACCACCAGCGGCAGAATCAGGGCCGGATAAGCCATTCCGGGATCGGCGACGATCGCGATCCAGCCCAGCCCGACCGCCTGGAGCGTCAATCCGACGGTCATCAGCGGACGCTCCCCGATCCGATCGGCCAGCACCCCGGCCAACGGCGCGCAGAAGAACAGGGTCAAGGTCCACGGCAGCAACCGCAGCCCCGCGCCCAGCGGCCCGTAGTGGAACACCATCTGGAGGAACTGCGCGAAGAAGAACACCGCGCCGAACAGTGCGGCGAAGGTCAGGAAGATCGCCACGTTCCCGGCCGCGAAGCCACGGGACGTGAACATCCGGACCGGGAACATCGGTGTGCGCGTGCGCGATTCCCACACCGCGAAACCGAGCAGTGCGACGATGCCACCACCCAGCGTCACCAGGATCTCCGGATCCGTCCAGCCCACGATATTGCCGCGCACCAGCCCCCACACCACGCCCAGCGCACCACCGGTCACCAGCCCCAACCCGACACCGTCGACTGCGGTATCGGGCCCGAAGCTCTCCGGAATCCACACCAGCACCAGCGGAATGGCCAGCAGCCCGATCGGCACATTCACCCAGAAGATCCACTGCCACGACAACCCCTCCGCGACCGCCCCGCCGACCAGCGGCCCGCACGCGACCGCCAACCCGGTCACCCCTTCCAGCACCCCGATCGCCCCACCCCGCCGCTCGGGCGCGAACGCCGCGGTGACCAACGCCAACGCCAAACTCATGATCAGCGCCGCCCCCGCGCCCTGCACCACCCGCGCCACGATCAACGCCCCGGCCGACCCCGCGACCGCGCACGCCGCCGATCCGGCAACGAAGATCGCGAGCCCGACCGCGAACATGCGGCGCCGCCCGAACCGGTCCCCGAGCACCGCCGCAGTGATCAGCAGCACCGCGAAACTCAGGTTGTAGCCGTTGACGGTCCATTCCAAGGTCGCCAGCGAGGCGCCGAAATCCTCGCGCAGCGTGCCCAACGCGGTCGCCACCACCAGGGTGTCCAGCGCCGCCATCATCGAAGCGACGGCTCCCAGCGCGAGCACCCAGCGCTGCGTAGCCTTCGACACTGTCGGTATCTCCATGGGGGTGTCCTTCCGGTCGATCGAGCCCACACACATACCGACCGGACACCGGAACAAACTCATCGCGCGCACACCGATGACTTCTCGCCGGGCACGCGGTCAGTACTAGCAGGGGACCCCTGTGCCCGGAAGGACGGCGAATGACCCAGACCGACGAGTTCGCGACCCGCACCCTGCCGTACCGCCGCGAACTCCTGGCCCACTGCTACCGCATGCTCGGCTCCCTCGACGACGCCGAGGACCTGGTCCAGGAGACCCTGCTGCGCGCCTGGCGCGGCTACGCCGACTTCGAGGGCCGCGCGTCCCTGCGCACCTGGCTCTACCGCATCGCCACCAACGCCTGCCTCAACGCCCTCGAACACAGCAGCCGCCGCGTCCTCCCCTCCGGCCTCACCGGCCCCGCCGACCACCCCGACCAGCTGCGCGGCGACGCCGACACCGTCCCCTGGCTACAACCCGTCCCGGACATCCTCATCGAACCCGAGTCCACCGACCCCGCCGCGATCGTCGCCACCCGCCACACCACCCGCCTGGCCCTGATCGCGATCTGGCAGACCCTGCCACCCCGCCAGCGCGCCGTCCTGATCCTGCGCGATGTCCTGCACTGGAAGGCGACCGAGGTAGCCGACCTCCTCGACACCACCCCGACCGCGATCAACAGCACCTTGCAACGCGCCCACGCCACCCTCGCCACCCACACCACCGACGCCGACCACATCACCGAACCCGACGACCCCGCCGTCCGCGCGATCCTCGACCGCTGGGCCACCGCCTTCGCCTCCGCCGACATGGCCACCCTCGCCACCCTGCTGAAGTCCGAGGCCGTCTGGGAAATGCCCCCGATCCCCGACTGGTTCCGCGGCCGCGCCCGCATCCTCCACTTGATCGCCACCCAGTGCCCGTCCCGCGCGAGCACCGTCCGCATGATCCCCACCGCCGCGAACGGCCAACCCGCCTTCGCCGTCTACATGAACAGCGCGGCGCACTCCATCCAAGTCCTCACCGCGACCGGATCCGGCATCGACCGCGTAGTCGCCTTCCACGGCCCGAACCGCTTCCCGCCCTTCGGTTTACCGCTCACCCTGAGCCTTCCGCTTCCACCCGATCCGCCCTACCAGCCGCGTGAACCGCTGCGCCAGTACTGATGACGCCCGAGGCGCGGCGGGAGCCCCGGCGATCATTCCGGGCCCTGGGTGGTGCGGCGACCGATGACGCACCGCCGCCTCGATGAGCCGATCGAGTTCCGTCCCATAGTCGGTGATAAGCGATTTGAGCAGCTCGTTGCGGACCCGGGGGTCGTACCCGGAGTACTCGGCGAGCATCGCCGCCTTGTAGCGATCGGCCGACGCCCGGAACATCGCCGCGTCCTGCATGGTCAGCTGGCCCGATGCCATCAGCGACCGGATCCGGGCGAAGGCGGGTTCCTCGATCTGCACCCGGATCAGTTCGAGCAGTTCACGATCCGGCACCGCTATCGCCCCCGGTCGATTCGATCCTGCGCTATCTCCGCCTCGGCGAGGCGTTCCTTGATCCGCATGTCGGTCCGTACCGCCTGCTTGGCCGTCGCGACCTTCCGCTCGAGCTCGGCGCCCGCCTCCGCGATGGCGCGGACCGGGTTGGTACTCAGCTCGGCGGACGGTTTCCGCCGCGGCCGCTCGGGCCTGCGTTCGATATTGCTCATGGCGGTTCCTCTCCTCGCGCCTACGTCACCCGGATCCGGCGCAGTTCTTTCGCGAGGTCCTCGACGAGGCTGTCCTCCAGCATCTGTCGCACCTCGGGATGCCACCCGTTGTCGGCGTGCAACTGCATCAGGCAGTCGTTGAACCGCTTGGCCGTCACCGATTGCAGGGCCACCCGCTTGGCCACCCGCGCGTCCTGCATCGCGACCTGGATCTCGATGCTCGCGCGATGCACCGAGAGCACGACCTCCTTGATCGCGGTGACGACGGGGTATTGCAGTGCCATCACCACCGCTTTGATGACCAGCTCACTGACATCGTTTCCATTACGCGCCAGCTCGTTTCGCGGGTCGACGACCCGGAACGGAATGTCAGGCACAAAGTCGCTCAAGAATTCCTCCGTACTTTCATTCGAGCAGAGCCACACCGATAACGGTCAGCACACCCAACCCGCCGATGGTGAACAGCGTGAGCAGGAATCCCTGCACGCACGTGCTCAACACCGTCCCGACCGCGACATCGATGAGAAAGAGTTCGAGATCGGCATCCTCGTCGCCCCGTCGCGCTTTGCGCTGCCTGCCGAGCAGGCCGGTGACCGGATAGGCGAGCAGTTGCCGCGCGGTGCGCAGCGCCCCCTCCTCCCCCTCCAGCTCCTCGAAAACAGTGACCATCAGCCACTTCACCGCGGGCACGACAATGAACTTGGCGACGCTCACGCTGATGACGAGAATCAGCACTGCCTTGACTATCGACCACAGCACGCGCGAAGACCGAGCCCTCTCGAACGACCACAGGGATGCCGAAAAGAAGCGAAAAGCCGATACCTCGGGTTGCGAACAAACGCGCCGAGCTGGGGAAATTCTACCGCCGGAAATCGGCATGGCAAGCTTGATTCGTTTGCGGCACTAGGCATTTAGCAAACGTTGTGCGAATCGCCGGTGTCGGCGATCTCCTTGGATAGGCCCGGGCGCCTTACGCGACCCCAGTCGCCTGGAACCGTCACGTGGAGCTAGCTCTCGCCCACACTCGCAGCATCGGCATTGCGCCAATCACATTGGCGGTAGTCCGATTCGAGCATGCCGACCCCACGATCGGCCGCCGACTACCGCGCGGCACCGAGGTCTCGTGGTAGTCGCGCACCCAGCGGCGTTATAGCCCGTACTTGCGCACGAATTCCTCGGTGAGATCGACGGCGGGAACCCCCAGATCGGCGGCCCTGGTCTCGACCGTCGTCTCCTCGATGAGCTCGGAAGGCTCCGGCGGCAGCTCCCGCCAGCGCGCTCGCGGATCACCTTCGTGCTGCTCGGACATGGCCGCTCCCCTCGTTCCCTCTCCAGCGTATCCGGCACGCGGCCATCCGGCGATCAGCGCCGGAACCGCAGACCGAATACGCTGTTCCCGGCCGCGCCGCCCGCGGCCGGGAACAGACGAGGGGACAGTTTCGTGGGGGAAAGCACTTCGGCCGACCGAGCACGCACCACACTCGATGATCCGCCCACCTCGCTACCGACGCTGGAACGCCCCCTCGGCCGACTCGCCCACCTCCGAGCGGTCGCCGCCGCCGTCGGCACGGGCCTGCTCGTGGGCGGTGTGGTCCTGGCACTCGTCAGTCTGTTCGGCACCACCACGATCACGGTGCCGGACTCCTTCGCCCAGCCGACCACATTCGCCACGGTCGCGGCCGTACTCGGCGGCCTGATCCTGCTCATCGGCCTCGCCGCCTGGCTCGCCGGCCGCCGCCGCACCGTCGACCTGTGGACCCGCCAGCACGACTGGGAACAGTTCGCCACCGCGGCCATCGTGCTCATGATCGTGATCCTCGCCGGAATGTCCTGGCGCGAACACCTGCCGAGCAGCTACGACGCCCTCCGCGCCACCCTGCCCTATTTCGCCCAGCTACCCACTGCGGCCGCGGCGACGATCCTGGTCGGCACCGGCGCAATCCTCGTCCTGCCACTCACGTTTCACATGGGCGTGTCCCGCACGATCGGCCGACGTGCCGTCACAGTGGCGACCGCCGCCGGTCTGGTCATAGCCGCCACGGTCAGCACCCTCGCGATTCACGCCGGCGACGACGACGCCAATATCGACCATCGCACAGTCGATTCGACCACGCCGTCCGCCCTCCCCGCCCGCGTGAATGCGGAGGCCTACCGACTCGAACTCCCGCCGCTCAACAACAGAGCCGAAGCGACCGGCCGCCAGGTCCTCGCCGCGGGCACCGGCTTCATTATCGCGGGCGTCGACGGCTTGCGCGCCTACGACGGCGCGACCGGCGAACCGCGCTGGCACTACCTGCGCCGTCCGCAAGCGGGCAAGCGCGTGTTCGCTCTCGAACGTGGAACCGCCGCCGTCACGGCCGACCGCTCCGTGGTGACGACCCGCTGGAACGGCCCCGGCTTCGATGACCGCCGCATCACCTTCGACGCCGTCACCGGCAAGATCCTGTGGACCTCCGAGGAAGCCAACGACTACACCTCCGATGGCAAGGACAACTCGGCCCGGCTCTTCGACACCCTCACCGCAGACACCCTCATCGCCGAAACCGAGCGGGAGATCAAGGGATACGACGCCCGCACCGGGGCCCGCCGATGGTCGACCTCGAAGTCGACTCCCGACTGCGTATCCGCCGAAGCACCCACCGAAGCCACCGCGACCACCCTCTACCGCGTGCTCCGATGCGGCTCGACCGGGCGCATCATCGCCCTCAGCGCCGGCACCGGCGATATCGTCGGCACCCGCAACATTCCCGACGACGACCAGCCGAACCTCGAGCTGATGTCGAACACCCTCATGGCCAGCTGGGACGGCAACGGCAGAAGGTATCTCCTCACCGACACTCCGGAAAATCTCGCGAGCGCGCCCGTCCGCACAGCGGGCTGGCCCTTCGCCGCGGACCCCGCAGGCCCCGCCGTCTTGGTCGCCTCGACGGAGGAGCCCGACGCCACCCTGACATTCACCAGCGATCCCGCAAGCATCCCGGTTCCCGGGTTCACCAGGTGGAACGACGGCTCCGTGCAACTTCTCGCCGACGAGATCATCAACCTGAACTTCGGCGATACGCCATCTCTGACCCGATGGGATCGACGAAACCTGGGAGCCCCCACCACAATCCCGTTCGACAGCACCTGCCGCCCCAAACAGACCCAGCCGAAACTGCTACCGATCTCCTCAGCCGTCCTGGTCGTCTGCCAAAACAACGAGGCGATCGGTGACGCCACCCTCGACATCATCGGCTTCCGCTAGCGGTCCGGCCGCACCACGGGTCCGCGACGAACCGGAAATCGTCCGTCTCCACCGCGCACTCAACCGAAGAAGCGCTAGCGCTCACCCACCGCTATCGTGTAATCGCCACTGCCCCAACACTATCGAAGGAGCCCCCGGTGCCGGACCGCCTCGACCAGCTGACCGCGACCCTCGGAGCCCCTCCCCCGGCGGACTTCGCGACCCTCGACGTCGCCGACCTCACCCACCTCCACGACCTCACCGAATCGGCACTGGCCGCCCGCAAGGCCGCCATGGACGACGCCCTCGGAGCGGGCATGCACCTCATTCCCCGCCTGGCCCGCCCCGCCGTCCGAAAGGTCCTAGGACTATGAGCAGCGTGCGACACACGATCGCCGAGATCGCCAAGCTGGCCCGCGTCCTCGGCGTCGACCCCGCCGAACTGGATTACCTGAAGACGCAACCCCCTTCGGCCATCAAGGCGTACCGGGACCAGGTCAGCGACGAGATGTCCGGCCGCGACGTCCTGCGCATGCAGCGCGTCGCCGCCGCCGTGAAACTCGTCCCGAAGCCGATCGCCGCACTGGTCGCCGAGAAAGCACTCGGCCCGGCCCTGGCCGCCGCGGTCGCCGGCGCCGTCGAACCCGCCCGCGCGGTCGGCATCGCCGAATCCCTGTCCCCGAAATTCCTCGCCGACGCGACGGTCCTGCTCGACCCGAAACGCGCCGCCGAAGTCATCGCCCGCGTCCCCGACGCGATGGCCGCCGAGGTCGCGCAAGAGCTCATCGCCCGCGGCGACTACCTCACCATGGGCCGCCTGGCCGGCGCCATGCCCGACTCCATCCTGTTCGCCGCCCTCCCGCAAGCCGCCGACAGCGACATCCTCCAGGTCGGCCTCCACCTCGAGGACAGCTCCCAGGCCGAACGCCTGCTGAACATGGTCACCGACCGCGTCCCCGGCATGGTCACCGCCATGTACGCCGAGGAGAAATGGGCCGACGCCATCTCCCTCCTCGACATCATCGGCCCCGAGGAACGCGCCCGCATGGCCGACATCGTCGCCGAACAAGACGACGAGATCCTCGACGGCCTCCTCACCGCCGTCAACCAACTCGACGCCTGGGACGCCCTCCTCCCCGTCGCCGCGGGCATGGCCATCACCGGCCTCCAACGCCTGGCCCAACGCCCCGTCATGCACGACCCCGCCACCCTGCAACGAGTCTCCGACATCTCCCTAGCCCAGGGCCTCTGGCTCGACCTCCTCCCCCTGGTCCGCCACCTCGACCCCGCCCAACAGCGCTGCATCGCAACCCGCGTCCTCGCCGAACCCGACCCCGCCCTCCGCGACCTGATCATCCTGGCCAGCCCCGAAGCCCCCACCATGCTCCCCCTGGCCCTGATCGTCGAAGGCGAACCCCGAGCCCGCGTCCTCACCCTCCTCGACGGCCTCCCCGAACTCGACTCCCTCGTCGAACTCCTCGGCGGCGGCGACCACACCGCCTGGGAAACCCTCGTCGCCATCACCGGCGAACTCCCGGACCGCATGCGCAAACTCCTGGTCGTCCAGGCTCGCGCCTGCGGCCTCGACGAAGTCGCCGCGGCCCTGGCGAGGGAGACATAGTCCGCACGGACTGCCGATCACCCGTTCCGAACCGTTGACCCCACCCCGCTCCCTCACTAGCCTTCCAGCAAGGGGGAATCATGAGCGGTACCGAAAGTCTGGACCTGCCTGTCGCGGAATTGGTTTCGACCATCCAGCGGCTCGGCACCGAGATCGAGACAGTTCGCTACGACTGGAACTCGCTGTCCACCGAGATGCTCGGCGCCGAGCAGGGATGGGGCGGTGAATCGGCGACCGCCGCGACGACCCTCGGCACCGCGTTCGATACCGTCGGAACCGCGGTGCTGACCGCACTGACCGGTTTCACCGAGGCCGTCACGGCGAGTATCGAGTCACTCGCCGCGGCCGACGGCTCGACAGCGGCAGCCCTCACAGCGCAGGCGGGCATCTGATGGCGACCTGGGCCGATGTGACCTCCTGGAATTCCGACACACTGATGAACGCGGTCCGTGCCTTGTCCCGCCGCACCCAATCAGTCCGCGATTTCGAGGGGTACATCGATCGTGCGTCCGCCTTCACCGGTTGGACCGGCGCGACGAAGAACGCCGCGCAACAGAATCTGCTGACGTCCAAGACCGAACTAGGTCGAATCGCCGGAATCGTCGAGCCACTCACCCAGGTCGCGATCAACCGTGCCGACACGATGGATCGACTCCGAACACGAGCCACCGACCTCGAAACTTGGGCGACGACAGAAGGATTCGAGATCGCCGCTGACGGCTCGGTGACGGACAGCTGGAAACGCGACGGACGAGACACCGACCTGTCCGAGTCCGAACGCGCCCGCCGCACAACAGTGCAATCGGACATCGTCGCGACCGTGGCAGCCATTGTCGCCGACGCGACCACCGACGACCAGACCGCCGCCGCGGCACTGCGAACCGCTGCCACGGAATTGGGCGGCGGCATCGATCCGGCCGGGCAACCCGTCGTCCTCACGACCGGCAAGACAGTGGTGATCAAGACAGGCGACGGCGACGACGATGTCGACGTCCACGAAGACCCCCAAACCCACGTCGTCACCGTGACGGTGAACGGCAAGGAGTACAAGTTCGAAGGCCAGCAAGCCCAGAACATCACGATCTTCGCCGAAGGCGGCAACGACACGATCTCCGTCGACGCCGGCACGCAGGTCGGGTTGAAACTCGAAGGCGGCGCGGGCAACGACAAGATCCAGGGTGGTGGCGGCAAGGACTACATCAACGGTGCCTCCGGCGATGACATTCTCGGCGGCGGCACGGGCGATGACGTCATCTACGGCGGCGATGGCAACGACACCGTCTTCGGTGGCGACGGCAACGACTACGTCGAAGGCTCGGCCGGTGACGACACCGTCTTCGGCGGATTCGGCAACGACACCGTGTCCGGCGGGCTCGGCAACGATCGATTGCAGTCGGGCGGCGGAGACGACAAGGTCTACACCGGCGCCGGCACCGATTCGGTCGGCAACGACGGCGGCAACGACACCATCTACGCGCAGGACGGCGAGGATTCCGTCTCGGCGGCCGGCCAGAACGGCACCAACAACGTCGTGAACGTGGTGCTCAGCGATATTCCCGACAATGTCACCGTCACCGGTTCACCGGAATTCCAGGAACGAGTACGGGCCGACCTGGAGTTCATGCGTTCCTCACCGACCGGGCAGCAAATGCTCGCGGGCCTGGGCGAGACCCCGCACAGCGTCACGATCATCGAAGGAGCGGCCGGCACGGACTCCGCCAGAGCGACCGATCCTGCCGCTGCCGATCTCGGAGCCGACGGAAAACCGGGTGCGGGCACCTCGTCGACGATCACCTACAACCCCCGCGGCACATCGTTCTCCGAGGTCAGCCCCTTGTATGCTGGAACGCCCTACGACAACCACCCACCGATCACGACCCTGTACCACGAAGCCGCGCACGCCTACGACGAAACGCACGGAACGATGCGGCCGACCACCGATGTCTATACCGGCACCGACGCGGTCGACCGCCGGTACCCGAACCAGTACTCACCGACCGGCGAGGGCATGTTCGAACGCGAACGGGTCGCCGTGGGCCTGACCATCGACCACGACAACGACCCCAGCACACCGGAACAGGTCGCCGACGAGAACGAGCATCCCGCCGCGCTGACAGAGAACGCACTGCGAGACGAACTGGGGATTCCCCGCCGAGAACACTACGCACCCGGGAAGTGACCGGTAACTCCCATGAACCTACGATGCGTTCTCGTCGTATCGTCGATCATCGTCCTCGCTGGATGCGCCCAGGAACCCGATGACTCGGCCGCGCGATATCCGGCAATCCCGAGCACCTCACCCAAACCTTCGGCCACCCAGACCGACGAGAACCGCGATCAGTGGTGCGAACCCGCTGCGGCGCAATGGGACGAAAAGCTGGGGCTGACCGTGGACTTCGCGACAACCCCCACGGAACTGATCATCCGCTACATCGCCACCAACAACCGAACCACTCCCGTCTACGCGATCAACCGAATCCAGCAGGACACCGGCGCAGCCGCACCTCGCGAAAGGCATTTCGTCGTACCCCGCTCCGACGATGTCGTCGAGATCAGCCAACGACAATTCCGGTACCGATCGCCGAACTGCGTCGTACCGAGGTCGATGCCACTACCACCCCCATTGGCGTCCCGGATCGAACCCGGATCCACCCTCACCGACACCATCCACGTTCCCTTGCCCCTGCGCGTGATCCACCCAGAAGGACCGCCGGCGGCGGAATACCTGCCACCACTCACCCCTCACCATCCGATTTCGTTCTGTCTGGGCTTCTCGTCGACAGCCGATCCAGATCCCCGCGACGTCGACGGCGAGCCCTTGTACGACGTCCCGACCATCGGACCGGAGACCGTAGCCTGCAGCACCCCGCTCGAACTGCCGTGAGCTGCCGCTACTCCGAATCCGCGTTCAATGCTGCCAACGTGACGAATATCGGCACATCAGGCGCCGCCTCCACCCCACGCCCCCGCAAAAACGCATCGATCATCCCCCACACCAATTCCCCCACCCGCCGGACGAATTCACCCGAATCCGGTTCGTCCTCACCCAACCACAGATCAGTGAGCGCGATCATCACCCCGACGATCGCCCGCGCCAGATACTCGATCCCCTCGGCGTCCAACGGAATCGAATCCGCCACCACCCGCGCCCTTTTCGTGAACCGAGCCGCGACCGCACTGCTGAGGTCGTACTGCCCGGTCGACCCTTCTCCACTCGTCCCGGCATGCGCCTGCGCCAGAAACCGGAACACATTCGGATGGTCGAGAATCCCGACGGCATAATCCCCGAGCGCCCGCGCGATCGCCGCACGCGGCGGCTGGAGCAGCAGCGTCAGATCGGTACCGGTCGCGGCGAAAGCGGTATCGGCGAACCGATTGCCGATGGCCGTGTAGAGATCACTCTTGTCAGCGAACTGCCGATACAACCGCGGCTTGGTGATCCCCGCCTCGGCGGCGAAAGAATCCATGCTGACCCGCGGCCCGTCCCGATCGAGCACCCGGATCGCGGCATCAACGATGACATCCCGACTCACCGGCGGCGGTCGGCGGCTCGGTCTGGTCACCCACTACACCGTACACGTACCGCAAGTACGACTTGGCAGCATCACCTCGATTCGCTCCGGAAAGCACCCCGATCGCCAGATATGACCAGCGACACCACCCAGCCAGCCCGCTTTACAATCCCGTTCCGGACCGGCAGTATCGCAATTCGTACCGGCAGTACGCTCTGCCGAACACCGCAGCGAAGGAGAAGGTCCGTGCCGGATGCCCTGGCTCAACTCACCGCGACACTCGGCGCCCCACCACCCCCGGAATTCGCGAACCTCACCCCCGAGCAACTGACCCTCCTCGACACCTACGTCCGCGCCGCGTTCGACACTCGCCGCGCCGCCCTCGACGACGCCGTCAACTCCGGCATGCGCCTGATCCCCCGCCTCGCCCGCCCCGCGGTGAAGAAGGTGCTCGGCCTGTGACCACCACCCACCACAGCACCGCCGAGATCGCCAAACTCGCCCGCGTCCTCGACCGCCGCGACTCCACCGACCTCGACTTCCTGGCCGACCTCCCACCCGAGGCTTTGCGCCGGTTCCGCGACCAGATCACCACCACCATCGCCAACCGCGAATCCCGCCGCATGCAACGCATCGGCGCCGCCGCCAAACTCATCCCCGCCCCCATCGCCGCCAAGATCACCGAAGCCGCCTTCGGCCCCGTCCTGGCCGCCGCGATCGCCGGCTCGGTAGACCCCGCCCGCGCCGTAGCCATCGCCGGCGCCCTCTCCCCCACCTTCCTCGCCGACGCCACCGTCACCCTCGACCCCCGCCGCGCCACCGCCCTCATCGCCGAAGTCCCCGACCGCATGGCCGCCGCCACCGCCCGCGAACTCATCGCCCGCGGCGACTACCTCACCATGGGCCGCCTGGCCGGCGCCGTCCCCGACCAGGTCCTGCGCGCCGCCCTCCCCCACGCCGCCGACATCGACCTCCTCCACGTCGGCTACTACCTCGAGAACACCGACGCCGCCGACCGCCTCCTCACCATCGTCACCGACCGCGTCCCCGGCATGATCCGCGCCACCGCCGCCGAAAACCAATGGCCCGAAGCCATCGCCCTCCTGGACCTCCTCGGTCCCACAGAACGCTCCCACCTGGGCAATGTCGTCGCCGATCAAGACCCCGAAATCCTCGACGCCCTACTCACCGCCGTCACCGAGCTCGACGCCTGGGACACTCTCCTCCCGGTAGCCGCTGGCATGGAATCCACTGCCCTGCAACGTCTCGTCGAACGCCCACTCATGCAGGACCCAGCCGTCCTCACCGGCGTCGTCGACCTCGCGCTCACCCACGATCTCTGGCTCGACCTGCTCCCCCTCGCCCAACACCTGTCGCCCGCCCAGCTCCACACCGTCGCCGCCCGGATCTCCGCGGAGCCCGACGACGCACTCACCGCGCTCATCGAGCAGGCCCACACCGGCGACCACTGGGACATCCTCATCCCCGTAGCACTGGCCTTCGACGAACCCGACCGCCGCCGCTTCGCCGCCCTCCCCGTCATGCACCGCCCGGACACCTTGTCGGCCGCCGTCACCACGGCCGCCGCCCACAACCTCTGGTCCGCGGCCCTCCCCCTCGTCGACGCCCTCCCGCCCCACACCCACGACCACCTCGCCACCACCATCGCCACCCTCTCCACCCCCGACTTCCACGCCGCCCTCACCGCGACCCCCGCCGCCGGCGCCACCACCACCCTGATCCGCATCGTCCTCCGCCAGGCCCCCGCCGCCCGAACCCGCTCACTCACCCTCCTCGCCGACTTCGACGACCTCGAGTCCCTGGTCACTTCGTTCACGACCACCGACCCAGAAGTGTGGAAGTCCGTGGCGGCCATCAACTCCGACCTCCCTCCCCGACTCCGCACTCTCCTCGCACCCCAAGCAGCCCGCTGCGGACACAGCGACATCGCCGACGCCCTGTCGACCTGACCCACCAACGAACCGCGGTCACCACGCCCGACCGCGGTTCCCCACTACCATCCGCGCCATGCACCCCATAGGCAGCCGAAAGCGCAACCAACCCGCCCCACCCCACGCCGTCTACGCCGCGCTGACAAACCCGGACCGCGACCCGACCCGCCCCTGGCTGATCCTGCTCCCCGACGAGCAACGCCCGACCATCCTCGAGCGCAACGATCCCGACCTCGTCATCTGGAGCTCACTCTGGCCGAAACACCCCACCGCCCGTATCCGTTTCGACCTCCCCACGGACGGCCGAGGTGGCACAGACCTCCGCTGGACCCTCTACATCGGCACTCCGAACCTCGACGACTCCGCGATCGGTCACCTTCGCTACCGGCTGAACACCTTGATCAACGCGAACCTTCGGTACTCGTTCGGCCAATGAGTCGAGACACGCTGCATACCTGGGGAATTCGGCGGGCGCCACACATGAACTACGCAGACCGTGATGTTGTCTGACCTTAACCGAACCGAGCACTTCCCCGGCGATCCCGAATCGTTCCGCTCCACCGCCCACTACGGGTCGGAACGTACAGATCCCGCAGCAGCGGATCCGCCTCGATCCGAGCAACGGTGTCCGCATCAGGCGGGTACGGCCGAGCACGCACCACCCATTCCCGCCGCAATTCCGGAGTACACACCTGAATCTCGTCGAACTCCCACGTCTTCCGCCCGGACCAATCCATCTGTTCCGGTTGGTCCTGAAACCCAGCCGCGTAGCCGAGATACTCGTTCCACACCGCGTACGAAGTCGCCAGCGACACCTCCGCAGGCACATCAAGCTTCAACAACCATCGACCGTGTGCCCATTCATGGTCACCGAGCAACATGCTCGCCGATGACCGAACAGCCCCGCGCCGCCACGCCCGCCCGGGCCAGCACCACACCGGCGGCGCCCCACCACAGTCGATTCCCCGCCGGCCCATCTCCGCCACCATGTCGGCGTACGCACCACGCCAGTTGCTGACCACCAGATCCCAGTCGGCGCGATAGACGTCAGCGTGACGCAATATCGCGACAACTTCCGGCGCCTGCAACGTCCAAAGCCTCACCGCTGAACACCCCCACCAACCTCGCCGACCTCACCCCGCCGCCCGCGACCAAGCCGAACTGCAAGCCCGCCAGCACCTCGTAGCCTCCAGCCGAGCCCGCGACTACCTCTGGGTGGGTGTGCTCACCGATTGAACGTCAGCACCCTTCGCACGGTGAAGCCATCGCCCCACGAGCGAGCGTCAGGGAGCCGTCAGTAGATCCAGGAACTCTGCATTGATGAACACGCGGTCTCGACCAATCTTCACGTCTCGAATCATCCCGGCTTCGGCCAGCCCGTTCAACCAGCCGGTTGCGGTCGGCCGCGAAACACCACAACGTTCCATCACTGTGGCGATGCGGCAGTACGGCTGTTCGAACAGCACCGCCTGGAACTCCGAATCGGATCCACCCTTGCACACTGTTCTGGCCTGCTGCGCGAAGGTTTCCTGGAGCTGCCGGATGTTGTTGATCTTCGCCACGGTGGTCTCCGATGTCTGCGTGACGCCGGCAAGAATGTAGAGCAACCAGGACTCCCAGTCCCTCTCGGCGGTGACTGCACGCAACCGCCGGTAGTACTGACGCTTGGTGTCGATGATGTAGCGCGAGAGGTACAGCACCGGGAGCCGTAGCAGCCCGGCTTCCACCAGCATCAGCACGTTCAAGATGCGTCCGGTCCGCCCGTTGCCGTCGGAGAACGGGTGGATGGCCTCGAACTGGTAGTGCGCGGCAGCCATGACGATCAGCGGATCCACACCGTCTTCGGAGTGCACGAACCGCTCCCAGTCGGCCATCTTCGCCGCGATGACCTCCTGACCTTCCGGCGGGCTGTAGATGACCTCGTTGGTCGCTGGATTTCCGATGCGGGTACCCGGCAGATCACGGAGCCTCATCTGCCGGTTCTTGATGATCCCGCACACCTCTACCGCGGTCGAAGCAGTGAGCCCACGGGCCATCGTGTGCTCGTAGCCGATCCGCAGCGCGTGCCGGTACCGAAGGGTCTCTCTCGTCGCTGCATCGGCATTGGCATCGTCATCGACGTGCCGGAAAAGCGCATCAGTGGTGGTGACGATGTTCTCGATCGCCGAGCTGGCCTGCGCCTCCAGCAGTGGGATCGTGTTGATCAGCACCGTCGGGTTGGGCATGGCCATGGCCGCCTGGTCGAGCTGCGCCAGCGCCCTGTTTGCCGCGATCGCCGCTTTCAGCACGAGTCGAGTCTCGAGAATCTCGGGCTTCGGAACCGCCGGAAGGTCGTTGAACGGGACATCCGGACGCCAGCTGGTCATCGACCCAACCTGCCACAACAGGCAAGACATGTAAAGTTTCCCCGGTTTTTTTTACACGTCATAGCGATGTGTGAAGTTCTTTTGCATGAGGTCGCTGCGCGCGGACATGCCCTGTTCGGCTCAGTTGTCGAGTCCCTGCGCTCCGCAGCAACCAGTTCGCGTTACCGACCATCTCCCTGCGAGTGCGCCAGCCCACGACCCGCTCGAGTGCCACGGTGGCGTTGCTGGTCAGACGCGCCTGACGCCCAATACCAACTGAGTGCTCGGCTCGCTATCCGAAGGATTCGGCTGGGCCGATCAGCCGCACCGATTCCACCCAGGCCTGCCTAGCTGTAGCAGCTGCAGGCCGGTCAGGTACAGACGTGGCTCGAGTCCGACGCTGTCGTATGGTCGACAGCCGGTGGGATCTTGGGGCGGCCGATCCGGCACTCGGCCCCGCACGGACAACGCCGGCATGGCTGCGCCCTCCGACACACACAACACGCCGGTGCCTCGAATTCAGGGGATCTCGATCTCCTGAATCACCACAATGTCATCGCACCGCTCACGACAAAGACCGAAACTTGATCCGCTGCAGTAGTTTCCGCCCGGCAAGTCCGCGTTGTGGGTGCAAGCTGCGCGCTGACCGAACGGACCTCACTGCACCTGCGACATATTCGTCAAGGGCACCAGATCAGTGAGCAACCGTTGGGTCTCCGGGTCGGTGGAGTAGATGACGACACCCCGCATACCGCGGGTGAGCAACACCTTGTAGACGTTGCGAATCAACCGATCGAAGTCTTCGTCGAACAGCGTCTTCGACTTCATGGGCTTGTCCCTGTTCGCGTTGCGCGCGCTGACAAGCCGTCCGTGGCGAGCTACCAGATCGGGGCCGATAATGACGCCCGCCCAGTCATACTCGAAACCTTGTGCAGTGTAGATGCACCCCACCTGCTCGAAACCAGCTGGATCGGTAGCCCAGAACGAACTGGACGGAACTCCATCAAGTGTCCTGGTGGCCTTGGAATTCCACGGCATCGACCACGACCCGATGCGAACGTCGTCGACCAGACTGCCGTCCTCGTTCGGCACGCTCCACGGCCAGCAGTATCCGGCGGTGATACGAGCGGACTCACCTGCGTCTTGCTTCGTCCGCAAGAAGTCCTGCATCTCTTGTGGCGACCTGGCCACCCGAACCTCGAACCTCCGGTCATCGGTCCAGAGAGTTGGCCCCCCGACTCGCAGTCCCAGTAGGCGGCGCACCCACTCGTCGTACTCGTCGCTTCCACCGCACCGGAACAACCCGTCCAACTCGATTGTGTGCACCGGGTAACCCGCACGCGTGGCATGTGACTGGATCTCGTTCTGCGTACCCACCTCGCCAGGACGTACAACCTGATGCTCGTCCAGCAGGAACACCGGAACCTTGGCGGCTGCGATGAGCTCGTCGATCTGCGGACGGTCGATTCGCCTCTCCCTCTCCGCTTTGGGCGTGAAGCGGTTCGTCGACACCGCGCGAATACGATGCGCCTCGTCGCAGATCAAGACATCGAGTTGGTTCTGCCGGTAGTTCGCGAAAGTCCGGTAGTACTGGAACAGGCCCTTCAGCTCGGTCGATCCCTTCGCAGGGTACTTCCGAAGAGTCTCCGTAAAGGCGTTTGAACCAGTGGCGTGCCTGACCTTGTATCCGTCTCGGTGCAGTTGCGCGAGCAAGGTGACCGCGATCAAGCTCTTCCCGCTGCCCGGGCCGCCGGTCACGATCACGACACTCTTCTGATCCCGCTCGTGTGACAACCGCACCTGTTCAAGCACCCGCTGGTAGGCGAGCTCCTGATTGTCTATCAGCGAGTACTCGGTGGCCTCACGTAGTTCCGACGCGGTGAACGTGATCAGATCAGGCCGAGGCAGAATCGTGCTGTCCAACAACCGCTCAGCAGACGACGCGCTTGCCCCCGGGGCAAGGCGGCTCGCCAGGAACGCCTGGAACTCGGCACGCCGCTCACCGGTGAACAAGCGACCGAACTGGTCAGGCTGTCTGGCCCGCAAGGTGCTGATCGAGTTCTCGGTGGCGTTGTGCAGATAGGCGGCGCCGTGTACCGACTGCGGACGATCGTGGAGTACCTCGATGTACTGCGCGAGGTACCTGCAGTACCCGCGAACCTGGTCGATCGGATGAAGTTCCTCGTCCCGTACGCCACTCGCCCGCACGATGCGATCGCAGTTGTAGGCCAGCTCGGCCTTGCTCCACTGCTTGAGTTCCACAACCACGTAGCTGTCGGCGCCGGTGTGTGGATTGATCCCGGCCAGAATCACATCCGCCCGCGACCTCGTCTCCGGCAGGCGGAATTCGATCAGCATCTCGACGTCGCCCAAGCCGGCTTCCAGGAGATCCTTGGCAATCTCCGGAAGGCTCGCCTCCCAGGACCGCGTCTGGGAATTCCGCTGCCCAGGCTTTCGTCGCTGACGCTCCACAATCATCTCAGCAAGTACGGCCTCCAGAGACCACTCCATCACCTCGGCCGCGGTCGTCCGCAGAGCCCTCTCCACCACGTCGGAATCCCCCTGGCAGCACGAAACCCTCCTGCAGCGGGGGCCTATCCGCCTAGCGGAAGCCCGTCGGGCCGCAACCTGACGGTTGAGATCGTATCGCACTCCGGCCGTGGCCCCCGATCCTCTTGCTGCACAGCAGTCTTGCGAATCATCATGACCTTCACGGAAACCGATCCGGCAGAATACTGCCAGGCCGACGGCGTACCGCATTAGCAGCTGCGTAGAACGCAAAAAGGCCCTCCAACCGAAGTTGGAGGGCCTTTCGCAATGATGTTCCGGCGGTGTCCTACTCTCCCACACCCTGTCGAGTGCAGTACCA
>NZ_JBHVWX010000011.1:0-194424 GCF_042882065.1 Nocardia sp. NPDC058244 | reverse complement strand
CGCATCCGCCGCCCGGGCGCCGTGGGCCGAACGGGGCGCGGCCCCCAATGTCCCTTAAGCGCCCGAACCTAAACTGCGGCGACAAACGTGTGCGCCGCCGTTCGTCTATGCCACGGGCGGCGCACTCGTCGGTGGGCTCAGCCGATTCCCCGTGGGCTACCCGTGTTCTCGCGAGTTCGAGCGGCGGTTTCGCCGTCGGACCATGTCGGTGCGGCGGGGCGGACCTGATCCTCGGTGCGGACGCCACCGCCCTCGCGATGCCGTCCTCACACGAGCGCGGGTTGTGTTGTCGGCGTAGCGGACTCGTCGCCCGTGCGCGCGGGGATGAGGGCGGTGGCGATCAACCCGAGCAGGACGAAGCCCGCGGCCAGGTAGCCGCCCAGCGTGATGCCGTCGGTCATCGCCGTGCGGCCGGCCTCGGCGATCTCGCGCGTCTCCGGTTGGGCGGCGAAGCCTTCGATCGCCGCGCCCGCGCTGCTGGTGACGGCGTGCGCGTACTGCTGCGCCTGGGCCGGGGGCAGACCCGCGGCGGTCAGGTCGTCGTCGATCTGCGCGCTCAGCGTGGTGAAGAAGACGGTGGTGAGCACCGCGATGCCGAGCGCGGAACCGAGCTGACGGAAGGCGCTCTGGATGCCGGAGGCCTGGCCGTTGTCGTTCTCGGGGATCTCGGCCAGCACCACGTTGGTGACCTGGGCCGTGGCGAAGCCGACGCCGACGCCGTACACGCACAGGATCAGCGAGATCGCCCACCAGGAACTGTCGGTGGCGGCGAAGAAGGCGAGCGCCGCCAGGCCGACGACCTCGAGCGCGAGGCCGAGCCGGACCATGTTCAGCGGTGACGCCTTGCCCGCCATGCCGAAGCTGGCGCCGCTGGCGATGAAACTGCCGATGGCGATCGGCACCAGCGCCAGCCCGGCCTGCACGGCGCTGTAGCCGAGGGTGAACTGCAGCCACAGCGGCAGGACCGCGACGATGCCGAACTCGCCGAGCCCGATGATCAGCGTGGCGATATTGCCGTTGCGGAACGAGGCCAACCGGAACAGGCTCAGGTCCATCAGCGCCTTGTCGGCGTCGGGACCGCGGCGCAGCAGCACCTGGCGCACCACGAAACCGGCCAGCGCGAGCACGCTCAGCACCAGCGCGACCAGCACCGGCGACGGCCCACCACCCCAGGTGAAACCGCCGATCCCCAGCGGATGCACCGTGCTGATCCAGCCGTAGGTTCGGCCTTCGACCAAGCCGAACGCGAGCAGCCCGAGACCGAGTACCGACAGGATCGCGCCGAACACGTCGAGTCGCCCCGCGACCTTCGGGGAAGGCGCGATGCAGGCCAGCACACCGACCACGATCAGCACCGCCAGCGGCACATTGATCCCGAACGCCCAGCGCCACGACACGTGTTCGGCCAGCCAGCCGCCCAGCAGCGGACCGAGCGCGGCGGCGGCGCCGATCGTCGAACCCCACACCGCGAACGCCTGACCCCGCGCTTTGCCGGTGAAGGTGGCATTGAGCAGGGCCAGCGAGGTCGGCAGGATCATCGCGGCGCCCGCGCCCTGCAGGAACCGGGCGACGATCAGCAGCCCACCGCCGGGGGCCAGCCCGGCCAGGACGCTGGTCGCGCCGAACACGACCACACCGGCGACGAACACTCTGCGGGCCCCGACGATGTCGGCGATCCGCCCGACCACCAGCAGCAGCGCCGCGAACACGATCGCGTAGGACTCCTGAATCCATTGCGCCTCGGTCGAACCCGTCGCCAGATCTTCGATGATCGACGGGATGATCACGTTCACGATCGTGGTGTCGACCACGATCAGCGCGACACCGAGGGCGATGGCGATCAAGCCGAGCCATCGGCGGATGGACGACTCTTGACTCATCGCATCTCCTATTTCCATGGTGGAATATTTCCATGGTCAAAGTAGATTGCGGGCAATAGGATGTCAACCGATGCGAAAGGAACCTATGAGTCGGTCGGACGCTGGTGCGCAGTATCAACGGATCCACGAGGGCCTGCGCGCCTATGGCGCGAACTACCGCGAATTCACCCATCGGTTCGCGACCTGGCTCGGGTTGCACTCCACCGATGCCGAGGCGCTGATCGAGATCCTCACCGCGGAGGAACGGGGCGGCACGCTGTCACCCGCGCGGCTCAGCGAGCGGATCTCGTTGTCCAACAGCGCGACCACCGCGCTGCTCAACCGGCTGGAGAAAGCCGGTCATATCGTCCGCAGCCGCGAACACGACGACCGGCGCATCGTCACACTGCGCAGCACCCCGCGCATCCATGCCCTGGCCGGTGACTTCTTCGGTCCGCTCGGGGTGAAAGTGGAAGACACGGTGATGGGGAGATACTCCCCCGCCGAACTGCGGCGGTTCGAGGAATTCCTGGCCGATGTGCGGGTCACCATGACCGCTCACCTGGCCGAACCCGCACCGCCGCAGCCGTCCGGACTCAGTTGAACGGGCCGATGCCCGTCAGCGGGTTGCCGCCGTGGAGGAACAGGTAGCTGGCGATCGCGGCGGCGATGGCGAGCAGGACGACGGTGAAGGAACCGTAGGCGGGGCGGGTGGCCCAGCCGCGGGCGCGGTCGAAGGACCAGCGGCCGGGGCCGGTGAGGATGATCGCCAGGGCGGCGCCGGCCAGGATCGAGTCGAGCTCGACGCCGGTGGGCGTGCCCGCGTTGTACTGGAAGCCGGCGATCATGCCCTGCTTCCACATCCAGGCGGTGAGGATCGTCGCCAGCACGGCGCCCGCGGCGAGCGGCGTGGCCAGGCCGAGCACGAGCAGGATGCCGCCGCCGAGTTCGCCGGCGATCACCAGGGCGGTCGACAGCGACGGGTAGTCCCAGCCGCCGTTCTCCATCATCGCCTTGGTGCCGTCGAGGCCGGGGCCGTGGAACCAGCCGGTGAGCTTCTGCAGCCCGTGGTAGATGAAGGTGTAGCCGACCACCAGGCGCAGCACGAACAGCCCGAGGTCGAGGGTGCCGCGGCGGGGCTCGCGGTTGCGGCGCTGCAGCCGGACCGTGCCCGCCGTGGCGGCGGCCGCGGGCGGGATCGACGCGTAGCCGTAGCCGTCGTCGCCACCGCCGGACGCCTGCGCGGCGCTCGCGCTCGGCACCTCGTCACCGGGGTCGAGGCCGAGGTCCTCGTCGGTGCGCGGAATGTCCTTGTGCAGATCCGGTTTCGGCATCTGCGTGGTGGGCGAATCGTACGGGCTGGTCACCGGGCGACCCGACGACGACGCCGGTGGTCCGGTCGGCGCCGGCCCGTCGGCGTGCGGTGTGTCATTCGACTTGTCGGTCACCGCCTCACCCTATGACGTGCCGACTCGGTGTGCCGGTCTTCCCCGGAACAGGCGTGTCAGCCCCACTCGGCTGCCGGTAACGTCTGTGCCATGAGTTCGGTATTCGCGGGCCGCGTGGCGATCGGGTTGGCACTGGGCACCGTCTTGGTCGCCGGGTGCGCCCGGTTCGACGAGTCGGCGTCGAGCCCGTTCACCACCGAGCCGTCGCTGGGCGGGTCCAATGTGGAGCCGAAGAAGCCGCAGGATTCGCCGTCGCAGGTACCGCGGCCGACCGGACCGTGCATCGATCCCGACCCGAATGTCATCGCCACCTGCATGGATTCGGGCGCCGGGCTGATCCCGGTCGGCGACGGCGCGCTGGTGGCGGAGCGGCGCACCGGCCGCATCCTGCGGGTGACCCCGGTGGACGCGAGCACCCCGCAGGAGCCGCCGGTGGAGGTCGCGAGCGTGCCGGTCGACGGTTCCGGCGACGGCGGCATCTCCGACATCGTGCTCTCGCCAACCTTCGGCGAGGACGGGCTGATGTACGCCTATATCACCACCGGCAGTGACAACCGGGTGGTCCGGCTGTCCAGCAACGGTGGCGCGCCCAAGGAGATCCTGACCGGAATCCCGAAGGGCACCACCGGGAATCGCGGCGCCATCGAATGGGCGACACCCACCCAGCTGCTCGTCCTCACCGGCGACGCGGGAAACCCCGGCGCGGCGGCCGATCCCGGCTCACTCGGCGGCAAGGTGCTGCGCCTCGAGTCGCCGTCCTCGGGCGCCAACAGCCCGCAGGTGGTGGCCTCGGGCCTCGGCACCGCGGGCGACCTGTGCCGCGACGGCAAGAACGGCATGTGGGTCACCGATCGCACGGCCGCCGAGGACCGGCTGCAGCATCTGAGCACCGAGGGCACGCTGACCGTCTCGTGGACCTGGCCGGACCGGCCGGGCGTCGGCGGGTGCACGGCCACCGGTGACGGTGTCGCGGTGGCCCTGTCCGAGGGCAAGGCGCTGGCCGCGATCGCCGCCGACCCCAACACCTACGCCGTCACCACCGCGCCCACACTGATCGCCCAGGACAAGTACGGCAAGCTGCTCGGCGCCACCGCCGCCTCCGACGGCAGCGTCTGGGTGACCACGATCAACAAGGCCGAGGGCACCCCGGGCGAATTCGACGACCGCGTCGTGCGCATCCCACCGCCGCAGGGCGGAGCGGGCGGGCCCGACTAGAACGCCACCGCCCCCACCGGATTCCGGTGGGGGCGGTCGTATGTCACACCGCTACGCGCAGGCGGCCAGGACCAGTTCGCGGACCTTGGCCGCGTCGGCCTGGCCGCGGGTGGCCTTCATGACGTCGCCGACGATCTTGCCCGCCGCCTGGACCTTGCCGGAGCGGATCTTCTCGGCGATATCGGGGTTGGCGGCCAGGGCCTTCTCGACCTCGACCTGCAGGGCGGAGTCGTCGCTGACCATGCCGAGGCCCTTGGCCTCGACGATCGCGGCGGGCTCACCCTCGCCCGCGAGGACGAAGTCGACGACCTGCTTGGCGACCTTGTTGTTGACGGTCTTGGCCTCGACCAGCGCGATCACCGCGGCCACCTGCGCGGGCGTGATCGGCAGCTCGGCGAGGGCGACCTCGCGCTCCTTGGCCTTCTCGGTCAGGTAGGCGACCCACCACGACCGCGCCTCGTTCGCGGGGGCACCGGCCTCGACGGTGGCGATGATCAGGTCGAGGGCGCCCGCGTTGACGAGGTCGCGCATGACCTCGTCGGACAGCCCCCAGTCGGCCTGGATCCGGGCGCGCACCAGCCACGGGTACTCGGGGATGGTGGCGCGCAGTTCCTCGACCCACTCGGCGGCGGGCGCGACCGGCTCGAGGTCCGGCTCCGGGAAGTAGCGGTAGTCCTCGGCGGTCTCCTTGCGGCGACCGGCGGAGGTGGAGCCGTCGGCCTCGTTGAAGTGCCTGGTCTCCTGGACGATCTCGCCGCCGTCGGTGAGCACGGCCGCCTGCCTGCGCATCTCGTAGCGCACCGCGACCTCGACGCTCTTGAGCGAGTTCACGTTCTTGGTCTCGGTGCGGGTACCGAACTCCTTCGCACCCACCGGCATCAGCGACACGTTGGCGTCGCAGCGCAGCGAGCCCTGCTCCATCTTCACGTCCGAGACGTTGAGCGAGCGCAGCACCTCACGCAGCGCGGTGACGTAGGCGCGGGCCACCTCGGGCGCGCGTTCACCGGCGCCGGTGATCGGCTTGGTGACGATCTCGATCAGCGGCACGCCGGCGCGGTTGAAGTCGAGCAGCGAGTGGCTGGCGCCGTGGATCCGGCCGGTCGCGCCGCCCACGTGCAGCGACTTGCCGGTGTCCTCCTCCATGTGGGCGCGCTCGATGTCGACCCGGAAGGTGGAGCCGTCGTCGAGCACCACGTCGAGGAAACCATCGGTGGCGATCGGCTCGTCGTACTGGCTGATCTGGTAGTTCTTCGGCTGATCGGGGTAGAAGTAGTTCTTGCGCGCGAACCGGCCCCACGGGGTGATCGAACAGTTCAGCGCGAGACCGATCCGGATGGCCGACTCGACGGCCTTCTCGTTGACCACCGGCAGCGAGCCGGGCAGGCCGAGGCAGACCGGGCACACCTGGGTATTGGGGTCGGCGCCGAACTCGGTGGGGCAACCGCAGAACATCTTGGTCGCCGTGGACAACTCGACGTGGACCTCCATGCCGAGCACCGGCTCGTACCGGGAGATGACATCGGCGTAGTCCATCAACTCGACCGTGGGTGCGCTCATAACTGTCTATCTTAGGAAGCTCTAACGGGGCGGGACGCGCTGGGTGAGCCAGTCGGTGACATAGGTCAGCACGGCCGGGTCGATGGTGGTCTCGATGGAGGAGTATTCGCTGGGTTTGCCCGTTTCGGTGGGCTGCATCAGGTGGTTGACGCCGGGAAAGGTGTACACGGTGGCGTCGGGGTCGCCCGCCAGGTTGGCCCGCATCGGCGGCTCGTTCTGGGTGGCGAGCACCTGCTGGTCCTTGTCGCCGAAGAAGGCCAGCACCGGTACCCGCAGCGCTTCCAGCGCGGGCTTCGGGTCGTAGGTGATGAACGAGGCCATGTACGGGGTGTTGAAGGAGTCGAGCGTCTCCTGGGACGCGCGCTGGTCGGGCGGCAGCGAGTCGTTGTGCTGCTGGGCGAAGGCCGCGGCACCCGCGATGTCACCGGCGCGCAGCATCGTCGACCACTGGGTGACGTAGTCGACCTGCGCGTCGATCTCGTTCTGTGGCGCGCCCGCCGAGGCCATGATCACCTTGTTCTGCTCGATCAGCACATCGGCGCCGACCACCGAGGGACCGGCCATGAGCACCGCGAACGCGACATTGCTGTCGGGCCGCGCGGCGACCAGCGGGGCGAGATAGCCGCCCTCGCTGTGCCCGAACAGGCCGACCTTCGCCGGGTCGATCTCGGGCCGGGCGCGCAGGAACGCGACGCCGGCGGCCGCGTCGGCGGCGAGGTCGGGATAGGTGGCGTCGTCGAGGTTGCCGCCGGTGCCGCCGACGCCGCGGTCGTCGGTGCGCAGCACGGCGTAGCCGGCGCGGGTGAAGGTGTCGGCCAGCAGGTGGAACGGGCGGTGGCCCATCAGTTCCTCGTCGCGGTCCTGCGCGCCGCTGCCGGTGATCAGCAGCATCGCCGGGAACGGGCCGCTGCCTTCGGGTTCGGTGAGGGTGCCCGCGATGGTGAGGTCACCGTTGCGATAGGTGACGTCCTCGCTGCGGTACGGGTACGGCGGCTTCGGGTCCTGCGGCCTGGCGACGCTCTCGACCGGCCCGCGGCGCAGCACCAGCGGCACCCGCTGACCGGCCTGTACCCAGTCGCCGGTGATCTGTTCGCCGTCGAGCTTGCCCCGGAAGCCCGGGTCGCCCGGTGCGTCGGGGACCGTGAACTCGACCCGGTCCGGCTCGGTGCGCACGTCTTTCAGTGCCGCGCCGCGCACGCCCTGCACGGGGATGTCGATGGTGGCCGAGCCGTTCTCGGCGAAGGTCACGCCGATCGCGATCGGCGCGCCCGGCGCTTCGATGTCCCCGTGCCAGGGCCCCTGGACGGCGGGGCCCGCCTCCTCGTCCGAGGAACAGCCCGTCACCAGCGCGGCGACGACGAACAGAACCGAAACGATCACTCGACCGGTACGCATACGGCAACGGTACCGACGCGCACCGAAAAGTCGAGGACCGCGACGGCTCAGCCGAAGAAGGCCTGCGCCTCGCTCAGCCGTTCCGGCGGGACCCGCTTGAGCTGCTTGGTGGCCTCCGACAGCGGAACCAGTCCGATGGTGGTGCCGTGCAGCGCGACCATCTGCCCGAAATGCCCGGCGTGCACCGCTTCCGCGGCGTGCACGCCGAACCGGGTCGCCAGGATGCGGTCGTAGGGTGTGGGGCTGCCGCCGCGCTGTACGTGACCGAGCACGGTGGTGCGGACCTCCTTGCCGATCCGGCGCTCGATCTCGGAGCCGAGCTGCTGGGCGACACCGGTGAACCGCTCGTGGCCGAACTCGTCGATGCCGCCCTCGCGCAGCGCGAAGCCGGAATCCGGTGCGGGATGGGCGCCTTCGGCGACCACGCAGATGAAGTGCTTGTCGCCACGCTGGAAACGGCTCTTGATCAGAGCGCACACCTGCGCCACGTCGAAGGGTTCCTCGGGCACCAGGGTCAGGTGCGCGCCCGCGGCGATGCCGGAGTTGAGCGCGATCCAGCCCGCGTGCCTGCCCATCACCTCGACCAGCATGACGCGCTGGTGGGATTCGGCGGTGGTGTGCAGCCGGTCGATGGCCTCGGTGGCGATGGAGAGGGCGGTGTCGTGGCCGAACGTGACGTCGGTGCAGTCGATGTCGTTGTCGATGGTCTTGGGGACGCCGACCACCGGCACCCCCTCGTCGGAGAGCCAGCTCGCGGCGGTGAGGGTGCCCTCGCCGCCGATCGGGATGAGCGCTTCGATGCCGTTGTCGTCGAGGGTCCGCTTGATCCGGCCGAGCCCGGCGCGCAGCACGTCCGGATTGGTGCGCGCGGTGCCGAGCATGGTGCCGCCCTTGGTGAGCAGCCGGTCGGTGCGGTCGTCGTTGTGGATGCGGATCTTGCGGTCCTCTAGGAGGCCGCGCCAGCCGTCCTCGAACCCGACGATCGCGTCGCCGTAGCGGCCGTTCGCGGTACGGACGACAGCCCGGATCACCGCGTTCAGCCCTGGACAGTCTCCGCCTCCGGTCAAGACTCCGATGCGCATGCGTTCATCTTGCCGCACCAGCGCTGTTCAGGCGCAGTGACCTCCGGCGAGCTCGCCGAGATGACCCGAGATCAGGGTCGCCATCTTGTCCAGCATGGTCATGCCGTCGTTGAAGGAGCCCGAATCCGGTTGTGCCGCGAAGGCGATCGCGATTCGGCCGGTGGGCGAGTCGATGAGCCCGAACTGGCGCACGAGGTACTTGCCCGCGGGGTCGGGACCCCAGCCGCCCTTGAATTCGGCGCTGCCGAACGCGCCGAGTCCCCAGCGGTGGCTCGGGATGATCTGCTGCATGAGGCCGACCACGCGCTGGCTCTGCGGCAGGCAGGGCAGGTGCGCGGCGAAACGCACCTGATCGGCCAGCGTCCATTCCGCCTGGCCGTAGACCGACGCGTCGGCCCTGGTGCGGGTGGTCGGCACCGTCGTCGTGATGTCGCCGCCCTCGCGCAGCACGTTCTGCACGGCGGTGGCCGCGGCGGCGCCGGAGCCCAGCGACTGCCACAGGGTGTCGGCGGCGCCGTTGTCGGAGGCGGTGATGGCCGAGGTCGCGACGGTGGCGTAGGAGGCGTTGTTGCGGAGCGCGGCGATGGCCAGCGGCACCTTGATCGTCGACCAGGCCGGACCGGAGGACCAGTTGCCGAAGGTGACCATCTTGTCCCCGCCGACCGGCATGACCGCCAGTCCCACGCTGCCGCGGAAACCCTGTTGCAGGACGTTGAAGTCGCCGGCCAGGCTGCCGGGCACCGCGATCGAGAAGTTGCCGCCCGCGCCGCCCGCGCCGGGGTCGACGGCGGCGGTGCTGGTCGTCGTGCGCGGTGGGGTCGCGGACTTCGATCCGGTGCCGCACCCCGCGGTGAGCAGCACGACGGCCGCGAGCAGCGCGGTGAGCACCACCCGGACGGTGCGCCGATCTTTCGTCATCATGTAAAGCATCTTCGTTTCTAAACTCCCCCCGGGCTTCGATGCCGGGGTAGCAGTCCCGACACCGTACTGGGCAGTATGGCCGAACGCCCACTTCGACCGTGAAACGCTCAGGTCAGACGATGTTCACCCGTGTAGATATTCATCGTCTCGCCGCGCAGGAAGCCCACCAGGGTCAGCTCCGCCTCGGCCGCCAGGTCGACGGCCAGCGAGCTCGGCGCCGACACCGCCGCCAGGATCGGGATCCCCGCCATCACCGCCTTCTGCGCCAGCTCGAAGGACGCGCGGCTGCTCACCACCAGGATCAGCTCGTGCGCCGGAAGCCGGTTCTCCCGCAGTGCCCAGCCGAGCACCTTGTCGACGGCGTTGTGCCTGCCGATGTCCTCCCGCACCGCGAGCAGGGTGCCGTCGGTGGTGAACAGGCCCGCCGCGTGCAGGCCGCCGGTGGCGTCGAAGAGCTTCTGCCCGGCGCGCAGCTGTTCGGGCAGGCCGGACAGGACGTCGGTGGTCACCGTCGCGGTGTCGTGCGGGATCGGGTAGCGGGTGTGCGTGCGCACCTCGTCGAGGGCGGACTTGCCACAGAGGCCGCACGCGCCGGTGGTGAGGAAGTTGCGGGTGTGCAGCGGCACCGGCGTGCGCAGGCGCAGGTCGAGCACGTTGTAGGTGTTGCGGCCCTCGTCGTCGGTGCCCGCGCAGTAGCGCGCGGTGACGATGTCGTCGGCCGAGCCGATGATGTCCTCGCCGAACAGGAACCCGTGCACCAGGTCGATGTCGTTGCCCGGCGTGCGCATGGTGACGGTGAGCGACTGCCCGTCGACGCGGATCTCGAGCGGTTCCTCCACCGCCAGGGTGTCCGGGCGCTGGATCCGTCCGGTCGGCGACAGCCGGATCGTCTTGCGCCGTGCGGTGACTCTGCTCATCAGGAGGTGCCCATCGGTCGGGTTGCGGTGGGTTCGCTCAGCCGGTCGCGATGCCGACCACGAGGTTGATCGTCGTCGCCAGGATGACCGTGCCGAAAGCGTAGGACAGCAGGCAGTGCCGGAGCACGATGGCCCGCACCACCGGACTGGTGACATTGTTGTCGGAGACCTGATAGGTCATCCCGAGGTTGTAGCTGAAGTAGAGGAAGTCGCGGTACGAGGGCGGCGCGTCGGAGTTGAAATCGATGCCGCCCGTTGGTGATTCGTAGTAGTGGAAGGCGTATCGCGCCGCGTACATCAGATGCACCGCGGCCCAGGCCGCGAAGACCCCGGCCAGCGCGGTCGCCGCCGCGACATGCCCCTCCTCCGACCGGCCGAGCACCAGGATCGCCACGATGCCGATCAGCCCGCCCGCCGCCGCGGACACCACCGAGATCTCCTCGACGAACGGCTGGAAGTCCTCGCGCCGCACGTTCGCCTCGGCCTGCTCGGCGGTCATCGGCCACAGCACCAGCCAGCCCGCGACGACGAAGGACAGCTCCATCATCGTGATCCCGATCAGGCCGCTCAGGGCGACGCCCCGGCCGAACAGCACCCCGGCGAGCACCCCGACCAGCGCTCCGATCAGGATCGATCGGACCAGCCTGCCGACCGCGGAGATCCCGAGGTGGTTCCTCATACCGAGCGACAGTACCGAACGCGGACCTACTCATAGCCGATCTCGATCTCAGCTCTCGCGCCGCCGCGCCGAGCGGCGCAGGGTGTCGTCGATGCCGGCCGTGCGCGCGGTCTCGATGAGCGCCTTCACCAGGACCGAGCCGGGGTCGACCGCCGGGGTGACGAGCACGATTCCGGCGGTGACGGCGGGGTCGTCCAGGCGCAGGACCCGCACGCCCGCGGGCGGCGGGAAGATCGTCAGCCAGGGCTGCGGCACCACGCAGGCCCAGCGGCCGGTGCTCACGTGCGCGAGGAGCGAGACCACCGAATCGGTCTCCAGCTGCGGCGCCGGGACCAGCCCGGACCGGACCAGCGCGTCGTCGATCAGGTCGCGCCCGCGCATGCCCTTGTGCAGCAGGCACATCGGCATCTCGAGCGCCTCGGCCCAGGTGATCGCGCCCGACCGGCCCGCCAGCAGGTCGGTGCCAGCCAGCAGGACCTGCCGTTCGGCGTAGAGCGGGGTCCGGGTGAGCCCGGCGGTGTCGACGCCGTCGCCGTAGACGATGCCGGCGTCGAGTTCGAAACGCCGGATCCGCGCGACGATGTCGCCCGAGCGCAGGCTGGTCTCGACCCGCATCCGCACCAGCGGGTGCGCGGTGCAGAACGGGTCGGTCAGCAGGGCGACGGTGCCCGACGCCGCCGGGATCACCCCGATCCGCAGGTCACCGGTGAGGCCGGTCTGCAACGCGCGCACCTCGTGCTCGAGCGCGTCGCGGTCGGCCAGGATCCGCCTGGCCCACAACACGAGTCGTTCGCCCTCGGGGGTCAGTCCCTCGAACGTCCGCCCGCGCCGGACCAGCGGGACTCCCAGCTCGTGTTCGAGTTTGCGCAGGGCCTCGGACAAGGCGGGCTGGGAGACGTAGCAGGCCGCGGCCGCGCGGGCGAAGTGCCGTTCGCGGGCGAGGGCGACGAAGTACTCGAGTTGGCGGAACAGCAGCTCAGTCGTCCTCGGCGTCGGCGGCCTTGTTGCGGGCCTTGGCGATCTCGAGCGCCCGCTCGGCGGTGGCCTGGTCCGGGTACGGGCCCATCCGGTCGCCGTACCAGCAGGTCTTGCCCTGTTCGGCCTTATGGTGCTTGATGCAGTAGTACCACTGGTTGTCGTCAGCCATGTCGACAGTATGCATCGGTTCGCATGTCATGGGCAGGGAGGTCGGGGGCGTGCCGGGCGCCGGTTCGCGGATCAGCAGGGCCACCGCGACGCCCACCGCCACGCCGATCACCGTGTCGACCGCGCGATCGGTGAGCATGGTCAGCGGATCGGTGGGATCGGCCAATTCGGTCATCGACATGATCAGCGGAGTGAAGAACCCGAGCGCCACCGCGTAGTGGCGGGCCATGAACAACTCGGTCGGGTACAGCAGGGCGATGATCGCCAGCCCCAGCATCGCCGGGCTCGGGCCGGGGATCAGCAGCGGGGCGGTCACCGCGAGACCGAGGAACGTGCCGACCACGCGATGCAGTCCGCGGGTGATCCGGCCGCGGGAGTTCGCCGCGGCCAGCGGCACCGCCGCACCCGCCATCGCCCAGTTCGCGTGGCCGACGCCGAGCAGCAGCCCGATGCCGCCCGCGATCGAGATCGCGAGCGCGTAGCGGCCCGCCTGGACCGTCGAGACGCGCCCGGCCCGGTGCGGCGCGATCGCGACCGGCAGGACGCAGGTGCCGGCCCGCCACTGCCGCCGGGAGGACTCCAGATACCCGACGACGACGCACAGCGCCGCGGTGACCGCGCTGATCGCCAGCGCCGCGAGCGGATCGGGCTGCGCGCCCGCCACCATCGCGATCGCGCCGAGGGCGAAGATACCGAAGAACGGACCCTCCGGCCGCAGGCCGAGCCGGTCGGTGACCGGCGAGGCGACCGCGGCGAACACCGCCACCGCGGCGACCAGGACGGCGGGCGAGGCGTCGAGCCGGGCCAGCAGGATGCCGCCGCCGACCGCGCCGACCAGCAGCACCGCCGCCTCACACTGATGGACCAGCCGCTGCCGCGACGCCTCGGCGAAACCATACATACCGGTGAAGGATCCGAACACCGCGTAGATGAGCAGGTCGGTGCGGCCCGCGGCGATGAGCAGCAGACCGGGCACGGCGAGGCCGACGAATACCCGGGCGGCGGGCAGATGATCGATGTCGGTGGTGAACCGCCGAATCACCGGCCGCGCCCGGGTCGAGATGGTGCGCAAGGGGTCCTCCGAAGGTCGGTCACGGGGCGGTCTCCCCGGCGCCGATGAACCATCCTCACCGCACCCCGCGACCCGCGTCAAACCACCAAATTGCAGGTGAGAGGCGGTTTTCGGGCCACTACCTGAGGTGATAAGCGCCGCCTATCGGATGCTCGGAAGTCGGTCTTGGACGCGGGCGGACCAGGGGACGCACACTCGGACCCACGCGCGACACGCTCGATGTCGGTGGGCCGGTACCGGGCCTACGCCCATCCGTGACCTCGGCGGTAGAGAATCGCAACCGGGCACCGACAGGCTTCGAACACTTCCGATCGAAGGGAACACGTCATGGCTGACGGTCCGTACACCGCGTATGACCCCGACAGCGGCCCGAGCAGCAACGGCGATCGCGACGCGGTGCCCTCAGTGAAGCCCTATCACCACCCGGCCGCGGGCTGGGGCGCGGCGATGAGCGTCAGCAACTTCATGGTGCGCAAGGAGCACGAGTTGCTCAGCGGCACCAGGGCCATCCTCAAGATGAACCACCCCCCGCACGGCTTCGACTGCCCCGGCTGCGCCTGGCCCGACGCGACCGACGGCCTCAAGCTCGACGTGTGCGAGAACGGCATCAAGCACGTCAGCTGGGAGATGACGCACAAACGGTGCACCCCGGAGTTCTTCGCCGCGCACACCGTGAGCGAGCTCGCCACCTGGAGCGACTTCGACCTGGAGGACCAGGGCAGGCTCACCCACCCGATGGTCTACGACGCCGCGACCGATCGCTACGTCCCGATCAGCTGGCCGGACGCGTTCGAGATGGTCGGCAAGACGCTGCGCGAACTGCCCGACCCGAATCTGGCGTCGTTCTACACCTCCGGCCGGCTCAACAACGAGGCCACCTTCCTCTACCAGCTGATGGTGCGCGAGTACGGCACCAACAACCTGCCCGACTGTTCCAACATGTGTCACGAGGCGAGCGGACGCGCATTGCAAGCGTCGCTGGGCACCGGCAAGGGCACCTGCGACATCGACGACTGGGACAAGGCCGACGCCCTGTTCGTGATGGGCATCAACGCGGCGTCCAACGCACCGCGCATGCTGACCGCGCTGACCGAGGCGCACAAGCGCGGGGCGCAGATCGTGCACGTCAACCCCCTGGTCGAGGCGGGCGCGCGCAAGGCGATCATCCCGCACGACTTCGTCGACATGGCCACCTTCCACGCCACCAAGACCAGCACCCTGAATCTGCAGGTCCGCATCGGCGGCGACTTCGCCCTGATGCGCGGCATCGCCAAACATGTACTGGAAGAAGCCGAGACCGATCCCAAGGCGCTCGATCGCGAGTTCATCGAGCGCTACACCGACGGGTTCGACGACTACGTGCGCGAGGTGAAGGACACCACCTGGGCCGAGATCCAGCGCCAATCGGGCTTGAGCGAGAGCGACATCCGCAAGGCCGCGGGCATCTACTGCGACGCCGACCGCACGGTCATGAGCTGGTGCCTCGGCATCACCCAGCACGAGCACGGCGTCGACACGATCCGCGAGATCGTCAATGTCCTGCTCATGCGCGGCAATCTGGGTCGTGAGGGGGCGGGCCCGTCGCCGGTGCGTGGGCACAGCAACGTGCAGGGCAATCGGACGTGCGGCATCGACAACAATCCGAGCGCGGAGTTCCTGGACCGGCTGGCCCAGGTGTGCAAGATCGACCCACCGCGGGCGAACGGCTACGACGTCGTGTCCACGATCCAGGCGATGCAGGCGGGCAAGGTCGAGTTCTTCCTCGGCATGGGCGGCAATTTCGTGGCCGCCGCGCCGGATGCCGCCTACACCTTCGAGGCCTATCGGAAGTGCGGCTTCACCGTCAACGTCAGCACCAAGCTCAATCGCAGCCATGTCGTGCACGGCAGGCGCGCGCTGATCCTGCCCTGCATCGGGCGCACCGAGCGCGACGAGCAGCGCAGCGGTCCGCAGATCACCTCGATGGAGAACGGCATGGCGGTCGTGCACATGTCGCGGGGCATTCGCAAGCCCGCCTCCGAACACCTGATGTCGGAGCCCGCGATCGTGGCGGGCCTGGCCAAAGCCACACTGCCGCAGACCAAGACGCCGTGGGAGTACTACATCGAGGACTACGACCGCATCCGCGAAGTGATGTCGAAGGCGCTGGTCGGCTTCGAGGACTACAACCGCCGGGTGCGGCTGCCGCTGGGCTTCCGCATCCGCCAGCCCGCGCGCGAACTGATCTTCCTGACCCCGTCGGGCAAGGCGGAATTCTCCACGGTGGCCCTGCCCGACACCATCAACCCGCCCGGCGTGCTCACCCTGGCCACCCAGCGGTCCCACGATCAGTGGAACACCAGCGTCTACTCCGACAACGACCGCTATCGCGGCGTGAAGAACCTGCGCACGCTGATCTTCATGAACGACGAGGACATGCGCGAACGCGGGCTGAAGGAATTCGACGAGGTCGACATCACCAGCACCGCCCGCGACGGGTCGACCCGCTCGCTGCACCGGTACAAGGTCGTCCCCTACGACATCCCGCCGGGCTGCGCGGCCGGGTACATGCCGGAGATGAACGTGCTGTGCGCGATCGGCGACTACAGCACCGAGAGCGATCAACCGCTGATGAAGAGCGTGAAAGTCACTGTCACACCATCGAGTTGACCCGCCGAGGAGAACACTGTGAACGCGCATACCCGCAAGACGCTGGCGGCGATCACCGGACATCCGGCGCCCCGCGACCTCGAATGGACCCGGTTCGTCTCCCTGTGGGAGGACCTCGCCGACGCGGTCGAGCAGGAATCGGGTGATCGGCTCGCGGTGCGGATGAACGGGCACCGCGAGGTCTTCCACCGGCCGCACGACGGCCGCGTCGCCATCGGCGACATCGAGCACGCGCGGCAACTGCTGGCCGAACACCCCGAATTGAAGGGCGCCGGATCGCTGTTCGCCGTCGCGATGGACGCCGAGACCGCCCGGATCCTGCACTTCGACCTGGACACCACCGGCGTCGGCGACACCGAGCGCGACGTCCGCAACGCCGACCCCGTCGCCCGGCATCTGCGCACGGTCGAGCGGCACACCGGGCACGACGATCACCAGGTGTATCTGCGCTACTTCGACGATCTCGCCGTCGCGCTGCTCGAGGAGATCGGCCCCGCGTCGTTCGTGCTGCTCGGGCACGGCACCGGGAAGTCCGATGTGGCCGAGGATTTCGCGCTGCGGCTGCAGGAGACGAACCACGCGCTGGCCGACCGGATCACCGGCATCGGCGTCCTCGATCTGAGCGCGGCCGACGACGCGGCGATCGAGGCGGCGGCGCAGAAGATCGCCCGGCAGGCCAGGTAGGTGGGGGCGACCATGGCCTATCTGCTCGCGCTCGTCGCCGCACCCGGCGCGGACTCCGCCCCGGCGCAGCTGGCGACCGAAGCCCAGCGGGTCGCGATCCGCAACGACGTCGACGTGGTGACGCTGGCCGAACTCGACACCCTGCCCGGCTACCGGGCCGATCTCGACACCGAGGAGGGGCGGCCGCTGATCGCCAACCAGCTGCGCCGCTCGGCACTGGAGGCCGACGGCGTGCTGCTGTTCGCCGACGAGGCGACGGCGGTGCCCGCGCTGGCCGAGAGCGTGATCGCCTGGCTGACGTACGCGGGGTCGGGCCCGGCGCCGGCGATCGCGGGCAAGCCGGTCGCGGTGATCACGGCCGGGCCCGGTGAGGTGGTCAACCAGGACATGGCGGATCGGTTGCGCGCGGCGGGTGCCGACGTGGTCGCCGACGGTGTGTCGATCACCGGGTCGTGGAGTGATCCGGCCACCATCACCCGGCTCGGTGACACCGTGGTGGCGGTGGCGTCGTCCGCGAGCTGACCCGCGTGGGTCAGTAGACGTAGACCACGGCGTTCTCGCCACCGGTGCAGGTGACGAGCTTGCCCTCGGGCGTGCAGGTCATCGTGTAGGTGCGGCCGGTCACCGGGCTGGCCGCCACCACCGGTCGCGGACCCGGTGCCGTGCCACCGCTGACATAGGCCGCCCGGACCGCTTCGGCGAAGCCGCAGCTGGTGACCGCGGTCCCGACCGCCGCCTTGCCGAACGCGCCCGCAGCCGTACCGGATTCGCAGGGCTGGGCGCCCGCGGGCAGGGTCACCGGACCGGCCGAGGTGGTCGGTGCGGCGGTGGTCGCCCGCGGCGCGGTGGTCCCCGGGGCACCGCCGGTACTGCCCGGCGCGGCCGAACTCGGCGCGGCGCTGGTGGTCTCCGCCGAGTCCGCCGCCGACATCAGCCGCCAGCCGATCGCGCCGCCGATGGCCAGCACCACGACGGCGAGCACGCCGACGAGGATCGGCAGCAACGGCGAGCGCCTGCGCCCCGAATCCCGTTGCTGCCAGGCCGGATCCGGCGCGTAGCCCGGGTCGGGGCCGTACGGATCGTTCGGGTCGCGGTAGGCGTGATCGCCGTAGGAGCCGTGCGGATCGTCGTACTGGGAGTAGGCATCCGGCGCGCCCGCAGCGTAGTGCTGGGTCGCGGCCGCGCGCGCCGGATCGTCGGGCGCCTGGTGCGCGGGGAACGGTGCCGCGCCGCCGCGATACTGCCGGGTCGCCTGGGCCCGCTGCGGATCCTGGTCGTCGAACGGGTCGGCGCCGCCCTGGTAGTGCTGGGTCGGCGCGGACCGTTGCGCGTCGATTCCCGCCGGGTCGAACTGCTCTGTCGCGGGGAACAGGCCGTCGGGCGAACCGCCGAAGTGCTGGGTGGCGGCCGACCGCTGCGGGTCGTATTGCTCGGTGGCGGGACCGAATCGGTCGTCGGGAGCGCCACCGAAGTGCTGGGTGGCCGCCGACCGCTGCGGGTCGTACTGCTCGGTGGCGGGACCGAATCGGTCGTCCGGATCGCCACCGAAGTGCTGGGTGGCCGCCGACCGCTGCGGGTCGTACTGCTCGGTGGCGGGACCGAACCCGTCATCCGGGGCACCCCCGAACGGTTGCGCCGCGGGCGATCGCGTCGGGTCGTTGGCCGGACCGAACCCGTCGCCCGGGGTGCCGCCGAACGGCTGCTTCGGATCGTAATGCTCGGTGGCCGGGCCGAAGTGATCCTCCGTGCCCGGACGCTGCGCGGTGGCGGGTCGCGACTGGTCGTACTGCTCCGTGGCGCGACCGAATCGGTCGTCCGGAGCGCCGCCGAAATGCTGGGTCGCGGCCGAGCGCTGCGCGTCGGACGGGTCGATCGGAGGACCGAACCGGTCGTTCGCACCGCCGACATGCTGGGTCGCCGCGGAGCGCAGCGGATCGGCCGGGTCGTACTGCTCGGTCGGCGGGCCGAAACGATCCGGGGTGCCACCGAACTGTTCGGTCGGGGCCGCGAAGCGGGCGGGTGGATCGGTGTCGTCGGCCGGGCCACCGAACCGGGCCGGGGCGCCGGACAGGCCGCCCGCGCCCATCGCGTCCGGGCCGAACTGCTCGCCGTCGAACCTCTGCGGCGGCGCGAAACCCGGTGCCGGGGTGGGCCGTCCGTCGTCGAACAGGTCCCGGTCAGGGGCGGCGGGATCGACATCCGCCGGGCCGCCGAACCGGGCGTCCGGGCCGAACTGATCGGCGTCGAATCTCTGCGTCGGCGCGAAGCGGGGTGCCGGGGTGGAGCCTGCGTCGTCGAATGATCCTGCGGGGGAAGCGAATCGGGCGTCCGGGTGGTCGAAGCGCTGACCATCGGGGCCGAATCCGCCGGGCGCTGGGTCACTCTGCCGGGCACCGGAATTCGCGTGGCTGTCGTCGAAGAGGTCGTCGGACGAATCGAATCGCGGAGGCTGGTCGCCGTACTGCTGGGTCGGCGCGAAACGGGGGTTCGGGTTCGACGGGCCGTGGGTTTCCGGCACGGGACCGTCGCCGCCGAACCGCTGGGTCGGGGCGGCACGCTGCGGGACCGGGCCCGAGGGTGCGTCGAGCCGAGGCGGCGGGGCCGGGCGGTCGGGGTCGGGTGGCACGAAACCGGCGGGGCCGGGGAACGGCGGGGCCGGGACCGGGCCGGAGGTGTCGCCGGGCTGGGCACCGCCGTAGAGGTGCGCGTCCGGGAACGGGCGCATCTTCGGCAGGCCCTGGTCCGGGGTGTAGGCGGGCGGGGGCTCCGGCGCAGGCGGTTCGTCCGCCGACGGGAGCGGGGTGAAATGGGTGTCGGCGACACGGATCTCGGCGGGACCGGTCGGCTGGATCACCGCGGGAATGGAGATCTCGCCGGTGCCCTCGACCGGGATGCGATGGAACCCGGTGGTCTCGGCGGGGCCGGGCGCGGCCGCGGGCGGACGGATGATCAGCGTCGGCTGCGCACCGGTCGCGCTGGTCTGGCTGCGCGAGGTCTCGATGCCGCCGGTCGCGGTCACCGCGCCGACGACCCGGAACTCACCGGTCGGCGTCGGCGCGGGCTCCTGGGCGTCCTCCCCCGGCGCGCCGGGGACGGCGCGTCCACCGGCCGTCGGCCCGGCGGGCGTTCCGCCGGAAGCCGGACGGCCACCGGTCGCGGCACCACTCGACACGTTTCGTCCTCCAGTCGTCGCACCGTCAGGAGTTCCACCCGGAACTGCGCGTCCCCCGGTGGTGGCCCCGGGAACAGCCCGCCCACCGGTCGTCGCGCCCGCGGACGCACCGGGAACAGCACGTCCACCAGTCGACGCACCGGGAACAGCGGATCCGCCGGACGTCGCACCAGGAACAGCACGCCCACCAGTCGTCGCGCCCGCGGGCGCACCCGGAACAGCACGCCCACCGGTCGTCGCACCCGCGACCAGACCGCCGGGCGGCACCGGACGAGCACCGGTGGCGGCGGCCGCGGCGCCGAACGCCGCACCGGCCGCGCCGTAGGGCGACTGTCCGCTGCCGACGGGACCGCGAGTACCCGGCGTGTGCAGCGGCGCACCGCCCTGCAGCATCGCCGCGGCCAGCGCGTCCCGCGCCGCGACCGCGAGCGCGCCCGCACTGGGGTATCGATCGGCCGGGTCCTTGGCCATGCCGCGGGCGATGACCTCGTCGAGGGTGGTGGGCAGGCCGGGCAGGATCTCGCTGGGTCGGGGCGGCGCCTCGGAGAGATGGGCGCGGATCAGCACGCTCATGCTGGCCGCGGGGAACGGCGAGGCGCCGGTGAGGCATTCGTGCAGCACGCAGGCCAGGGAGTAGACGTCGGCACGATGCGAGATCGGGCCGACGTCGAAGCGTTCGGGCGCCATATAGATGTAGGAGCCCATGGCCATCCCGGCCTGGGTCACCGCGCTGTCGCCCTCGGTGTGGGCGATGCCGAAGTCGGCGAGGTAGGCGAAGTCGGCGGGCGTCACCAGGATGTTGGCGGGCTTCACATCGCGATGCACCAGACCACCGGCGTGCGCGGCGTCGAGGGCGGCGGCGATCTGCTCGACGACGGCGACCGCGCGCTCGGGGCTGAGCGGCCCGCCCGTGTGCAGTACGGACCGCAGATCGGTACCGGGGACCAGGCGCATGTCGATGAACAGCACCCCGTCGATCACGCCCCAGTCGTGGATCGGGATGACGTGCGGTTCGGCCAGCTTGGCCGCCGCCTGGGACTCCCGGCGGAAGCGGACCTGATAGGCGGGGTCCTGGGCGAGCTCGGGCGCCAGCAACTTCAGGGCGACTACCCGGTCCTTGCCGGTGTCGTAGGCCTCGTAGACCTCACCCATTCCGCCCTTGCCCAGCATCGACCGCAACTCGTACGGACCGAACCTGCTCCCCGTCCGTGACCCAGGTGCCTGCACCAGCGTCCGCCTCCCACTTCTCGCATGCCCGAAGACCTGCTCGTCAGAAGGAGGATTCTCCCGGTGTCACCACGCCGTGGTCAAACGCGAACACGATGGCGGCGGCGCGATCGCGCAGGTCGAGCTTGCCGAAAATGTGTCCTACGTGGCTTTTCACGGTGACTTCGGAGATGCCGAGTTCGGCGGCGATCTCGCTGTTGACCCGCCCTCGGCCGATCAATTCGAGCACCTCGTACTCGCGTGCGGTGAGTTCGCCGAGCCGTCGATCGGCGCGGGTCCCGCTCGGTTTGACGGTCCGGTAGGCGGTGAGCACCCGGCCGGTGACCGAGGGGTCGAGCCACGCGCCGCCCGCGGCCACCGTGCGCACCGCGCGGATCAGGTCCTCGGCGGGTGAGTCCTTGAGCAGGAACCCGGCCGCGCCGGCGCGCAGTGCGCCGGAGAGCAATTGGTCGTCGTCGAAAGTGGTGAGGACGAGCACCGGCGGCGCGTCCGGGCGGGCCCGCAGCAACCGCGTCGCATCGATGCCGCCGACCCGCTTCATCCGCAGGTCCATCAGCACCACGTCGGGACGATCGGCGGCGACGGCGGCCACCACCTCGTCACCGTCGGCGCACTCGCTGACGGTGAAGCCGTCGCGTCGGCGCAGGATCCGGCGCAGTCCACCGCGCACCAGTTCCTGATCGTCGACGACGAGCACCGTCACCGGGTTGTCGATCGGCGCCGCGGCCGTCACATGTCCTCCTGGGGTCGGGGCTTGAGCATGCTGGGCAGCATGGCCGTGATGGTGGCGCACGCGCCGGATTTGAGCGGGAACCGCGCGCGCACCGTCCACCCGTCGCCCGCGGCGCCCGCGCTGATCGAGCCGCCGAGCAGTTCGGTGCGCTTGCGCATGCCGCGCAGTCCCATGCCGATGTCGCGGCGCGGCGGCGGGCCGAGCGGCATCGCGTTGGTCACCACCAGGACGGCCGCCTCGGTGGTGACGTCGAGGCACACCGTCGCCGGGGTGCCGGGCGCGTGCTTGGCGACATTGGCCAGCGATTCCTGCCCGATCCGGTACAGCGCGTGCCCGACGGCGCCCTCGATGACGGCCAGATCGCCGGTGCGGTCGTAGTCGACGGTGAGCCCGGCGCGGCGGAAGTCGCCGACGAGTTCGTCGATGTCGGCGGCGCTGGGCTCGGGGGTGAGCTGCGCGGGGCTGGTGTCGAGCATGCCGACGGTGCGCCGGATGTCGGCCATGGCCTGGCGGCCCAGCCGTTCGGCGTCGACGAGCGCGTCGACCGCCTCGGTGACGTCGTCGTCGGTCTGCAACGCGCGCCGGGCCGCGGTCAGGTGCAGCAGGGTGATCGAGAGCGAATGCGCGATCACGTCGTGCACCTCGCGGGCGATCCGGCGCCGTTCCTCGTCGGCCGCCTGACCGGCGCGAATGGCCTGGTTCTCGCGCTCCTGATAGAGGAAACGGCGCTGATATTGCAGCAGCACCCCGACGAAGACGCCGAGAATCACGCCGAGCACATACATCGGCAGTCCCTGCAACCGCTCGCCCGAACCCCACTGCACGTGGCCGGCGAGGTCGAAGGCGACCAGCTCGAGGATCGCCAGCAGGGTGAAGCCGACGGTGATCCCGCGCGTCGCGACCGCCGCCACCTCCCCGGCGACGATCACCAGCACGAACGGCGCGAAGTCGGCATCGACCGGCTGCAGCAGGAACAGCCCGGTCGACAGCAGCGCCGACCCCTTCAGCAGCGCCGGATGCGGCTTCACCCCGAAGATCGCGAACAGCGGGATCGGCAGGAAGGCGGTGGCCATCGCGATCAGCGGCAGCGGGCTCGGGAAGTAGGAGTGCCGCTGGATCACGGCCGCGCCGGTGATCACCAGCAGGGCCAGGTCGGCGCCGATGATCACGGCGGGCGGGTAGTCGTAGGGCAGCGACTCGATGCGCTCGCGGCAGATGTCGAGCGCCCGCCGCACCCCGTCGCGCGGGCGGCTCGCGAGTCGCCGCCAGCGACTGCGCAGGCCCGCCGAATGCGCGGGAAGGGCGTGACTCACCTCCATGAGGTAAGGCTAGCCGCCGGGCCATCGGCTCGTCATCGTCCCGGGAACGGGCCCGGCCTCCTACCGGGGTAGGAGGAGAAGTCGGGTCCCGGGCACGACGATTCCGGTGCGGCGCGACCGTAGCGTTGGCCACATCGCTCACGGAAGGTGAAGCCCATGACCTGGACCGATCAGCATCGACGCACCGAGATCGTGCACACCGTGCTCGCCAGGGCAGCGATCGACCCGGACGACCCCACCCTGTTCGCCGGTCTCCCCGAGGTGGATCGCCTCTTCGGCGGCCCCGACGGACTGCTGCAAGCCCTGGCCTACCGCTGGAACAACCACCTGCGCGCCAAGCTCGAACAGGCCGAGATCGAGGGACATTCCGCGGTCGAGGCCTATCTGGAACTGGCCGCCGAGCAGCCGGCGCTACGGGCAATTCTCGACGCACGCGCGACGACCGTGCAGACTACCCGTACCCGCGCCTTCGCGCGCTGACTTCCCGACAACCGAAAACCCCTGGGGGACACGATATGCCGGACAACGATTCGCCGCAGCCGCCGATGCTGGAGTTGACGCGGGTGGTCAAGCAGTATCACGTCGGCGATCAGCAGGTGCGCGCGCTCGACGAGGTGAGCATGCGCATCGAGGCAGGCCAGTTCACCTCGATCATCGGGCCCTCCGGCTCGGGCAAGAGCACCCTGCTCCATCTGCTCGGCGCGCTGGACCGGCCCGACGAGGGCTCGATCCGGTTCCGCGGCACCGAGATCGGCGATCTGAGCGAGGACGCGCAGGCCGCGTTCCGGTTGCAGCAGGTCGGTTTCGTCTTCCAGTTCTTCAACCTGCTGCCGACGCTGTCGGCCTGGGAGAACGTGGCCGTGCCGAAGTTGCTGGACGGCACCGGATTGCGCAAGGCCAAGCCGCGCGCGCTGGAACTGCTCGAGCTGGTCGGTCTCGGCGAACGCGCCCAGCACCGGCCCGCCGAGCTCTCCGGTGGGCAGATGCAGCGCGTCGCGGTGGCGCGCGCGCTGATCATGGACCCGCCGCTGATCCTGGCCGACGAGCCCACCGGCAACCTGGACTCGAAGACGGGCGCGGCGATCCTCGATCTGCTGGGTGAGATCACCGCACAGGGCAATTCGGTGGTGATGGTGACCCACGACATGGGCGCGGTCGCCCACTGCGACCGGGTGATCACCCTGCACGACGGCCGCATCGACGCCGACGACATCGTCCAGGCGCGGGTGGACGCATGATCGCCGCGTTCTGGGATCGCCTGCGGCTGTTCAACATCGGTGAACTGGTCCGGCATCCCGGTCGCACCTTCATGTCGACGGCGGTGATGTCGGTGTCGGCGGCACTGCTGGTCGCCGTGCTCAGCATCTCCGGCTCGGTCACCGGCTCGGTCGACAAGCTCACCCAGGGTCTGGCCGGGGACGGCGTCCTGGAGGTCACCGGTATCACCGACGCCGGCTTCGAGCAGTCGCTGCTCACCCGGATCGCGGCGACGCCCGGGGTGACCAAGGCGGTGCCGATGCTGCGCAGCACGCTCGGCGCGGGCCCCGACCGGGCGCTGCTGATCGGCGCCGACGCCACCATCACCGCCCTCGGCAGCGACCTGGCCGGGCCGATGTCGAAGTACACCAACAAGCTGCTCACCACGCCGAAGGGCGTGCTGGTCGGTGCCGCGATGGGCCTGAAGGAAGGCGACAGCGTCCCGATCGGCTGGGGCACCGCCACCGTCGCGGGCGTCCTCGACGACGAGGCGAGCAACCGGCTCAACGGCGGTCACCTGGTCGCCGCCCCGCTGCCGCTGGCGCAGCTGCTGCTCGATCGGGTCGACAAGCTGGACTCGGTGCAGATCATCGCCGCGCCCGGCACCGATATCGCGAAACTGCGCGCCGACCTCACCGCGGTGGTAGACGGCCGCGCCGTGGTCGCCGAGCCCAGCCTGCGGACCGCGCAGGCGGGTGGCGCGATCCAGATCATGCGGTACTCCACGCTGATGTCCTCGGCGGCGGCGCTGATGGTCTCGGCGTTCCTGATCTACAACGCGATGAGCATGGCGGTGGCCCAGCGCAGGCCGACGCTGTCGCTGCTGCGCGCGATCGGCAGTCAGCGCGGGCCGATGGTGCGCGACCTGCTCGTGGAGGCGGCGCTGCTCGGGCTCATCGGCGGTGCCATCGGCGCGGCGGTCGGCGCGGCCATGGGCCGGTTCGCGATCGGGCGCCTGCCCGCCGCGATCGTCCAGTCGGTGGAGGCGCGCACCGAGTTCATGGTGCCGAATTACGCGGTGCCCGTGGCCATCGCGGCCTGTGTCATCGCCACGGTGCTGGCGGCGGCGATCGCGGCCAGGCAGGTGTACAAGGTCGCGCCCGTCGAGGCGCTCGCGCCGGTGGAGGCCACGGTCGGCGCGTCGTCGAACAAGCCGCTGCGCTGGGCCGCCCTGATCGGAGGCCTCGGCTTCGCGGCCGCGGCGGTGACCCTGGCCGCGCTCGATCTCGGCCGGCTCTCGCTCGCCTCGATCTCGACCTCCTTCGCCGCGGCCGTCCTGCTGTGTTTCGCCGCGACCGGACCGATCGTGCGCGCCGCCGCGGGCATCGCGCGCTGGTTCGGTGCCCCCGGCGCGCTCGGCGCCACCACCCTGGAGCGGGCGCCGCGCCGCGTCTGGGCGACCGCGATGACGGTGATGATCGGCGTCGCGGCCGTCGTCGCGCTCGGCGGCGCGTCGGGCAATATGGTCGACTCCGCCACCGACTCGTTCCAGAGCCTCGGCGACGCCGACCTCTACGTGAGTGCCAGTCCGGTGGAACAGTTCCCGACCGGTCCGGTGCTGCCGCCCGAGATCGCCGAGCGGGTGGCCGCGATACCGGGCGTCGAGCACGTGCGGCCCGCGCAGATGGCGTTCGCGACGGTCGGCAGTGGGCGGGTCATGCTCCAGGGCTACCCGCCCAGCTACGACGATGCCCGGCTCGGCGCGGTCGACAAGGCCGTGATCGATCAGCTCGGCCGTGGTGAGGGCGTCGTCATCACCAGGGACGTGGCCCGGTCGATGCACCTGGCCGTCGGCGACGAGACCACCATGCCGACGCCGTCGGGTGAGCGGACCGTGCGGGTGCTGCAGGTGATTCCGTACTTCACCGCCGTGTCCGGCGTGGTGATGATGAGCCTGGATCAGATGCGGGAGTGGTACCAGCGGCCCGGTGAGACGATCCTGGCGCTGAAGTTCGAGCCCGGCGCCGACCCGGCCGCGGTGCGGGCCGCTGTCCGCGCGGCGGTGCCGCAGGAGATCCACATCGACAGCGGCGCCGACGCGGTGAACGCCATCTCGTCGAGCGTGCAGCAGGGCGCGGCGATGAGCAACATGATCCTGTGGATCGTCGTCCTGGTGGCGACGGTGGCGCTGCTCAACACGCTGATGCTGTCGGTCCTGGAGCGGCGCCGCGAACTCGGCGTCCTGCGGGCCATGGGCACCAACCGCAAGTTCCTGCTGCGCTCGGTGCTGGCCGAGGCCGCGGGCATCGGATTCATCGGCGCCGCCATCGGACTCGTCGTCGGCGCGGCCGTGCAGTACCTGGCGACCGTGGCGATCGGGCACGCGATGACGATCGACATCGCCTACCGGCCGAGCCCGCTGCTGATGGTCTACGGCGCCGTCGCCCTCGGGCTGGCGCTGCTCGGGTCCATTCCGCCCGCCTTCCGCGCGGCCCGGATGCCGATCGTGGCGGCGCTGGCGGTCGACTGAGTTCCTTTCCGTCGCGGCGTCATCCGAGTTAGGACGCCGCGACGGAGAGCTCTGCGATCAGGCGAGTCGAGTGACGCTGTGGCGGTGCACCATCCGCTGAATTCGCAGCGTCACAGTGGCACTTCCTCCCACCAGGCGATCACCTCGTCCTGGGCGGTCGGCCGGGGTGCCCCCGCCATGCCGCTGCTGCCCCGGCGGCTCACCGCGATCACGTATTTCGCGCGGGTCGAGTCGTCGGGGAAGCTCACGACCTGGTGGGCGGTCTGGGTACGCACGCTGGCCTGGTCGGGAACCACCCAGCGGCGCAACGAGAACGGCACGCCGTCCTTGCTCCCCTGGTACCGCACCGCCGCGGGCATCGCCTCCACCACCGACCGCGCCTGCGCCGCCGTCGGATACTCCAGCACCAGGTAACTCACCGACCCGGCACTGTTGTCGGTCCGCTCGCACTGCCAGCCCGCGCTGATCGGATTCCACTGCAGCGCGGGCTCTTTCCACTGCAATTCGCTCACCCCGCGCACGGCGACACACCGCGCGCCCCGATACCCCTCACCTTCGGCCACCGCCCCCTGCGGAACCAGCGCCGGAAACACCCGCCTGCTCGCCACGAACGCATCCCCCACCACCGCCGCCGCCGAACTCGACGGCCCCTTGGCCGTCCCACCCGCCGCGTCCACGTCCTCGTCCCCATCGGGCAGCACCACGACCACCAACGCCACCAGCAACCCCACCAGCGCGAACACCAACGCCGCCAGCAACAACCACCCCAACCGATGCACCCGCGACATCCGCCGCCGCACCGGCCGCCGCGGCCCCACCCACGGCCCGTGCCCCACCGGCGGCGGCCCCATCGGCGGCCCACCGGGCACACCGCCAGCCTGTGCCGGCCCACTCGGCACACCACCAGCCTGCGGCGAACCACTCGGCACAGCACCCGCCCGCGGTGATGCACCCGGCACGCCACCCGGCTGCGGCGACGCATTGGGCCCGCCACCGGGGGCGACGCCGAGGTGTGGCGATTCTCCGGACCCGGACGTCACATCCGGCTCAGCGCCTGTCGAGATCGGCGGTTCCGACACCGCTTTCGGCGCTCTACCGTCCTGCGCGACGCTCTGCTGCCGCGAATCCACCGGCCCCAGATCGGATTCGGCCGTACTCCGCTCGTCGGCGGCCGGCGCGGAATGACCTGCCGCGCCGCGCTGCTCGACACCCTGCGGCGAACCTCCGTGCCCGAGGTTCGGGTCGATCGCCGCGCCGCGGTCCTTCTCCGGCTCCATGGGGCGATCAGCCGCTGGCGTCGACCCTGTCGCTCCACCTATCGACCGGCCGTCCGCAGCGCCCGATCCGGCACCAGCGGCGGCCCCGGAATCGACTCGCGTGCTGCCTGATTCGTGAATCGGGCCCGCGCCGCTCGCCGAGCGCGCAACCGGCGTCACCTCGGTCAGCGCAGTCGCGTTCGCGGTATCCAACTGCCCGGTGTCCGGCATCGGCACCACATCGGTCACGACCGAATCGGTATCCGGCGGTCCCCCAGCAAAAGCGGAACCCTCAGCGCTGCTGTTCCTTTCGCTGGATGAACGCTCCCCGGCTTCGACGGTGCCACGGCCCGTCGCCGAATTCCCGGACGACTGCACGGCCGCTCCAGCGACAACCCCGGGCACCGCGGCCGACACACCATCGGCGCTCTCCCCCACCTGCCGAATCCCGCCTTCGTCACCGACTCTCGCCCGATCGCCCTCGAACTGCGTACCACCCGGCGATCCGACTGCTAAAGGTGACTGCGCGCCAGGCAGATCCGCACCATGTGGTTGTCCCGCGGGCGGCTCCGCCGACTGGGCGCCGGGCGCCGGTGGCACGGTGGGAACCGGGCCACTCGGCGGCTGGGTCGAGAGTGGCTGAGCAGCAACATGATTCGGGACCGGAGCCGCGACCGGTGCCTGCGATCCCGGCTGCGCACTCGGCATCTGTGGTGCCCCGGGTAAAGCAGCGACCGGTGGATGTGGACGGACAGACGCTTGGTGCGCACCGGGCGGCTGGACGCCGTGCTGCGCCACTGGCGGCTGCTGCACCGCCGACGACTGCGAGCTCTGCTGCGCGACAGGAGGTTGCTGCACCACCGACGGCTGCGCGCCCGGCGATTGCTGCACCACAGGCGATTGCGCAGCCGGGACCTGCCCGGCACCAGGCGACTGGTGCGCCACAGGCGGCTGAACAGCGGGTTGTGCCGCAGGCGGCTGCTGCACCACCGGCGGGTGCACACCCTGTTGCGCAACCGGCGCTTGCTGCGCCACAGGCGGCTGAACACCAGGCTGCGCAGCGGGCGGCTGGGCGGCCGGACCAGGGTGCGGTGCAGCGTATCCGGCAGGGGGTGGGGCGGGGGCCCGGGGCGGGGCGGGAGGTTGGTGGGGTGGGCGCCACGCGGGGTGGGGGGCGGGCGGTATCGGCTGGGCGGGGGTGGGGCCGTAGCCGGGGGTCTGGGGTGGGTAGGGGCCCGCCGGGGCGGGTGGGTAGAAGGTGGGGGTGTTGGCCGGGGGGCGGGGTAGGGAGGGTGGGGTGTTGGACGTGAGGGCCTGGCGGGCGGCCTTGGCGAACGCGGCGCACGAGTCGAAGCGGGCCGCGGGGTATTTGGCCATGGCGGCGGCGAGAACGGCGTCCAGGGCGGGCGGGAGGCCCTGGCGACGCAGGGCCAGGGGTGGCGGGTTGAGGTAGAGGGTGCCGCGGATGATCTCGTTCGGGTCGGGCGAGTCGAACGGCGCGACGCCGGTGAGCAGCCAGTACAGGGCGCATGCCAGGGAGTACTGGTCGGAGCGGTGGTCGAGTTCGGCGCCGGTCATCTGTTCGGGCGAGGCGTAGGCCAGGGTCGCGGTGAACATGCCCTGCTGGGTGAGGTGGGTGGAATCGGCGCGCAGGCGGGCGATGCCGAAGTCGGTGAGGAACACCCGCTCGCCCTGGCCGCCGCTGGAGCGGGCCAGCAGGATGTTGGCCGGCTTCACGTCCCGGTGCAGCACGCCCCTGCCGTGCGCGTAATCCAGTGCGTCGGCGACCCCTTCGATGATCTGCACGGCCCGTTCGGGCGGCAGCGCCATCGGATCGACGGTCGCCGCGTCGATCCCGTCGACGTACTGCATGCTGATCCAGAGCTGCTCGCCCTCGGTCCCCCGGTCGAAGACGGTGACGATGCCGGGGTGGTCGAGCCCGGCCGCCAGATCGGCTTCCCGCTCGAACCGGGCGCGCACCCGTTCGTCGGCGAACAGGTCGCGATTGAGCAGCTTGAGCGCGGTCAGCCGGTCCAGGCGCGGATGCCGCGCCAGGTACACCGTGCCCATGCCGCCCTGGCCGAGCATCCGCTCGATGGTGAACCCGGCGAACACCTCACCGATGTCGAGCACTGCGACCCCCTTCCGGCGCCTGTGGCGGACCAGCATGGCACCCGCGCAGCGGCGTGACCACGTTCATTCGAATTCTCGCCGAAAATCGGTGAAACTTGCTAACGGTCGTCCGGTATTGTCCGGGCGCGCTCGACGAGTAGTTTGCACCGCCGAAGCAGGGCGCCGACGCGCAGTGGGTGGTGGGGAGGATTCGGTGGTGAAGTCGTCCGGAAAGGCGGCTGCCTGTCGCAGGCTGCTGCAGTGTGTGGTGCTGGCCTCGGCCGCGCTGTCCGCCTCGTGTGCCCTGCCGGGCACCCCGACCGCCGTGAGCGCCCCCACGGTCACGGTGAACAGCGAAGACGCCTGGCACCCCGGGCTGTCCATCATGCTGCCCGATTCGCTGGCCGCGGAGTTCACCCAGCTGCAGGCCCAGCTGCCGGGCCAGGTCGGCATGGCGCTGATGCCGGTCGGCGGCGGCCGGATGACGATCTACGGCGACTGGACCACCGGCATCGCCTGGTCGACGATCAAGGTCCCGCTGGCCGTCGCCGCGCTGCGCCACGATCAGGACCAGTCCATCTTCGAGATGGTCGAGGCCGCGATCACGGTGTCGGACAACGACGCCGCCGAGGGCCTGTGGGAGTCCCTCGGCGACGGCGAGGAGGCCGCCGAGGCCGTGCAGGAGGTCCTCGACGAGGCGGGCGACATCTCCACCGACAAGGCGAACCTGCGCACCGAACTCGACTACACCTCCTTCGGCGGCACCGAATGGTCGCTGGCCAACCAGGTCCGGTTCGCCTCGCGGCTGCCCTGCCTGCCGCACACCGAGCTGGTCCGGCAGCTGATGGGCGAGATCACGCCCGAACAGGGCTGGGGTCTGGGCCAGCTCGACGGCACCGAGTTCAAGGGCGGCTGGGGCCCCGACGACGACACCGGCGTCTACACCGTGCGCCAGTTCGGGCTGGTGCCGGTCGGCAGCGGCCAGCTGGCGGTCGCCCTTGCCGCGCAAGCGGATTCGGGCACCTTCGACGACACCACCGCCCTGCTGGACCGGATGGCGCTGCTGCTGGCGCGGCACCTGCCGGAGTTGCGCGGCGGCGTCTGCCCGCGCTGAGCGCACCGGCTCAGCCGGGGACGACCAGGCCGGATTCATAGGCCAGCACCACCGCCTGCGCCCGATCGCGCAGCCCGAGCTTCGAGAAGACCTTGGAGACATGGGTTTTCACGGTCTGCTCGGCGACGAACAGCGCCTCGGCGATCTCGGTGTTCGACAGTCCCTTGGCGACCAGTTCGAGTACTTCCCGTTCGCGCGGGGTCAGCGAGCCGAGCGCGGGCGCGGCGGGCGGGCGCACGGTGTTGCGCCTGCGGGTGACGTCGGCGATCAGGCGCCGGGTGATCGTCGGCGCCAGCAGCGCCTCACCGTCGGCGACGACCCGGACCGCGCGCACCAGTTCCTCGGCGGGCGCGTCCTTGAGCAGGAACCCGCTCGCGCCCAGGCTCAGCGCCTCGTAGACGTAGTCGTCGATGTCGAAGGTGGTCAGCATCAGCACCCGGACCGGCGGGTCGAACCCGGCGGCCAGGATGGCGCGGGCGGCGTCGAGACCGTTCATCTCCGGCATCCGCACGTCCATCAGCACCACGTCGGGGCGCAACCGCTTGGCCTCGGCCACCGCGACCCGGCCGTCGGGCGCGTCACCGATGACGCTGATGTCGGGCTGGGCGGCCAGCAGCGCGCCGAAACCCTGCCGCACCATCGCCTGGTCGTCGGCGATCAAAACGGTAATAGCCACTCGACCACCCTAATGGGCGCACCGACGATGCGAAGAGGCCTACGGCGTGGGCAGTTTCGCCGACACCTCGAAGCCACCGTCCGGAGTGGGCCCGGCGGCGAGTTCACCACCGACCGCCTCCACCCTGGTCCGCATGCCGTCGATCCCGTGCCCGCCGCCCGCGCCCGGCCCGCCGACGGCCACCGCCGCCGCGTTGCGCACGGTCACCAGGACCACCCCGGGATCGACCGCGACGGCGACGTGCACCGGCGCGCCCGGCGCGTGCCTGGCCGAGTTCGCCATCGACTCCTGCACCACGCGATACACGGTCAGCCCGGTCGTCTCGGGCACCGTCACCAGGTCACCCCGCACGGTCCACTCGACCGGCAGACCCGCCCGCTGGGCCGAGGCGCACAGCTCGGGCACGTCGGCCGCGCGGGGTTGCGGCGCGTGCTCGGGCAGCTGACCGTCGCTGCGCAGCACCCCGAGCAGGCCGCGGATCTCGTTGAGCGCGGTCCGCGCGGTGGCGCCGATGGACTCGAACTCCGCGCGCGCGGCCGGGTCGAGATCGTCGATCCGGTAGGGCGCGGTCTGGGCCTGCACCACCACCATGGACATGTGGTGGGCGACCACATCGTGCAGGTCACGGGCGATGCGCGCCTTCTCCTCGAGGATCGCCCTGCGCGCGCGTTCGAGTTCGGTGACCTCCTCCTGCCGCTCCAGCTTGCGTCGCGAGGCGACCACGGTGCGCAGCAGGTACCCGAACAGCGCGAGCGCGCCGAAGCCGACCACCCAGCCCCAGAGCGGGCCGTCGGCCGAGCCGGGCATGGTGGTGGCGAACAGCATCGACTGCGCGGCCCAGGCCACCACGATGATCGGCACCGCGGCCCGCAGCGCCACCGCGAACAGCAACACGAACAGCACGATGATGTGCACGACCTGGAACGGCAGGTCGTTGTCCGGCAGCGGCGACATCCCGATCGAGAACAACAGCGCGGCACCCGCCGAGATCGCCCAGCCCAGGGCCGGGTTGACCCGCACGAACAGGATCGGGAACACCGCCATGGCCGACAGCAGCGGGGCCAGGGCCGCCGGCACGTCGTGGGTGACGAACAGGGTCGGCCAGGCGATGCTGTACAGGGTCAGCGCGACCGCCACCGTCGCGAGGTCGAACCAGGTTCGCGCGGTGATGCGGCGCGCGGCGGGGCGCAGTTGTCCGGGCATGGCTCGAGCCTACGAACCGTCCGGTGAGCGGACCTCATACCCACGAACGATTTCGGACCCCCTACCCTGGTGTGACCCCGGCGCCGGGTCACCCGCCCGCGCGCCCCGAGAACCGGTCCACAGCGGGATGCCCGCCCCCGGACCCGCTCCTTACCGTCGGAGGCCATGAACACCCCGCTTCGCCCGGTACCCGCCGCTCGCCGTGCCCGTACCGCCGTCTCCGCCGCCTCCGCCTCGTCGACCACCGACATCCCGGCCGAAGCCCCGCACCGTCGCCGCAGCGGGGTCGCCCTGTGCACCGCGGGGCTGGCGATGGCCGCCGCCGTCGTCATGTCGGCGCCCGGCGCGATGGGCACCACGCCCGGTGCCGACACCGAGAACGCGGCCGCCGCCGCGGTGGTGCGCGCGCTCACCGACGACGATCCCGACGCCACCGCGCTGATCCCCCGCGACTTCGGCTACAAGTTCGGCTACGACCCGGCCCAGCAGGACGGGCTGCTGGTCAACCCGAACGGCAGCTGCTCCTCCCCGGTGACGCTGCCCGCCGAGTTCGGCCCCGCGTGCAAGGCCCACGACCTGGGCTACGACATGCTCCGCTACGCCGAACGGGTCGACGAACCGCTGGGCCCGTGGGCGCGGCGCTCGGTGGACGCGGCGCTGAACCGGCGCATCCACGCGGCCTGTGAGCTGCGCGACGACGAGTTCTCCCGGGCCCGCTGCGGGGTGATGGCCGATATCGCGTTCACCGCGGTCGATGTGAACTCGCGCAGGCAGGAGTACGGCGCCCCGGTGGTCGAGAACGTCTTCGCGACCACCGACCCGGCCGACCGCCCGAACCTCTGGCCGCTGGCCAGGACGGTGCTCGGACTGTTCGCGGTGACGGCGGCCTCGGCGGTCATCATCGACGCGCTGCGCAAGCGCCGCAGGCGGCTGGGCTGACCTGGTTGCCGAAAACTAGAACATGTCCTAGTTTTTCCGCATGGCCCTCACTATCGACGAAACGATCGAGATCGACGCCCCCGCCGAGACGGTGTGGCAGGTGCTCACCGATTTCGACCGCTACGGCGAATGGAACACCTTCTGCTACGAGGCGGCGACCACCCTGGAGCCCGGCTCGCCCATCGACATGCAGGTGCAGCTCGGCCCCAACCGCCGCCCGCAGCGCGAGTGGATCCGCACCCACACCCCCGGCGCGGAGTTCAGCTACGCGATGAAGCCGGTGCCGCTGGGCGCCCTGCACAGCCTGCGCTCGCACACCGTGGTCGCGCTCGGCCCGAACCGCACCCGCTACGAGTCGCGGTTCACCCTGGCCGGCTGGCTCAGCCCGGTCGTCGAACTCGCCCTGGGCAAGCATCTGCGCGCCGGTTTCGCCGCGATGACCGCAGGCGTCGGCAAGCGCGCGACCGAGATCTGAAAAACGGGGTGCGCCAGGCCGATCCGGCCCAGCGCACCCCGCTCCGTGGTGCTGCTAAACGCCCGCGGGCGCGGGCAGCGCGCCGCGCGCCACCTCGTACGCCGCGCCCACCCGGTACAGGCGGTCGTCGGCCAGCGCGGGCGCCATGATCTGCAGGCCCACCGGCAGGTTGTCCTCGGCCGAGAGCCCCGACGGCACCGACATGCCGCAGTGCCCGGCCAGGTTGGTCGGCAGCGTGCACAGGTCGGACAGGTACATGGCCAGCGGGTCGTCGACCTTCTCGCCCAGCTTCCACGGGGTGAACGGGCTGGTCGGCGAGACCAGCACGTCGACCTGCTCGTAGGCGGCGTCGAAGTCGCGCGCGATCATCGTGCGGACCTTGAGCGCCTGACCGTAGTAGGCGTCGTAGTAGCCGGCCGAGAGCGCGTAGGTGCCGATGATGATGCGGCGCTTCACCTCGGGACCGAAACCGGCCTCGCGGGTCAGCGACATCACCTGGTCGGCGCTGTGGCTGCCGTCGTCACCGACACGCAGGCCGTAGCGCATGGCGTCGAAGCGCGCCAGGTTCGACGACACCTCCGACGGCATCACCAGGTAGTAGGAGGACAGCGCGTACTCGAAGTTCGGGCACGACACCTCCACCACCTCGGCGCCGAGTTCCTTCAGCACCGCGACCGCGGCGTCGAAGGAGGCCAGCACGCCGGGCTGGTAACTGTCGGAATGCAATTCGCGCACCACGCCGACCCGCACACCGCTCAGATCACCGTTGGCGCCCAGCTTGGCCGCCTCGACCACCGGGGCCACCGGCACGTCGCGGGAGGTGGAGTCACGCGGGTCGTACCCGGCGATCACCTCGTGCAGCAGCGCGGTGTCGAGCACCGTGCGACCGCACGGACCGCCCTGGTCCAGCGAGGACGCGCAGGCGACCAGGCCGTAGCGCGAGACGGTGCCGTAGGTGGGCTTCACGCCGACCGTCGCGGTGACCGCGGCGGGCTGCCGGATCGAGCCGCCGGTGTCGGTGCCGATCGCCAGCGGCGCCTGGAACGAGGCCAGCGCCGCCGCCGAACCGCCGCCGGAACCACCGGGGATGCGGGTGGTGTCCCAGGGGTTGCGGGTCGGGCCGTAGGCCGAGTTCTCGGTGGAGGAGCCCATCGCGAACTCGTCCATGTTGGTCTTGCCCAGGATCGGGATGCCCGCGGCGCGCAGCCGCGCGGTGACCGTCGCGTCGTAGGGCGACATCCAGCCCTCCAGCACCTTCGAGGCGCAGGTGGTCGGCATGTCGGTGGTGGTGAAAACGTCCTTGAGCGCCAACGGGACTCCCGCCAGCGGCGAGGCGGGCGTCTCGCCCGCGGCCAGCGCGGCGTCGACCACGGCGGCCGCGGCCAGCGCCTCGTCCCCGGCGACGTGCAGGAACGCGTTGAGCTCACCGTCGACCGCGGCGATCCGATCCAGGTGCGCGCGGGTGACCTCGGTGGAGGACACCTCGCCGCCGTGGATCTTGGCCGCCAGCTCGGCCGCCGACAGCGTGGTCAACTCGCTCATTCGCCCTCTCCCAGAATCTGCGGGACCAGGAAACGCTGCTCTTCCACGGCCGGCGCCTGGTCCAGCGCCTGCTCGGGAGTCAGACCCGGCACGACCACATCGGGCCTGGTCACATTGGTCGTCGGGTTCGGCGACGCGGTGGCGGGGACGTCGGCGGCGACCTCGGAGATGGTCCGCACGTGGCTGAGGATCGAATCCAGCTGACCGGCGAACTGGTCGAGTTCGGCGTCGGTCAACGCCAGCCGGGACAGCCGGGCGAGGTGAGCGACCTCGTCACGGGAGATTGCGGGCACCGCGGGACCCCTTTCGGCATAGGTATGGGAACTAGTTGCTGACAGCCTATCGAGGGCGGCGGACGGTGCCGGACGCACCCGCCTCGCGCGAAAGTTCGCGCATGTCGCGCCCCGGGGCGCATACTTCGACTCGATAGCCCGCGCTCGGGGGTGTAAGTATTGCGTCACCGGGTATTCGTGTCGAACAGCCCCGGCCGCCTAGGAAAGGAACGCACGTGTCATACCTGCTCCGCGTGCAACTTCCGGATCGACCGGGAAGCCTCGGCTCCCTGGCACTCGCCCTCGGCGGGGTCGGCGCGGACATCCTCTCGCTCGACGTGGTCGAGCGCGGCGCCGGATTCGCGATCGACGATCTGGTGGTCGAGGTGCCCACCGGCGCGCTGCCCGACACTCTGATCACCGCCGCGGAGTCCGTCCACGACGTGAGCGTCGACTCGATCCGCCCCTACTCCGGCGTCCTCGACACCCACCGCGAGCTCGAGCTGATCGATCAGGTCGCCAGCGCGCGCGACGATCGTCTGCAGGTCCTCGTCGACGGTGTGCCGCGGGTGCTGCGGGTGGGCTGGTCGACGATCATCGGGATGGGCCCGGCCGGCGCCTACCGGGTCGTCGGCAGCCCGAGTGCGCCTGAGACGCAAGCGGGTTCGGCGCCGTGGATGCCGCTGGAGAAGCCGTCCTGGCTCGACGGCGAGGCCGACTGGGTGCCGCAGATCTGGCGCGACATGGACACCAAACTGGCCGCCGCCCCGCTGGGCAGCACCGGCAAGTCGCTGCTGCTCGGCCGCCCCGGCGGCCCCGACTTCCGCCCGTCGGAAGTGGCGCGGCTGGGCTATCTGGCCGGTATCGTCGCGACCGTGCTCAGCTGAGCGCCAGGCGCATCACATACAGCTGCAGGCCGTCGTTGGTGGACCAATTGCGTTCCGGCACACCGACGAAACCCAGTCGCTCGTAGATGCGGTGCGCGTCGACCATCGTGCCCATGGTGGTCAGCGCCACCGCCGCGTAACCACCGGCGCGCGCCTCGTCGATCACGGCGCGCACCAACGCCGTGCCCACCCCGAGGCCGCGCGCGTCCTTGGCCACCGCGAGCATCCGGAACTCCAGCTCGCCCGGTAACGCGATCTCGGCGTAGCGGGTGCCCGGCTGCGCGACGGTGAGCGAGCCGGCGACCTTGCCGTCGTGCACGGCGACCAGCACCTGGGCCTCGTCGGCCCGGTGGGTGACGTCGCCCAGCTCCTGGACGTAGCTGTCGTCTTCGTCGACATAGCCGTCGCCCACATACACCTGCACGGTCAGCGCGGAGATGGCGGCGAATTCCTCGGGGCGGGCGGTCCGGATCCGGACGCCGTTCCCCGGGGTCTGATGGTGGTTACCCTGCATCCGGGCATGATCCCACCCCGGCCGTTGTGATCTGAAACTCACCCATGTCTCACCGGGGCGGTGAGCTCACGACCCGAGGTAGGACCGCAGGCCGGGGTGCTGGGCGACCCACCGGTCCGGGTTGCGCGGCGGATAGACGACCACCAGCTGATCGCCGATCGACGGCCACTGCGCGGCGTCCCAGGCGAAGCGCCGGTACACCACCGTCCCGGGCACGGACGGGCCGATCAGGGTGCCGGTGATGGTCACGTAGTGCTCGCCGGTCATCGCGGGCAGCGGGCTGACGCCGGTGATGTAGAGCGAGCCCTGTTCCAGGTTCGCGCCGCCGCCGCGGCCGATCCGGTGGGCGGCGACGGCGCCGATCGTCACGACCAGCATCGTCACCATGGCCGCGGCCATCACCACTTCGAGCATGCCGCCCATGGTAGGCCCACCCCGCGCGACCGGCGTCGGCCCCGCGGCCACGTCACAGTGGCGTGAGCTCGCTGACGCCCTGTTCCCGGCGCAGCTGCCAGACCGCGGCGCGGGTGCGCTGCGAGCGGCCGTTGCCCCGGTCGATCAGCGCGCGCTGGGCGGTGGTGTAGATCAGTTGCGCGCCACGGGCGTTGGTCTCCGGGTTCTGGAACAGCTGCACCAGCCGGTCGGTCTCCTCCACCGGCAGGCCCGCGCCGAGATCGTCGACCGCGAGCACCTGGCCGGTGTCGAGCGCCTCGAGCATGGCGGGCAGCACCCGCAGCAGCGCACGGGTCGCGGTGGATTCGTCGGCGAGTTCGAACAGCACGTCGATGCCCTCGTGCACCAGGCTCAGCGCGGCGCCGCGCCGGTCCACCATCCGCCGGTACAGCGCGTCGCGGGCGGCGCGCAGCGTGCTCAGTTCCCGTTCCAGCAGAATCGGATCGGTGCCGCCGTGGTCGAGTTGCGCTGCCAGCGTGCCGATCTCGGCGTCGAGGTCGCGCAGGTAGTCCGCGTACATCGGATCGTGTTCGGCGACGAGCAGATCCTCGATGCCCAGATCCGCCGTCCGCAACAGCATCAGCAGCCGGGCCGCGTTGTCGGGCGAGCGCGAGATGTGACCGCCCAGATCTCGCGCGAGCTCCTCGACGCCCGCCTCGCCCTGCTGCACCCGCAGGTTCGCGGCGAACCAGCGATACGCGGGCACCAGCGCTTCGGCGTACATCTGCCCCGCCAGGCTCAGCAGCAGCGCGTTCGGCCGCACCAGCGGCACCAGCGCCGCCACGCCGTAGCGGGCCGCCTCGAACATCGGCCCGATCTTGACCTGATCGCCGTTGCGCTCGAACACGATCCGCTTGCGCGAGCGCGGATGGGTGTACAGCCATTCCGCGATCACATCGACGTTGTCGAGCCGGAATCCGTAGGTGTAGGGCACGCCCTCGGCCACGAACCCGGCGACGAACTCGGTCGGCCGATCCGCGAATCCGAGATGCGGCCTGCGCACCGGCCCCGCGTACGGGTCCCATCCGCTCACCGAGTGCAGCACCGCGTCCCGCATCTGCGCGAGCGCGTCGACCAGGCTCGTCTTCCCCGACGACGCCACGCCGTGCACGGCGGTCACCGGCACGGCGACCGGACTGCCGCTCCCTTTGCTCAACCGCAATTGCTGCGCCTCGGCCAGCGATCGGTGATTGGTCACCTGAAAACTACGCAGCAAGGGTCGTCCGCCTCTCCGAGATCCTTCGCAAGACTAGGCGACGGCGCACCCGTGCACGCGGTAGGCGCCCGGCGCCCGGCCGAGCCGGCGCGCCGAGCTCGGCCGGAGCACGTCGGAGGGCTAGCGGCTCAGGTCCCGGAACCGCCGCACCGCCAGCGGGAAGAACACCGCGAGCAGGGCGACCGGCCAGACCACGGCGAGCAGTTCCGCGTTGGTCGCGGCCCAGCTGTCACCGGCCGCGACCGGGTTGCCGAACAGGCCGCGCACCGCCGTCGCCGTCGCCGACATGGGATTCCACTCGACGACCGCGCCCAGCCACGACGGCATCGATTCGGGCGCGGCGATGGCATTGGAGAGGAAGGCGATCGGCCAGACCAGGATCTGCACCGCCTGCACCAGTTCCGGTGTGCCCGCGACCATCGCCAGGTAGATGCCGATCCACAGCATCGCGAACCGGAGCAGCAACAGCAGACCGACCGCCCCGAGGAACGCGGCGACGCCGCCGTGCCAGCGCCAGCCGATCGCGTACCCGACCGCGATCAGCACCGTCAGCCCGACCGCCGATTGCAGCATGTCGGCGATGCTGCGGCCGACGAGGACCGTGGCCGAGTTCATCGGCATCGAGCGGAACCGGTCGATGACCCCCTTGTCGAGGTCCTGGGTGACCGCGAGCATTGTCGATTCGAGGCCGAAGGCCATGGTCATCGTCAGCATGCCGGGGACCAGGTAGTCCTCGAAGTCGCCGTCGACGCCCCGGCCGCCACCGATCAGGTAGCTGAACATCACCAGCAGCATCACCGGGAAGACCAGCCCGACGACGACCTGCACGGGCTGGCGCGCCCAGTGCGCCAGCTCGCGCCGGGTCATCGTCCACGAGTCGGCCACCGCCCAGCTCAGCGCCGACGGTGCCGGTTGCGTCGTGCTCATGCCGCGTTCTCCTTCGTCAGGTGCAGGAAGACCTCGTCGAGCGTCGGGCGCCGGACCGCGATGTCCTCGGGCTCGATCCCGTTCGCCGCCAGTGCCCGGACGGTCTCGGTCAGGGCCGCCATCCGGTCGCCGACGGCGGCGCTGACCATCCGCCGGTCCTCGTCCACCACGGTCTCGCCGGGCAGCAGCGACGCCGTGCGCGCCAGGTCGGCGGTGTCGTGCAGGACCACGTCGATGCGGTCGCCGCCCGTCTCGGACTTCAGCTCGTCGGCCGTGCCCGCCGCGATGACCCTGCCGTGGTCGATCACCGAGATCCGGTCGGCCAGCTGATCGGCCTCCTCCAGGTACTGCGTGGTCAGCAGCACGGTGGTGCCGCCGTCCACCAGGGACCGCACCGAATTCCACACCTCCGTGCGCCCCCGGGGATCGAGCCCGGTCGTCGGCTCGTCCAGGAAGAGCACCTCGGGTTCGGCGATGAGCGAGGCCGCGAGGTCGAGCCGTCGCCGCATGCCCCCGCTGTACTGTTTGACGGCCTTCGTCCCGGTATCCCCGAGCCCGAACCGCGCCAGCAGTTCGTCGGCCCGGACACCGGCGCGCCGCGCGCCCAGGTGATAGAGGCGCCCGAACATCTCCAGGTTCTGCCGACCGCTGAGCTCCTCGTCGACCGCCGCGCTCTGACCGAGCAGCCCGATCCGCGCGCGCACCCGATCGGCGTCCGCGCGCACATCGAGACCGGCCACTTCGACGCGCCCAGCGTCGGGACGCAGCAGCGTCGACATGATGCGCACCGCCGTGGTCTTGCCCGCGCCGTTCGGGCCGAGGACCGCGTGGACGGTCCCGGCCCGGACCGTGAGGTCGAGCCCGTCGAGCGCCCGTTCGGCTCCGTAGTTCTTCCGTAGTCCTTCGACGACTATCGCCTGGTCGTGGTTGGTCACTACACCCCTCCGCCACTCAGTGGTCAAACTTGACTAGACGGCCACGGTACGACTCCGGTCTCAATTAGTCAAACTTGAATACTGCTACCTTGGTCACCGGTCATCGGAAGGGAGACAGCCATGTCAGCGATCCGCCTGCTGGTCCTGGGCGCGGTCCGGCAGCACGGTCGGGCACACGGCTATCAGGTGCGCAACGACCTGGAGTTCTGGGGCGCCCACGAGTGGTCCAACGCCAAGCCGGGCTCGATCTATCACGCGCTCAAGCAGATGGCCAAGCAGGGACTGCTCGTCGAGCACGAGGTCGCGCCGAGCACGGTCGGCGGCCCACCGCGGGTCGAGTACGAGATCAACGACAAGGGCACCGCGGAGTACTTCGCGTTGCTCCGCCAGGCCCTGACCTCCTACGACCAGAAGATGGACATGCTCTCGGCGGGAATCGGCTTCATCGTCGACCTCCCCCGCGCCGAGGCCGTCGCCCTGCTCGAACAGCGGATCACCGGCCTCACGCAGTGGCGCTCCTCGGTCACCGAGTACTACGCCCCCGAGCAGGGACCCGCGCAACTCGGCCACATCGGCGAGATCATGAACATGTGGATCCACTCGGCCGACAGCGAAGCCGCCTGGACCCACGGCCTGATCGCGCGCATCCGCGACGGCGCCTACACCTTCGCCGACGAGGGCGACCCCTTCGTCGGTGTCCTCGCCGACGACGAGCCGAACCCCTTCGCGACAGGCCCCCACCCCGAGGATCCCGTCTAGGACAGCGCTCACCCCAGACGGTATCCGTCGTGGCCGGGCGTGTTCGGCGCGGACGCACTAGCATGCTGGGCACCGCGGCCGCCCGGTCGGCGGAGCTGAGTCGACGACGAGGATGGGTGCGCGGGATGGCTGTTCGGATGATGGTTCGCGGAGTTGTCGTCGCGGCGGTGACCGTGGGCGCCGTGGTGCCGGTGGTGCTGAGCGCGCCGAGCGCGGTGGCCGATCCGTGCCCGAACGGGACCGCGCGGGTGTTCCTCGGGAACGAGACGAACTCCTGTCAGGGCGCCGGGTCGGTGTCCTACACCGACGGGCCGGTGTCGAAGGTGTGCTCGATGTCGGGGACGCATGTGGCTGTCGACATCCAAACCAATATCAAGAAGCGGCCGACGCGCCACGTGGAGATCAGCAACGGGCAGTGCTCGAGCTTCGACATGAAGACGCAGATCGGCAACACCGTCACCGTCACCCCGCACTGAGCGAGGCCGGGATCCGCCCGCCCGCGGCGGACCCCGACCGGGCGACTACTCGTCCTCGGTGGCGTCCGGCGCCGGGGTGACCGCGGCGGGTCCGCCCGCCAGCAGTGACCGGAAGCCGTCCTCGTCGAGGATCGGGACGCCGAGTTCCTCGGCCTTGGCCGCCTTCGAGCCGGGCGCATCACCGATCACCACGAACGCCGTCTTCTTCGACACCGAGCCCGCCGCCTTGCCGCCGCGCACCAGGATCGCTTCCTTCGCGCCGTCGCGGGTGAAGGTCTGCAACGAGCCGGTGACGACGATGGACAGGCCCTCGAGCGTGCGCTCGATGGAGTCGTCGCGTTCGTCTTCCATGCGCACGCCCGCCAGGCGCCACTTGTCGACGATGGCGCGATGCCAGTCGACGGTGAACCACTCGACGACGGCCGCCGCGATGGTGGGACCGACGCCGTCGGTGGCCGCGAGCTCGTCACCGGTCGCCGCTTCGATGCGATCCAGACTCGCGAATTCGGACGCCAGCGCGCGAGCGGCGGTCGGACCGACGTGCCGGATCGACAGGCCGACGAGCACCCGCCACAGCGGAGTGTCCTTGGCGGCGTTCAGGTTCTCCAGCAGGCGCGCGCCGTTGGCCGACAGCGCACCGTCCTGCTTCGTGAACAGCGGGACGCCGAGCAGCGCCTGCTCGTCGAGCGCGAACAGGTCGCCCTCGTCGGTGATGGCGCCCGAGGTGAGCAGCGCGTTGGCGGCCTCGTAGCCGAGGGCTTCGATGTCGAAGGCGCCGCGGCCTGCCAGGTGGAACACACGTTCGCGCAGCTGGGCCGGGCAGTGCCGCTGGTTGGGGCAGCGGATGTCGGCGTCGCCCTCCTTGGCAGGCGCCAGTTCGGTGCCGCATTCGGGACAGTGCGTCGGCATCACGAACTCGCGTTCGTCGCCGGTGCGGGCGTCGACGACCGGGCCGAGGACCTCGGGGATCACGTCGCCCGCCTTGCGGATGGTGACGGTGTCGCCGATCAGCACGCCCTTGCGCTTCACCTCGGAGGCGTTGTGCAGGGTGGCCATGGCGACGGTCGAGCCGGCGATGGAGACCGGCGCCATCACCGCGAACGGGGTGACCCGGCCGGTGCGCCCGACGTTCACCTCGATATTGAGCAGCGTCGTCGTCGCCTCTTCCGGCGGGTACTTGTAGGCGATGGCCCAGCGCGGGGCCCGCGAGGTGGAACCGAGGCGGCGCTGCAACGCCAGCTCGTCGATCTTGATCACCTGGCCGTCGATCTCGTGCTCGATGTCGTGGCGGTGTTCGCCCCAGTAGGCGACCCGCTCGATGACGGCATCGATGCCCTTGACCAGCCGGGTGTGCTCGGAGACCGGCAGGCCCCAGGCGGTCAGCGCCTGGTAGGCCTCGTGCTGGGACTCCGGGCGGTAGCCCTCGATCCGGCCGAAACCGTGACAGATCATCCGCAGCCTGCGCTGGGCGGTGATCGCCGGGTTCTTCTGGCGCAGCGAACCGGCCGCGGTATTGCGCGGATTCGCGTACGGCGGTTTGCCTTCGGCGACGATCTGGGCGTTGAGGGTCTCGAAGTCCGCGAGCCGGAAGTAGACCTCGCCGCGCACTTCCAGCAGGTCGGGGATCGGGAAGTCCGCGCTCGGGGTGAGTTCGGCGGGGATGTCTTCGATGGTGCGCGCGTTGAGGGTGACGTCCTCGCCGGTGCGGCCGTCGCCGCGGGTCGCGCCGCGCACCAGTCTGCCGTTCTCGTACACCAGGTTCAGCGCGACGCCGTCGATCTTGACCTCGCACAGATAGTGCAGGTCCGGCCCGGTCTCGGCCTCCACCCGGCTCGCCCAGGCACGCAGTTCGTCGTAGTCGAACACGTTGTCCAGCGACAGCATTCGTTCGAGATGGTCGACGGCGGTGAAGTCGGTGGCGAAGCCGCCGCCGACGAGCTGGGTCGGCGAATCCGGCGTCCGCAAGTCGGGATGGGCGTCCTCGAGCGCCTGCAATCGCCGCAGCAGGGTGTCGAACTCACCGTCGGTGATGATCGGCGCGTCGCGCACGTAGTAGCGGAACTGGTGCTCGCGCACCTCGTCCGCCAGCTGCTGCCACTGCACCCGCTGCTCGGGGCTCGCGCCCACCGGCTCGGCACCCACGGAAACCACGCTGTCGCTGTCACTCACCTGTCGAACACTAGTCGAGCCCACCGACACTTCCGGCCACCGTTACCGCACGTCGCGGGGGCATTCCGGGATGATCTCCGTCAGTCGAGCGAGATCGACTCCGGCTCCTCGGCGAACGCGCGGGCGACCTCGCCGGTGAGGGTGATGGCCTTGCGCGCCCAGGGCAGCGGTGCGCCGGCCAGGCCGCAGGCGGGGGTGACCAGAATCTGCTCGGCGAGGACACTGCGGGGGAAGCCGAGGCGATCGATCAGGCGGACGCCGGGTTCGGCGACGGTGCGCCAGGTGGGCGGCGTGGCGGGCGGCGCGGTGGGGGTCAGGCCGAGCGCGATCTTCTTGCCGGAGTCGAGGATCTCGCCGAGGGCGTCCAGGTCGGCGGTGGTGAGCGTGGCCGCGTCGAAGGAGATCGCGGTGGCAGCGCTGCGGCCCAGGGTGGTGAGGGCGGGGCGGGTGGCGCAGGTGTGCAGCAGGACCGGCGCGGGCTGGGCGGTGATCACCGTGTCGAGGACGTGCAGGGCCTCGGGTTCGGGCAGCGCGCGGATGGTGTTGAGAATGCTCGGACCCTGGAGCGAGCCGTCGAGCACTGTGGTGAGCCGGGGCTCGTCCAGCTGGACGACCACCTGGGCCCCGAGCCGCCGGGCGACCTCGGCGGCATGCCGGGCCAGCCCTTCGGCAAGGGACTCCGAAAGATCGCGCACCGCACCGGAATCGGTGAGGATCCGGTGCCCGCCGGGCAGCTCGACCTCGGCGGCGAGGGTCAGCGGGCCCGCGGACTGGATCTTCACCACGCGGCCCGTGCCCGCCAGACCCGCTGTCTCCCAGGCCTCTTCGATGGCGTCGAGGTCTTCGTTCAGCAGGTCCCTGGCCCGGCGCGACACCGCGCCGGGCCGGGCGCCCAACCGGTAGCCGCGGGTGGTGGAATCGAAGCGCAGGTCGACGAGCAGCGCCGAGACCCGGCCGATCATGTCCGCGCCGACGCCGCGATCGGGCAGCTCGACCAGGTGCGGGAGATCGGGGAGTTCGCCGATGATCGTCGCGGCCGCCTCGCGCGGATCGGTGCCCGGCCACGAGCCGATACCCGTCGCGGTGCCACCGGCGAGCGGGACGACCGGCTCCGGTGCGGCCGTCTCCTGCGAGTTCTCGCTGCGCCACAATGTCACGCGCCCAACACCTTTCGATTCATCGAACGCCAGTCGCGCCGGTCACCATCCTGCCCCGTACCACGGCGGCTGCCTCGGTCGGCCCCGTGTGGCTCCCGTCCCGGCGCGGGCACGAGCCGATCAGGCCGAAGCGTCGGCCGCGTCCGCCGGAACCCCGGCGCGGTCGGTGCCGTTGATGGTGCCGCTGCCGACCACGGTGTCCCCGCCCTCGGCATCGGGAAGGTAGAGCACGATCGCCTGGCCCTTGGCGACACCGGTGAGCGGTTCGCGCAGGCTCGCGACGAACCCGTCGCCCTCGGGGGTGACGACGGCGGACGCGGTGCCGCCGTGCGCGCGCACCTGCACGACGCACTCGACCGGCCCGTCCGGGCGCTCGCCGGAGGTCCAGATGGCGCGATCGGCGGTGACGACGTCGACCTGGAGGTCCTCGATCGAACCGACGCTGACCGTCCCGGAATCGGGGTCGATGCCGGTGACGTAGCGGGGCTTGCCGTCGGCGGCGGTGTGCGTCAGGCCCAGGCCCTTGCGCTGGCCGACGGTGAAGCCATGCACGCCCTCGTGCTCACCGAGCACGGTGCCGTCGGAGTCGACGAGCGCGCCGGGCCGGATGCCGATCTTGGCGCCGAGGAAGGCCCTGGTGTCGCCGGAGGGGATGAAGCAGATGTCGTGGCTGTCGGGCTTGTTCGCCACGGCCAGGCCGCGCTCGGCGGCTTCCTCGCGGATCCGCGGCTTCGGGGTGTCACCGACCGGGAACATCGCGCGCGACAGCTGCTCGGCGGTGAGGACCGCGAGCACGTAGGACTGGTCCTTGTCGGCGTCGACCGCGCGGCGCAGCACGCCGTCGTCGAGCCGGGCGTAGTGGCCGGTGACGACGGCGTCGAAGCCCAGGGCCCGCGCGCGGTCGGCCAGGGCCGAGAACTTGATCTTCTCGTTGCAGCGCAAGCACGGGTTGGGGGTCTCGCCGGCGGCGTAGGCGGCGACGAAGTCGTCGATCACGTCCTCTTTGAAGCGGTCGGCGAAGTCCCACACGTAGAACGGGATGCCGAGCACGTCGGCCGCGCGGCGCGCGTCACCGGCGTCCTCCTTGGAGCAGCAACCGCGCGATCCGGTGCGCAGCGTGCCCGGCGTCGCGGACAGCGCCAGGTGCACCCCGACCACCTCGTGACCGGCGTCCACGGCCCGCGCCGCGGCCACCGCCGAATCGACACCACCACTCATCGCGGCGAGTACTCGCATCAGGCACCTCCTCTAGCGCCGGCCAGGCCCGCGGCCCTGGCCCGTTCGATGACCTGCGGCAGAACGGTCAACAATGTCTCGATATCGGCCCCGGTCGACGTGTGACCCAGCGAGAACCGCAGCGAACTGCGGGCCTGCCAGGGCTCGACACCCATCGCGATCAGCACATGACTCGGCGAGGCCACGCCCGCGTTGCAGGCCGACCCGGTCGAGCATTCGACGCCCGCGGCGTCGAGCAGCATGAGCAGCGAGTCACCCTCGCAGCCGGGGAAGGTGAAGTGGGCATTGCCGGGCAGACGGCGTTCGCCGCGCGGCCCGTTGAGGACCGCCTCGGGTGCCACCTCCCGCACGCCCGCGATCAGCTGTTCGCGCAGTCCGCGCAGGTGCTCGGCCCGCGCGGGCAGCTCGCCGGTCGCGTCGCGCAGCGCCGCGGCCAGGCCGACCGCCGCGGCCACGTCGGAGGTGCCCGAGCGCAGGTCACGCTCGTGTCCGCCGCCGTGCACCAGCGGCACACAGGGCACCTGCCTGCCGAGCAGCAGCACGCCGATGCCGTGCGGGCCGCCCGCCTTGTGCCCGGCGACGCTGAGCGCGGCCAGCCCGCTCGCGCCGAAATCGACGGGGACCTGGGTCACCGCCTGGATCGCGTCGCTGTGCATCGGGATGCCGAATTCCCCGGCGACCGCCGCCAGTTCGGTGATCGGCTGGATCGTGCCGACCTCGTTGTTCGCCCACATGACGCTGACCAGCGCGACCTCGTCGGCGTGCGCGGCGAGCACCTCGCGCAGCGCCTGCGGCGACACCACACCCTCGGCGTCCACCGGCAGCCAGCTGACCTGGGCGCCCTCGTGCTTCTCCAGCCACTCGACCGCGTCGAGCACCGCGTGATGCTCGACCGCGCTGGTGACGATCCTGGTGCGCCGCGGATCGCCCGCCCTGCGCCCCCAGAAGATGCCCTTGAGGGCCAGATTGTCGCTCTCGGTCCCCCCGGAGGTGAAGATCACCTCCGACGGCCGGGCACCCAGCTCGGCCGCGATCGCCTCGCGCGCCTCCTCCAGCGCCCGCCGCGCCGCCCGCCCCGATCCATGCAGTGACGAGGCATTACCCACCGTCGTCAGCGCAGCCGTCATCGCCTCGACGGCGGCGGGCAGCATCGGAGTGGTGGCCGCGTGGTCGAGGTAGACCGTGTTGGGCGCACCGTTGACCGGACCCGTATAAGCCGACTTCATGACCGACAAAGCCTATACCACCGCTGACCTGGGCATCTTCGGGGTCCACCCCTGCTCTCTACGATTTCTACGATTCACCCGGGTTCCTCAACGCGCGCATCACCTCGCCGTATTCCCGGACCGGCGACGAAGGGGCCGGTGAGCGGGTCCAGCCGGCCGATTTCACCGCCCGCCGAGAGACCGATCGAGACGTTGTGAACCTCCCGTCCACATCGGGTCGCGCGGATCACGCCGACACCTCGCGGCCGGTCCGTATGTCCCGAGCGCCACAAGCGCCCGATCATCGAATCACCCACTCCCCCAGCACTATCGGCCGAATTCCCTCCTTCATCATCGAGAACATCGCGCTGACATCGTCCGCGTAGCGATAGACCGACGAATCGAACCCCGCGTAGAACCTTCCATCGCTCCCCGAGTACAGCGTCAGATGAAAGCTGTCCACCCCGATCGGGACCAGATCGGCACCGGCCACCTCCGCACATCGCCGGGCCACGTCCGCGTCGCGGGCGGTGCCGACGACGGAGGGATCGAAGGACGTCCAGCTCCGGACCAGCTCCCCGGCGATGACCAGGGCCGGACCGTGGTCGATCCGGAGCCCGATATACCCCCGCAAGAAGCTCCTCCCCGCCTCGTGACAGGCGAAGCCGACCCGCTCCAGGTCCCCGATGACGGCCTCCGCGTCAGCCCGCGGTGAACTCGCGGCCGATGACTTCCCCCGCCGGAATATCGCAGTCGTGGCCGATCACGGTCGCCGACAGGACCAGCGGGGCCGCAGACGTGTGCCACGGCGTGACACAGTGCGCGTCGTCGCCCACCGTGAGCAACACCCACAACGGAACCCGGCCGTCCGGCAATACCTGATAGTCGTCTCCGGTGCCGGACGAGTCGAAGTCGATCGAGTACTCATCGCTCATGGGTTCCATTCCTGCCAGATAATCGGTCACGGTGCACCCGTCGGGATCGAACTGTCACGGGTCACCGAAATCTGGTCAGCGCGAATGTCTCTTCCATGGGATCGTGACGCCATGACAGAGCAGTACATGTCGGCGGAATCCGAAGGTCCGCACAGCCTCTGGGCGCAGTGGCGCAAGGGCGCCGCAGTCGTCGTGGTCGGTCTCTACCTGGCCGCGACGGTCCGATTGATCGTGAGCGGGAATTGGAACGACCTCGCGGCGGAGAAACTGTTCGGTCTGACCGGCGTGATCGCCGCGCTGCTCTGGCTCGTCGCCGTGGCGGCTACCGAGTCAGCGCCAGGCGCGCCGGGCACCACGCAGAAGCGATGGACGACAAGCAGGATCGTGGCCGCGAGCGTTGTCGCCGCCCTTGTAGTCGGCGGAGCTTTTCGGATGATCCTCACCCGCGATCTCGGCGACCCGATCGCTGGACTACTCAACCAAACAGCGGTGATCAGCGTGGCGCTGCTGTTCCTTCTCGGCGGGCTTCCCGTCCATCGACCGCGGAACTGAACTCCGGGCGCCGGTTCCCGGTACCAGTTGTTCGATGTCGAGTCGCGGTCGATGTGGGGGCGGCGGTCGGAGTCGACAGAACGGCCGTATCGGGCTGCGCGGCGCTATCGGATCGTGGCGGCGATTGATTCAACTCGATCAGGCAGCGGGACGGTCAGCTCGATTATCGGGATATCCGCTAGGAGGTGCAGTGGGTCGGTGTAGGCGAGCTCGAGGAGGGTGTCGTTGACCGTGCGGCGGAGGCCGGGCATTTCCGCCGGGGGCAGGAGTCGGTCGGCGTCGGGGGTTATGGGCACGATGATCAGGAGATCCAGTGTGGCCAAGGCGATTTCGAGTGCGGCGGTGTCGGTGGTGAATTCGATGTCGAGGCCCGTCGCTGACAGGTAGGCCAGGAAGTCCAAGGGGGTGCGGTCGAAGACGGAACCGTCGGGCTCGGTGGTCAGGAGGTGGATCGAGCGGGTCAGTTGGGCTCGGTAGTCGGCGTGTGATGGTGGGTATTCGAAGTCGTGGCCGTCTTCCTCGAGGAGGACGTACGGTTCTTCGATCGGGGTGAGTTCGGTGAAGCGGGAACACAGTTCGTGAACCAGTGTCGTCTTGCCGGTTCCGTGTGGGCCGGACACCCCGATACGCATTCCACTCCTTCGATTCGATTCCCTGATGCGGAATAATGCGATCGTATGGGCTTCACGGAGCGCAATGTCGCTTCGGGCAATGCCGAGGTGGCGCTGGTCGTCGACGACCTGGTCTCGCTCGACCCGTTCATCGCGCGGTGCGTGCGCGTCTACGGTCATGCCGAACCGCCCGTCGAGCGGACGGGCATCGTGGGTCCGGGGTACTACCTGCGCATCACCCCGACAGAGTCCTGGAGCTGGAATCTGGCCGGTGAGCCCGCCGGTGATCAGTGGTACGACACCCGGCACGCTCGGCACTGACGAACCGGCGGGCGCGGAAACAACGCGCCCGCCCGGTCGAAGACTGTCAGGTTGTCGCGGAGTGCGCCGCCTGGACGACGCCGAGTTGCTGCATCATGCCGAGCGTGTCCCAGCACGCCCAGCTCTCGACGATCTTGCCGTCCCGGAAGCGATTGATCGTAATTCCCTGAACGACTGCCGATTTCCCGGTGGCCTGCATGCCCATCATCTCGCCGTCATTGTGCCCGGTTCCCGTCCATCGGGTGGTGACGAAGTCGCCCTCGGCGATCTGCTCGTTGACCAGGAAACGTTGATCCGAGAACGCGGCGAGGTACATCTGCGCGAGTCGTTTGAGGCCGTCGGGCCCGTGGACCTCGGCGAACGGGTTCTGGGGATCGTGGTTGAGGGCGTCGTCGGCGATCACCTCGTCGAAGACATCGAGGTCTCTCGCGTTCCACGCGTCGAAGAGGCGCTTGGCCGCCGCCTTGTTCTGCTCTGACATGGCGTTTCCTATCCAGTAGATGCGCCGAACCAGCGATGGGGCTCGTAGTCGCTACGGGAGGCATTCGCCGCGCCCGGCGTTCAGCATGATGTGACGAGCCGACAGCGAAGCCGCCGGGGAATCCAGTCGTCACAACCCGATACGAGGACGTGCCATCACGGAGGATGCCCGCCCGAATCTTCCCGGCGAGCATTTGGCCACCCGCCGGCCGGAAATCGTGAAGCCGCACTACGCAATCATTGTGCGCCCATTTCCTCCGCAGGGTAAGGGGCGACCATGGACTGGACGAAGGCCCGCACGGCGGGGGCGGATTCGGCCACGGCTGCGATCACCGCTTGCCCCGAACCGACCGCTTTGAGCTGGTCGTCCCAGGTACTGGTGGTGTCCATGACTAGTTACGAAACTATCAGTTTCGATGAAGCGGTGGGGCTCCCGACCTCCGGCGAGCGTGATCGCGGGTCAGCTCAGCGGACTCATGTCGACGTCGTACTCCTTGATCCAGGCGTTGGCGCGCAGGATGCTCTCGGTGCGGAGCCGGGCCCATGAGCCGCTGGCGGGGTCGGTGCCGTCGACGATCGCGGTGGCCGCGTCGATGTTCAGGAACTCGCGGATCGGCTCGTCGGCGCCGGTCAGCACCTCGTTGAGGCCCTTGCGCAGCATGTCGTCGTAGCCGGTGTCCAGGGTGGCCGGGAAGACGGACTTCGGGCGGTTGCGCACCGCGTCGGGCAGCAGGTCGCCCGCGGCGGCGCGCAGCAGCCACTTGCTCTCGCCGGGGCGCTGCTTCATCGACCACGGCACGTTGAAGACGTAGTCGATCAGGCGGTGGTCGCAGAACGGGACGCGGACCTCGAGGCCGACCGCCATGCTCATGCGGTCCTTGCGGTCGAGCAGCGGGCGCATGAAGCGGGTGAGGTCGAGGTAGTTGGCCGCGCGCATCCGCGCGTCCAGCGGCGATTCACCGTCCAGGCGGGGCGCTTCGGCGATGCCCTGCGCGTACATGGCGCCGATGCGCTCGAACAGGCCGGTGCGCGCCACGACACCACCGTCGAACAGGCTGAACGTCGACGGTGTGCCCTGCAGCAGCTGGAACGACATCCACGGGTAGATCGGCACGTCGAGGACCTTCTCGTCGTGCAGCCAGGGATAGCCGCCGAACACCTCGTCGGCACCCTCCCCGGAGATCGCCACCGTGCAGCGCTCCCGCACCGCCTGGAACAGCAGATACAGCGAGACGTCCATGTCGCCCAGGTGGTTCGGCAGGTCCCAGGCCGTCAGCACCCGGCGGCGCACCTCGGGGTCGCACAGCGCGGCGGTCGCCACATCGATGCCTTCGTGCCGGCAGCCGACGTAGTCGACCACCTCGCGGATGAAGGGCGCGTCTTCGGTCGCGCGCAGGATGTCGGCCGAGGTCTCGAAGAAGTCGGCGTGCCCGACGAAATCGATGGAGAACGACCGCACCACATCGGCCGCGGTGTTCGAGCGGGTCGCCAGCGCGGTCAGCAGGCTCGAGTCGATGCCGCCGGAGAGCAGCGTGCCGATCGGCACGTCGGACACCAGCTGACGCTCGACGATGTCGGCCAGCAGCGCGCGCACCGTCTCCACCGTGGTGTCGAGGTCGTCCTCGTGCGGGCGCGCGGTCAGCTGGTAGTAGCGAGTGCGCTCGATCCCCGACCTGCCGACCCGCAGGAATTCACCCGGCTGCAATTCCAGCAGACCGTCGAACGGGGTGTGCCCGGCCACATTCGCCTGCAGGACAAGGAAATTGGCGAAGCCGTCGAGGTCGACCTTCCGCTTCGCCGCCGGGTTCGCGAGAATCGCCTTCGGCTCGGAGCCGAACAGGATGCCGTCGGCGGTCGGGTAGTAGTAGACGGGTTTGACGCCCACCCGGTCCCGCACGAGCAGCAGTTCCTCGCTGCGTCCGTCCCAGAGGGCGAACCCGAACATGCCGTTGAACCGCTCGACGCACGCGACGCCCCACTCGAGGTAGGCGCGCAGCACCACCTCGGTGTCGCTCTTGGTGGTGAACCGGTGACCGGCGCCTTCCAATTCCCGCCGCAATTCGCGGAAATTGTAGATCTCGCCGCTGTAGGTCAACGCGACATCATCGCGGACCATCGGCTGAACGCCGCCTTCGATATCGATGACCGACAAGCGACGGTGGCCGAGGGCGGCGTGCCGGGAAATCCATACGCCACCGGCGTCCGGTCCGCGCCAGCGCATCGTCTCGGTCATGCGCTCCACTACCGGGCGTTGCGTTTCGAGATCACTCGCGAAATCGACCCATCCGACAATTCCACACATTGTTCTTCAACCTCCGAGAATAAAACCGAGCGATGCGGCGAATAGGCGCGTGGCGATACACGGCAGGTCACCGGCCGGACGCGCGACGCCGGGCAGCGAGGAACGAAACCGGTTGGCCACCAGACTGATCGAGCCCTCGATGCCGTGCCGGAATAGTTAGCTGTGCCACCTATCGAGTTCGTCGTGAGCTACGTCGAAATCGCGCCGAACGTACGCTTGCGCAACCAAAAGAATTTCCCGATTCAGCGGGACGACGAGCGCGGACTCCAGTGTTCTTTCCCCCTCGCCTCAAAAGTCCGCAGCCCAAAATATGCGCTCGATCTCCGTGCGTCAAGATCCACGTCTCGACCCCCATCGAGGAATCACCCGATGACCACGGACACTGGCGCACAAGACTATTGCGCGGCGGGCGGTCCTCACACCCGGGCGGCGACCGCCCGGCCCGCGGCCCGTCCGGAGAAGATGCACCCACCCAGGAAGGTGCCTTCCAGCGCGCGGTAGCCGTGCACCCCGCCGCCGCCGAAGCCCGCGACCTCACCGGCGGCGTACAAGCCGTCGACCGCCGCGCCGTCCCGGCCCCGCACCCGCGACGACAGGTCGGTTTCCAAGCCGCCCAGCGTCTTCCGGGTGAGCAGGTGCAGGCGGACGGCGATCAGCGGGCCCGCCGCGGGATCGAGCAGCCGGTGCGGCGCGGCCACCCGGATGATCTTGTCGGGACGGTAGGCACGGGCCGCGCGGATCGCCGCGAGCTGGAGATCCTTGCCGAAGGGGTTGTCGAGTTCACGGTCTCGCGAGGTCACCTCGCGCCGCACGCTCGCGACATCGAGCACATCGTCACCGGCGAGTTCGTTCATCCGGCGGACCAGGTCGTCGAGTCCGTCCTCGACGACGAAATCGACGCCCTTACGCTTGAACGCCTCGACCGGTCCGGGGGCACCCTTCTTCACCCGTTCCAGCAGCAGCCGGATGTTGCGGCCGGTCAGGTCGGGGTTCTGCTCCTGACCGGAGAGCGCGAACTCCTTCTCGATGATCCGCTGATCCAGGACCAGCCAGGTGTAGTCGAAACCGGTGCGATTGATGTATTGCATCGAGCCGAGCGTGTCGAAGCCGGGGAACAGCGGGGGCGGCAGCCGGGTGCCGGTCGCGTCCAGCCAGAGCGAGGACGGTCCGGGCGCGACGCGGATGCCGTGATTCGGCCAGACCGGGTCGTAGTTGACGATGCCCTCGGTGTAGTGCCACATGCGGTCGCGGTTGATCACGCTCGCGCCGACGCGCTCGGAGATCTCCAGCATCCGCCCGTCCACGTGCGCGGGCACCCCGGCCAGCATGTGCTCGGGCACGCGCCCCGCGCCCGTCGGCCAGTTCCGGCGGATCAGCTCCGGGTTGTGCCCGATGCCGCCGGAGGTGACGATCACGGCCTGCGCGCCGAACTCGAACTCCCCCACCGCCTTCCGGGACGACGCGACACCGCGCGCCGCGTCGGAGGGTTCGAGGACGGTGCCACGCACCCCGGTGACCGCGCCGCCGGTGACGACGAGTTCGTCGACCTGATGGCGGAACGCGAAGGTCACCAGACCCCGGTCCACGCCGTCGCGCACCCGGGACTCGATGATCTCGACGATCCGGGGCCCGGTGCCCCAGGTGACGTGGAAACGCGGCACCGAATTGCCGGGCCCGTCGGCGCCGTAGCCGCCCCGTTCGGCCCAGGCGACGATCGGGAACGACTTCCAGCCGCGGTCGGCCAGCCAGCCGCGCATTTCGCCGGCGGCGAATTCGACATAGGCCCGCGCCCACTCCCGCGGCCATCGATCCTCGCGCTCGCGGTCGAATCCGGCATTGCCCAGCCAGTCCTGCCAGGCCAGGTCGTAGGAGTCCTTGATCCCGACCCTGCGCTGCTCCGGACTGTTCACCAGGAACAGTCCGCCGAAGGACCAGAATGCCTGTCCGCCGACATTTCCGGCGTTCTCCTGCTCGACGATGAGCACCCGCTTACCCGCATCGACCAGCTCCGCCGTGGCGACCAATCCGGCGAGTCCGGCTCCGACGACGATGACGTCAGCAGATTCGGCCATCATCAACGGTAACCCCGCGCCCCGACCCCGGGGAAGCACGCGGACCGCCGTGCCACAATGCGGCATGACCATCAAGTTCGACGCACTCGATGCCGCCTTGCTGGCCGAACTGGCCGCGGACCCGCGGGCGCCGATCCTCGAATTGGCCCAGCGGCTCGGGATCGCCCGCAATACGGTGCAGGCACGCATGAAGCGGCTCGAGTCCTCGGGCGCGGTGCGGGGCTATCCGCCCGATATCGATGTGCAGGCGATCGGCTTCGCCGTGCACGCCTTCCTCGGGGTCGAACTCGATCAGAACAAGATGGACCCGATCATCGAGACGCTGCGCGGCTTCCCGCACGTGCTCGAGGTGCACGCCACCACCGGGCGCGCCGATCTGCTGGTCCGGATCGCGGCGCGGTCACAGCAGGATCTGCTGGAGATCATCCAGCGGGTGCACGCCATCGACGGCGTGAACCACACCGAGACCATGCTCGCGCTGGCCACGCCGATCGGTTACCGGAGCCTGCCGCTGGTCGATCATCTGACCCACCGGCCGAATCAGCCGTGATGTGACGCAGGTCTCTCCACTCGAGCAGATTGGCACATCCACCCCAGTGGCCCAGATCACTTTTGAGCAGACTGATCAACTTTTCGACTGACTGTTGACACCCCTCACCCCTCCACGGCACATTTCGCTGCACCGATTGCAAGTTCCTTCGTTGCGCAGCTCACGATCTGGGTTGTGGAAAGTGTGGTGAGGCGTCCATGACCACCGTCGTCTGTCCGACCGCCGCGCCGCAGGCCGAGCCTGCCGCGCCCTACGACCTCGCCGATCGCTATCGCTCCGGAGCCGGGCCGGTGCTGCTCACGGGCGTCCAGGCCATCGCGCGGCTGCTCGTGGAACAGCATGTGCGCGACCTGCGCGCGGGGCACCGGGTCGCGACGTTCGTCTCGGGGTATCAGGGCAGCCCGCTGGGCGGGGTGGACAAGATGCTGCTCGGCATGCCGGAGGTGCGCGCCGAGCACGACATCACCTTCGTCCCCGGGTTCAACGAGGAACTGGCCGCCACCGCGGTCTGGGGCAGCCAGGCCGACCTGCCCGCCGGGCGGCCGACCCACGACGGCGTGGTCGGCGTCTGGTACGGCAAGGGGCCCGGCGTCGACCGCGCCACCGACGCGATCCGGCACGCCAACATGTACGGCGTGAACGCGCGCGGCGGCGTGCTGCTGCTGGTGGGCGACGATCCGGCGTCGAAGTCGTCGACCGTGCCCGCGGTGAGCGAGCGCTCGCTGGCCGCCATGGGTGTACCGGTGCTGTTCCCGCGCAATGCCGAGGAGATCATCACCCTGGGCATGCGGGGCATCGCCCTGTCGCGGGCCTCGGGCTGTGTGGTGGCGCTGAAGATCGTGGCCGATGTCGCCGACGGTGCCTGGACCGTCGACGCGAGCGTGGCCGATCTCGCCGTCACGGTGCCTGAACTGCAGTGGGAGGGCAGGCCGTTCGTCTACCGGCAGCGGCCGATGGCGGCGCCCTCGGACAGCGTGCTGGCCGAGGCGGATCTCTACGGTCCGCGCTGGGCGATGGTGCAGGCGTACTCGGCGGCCAACGCGCTCGACGTCGTCGAGGTGGATCCGGCCGGGGCGAAGGTCGGTATCGCGGCCACCGGAACCACGTTCGACGCGGTCCGCCAGGCCCTGCTCGATCTGGGCGTCGACGAGGCGGCCATGCACCGGGCCGGTATCCGATTGCTGCGCATCGGCATGCCGTACCCCGTCGGCGCGGCCGCGGTCACCGAGTTCGCGCGGGGTCTCGACGAGGTCGTGGTGGTCGAGGACAAGACCGCGTTCATCGAGACCCAGATCCGCGAGATCCTCTACGGCACCCCGGACGCGCCCCGCGTCCTCGGCAAGCACGACGAGCGCGGCGCGCGGCTGATGCCGGTGGACGGCGAACTCACCGCGGGCCGGCTGCTCGCCCCGCTGCGCCGGGTGCTGCGCGGCCGGGTGGAGCTGAAACGGGCGGCGCCACCGGCACTTCCGCTCGAGGTCCTGTCTGCCAAGCGGACGCCCTACTTCTGCAGCGGCTGCCCGCACAACCGCTCCACCGCGCTGCCCGACGGCTCGATCGGCGGCGGTGGCATCGGCTGCCACACGCTGGTGACCCTGTCCGGGCGCGCCGACAGCGCGGTCACCGGGCTGACCCAGATGGGCGGCGAAGGCAGCCAGTGGATCGGGCAGGCGCCGTTCACCGACGTGCCGCACCTGTTCCAGAACATCGGCGACGGCACCTTCTTCCACTCCGGGCAGCTGGCCGTGCAGGCGTGTGTCGCGGCCGGGGTGAACATCACCTACAAGCTGCTCTACAACGAAGTCGTCGCGATGACCGGCGCCCAGGACGCGGAGGGCATGCTCACCGTCGCGCAGCTGACCCACAAGCTCACCACCGAGGGCGTGCGGCAGATCATCATCTGCGCCGACGAGCCGCGCCGCCATCGCAAGCGCTCGCTCGCCAAGGGCACGCTGCTGTGGCACCGCGACCGGCTCGACGAGGCCCAGCGAACGCTGCGCGAGATCGAGGGCGTCACCGTGCTCATCTACGACCAGCACTGCGCCGCCGACGCGCGCAGGCAGCGCAAGCGCGGCACGCTGCCGGTCCGCAACACCCGGGTGGTCATCAACGAGGCGGTCTGCGAGGGCTGCGGCGACTGCGGCACCAAGTCGAACTGCCTGTCGGTGCAGCCGGTCGACACCGAGTTCGGACGCAAGACCCGCATCGATCAGACCTCGTGCAATACCGATTACAGCTGCCTCGACGGCGACTGCCCGTCGTTCGTCACCGTGGAGACGGTGCCGGACACGAAGCGAAAGACCAAGCGCCGCAAGGCGACCGAACCGCCCGCGGTCGCCGACCCCGGACTGGGCGCACCGCAGCGCACCCAGAACGTGCTGATCGCCGGCATCGGCGGCACCGGCATCGTGACGGTGAACCAGGTGCTGGCCACCGCCGCCCTGCGGGCCGGGTACGAGGTGGAGAGCCTGGACCAGATCGGGATGAGCCAGAAGGCCGGTCCGGTGGTCTCGCACCTGCGGTTCTCCGGCACGGAGCTGGAACCGGCCAACCGGCTCACCCCGGGCAGCGCGGACTGCCTGCTCGCCGTCGACCTGCTCACCGCCACCGAAGCGCGGTACCTGCAGTACGGCGACGTGGCCCGCACGGTGGCCGTGGCCTCGACCAGCCAGACCCCGACCGGCGACATGGTCTACGACAAGTCGGTGGCCTACCCCGCCACCGAGACGCTGCTGGATCGGATCGCCGCGGTGTCGCACTCGACGCACCACTTCGACGCCCTCGCCGCGGCGCAGACCCTGTTCGGCACCACCGCGGCGGCCAACTTCCTGATCGTCGGCGCGGCCGTGCAGTCCGGTGGGCTGCGGCTGCCGGTGGCGGCGATCGAGGAGTCCATCGGGATCAACGGGGTTGCGGTGGACGCCAATATCGCGGCCTTCCGGTGGGGGCGGGTCGCCGTCGCCGATCCGGCCGCGTTCGCCGCGGCGGTCGATGAGGGGCAGCCGCAGCGCACTCCCCCACGGGTGCCGCTGGAACTGCTGGCGCACACCGACTTCGACGGCGAGGTGCGGCGGCTAATGGAGCTGCGCGCGGCGAACCTGATCGGCTACCAGAACGCCGAGGTGGCCCGGCGCTACATCGAGACCGTCGAACTCGCCTGGGCGGCGGAGCGCAAGATCACCGACCGCACCGACTTCAGCGAGGCGGTGGCGCGCGGGCTCTACAAGTTCACCGCCTACAAGGACGAGTACGAGGTGGCCCGGCTGCTGGTCGACCCGGCATTCCTGGACGAGGTGCGGGCCCAGGTCCCCGGTGGCGAGAAGCTCACCTACAAGCTGCATCCGCCGGTCCTGCGGGCCATGGGCAGGCGCAAGAAGATCGGTCTCGCGCCGAAATCCCATGTGGCGCTGAAGGTGCTGGCCAAGGGCAAGTTCCTGCGCGGCACCAAGCTCGACCCCTTCGGCTACGCGCACGTCCGCAAGGTCGAGCGGGAACTGCTGGCCCACTACACCGCCATGGTGGGGCGGCTGGCCGAGGAGCTGCGCCCGGAGAACTACGACACCGCCATCGCGGCCGCCGCCCTGCCCGACGTGGTGCGCGGCTACGAGGACATCAAGCTCGCCAATGTCGAGCTGTACCGGACCGGACTGCGCGAGCTCGGCATCGAGTACTGACGAAACACCCTGCGGCGCCGCCACTTCGGTGGCACCGCGACACCCGTCGCGCGTGACGGTGCCGATCACACCGCCACGCGCCCAGCGCATCACGACACCGTGGTGCACCCCACCGCCGCACACCCGCGGCACCACAACACCGTCGCACCCGGCACAACCCGTGGTGCGCGGCCATCGAAAGGAATCGACAGTGACCGTTGCGCACACCGAAGCGGGAGTCTTCGGCCGATCGCACGAGTTGAGCGCCCGCGCCCACGAGCAGGTGGTGTTCTGCGAGGACGACAGGTCGGGGCTGAAGGCGATCATCGCCATCCACTCGACCGCGCTCGGCCCGGCCCTGGGCGGCACCCGCTTCTACCCCTACGCCGACGAATCCGCGGCGTTGCAGGACGTGCTGCGGCTGTCGTGGGGCATGACCTACAAGGCCGCGGCGGCCGGCGTCGACCTCGGCGGCGGCAAGGCGGTGATCATCGGCGATCCGGCGACCATGAAGAGCACGGAGCTGCTCACCGCCTACGCCCGCTTCGTGGAAACCCTGGGCGGCCGCTACATCACCGCGGGCGACGTGGGCACGAACACCGACGACCTCGATGTCATCGGCAGGCACACCCGCTACGTCACCGGCCGCAGCGTCGCCGCGGGCGGCAGCGGGGACAGCGCCCGGCTGACCGCGCTCGGCGTCTTCCACGCCATGCGCGCCGGTGCCGAGTCCGTCTGGGGCGCACCGACACTGGCCGGTCGCACGGTCGGTGTCGAGGGCGTCGGCAAGGTGGGCCGCGAGCTCACCGCGCTGCTGCTGGCCGACGGCGCCGAGGTCTGCGTCACCGACGTGAACGAGGCCGCGCTGCGGCGCATCGCCGACGAACAGCCCGCGGTACGGCTGCTGTCGACGGTGGCCACCGCGCCGGTCGATGTGTACGCCCCGTGCGCGATGGGCGCCACGCTCACCGCGGCGAGCGCGCCGACGATCGAGGCCAAGCTGATCTGCGGCGCGGCCAACAACCAGCTCGCCACCCCCGACGTAGAACAGGCGCTGACCGACCGCGGCATCACCTGGGTGCCCGATTTCGTGGCCAACGGTGGCGGGCTCATCCAGGTGGCGGGCGAGTTGCGCGCCGCCGCCCCGGCCGAGGTCGAGGCCGAGGTCGCCGACATCTACCCGCGCTGCCGCGAGATCATCGCCGCCGCGCTGGCGGAGGGGATCGGGACCGGCGCCGCCGCCAACCGGTTCGCCGAACGCCGCCTCGACGCCATCCCCCGGTCGCTCTGATGACGATCACGAGCGGCCTGTTCCGCACCAAGTCCGTCGAACAGTCGATCAAGGACACCGACGATCCGGACGCCAAGCTGCGCAAGGATCTGACGGCGAAGGACCTGACCATCTTCGGTGTCGCGGTGGTGATCGGCGCGGGCATCTTCACCCTGACCGCGCGCACCGCGGGCACGGTGGCGGGCCCCGCGGTCTCGCTCGCCTTCGTGTTCGCGGCGGTCGCCTGCGGGCTGACGGCGCTGTGTTACGCCGAGTTCGCCTCGACCGTGCCGGTCGCCGGGAGCGCCTACACCTTCGCCTACGCCACCTTCGGTGAGGTCATCGCCTGGATCATCGGCTGGGATCTGATCCTGGAGTTCGCGCTGGCGGTCGCGGTGGTCGCCAAGGGGTGGTCGCAGTATCTGGGCAATGTGCTCGGGTCCTCGGCGCCGGTGGTGCAGATCGGCTCGCTGCACTTCGACTGGGGCGCCGTGCTGATCATCGCGGTGGTCGGTGTGCTGCTGGCCACCGGGACCAAGCTGTCCTCGCGGGTGTCGGCCATCGCCGTCGCGATCAAGCTGGGCGTGATCGCGCTGGTGCTGGTGGTCGGCGCGACCTACTTCAAGCCCTCGAACCTGACCCCGTACATCCCGCCGTCGGCGCCGTCGGAGAAGGCCGAGGGACTGCGGCAGTCGCTGTTCGCCTTCCTCACCGGTTCCGGTGGCACCAGCTACGGCTGGTACGGCCTGCTCGCCGCGGCCAGCCTGGTGTTCTTCGCCTTCATCGGCTTCGACGTGGTCGCCACCACCGCCGAGGAGACCCGCAACCCGCAGCGCGACATCCCGCGCGGCATCCTGGGCTCGCTCGCGATCGTGACGGTGCTCTACATCGCCGTCTCGCTGATCCTGACCGGCATGGTGCCCTACACCGCGCTGGCCGACGGCAACGCGACCCTCGCGACGGCCTTCGCCATCCACGGCGCGACCTGGGTGAAGAACATCATCGCGATCGGCGCGCTGGCCGGTCTGTCGACGGTGGTGATGGTGATGTTCCTCGGCCAGACCCGGGTGCTGTTCGCCATGGCACGCGACGGTCTGCTGCCCCGCGGCCTCGCGCAGACCGGGAAGAAGGGCACGCCCGTCCGGTTGACCGTGATCGTCGGCGTGGTCTGCGCGCTGCTGGCCGGATTCGTCGACTTCGGCACGCTGGAGGAGATGGTCAACATCGGCACCCTGGTGGCCTTCGTGCTGGTGTCGGTCGGCGTGGTGGTGCTGCGCCGGACCCGTCCCGACCTGCCGCGCGGCTTCCGGGTCCCGTTCGTCCCGGTGGTTCCCATCCTCGGCGCGCTGGCGTGCGTGTGGCTGATGGTGAACCTCTCGATCGAGACGTGGCTGCGCTTCGTGATCTGGATGGCCCTCGGTGTCGTGGTCTACTTCGCCTACGGCCGTCGGCACTCGGTCCTCGGTCGCGGGCGGCGGGAACCGGCCGAGCCGGAGCTGACGCCGGTCCGATAGCCGAAACCCACTGGGCCGCCACCGCTCGAGCATCGAGCCGGTGGCGGCCTGGTCGGCGTCCGTGACCCGGTTGGCCAGCGCTTTCGACAGCCTGTGGCACTCAGTGCCAGCTCGGGGTGAAATAATCCCCGGGACAGCCAGGGCAATGCGATGTTGGGAGTTCTGCAGTGGAGTTGATCGGAGTGATCGGTGGCGGCACCATGGGTGCCGGCATCGCGGAGGTATGTGCCAAGGCGGGCAGCCAGGTGCTCGTGCTCGAGACCAAGCCGGAGTTCGCCGAGGCGGCCGAGCAGCGGATCGCGAGCTCGATCAGCCGGGGCGTGTCCCGCGGCAAGATCACCCAGGAGGAGGCCGACGCGGCGATCGCGCGCGTGCGGGTCACCCTGGACATCGACGAGTTCGCCGACCGCGACCTGGTGATCGAGGCGGCGCCGGAGATCGAGTCGGTGAAGGCCGACATCTTCAGCAAGCTCGACAAGATCGTCAAGCCCGAGGGCATCCTCGCCACCAACACCTCCTCGATTCCGGTGATCAAGGTGGCGGGCGCCACCGAGCGGCCCGAGCGCGTCGTGGGCGTGCACTTCTTCAACCCGGTGCCGGTGATGCCGCTGGTCGAGATCATCTCGACCCTGGTGACCGCGCCGGAGGCGGCCGCGGCCGTCACCGACTACGCCAAGAACACCCTGGGCAAGATGACCGTGCAGGCCGGTGACCGCTCCGGCTTCATCGTCAACGCGCTGCTCATCCCCTACCTGTGCTCGGCGATCCGGATGCTCGAGACCGGCTACGCCACCGCCGAGGACATCGACGCGGCCATGAAGGGCGGCTGCGGCTACCCGATGGGTCCGCTGACCCTGCTCGACACCGTCGGCCTCGACATCGCCCTGGCCGCCTCGGAGTCGCTGTACGCCGAGTTCGCCGAGCCGCACCTCGCCCCGCCCGCGCTGCTGCGCCGGATGGTCGACGCGGGCCGCCTCGGCCGCAAGTCCGGCCGCGGGTTCTACGACTACGCGAAGTGATCGCATCCCGCGGGAGTCGCCCCGGCGGCTCCCGCGGGGTGTGCGGGCCGGACCAGCACCCGCTGGGCCGACGCGGCGAGCAGGTCGATGAGGTCGCGGTCGTGCACCGGTAGCCGCCCGGTCGTGCCGATCGCCGCCAGCGCGCCCGCGACGGTGCCGTCGGCCGCGCGCACCGGCACCGCGACCGCGCTGCGGCCGACCCGGCATTCGTTCACCTCGGTGGCGACAGCCCGCGCGCCGACCCGCCGCAGTTCCGCGGCGAGCTCGGCCGGGGAGGTGATGGTGAAGGTCGTCACCCGGCGTAGCGGTCCCTCGGCGAGCTCGGGATGCTGTGCCATCAGCACCTTGCCGATCGCGGACGCGTGCGGATGCCGGACCAGGACCTTCTCCCCGCTCAGCTCGTGATCGGGGTCCCTGTCGATCATCCGGATCCGGCGGCCGGTGAACGCGGCGAGGTGGATGCCGAAGCGCACCTGGGCGCGCAGTTCGGCGAGCACCCGATGGTGGTCGTCCGCGGGTTCGGCTGCGGCACCGGCCAGTTCGCGGGTGCGGCGGCCGAGCGCGAAGCCCGAGAGGTCCTCGATGCGCACCAGATAGCCGTCGGCGACGAGCAGATTCAGCAATCGGTAGGCCGTCGCCGGGGCGATCCCGGTCTGCGTGGCGATCTCCTTCGCGGTAGCCCCCGAGCCCAGCCGGGCCACCGCTTCGAGCAGCGCGAGCGCCTTCTGGACCGCGCGCGGCTCGTGTCCGCTCGGGCCGTCCCGGCGGGTCGCCGCCGTCACGGTGCGCCACGGTCGGCCCGCGGCACCCCGACCAGGGCCATCGCGCCGCGGGCATTGACGGCGAACACCCCGGCGCCCGGCAGCACGTCGACCGATTCGGGACTGTCGAAAACCCCGATGGCGGTGAGACTTCGGGGGTGGGTCAGCCGGAGATAGCGGTACCAGCACGCGCCGATCGCCAGGACGACGACGATCAGCGCGGGCGCGGCGACGACACCGTGCCGCGCGTCGGAGAACGTCAGGTACACGAGCACGACGGCGAGTACCGAGCTCGCGCCCCACCCCGCGCAGCGGTCCAGTCGGCTCAGTTCGTCGATGCGGCCCAGGAACAGCACCGCGGCCACCGCGACCAGGATGTAGGACAGCGCGAGCGCGGTCCGGACGACCGTCTTCACCGACGGCGGCACCCCGTCCAGCGCCACGAACAGCAGGCCGACGACCGTGACCGTGCCGATGATCGCGAGCAACGCGACGTGCGGGGTCCGCAGCCGCGCGCCCACCCGCCCGAACACCCGCGGCAGCACACCCTCCACGCTCATCGAATAGACCAGCCGCGACGCGGCATTCGACGACGCCATCGACGAACCGAGCCACGAACAGGTGAGCCCCGCGTCGAGCAGGATCACCACGAGCAGGCTCGATCCCCCGGCTGTCCCGTGCAGATACGCGTTGACCACCGCTCCCGCGTGCCCGGACCAGGCCGCCCAGGACGCGAAGATGAACAGCGCGCCGCACAGGATCGGCGTCCACAGCACGGTGCGGGTCACCGTCACCAGCGGACGCCGGGTCTCCGGCGCGAAGAACGTCGCGCTCTCGAATCCGGCCAGCGCGAACAACGCCGACAGCGCGATCGCCAGCACCGCAGGCACATTCGGCGCGTCCGGGATGACCGGCACCGCGGGCCCCGACACCAGCATCAGGCCGATGATGAAGCTCAGCGAGCACGCCTCGACCGCCAGGATCGCGATCGCCGCGAACCGCACACCGCGCACCAGCACGGCGCCGATCAGGACCGCGATGCCGAGGTAGACCGCGCCGATCCCCCAGCCGCGCACGTTGATTCCGAGCTGCGCGGCCAGCGCCAGCACGGTCTGCGAGCCGTGGTACATCGTCAGCGCGGCGCTGCCCAGGTATTTGACGAGCATGCCGACACCGCAGGTGAGCGCCGCGCGTGGCCCGGCGCCGTGACTGACGAAGGTGTAGAGCCCGCCCGCCGCGGACAGCCGCCGCGTGAATTGCGCCAGGCAGTGCGCGATCAGGGTGACGACAACGGTCGCGACGACGATGGTGACCAGCCCTGGCAGCAGCGCGTTGTGGGTGAGCATGGTGACCGGCAGCAGCACCATCGAGGCGGCGGGCGCGGTCGTGGCCACCGACTGCCCGAGCAGCGCGACCCCCGAGAGCTGCCTGCGCCCCAGCGCGCGCAACGGCGACACCGCGGGCCGCTCGGGTTCGTCCGCCGCGAACGACCTCGCGACCGCGTCGGCCAGAGCAGTCACCACACACCTCCCACGCCGGCGGCGCGTGCCCGCCGGTGCGGGCGACCCTAACCAGGCCGGGTTTCGGCGATATTGCGGTGGTGAGTCCGTCGGCGCACGACGAGTGAGAACGGGCCGCCGCGCCTCTCACTCGCCGACCGGTGAACGTTTTCCCCGGCGTAGCGCCACCGCCCCACCCTCCTTCGAGACTGTCGCAGAACGGACATCGCGGATCAGCGGACGGAGCGGCCCATGGCAGTCACCAGAAGATCATTCATGCAGAGTCTCGGGGTCACCGGCGGCGCTGGCCTCGCCTACGGCGCGCTGTCGACACTGGGGCTCGCGCCCGCCACCGCGCAGGTGCCGTTCCGGTCCCCCGCCATGGGCGATCTCATCGGCAAGTCGGGGTCGGGCGCGTCGGTCGTGATTCTCGGTGGTGGGCCCGCCGGGCTGTGTGCGGCCTACGAATTGGGCAAGGCGGGCTACGACGTCACCGTGCTCGAGGCCAGGAAGCGGCCGGGCGGGCGGGTGTGGTCGGTGCGCAACGGCACCACCGAAACCGACCTCAACGGCGAAACCCAGACCTGCACCTTCGCCGAGGGGCACTACTTCAACCTGGGGGCAACGCGAATTCCGCAGGGCCACATCACCCTCGACTACTGTCGCGAACTCGGCGTCGACGTCCAGCCCTTCGGCAATCAGAACGCCAACACGCTGGTCAACTACCAGAGCGCGACGCCGATCTCCGGGCAGTCGGTGCAGTACCGCGCGGCGAAGGCCGACATGTACGGCTATCTGTCGGAGCTGTTGCAGAAGGCCGCGTCGCGTGGCGCGCTCGACGACGTGCTGACCGGCGACGACAAGGAGGCGCTGGCGTCGTTCCTGCGCGATTTCGGCGATCTGTCCAGTGACGGCCGCTATCTCGGCTCGACCCGGCGCGGCTACGCGTCCGAGCCCGGCGCCGGTCTGAACTTCGGCGACCAGCGCAAGCCCTTCGCCATGTCCGACACCCTCCGCAGTGGCCTGGGCCGCAACTTCAGCTTCGAGTTCGGCTACGACCAGGCCATGATGATGATGACCCCGGTCGGCGGCATGGACCGCATCTACACCGCCTTCCAGCGCGCGATCGGCAACGACCGGATCCGTTTCGGCGCCGAGGTTTCGGCCCTGCGCAACACCCCGGGCGGGGTCCGGGTCGAGTACACCCGCGACGGCGCGAAGCAGGCCGTCGACGCCGACTACTGCATCTGCACGCTGCCCCCGAATCTGGTCGGGCGCCTGGCCACCAACCTGCCCGCCGACGTGCTGACCGCGTTGAAGGCGGCGGTGCCGGTGTCCTCCGGCAAGCTCGGCATCGAGTACTCGCGGCGCTGGTGGGAGCTGGAGGACCGGATCTACGGCGGCGCGACCAATACCGACAAGGACATCGCGCAGATCATGTTCCCGTACGACCACTACCACGGCGAACGCGGCGTGGTGGTCGGCTACTACAACACCGGCAAACGGCACCAGGCCTTCGAATCCCTCACGCACCGGCAGCGATTGGCGAAGGCGGTGGCGGAGGGCTCGGCGATCCACGGCGAGAAGTACGGGCGCGACATCGCCTCCGCGTTCTCCGGCAGCTGGCGGCGCACCCGGTATTCCGAGGGCGCGTGGGTCGGCTGGTCGGGCAGCGACGCGCACGGCGGCGTGGCCACACCGGAGTACACCACGCTGCTCGCGCCGGTCGAGCGGGTGTATTTCGCCGGGGACCACCTGTCCAACGCGATCGCCTGGCAGCACGGGGCCTTCACCTCGGCCCGCGATGTCGTGACCGCCCTGCACGCCCGCGTCGCGGCCTGACCCACCCTTCCGGACAAGGAGAACCGACCATGAAGACCCTGATCAGCGCGACCGCGGCGACCGTCGTAGCGCTCACCCTCACCGGCTGCACCGCCGACTCCGACGCCGCCGAGGCCCCGAAGCAGCCGCCGAGCTCCTCGATTCTGGAAGCCGGACAGGCCACTCCGATGATCGCGCAGGGCGTGGTGATCGCCGCCGACGCCGCCGTCTACAAGACCAGCGGGATCGGACCGACCGCGCTCAACACGGCCGCGCCGGCGGGCAGCCCCGAATCCTTCATCGACACCCAGCAATTCGCCGGTGGCAAGCTGACACCCGGCGTGAGCGTCACCGAGGCACAGGGGATGTCGGTGCTGGCCAGGATCAGGGAGAACCTGGAGGCCCGCGGACTGAGCCTGGACAACGTGGTCACCATGCGGGTGTTCCTCGACAACGCCCCCGGCACCGATCGCGCCGACTACGCGGGCTGGAACCGGGCCTACCGCCAGTTCTTCGCCAACACGAACCTCGATACCGGCGACACCGAGTTGGTCCCGCTCGGCACCGCGACCCCGGCCGCTCCCCTGGTCCGTAATGCCGCGCGGCCGAGCAGGTTCGCGCTCGAGGTGGCGAGCCTGCCGGTCGCGGGCTGGCTGGTCGAGGTGGAGGTCGACGCGGTGTTCCCGGCCGGCTAGGCCGGGGTCAGGCTGTCCGCGCCGGGGGACGGGAAGAAGCCGACCGCGATGTAGTGGTCGAAGTAGCGGCTGATCACCGTCGCGTCGACCGCGGGGAACTCGATCGGCAGGCCCCGGTACGGCTCGGCCGGGGCCGCCGATTCGACCGCGCTCAGCACCGTCGCCGGGGTCGCCGCGGCGATGGCGGCGGCGTAGTTGCCGCTCAGAGCCGAGGCGCGGGCCAGGATCGGGTCGGCGTCCGCGCGTTCGCCGGCGGTGGTCAGGGTCAGGCCGAACTCCATCGGGTCGATGAAGTCGAACCGGTAGTGGCGGCGCAGGATCTCCTCGTAGACCACCTGCAGCGGCACCTGGGCGCCCGCCGCGCGATAGATGTTGCCGATCGCGGCGGCGTCGCGGGACTGGCGGACGATGCCCGCCGCGACATGGTCGACCGGGGCCATCTCGACCCCGATCGCGCGCACGTCGACGGCGACGCCGAGCACCAGCATGGCGCGCAGCATGGTCCACCAGGCGTCCTCGGCCGGGGCGACGCCGGTGCGGGAGTCGCCGGTGATCAGGCCGGGCCGGTAGACGGCGACGGGGATACCGCGCTCGATCGCGGTGTGCACCAGCTGTTCGGCGACCCACTTGGTCATCGCGTAGCCGGGCAGCCCGCCGGGCACCCCGCTGTCCTGCGGGATACCGGCCAGCACCGACAGCGTCGAGACGTAGTGGATCGGCTTGACCCGGGTGGTGGTCGCCAGGCGCAGCACCTCGGTGGTGCCGCCGACATTGGCCTCGCGCATCCGGCCGTACGGCTCGAGGTGGTTGACCAGCGCGCCGTTGTGATAGATCGCGTCGATCCGGTCGGCCAGTTCGGCGAAGCGCTGCGGCTCGATGCCCAGCCTGGGCTGCGCGAGATCACCTGGTACGCCGACGATCCGGTCCAGGTGCGGACGCAGGTCGATGCTGTACTTCGCGGCGGTGGCCACGATCCGGTCCACCGCGCTCGCGTCGTCGGTGGCACGGACCAGGCAGTGGATGGTGGCCCCGGTCTGCTCGAGCAGTTCGCGCAGCAGGAAGCTGCCGAGGAAGCCGGTGGCGCCGGTGAGCAGCAGGGTCGCCGGGTCGCCCGCGCGCCGCGGCGCGCAGCCGGTGAGGTCGATCGCGGGGTCGAGGACGGCGTCGGCGGCCGGATCGGGGCCGGCCGCCGAGGCCGATGACTCGTCGCGCACGGCCAGTGCCAGGTCGCTGACCAGCGGATAGCTGAACAGCAGCCGCAGCGGCACCTCGATATCGAGGCGTTCGGCCAGCGCGGCGCGCACCCGGATCGCTGAGAGCGAGGTGCCGCCGAGGACGAAGAAGTCGTCGTCGCGGCCGACCCGCTCCAGCTCGAGGACCTGCGCGAACACCGTCGCCACGATCTCCTCGTCGGCGGTCGCGGGCGCCTGGTACTCGCGCAGTTCCACCGGCGGCGCCGGCAGCGCCTTGCGGTCGAGCTTGCCGGTGGCGCCGAGCGGGAACTCGTCGAGCTCGAGCAGCCGGTGCGGAATCATGTACGGCGGCAACAGGGTCCGGATCGTCGCCTGCACGTCGGCGAGGTCGACGGTCCGGCCGGCCGCCGGGGTGACGTAGCCGACGAGCTGTTCGTGGTGCACGGTCACCGCGGCGCCGGCGACGGCCGGATGCGCGCGCAGCGCGGCCTCGATCTCGCCGGGCTCGATGCGCAGGCCGTGCAGTTTGAGCTGGACGTCGGTGCGGCCCAGGTAGGTCAGGTCGCCCGAGGGGAGCCTGCGGACCAGGTCGCCGGTGCGGTACATGCGCTCGCCGACGGGACCGTACGGATCGGCGACGAAACGCTCGGTCGTCTTGTCCGGGCTGCCGAGGTACCCGCGCGCCAGCTGCGCGCCGGCCAGATACAGCTCACCGGGCGTGCCGACCGGCACCGGCTGCAACCGGGCGTCGAGGACGTAGGCGCGGGAGTTCCAGTGCGGCTTGCCGATCGGGACGATCCCGTCGCCGATCTCGGTCACATCGGCGGCGGTGATGGACACCGTCGCCTCGGTGGGGCCGTAGAGGTTGTGCAGCCTGCCCGCGGTGGCGGTGGTGAAGCGGGTGATGGTGGCGTTGGGCAGCGCCTCGCCGCCGACCCACACCGCGCGCACCGAACGCAGCGCCCCCGACGGGGCCGCCGCGAGCAGCATCTGCAGCACGGACGGCACGATCGTGGTGCCGGTGACCCGGTGCCGGGCGATGAGATCGGCGAGGCAGGCCGGGTCGGTGAGACCGTGCGCGGCGGCCACGATCATGTGCGCGCCCGCGCGCAGCGGGGTCGCGAAGCCGATCATCGAGGCGTCGAAGGTCCACGGAATCGATTGCAGGACGGTGTCGTTCGTGCCCACCGCGTATTCGCCGACCATGAACGCCGCCTGGTTGACGATGGCCGAGTGCGGCACCCCGACGCCCTTGGGCTTGCCGGTGGACCCGGAGGTGAAGATGACGTACGCCAGGTCCAGCGCGCGCAGCGGGCGGAGCCGGTCGGCGTCGGTCAGCGGGCGGTCCGGGAAAGCCGACAGCGCACCGGACGTCGCGACCAGGTCGACCGAGACGACCGGCAGTCCGGCGACGTCGACGGTGTCGGGCACCGTGGTCAGCACGCAGGCCGGGCGGGCGACGGACAGGATGTCGGCGCGGCGGTCGGCCGGGGCGTCCGGGTCGATCGGCACGTAGGCGCCACCGGCGGCGAAGACCGCGTACATGGCCACGACCAGGTCGATCGACGGCCGGATCGCGACCGCCACGGTCGCGCCGGGCCCGACGCCGGTGGCGACGAGCAGCCGGGCCAGCCGGTTGACCCGGCTCGCGAGTTCGCCGTAGGTCAGCGTCGTCTCGGCGAAGGTGACCGCGGGCGCGTCCGGGCGCAGCAACGCCTGCGTCTGGACGGCCTCGGCCAGGGTCGCTTCCGGCACCAGCCGCACGTCCCCCGCGGGTTCGGCGCGCTCGGCCGCCGTCAGCAGCGGCAGATCGCCGACCGGCCGTTCCGGCGCGGCGACGGCGGCGGCCAGCAGCCCGGCCAGGCGCTGGCCGAGCCGCGCCATGGTCGACTCGTCGAACAGGTCGGTGGCGTAGCGCCAGGAGCAGCGCAGTCCGGCGGGGCCCGCCGCGTCCTCCCGCGGGACGACGGTCAGCTGCAGGTCGACCGGTGCGACCTCGTCGCCCAGGTCGACGGCCGAGACCACCAGGTCGGGCAGTTCCAGCCGGGCGCCGCCGAAGTTCTGGAACGACAGCGCCACCTGGTAGAGCGGGTGGTGCGCCTGGGTGCGCGGCGGATCCAGTTCGGCGACAAGGCGTTCGAACGGCACGTCGGCGTTGGCGAAGGCGGCCAGGTCGGTCTCGCGGACCCGATCCAGCAGGGCGGTGAAGGGCTCGGCGTCGTCGATCCGGGTGCGCAGCACGACGGTGTTGACGAACATGCCGACCAGGTCGTCGAGTTCGGGCTCGCCACGGCCCGCGACCGGTGCGCCGACGGTGACGTCATCGGTGCCCGCGACGCGCGCCAGCAGCACCGACAGCGCGGCCCGCACCACCATGAACAGCGACGCGTTGTGGTCGCGCGCCAGGGTTTCCAGCGCCTGATGCAGCGACGCGTCGAGCGTGAAGTGGTGCGCGGCACCGCGACTGCCCGCGACGGGCGGCCGCGGCCGGTCGGTGGGCAGCTCCAGCAGGGTCGGCGTGCCCGCGAGTGCGGTGCGCCAGTAGCCGAGCTGCTGGGCCAGCAGCGAACCGGCATCCTCGGCAGCGCCGAGCATCTCCTGCTGCCAGAGGGTGTAGTCGGCATACTGCACCGGCAGCGGCGCCCAGTCCGGCGCCGCGCCGTTGGTCCGGGCGGCGTAGGCGGTCACCAGGTCGCGGGTGAGCGGGGCCAGGGAGAAACCGTCGGTGGCGATGTGGTGCACCACCACGGCGAGCACGTGCTCGGTCGCCGAGAGCTGGAACAGGGCGGCGCGCACGGGAACTCGCGCGCAGACGTCGAAGCCGCCGAAGGTCAGCCGGGCCAGCTCCATCCGCAGGTCGGTCTCGGCGATCGCGGTGGCGACCACGTCGAGTCCGGCCTCGGCCACCGGCAGCACCCGCTGGTAGCCCTGGCCGTCGTACTCGGGGTACACGGTGCGCAGGACCTCGTGGCGGTCGAGGACGTCGTCGAGCGCGGCGGTCAGCGCCGCGGTGTCGAGCGGGCCGGACAGGCGCAGCGCGACCGGGATGTTGTACGCGCTGGAACCGGGGTCGAGCCGGGCCATGAACCACATGCGCTGCTGGGCGAGCGAGAGCGGGACCCGCTCGCCGCGCTCGCGCCGGGTCAGCGGCACCCGCACGGCAGCGTCGCCGACGAGCGCGTCGAGGGCGGCGGCCAGCGCGGCGACGGTGCCGTGCTCGAAGACGGTGCGGGCGGGCACCCGCACGCCGGTGCTCGCGCCGAGGCGGCCCGCCAGCCGGGTGGCGAGCAGGGAATTGCCGCCGAGGGCGAAGAAGTCGTCGTCGCGGCCGATCGCGTCGGCGCCGAGCAGGTCGGCGAAGACCTCGGCGACCGACTCCTCGGTGCCGGTGCGCGGGGCCTCGAACGCGCGGGCGGTCAGCTCGGGTTCGGGCAGGGCCCGATAGTCGAGCTTGCCGACCGGGGTCAGCGGCAGCCGCTCGAGCGGCACGATGGCGGCCGGGACGGCGTGCGCGGGGAGCCGCTGCTCGGCCAGGCGGGTCAGCGCGGCCGGGTCGACCGTGGCGCCCGCCGCGGGCACGACGTACGCGACGAGCGCGTCCACGCCGCTGGGCAGGGTCCGCACCAGGGTGGTGGCGAAGCGGACCGACGCGTCGGTGGTGAGCACCGCGTCGATCTCGCCCAGCTCGATGCGGAAGCCACGCAGTTTGACCTGGGCGTCGGTGCGGCCGAGGAAGGTCAGCTGGGGATCGCCGTCGGCGGTGAGCTCCCATTTCACCAGGTCGCCGGTGCGGTAGAGCCTGCCGCCGGTGATCGGGTCGGCGACGAAGCGGGCCGCGGTCAGCCCGGCCCGCTCGTGGTAGCCACGCGCCAGGCCGGGACCGGCCAGGTACAGCTCGCCCGGGGTGCGGTCCGGCACCGGCCGCAGCCGCGCGTCGAGCACGACGGCGGTCATGCCGGGGATGGGACCGCCGATGGTGATCAGATCACCGGGGGCCAGCGGATCGCTGATCGAGGCCGCCACGGTGGTCTCGGTCGGGCCGTAGAGGTTGTAGAAGTTGCGGCCCGGCGACCAGCGCGCGATGAGTTCCGGCGGGCAGGCCTCGCCGCCGACGACGATCGCGGCCAGGTCCGGCAGGCCCGACCCGTCGACGCCGGCCAGCGCGGCGGGGGTGATGAAGGCGTGGCTCACCCGTTCGGCGCGCAGCAGGTCGGTCAGTTCGTCGCCGCCGTAGATGTCGGGCGGCGCGATGACCATCGTCGAGCCCGCGCCGATGGCGAGCAGCAGTTCCAGGATGCTGGCGTCGAAGCTGGGCGAGGCGAAGTGCAGCGTGCGGGACGCGCCGGTGATCCGGAAGCGGCGGATCTGCTCGGCGCACAGGCCGGCCAGGCCGGTGTGGGTGACGGCGACGCCCTTCGGCACGCCGGTCGAGCCGGAGGTGTAGATGATGTAGGCGATGTCCTCGCCGAACAGCCTGCGGGTGCGGTCGGTGGCGACCACCGGGGCGTCCGAGGCGTGTTCGAGCTCGGCACGGCACTCGGCGGAATCCAGCGCCAGCCAGCGCAATCCCGCGTCGAGCCGGTCGGCGTCGGCGGCCAGGGCGACGCCGAATCCGGCGCCGGAGTCGGCGAGCATGTGCGCGACCCGGTCGGCCGGGTAGCGCGGGTCGACGGGCACGAACGCAGCACCGGTCTTGGCCACCGCCCACAGCGCCACCATCGACTCGATCGAGCGGGTCAGCGCCAGGACCACCCGGTCACCGGGGCCGACGCCGCGACCGATCAGCACCCGGGCCAGCTGTGAGGACTGCTGGTCGAGTTCGGTGTAGGTGAGCACGCGCCCGGCCAGGCTCAGCGCGGGTGCCTCCGGCGCGCGCTCGACGGCGGCCATCAGCAAACGGGGCAGGGTGGACACCGGCGATCGACGGCCGCGGCGCGCGGCGGGACGACGTACGCCAGAAGCTTGCTCGGTCACCGGTAATGCTTCCCTTCACCATCGATCACCCCTGCGATCGCACTGTTCGAACATCGCCTGGACTCTCGGCTACACCGGGGTATCGGGAAAATCCTGCGTGACGGTACCGCAAATATCTCATCAATTTCGGCGCAGCGGCAATGTAGAGGTTTCAGCACACGGAAGTTGGGTATAGCCAACTGCCCAGTATGTAATCCACGTCATACGCAGGTCATATGCTGTGCGAACGACTTTCGCTGCGGACACGAATGTTTCACATTTCGGGCCGACCGCCCGCCGGGCACGGACCTGCGAATTCCCGGCAATCCGAAACGCGCGAACACCTCTACCGGAGATCGCGCGCGCGATCTCCGGTAGAGGTGAATGGCACCGAGTTTCGGTTACCAGGCGGTAGCGGAAACTTTCTCCGGCGTCTGCTGATCGACCGACGGATCCTGCACGCGGGTGTTGCCCGCTTCGATCCACTCGGTGTCGAGCACGCCGTGCCGGGAGCGGTCGGTGCCGCGCACGGCGGCCTCGCACCGTCGGGCGAGATCACGGCGATCCAGGCCGGGGTGCTCGAGCGGCTCGAGCGAGATCTCGACAACCATGCCGCGGCTGCGCAGCACCCGCTTCGCCGAATCGGCGAAGGTGTCCTCGCCGACGAAGCCCGGCACCGTGCACGGCACTCCGTGCCGGTCGAGATAGCGCAGCCGGACCGGCTGCACGGGGGTGGTGGTGTCGATCGCGGCCTGGAACATGGCCGGGCGCATCGAGCCGTAGGCCCGGCCGCACCAGGTGGTGCCCTCCGGGAAGACCGCGATCCGATTGCCCTCGGCCAGCCGCTGCCCGACCTGGCCGACCACCCCGGGCAGCTCGCGCAAGCGAGCCCGCTCGATCGGGATCACCCGGGTGAGCTGGGCGAGCTTGCCCAGCACCGGCCAGTCGACCATGTCGGCCCTGGCGACGAAGCTGACCGGCTGCACCGCGGCCAGCGCGACCACGTCGGCCCAGCCGATGTGCCCGGTCACCACCATCACCGGGGTGCCCGGATCAGCGAAGCCCGCCGTCGACGCGCCCTGCTCGGCCGAGCGGTTGTCGACGATGCGCAGCCGCATCCCCAGGCAGCCGAGCGCGGCGCGGGCGTACCGGCGCTGCAGGTTCTCCCGGCGGGACTTCGGCGTGGCCGCGGTCAGCACGGGGAAACTGAACACCAGGCCGATGATCCCGGCCAGCCGGGCGATCATCCTGGCGGAACCGACCTCGTCGATCGGTTCGATGCAGCGTGAACCACAGGGGCTCGACGGCATCCACGAGTGCGAGTGGGTGGCGGGCGGCGCGTCGAACACCATGATGGTTACTTCCCGTCGAAATTGGCGGCCGCGCTCTGCAGCCGCTCCAGATACCGGGTGTTGATGGTTTCCAGGCCGAGCAGCGCGACGAAGTCGGCGACGGCGAAGTCGGGGTCGTGGGCCGGTTCGCCGCAGATCTCGGCGCCCAGGCGCAGGTAGCCGCGCAGCAGCGGCGGGAGCTTGGGGCGGCTCGGCGGGGTCATCTCGTCGAGCGCGACGCCGTCGACGACGACCGGCCGGTACGGGTGCACGCGCCGCTCGGGGTCGCACGCGTGCCTGCCCAGGAGCATGTCGCGCACGCCGCGCACATTCACCCCGGCGGGGTCCTCGGGGCCGTCCTGCATCGGCACCGAGACACAGCCCATCACCCAGTCGTAACCGGTGAGCTGGATGTAGTGCAGGATGCCCGCCCACATCAGGGTGAGCACCGAGCCGTTGCGGTGGTCGGGAACCACGCAGGCCCGGCCCATCTCGACGATCCGGTGCCCGGTCGGGTCGAGCTGGGTGAGATCGAACTCGGTCGCCGTGTAGTACCCGCCCGCGGCGGTCACCTTGTCCGGCGGCAGCATCCGGTAGCAACCGACGAACTGCTCGGTGAACTCGTCCCGGACCAGCAGGTGGTCGCAGTGCTCGTCGAACCGGTCGGCGTCGAGGCCGGTCCCGTTGTCGGGCATCCGGAACCCGGGCTCGGAGGCGAAGACCTGGAATCGGAGCCGCTGCGCGGCCTCCCTGTGCTCGGCATCGGACGCGACGACCAGACTGTACCGAGACTTCCCCACCCCGGAGTCCGGCGCCGGCGCGGTCAACACGGACGAAATTGTCATACCGCTGATGAAGCCAGTCCGAGCTGGCATCGGAGCGACACATCGGTGTCGTGTCGATGCCCGTTCGGTGAACGAGACACCCGTCACACCGCGCGTTCACCGATGCGCTGCTCAGCGTTCGCCCACCTGCGGGTTTCTAGCCGAAGAGGCCGGTTTCGGGGCCGGATCGGACCGCACGGCCCGGCCTGGCGACCCGCATTCCGATGCCCCGGAACGACGATCGGCCCGCCGTGTGACAGCGGGCCGATCGCGGAGTGCTCAGGCGGCCGAGCGCGCCGGTTCGGCGCTCTTCGCGGTCCGCTCGGCCTCGTCGAAGCCGGGGCGGGCGGTGCCGATGAAGGCCACCAGCCACGAGGCGACCGCGGCGAAGCGGTTGCGGAAGCCGACCAGATACATCAGGTGCACGGCCAGCCACATCGCCCAGGCGACGGTGCCGCGGAAGCTGACCCGGTCGTTGAGCTTCACGACGGCGCTGAAGCGGCTGATCACCGCCATGCTGCCCTTGTCCCAGTAGACGAACGGCGTGCCCGCGTCCTTCTTGCGCCGGATGATGTCGGCGGCGTGGCGGCCCTCCTGCATGGCGACCGGCGACTGGCCGGGGTAGCCGTTGAGCGAGGTCATGTCACCGATCGCGTAGATGTCGGCGTGGCCGCCGACGGTCAGGTCCGGGTTGATCAGCAGCCTGCCCGCGCGGTCGGTCTCGGCGCCGGTGGCCTCGGCCAGCAGCGCCGCGAACCCGCCCGCCTGCACACCGGCCGACCACACCACGGTCTCGGCGGCGATACCGCGCTCGATGCCCTCGGCGTCCTTGACCGTCACCTTGCCCTCGTCGATATCGGTGACGAAGGTGCCCAGCAGCACCTCGACGCCGCTGTCGGTCAGCGAGCGCTTCGCGTACTCCGAGAGCCCGCCACCGAACGGGGGCAGCACCGCGCCCGCGCCCTCGACCAGGGTCACCGAGACCTCCTGGTGGAAGTGCCGCTTGGCGAGCTCCTTGATCTGGCCCGCCACCTCGACACCGGTCGCGCCGGCGCCGACCACGACGAAGCTGAGCAGCCTGCGCCGGGTCGCCTCGTCGGCGCCCTGCGCCGCGGCGAACACCGAGGCGATCTGGTCGCGCAGCCGCTGGGCGTCGTCGATGGTCTTGAGCGAGAAGGTCTTGTCGGCGAAGTCGTCGCGGCCGAAGTAGCTCTGGCTGGCGCCGGTGGCCGCGATCAGCGAGCCGTAGCCGATCTGGCGGGTACCCTCGGCGGTCTCGTAGGTGAGCACGGCGGCCTCGGCGTCGATCGCGGTGACCTTGCCGAGCCGGACGTCGGCCTCGGGGTGGCGGCGCAGTACGTTCTTGATCGGCGGCGCGATCTCCTCGGGCGCGAGCACGCCGGTGGCCACCTGGTAGAGCAGCGGCTGGAACAGGTGCTCGGGCGTGCTCGAGATCAGGACGTAGTTGATTCGTGACTTGCTCAGTTGCTTGGCCGCGGCGAGTCCGCCGAAGCCCGAACCGACGATGACGACATCCGTGTGTTCCATGATCGCGCGCTCCAAGATCGGTAATGAGTCCTTTCATATGAGTAAACGCGATGCGGAACGCAGATGTTTCCAGTGTTTGGGCGCATACTGAAGATGACTCTTATCTGTATAACTAATCAATAGGAGGGACCTGGTGGAACTTCGCCAGCTGGCGTACTTCGTCGCGGTGTGTGAGGAGCTCAGTTTCAGCCGCGCCGCGAGCCGCTGCTTCATCTCCCAATCCGCGATCAGCCACCAGATCGCGAGACTCGAACGTGACCTCGGCGCGCAGCTGTTCGAGCGCACGACCCGCGCCGTCGTCCCCACCGACGCCACCCTGCGGCTGCTGCCGCTGGCCAAGCAGATGCTGAGTCTGGAGTCAGCGATCCGCGCCGCCGTGCGCACCACCGGCCCGCGCATCCGCCTCGCCGCCAACATGTCGTTCGCGGCGCGCTCGCTGTCCGCGATCGCCGCCGCCCGCGCCGCCCACCCCGACGCCGAGATCGAATACGTCATCAAACCGTTCCGCCAGCGGATCACCGCCGTGGCCGACGGTGACTGCGATCTGGCGCTGATCCGCGGCAGTGTGGACCAGCCAGGGCTGGCGGTGGAACAGCTCTGGGTGGAGGACCTGGTGATCGCGATCTCCAGCAGTCACCCGCTGGCGGGCAAGGGCGTCGTCACCCTCGCCGACCTCAGCCCCTATCCCCTGCTGCTGCCGCCCGAACAGGAACAGGTCCTGCTGCACACCCTCATCCGCTCGGCCTTCGCCGACCTGCCCGTCGGCCCCACCTTCGGTCCCCCGATCCCGCCCGACCACACCGCCACCATGGAACTGCTCAACCGACCGGAATCCTGGACCGTCCTCTACGAGGGCCCCACCAAGGGCCTGCTCACCCTCGACCTCACCGACCACCGCCTGCGCATCCCGGTCTCGGCGGTCCTGCGCGAGGACGCCCGCCAGAATCCGATTGTCAACACCCTGCTCGACGCCCTGCACCGGCGGTAGCGGATGGTCGCCTAGGCGCCGAGCGGGACCGCCAGTGCGTGGGCGACGGCCAGGTGCAGGGGCAGCGTGTCCTCGTCGTCGTCCTCGACCGACCAGATGATCTCCTCGATCGCGCGCAGGAAGGCCCAGGCGTGCGCGCGATCGGTGGGGATGTCGAGGTGGCGGGCCGTGGTCTCGACGACCGTGCGGGCGTGCTCGGGAGTCGGTGCGGACTGGACCTGGATCATGATCAGGAAGCCCGCGTCGAAGGCGGCTTCGCCGAGGTAGGGCTTCGGATCGATGAGGAGCCACGGTTCGCGTTCGGCGGCGACGATATTGCCGAGGTGGGTGTCGCGGTTCACGACGAGCAGGGGGCCGACGGGGACGGCGAGGCGCGCGCACGACGCCAGTGCCCGTTCGCGCAGTTCCTCCGGAAGTACCTCGGCGAGTTCGGGTTCCGGTCGCTGGAGACGTGCGGTCCACTGGGCCACCATGTCGGTCGCGGTCGGCAGGGCCGGATAGTCCGCCGGGACGCCGGTCGGCTCCCGGCGCAGCCTGCGAAGGAGCGTGCACGCCAGGCGAACCCGCTCCGCGTTCTCCGGCCGACCCTCCAGGCTCGGGAAGCCCGGCTGTTCGAGCAGGGGCGCTCCGGGCCGTGCCCACTCCATCAGCATCGCGCCGCTGTCGGCGTCGAACCGGTACAGCGTCACGGCGCCGTCGCCGTCGTAGCAGAACAGCCCGGTCGGCTCCGCGACGTTCTCCTCGTCGACCATCGGGACCTTGAGCACCGCCACCGATCCGTCGCCGCGGCGCACCGGGGCGACGAAGGCGTGCGTGCCGCCCTCGAACGCGGGGCCGATCACCGTGAGCTCCCAAGCCCCACACAGCTTTTCCACCAGCGCGGGAAGGTTGTCGAGCCAGCGCTGTCCCGCGGCCCCGAACACCTCCCGCACCGTCTCCTCGACTTCCGGCGGCACTTCGATCGGCAACGTCGTCACCCACCCCACCCTGCCACGCCGGTCGGTCGAGCCCGGCCGCGCCTACGGGCGACTCGAAACCCGCTCGACAGCGCGGTGCCCGGCCTGCGATTCTGCCCGGATGACCGACACGCCACTACCCGACATCCCCGCCGGTTACGAGGTCTCCACCGAGACCGCCCGCATCGACGCCGCCCGCGTACACACCTGGCTGTCCACCGACTCGTACTGGGCCATGGGCCGGACCCGCGAGCTCCAGGACCGCGCGATCGCGGAATCACTCAATGTCGGGATCTACGACAGTGTCTCGGGCGACCAGGTCGCCTACGCCCGGGTGGTCACCGACCGGACCACCTTCGCGTGGCTGTGCGACGTCTACGTGGACCGCGCCGTCCGCGGCAAAGGCATCGGCGTCGCCCTGATCGCCGCCGTCCGCGACCACCTCGCCCCCTACGGCCTCCGCCGCATCATGCTCGCCACCGCCGACGCCCACACCCTCTACGAGAAGTTCGGCTTCGAGCCCCTCACCGACCCCGAGAAATGGATGGTCCTCGGCCAGCCGGTGCACACCCCCAACCCCCGCTGACCGATCCGGCGGCGGCACAGACGTCACCCGAGACCACTGCCCCGCCGGGCCTAGACGAACCCCTTCTCGACGAGTTCGAATCCGTCCGGACGAATGCGGTGCCGCTCACCCGAGCCGCCCGCCACCCGACACCAACTCGACACATCCAGTTCGTCGGCCTCGGTGTCGAATTCGATCGCGAAGCCGCCGTACATGCCGGGGATCGCCGCCCACATCGTCGCGCCGGGGTACTCGAGCAGCGGCGTCAGCGGCGGCGGCCGGAACCCGCATTTCCGGCAGAGGTCGAGCACCCGGCCCAAAATCACGGCGTGCAACTGACATTCGAGCTGGGCCAGCACGGTCGGATCGACCTCGCGGACCAACGAGGGCGTGAGCCGCTCGGCCAACCGATCGTGGCCGCGCGCGGCCGCGACGTCCGCGGCGGTGTCGCCATCGGCGGTCCGCAAGGTGCGCCAAGCTCCCAGTTCCAGCATTCGTTCGACCACCGGCTCCGGCGCGCAGTGCCATGCCGCTTGATGCAACGGCGCGAATCCCGAACTGCCACCGACCCGAGTCGTATTGATGCTGCGGTCGCGGTCGGCGACCTCGAGCACGACATCCCACCGCCCATCACGTGCCGCGTCGGCCAGCCGATCCCGCGCGGCGATCGAGCGCTCGTCGAAGAACTCTCGCCGATACCAGCCATACCATTGGATCCCCACGGCCACAGCGTATCGCCGATTCGGCGGCTGATCAGAATGCCAGTGCGGCCCAGTCGATCTCGATGGCGAAGGGGTAGGGGAACGAGATGCCGGTCGCGGAGTCGGGTGACCATTGGCCTGCCAGGAGGTAGTTGGCGTGGCGTAGTGGGCGTACACCCGGTGGGAGTTCGGCGTGGCCGATTTCGAGGATGTACACCCGGAGCGCTGCGATACCGGTGAGATCCTGTTGCAGCTCGACCTCCCAGTACGACGGAATACCTGCACCGGCGTAGCGGGCCTTCTTCGCTTCGATCTCGGAAGGGGTATTCGACGGCGACAGGACCTCGCCCACCAGCACCGTGTCGGCAGCACGGACGTCTGCGCCCGGGGTCAGACAGCGGTGTACGAGGAAGTCCGGGGTGACGAAGTCGGACTTGCCGGTCTGACCGAAGAAGACGTTCGTCTCGAGGTTCACGCGCCAACAGCGCTGCGGATCCGTGGACGCGACCTGCCGTGCACAACGCTCGATTTCGTTGGTGAAACGACGCATCGCCGTCTGATGTTCACCGGGCCCACGCCGCAGCCATACGACGCGCCCGTCCCACAGCTCGATCTGGGCGGCGATCTCCTCGGGTAGCTTCTCCAGCTCTTCCCATGTCATCGACTCGGGCAGATCGGGGCGGTCGATCCTCGTCATGACCATTCACACATGCTACGCAGCGACGACGCCGTCTCGTGCGACGCAAGCGGCCCCGCCCGGAGAACCGGACGGGGCCGCGCTCAGCGCTCGAAGCGTCAGCCCTTGTGGGACTTCACGGCCTCGGTCAGCTGCGGGGCGACGTTGAACAGGTCGCCCACGATGCCGTAGTCCGCGATCTCGAAGATCGGGGCCTCTTCGTCCTTGTTGACCGCGACGATGGTCTTCGAGGTCTGCATGCCGGCGCGGTGCTGGATGGCGCCGGAGATGCCGAGGGCGATGTAGAGCTGCGGGGAGACCGTCTTACCGGTCTGACCGACCTGGAACTGGCCCGGGTAGTAGCCCGAGTCGACGGCGGCACGCGAGGCGCCGACGGCGGCACCGAGCGAGTCGGCCAGCGCCTCGACGACCGCGAAGTTGTCGGCCGAACCGACACCACGGCCACCGGAGACGACGATGCCGGCCTCGGTGAGCTCCGGACGGTCGCCGCCCACGATCGGCTCACGCGAGACGACCTTGACGACGCCCTCTTCCTGGGCGGGAACCGCGACGGCGACCTGCTCGCCCGCGCCGGCCTGGGCGGCCGCCTCGATGGCGCCCGGACGGATCGAGATCACCGGCACGTCGCCGGTGGCCTTGGCGTCGACGGTAAACGCGCCACCGAAGATGGAGTGCACGGCCGAGCCGTCGGCGTTGACGCCGATGACGTCGACGAGCAGGCCGGAGCCGATGCGCGCGGCGAGGCGGCCCGACACCTCCTTGCCCTCGGCGGTGGCGGCGACCAGCACGGCGGCGGGCGAGGCGGACTCGACCAGACCGGCGAGCACGTCGACCTTCGGGGTGACCAGGAAGCCGTCGACGTCGTCGGACTCGGCGACGTAGATCTTCTCGGCACCGGCGGCGGCCAGCGCGGAGGCCAGCTTCTCGGCGGTACCGGCCGGGCCGGTGACGACCGCGGCGGGCTCGCCCAGGGTGCGGGCGGCGGTGAGCAGTTCGGTGCTGACCTTCTTCACGGCACCGTCGGCGTGCTCGACGAGCACAAGTACTTCAGCCATTGTTCTTTCTCCTTCGAAGTCTCGGACGGGGCCGGATCAGATGATCTTCTGACCGATGAGGTAGGTGGCGATCTGGTTGCCGCCCTCGCCCTCGTCCGCGATCTTCTCGCCCGCGGTACGGGCAGGCTTCGGGGTGGAGCCGGTGACCTGGGTGCCGGCGTTGGCGACGCCCACGGTCGACGGGTCGATGCCCAGGTCGGCCAGGGTGAAGACCTGAACTTCCTTCTTCTTCGCGGCCATGATGCCCTTGAAGGACGGGAAGCGCGGCTCGTTGATCTTCTCGGTGACCGAGACGATCGCGGGCAGGGAGGCCTCGAGCTTGAACACGCCCTCGTCGGTCTCGCGCTCGCCGGTGATCTTGTCGCCGTCGACGGTCAGCTTGCGCAGGTGCGTCAGCTGCGGGATGCCCAGGTACTCGGCGATGATCGCCGGCACGGCACCCGCGCGACCGTCGGTGGCCTCGTTGCCGGCGATGACCAGCTCGACGCCCTCGACCTGGCCCAGCGCGCCGGCCAGCACCCACGCGGTCTGCACGGCGTCGGAGCCGTGGATCGCCGGGTCGTTGATGTGGATGGCCTTGTCGGCACCCATGGACAGCGCCTTGCGGATGGCCTCGGTGGCGCGATCCGGACCGGCGGCCAGCACGGTGACCTCGCCGCCCTGCGCCTCCTTGATCAGCAGCGCTTCCTCGACGGCGCGCTCGTTGATCTCGTCGAGGACGGCGTCGGCGGCCTCGCGGTCGAGGGTGTAGTCACCATCGGTCAGCTTGCGCTCGGACCAGGTGTCGGGAACCTGCTTGATGAGTACGACGATGTTCGGCATCGGTCTTCGTCGACCTCCTTCTGGATACACGTGTGTGGTGGCCGCACGAGCTGGGCCGTACGTCCGTGTGAGTAGCTCAGAGCGGAACACTACCCTACGCTAAGTTACTCGTGGGTAACCTACATGCACAAGGGGTTCCCAACCGGTCCCTGACTCCTGCGGGAACCGGCGGTACCAGTAACGTCGGAGAAATGAGCGAGGCTGTGATCCCTGCCGCACCTGTGGCCGACACACATGAACCACTGCCGCTGACCGGTGAGCGGACCGTGCCCGGCATCGCCGAGGAGAACTACTGGTTCCGTCGGCACGAGATCGCCTATGCCCGCCTGCTCGACCGTTGCACCGGCAAGACCGTGCTCGAGGCGGGTTCGGGCGAGGGCTACGGCGCCGACATGATCGCCGGCGTGGCCGCGCGTGTCGTCGGCGTCGACTACGACGACGGCGCCGTCGCGCACGTGCGCGCGCGCTACCCGCGGGTCGAGATGATCCAGGGCAATCTGGCCGAGCTGCCGCTCGATGACGAATCCGTCGATGTGGTCGTGAATTTCCAGGTCATCGAACATCTCTGGGACCAGGCGCAGTTCCTGCGCGAGTGCCTGCGGGTGCTGCGCCCCGGCGGGCAGCTGCTGATCAGCACCCCGAACCGGATCACCTTCTCCCCCGGTCGCGACACCCCGCTCAACCCGTTCCACACCCGCGAGCTCAATGCCGACGAGCTGACCGAGCTGCTGGTCGAGGCCGGTTTCACGGTCGCGGAGATGCTCGGCGTGCACCACGGCGCGAGCCTGAAAGCCTTGGACGCCAAGCACGGTGGGTCGTTCATCGACGCCCAGATCGAGCGCGCGCTGGCCGGCGAGCCGTGGCCCGCCGACCTGACCGCCGACGTCGCCGCTGTCACGATCGACGATTTCGACCTGCGGGCCGGGGAGATCGACGCGAGCCTGGACCTGGTCGCGATCGCCGAAAAGGCGAGGCGTTGAACGTTCCAGGCCAGTTCACGCTCGTTCTGCACTCCCACCTCCCCTGGCTGGCCCATCACGGACGCTGGCCGGTCGGCGAGGAATGGCTCTACCAGTCCTGGGCCGCGTCGTACCTGCCCGTGGTCCGGGTCCTGAAAAACCTTGCGGCCGAAGGCCGTACGCATCTGCTGAGCCTGGGGATCACCCCGGTGCTGGCCGCCCAGCTCGACGATCCGCACTGCCTGGCCGGCATGCACCACTGGCTGGGCAACTGGCAGTTGCGCGCCGACGAGGCGTCGATGTCGGGCAATGTGGCGCTGGGCAGGCACGAACACCGGCTGGCCGCGACGGCGCTGGCCGAGTTCGAGCGCGACTGGCGGCACGGCAGCGCGCCGGTCTGGCGCTCGCTCATCGACGCCGACGCGATCGAACTGCTCGGCGGCCCGCTGGCGCACCCGTTCCAGCCGCTGCTCGACGAGCGGCTGCGGCAGTTCCAGCTCACCGAGGGCCTGGCCGACGCGCGCCTGCGCTGGGGCACCACGCCCACCGGCATCTGGGCGCCCGAGTGCGGCTACACCCCCGGAATGGAGCGTAACTACGACGCCGCGGGTGTGACGCATTTCATGGTCGACGGCCCGTCGCTGCGCGGCGACACCACCCTCGGCAGGCCGGTCCGCGACGCCGACGTGCTCGCGTTCGGCCGCGATCTCCAGGTGAGCTACCGGGTCTGGTCGCCGAAGCAGGGCTACCCGGGCCAGAGCGCCTACCGCGATTTCCACCACTACGACCACGCGACCGGCCTGAAACCGTCTCGGGTGACCGGCAAGACCGTCGCCGGTCCTGACAAGGCCCCTTACGATCCGGAATTGGCCGCCACCGCCATCACCCGCGACGTCGCCGACTTCGTCGAGACCGTGCGCGCGCGGCTGATCGAGGAGTCCGCGCGGATCGGCAGGCCCGCCCTCGTGGTGGCCGCCTTCGACACCGAATTGTTCGGGCACTGGTGGCACGAGGGTCCCGAGTGGCTCGAGCAGGTGCTGCGCGCGCTGCCCGAGGCCGGCGTCACCGTCGGCACCCTCGCCGACGCCCGCGACAACGGCTTCGTCGGCGAACCCGTGCAGCTCAACGACTCGTCGTGGGGTTCGGGCAAGGACTGGCGGGTGTGGGCGGGCGACCAGGTCGCCGACCTCGTCGCGCTCAACGCCGACGTCGTCCGGCTCGCGCTGGACACCCTCGACAAGGTCGGCCGCGACGGTTCGCTGCGCGATCCGGTCGCCGACCAGTTGCTGCGCGAGGCGATCCTCACCGTCTCCAGCGACTGGGCCTTCATGGTCTCCAAGGACTCCGCCGCCGGGTACGCCCGCGATCGGGCGCACGAGCACGCGCACGCCGTGCGCGAACTCGCCGAGGCCATCGGGGCCGGCCAGTTCGCCAAAGCGGCCCGTCTCGCGGCAGGATGGAGCCTGGCCGACGGATTCTTCCCAGGTCTGGACGCGCGGCGGTTGCCGACCGCTGTCCCGTCGGCCGCCGCTGAAGGATTCGCATGAAGATTTTGATGGTGTCGTGGGAGTACCCGCCGGTCGTGGTCGGCGGGCTCGGTCGACATGTCCATCACCTGGCGGTGGAGCTGGCCGCGGCCGGTCACGAGGTCGTGGTGCTGGCGCGCAGGCCGACGGGCACCGACTCGATCACCCACCCCACGCACTCCTACATCGCCGACGGCGTGCTCGTCGTCGCGGTGGCCGAGGACCCGCCCTGCTTCGACTTCGGCGAGGACATGCTCGCCTGGACCCTGGCGATGGGGCACGCGATGGTCCGCGCCGGTGTCGCCCTGGGCAAGCCGGGCGTCGGCGAGGGCTGGACGCCCGATGTGGTGCACGCGCACGACTGGCTCGTCGCGCACCCGTCCATCGCGCTCGCCGAGTACTACGACGTGCCGCTGGTGGCGACCATCCACGCCACCGAGGCGGGTCGGCACAGCGGCTGGGTGTCCGGGCGGGTCAACAAGCAGGTCCACTCGGTGGAGTGGTGGCTGACCAACGAGGCCGATCAGCTGATCACCTGCTCGACCTCCATGCAGGACGAGGTGGAACGGCTCTACGGGCCCGAGCTCGCGCCGATCACGGTGATCCGCAACGGCATCGACGTCGGCGCGTGGACCTTCCGGCCGCGCGCGCCCCGCTCCGGGCCGCCCAAGCTGCTCTACGTGGGCAGGCTCGAATACGAGAAGGGCGTGCAGGACGCGATCGCGGCGCTGCCCCGCATCCGGCGCGCGCACCCGGGGACCACCCTGACCGTGGCCGGTGTCGGTACCCAGTTCGACTGGCTGCGCGAGCGGGCGCGCGTGCATCGCGTCGCCAGGGCGGTGCAGTTCGTCGGCAGTCTCGGGCACTCCGAGCTGCTGGGCTGGCTGCACGGCGCGGACGCCATCGTGCTGCCGAGCCGGTACGAGCCGTTCGGGATCGTCGCGCTGGAAGCCGCGGCCGCGGGGGTCCCGCTGATCGCCTCCACCGCGGGCGGGCTCGGCGAGGCCGTCATCGACGGTGTCACCGGCGCCTCCTTCGAACCGGCCGACGTCGACGGCATCGTCGACGCCGCCCGCGCCGTCCTCGACGACCCGGCGACCGCCCAGGACCGCGCCTACAACGCCCGCGAACGGCTCACCGCCGACTTCGCCTGGGACGTGGTCGCCGCCGAGACCGCGCAGGTCTACTCGGCCGCCAAGCGCCGGGTGCGCACCTCGCTGGGCAGGCCCGACATCGTGGAACGGCCGCTGCCCGAGCGCGACCCGAAGTAGGACGCGGCGCTCGTCGCGCGACCGTTCGCGGTTCGCGCGCCGAGCTCGAGTTCACCCACAACGCATGACGCCGCGGCCCCGGCCCGGCTCTACCGTCGCCGGTGGAAGACCACCACGACGAAGGAGCCGACCATGCCCCTGCAGCCGATTCCCGACCTGCCCGCCGCGACCATCGGCTTCCGCGCCTCCGGCACCGTCACCGCCGAGGACTACACCACGGTCCTGGACCCGGCCATCGACGCCGCCCTCCAGCACGAACAGCCGGTCAACCTGGTCTACGTCCTCGGCCCCGACTTCGACCGCTACTCCCTCGACGCCATGTGGCAGGACCTGAAACTGGTCCGCGTCCCCCGCAGCTCCTGGGGCCGCATCGCCCTGGTCACCGACCACAAAGCCCTCGGCGAAGCCGTCCACCTCTTCGGCTTCCTCATCCCCGCCGAAGTCCGCGTCTTCCCCGTCTCCGCCGAACCCGAAGCCCTCACCTGGGTGGGGTGAGTCAGGCCGGGGGGAGGCCGTTGGTGTGGTAGCGGGTGGCGGCGTTCCAGAGGAAGAAGCTGTCGATGCCGGTGGCGTTGGTGACGTCGATCTGGGCGCGGAGTTCGGCGTCGCCGTAGGTGACGCCGAGGCTGAAGTCCTGGAGCCAGGGGATGACGGTCGCGCCGGTGCCCGCGGTGCTGGTCTGGAAGTCGCGCAGGGAGCGGAAGATGATGTCGTAGGGCTGGGCGTTGGGGTTGGCCACGCCGTATTCGCCGGAGTTCCAGTGCGAGGGGTAGAGCATGGGGGCGACGAAGTCGACGCTGCGGGCCATGCGGGGGATGTCCTGGGCGATCTCGTCGGGGCGGGTCGACGCGATGCCGTAGACCGCGGCGCTCAGGTGGGCGCCCGCGGCGTGCACCGGGTAGCGGCTCTCGGCGAGGAAGCCGGCGACGGCGTCGGCGGGGGTGCCGGTGAGTCCGGCGAAATGCATGCTGGTCAGGCTGCCGTCGGGGCGGCGGACGTAGTCGTACATGACGCCGTCGAAGCCGAGCCTGCCCGCCTCCACCGCCAGATCGATGTTGTAGCGGCGGATGTCGGGATGGGCGACATTGGTGAACGCGATCGGACCGTAGTGGCTGGAATAGGGCTGCCCCGACGGGTTCTGGACCACCCAGTCGGGTCGGCCGTTGTGCCAGGCCCACGCGGCGACGGTCGGATCGCGGAACGCGACGATGCGCCCGACCACCTGCAAGCCCAGCTCGTGGAGTTGCCGCAGGGCCGACGGCGCGTCGTAGATGCCCGCGACGGCACCGGATTCGCGGGCCAGCGGCACCTGGGAGTCGTAGCCGACGACCCCGTCCTCGTCCTTGATGTCGAGCTGCACGGTATCGATGCGGCCCTCGCGCGCGAGATCGAGCACGGCCTCGCGCAACCCCTCGTGCGACCAGGCGTGCGCGGTGACGTGCACCGCCCGCATGCGCGGCAGCGTCACCCCCGTGACGGCGACGGCGCTGCTCTGATTCCCCGCGGCGTCCACCGCGACGACCTCGACGGCGGGCGCCCACGGCACCGACAGCTCGAAGCTGCCGTCGGCGGCGGGTGTCACCGTGTCCGTGCCGACGGCGACGCGCACGGCGTCGACGGCCTTGCCGCGCACCACGATCGGCGCCCGGTAGGAGCGCGCGGGATCGGGCGGGGCCACCTGGAGGACCGGCGGCGCGGTGTCGGCCGCCGGCTCCGAGGCGGATCTGCTCAGCGCGAATCCGGCCACCAGAGCCACGATGACCACCGCGAGGACGGCACCCGAGGCGATCGTCGCCCACCGCCGCCGATCGCCCGACTGGATCCGCAATCCCAACGCCCGCACCAACTTCCACTACCGTTCGCCAGGCCACTATGGCGCAGTCGGGCAGTCCGTCTGCGGGTTATCGCAAGATCGGGGGAAAACCTCCGCCTGCGCGTAATATCGCCGCGATGACCGGCGGTTCGACACTGGCATTCCGACTCGCGCCCGCGCTCCTGCTGCTCGCGACCGCCTGCGCGACACCGGAAGCACCGCCCCCGCCCCCACCGCCTGCCGCGGCGACAACGAAACCCGCGCCGCCGGATCCGGCCGAGATCGCCGCCAACGAACTGGGATTCGTCCCGGTGCTGATGTACCACCAGATCACGCCGGACCCGGCCGGTGAATACGACCAGACCCCCGCGGAGTTCCGCGACGAACTGGAGCGGCTGTACCGCGAGAACTACCGCCCGGTGACGGCCGCGCAGTACATCGCGGGCGACCTCGACCTGCCCGCGGGCACCCATCCGGTCGTCCTCACCTTCGACGATTCCACCGCCAGCCAGCTCGCCTTCACCGACAGCGGGGCCGTGACCCCGGACAGCGCCGCGGGCATCCTCGCCGCATTCGGCGCCCGCTACCCGGATTTCCGGCCGGTCGCCACCTTCTACGTCAACAACGAGCCGTTCGGCGGCGACCCGCGGGCGCTGCCCTGGCTGGCGGCCAACGGCCACGAGATCGGCGCGCACACCGCCGATCACGCGAATCTCGCGACCCTGGACGCCGACGGCGTGCAGCGCGAGCTGGCGCAGAACGTGCGCGCGGTGCGCGCGGCCGCGCCGGGCGTCACCGTGCGCACCATGGCCCTACCGCTCGGCATCTATCCTCGCGACCACGCGCTGGCCGCCGCGGGCAGCTGGGACGGCACCGACTATCGCTTCGACGCCGTCATGCTGGTCGGCTCGAATCCCGCCCCGGCACCGTACGGCACGGTCGACCCGGGCGGCGTGCCGCGCATCCGGTCCGGCCGGGGCGCGGTCCCGTTCGACTCGGGCTACTGGCTGGACTGGCTGGCGGCCCGCCCGGAGCAGCGCTACACCGCCGACGGCGATCCGGCCCGCGTCTGCTTCCCCCGCCACCTCGCGGCGGAGGTCGACCCGCGCTGGGCGGACCGGACCACCCCGTACTGACGCCCGCTCAGGCGTCGGGAGAGAAGGTGAAGATCTCGCCGAGGCGGGTGGCGACGACGACCTCGCCCTTCGGCCCGACGGAGGTGCCGGTGGTGGTGCCGGTGGCACCGGGCAGGACATCGGAGTCGACGGTGTTGCCGGTGGCGGTGTCGAAGGTGATCAGGCTCAGGCCCGCGCCGATCGCGGCCACGGTGTAGCCGACGCCGCCCGCGGTCTGGGCGGGCGTGCCGCGCAGGGCCAGGTCCTTGCGTTCCCAGGCGGGCTCGGCGCGGTCACCACGGTCGTGCACGGCCATCAGGTAGCCGTCGTCGCCCGCGGGGATGATCAGGTCGTCGACGACGGAGATGCCGCCGCTGGGGGTCCAGCCGAGCGCGTGCGTCCAGCGGGTGCTGCCGTCCTCGGTGTTCACCGCGATCAGGCGGCCGCTGTTGTCGCCGATGTAGACGGTGTCGCCGTCGCCGGAGAGGGTGGGGCTGGTGGCGCTGCCACCGGTGAGCATGTCGGCGCTCCACTCCTGGACGACCTTGCCGTCGGCGTAGCGCATCGACCGCAGCGAGGCGGCCGCCTTGCCCGGCTCCCACACGGTGACGAAGAACCGGCCCGACTCGGGGTCGACGGCGGTGGTGTTGGCGACCGCGCAGCGCGGGCCGCCGGTCCGGCAGTCGTCGAGACCGTCGCCGGAGGCCGGGCGGGTCAGGCCGGGCAGTTGCAGGAAGTCGGGCTCGCCGAGCAGTTGCAGCGTCGGCACCTCGCGGCCGCCGGTCTGGCGGCTCAGGATGTCGACCTGGCCGGACTGGGTCACCGTCAGCACCCGGCCGTCGCCGGTGAACTGGATGGCCACCGGGACGCCCGCCACCGGCGTGCGCCAGCGGGGCTGGCCCAGGTAGTTGAAGGAGTTCACCGCGCCGTCGTCGCCGACGTAGACATTGCTGACGCCGTCGACCACGGTCGGCGCCTCGATCGTCGACGGGCCGAGCGGGTTGCAGAAGCGCTTGCGGCCGGTCGGCATCTGGAAGGAGAAGATCGCGCAGTTGCCGGTGCTCGAGGTGACGAACATCTGCCCCTCGGGACCGATCGTCAACGGCTGGGCGATCGGGCCGCCCACCGGACGGGACCAGCTCAGCGTCATCGCGTCCGCGCCCGCCACCGGGCTCGCCCCGCCGTTGCGGCCGTCGTGATGGGCTGCGGGCCAGCCCTTTCCGCCGCCGACGGTGATGTCGTCCACATCGGTGCCGCATCCTGCCAACGCCACCACACCGGCGGCAGCGAGCGAGGCCGCGACGCGAGTCCGAGTTCGCACCTGCTGATCTCCCTGTGTAATCGAGCCGATGATCGGGGTATCGCACGGTAGGCGTGCGCTCCGAAAGTACTCTGTGTAACCGACGACCGAATCCCCGGGGCTGGCCCGGTGCGATCACGACGGGAGAGTACTTCGTGACGAGCATGTGGGGCGCGCCGCTGAGCGCGCGCTGGCGTGGTTCCCGCCGCCGCGATCCGCAGCAGGCGCGGTTCCTGACCAAGGACTCGCTGCGCTGGGTGCTCGCCAACCGCGCCTACACCCCCTGGTACCTGGTGCGCTACTACCGGCTGGCCAAGTTCCGGCTGGCCAATCCGCACATCGTGCTGCGCGGGATGGTGTTCCTCGGCCGCAATGTGGAGATCCACGCGACCCCGGAATTCGCCCGCATGGAGATCGGCCGCTGGGTGCACATCGGCGACGGCAACGCCATCCGGTGCCACGAGGGTTCACTGCGCATCGGCGACAAGGTGGTGTTCGGCAAGGACAACGTCGTCAACACCTACCTCGACATCGAGATCGGCGAGTCCACGCTGGTCGCCGACTGGTGCTACATCTGCGACTTCGACCACAGGATGGACGACATCACCCTGCCCATCAAGGACCAGGGCATCGTGAAGAGCCCGGTCCGGATCGGCCCCGACACCTGGATCGCCGCCAAGGTGACCGTGCTGCGCGACACCCGGGTGGGCCGGGGCTGTGTGCTCGGTGCGCACGCCGTCGTCCGCGGTGACGTCCCCGACTACAGCATCGCCGTCGGCGCGCCGGCCAAGGTCGTCAAGAACCGCAAGGTCGCCTGGGACGCGAGCGCCGAGGAGCGCGAGGCCTACCTGGCCGCCCTGGCCGATATCGAGCGCAAGAAGAACGCCGCCGCCCAGGCGTGATCGTCCTGCCCGCCGACGCGCGCCGGTGCAGGATGGTGCGTGTCGGTGGCGCTGGGTACGGTCTGCTCCGTGGAGAGCTATGCGGCGCTGCTGCGGGGCATCATGCCCACGAATCCGAACATGCGGAACGAGAAGTTGCGCGCGGTGTTCGAGGGGCTCGGGTTCACCGAGGTGGCCTCGGTGCTGACGAGCGGCAATATCGTGTTCCGTACCGCGGATGATCCCGTCGATCTGGAAGCGCGTATCCAGGAGGCGCTGTCGGCCGAACTGGGTATACCCGGCGGCACCATCATCCGCAGCCACCCCGAGCTGCGCGCCCTGCTCGACCGCGACCCGTTCGAGGGCCTGCCGCACGAACGCGGCTCGTATCTGACGGTCACCTTCTTCAAAGATCGCATGCGTCAGGCGGATACGACGGCCTTCGAGGACGATCCGCTCACCCGCGTCATCGGCTACGACGCCGCCGCACGCGCCTTCCTCACCGTGATCGACAACAGCACCGGCAAGACCCCGGACTTCATGGCCCGACTCGAGAAGACCTACGGCAAGGACATCACCACCCGCACCTGGCTCACGGTCCAGCGCGTGGTGAAGAAGATGGAATCCTGACTCGTCGGCCGCTGGGGCAAGATCGAGGGGTGAGCCACCCGTACCTCCCGCGCGGCATCGAGGAATTTCGCGCCCTCGCCAAGGCCCGGTTGACGGCGTTTCCCCGGATCGCCGTCCCCGATGTCCCCGGTATGCGCCGCGCGGGCGTGACGCTGTGCGTGGTGCCGGGCGCCGGTGACGTCCTGTCCGTGATCGTGATGAAGCGCGCCTACCGCGGTCGCAACGCGGGCCAGTGGGGGTTGCCGGGCGGGCGGCTGGAGCCCGGTGAGACCGCCGAGGTCGCGGCGCTGCGGGAACTGCGCGAGGAACTGAACCTGACCGCGAAACCGGCCGATGTGCTGGGCCTGCTCGACGATTTCCCGGCCACCTCCGGCTTCGCGATCACCCCGGCCGTGGTCACGGTCGACGATATCGACTCCTTGCGGCCCAACCCGGACGAGGTGTTCTCCGTCCACCAGGTCGACCTCGCCCGGCTCGCCGCCGAGGACGTCCCGCACTGGGTGCGCCCCGAACACGCCACCCTCCAGCACGAACTGCGCGGCGATCTCCCGGAGGCGGATGCCACCGGGCTGCTCCAGATGCGCATCGCCCCTGATATGACCATCCACGCCCCCACCGGCGCCCTGCTGTGGCAGTTCCGCGCGGTCGTTCTGCTCGGCCACTCCCCCACCGATTCCCGGGTCGCCCACTTCACCCAGCCCGACTGGACCGCGCACTGACGCCTACGGGGCGACGGCGGTGCAGAGGAAGACCACACCCGCCCGGCCGATCCGGGTGACGACCAAGGTGTAGGGGACCGAGCCGCGCAATTTCAGCTTCTTGCGCAGGGCGTCGGGATCGAGATCGATGCCACGGACCAGGATCTCCAGCGATCCGCAATCGCGCCGGGACAGTTCCTGGCGCAGGGTCTTCTCGCGCAGCTCGAAGCGGTCCTCGATGCGGAAGCCACGCAGGCCCGCCGGGACCGTGTCGCCGGTGAGATAGGCGATCTGCGGATCGAGCTGCCAGAGACCGTGTTTCGCCGCGTAGTGACGGACCAGGCCCGCGCGCACGACCGCGCCGTCGGGGTCGACGATCCACGCGCCGGGAGCGCGTTCGGGGATATCGTCGGGTTCGGCGTCGGTGAGCGTGCTCGCGCCGCCCCGGGAGTCGAGGACGGTGGCGCGGCGGGTGACGCCGGGTTCGGTCAGGCCGGGCGACCACAGGCAGGCCTCGCGGACCGCGCCGTCGAGGGAGACGATCTCCACCTCGCCTGCCCAGCCGAGGCGGTCGAAGTCCAGACCGGGGGCGGATTTCACGGCGATGTCGCGGCCCGCGTACGCGGCCAGCAGATCGGGCAGCGGGGGCTGGAGTTTGGCGGGGTCGTAGGTCCGCCTGCCGTCGGCTCGGCGCGCCGGGTCGGCGATGATCACGGTGTCGCGCGAGGTCGGTACGATTGCGTCGGCCTGTGCCAACACGATGTTGCGCCCCCGCGTCGACGAGTGCTCGGTGCCGACCGGAGCGGCGTCGTTTCGCTCGGCGGTCCCCGTTCGGTCGTTCGCTGCGGGCTGCTCCGCGGTCGCGCGCAGCGGCACAGCGCCGAGATTGTGGGCGGCCATCGCCAGCCGGACCTCGTCGAGATCGCTGCCGATCACCGCCGGGCACACGGCCGACAGCTCGGCCAGCTCCGCGCCGATCGAACAGGTGACATCGTGCACGGCCCGACCGGCCAGCCGGGCCGCCCGGTGCCGGGCCACCAGCGCGGGCGTCGCCTGCTGCAACGCGTCGTCGGTGAACAGCCAGTCGGCGGCGCCGGGCAGCTTCACGGCGGCCTTGCGGCGCAATCGCACCGTCTCTATCAGCGCCGCGGCCCGCTCCGGAGACGCGCGACGCACCTGCTCGAGATCGCGCAGGTGCGTCGCCGGAGTCAGCTCCAGCCGGTCGACCTCGGCGAGCGCGGCGGATCCCGCCGCGCTGCCCAGGAAGGCGACATCGTCGCGGCCGAAGCGGTACCCCACTTACTTCTTGGCCGCGCCCGGCTTCACGCCGGTGATCATCGCGTTGTAGAAGAACTCGCGCGGAACGACCTTGCGCAGCACGTTCTCGTCGAGCCAGCTCAGGCCGAGCCAGGCACGGTACTGCGCCATGCGGTAGCCGACCGTCAGCTTCTCGTCGGGCACGGCGGCCTCGAAGGTGCGCACCGGCCAGCCCCACAGGGCCGCGGCGAACTCCTCGGTGGTGGCCTTCACGTCGACCGCACCGGCCGAGGACGCCATCTTCTCGAGATCGGTCGGGTCGAAGGTGTGCAGGTCGACGACGGCCTCGAGCGCGGCGGCGCGGGAGGACTCGTCCAGCTCGGTCTGCGGACGGCGCCAGCCGGACAGGAACGGCAGCTTGGTGATCTCGGTGGTCACCTTCCAGGTGGCCTGGCCGAGCTTGCGGGCGTAGAAATTGCCCACGGTGGTCGGCTCACCGGCGAAGACGAAACGCCCGCCCGGCTTGAGCACACGCAGGCACTCCTTGAGCGCCAGCTCCACGTCCGGGATGTGGTGCAGCACGGCGTGGCCGCAGACCAGGTCGAAGGTGTCGTCGTCGTAGGGGATCGTCTCGGCGTCGGCGACGCGGCCGTCGACATCCAGGCCCAGGTGCTCGGCGTTGCGCAGCGCGACCTTCACCATGCCCGGCGAGAGATCGGTGACCGACCCCTTCTTCGCGATGCCGCCCTGCATCAGGTTCAGCAGGAAGAACCCCGTGCCGCAGCCGAGCTCGAGCGCCCGTTCGTAGGGCAGCGGGGCGGGGCCGACCGCGAGGTCGAACCGGCCGCGGGCATACGCGATACAGCGTTCGTCATAGGAGATCGACCACTTGTCGTCGTACGTCTCCGCTTCCCAGTCGTGATACAGGACCTGGGCGAGCTTGGTGTCCTTCAGCGCTGCTTCGACCTCGGCCTCGGTGGCGTGCGGGTTCGGCGCCGGGTCATCGGGGTGGACCGTCATAACCGCCAAGAGTAATAGGAGACCCTCAGCACGCAATGGCCGGTCTTGTTTCCGGCGGTTCCACTTGGTCGATTGACCGGTCTCAGCTCACCGTCCGGTGAAAACGGCGCTGTTCGGACCGTCGGCGGCGAAGGCGCGGGTGCCGGTGCGCGCGTCGTCGGTGTCGAACAACGCCGACCACTCGGTGACGGCGGTGGAGTGCGCGTGCGGGCCCGCTTCGAAGACGGCCTTGGCGGCGGCCAGCGCCCGCGGCGCGGCCGTGACGAACTGCTCGGCCCACCGGCGCGCGGCGTCGAGGACGTGGTCGGGCGCGACCACCTCGTCGACCAGACCGAGCTTCGCGGCCTCCTCGGCGTCGACGAAACGGCCGGTGTAGACGAGGTCCTTGGCCCGGCTCGCGCCGATCAGCAGCGAGAGCTTGCGGATGCCGGCGAGCGGGATCAGCCCGGCCTTGATCTGCGGCAGGCCGAGCTTGACGTTGTCGCCGATGATCCGGTGGTCGGCGCCGAGGGCGAGCTCGAGGCCCGCGCCGAGGCAGTAGCCGGTGATCGCGGCGACGGTCGGCTGCGGCACCTTGGTGAGACAGCCCAGCGCCGCCTGCAGATCCGCTGCCATCGCGGCGGCCTGCCCGGCGTCGAGCTCGGCGAGTTCGGTCATCTCGTCGCCCGCGCTGAAGACCCGCTCGTCGCCGTAGACGATGAGCGCGGCCACGCCCGGGTGCCGGGCCACCGTCTCGGCCGCCGCGGCGACCTCACGGGCCAGCTGGGCATCGACCAGGTTCAGCGGCGGGCGATCGATGCGCAGCAGCGCGACGCCGCGAGCGGACGGGTCGGCGGGCAGCTCGAGGGTGACGAATTCGGCCATGCGGTCAACCTACCGGCCGCCCAGTGCACCCAGCTGCGGCAGCTCCGCGAAATACCGGCCGTTGTCCGGGAAGTCGGTCAGCGGCGGGCCATCGGCGTTGGGCGTGTAGTGCGGCATGATCGGCGTGATCGCCCGCTCGGCGGCCAGCACGGCCGCGGTATCGGCGAATCCGCACAGGCCGTCGAGCTGCGACCAGGTCGGCGGCAGCAGGACGTGTTCGCCCGCCCGCCAGCTCGCCAGGGCGGCCTGCGGGGTCGCCCAGACGACCTGGGCGGCCTCGGAGGTGGCACCGTCGGCGATCTGCCCCTGCGGCAGCACGGCGACGAAGAAGCGGGTGTCGTAGCGCCGCGGCTCGGCCTCGGGGGTGATCCAGTTCGACCACGGCCGCAGCAGATCGGCGCGCAGCACCAGTCCCTCGGCCGCGAGGAAGTCCGCGAGCGAGAGCTCACGGCGCTCGAGCTTGCCGCGGGCCTCGCGATAGACCGCGGAGTCGTCGACGACGGTGTCGGCGGTCGGCCCGGCCAGCAGCACGCCGCATTCCTCGAAGGTCTCCCGGACCGCGGCGGCGACCAGCGCCTGCGCGGCCTGCTCGGTCGTCGCGAAACGCTCGGCCCACCAGGCAGGCGCCGGCCCGGCCCAGGCGATGTCGGCGGTACCGTCGGCGGCGTCGACGCCACCGCCGGGGAACACCGTCATCCCGCCCGCGAAGGCCATCCCGCTGACGCGGCGCTGCAGGAACACCTCGATGCCGTCGGCGCCGTCGCGCACCAGCATCACCGTCGACGCGTCGCGCGCGGCTACCCCGGACTCACTCATACCGTTCCTCTCCACCACAGGGCCGACGGTCCGGCGGCCGCCGCGCAACGGCGGCTCACCGGAGCCACATCCGTTCCACCGCGGCCGTCGCATCGGCCTGTCTGCACCCTAACGCTCGCTTGGTTCGCCAGGGAAACAGTTCAGCCCGGACCGTGCCACCGCGACCCGAGGGTTCCCGCTGAGTGGGCCTCAGGCCCGGCGGTGCTGACCGGCCCGCCGGGCCCGGCGGGCGAACCAGCGCCCGTCGACCCGGTCCAGCGCGATCGACTGGCTGAACGCGGCGCTGAGGTTCGCGGCGGTGAGCACGTCCTCGAGCAGCCCCTGCCCGACCACCTCGCCCTCCTTGAGCAGCAGGGCGTGGGTGAAGCCCGGCGGGATCTCCTCCACGTGGTGGGTCACCAGGACCATGGCGGGAGCGTCGGGATCGGCGGCCAGATTGCCCAGCCGCTCCACCAGTTCCTCGCGCCCGCCCAGGTCGAGGCCTGCGGCCGGTTCGTCGAGCAGCAGCAGTTCGGGGTCGGTCATCAGGGCGCGGGCGATCAGCACGCGCTTGCGCTCACCCTCGGACAGGGTGCCGTAGGTGCGGTCGGAAAGGTGTTCGGCGCCGAGGGTTTCCAGCATGTCGACGGCGCGTTCGGTGTCGATGTCCTCGTAGCGTTCGCGCCAGCGGCCCAGCACCGCGTACCCGGCCGACACCACCAGGTCGCTGACCTTCTCGTCGACCGGGATGCGGCTGGCCACCGCCGCCGAGGACAACCCGATGCGTGGCCGCAGCTCGGTGACGTCGACGCGACCCAGGGTCTCCCCCAACAGGTTCGCGTCACCGGAGGTCGGATGGACCTCGGCGGCGGCCATTCTCAATAGCGAGGTCTTGCCGGCCCCGTTCGGGCCGAGCACCACCCAGCGTTCGTCGAGCTCGACCTGCCAGGTGACCGGGCCTACGAGCGTTCGGCCCGAGCGGCGGATGGTCACGTCGGAGAAGTCGATGAGCAGATCGGGATCGGGTTGCGACACGCGCTCCATCTTGGCCCACGGGGGCCCTCAGCGGAACGACCGGCCCGTGTGGGATTCGTCGGCCCTGGTCGATACCGATTCGCGGCCCCCGCCGGACTCGCCACGCAACATCCGCGCGGCGACGAAGGAGACCGGCACCGACAGCACCACCCACACGATCAGGATCACCACAATCGTCGTCACCATCGCGGAACCTCCCTACGCCCTCGATGCCCCAGCCGTCGTGTACGTATACCCCCAGGGTCCTCCAGATACACCGAGTCCGGGCGGCGGGTCGCGAAATCCGCCGCGAGAACGACGAATTCGGAGCGCGTAGCGCGCCCGCTCAGGCCTGCGCGGGCACCGCGATCACCGTCATCGAACCGGGCGCCACCTCGGTGAAGCCCGCGTCGCGGACGGCGACGGCGCATCCGGCGGCGACCTCGGCCACCAGCGCGGGCCACAGTCGCGCGTCGGCGTCGCGGACCGCGCAGCGGAACTCGCGCGCGGCCCAGTCCGCGGCGGCGGCCACCGGCAGCGCGCCCGCCAGCAGCATGCTCGCGTGACCGACCTGGGCGGCGGCCTTGCCGACCGACATCGCCAGGGCCGCGTTCACCCACAGCACCGGCAGTTCGGGGTCCGGCGGACCGGGCTCGTCGTGGTCGAGGTCGGTGCCGCCGATCTGCAACTTGCGGATCCGCTGATCGATCGCGCCCACCGGGCCGGGCACGAACGCGCGCGCCTGGGCGCCGTCGACCTCGACGGTGACCCCGTCGACCTCGCCCGCCGCGACCCACTGCGCACCGCGCGCCCGCCGCGCCACCTTCCTGATCCGGGAGCGCTTCCACGCCAGATAGCGCGGCTCCCACTCCCCGGCCGGCCCGGATCGCGGATCGAGGCACACGGCCACCGCCGCGGCCGCCGCGGCTTCCAGCAGCGCGCTGCGGGCGGGCGGGTCGGCCTTGGGGATGTGCAGCACCATCTGCATCGCCTGGACCATGGCCGGGTCGTCGGGGTCACCGTTGCCGCCGTAGCCGCGCGCCAGTTCGGCGTGCCGGAGCGCGAATTCGGCCGCGTCGTCGCGTGCCTGCGCCTCGATCTCCACGCCGCTCAGTTCCCCGCTACCCATACCCAACACCCGATCCGCTCGACGCCACTGCGGCCAAGCCTATCGAGGCGGGCCGACACCGCGACGTGGGCGCTAGGCGACCCGCACGGTCAGGATGAACTCCGGTCCCGGCTCGATCGGCGGCTGACTGGCCGGACCGTAGACGAACTGGATGGTCGCGGTCCCCGGCCCGACACCGCGGAACGGCCACAGCGTGCTGGCGCCGTCGGCCTGCGGTGGCTCCGGCGCGAGCACGCCCCGCTCGATGTTCACCGGCGACCAGGACTCGGTGTCGTCCGGGTTCTGCGGCAGCCGGACCAGCAGCAGCTGGCCGAGCCCCAGCGCGACCGTGCTCCCGCTGAAGGTCTGGTCCACCTCCACCGGGCCCGCCGCGGACTGCGGCGCGGTGGTCGGCAGCTCGATCGTGGTCGAGGAGAGATCCCCGGTGTCGTCGTCGGCACCGCACCCGGAGACCACCATCGCCACCGCGCACGCCGCGAACAGGATTTTCCGCATGGCACACTCCCAACGCCGAAGGACACCCTGCGCTGGAGGCTAACGCCGCGACCGGGCCGATCCGGTCGCGACGCGCCAGGACTACCGGCCGAGCAGCGGAACCCGGCGCACGCCGCCGTCGCGGGCGTCGGCCGCCTCGACCTCGTCGCGGGTGACGCCGAGGATGAACAGCACCGCGTCCAGGTACGGGTGCGACAGCGCCGTATCGGCCACCTCGCGCAGCGCGGGCTTGGCGTTGAACGCCACGCCCAGCCCGGCCGCGTTGAGCATGTCGATGTCGTTGGCGCCGTCACCGACGGCGACGGTCTGCTCCATCGGCACGCCCGCCTCGGCGGCGAACTTGCGCAGCGCGGTCGCCTTGAACGCCCGGTCGACGATCTCGCCGATCACCCGGCCGGTGAGCTTGCCGTCGACGATCTCGAGCGTGTTGGCCTGCACGAAGTCCAGTTCCAGCTCGTGCGCGAGCGGCTCGATGACCTGCCGGAACCCACCGGAGACCACACCGCAGCGGAAACCGAGCCGCCGCAGCGTGCGGATGGTGGTGCGCGCGCCGGGGGTGAGCTCGATCCGGTCGGCGACCTGCTCGATCACCGATTCGTCCAGGCCCTCGAGCGTGGCCACCCGCTGCCGCAGCGATTCGGCGAAGTCGAGCTCGCCGCGCATCGCGGCCTCGGTGACCTCGCGGACCTGCTCCTCGACGCCGGCGTGCGCGGCCAGCATCTCGATGACCTCGCCCTGGATCAGCGTGGAGTCCACGTCGAAGACGATGAGCCGCTTGGCCCGGCGGGCAAGCCCGGCCCGTTCCACCGCGATGTCGACCTGTTCGGCGACGGCGATGTCGGCCAGCGCGGTACGCAGCCGCGCGTCGGTGTCGGCGCCGGAGTCGGCCGCCGAGACCATCAGTTCCATGCCGGTCACCGGGTAGTCGGCGATGCCGCGGATGGTGTCGATATTGGCGCCGAGCCCGGCCAGCAGGCGCGAGATCGCGCTGAAGGCGTGCGCGGTGACGGGCGCGCCGAGCACGACGACGGCGTGCGTCGACATCGGCGGCTTGCCGATCTGCGCGTCGACCGACACGTCGACCTGCATGCCGACGGTGTTCATGGCCTCTTCGAGCTCGTCCTGCAGCGCCTCGGGGTCGTTGGGGCACGAGACCAGCACGCCGAGGGTGAGCCTGCCCCTGATGACCACCTGTTCCACGTCCAGCAGGCTCACCTGATGGCGTGACAGCGTCGCCAGCAGCACGGACGTGACGCCGGGTCGGTCGGGGCCGGTGACGGTCACGAGAACTGTGGTGTCGGCCAAGTCGATCTGCTCCGTTCGATTACCCACAAAAAGAGTGTGCACCCGCTGGTCACCCAGCAGGTGCACACCCTTGGTCTTCCGGTGTTTCTTACTTCTTCGCGAGCGCGCCTTCGGACACGTGCGTCGCGTGCTTACCCGAGCCCCAGCCCACGTGCGCCTCGGCCTTCATGCGCTCGACCATGTGCGGGTAGTGCAGCTCGAACGCCGGGCGCTCCGAGCGGATGCGCGGCAGCTCGTAGAAGTTGTGCCGCGGCGGCGGGCAGGTGGTGGCCCACTCGAGCGAGTTGCCGTAGCCCCACGGGTCGTCCACCGTGACGACCTCGCCGTAGCGGTAGCTCTTGAAGGTGTTCCACACGAACGGCAGCATCGACGAGCCCAGGATGAAGGCACCGATGGTGGAGATCGTGTTCAGCGTGGTGAAGCCGTCGCTGGGCAGGTAGTCGGCGTAGCGACGCGGCATGCCCTCGGCGCCCAGCCAGTGCTGCACCAGGAAGGTGGTGTGGAAGCCGACGAAGGTGGTCCAGAAGTGCCACTTCGCCAGGCGCTCGTCCATCATGCGGCCGGTGATCTTCGGGAACCAGAAGTAGATACCCGCGAAGGTGGCGAACACGATGGTGCCGAAGAGCACGTAGTGGAAGTGCGCGACGACGAAGTACGAGTCGGTGACGTGGAAGTCCAGCGGCGGCGAGGCCAGGATGACGCCCGACAGACCACCGAAGAGGAAGGTCACCAGGAAGCCGATCGACCACAGCATCGGTGATTCGAAGGTCAGCTGGCCGCGCCACATGGTGCCGATCCAGTTGAAGAACTTCACACCGGTCGGGACGGCGATCAAGAAGGTCATGAAGGAGAAGTACGGCAGCAGCACGGCGCCGGTGGCGTACATGTGGTGCGCCCACACCGCGATCGACAGCGCCGCGATACCGAGGGTCGCGTAGACCAGCGTGGTGTAACCGAAGATCGGCTTACGGCTGAAGACCGGGAAGATCTCGGACACGATGCCGAAGAACGGCAGCGCGATGATGTAGACCTCGGGGTGGCCGAAGAACCAGAACAGGTGCTGGTAGAGCAGGATGCCGCCGGTGGCCGGGTCGTAGATGTGGCCGCCCAGGTGGCGGTCGTAGGCCAGACCGAACAGCGCCGCGGTCAGCAGCGGGAAGGCCAGCAGCACCAGGACCGAGGTCACCGCGATGTTCCAGGTGAAGATCGGCATGCGGAACATGGTCATACCGGGCGCGCGCAGGCAGACCACGGTGGTGAGCATGTTGACGCCACCGAGGATGGTGCCCAGACCGGAGACGGCCAGGCCCAGGATCCACAGGTCGGTGCCGACGCCGGGCGAGTGCAGGATGTCGGTCAGCGGCACGTACGCCGTCCAGCCGAAGTCCGCCGCGCCACCGGGGGTCACGAAGCCCGCGGTCGCCATGGTGCCGCCGAACAGGTACAGCCAGTAGCTGAACGCGTTCAGTCGCGGGAAGGCGACGTCGGGGGCGCCGATCTGCAGCGGCAGGATGATATTGGCGAAGCCGAACACGATCGCCGTCGCGTAGAACAGCAGCATGATCGTGCCGTGCATGGTGAACAGCTGGTTGAACTGCTCGGGCGAGAGGAACTGCAGACCCGGGCGCGCCAGCTCGGCGCGCATGAGCAGCGCCATGAGACCACCGACCAGGAAGAAGCTGATCGCCGTCACCAGGTACATGGTGCCGAGCACCTTGGGGTCGGTGGTGGTGACCGCCTTGTACAGGAACGAGCCCTTGGGCCCGGTCCGAGCGGGATACGGTCGAGTCGCTTCCAACTGAGGGACTGGCCTGGGCTCTACCGCAGTCACTGATCCTCCTGAAGATGCCTGTACGTCACTCGCAGGCCCTCCGTCCTCCGGTCAGAGGCAGACGACGGTCAGCATGCGTTGGTGTGAATCGTAAACCGTGCTGCCGCAGCATTCCGCGCGGGTCCTACTCTGTGTCGTATTCAGCGCGCCGTAGACGGCCGACGGCGTGTCGGCCGCGCGCCGTTCTCGATCTTCCTCCGCAGGTCGCGCGGGTGCAACGGTTGTCGGCGATGACTTTTCGGGTGTCGCGGCGTCATGATCGATGACGGTGGGCACGCCCCGCCACCGTCTCTGTCGAGCCAGTACCCCACAGCCGAGGAGTCGCCATGTCCATCGCCCAGCAACCCGGTGATCCCACCTGGGTCGATCTCTACACCGCCGATCTCGACCGCGCCATCGCCTTCTACGGCGAGATGTTCGGCTGGACCGCCGAACGCGGCGGCGAGGAATTCGGCGGCTACACCACCCTGCGCAAGGACGGCAAGGCCGTCGCGGGCGCGATGAGCCGGGTCCCCGACGCCGGTGACCCGTACCCCGACCGCTGGACCGTCTACCTGGCCTCGGCCGACGCCGCGGCGACCACGGCCAAGGCCAGCGCCGCGGGCGGCAACATCTTCGTCGAGCCGATGGCCGTCGGCGAGCTCGGCACGATGGCGGTGCTCGCCGACGTCGGCGGGGTCGGTGTCGGTGTCTGGCAGGCCGGCGAGTTCCCCGGGTTCGAGGCGATCGGCGATGTCGCCGACGGCCTCTGGAGCAACCACGACGGCGTCCCGTCCTGGTTCGAGCTGATGACCCGCGCCTACGATGCCTCGCTGACCTTCTACCGCGATGTCTTCGGCTGGCGCGACACCTTCGTCGTGGCCGACTCCCCCGAGTTCCGGTACACCACCCTGCACGCGACCTCGCCGATGCGCGGCGGCGTAATGGACGCCACCGGCCACCTCCCCGAGGGCATCCCCGGCGCGTGGACGGCCTACTTCGGCGCCGACGACGTCGACAAGACCGCCGAACTGGCCACGACCCTCGGCGGCGCGATCGTCTTCGAGCCGATGGACACCCCCTACGGCCGCCTTGCCAGTCTCACCGACCCCACCGGAGCCCACTTCAGCATCGGCGGCAACGCACGCTGAGCGCGGTGGCGGCGCGATTTCCGCGCCGCCACCACCGGCGCTAGTCTCGATCCGGCACCCGGTGGGGGGTGCCGGGTCGAATCTCACCCGGGGGGAACATGTCCGACGATCAGTCCACCGTGCCCGCGTGCTCGCCGTGGCCGGTCCTGGCGGGTCTGGCCGGTGCCGTGCTGGTCGCCGGGGGTATCGCGCTGGCGCTGTACAGCCAGTTCGTCGCCGCGCCGATTCCGGTGCCGGTCGACGACTACGCCGAGACCGGCGACTTCCCCCGCCGTCTCGTCCTGGGAGCCCTGGTCTTCGCGGGCGCGGTGGTGCTGCTCGGGCTGGTCGTGCTGGTCCGGAGACGACGCGGAGACGAGCGCGCCGCGGATTTCACCGCGGGTGGTGTGCTCGCGCTGCTGGCGGTGCTGATCGGCGGTGTCGTGTTCGCGGTGACCGCGCACATCCCGTCCACGTATGAGCGGTTGACCTCGGTCTTCGTCGTCACGCCACGGGTGCCCGCCGCGATCGCCGGGCTTGTCCTCGTCCTCCTCGGCGCGGTGCTGATCTTTGTCCTGGTCGCGACGCCGACCGCCCCGATGCCCGGGCGCTCGGCGCTCGCCGTGGCCTTGGTGGTCGGTATCGTGCCGGTGCTCGGCGCCGCCGGGGTCGCACTCCGGCTGGGTGACGATTCGTCCGCGATCGATCACGTCACCGCCGCGCCCGGCCCGGACACCGCCGTGCCCGCCGCGCTCGGGCCGGAGAAGTTCCGCTTCCGGCTCCCGTTCTCGCGCTTTCCGGAGGACACCCGAATCGTCTTCACCGGAACCGGATTCGTCGTCTCGACCAGGGACGGTGTCACGTCGTACGACGGCGTGACAGGTGCCGAACGCTGGCACTACCGGCGCCTCGGCGTCCGATCCGACAACGTGGGAAACCTGCCGCAGAAGACCATGGCGGTCCGCGGCGAGAATGTCGTGCTGACCTACTGGGAGAAGCGCGGCTGGATGGCCTTCGACTCCGTCACCGGCGATCAACTCTGGACGGAAACGGCCTTCACCCGCGACTCGGACTTCACCGTTCGCGGGCATCTGCTCGCCACCACCACCGCTCGCGGGACGATGACCCGGTACGACGCGAGGAGCGGCCGTAGCCAGTGGACCACCCCAGCCGAGACGGCCGGATGCACCTCTACCAGACAGCGCGTCGTCGCGACGGTGACCGCCATCTACCGAGCCGCCACCTGCGGCGCCGGAGACACGGCCACGGTCGCCGTCACCGTGTTCGATCCGCAATCCGGAGAGGTTCGCGACAAGCGCAGTTTTCCCACGCCATACGTGCGATCGTCCGTCTCGCCTGAGGTCCGCGTGCTCGACAGCGGCTTCGTCTGGATCAACTGTGTCCAGGACGGCGCGGACACCGAGCTCTTCCTGCCACCGAATGCCGCCTTGACATCGACCATCGTCGATTCGAGCCGCACGGACGTCGAGGTGCGCGCCGCGGACAACGATGCCCTGATCAGCTCCCGTCACCCGGACGGGTACCCGCTGCCCGATCGATGGGAAGTCCTGTCGGCGGCCGGCGGCACCGGGTCCACCGAACTCGACATGTCACTGCTCGACAGGAGCGCGCGATACCCCGTCACGGCCGCGCTGCTCGCCGACCAGGTCATCATGCTCACCTCGGACGACAGCTACACCCTGCGAACGTGGGACCGGCAGACCGGCCGCGCGGGATCGGTGACGCCGATCAGCGTGGCACCGGAAACCCGATCCGTGCGGTTGACCACCGCCGCGGGTGCCCTGCTGCTGATCGCAAGCGATAACGAAAACCGCGATATCGAGGTCATCGGCTTCGGCTGACGCCCCCGACCGGTGGCGCCAACAAACACGCCCACCACCGGGTTCACCCACCTTGGGGTGGTAAACCCGCCCCCTGGGAGGCCGCTCCCCAACGCTGGGGTCGCTGTCGGAGTCCCCGCCCGGCGACGACAGTAGAGGTGTACCTAAAAGCACCTCCTACCAGCGCCAAGGGGACCCACGATGAGCACGATGACCACCACCGCGATCGCCGACAACGTCATCCAGCTGCCTCGTCGGCAGGCCGCCCCGATCGCCACCGATGGTCACCTCGCCGATGCCGATCTGGATCGCTGGGCCAACCGGCTCGCACGCCTGCTGCTGGGCCGCGGCGCCACCGCGGGCGCCCGGATCGCCCTGGCGGTCGACGCCGCGACCGAGGCGATCGTCGCCGAGGCGGCGGTGCGCAAGATCGGTGCCGTTCCCGTCGCCGTCGCCGACGACGAGTTCGTCTTCGGCGCCTATCTCGGCATCACCACCCGGTCCGACCGGCCCGAACTGACCGACGTCGTCGACTGGCTGGTCCTCGACGATCGCTCGACCCTGCAGCGCTATCTGGTCAGCTCCGACGCGCCGCTGTCCACCGCCGATCTGCGCGCTGTCTCCTGAACCCATTCCGGTCTGGTCCTCGCAGGTCCAGAATGGATCAGAGCGCAGTACGCAGCGGCGGGTACTACCTCAGGAGGTAGTACCCGCCGGTCGGGGACACACAGGTGAATACCGAGCTCCAGACATGAGAACGCAGGTCCGCTCATGACCCAGCCTTCCGAGAGTGCCTTCCCGCTGTCCGCGGCCCAGCGCGGTATCTGGTTCGCCCAGCACATCGCGGGTGACACCCCCATCTCCATCGCCCAATACGTCGAGTTGAGTGGTCCCGTCGACCACGATCTGCTGGTGCGGGTCGTGCGGCAGACCGGTCGCGAGTTCGGCACCGGCTATCTGCGCCTGATCGACATCGACGGACAACCCCATCAGCTCGTCGACCTCTCCCTCGACGAGGAGATGGCCGAGCTCGATCTGCGCGCCGAGCCAGATCCGGTGGCGACCGCGCACGCGTGGATGCGCGCCGAGTACGCCGCGCCCCTGGACGTGATGCGCGACCGCCTGGTCCGGCTGGCCATGATCCGGGTCGCCGACGACCGCTGGTTCTGGTACTCGCGGATGCACCACATCGTGCTGGACGGGATGGGCGCGCTGGCCCTGGTACAGCGCACCGGCGAGCTGTACAACGCCGCCGTCGAGGGCAGGGAGGCCCCGCCGGCCAAGGCCGAGCCGCTGCAGAAGATCGTCGAGGCCGATCTGGCCTACCGCACCTCGGACCGGTTCACCGCGGACCGCGAGTACTGGCGCGAGCACCTGGCCGCGATGGCGGACCCGGTGAATCTGGCGGGCCGCGACGCCGAGGTCGACGGCCACCCCAACCGGGTCTCCGGCGCCCTGCCCGCCGAGACCGCCGCCCTGCTGGATTCCGTTGCCGCCGCCGTGAATTCGGGCGTCGCGCCGACGGTGGTCGCCGCGTTCGGCGCCTATCTGGCCGCGATGACCGGTGCGCCGGAAGTGGTGCTGAGTCTGCCGGTGTCGGCCCGGACCTCCGCGACGCTGCGCCGCTCCGGCGGCATGCTCGCCAATGTCGTCCCGCTGCGGGTCACCCTGGACCCGACGACGACCGTCGGCGCCGCGATCCTGGCCGTGCAGGGTGAGCTGACCGGCGCGCTGCGCCGCCAGCGCTACCGCCAGGAGGACATCGTCCGTGATCTCGGCTGGGCGATGGACGAGGCCACCTCGTTCGGCCCGGCCGTGAATCTGATGATGGTCGACACCAGGATCGCGCTGGGCCCGGTCGTCGGGCGGCTGCACGTGCTCACCTCCGGCCTGATCGACGACCTGTTCGTCAACCTGTATCCGGGCGTCGGCGGCGAGAGCACCCACATCGACCTCCAGGGCAACGGCAACCTGTACAGCGAGGCCGACCTGGCGGCGCACCACGCGCGCTTCCTGCGGTTCCTGCACCGGTTCCTGGTCGCCGGACCCGAGGCGCCGCTGTCGGCGGTGCCGGTCCTCTCGCCCGCCGAGGAGGCCGTCTCGGTGCCCGCGCGCGGGCCGGCCGGGGTCGACATCCGCACGCTGCCGGAGATCCTGGCGGCGGGCGCCGCGCTCGACCCGGACGCGGTGGCCCTGCGCTGGGGCACCGACGAGACGCTGACCTACCGCGCGGTCGACGACTACACCAACCGGCTGGCCCGGGTCCTGATCGCCGCCGGCGCTGGCCCCGAACACGGTGTCGCCCTGTCGATTCCGCGCTCGGCGGACTCGGTACTGGCGACCATCGCGGTGGCCAAGACGGGCGCGCCGTTCGCCCCGATCGATCCCACCTATCCGGCCGACCGGATCGAGCACATGGTCGACGACAGCGGCGTGGTCAGCGGGCTGACCGTCGCCCAGGCACGGAAATCGCTGCCGGACCGGGTCGACTGGCTCACCCTCGACGACGAGACCACCCTCGCGCGGATCGCCGCGCAGGACGCCGGGCCGATCGGCGATGCCGAGCGCCGCGCCCCGGTGCGGCCGGATCAGGTCGCCTACATCATCTACACCTCCGGCTCGACCGGTCTGCCCAAGGGCGTGCTCGTCTCGCATCGCGGCCTGGCCAATCTGGTCGCGAGCTCGGGCGCCGGGTTCGGGGTCGACGCCGCCTCCGTGGTCGCCCATGCGGTCTCGCCGAGTTTCGACATCTCCGTGGAGGAGATCCTGGTGACGCTGGCGGCGGGTGCGAGCCTGGCGGTGGTGCCGCCCTCGGCGTACGCGGGCGAGGACATGGCGCAGGTGCTGCGCGCGCACCGGGTGACCCATCTCAATGTCACCCCGGCCGTCGTCGGCTCGCTCGATCCGGCGACCCTGCCCGATCTGCGGACCATCGTCGTCGGCGGCGACGCATGCCCGCCGGAACTGGTGGCCAAGTGGGCGGGCCGCACACTGCTCAACGGCTACGGACCCACCGAGACCACCGTGACGACCACCCTCACCGGTCCCCTGGTCCCCGACGCGCCGGTGACCATCGGCAGCCTGGTGCGCGGGGTGACCGGCCTGGTGCTCGATCCCTGGCTGCGCCCGGTCCCGGCGGGCACCGTCGGCGAGCTGTATCTCGCCGGCCCCGGCGTCGCCCGCGGCTACCACCGGCGCACCGGGCTGACGGCGAGCCGGTTCGTCGCGAATCCGCTCGCGCCAGGGGAACGGATGTACCGGACCGGCGATCTGGTGCGCTGGCACGACGACGACGGCCGGTTCGTGCTGGAGTACCAGGGCCGCAGCGACTTCCAGGTGAAGGTGCGCGGCTTCCGGATCGAGCTCGGCGAGATCGACGCCGCGCTGCAACGGCTGCCCGAGATCGATTTCGCGCTCACCCTCGGCGTCGAGACCGCCGCGGGAGCGACCGCCCTGGTGTCCTATGTGACCACCGAACCCGGTGCCGAGGTCCATCCCGAGGCCGTGAAAGCCGCTGTCGGCGAGAGCCTTCCGGCGTACATGGTGCCGTCGGTCGTCATGGTGCTCGACCGGGTGCCGCTCACGCCACTGGGCAAGGTGGACCGCAAGGCACTGCCCGCACCGGATTTCACCGCGCGCGCCGTCACCAGCCGGGCGCCGTCGACCCCGCGCGAGGAAGCGCTCGCCGCCCTGTTCGCCGAAGTGCTCGGGCTGGACTCGGTCGGCGTCGACGACAGTTTCTTCGCGCTGGGCGGGGACAGCATCGTCTCCATCCAGCTGGTGTCGCGGGCGAAGGCCGCCGGTATCGCGTTCAGCGCGCGGGATGTGTTCGAGCGCAAGACCGTCGCCGCGCTGGCCGCGGTGGCGGCCGACACCGAGGTGCACGTGGTGCACGAATTGCCCGGTGGCGGTGTCGGTCCGGTGGCGCTCACGCCGATCGTGCGCGCGATGGTCGAGCACGGCGACCCCTGGGGCCGGTACAGCCAGGCGGTGCTGATCGGCCTGCCCGACGGCATCGACCGCGCGGCACTCGCGACGGCGGTGCAAGCGCTGCTCGATCACCACGATCTGCTCCGGTCGACGCTGCGCGGCACGTCCGAGGGCTGGGAATGGGTTGTCGCCGAACCGGGTTCGGTGACGGCCGACCCGCTGATCGACGTGGTCGGGGCCGACACCGAGGACGCCGTCGACCGCGCCCTCGCCGACGCCGCGGACCAGCTCGATCCCACCGTCGGCGCGGTCGCCCGGTTCGTGTTGCTCGAACGCGAGGCGGCTCCCCCGCTGTGCTGGCTGGTCCTGCACCACCTGGTCACCGACGGCGTCTCCTGGCGCATCCTGCTGCCGGACCTGGCGACCGCCGCCTTCGGTGGCACGCTCGAGCCGGTCGGTACCTCCTTCCGTCGCTGGGCGCACAGCCAGGCCGACGATGCCGCGGCCCGCGCCGGCGAACTGCCGGGCTGGCAGCGCGTCCTGGCGATGCCGGACCCGTCGTTCGCCACCGAGCCGATCGCCTTCGATCCGGCCGTCGACGTCGTCGCCACCATGGCGCAGCGGCTGAGTACGGTGCCGCCGGAGCTGGCGCACGCCGTCCTCACCACCGTGCCCGAGCGATTCCACTGCGGCCCCGACGATGTCCTGCTCGCCGCCCTGACGATGGCGGTGTGCCGCTGGCGCGACCGCACCGGCGCGCTGCTGACCCTGGAGGGCCACGGCCGCGACGAATCACTGCTGCCCGGCGCCGATGTCGCGCGCACGGTCGGCTGGTTCACCAGCGTGTACCCGGTCGCGGTCGATCTGGCCGGCATCGATCTCGCCGACGCCTTCGCCGGTGGCCCGGCGGCCGGGTCCGCGATCAAGGCCACCAAGGAGCAGCTGCGGGCGCTGCCCGATCGCGGTGTCGGCTACGGCCTGCTGCGGTATCTGAACAGCGATACCGCCGCCGCGCTCGCCGACGCCCCGACACCCCAGCTGAGCTTCAACTACCTCGGCCGCGCGGTGACCGGCGACGATCCCTGGATGCCGCGCCGGTTCGCCGCCACCAACGACGACCGGGCTCCGCTGGCCGCCGTCGTCGACATCAACGCCGTGCTGACCGACGCCGGGCTCGAGGTCACCTGGGCCTATGCGAGCAGACTGCTCGACGAGCACGCCGTCGACGCACTGGCCGAGCTGTGGGCCGCCGCGCTGCGCGCGCTCGCCGACCACGCGCGCTCCGCCGGCGCCGGTGGCCGCACCCCGTCGGACTTCGCGCTGGTCACCGTCGATCAGCCGCAGATCGAGCGCTGGGAACAGGCCTATCCGAATCTCGCCGATGTGTGGCCGCTCTCGCCGCTCCAGTACGGCCTGCTCTTCCATGCCCTCTACGACTCCGACACCGCCGACGGCTACACGGTGCAGTCGATGCTCACCCTGTCCGGCACGGTCGACACCACCCGCCTGCGCGCCGCGGCCCAGGCCCTCGTCGACCGGCACGAGAACCTGCGGGTGGCGTTCGTCGAGACCGACGACGGCCCGCGTCAGCTGGTCCTCGCCGACGCCGAGATCCACTGGACCGATATCGATCTCACCGACGCCGCCGACGACGAGGAACGCACCCGTGAACTCGACCGGATCATCGCCCTCGACGCGCTGACCCGCTTCGACCTCACCCGTCCCCCACTGATCCGCTTCACCCTGGTCACCACCACGCCCGGCCACTTCCGGCTGATCATGACCAATCACCACCTGGTGCTCGACGGCTGGTCGACGCCGCTGCTGGTCCGGGAACTGCTGGCGCTCTATGTCACGGCGGGCGACGCGTCGGTGCTGCCGCCCGCCCGCTCCTACCGTGACTTCCTGGCCTGGCTCGCCGACCAGGACGCCGAGGCCTCGCTCGCCGCCTGGCAGCAGTCGCTCGCCGGGATCGACACCCCGACGCGCGCGGTCCCCACCCTGGCCGGGATCGCCTCGCCGGAGACCGCGATGGTCACCCGCGAGCTGTCCGCCGCGACGGTCGCCGAGCTCGAAGGCGCGGCCCGCGAGGCGGGCGCGACGGTGAACACCCTGGTGCAGACCAGCTGGTCGCTGCTGCTGGCCATGCTCACCGGCCGCACCGACGTGGTGTTCGGCAGCACGGTGTCGGGACGGCCGCCGGAGCTGCCCGGCGTCGAGGAGATGGTCGGGCTGTTCATCAACACCGTCCCGGTGCGGGTGACCCTCGACCCCGCCGAGAAGGTGTCCGATCTGCTGGCCCGGGTGCAGGCCGAACAGGCGCGGCTGATGGACCATCAGCACGTCGGCCTCGCCGCGATCCACCGCGCGGTCGGGCTGGCCGAATTGTTCGACACCCTCACCGTTTTCGAGTCCTACCCGATCGACCGCGAGGCGCTGTCGCAGGCGCTGGACATCGCGGGGATGCGGGTGCTCGATGTCGAGGGCACCGACGCGACGCCGTATCCGCTCAATCTCATGGTGATCCCGCTGCGCGGCGAGCAGGGCGCGGGTGACGCGCTGCGGATCTCGGTGAAGTTCATGGCCGATCAGCTCGACGCCACCGCGGCGCAGTCGCTGCTGGACCGGTTCGTCCGGCTGCTCGGTCAGCTCGCCGCGCATCCGCACGATCTGGTGTCGCAGGTGCAGTACTGCGACGACACCGAACTGGCGCGACTGGCGCCGGTCCGCGGGCTGCCCTCGGTACCGATGCGGACGATGCCCGAGATCCTGACCGCGGGCGCGCGCATCGATCCCGACGCCGTCGCGGTCAGCGCGGGCGAGTTGCGGATGAGCTACCGCGACCTGGATTCCTGGTCCAACCGGTTCGCCCGGGTGCTGCTTGGCCGCGGCGTCGGCCCCGAGGTGTTCGTGGTGCTCGCGCTCACCCGGTCGCTGGAATCGGTGGTGGCCGTGTGGGCGCTGGCCAAGACCGGCGCGGCCTTCGTCCCGCTGGACCCGAGCTATCCGGTGGAGCGGATCGAGCACATGCTCGAGGACTCGAAGGCGCCGATCGGCGTCACCGTCACCGCGACCGGTGAGACACTGCCCGGCACCATCGACTGGCTGCTGCTCGACGACCTGAACACGCTGCGCCGGGTGATGCTGGTCTCCGACGCGCCGATCACCGACGCCGAGCGCGGCGGCCCGATCGACATCGACCACACCGCCTACCTGATCTACACCTCCGGCTCCACCGGCAAGCCGAAGGCGGTGCTGCTCAGTCATCGCGGCATCGCGAATCTCACCACCGCGCAACGGGAAACGCTGGCGCTCGACCCGACGGCGAGCGCCCTGCAGGTCGCCTCGCCCAGCTTCGACGCCTCGGTCTTCGAGATGCTCACCGCGCACTCGGCGGGCGGGCGGCTGGTGGTCTCGCCGCCGGAGGTGTACGGCGGCGGCGAACTCGAACAGCTGCTGCGGGCCGAGCGGGTCACCCACGCGGTGATCACCCCGTCGGCGCTGGCCACCATGGAACCGGCCGAACTCACCGATCTGCGGGTGCTCTCGGTCGCCGGTGAGGCCGCCACCCCCGAGCTGATCGAGAAGTGGTCGGCCGGGCGCCGGATGGTGAACCTGTACGGCCCCACCGAGTTCAGCATCTGGGCCACCGGTCCCGCCGAACTCGTCGCCGGCGAGCCGATCACCATCGGCGGACCGATCCGGGGCGCCGCGGTGGTCGTGCTGGACGGCTGGTTGCGGCCGGTGCCGGTGGGTATCGCGGGCGAGCTGTACCTGGCGGGTCCGGCGCTGGCGCGCGGCTATTTCAACCGGTTCGAGATGACCGCGAGCCGGTTCGTCGCCGACCCGTACGGCGCGCCCGGTGACCGCATGTACCGCACCGGCGACATGGTCCGCTGGGTGGTGGAGGACGGCACGCTCGCCCTGGAGTACCTGGGGCGCAGCGATTTCCAGGTGAAGATCCGTGGCCTGCGGATCGAGCTCGGCGAGATCGACGCGGTGCTCTCGCGCGACGAGGAGATCGAGTACGCGGTGACCATCGGGCGCGCCGGACCGGCGGGGGCGACCGTGCTGGTGTCGTATGTACTGCCCGCACCCGGCGTCGACCTCGAGACCGAACGGGTCCGCGCGGCCGTCGCGGCGGAACTGCCGGGGTACATGGTGCCCGCGTATGTCGTCGTGCTCGACGAGATTCCGCTCACGCCCGTGGGCAAGCTGGATCGCAAGGCACTGCCGGTGCCGGACTTCGCGGCGGCCCAGCGCCCGTACCTCGCGCCACGGACGGCGACCGAGGCGGCGGTGGCCGCGGTGTTCGCGGAGGTGATCGGGACCGAACAGGTCAGCGTCGACCAGTCGTTCTTCGAGCTCGGCGGCAACTCGCTGAGCGCGACCAAGGTGGTCGCCCGGGTGAACTCGGCGCTGGGTTCCACCATCGCCCTGCGCGATCTGTTCGACGCGCCGACCGTGGCACAGCTGGCGGCCCGCGTGGTCCCCGCCGCCGCGGGCGGTCCCGGCCGCCCGGCGCTGGCCGCGCGGGTGCGCCCCGACCGGGTCCCGCTCTCGCCGGCGCAGCAGCGGATGTGGGTGCTCAACCAGCTCGACCCCGGCTCGGCCGCCTACAACATCGCGATCGCCCTGCGGCTCACCGGCGACCTGGATATCGAGGCCCTGCGCCTGGCGCTCACCGATGTGATCGCGCGGCAGGAGAGCCTGCGTACCCGCTATCCGGCCGATACCGAGGGTCCGCGTCAGGTGGTCGTCGGCCTCGAGGCCGCCACCCCGCCCATGCCGGTGCTCGACACCGAGGACGGTGCGCCACTGCGTGCGCGGATCACCGAGCTGGCGGGCACCGGGTTCGATCTCACCAGGGAGGCGCCCCTGCGCGTGGGGCTGTTCCGGCTGGTCGGCGACGCGGCCCCCGTGCATGTCGTCGTCCTGGTGGTGCACCACATCAGCGCCGACGGCGCGTCGATGGCCCCGCTCGCGAGTGACCTGGTGGCCGCCTATTCGGCGCGGGTGGCGGGCGCGGCACCCACCCGGGCCCCGCTCACCGTGCAGTACGCCGACTTCGCGCTGTGGCATCGCGAACTCCTCGGCAGCGCGACCGACCCGGAATCCGTGGCCGCGCGGCAGATCCGGTACTGGGCCGACACCCTCGCCGGCGCACCGGACGCCCTGGAACTGCCGACCGACCGGCCGCGCCCCGCGGTGCAGACGATGCGCAGCGCCGACCTCGACTTCGCGATCGACGAGCAGGTGCACCGCACGCTGGTCGAGGCCGCGGCGGCCGGCAATGTCAGCGTCTTCATGATCGTGCACGCCGCGCTCGCGGTGCTGCTCGCGCGGTTGAGCGGGACGGGCGATGTCGTCGTCGGCACCCCGGTCGCCGGACGCGGTGAGGCGGCGCTGGACGACCTGGTCGGCATGTTCGTCAACACCCTGGCGCTGCGCACGCCGATCGACCCGGGCGCGAGCTTCCGCCAGGTGCTGGCCGAGGTCCGCACCACCGATCTCGACGCGTTCGCCCACGCCGACGTGCCCTTCGAACAGCTCGTCCAGGCGCTCGACCCCACCCGCTCGACCGCGCACCACCCGATCTTCCAGGTGTCGCTGTCGTTGCAGAACTTCGTCGAGCCGGTGCTGGAACTGGCCGGAGTGCGGTTCGAGGTCGAGGATTTCGACCGCGACGCCTCGGCCTTCGATCTCACCCTCGATCTGCGCGAGCGATTCACCGACGCCGGACCCGCCGGTCTCGACGGCGTGCTGACCTACGCGACCGACCTGTTCGACGCGGGCACGGTCGCCGCGTTCGTGACCCGCTGGCAGCGCGTCCTCACGGCCGTGCTCGCCGACCTCGACATCCGGGTCGCCGACATCGACCTGCTCGACGCGGGCGAATGCGCGGAACTGATCCCGGTCCGCGGCCCCGCCACCGCGGGCACCGTCACGCTGCCCCGGTTGCTCGCCGACACCGCCGCGGCCTACCCCGACCATCCCGCCCTCGTCGCCGGGACCACGACGACCTATCGCGCGCTCGACGCCCGTTCGAACCAGCTGGCCCGCCTGCTGATCGACGCCGGCGCGGGCACCGAAACCGTTGTCGCCCTCGGCCTGCCCCGCTGCGCCGAGTTGCACACGGGCCTCTGGGCGGCCGCGAAGGCCGGGGCCGCGTTCCTGCCGGTCGACCCGAAGCATCCGGTCGAGCGCATCGACCACATGCTCGCCGACTCCGGCGCCCGCGTCGGGCTCACGCTGACCGCGTACCGCGCGAGCCTGCCCGACACCACCCGCTGGCTGGTCCTCGACGACCCGGATATCGTCGCCCGGCTGCGCGCCGCCGACGACGCCGCGCTCACCGCCGACGAGCTCCCCACGCCGATCCGGCCGGAGCATCCGGCCTGGATGATCTACACCTCCGGGTCCACCGGAACGCCCAAGGGCGTCACCGTCACCCACCGCGGCCTGGCCGATCTGGTGGCGGCCCAGCGCGCTGATCTCGGCCTGGACGAACAGTCCCGGGTCCTCCAGGTCGCCTCACCGAGTTTCGACGCGTCGATCTTCGAGGCACTGATGGCGTTCGGCTGCGGTGGCGCTTCGGTGATCGCGCCGCCCGAGGTCTTCGGTGGCGCGCCGCTGGCCGAGCTGATCGCCGCCGAGGCGGTCACGCACATGGTGATCACGCCGTCCGCGCTGGCCACCATCGATCCCGCCGAGGTGTCGAGCGTGCGGGTCCTCGCGGTGGCGGGCGAGGCGGTCGGCCCCGATCTGGTCGGGCGCTGGTGCGGCGGAGCCACCGGTCGGCGGATGGTGAATCTGTACGGCCCGACCGAATACACCATCTGGGCAACGGGTTCCGCGCCGCTGTCCACGGCGGAGCCGGTCACCATCGGCACGCCCATCCGGGGCGCGGCCGTGCTGGTGCTCGACGACCGGTTGCGGCCGGTGCCGGTCGGCGTCGCCGGTGAGCTGTATCTGACCGGCACCGCCACCGCGCGGTGCTACCACGCCCGCCCCGGCCTGACCGCCGCCCGCTTCGTCGCCGACCCCTACGGCGCGCCCGGCGAAGTCCTGTACCGCACGGGCGATCTGGTGCGCTGGATCCGCCCGCCGGAGCTCGGCCTGACACTGGAATACCTGGGCCGCACCGACTTCCAGGTGAAGGTGCGCGGTCAGCGCATCGAGCTCGGGGAGATCGACGCGGTACTCGGCGGCATCGACGGCGTCGATCTCGCGGTGACACTGGGTGTTCCCGGTCCCACCGGGGCGACGGCGCTGGCGGCCTACCTGGTCCGCATGCCCGGCGCCGATCTCGATCTCGCCCGGGTGCGGGCCGTCGCCGCCGACAGCCTGCCCGCCTATATGGTGCCCGCCGCCTTCGTCGTCCTCGACGCCATCCCGGTCAACGCCGTTGGCAAGCTCGATCGAAAAGCATTGCCGGAACCGGTATTCGTCACCGAGGAGGCGCCGTATCTCGCGCCGAGCACACCCACCGAACACGTGCTGGCGGAGGTCTACGCCGAACTGCTCGGCCGCGACCAGGTGGGCGTGGACGATTCGTTCTTCGCCCTCGGCGGGGACAGCATCCTGGCGATCCAGCTGGTCACCCAGGCGAAACTGCTTGGCGTGCACTGCACACCGCTCCAGGTGTTCGAGCATCGCACCGTCGCGGCGCTGGCCGCGGCCGTCGACGCCGCAGGTGCGGTGGAGGCGCTCGAGGAGCTGCCCGGCGGTGGGGTCGGCGACCTGCCGCTCACCCCGATCGTCCGGTACATGATCGAGCGCGGCGGCGATTTCGACCGCTTCGCCCAGACCGCGGTGCTGGAACTGCCCGTCGGCATCGAGCGCTCGTCGCTCGTCGCCACGCTCACCGCCGTCATCGACCGGCACGACATGCTGCGCGCGCGGCTGTGGTCCGACGAGGACGGCTGGCAGCTGCGGGTGGCCGAACCCGGCACCATCGAGGTGGATGCCCTGGTGCACCGCACCGAGATCGACGCCGCGGCCGAACCCACCGAACTGCGCGAGGACGTGCGCAGCGAACTCGACTCCGCGCTGAACCGGCTCGATCCCGCCGACGGCGTCGTGCTCCAGTTCGTCTGGCTCGATCCGGTCGGCGCGGCGGGCTCGCGGACCCGGCCCGGCCGGCTGATCGTGGTGGCCCATCACCTCGCCATCGACAGCGTGTCGTGGCGAATCCTGGTGCAGGACTTGATCGGTGCCTGGGCCCAGGTGTCGGCGGGCGCGACGCCGGTGCTCGCGGAGACCGGGACCTCGATGCGGCGCTGGTCCTACGCGCTGACCGAGGCCGCGCACTCGGACCGTCGCCGCGGCGAGCTCGGCTACTGGCGCGACATCGTCGCCGGCCCCGACCCGCTGCTCGGCACCAGGCGTCTCGATCCCGCCGTCGACCAGGCCCACACCGTGCGCCGCGTCGACCTCGAGGTCGACGAAGACGTCACGACCGCGCTGCTCACCACGCTGCCCGGCCTGTTCCACGGCGGCGTCACCGACGCGCTGTTCGCCACCCTCGCGCTGGCGCTGGTGCGCTGGCGGGCCCGGCGCGGGGTGGACGAGAAGTCCGCGCTGCTGCGGCTGGAAGGCCATGGCAGGCAGGAGGAAGTCGTGCCCGGCGCCGACCTGTCCCGCACGATCGGCTGGTTCACCAACCTCTACCCGGTCCGGCTCGGACTGGCCGAGATCGACATCGACGACGCGTTCGCCGGCGGCCCGGCGATGGGCGCGGCCATCCGCGCGGTCAAACACGAGCTGCTCTCGGTGCCGGACAAGGGCATCGGGTTCGGGCTGCTGCGCTACCTGAATCCCGACACCGCGGCGGAGCTGCCCGCACGGCTGCCCGGCCAGATCTGCGTCAACTATCTCGGCAGGCACACCGCCGCCGAGATCCCGGCCGGGCTGGAAGGTCTCGGCTGGCTGCCCACCGACGAGTTCGGCGATCTGGACGTCGGCGAACACGCCACGGTCCCGGTCATGGCGGCCATCGACATCAACGCCATGGTGCTCGGGGATCGGCTGCGCGCCGACTTCGGTTATCCCGCCGAGCTACTCGACCGCGACGACGTCGCCGAGCTGGCCCAGCTGTGGGCGCAGGCGCTGGCCGCGGCCGCGCGCTTCGCGGAATCCCCGGCGGCCGAACGCGCGTCCGCCGAGGAAGCCGCGGCGATGGTCGCGGCGGCCGAACCCGCGGGCGCCGGATCGACCGGCCTCGGACTCGACGTCCTGCTGCCGATCCGGCTCGGTGGCGACAAACCCGCGCTGTTCTGCGTCCACTCCTCCTCCGGAATGTCGTGGAGCTACCTGGGATTCGCCGAGCGGCTGCGCCCGGGCCGACCGATCTACGGCCTCCAGGCGCCCGATCTCAGCGGCCGCGAGCCCTCGGCCCGGTCCATCGAGGAATTCGCGCGGCGGTATGTGCGCGAGATCCGCGCGGTCCAGCCGCACGGCCCGTACCACCTGCTCGGCTGGTCCTTCGGCGGACTGATCGCGCACGCCATGGCGGTGCAGCTGGCCGAGGCGGGCGAGCGGGTCGGCGTGGTGGCGCTGCTGGACACCGACACCGCCGATATCGACGGTGACACCATCGAGCGGCTCACGCCGGGCGCGTTCATCAACACCTTCGGCTCGATCTTCGGGATCGACAACGTGCCCGCCGAGGCCACCGCGCAGCAGGCCGCCGAGCTCATCACCGCGAAACTCGGCGGCGTCGAACTCGTCGACGCGGCCACCATCGAGCGGATGGCGGGCTCCTACAACGCCTCCGCGGGCACCAGAACCGGCTACCAGCGCCCGGTCTACCACGGCGACGTCCTCTATTTCACCGCCGCGGTCGACCCCGGCGAATGGATGGGCCCCGACGGCTGGCGCCCCTACGTGACCGGCTCGATCGTCGCCAACGACGTCGAGACCACGCACGACGAGCTGACCAATCCCCTCGCACTGTCGGTGATCTCGCCGGTGCTGGATGACCACATGGAAGCAGGAGACCGGACATGAGCGTCGCACCGAGCCCCACCCTCACCTCCACCGGCGGCGGCGTTGTCGTCGAAGGGATCGAGAAGTCCTTCGGCGAGGTCGACGCGCTGCGCGGCGTCGACTTCGTGGCCGCGCCCGGCGAGGTGCTCGGCATCCTCGGTCCCAACGGCGCGGGCAAGACGACGATGGTGAACGTCTTGTCCACGCTCATCACGCCCGATCGCGGGCGGGCCGTTGTCGCCGGGCACGACGTCGTCGCCGACCCGGCCGCGGTGCGCCGATCGATCATGCTGACCGGCCAGTACGCCGCGCTCGACGACATGCTCAGCGGCTACGAGAACCTCGTCATGTTCGGCAGATTGATGGGGCTGCGCAAACCGGCGGCCCGGGCCAGGGCCAGGGAACTGATCACCGAGTTCGACCTGGAGGGCGCCGCGAACCGGCGGGTCGGCACCTACTCCGGCGGCATGCGGCGGCGCATCGACATCGCCTGCGGGCTGGTGGTGCGGCCGGATGTGGTCTTCCTCGACGAGCCGACCACCGGTCTGGATCCCCGCAGCCGCCAGGGCGTCTGGGACCTGGTGCGCAGCTTCAAGACCGCGGGCATCACCACCCTGCTCACCACCCAGTACCTGGAGGAAGCCGACGCGCTCAGCGACCAGATCATCGTCATCGACCACGGCGTGGTGATCGCCTCCGGCACCGCCGACGAGCTCAAACACCGCACCGGCGGCAGCTATTGCGAAGTGGTGCCGCTGGACCTGGAGGAGATGCCCGCCATCGTCGCCGCGCTCGGCTCGCTGCTGCCCGCCGAGAACCTGGCCGCGCTGACCCCGGAATCCGACCGGATCACCATCCCGGCCCCCGACGGCGCCAAGACCCTCGCCGAGGCCCTGCGCCGCCTCGACGACGCCGAGGTCGAACTCGTCGACATCGCGCTGCGCCGCCCCTCGCTCGACGATGTGTTCCTCCAGCTCACCGGTCACCTCGCCACGACCGAGACGGCGCCGGAGGCCGTGTCGTGACCGCCACCACCTGGCGCACGGACTTCCGCGCCGCCCCGGACACCGTGCAGCAGTGGTGGGTGCTGACCACCCGGTTGATCGTGCCCTCGGTCAAGACCGGCGAGGTGCTGGCCTCGGTGGTCGCGCCTGCGGCCTTCACCGCGAGCTTCTACATCCCGCTCAAGACGGTGATGATGTTCTCCGGCAACGGGTTCAGCAGCTACGCGCAGTACATGATGCCGCTGGTGATCCTGCAGGCCGCCGCGTTCACCGCCATCTCGGCGGCATTCCGCTCGGCCACCGACGCCGTGGCCGGGCTCAACCGCCGGTTCGGCGCGATGCCGCTGCGTCCGCTGGTGCCGGTGGCGGCGCGGATGTCGGCCAACATCTTCCGCTTGCTGATCTCCCTGGCCGCGGCCGTCGCGTCCGGGTACGTGATCGGTTTCCGCTTCCGGCTCGACGCCGCGCACACCCTGGGGTTCCTGGCGTTCTCGCTGCTCATCGGGATCGCGTTCACGCTGGGCGCCGATGTCATCGGGACCGTGTCCAAGAGTCCCGAGGCCACCACCCAGGCACTGGTGTTGCCGCCGTTGATCTTCGGCATGCTCTCGACCGGGCTCGCGCCGGCCAGCCAGTTCCCCGAGTGGATCCAGTGGTTCGTCCGCAATCAGCCGGTCTCGCAGTTCGCGACCGTCCTGCGCGCGCTGGCCGGTGACACCGCCGGGAACGCGGGCACGGTCAGCTGGTCGCTGATGCTCCCGTCGCTGCTGTGGCTGGCGGCGATCCTGCTGATCTGTACCCCACTGGCCATCCGGCTGAGTTCGAGGAGGGCGTGATGGCGCTGCTTGCCGCTCGTACCGAGCAGTCCACCGCGGGTTCGGAGACCTCGCCGGGCGCGCTGGTCCGGCACACCCTGATCCAGACCCAGCGCCTGCTGCTGCGCTGGGCCCGCAACCCGGTCACCCTGCTGGAGACCCTGCTCATCCCGTGCCTGCTGCTGATCATGCTCGACATCGTCGTCGGCGGGCAGATCCAGAAGTTCACCGGCGACGACGCGCTCTACGGCTCGGTGCCGATGGTCGCCATCGTCGGCGCGCTCTCCGGTGCCGTGGCCAGCGGGGTCATGCTCGGGCGCGAACGCGACGCCGGTCTGCTCGCGCGGTTCTGGGTGCTGCCGGTGCACCGGGCCTCGGGGATCGCCTCGCGCGTCCTCGCCGAGGGCTGCCGGATCGTGCTCGGCACCATCGCCGTGGTGCTCGTCGGCATGCTGCTCGGCTTCCGCTTCCACCAGGGTCCGCTGGCCGCGTTCGTGTTCCTGCTGATCCCGGTGCTCTTCGGCCTCGCCTTCGCCACCATCGTCACCGCGATCGCCGTCTACACCGCGAAAGCCACGCTGGTCGAGGGCATCACCATCCTCACCTCGCTGATGATGTTCTTCAGCACCGGCTTCGTCCCGCTGATCGCGTTCCCGACCTGGATCCAGCCGATCGTGCGCAACCAGCCCATGTCGGTCGCCGTCGACGCCATGCGCGGACTGGCCGATCACGGCCCCATCGCCCGGCCGCTGACGCTGACCCTGGTGTGGTGTCTCGGCGCGATCGTGCTGTTCGCGGTCCCGGCCGCGATCGGGTTCCGGCGGGCCAGCCGGCGCTGACTCCGGCCCGCGAACCCGCGGCGCCGGGCCGGCCCGCCACGCAGTACCCTCGTGCGCATGCCGGTGAGCGCCCGAGTACGCACCCGATTCCGTCGCACCGCCGAGCAGGGCGTTCGCGTCCGCTCGCGTGGCGTCCTCGCCGTCGCCGCGCTGGTGTGCGTCGCCGTGGTCAGCGCGGGCTGCGCGGACAAGCACGACGACGCGAGCACGATCATCCGGACCACCACCAATATCGCCGGTGCCGGTGTCGTCGGCGTGGCCAGGGACACCGCCACCGCGTGCCCGCTGCCCAGCGCTCCCGATCCCGCCGCGGGCGCGACCCGCACCGTCACCCATGCCGCCGGGACCACGCAGGTCCCCGCCGACCCGCAGCGCATCGTGGTGCTCACCAGTTCGGCGCTCGACGCCGCCTGCGCGGTGGGCCTGTGGGAGCGCGTCGCGGGCGCGGTCACCCTCGACGGCGAGCGTTCCCAGCCGATGTACCTCGGCTACGGCGTGCTGAAGGTGCCCAGCGTCGGCTCGATCGGTCAGCCCGACCCGGCGCGCATCGCCGAACTGAAGCCCGACCTGATCCTCGGCGACGTCGCCCCGGCCGGTGGCTACGAGGCGCTGAGCGCGATCGCGCCGACGGTCCTGGTCGGGTCCGGCGGCAGCTGGCAGTCCGACTTCGCGGCCTACGCCGCCGGGATGGGCCGCCGCGACGCCGCCGACGCCGCCCTGCGGAACTACCTCACCGAGGCGCGCGACCTGGGCCCCGCGCTCAACGCGAGCCAGTCGCAGGCGTCGGTGCTGCGGTTCACCGCCGACGCCACCCAGGTGCAGGGCAGCGAGACTTTCGCGGCCCAGGTGCTCTCCGATGTCGGCGTGCAGCGCCCGACCGCGCAGCGCGGCACCTCCTACGACATCACCACCGCGGAGCTGGCCACCAAGGCCGAGGGCGACATCATCTACGTGATGTTCGACGGCGAGCCGGGCGAGGACCACGGCAGGCGGGTGCTGCGCTCGGACGAGTTCACCGAGCTCGGCGCCTCGACCGATCGGCGCGTGTTCGCCGTCGACGACAGCGTCTGGCACACCACCGGCCTGACCGCCGCCCGCGCGATCCTGACCGACCTGCGCGACAGCCTCAACGGGTACGTCACCGACTGAGCGCCGGGCTCCCAGCGAACGCCCAGCGTCCTCGCAGTTCCGGCGCAGCGCCCGCGCCTACCGTCGTCGAGGACACGGTACGAGCGAAGGAGCAGCGATGGACGACCACGATCTCGGACTCGGGCACGACCTGCGGGTCATGTCGCGACGGCGGATCCTCGGCCTGATCGGCGCCGCGGGCGTGGCGACCGCCGCCGCGGCCTGCGCCTCGGCGACCGATTCTGGCGTCACCGGCACCACCACCACCGACTCGGCCACCCCCGCCGCCGCGCCGCAGGAGACGGCGGGCCCGTACCCGGGTGACGGTTCCAACGGGCCCAATGTGCTGATCGAATCGGGCGTGGTCCGCTCCGACCTCACCACCAGCTTCGGCGCGTACTCCGGTGTGGCCCAGGGTGTTCCGATGACCCTCACGCTGAACCTGCGCGACCTGACCACGAGCGCGGCGGGCGCCGGCATGGCGGTCTACGTCTGGCATTGCGACCGCGAGGGCCGGTACTCGCTCTACAGCGAGGGCGTCACCGACCAGAACTATCTGCGCGGCGTCCAGGTCGCCGACGACACCGGCACCGTCCGCTTCACCTCGATCTTCCCCGCCTGCTACGCGGGCCGCTGGCCGCACATCCACTTCGAGGTCTACGACGATCTCGCCACCGCCGTGGCCGGCGACAACGCCCGCCTCACCTCCCAGATCGCCCTTCCGCAGGATTCCTGCGAGGCCGTCTTCGCCGCCGACTCCGGCTATTCGGCGAGCATCCGGAACATGTCCGGCGTCTCCCTGTCCTCCGACAATGTCTTCGGCGACGGGTGGGACGCCGAACTCGCCACGGTCACCGGGACCCCGGCGACCACGATGGCCGTCTCCTTGACCGTCGGCGTCGCCGCGAAGTCGCAGAACACCCAGTCCGGCAACGGTTCTCCCGGGATGCCGCCCGGTGGCGGCCCGGCGGGGTCCCCGCCGCCGGGCGGTCAGGGTCCCGGCGGAGCGCCGCCCAGGTAGCCGACGCAGCGGACCCGGCCCCGAAGCGGCTCTGCGTCGTCAGTCGAACTGCACCGTCGCGAGCATCTCGCGCGCGAGCACTTCGGGGTCCGACGACGACGCCAGCTCCGACCCGTCGAGCGCCCCTTCCCGCCACAGCGTCGCGAATCCGTGCACCAGCGACCAGGCGGCGAGCCGCGTCGAGCGCTGCCGGTCGGGTGACTGCCCGGACTGCAACTCGGCGATCCCCGATCGCAGCGCCGCACCCGACCGCGCGCGGGCGGCGAGCAAGTCCGGGTCGTCGGCGCGCAGCACCTCGCGGCGGTACATGATGTCGAACCGGCCCGGGTTGTTCAGCGCGAAGCGGATATAGGCGACCGCGACCTCCCGCATGTCCTCGCCCGCCGCCACCAATTCCGTTGCCAGCAGGTCGAATCCCTCGATGGCCAGGGCGGTGAACAAGCCTGCCCGGTCGCCGAAGTGGTGCGCGGGGGCGGCATGCGAGACCCCCGCCCGGCGCGCCAGCGCGCGCAGTGACACCGCCTCGACGCCCTCGGCCGCGATCTGCTCGGCCGCCGAGTCGAGCAGCGCCGCCCGCAGATCCCCGTGGTGATACCCGGTCTTGGTCATGCCTCGATCCTGACGCACAAACTTGTCATTGACAAGTTTGTCTTTCGGTGTCAATCTTTCCAGTGTCAAGATTGGCAGCAGGCCAGTCGGCACCGCCTCGAGGAGTTCCCATGGCCCCCTTCATCGTTCTCACCGTCGTCACCGCCCTGGCCAGGCTGATCGGCCTGCTCACCGACGTGTCCTGGCTGGATTCCTGGCCCCGCGCGATCGCCCTGGGCCTGGCCGCCATGTTCGCCCTCACCGCGAGCGCCCACTTCCTCGAGCCTCGCCGCACCGCCCTGATCGCCATGGTCCCGCCCCGCCTCCCCAACGCGGCCGCCCTGGTCACCCTCACCGGCGTCCTAGAACTGGCAGGCGCCGCCGGCCTGCTCATCCCAGCAACTGCCCCGCTGTCCGCCGCCTGCCTGTTCGCCCTGCTCCTGGCCATGTTCCCCGCCAACATCCGCGCCGCCCACGCCGACCTGGGCATCAAATCCATGCCCCTCCCCGCCCGCACCGCCCTCCAGGCCCTGTTCCTCGCAGCCTGCGCAGTGGTGGTCGTCGGCTGAGCATCAGCTCAGCGAGCGACCGCCCCCCACACCCTGCCGGATCCGGCCCAGATCAAGGCACTCTGAGCCGATACGCGGCGTCAGTCCGCTGAACGGGCCGCCGCGGCCGCCAGGCCCAAATGGACGATGTCGGTGAAGGCGGTGAGGTCGCGGATGAGGGTGTCGATGTCGCCGGTGGTGCCTGCGCCGGTGCTGTGCAGCCAGTCGGCGACGGTGTCGAACAGGCCGCCGATGGTGGAGACGGCGAGGGCGTGCAGGTCGAGGCCGATGCCGGTGGCGGGGACGAAACCGTATTCGCGCCAGAGGGTTTCGAGGAATTGGGCGGCCCAGCGACGGTTGGTGCGGCGCTGCTGTTCGACCTTCGCGGAGATGCCGCTGGCCTCGCCGAAGGTGACCTGGGCGACGCGCGGGTCGTCGACGAGGGAGTGGGCGAAGGCGGCGAGGACGACCGACACCACCTCGTCGCGACCACCGGCGCACTCGGCCAGCGCGGTGGCGACCTCGGCCTGGGCGCGTTCGCTGAGCTGCTGGAGCAGCGCCAGATAGCAGGACTCCTTGCTGTCGAACAGCTCGTAGAAGGCCTTGTTGCCGACGAAGGCGGTCTGGCAGATCTGCTCGATCGCGGTATTGACGTAGCCCTCGGCGGCGATGAGTTCGAACGCGGCGGCCAGGATCTGCTCGCGCCTGCGGGCGCGGCGTTGCTCGGCGTCCAGCCCCTGGATGCGCCGGGAACGAACTGGACTCTTCTCGGTCGACGTCACGCAGCTCAGCCTACCGATCGCGCAATATGAACAAGAACTCTTGTTCATAACAAGAGAACCTGCTGTAATCGGGATCACCTACCGAAGGAGATGCCATGCAGCGCAGCACGGCCACCCACCGATCCCGGCGCCTCGGCGTGCCCGCCCTGCTGGCCGTCGTGCTGGCGCTGACCGCGAGTCCCGCCGGGGCCGAGGATTTCCAGCTCCCCCCGCTGCCGAACGAGGCGCAGGTCTATCCGGCGGTCGTGCCGCTGCCGACCCCGCAGCAGGACCCCTGGTACGCCGATCCGGCCGACTTCGCGGCCTACGCCAACGGCGACGTGATCCGCAGCCGGATCGTGCAGACCTACGCGCTCGGCATCCCGGTCCCGGTGCACACCACCCAGCTCCTGTTCCGCAGCACCGACGCCCGCGACAACCCGATCGCCACCGCGACCACCGTGCTGATGCCCGGCATCCCCTGGCTGGGTCCCGGTGCGCGCCCGCTGATCTCGTATCAGGAGGCGATCGACAGCCTCGGCCAGCAGTGCAATCCCTCGTACACGCTGCGCGCGGGCATCCAGAAGGAGGTCGCGCTGATCGGCCAGTTCCTGGCGGCGGGCGCGGCGGTGGTGGTCACCGATTTCGACGGCAAGCGCAACACGATCATGTCCCCGAGCGAGGGCCGGATGGTGCTCGACGGCATCCGGGCGGCCCAGCGCGGCGGCCTCGGCCTCGAGGCGTCGCCGGTGGGCCTGTGGGGATACTCCGGTGGCGGCAATTCCTCCGCGTCGGCGGCCGAGCAGCACCGCGGCTACGCGCCCGAGCTCGCGCTGCGGGCCAGCGCGCAGGGCGGCATCCCCGGCGACAAGGTCGCGATCGCGCCGTTCGCCATCTCCGGCGCCCAGCCGCAGGCCAACTTCACCGGCTGGCTGGCCATTCTGGGCCTGGCTCGCGAATATCCCGAGTTCGACCAGGCCTTGCAGACCTACCTCACCCCCGAGGGCAAGCAGGTCGCGCGCGATCTCGAGGACCGCTGCCTCTACACCGCGGTCGGCTCCACGCTGCTGCGGCCGGTCGCCGACTACCTGACCGATCCGGCCGCCGCGCTGGCCGCCGCGCACGAGGGGCTCGCCGCCGCGAGCTTCGGCCGTCCCGAGAACACCCCGGACATCCCACTGCTCATGTGGCATTCGACCACCGACCAGTTGCTGCCCGCCGAACTCGCCATCGACCGCATCGCCGCCGACTACTGCGCGCGCGGGGTGAACATGCGCATGTTCCGGGTGCCGATGTCGGAGCACATCAGTGCCGAGATCGTGCCCGAGCTCGGCACCGTCGCCTGGCTGCTTGCGGTGACCGCGGGCGCCGACCCCGGGCCGACGCTGTGCTGATCCGGCCCGATACCGCCCGCCGACAAGGAGTTTCGCGATGACCTGGACGCACACCGCGGCCACCACGGCGCGGCAGCTGCGCGCGATGCAGCGCGCCGGACTGATCGACCTGCGGCGCCCCGACCGGCTCGTCCAGACAGCCCGCGCGATGCGCACCTACGGCCCGATCGCCGGCGGCATCCTGACCTCGGCCCGCCGCGCGCCGGACCGGATCGCGCTCGTCGACGGCGCACACCTGATCAGCTACGGCGAACTCGACCGGCGGACCGATGCGATCGCGGGCCGCTGGCACGCGGCGGGGATCACCGCCGACGACACCATCGGCGTGCTCTGCCCCGACGGCCGGCGCCTGGTCGAAACCATGGCCGCCGCGGGCAAGCTCGGCGCCCGGCTGGTGCTGCTCAACACCGGGTTCGGCGCGGCACAGCTGCGCGATGTGCTGGCCAGGGAACAGGTCGCGGCGCTGGTTCTCGACCCGAGCCTGGCCGCGCTCGCCGAGACCGTCGCCGACGGCGTCACCCGGCTCGACACCGAAGGCCCCGACACCGGGGCCCGTGCGCCCGTCCCGGCCCAGCAGGGCGGCTTCGTCCTGCTCACCGGCGGCACCACCGGGACACCCAAGGGCGCTCCGCGCCGGGTCGAATCGCCTTTGGCCGGTGCGCAATTCGTCGATCGGGTGCCGCTGCGGCGCGGACAGACCGTGCTGCTGTGCGCGCCGCTGTTCCACGGCACCGCGCTGTCGCAGTTCATCCTGTCGCTGAATCTGGGGTCGACGATCGTGCTGCACGGCAGGTTCGACGCCCGCCGCGCCCTGGCCCAGATCGCCGAGCATCGCGCCGACATGGTCGTGCTCGTCCCGACCATGCTGCGCCGCATCCTCGATCTGGGCCCGGAGGCGTTGTCCGCCACCGATACCGGTGCGCTGCGGATCGTGTTCACCGCCGGTGCCGCGCTCCCGTCGGCCCTGGGGACCAGGGCGATCGAGGTCTTCGGCCCGGTGATCTACAACTTCTACGGCTGCACCGAGACCGGCACCGCCACCATCGCCACGCCACGGGATTGGCTGGCCGCGCCGGGCACGGTCGGCCGGGCGCCGGTCGGGATCACGGTGGCGCTCTACGACGGCGACACCCTGGTCACCGCGCCGGGTGCGGTCGGCACCGTGCACGTCGGCAACTCGATCGCCTTCCACGGGTACTCCGGCGGCGGCTCCAAACAGCTGCGCGGCGGGTTGATGAGCACCGGCGACCTCGGCCACTTCGACACCGAGGGCAGGCTCTTCATCGACGGCCGCGACGACGACATGATCGTCTCCGGCGGCGAGAACGTCTTCCCCGGCGAGATCGAGGACCTGCTCTACCGACACCCGGCGGTCACCGAGGCCGCGGTGGTCGGGGTGCCGGACGAGGAGTTCGGGCAGCGGCTGGCCGCGTTCGTCGTCCGCGCGGGCGAGCTCGACGCCGAGACCGTCCGGACCTATGTGAAGTCCCACCTGGCCCGGTTCAAAGCGCCCCGCGACGTGGTGTTCGTCGACGAACTCCCGCGCACACCGACCGGCAAGATCGACCGGATCGGCTTGGCGGCGCTGCGCTGACGCGGTGGCGGCGGCGAGGGGTCGCCGCCACCGGCCGGGCTCACGCGCGGTCGAGCGCCGCGGCCAGCGCGGGTCCGATGGTGGTCAGGGCTCGCGCTCCGGTGATGTCCCAGTGGGTGGCGTCGACCGCGATATCGCGGATGACGCCGCCGATGTGGTCACGCCACGCCCCGGCGGCCCGCCCCGCGCCGCGATCGTCGCGGCCCGCGGTGAAGAACAGCAGGTCACCGTCGAAGACGCGGGCCCGGTGCGCCGCGCCGATCACCTGGGCGCGCACGATGCCCGCGAAGATCCGGTGCATCCGGTCGGCGGTCAGTTCCGTGAACGGTCCCGGCAGCTCGGCGACCAGCGCGACGGCGTCGTCGGGCGTGAATTCGTCGACCGGCGTGGCGAGTTCGTGGTCGGTGCCGAACTGGCCGAGCAGATCGCCCACCGTCACCGGCGTCTCACTGCGGTAGCCGACCTCCCCGACGAAGGAGTCGAGCATGGCCAGCACCGTCACCCGCTCCCCCAGCTCCTGCAGCCGCACCGCCATGGCGTGGGCGATCACGCCGCCGACGCACCAGCCCAGCAGCCGGTACGGTCCGTGCGGCTGGACCGCCCTGATCCGGGTCACATAGTCCTCGGCCAGCGCGTCGATCGACTCCGGCGGCGCGGTGTCCTCGGCGATCGTCGGAGCTTGCATCCCGTAGACCGGGCAGTCGAGTTCACCGGTCAGCCCGGCGAAGCTCCAGGCCAGCCCCACCACCGGGTGGACGCAGAACAGCGGCGCGCCGCTGCCCTGACGGCGCAGGGCGAGCATCGGCGTCAGCATCGAGTCGTCGGCGCCCGCCGTGTCCTCGGCGATGCGGCGCGCCAGCCCGGCCGGGGTGGGGTCGGTGAACAGCCAGAGCAGGGCGACATCGGTGGCCAGTTCGGCCCGCAGGCGCGCCACCAGGCGGGTCGCGACCATCGAGTTGCCGCCGAGGTCGAAGAACGAGTCGTCCGCGCCGACCCGGTCGCGACCGAGCAGCTCGGCGAAGACGGCGGCGACGCGGGGTTCGACGGTGCCCGCCGGGGCACGGTAGGCGGCGGAACCGAACGCCGGGCTCGGCAAGGCCGCGAGGTCGAGCTTGCCGTTCGGCGTCAGCGGCAGACTCGCGATGACGACGACCGCCGCCGGAATCTGGTACTCCGGCAGCCGATCCCGCAGCTGCGCGCGGACCTCGGCCCCGTCGATCCGCTCGCCACCACCGGGCACGACGTAGCCGATCAGCTGTCGTCCGGTCGCCGGATCGGCACGCTCCACGACGACGGCGGCGGCGATGCCGGGGCATTCCAGCAGCGCCACTTCGATTTCGGCGGGTTCGATGCGGTACCCGCGGATCTTCACCTGCCGATCCGCGCGACCGAAATGCTCGAGCGTGCCCTCGCGGGTCCAGCGGGCGAGGTCGCCGGAGCGGTACAGGACACCGCCCGCCGCAGCGGGATTCGCGACGAAGCGGGTAACGGTGAGACCGGGGCGGTGCAGGTAGCCGCGGGTCACCTGGGTACCGCCGACATAGATCTCGCCGATGACGCCGGTCGGTACCGGCCGCAACCGGTCGTCGAGGACGTGCACGGTGAGTCCGTCGAGCGGTCGGCCGACCGGGCTGCCCGCGCGGTCGTGACCGCTGTCGGTGCGGTTCGCGTGGGTGACGTGCACCGTGGTCTCGGTGATACCGAACATGTTGACCAACAGCGGTCCGTCCGCGCCGTGCCGATCGTGCCACGCGACGAGCCTGCCCGGGTCGAGCGCCTCGCCGCCGAACACGATGCGCCGCAGGGACAGTGGCGCACCTGTGGCGCGGGCGTCGGCATCGTCCAGACCGGCGAAGGCCGACGGCGTCTGTCCGAGGATCGAGACCTGCTCGCGCACCAGGAGTTCCCGCAGGTGCTCGGGCGAGCGCGCGGTGTCCTGATCGACCACGACGAGCGCCGCGCCGGTGGTGAGCGCACCCCACAGCTCCCACACCGAGAAGTCGAAGGCCGTCGAATGGAACAGCGCCCAGATATCGGTGGATCGGGTGGACAGCACCCGCCGGGTCCGGTCGAGCAGGGCGACGACCTGGCGATGTTCCACCGCAACGCCTTTCGGCGCACCGGTCGTCCCGGAGGTGTAGATCACGTAGGCGAGGTTCGCCGCGTGGATCGCGCTGTCGGCGCAGGTGGCGAGCTGATCGTCCGGCGCCGCGGGCCGCACCCCGGTCGGCTGGCCGGCGTCATCGACACCGTCGACGGCCGCTGACGTCGAGAGTGCCTGCATGGGGCGGACCCTTCGCCCACCGCCGTTCGGTATCGCCTGTGGGGCAAGAGTTTCCGTCGTTGCGCCGGAGCCTGGTACGAGGCCCGGCAGGACGCGATGGACGACCAGCCCCTCGGTGATCACACAGACCGGCCGTGCATCGGCCACGAGGTAGTCGATCCGCTCGCGCGGGTTCCCGGGGTCGATGGGAACGTAAGCCGCGCCACTGCGCACCACGGCGACGATCGCCACCACCAGCTCGGCCGACCGCGGCACGATCACCGCGACCCGCCGCTCCGGTCCCGCACCGTGCGCGACGAGTTCCCGTGCCAAGTCCGCGCTGCGGTCGTCGAGATCCTGATAGGTGAGGGTGGTGGCCCCCGCGCGCACGGCCACCGCGTGTCGATGCCGATGTGCGGCCACGTCGAACCGATCGCGCAGCGTGCGGTGGTCGGCGCGGGGCGCAGCAGGCGCCTCCGCCGGCTCGACCAGCGCGATGTCGCCGACCGTGCGCGCCGGATCGGCGGCGACCGCGCGGGCGACGCGCTCGATCGTCTCGGTCAACCGGGCGATGGTGTCGCGGTCGAACAGGTCGGTCGCGTAGGTGAGGGTCAGCCGCAGGGTGTCGGCCGCCGGATCCGACATCGTCAGCTGGAGATCGAACTTCGCCGGTGTCGCGGTGGGCTCGACCGGTTCGACGACGAGCCCGCCGAGATCGGCCGCGATCGGCTCGACCCGCGTCTCGGCGGTGAGCACCACCTGGAACACCGGGTGGTGCGCCCGGGTCCGCGGCGGATCGAGCGCCTCGACGACCCGCTCGAACCCGATGTCGGCGTTGGCGAGCGCGCCGAGGTCGATGTCGCGGACCCGGGTGAGCAGGGTCGCGAAGGACTGCGCGAGATCGACGGTCGTGCGCAACGCCACCATGGCGACGAACATGCCGACGAGATCGTCCAGTTCGGGGCCGCCGCGCCCGGCCACCGGGGTGCCGACGACGATATCGGCGCCCGCGCCCGAGCGGGCCAGCGCGACCGCGAGCACGGCGTGCACCACCATGAACTGGGTCGCGCCGTGCGCCACCGCGATCCGGCGCAGGGCGGCGGTGAGCTCGGCGTCGAGGGTGAGGTCCAGGACGGCGCCGCGCCCGGACGCCACCGGCGGATGCGGGCGATCGACCGGCAGGGACAACCGGGGAGCCAGGCCGGACAGCCGTGCCCGCCAGTACCGCAGCTGACTGTCGAAGGTCGCCGCACCGGCGGGGTCGGCGAGCCATTCCTGGTGTGCCAGTGCGTAGTCGGCGTAGTCGACCGGCAGCGGCGCGAGCTCCGGCGCCCGATGCCGCAGCCGAGCGGCGTAGGCGCCGAGCAGATCCCGCAGCAGCGGACCGAGCGACCAGCCGTCGGCGCTGATGTGGTGCACGACGACGGCCAAGACGTGCTCCCGGTCGTCCAGCGCGAAGAGCCGGGTGCGCAGCGGCGGATCGACGGTGAGGTCGAACCCGGCCGTAGCGAATTCGGCCACCGCGTCCGCGAGTTCCCCGGGCCGCACGGGCACCGGCCGGAGCGCGGTGCGCGCGTGTTCGACGGGTACGACGTGCTGGACGCCGACTCCGTCGAGATCGGGATAGCGGGTGCGCAGCGGTTCGTGCCGGGCGACGACATCGTCGAGGGCGGCGCGCAGCGCGTCGATCGACAGCGGGCCGCGCAGCCGCACCGTCAGCGCGATGTTGTCGGCCGGCGACCGGTGGTCGATCCGGTTGAGCACCCACAGGCGCTGCTGGGCGGGTGCCAACGGCAGCGACGCCGGCCGGGCCCGCCGGGTCACCGGCGGTCGCGGCGCCGCGTGCGCCAGCTGCCGGATCGCGACGGCGAGCCGGGCCACGGTCGGCGCGTCGAACACGGTGCGCACCGGGATCTGTTTGCCGGTCGCGGCGCCGACGCGGGCCCCGAGCTGGGCGGCGAGCAGGGAGTTCCCGCCCAGCGCGAAGAAGTCGTCCTGGGCGGTCACCGATTCCACCCCGAGCAACCCGGCCATCACCGTGCCGATCAGCCGCTCGATCGAATCCGTCGGCGCCGCACCGCCCTGGGAGGCGAACACCGGCGCGGGCAGCGCGGCCCGGTCGACCTTGCCCACCGGGGTCAGCGGCAGCTCGTCGAGGACGATCACGGTCGCGGGGACCGCGTGCGCGGCGAGCCTGCTCCGCGCGAAGGTCAGCAGCGCGCCGGTATCGACGGCCCGGCCCGGCTCGGCGGTCACATAGCTCACCGGCACCCGCGCCCCCGCCGGCGTCTCCCACCCGGTCGTGATCGCCGAGCGCACCGCGTCGTGCCCGGTGAGGACGGCGTCGATCTCGCCCGGTTCCACCCGGACGCCGAGCACCTTGAGCTGGAAGTCGGTGCGGCCGAGGAACTCCAGGGCCGCCGCGTCGCCGCGGTGCGCGCGGACCAGGTCGCCCGTGCGGTACATCCGCGCGCCTGCCGGGCCGAAGGGATCGGCCACGAACCGCGTCGCTGACGTCGCGGGCCTTCGCCGGTACCCACGCGCGACACCGGGCCCGGCCAGATACAGCTCGCCGGGCTCGCCCGGTGACACCGGACGCAGCCGCTCGTCCAGAATCCGCGCCGACCAGCCGTCGAACACCGCGCCGAGCAGCACCGGCTCGCCCGCGAACAGTGTTGCCGCCGTGACGAAGACGGTCGTCTCGGTCGGACCGTAGGCATTGACGTAAACGCGGCCCGGCGCCCAGCGCGCCACCAGTGCCGGGTCCGAGACGTCCCCGCCGACCACCAGCCCGCGCAGCGTCACGTGGCGGGCCGCGTCGAGAGTCGCCAGCACCCCAGGCGTCAGCACCGCGTGGGTGACCGCTCGCGCGGCGACGAGCTCGTCGAGTTCGCCGCCGCCGGTGATCTCCGGGGGCACGATGATCGCCGTCGCGCCGTGGGTGAACGTCAGCATCAGCTCGAGCACGAAGAGGTCGAAACCCGGTGAGCTGACCTGGAGGACGCGCGCCCGCTCGAGCGAGCCCAGCCGCGCCGACACCGCCGCGACCAGTGTCGCGAGCCCGCGGTGCGTCACCGCGACGGACTTCGGCGCCCCGGTCGACCCGGAGGTGTAGAGGACATAGGCGAGCTGGTCGAGATGCGTCGGCGCGACCCGGTCGGCCTCGGTGAGCGGGGCCGGATCGTGCCGCGCGCACCGCTGCGCGAGGTCGGGATCGTCGAGCACCAGCCAGGTGATCCACGTCGGCAGGTCGGCGAGCATCGACCGGGTGGTGATGCCGATCGTGGCCGCGGCATCGGCCAGCAGATAGCGGCGCCGGGCCTGCGGCTGGCGCAGATCGATCGGCAGGACGGCCGCGCCGGTCGCGGCCACCGCCCACACCGCGCGCACCAGCTCCGCCGAGCGCGGCAGTGCCAGCACCACTACCGACTCCGGACCCACCGCGTGCGCGATCAGCTCGCGGGCGAGCCGATGCGCCGCCCCGGACAGCTCCGCGTAGGTCCAGCTCGCACCACCACCGTCGACGACGGCGATCCCCGCGCCCGCGCCACCCCGATCGAGGATGTCACCGAGGATGGCCTGCTGTCCGATCGCGGTCATGCTCCGATTAGATCGGCAACCACGCGGATCGGAAAAGCCCGATTTCCATGGGCAAACCGCAGGTAGCAGCGTGATTGCTAGCATGGCCGGCACCGATCCATGGCCTCCAGCTCTACCTGGACGCGGCGAAGGCCTTCGACGACCCGGACCTGCGGGCGCCCTGGGACCGCTGAGTCAGCGCAGGCCGCGGAAGAACGCGCGGATGTCGCCGACCAGCAGGTCCGGCGCCTCCATCGCCGCGAAATGCCCGCCCCGGTCGAACTCCGACCAGTGCACGATCCGCGCGTTGCCCTCGGCGTAGCGGCGGATCGCGACGTCCTCGGCGAACACCGCGACACCCGTGGGCGCGACCGACGGGGTGGTCGGCCAGGACGCGGTATGTGTCGCCTCGTAGTACAGGGCGGCCGAGGAACCCGCGGTACCGGTGAGCCAGTAGAGCGTCACATTGGTGAGCAGCCGATCGCGGCGCACGGCCGCCTCCGGGAGGCCGTCGGCCGGGAACGTCCACTCCTTGAACTTCTCCACGATCCACGCGAGCTGACCGATCGGTGAGTCGTGCAGGCCGTAGGCGAGGGTCTGCGGGCGGGACGCCTGGATCCGGAAGTAGCCGCTGCCCTCGCCTTTGAACAGCGCGAGCCGATCGAGCCGGGCCAGTTCGGCCGCGGTCATCGTCGCCTTGTCCGCGTCGGTGACCGGCCCGAACGGCAGGAAGCCGACGGTCGCGGCATTGACGTGCACGCCGATCACCCGGTCACCACCCGCCCGCCCGACCTCGGGCGTGATGAACGCGCCCCAGTCGCCGCCCTGCGCGCCGAACCGCTCGTAGCCGAGCCGGTCCATCAACTCCACCCAGGCGGCGGCGATCCTGGCCGGGTTCCAGCCGGTGTCGGACACCGGACCGGAGAAGCCGTAGCCGGGCAGCGACGGAATCACCAGGTGGAAGGCGTCGGCCGGATCGCCGCCGTGCGCGCCCGGATCGGTGAGCGGCCCGATCACGTCGAGGAATTCGACGATCGATCCCGGCCAGCCGTGCGTGAGCAGCAGCGGCGTCGCGTCGGGCCGCGCCGACCGCACGTGCAGGAAGTGGATGCGCTGGCCGTCGATCTCGGTGGTGAACTGCGGGAAGGAGTTCAGTTCCGCCTCGGCCGCGCGCCAGTCGTAGCCGGTGCGCCAGTATTCGGCCAGCTCCCGCAGGTACGCGACCGGAACGCCGCGGCTCCACTCGGCGCCGGGCTGCTGGGCGGGCCAGCGCGCGTCGGTCAGCCTGCGACGCAGGTCGTCCAGCTCGCGCTGGGCGATGTCGATCCGGAACGGGGTGATCGCGTTGCTCATACCAGCGACGCTACGGACGAATCCCGAGCACCGGAACCCGCGACGCCGCCCGCCGGTGAAAACAGCGGGCGGCGTAGCGGATTCAGCTCGCGACGGCGGCGGCCGCGGTGTCGATCAGGTCGACGATCGCCCCCGGCTGCGAGGCCAGCGACGCGTGACTCGCGGCGAGTTCGACGATCTCGCGCGGGTTCATCCGCTCGGCCATCCGCCGCTCGTTGTCCGGGTGGATCATCCGGTCCTCGGTGGACACCTGGTACCAGGTGGGCTTGACCTTCCAGGCGGGCGCGGTGACGGTGTCACCGAAGGTCGACCCGAGCGGCGCCTTCTGCGTCACCGCCATCACCAGCGCCTCCTCGGCGGTCAGGTCCTGACAGAAGCTCTCGTGGAACTTGTCCTGCGCGATCCACAGATAGCCGTCCGAATCCGGCGCGATATTCGCGAACGCGGCGGGCGGGTGCTGCTCGCTGATCGCGCCCGGGCTCTCCCCCGCGTCGGGGGCGAAGGCCGCGACGTAGACCAAGCCGGCGACATTGGGCAGGTCACCGGCCTCGGTGATCACCGCACCGCCGTAGGAGTGGCCGACCAGCAGCACCGGTCCGTCGACCTGGGCCACCATCTTCCTGGTCCGCTCGGCGTCATCGGCGAGCGAGGTGAGCGGATTCTCCACCGCGTGCAACGCCGGATAACCGCGCCGGTTCAGTTCCACGATCACCTTCGCCCAGTGCGCGGCGCCACCCCAGAAACCATGAACCAGAACAACTGTCGGCTTGGCAGCCATGAGATGCCTTTCTCTCGGTCGGGTTCTCGGCGGCCGGATCGTCCGATGCGTTGCGAGACGATTGACGCGACGAGCAAGATCCACGATATTTGGATGATGAGGCAAATACCATGACCGATGGACCGGGAAAATTTGCCGATCGACCAGACACCGCCGATCCCCTCGCGCCCGATACCGAGCTGGACGCCCTCTCGGACATCCTGCACACGGTCCGGTTACGCGGTGATCGCCTCGTCCGCTGCGCGCCGCCGGCACCGTTCGCCATCGCGCTTCCGGCCGGTCTCCGGCTGCTGCACATCGCCGAACGCGGCGAGCTCGAGCTGCGCGTCGACGACCGCTCGTTCACCCTGCGCGAGGGCGATATGGCTCTGCTCGCCCGCGGTGATCGCCATGTCCTCGGCGCGGGCACCCCGGCGCTCGCCGAACGCGGCCTCACCACCGCCGACACCTTCCGCCGCGTCGGCGACCTGGCCGATCCGGCGGCGCCACGCTGGGTCACCGGCACCTTCGAGGTCGAGGAGGTGATCGCCGACCCGCTGCTGTCGGTCCTGCCCGCCGTGGTGCTGATCCGGGCAGGCGCCGAGCGCGACTGGCTGACGCTGAGCCTGCAACTGCTCGTCGTCGAGATCACCGATGCCAGACCCGGTGCGGGCGTGATGATCTCGCGCATCCTGGATCTGCTGTTCATCCACGCGCTGCGCGCCTGGTCGGCCGCCGACGACACCGCGCCCGGCTGGCTGACCGCGGCCCTCGACCCAGCCTTCGGCCCGGTCCTCACCGCGATCCACAACCGCCCGGACCACCCGTGGCAGGTCGCCGAGCTGGCGGCGCTGGCCCGGCTGTCCCGGTCGGCCTTCACCGACCGGTTCACCCGGCTGCTCGGGCAGTCGCCCGGCGCCTACGTCACCGATCGGCGCCTCGAGCACGCCGCGCATCTGCTCGGCTCGACCGCGCAACCGGTCGGCCGGATCGCGGGCGCGGTCGGCTATCACTCCGAGGCCGCGTTCAACCGCGCCTTCCATCGCCGCTACGGCATGCCGCCGCTGCGCTGGCGCAAGCGCGCGCACTGACGACGGCGGCGCACCCGAACAGGTGCGCCGCCGTCGTCAGTGCGGGGGTTCGCTCAGAACTCCCAGTCCTCGTCCTCGGTGTTGACCGCCTTGCCGATGACGTAGCTGGAACCCGAGCCGGAGAAGAAGTCGTGGTTCTCGTCGGCGTTGGGCGAGAGCGCCGACAGGATCGCCGGGTTCACCTCGCACTCGTCCTTCGGGAACAGGCCCTCGTAGCCGAGGTTCATCAGCGCCTTGTTGGCGTTGTAGCGCAGGAACTTCTTGACGTCCTCGGTCAGCCCGACCTCGTCGTAGAGGTCCTGGGTGTAGTCGACCTCGTTGTCGTAGAGCTCGAAGAGCAGCTCGAAGGTGTAGTTCTTGAGCTCGTCGCGCTCGGCCTGGGAGACCAGCTCCAGGCCCTTCTGGTACTTGTAGCCGATGTAGTAGCCGTGCACGGCCTCGTCGCGGATGATCAGGCGGATCATGTCGGCGGTGTTGGTGAGCTTGGCCCGCGAGGACCAGTGCATCGGCAGGTAGAAGCCGGAGTAGAACAGGAAGCTCTCCAGCAGCGTGGAAGCGACCTTGCGCTTGAGCGGGTCCTCGCCGTTGTAGTACGACAGGACGATCTCGGCCTTGCGCTGCAGGTTGCGGTTCTCCTCCGACCAGCGGAACGCCTCGTCGATCTCCTTCGACGAGCACAGGGTGGAGAAGATCGAGCTGTAGCTCTTGGCGTGCACCGACTCCATGAACGCGATGTTGGTGTACACCGCCTCCTCGTGCGGGGTGAGCGCGTCGGGGATGAGCGAGACCGCGCCGACGGTGCCCTGGATGGTGTCCAGCAGCGTCAGGCCGGTGAAGACCCGCATGGTGAGCTGCTTCTCGTCGGGCGTCAGGGTGTTCCAGGAGGGGATGTCGTTGGACACCGGCACCTTCTCCGGCAGCCAGAAGTTGCCGGTCAGGCGATCCCAGACCTCGGCGTCCTTCTCATCGGGCACCCGATTCCAGTTGATGGCGCTTACCCGATCGATGAGCTTCATTCCGCCTCCGCACCTTTCTGCCTCCACCGTTGACCCGCACCGCCGCCGTGCACGAGCTCGTTCACCCTGAACACTACTCGTAGTGGGTGACAACTCCCGTGAGCACAACAGCTTGTGTTGCGGCGCGCCGAACCCGACCACTCCGACCGGACACCCGCGCCACACACGCGGCCCCTATTGTGCGGCACGACCGCCGCCGCGCCACCATCGCATCACCCGTGATCCGCCACCGGCATGCGGCCGCGACCCGCCCTGTGAATCCGGCCACTCGGCGTGCTTTGCATTCTCCGCGGGCACCCGGCAAACTGCGGCTGGTGGGTCCTCGGCACGGGCGCGCGATCACGACAGGGGGATCCACCATGCTTCGTCGGCCACTCGGCACCGTCGTCCCGAAAACCGTTCCGGCCGTGGCAGATCCGCGCGCCCAACGACGAGACATCCTGAGCCACACCGCCGAACCGTTCCGGGAGGACTGACGTGCGCCGACTGGTCCCGCTCATCGCCGTGGCCCTGACCCTGCTCGCGTGCCAGCGAACGCATGCGCCGGACACCATGCCGACCGGCGGATTCTGGTCCACCGCGGCGGTTTCCGATCAGGAGAAGGCGGCGGTGCTGCGGAAGGTGCGGGCGATCGACGCGTGCGCGCTGGTCCCGCGCGCGGCGGTGACCTCGCTGGGGACGGTGCGGGACGTGGAGAACGTGCACCCGAACCAGTGCCGGATGGGGATCGCGGTCGACGGGCACCTCACCGGCATCGACGCGACCTGGACCACCGGGGTGATGTTCTCCGGCGAGCCCACCATGGACGCCCCGGTGACCGAGCAGGCCATGGGCGATGTGCGGGTCCTCTTCGACGACGAGCCCTCCGGTTCGGCCGACCCCCAGGTGCGCGGCAGCTGCCAGGTGTGGGCGCGCTTCGTCGCGGGCGCCGATCTGTCGATGAGCGTGCGCGCGCCGAAGGACGCGTGCGCCACCGCGGAGGCGCTGATGCGGATCGCGCTGACCACGTGGCGCACGGACCCGGCGCAGGGCAGCTCTCCCGACTCGGATCGGACGGTGGTCACCGGGGCCGATCCGTGCGCGGTCGCGCCGCTGCTCGGGGTCCGGGTGCCGGTCACCGATCAGGCCGTCACCACGTGCAGGCTGACCATCGACGGGCACCAGGCGATCATCACCTTCGACTACAACGAGGAACGCTCGATCACCGACGACACCCCGGCCTTCACGGTGGGCACGCGGCAGGTCTACCGGTTCGACGCGCCCGCGGCGCAGTCCGGTATCGCCTCGCTGACCGCGATCGTGGGCCCCGCCATGGCGCCCGGGCCCACCGACGCCCTGCTCGGCCCGCGCGTTCCCACGGTCTCGGTCACCGCCGATTCGGGTGCCGCCGAGCAGATCATGCGCGAGACCCTGCCGCTGCTGCGCTGAGACGGGCGCGGTCACAACGTTCTGGGAACGACCGGCGCGAGATGTTTGCGGCCTGGTTGCCCCGGCGGGCAGACTCGATGGTCGGGCGCGTGTCCGAGCCCGGCTCCGTCGAGGACAGGGGTGCTGATGGACCGCAGGATGGCGCTGGCCGCTGCCGCGTTGCTCGTCTGTGCCGGATGCGGCGACGACGAGGGCTCGGCACCCGACTACCACACCTTGCCGCCGCCTCCGGCCCCCGTGATGCCCGCCCCGCCACCGCAGTTCTGGTCGCAGGTGCCGCAGGATCAGGCCGGGCGCGACGCGGTGGCCCAGGCGACCCGCCAGGTCGACGTCTGCGCCGTGCTGCCCAGGGCAGCGCTGGCACCGCTCGGCGAGGTCAGCAGCGTAACCGTCGGCCTGGACTCGTGCCGGGCGATCCTGGGCAGCGCCACCTCAGGTGCGGGCACCACCCTCACCTGGCACGCCACCCTGCTCCCCGGCCTGACTCCGGGCGGCCGTGGCGTCACCAAGCAACTCGGCGACGTCACCGTGCGCCTGGTCCCCGACCGCGACGCGGGCGAGCCCCGCTCGTGCGGCGCCACCGCGCACTTCCCGGCCGGCGCCGCGTTCTATCTCGGCCTGTCCACACCGCCGGGCCGGAATCCGTGCACGGTCGCCGACGAACTGGTCCCCGGCATGATCGACCGCTGGCGGCAGTCACCACCCCAGGGCACCTCCCCCGACACCGTCCCGACCGTGCTGCTCGGCGCCGATCCGTGCGCGGTCCGCACGAAACTCGCCGACACGGTCCCCGACGACGAACAGCGCCTGACCCAGTGCCTGTTCGGCTACCGCGGCGAGAAGATCACCGTCGGCTACGAGTACCGCGTCCCCGCCTACCTGGCCGCCAACAGCACCGAGGAACACATCGACGGCCGCGTCGTGCACCGCTCGGTCTCGGTCTACGACAACCGGATTCCGATCTACACCGCCGCCGTCGGCCCCGAGCTCCCGGCCGAATCCACCGCCTTCGGCCGCCGCATCCCCATCGTGGAGGTCGTCGCCGCCACCGACGACGTCGCCAGGGACGTCATGTCCCGCGCCCTCACCCTGTTCCCCCAGAGCTGACCGGTCCGCCTCAGATGCCGAGGACGAGCTTGGCGGTGGTGAAGTAGATGATCAGGCCGGTGGCGTCGACCAGGGTGGTGACCATCGGAGCCGAGACGACGGCGGGATCGATCCGGAACTTCTTGGCCAGCAACGGCATCGTGCCGCCGATGGTGGCGGCCCAGCCGCAGATGATGACCAGGGTGATCGCGACGACGACGGCGATCTTGGGGCCGACGAAGAGCGTGCCGATCAGCAGGCCCGCCGCGGCGAGCATGCTGCCGAGCACCAGGCCCACCCGGCATTCCCGCCAGATCACCTTGAACAGGTCAGAGGCCCGCACCTCGCCGACGGCCAGGGCGCGCACGCACGCCGTCGCCGCCTGCGCGCCCGCGTTGCCGCCCGCGCCGATCAGCAGCGGGATGAACAGCGCCAGGCTGGCCGCCTGCTCGAGCGTGGTGGAGAAGATGTCGGTGACACTGACCGTCAGGGTGGCGGCGAACAGCAGCAGCATCAGCCACAGCGCCCGGTAGCGCGCCAGCTGGAACACCTTGGCGGCCATGTAGTGGCCCTCCCACGGTGCCGAACCGGCCTGCTTGGCCACGTCCTCGCTGTCGGCGGCCTCGAGCACCTCCATCGCGTCGTCGATGGTGAGCAGCCCGACCACCCGGTCCTCGCTGTCGACGACGACCAGGTTGATGTCGTTGGTGGAGCTCATCAGGCGCGCGGCCTTCTCGGCGGAGTCGGTGGCCCGCGCGAACGCCGGTTCGGTGACGACGAGTTCGGACACCATCGCGTCCGGCGCGTGCAGCACCAGCTCGCGCAGCTCGACGATCCCGGTGAGCCGGCGACCACAGTCGACGACCGGCAGCGTGTACACCGTCTCGGCGTTGCCGCCCTTGGCCCGCACCCAGGACAGCGCCTGCGCGACGGTCAGATTGTCCGGCAGCGCAACGACTTCCGGCGTCATGTACTGGCCGACCGAGCCCTCCGGGTAGCCGAGCAGCGCGGCGGTCATCCGGCGCTCGCGCGGGCTCAGCCCGGCCAGTACCTTCTTGGCCACCTTGGCCGGCGCCTCGTGCAGCATGCGGGCGCGGTCGTCGGGGTCCATCGCCTCGACCAGATCGCGAAAGCTCTTCTCGCGCAGGCCCTGCAGGATCTGCTGCTGGTCGACCGGCTCCAGTTCCTCGAAGACGGTGATCGCGCGGTCCTTGTCGAGCAGCCGGAACACGACACCGGCCTGCACGGCGTCCATCCGGGCCAGCGCGTCGGCGATGACGTGCGGCGGGCGGTTGTCGAGCCACTCCATGGCACCGTCGACCCGGTGGGTCTCGACGAGGTGGCGCACCGATTCCGACAGGATCTCCAGCGCCTCGGTCACCGAGTGGTCGTCGGTGCCGGACCGGCGGTGCTGCTGCGGCGAATCCGCTTCCGGCACAGCGGAATCGGCGGGTACGTGACGTGCTTCGACGAGGTCGATCTGCGACATGGGACAGTCCTCTGGCGCGACAGCGCGCATGCTCGCGGCGCGGCCGCGGGGATGCTACGAAAGTGGATCGGGAGACGGTGTTGCCCACCGCGGGCGTCCACCACCACGGCTGTCACGCGCAGCCGAACCAGATCGGCCGAGAATCAGCGAGAGAGCGAAGGGGCGACGCCGCGCGGCCTTCGACTGGGGGGTTCGCTGCGCATCGCAACACCACCTCCTCGTCGTCGCTGCAGGCCATCGCCGCTGCAGATCGCTTGGAGTACCCACCCGGGCACGCCCTTCCACCTGCAGGGTACATGCGGAGCCCAGACGTTTCATCTTTACACTGACGTACCACTGGTCACAGTGACCTCGATCACACTTCCCGGGGCAGTCCGGCCACGACGGTGTCGACCGCCTGCTCGGCGAGGCCCCACAGCTCGGCGCGGTCGAGATGACGCAGCGGCCCGCGCAGCGCGAGCTCGGCGAAGCCGTGCACGGTGGACCAGCAACTCCAGGTCGCGGCCGGGCGTGCCGCGGGCGCCAGATCGCCGATGTGGACCATCATGTCGAGCGCGTCGGCGAGGGCGAGGTAGGCGGGCGAGTCGCGCACCGACTCCGGCGAGGTGTCGCCCGCGCCGAAGAAGGCGACGGCGAACCAGCCCGGCTCGGTCAGCGCGAAGGCGATATAGCCGAGGCCGACCGCGCGCAGGCTGTCGCGCGGGGTGGCCGGGCTCCGGTCGGTGGCCATGCCGGTCGCCATCGCGGCCTCGATCGCCGCCGACACCGCGCGCAGCAGCGCCTGCCGGTCGGGAAAGTGCCGGTAGGCGGCGTTCGGGGTGACCCCGACCCGGCGGGTGACCTCGCGGATCGTCAGCGCGTCGGGACCACCGGCCCTGGTGAGCTCCAGCCCGGCCGTGACCAGCGCGGCGGCGAGATCGCCGTGGTGATAGGCCAACCCTTGAGCTCCCTCCGACTGAAGTGTACGGTGTGAACATATCAAATGTGCACGCCGTACACATTCAGAGGAGTTGCCTCATGACCGCTTTGCCGACCATCGTCGATCGCGACACCTGGCAGGCCGAACTCGACGAGCTCCGGATCAGGGAGAAGGCCGCGACGCGCGAACTCGACGCCGTCGCCGCGCAACGGCGCAGGCTGCCCGCCGTCGAACTGCCCCCGTACACGCTGAAAGCCGAAGACGGGAGCGATGTTTCGCTCGCCGAGGTCTTCGACGGCAAATCCCAGCTGATCACCTACCACCACATGTGGACCGACGGGAACACCTGGCAGTGCCCGGGGTGCACCGGCCTCACCGCGCAGTACGCCCGGCTGGATTTCCTCGCCGCCTACGACGCGCGCTTCGTCATCGTGACCCAGGGTCCGATCGAGGAGGCCCTCGCCTACAAGCGCCGCGTCGGCAACACGATGACCTGGTACTCCACCCACGACAGCCCGTTCGGCGCCGACATGGGCGCGGGACCGGGCGCCGGTTTCGCGGTGAACACCTTCCTGCGCGACGGCGACACCGTCTACCGCAGCTGGCACACCGACGGCCGCGGCACCGAACAGCTCGCCTACACCTTCGGCCTGATCGACGCGCTCCCCTACGGCAGGCAGGAGGAATGGCAGGACAGCCCCGAGGGCTGGCCGCAGTCGCCGACCTACAGCCGCTGGCCCAGCTCCAAGGACATCGCCGCCGCCTACGGCGACCCGAACGCCTGACCGGCCGCGTCGAGATCGGCGCCGATCATCCGCTCGACCGCGGGCCAGTCGGGCGTGTGGTGCAGCCAGTCCGGCGCGGGGTCGGACTGCGCGCCGAACAGGTACAGCCGCGGCACGAGTCCGCGCAGCGCGCGGTGCACGTCGACGCGGTCGTCGATCATGTGGGTGATGCCCAATTCCGCACAGTGCGGCGCCTTGTCGGCGCGGGTGCGGCAGAACCGCAGGTGCTCGCGCGGGATGCCGGTGCGGGCGGCGAAGTCGTGGTGATCGAGCCACTGCCTGGTGCGTTCCTCGATCCGCGGGCCGCACTTGGAGATCACCCAGGCCCGGCCGCCGAAGCGGGTGACCAGGCGAGCCAGCACCGCGAAGGCGTGCGGGGTGGGTGGGGTGCTCATCGCCTCGGCGAAGCCGCCGGACAGGAAGACCGTGTCCGCGGCGCCCGGCGCGAGTGCCGCCCCCTGGATGACCCGGCCGAAGTCCACGCCGAGGCGTGGTTGTCGCATATCGTTCATACGGGTTCCAGCATGCCCGCCGGCGACGGTCACGCCAAGCGAATAACCGCCGGTCCAGGATTCAGCGCGCCGAGCGTTCAATAGTTGCCTCGGTGCGCGGCAGTGGGAAAAGTGGGCAGGGCAGCCGCGGTGCTAGGCGCCGCGACCTTCGGCTCGATCAACACACTGAGGAGAATCACGTGCGGTTCGGCATCTTCGTCCCCCAGGGCTGGCGGCTCGACCTGGTCGGTATCGAACCGGCGGACCAGTGGGCGGTGATGCGTGAGCTCGCCCAGCGGTTCGATACCGGCACCGAGTGGGAATCGATCTGGGTCTACGACCACTTCCACACCGTGCCGGTGCCGACCAACGAGGCCACCCACGAGGCGTGGACTCTGATGTCGGCGTTCGCGGCCAGCACCACCCGCGTGCGGCTCGGCCAGATGTGTACTGCCATGAGCTACCGCAACCCCGCGTACCTGGCCAAGGTGGCCGCCACCGTCGACCTGATCTCCGGCGGCCGGGTGGAGATGGGCATCGGCGGCGGCTGGTACGAACACGAGTGGCGCGCTTACGGTTACGGCTTCCCGTCGGCCGGTGAGCGGCTCGGGCGCCTGGACGAGGGCGTGCAGATCTTCCGGCAGGCCTGGCGGACCGGGCGGGCCACCCTCGACGGCAGGTACTACCAGGTCGACGACGCGATCGTGCACCCGAAGCCGTTGCAGGAGAACGGCATTCCGATCTGGATCGCGGGCGGCGGCGAGAAGAAGACGCTGCGGATCGCCGCGAAGTACGCCGACTACACCAACTTCAGCGGCGATCCGGCGGAGTTCACCCGTAAGTCGGAGATCCTGCGCCAGCACTGCGCCGAGGTCGGCACCGATTTCGGCGCGATCACCCGCAGCTCCAACTTCAACGCCATCGTCGGCAGCACCGAATCCGAAGTCCAGGAGCGCCTCTCCGCCGTCATCGACCGCTACACCCCGTTCCTCGGCGCCGACGAGGCCAAGGCCCGCGTGCACGAGCAGTTCGACACCAGCGCCGCCGTCGGCACCCCCGAACAGATCGTCGAACGCCTCACCGCCGTCAAGGATCTCGGCCTCGACTACGCCATCTTCAATTTCCCCGAGGCCGCCTACGACACCTCCGGCATCGAACTCTTCGAACGCGAGGTACTCCCCGCCCTGCGCTGACCCTCGCCCGCCCCCGATCGCCACCCGCGCGATTCGGGGGCGGACCAGCGCAGGCGGACGCGCCGGGGTCGTCGTCGCACCGCCGAGGCCGGTGGTTGCCGAGTCGCCACATCCGGTCCGGCCGTGGCGGTTCCACCCTTCCTGTGTCCTTGACCACATCGGTAGTCGGCCGCTATGGTCTCACGCCAGGTACTTGGACATGCGTTCAAATGGACGCATGTCCACCAGTGGATCGAGGGACACTGATGGCGAGAGCAGGGATTCGACGGTGGCGGTCGCCGCGGTGGGGGCGATGGGCGGCCGTGTCCGCGCTGGTGGTGGGGATGGTCGCGAGTGGCGGGGTGGCGCCGGTGGGGGCGGAGCCGGGGTTGACGCCGTTGCGGGCGCAGGGGGCGGCGCTGGTCGACGGGTTCGGGCGGACCGTGCTGCTGCACGGGGTGAACACCGTGGACAAGGACGCGCCGTACCTGCAGGCGGGTGACGGGTTCGCGCTGAGCGACGACGCGGCCGCGTTGCTCGCCCGGCACGGGTTCAACACGGTGCGGCTCGGGGTGTCCTTCGACGGCTTGATGCCGACCGAGGGCGTGGTCGACACGGCCTACCTCGATCGGGTCGAGACGGTGGTGGACACCCTGGCCGCGCACGGGATCTACACCCTGCTCGACAACCACCAGGACGGGCTCTCCGAGATCTGGGGCGGCAACGGCTTTCCCGAGTGGGCGATCCGGGCCAGGCCGGGCGAGGGCGAGCCCAATCCCGGCTTCCCGCTGTACTACCTGATGCCGAGCATGAACGCCGGCTGGGACGAGGTCTGGAACAACACCTACGGCGTCCTGGATCATCTCGGGACCGCCCTCGGCGCACTCGCCGAGCGGCTGAATGGGCGCGCGAGCGTGCTCGGCATCGAGCTGCTCAACGAACCCTGGCCCGGCACACCGTTTCTCACCTGCTTCCCGGACGGCTGCCCGGACTTCGACGCCAAGTACCAGCGCGCGCTGCAACGGCTGACCGACGCGGTGCGGGCCCGCAACGGCGCGGTGCCGGTGTTCTGGGAGCCGAATGTCACCTGGAACGAGACGATGCCGAGTCATCTCGGCAAGAATCCGCCGATCACCAGCCCGAACATCGTGTTCGCCCCGCACGACTACTGCATCCCCAGCCAGCTCGCCATCTACCTCGGACTGCCCGAGGAACTGCGCGCGGTGTGCTCGGTACAGCAGGACAAGACCTGGTCGAACATCGATTCCTTCACCGCCCGCACCGACATCCCGACCATGGTCACCGAATTCGGCGACGGCGATCCGACCGTGCTGCGCAACACCACCACCCGCGCCGACGAGCGCTTCGTCGGCTGGCACTACTGGCATTACCGCGGCACCGACGGCGACCCCTTCCGCGGCGACCTCGGCCGCGAACTGGTCCGCACCTATCCCCAGGCCACCGCGGGCACCCCGGAGGCGATGGTATTCGATTCGGCCACCGGCGATTTCGCCTATCGCTACCGTCCGGGAACCGCGTCGGCACCGACCGAGATCTACGTGTCCGACCTGGCGCTGCCCGACAGCTACGAGGTGCGGGTGAGCGGCGGCCGGGTCACCTCGGCGGCCGGGGCGCGAGTGGTCACCGTCGTGGCCGACGGCACCGCACCGGTCACCGTCCACATCCACCGGCCCGGATCATCGGGCGCCGAACTACCCGACGGCAACAGCGTCAGCGGCAGCGGCTCAGCAGCGGGCCTGCCACGCATTCTCACAGGCTCGGCGGGCTAATCGTGCCGCCCGGGCCCGCTGCCACTTCCCCGGTAGCGGGCCCGGCGGTGCCCACTCTCCGAGGCACCGCACCAGCAGCGAGTCATCCGATCATTCGAAGGACATCAACCGCGTCATCCATGCGATAGCGGGAAGCCAGGATCTTCACGGTCACCACGGGATTCCGATATCTCCGCAGTATGTTCTGCAGCGCTTGCATGGCGATCTTCTGCGAGGCCGGTAGCCGCGCGCGGAACGATGCGAGCGCCGGCACAAGCGATCAGGCCCAGCCGACCTCGTGGGCGGGGACGGTGCCGTCGGCGATCGCCGCGACCAGCTGGGCGTGGTCGCGCGTGTTCTGGTCGGCGTAGGCGCGGGCGAAGTCGACCAGGGCGGTGTCGGTGCGCTCGCTGCGGCCCAGGTAGTCGGCGATGCGGGCGGCGTCGCCGGAGCGGGCGTGGGCGCGGGCCAGGACCCGGGCGCACGCGGTGGCGAACTGTTCGAGTTGCGGTGCGACGAGGGTGCCGTCGGCGGTGACCTTCATGTCCCGGAACTGGCGGACGTAGAAGTCCATCTCGTCCACGCGGGTCCAGCCGAGGAATTTGTCGGTGGTGGACTGCAGCATGCGCTGGCCGTGGGCGACCCGCGAACCGTGGTTGTCGTAGCGACTCGGCGCCAGGAAGTCCTCGTACACCGAGCGGCCTGCCTGCTTGACCTGGATGAAGAACGGGTCGCCGGTGCGGCGTTCCTCGAGCAGCGCCAGGTAGACCCGCATGCCGACACTGCCGACCCCGACCACCTGCCGCGCGACATCGATGACCCGGAACCGGGTCAGCAGCGACCAGATGTGGTCGGGCACCGACTCGGCGTAGTCGTGTACGACCGCGCCGACGAGCCTGCGCTGGTCGGCACCGACGGCCACCCGGAACGGCGGGAGCTCGGTGATCCGCCGTCGCCCGTCCCGGATCTCGGTGAACTTGCCGAACGCCCCCCGACTGGTGCGTTTCACCGTTCCGCGCCGGATCTCCTTGCGCACCAACTCCTGTGCGCGCGGGCCGAAGTAGCCGAGAAAGTCCTCGGCGTCGACCCGCTCGTACCAGATATCGAGCTCCGGGGTGCGCGCGTACTCGGCCATGGCGGCCCGGTAGGCGACCGAGGCCGCCGCCACCGCCGCGTCCGACCGAGCGGCGGGCACCCCGTTGTCGCGGCCGAGCACGACGAGGGAGGCCACCAGGCGCAGCAGATCCCACTCGAACGGACCGGGCAGCGTCTCGTCGAAATCCCGCAGGTCGAATACGAGATTGCGCTCCGGACTCGCCCACATGCCGAAGTTCAGCACGTGCGCGTCCCCGCACAGCTGCACCCCGATCCCGGTATTCGGCCGCGACGCCAGGTCCGCGGCCATGATCGCGGCGGCCCCGCGATAGAACGTCCACGGCGAGGCCGCCATGCGCGCCATCCGGATCGGCACGAGGTCCGGTGCCCGCAGCGCGTTCTGCGCCAGCACGGTCGCCAGCGCGTCGTGCCCACGCCGCTCCGGATCCCACGCGCCGAGGTCCGACCGCGGCACGATCTTGCGCGAATCCCGCCCGCGCCCACCACGTTCCGGCCGTTCGATCCGCTCGCGTGGCGCCAACGCGAGGTCGAGCCCGTCGCCCACCGTCTTCCCCTGCTCCGCTCCGGACATCCGGCCTCCTCGACCTCGGTTCGACGAACTGCGCTTCGGCACAACAGAGCTCCGGTTCCTACCGTATCCGGCGGATTCCGGTACCGGCGCCGCCTCGCCGCGGCGCGGCGACCTGGGCCTTCCGCGGACGGCAAGGTCGCCACCGGGTGCTTGTTAAGCGACGTCGACCACGCTGGCCCCATGAGCACGACGACAGCGACCCGGCGCGCCGAGCGGACCGGCGGCTACGAGCGCGACGCCGACGGCCGATTGACCTTCGTCCGGCCCGAGAGCGCCGAGCCGCAGCGACCGAAGAGCGAATTCCCGCTCACCGGACGCACTTCCGCCGGTGACGAGACCGGGGTGATCCCCGCGTTCCTCATCGACATGGCACTGCACGCCGCCATCGGCGCCACCGTCTGGTACGTCGCGACCGGCGCGACCGCCGTCCTGTACGGCATCGCCGCCTGGCTCGGCGCTTCTTTCCTGCACCGCACGGTGGTCCAGCGGTACACCCGCACGACGATAGGCAAATGCTCGTTCGGCCTGCGGCTACGCCACGCCGACGGCAGCGACCCGACGCTGTGGCAGCTGATCGGCCAGTGGTTCCGCGGCGGCTGGTGCTGCTTCGACATCTTCGGCAGCATCGGCTGAGGAACGTGTTTCAGCTCTCGGCCCCAGGTTTGGGATCCTTCGCCAGGTCCTCGACGCAGTGCGGACAAGACTCTTTGAACACGCCCTTGTTGGTGTGATGGCGCGTGTGCGCGCTGCGCTTACTCGACGGCATCGGCCGGCCTCTCCGAACCGCTGACATCTTTGCCCGCGTCTCATCGCTGGCAGTTCGTCCGTAGTTCGGGTTTTTCGCGCCTGTTTTCTGTTCGGACAGAAGCCGACGTGTTTCCTCTGAGACTACGTGCCCGAATCCGGGATGATCAGGACCAAACTTCCCGCCGTTCGGATTCCTGATATAACGGATTCCCCTCACCGAACCGACGCACTTCTGGACGGCCGGTCGACCGGATCCGCACAGCCTCCCGCATTTCCGCAGTCCAGATCACACCAGTAGGCCGGAGCCCGCCATCAGCCAGATTGAGCAGCGGCTGGCCTTGTCTCCGCAGATACGCAATCCAGTCAATCTCCGCGCGTCCCAATTTCTTCAGTCCGTAGACCCAATCGAGGACGTCGGCAATGACATCTTTGCGATTCTGCTTCCGGTAGTCATACTCGGTGCGGAGGCGAACTCCGTAGATCACACCATCCGTCGGCGTGCCCATCAGACCTCCGCACCGAGTATGCGACAAGAAATTACAACATGCAGGAGACGCAATTCTCTATTTCAGTCCCCTGCAGCGCCATTTGACGCAGACGAATGTAATACAGCGTCTTGATTCCCTTACGCCAGGCATAAATCTGAGCTTTGTTGATATCGCGGGTGGTGGCGGTGTCCTTGAAGAACAGGGTCAGGGACAGGCCCTGGTCCACGTGCTGGGTGGCCGCGGCGTAGGTGTCGATGATCTTCTCGTAGCCGATTTCGTAGGCGTCGTCGTAGTACTCGAGGTTGTCGTTGTCGAGGTACGGGGCCGGGTAGTAGACGCGGCCGATCTTGCCTTCCTTGCGGATCTCGATCTTCGACGCCACCGGGTGGATCGAGCTGGTGGAGTGGTTGATGTAGGAGATCGACCCGGTCGGCGGGACCGCCTGCAGGTTCTGGTTGTAGATGCCGAACTCCTGCACCGAGGCCTTCAGCTCACGCCAGTCGTCCTGGGTGGGGATGCGCACGCCCGCGTCGGCGAAGAGCTGGGCGACCTTGTCGGTCTTGGGCTCCCACGCCTGGTCGGTGTACTTGTCGAAGTACTCGCCGCTGGCGTACTTCGACTCCGCGAAGCCGCCGAACGCGCTGCCGCGCTCCTTCGCGATCAGGTTCGAGGCCCGGATCGCGTGGTAGACCACGGTGTAGAAGTAGATGTTGGTGAAGTCGACGCCCTCTTCGGAACCGTAGTGGACCCGCTCGCGCGCCAGGTAGCCGTGCAGGTTCATCTGACCGAGGCCGATGGCGTGGGACTCGTTGTTGCCCTGCTCGATCGAGGGCACCGAGTAGATGTGGGTCTGGTCCGAGACGGCGGTCAGCGCGCGGATCGAGGTCTCGATCGTCTGCCCGAAGTCCGGCGAGTCCATCGCCTTGGCGATGTTGAGCGACCCCAGGTTGCAGGAGATGTCCTTGCCGACCTTCGAGTAGGACAGGTCGTCGTTGAACTCCGAGGGGGTGGAGACCTGCAGGATCTCCGAGCACAGGTTCGAGTGGGTGATCTTGCCCTTGATCGGGTTGGCCCGGTTCACCGTGTCCTCGAACATGATGTACGGGTAGCCCGACTCGAACTGCAGCTCGGCGATGGTCTGGAAGAACTCGCGCGCCTTGATCTTCGACTTGCGGATGCGCTTGTCGTCGACCATCTCGTAGTACTTCTCGGTGACGTCGACATCGGCGAACGGCTTGCCGTAGATGCGCTCGACGTCGTACGGCGAGAACAGGTACATGTCCTCGTTCTTCTTCGCCAGCTCGAAGGTGATGTCGGGGATCACCACGCCCAGCGAGAGCGTCTTGATGCGGATCTTCTCGTCCGCGTTCTCCCGCTTGGTGTCGAGGAAGCGGTAGATGTCGGGGTGGTGCGCGTGCAGGTACACCGCGCCTGCGCCTTGGCGCGCGCCCAGCTGGTTGGCGTAGGAGAACGAGTCCTCCAGCAGCTTCATGATCGGGATGACGCCCGAGCTCTGGTTCTCGATCTTCTTGATCGGCGCGCCGTGCTCACGAATGTTGCTCAGCAGTAGGGCGACACCGCCACCGCGCTTGGACAGCTGCAGGGCGGAGTTGATCGAGCGGCCGATCGACTCCATGTTGTCCTCGATGCGCAGCAGGAAGCAGGACACGGGCTCGCCGCGCTGCTTCTTGCCGGAGTTGAGGAAGGTCGGGGTGGCGGGCTGGAACCGGCCGTCGATGATCTCGTCGACCAGCTTGTCCGCCAGGCCCTGGTCACCGGCGGCCAGCGTCAGCGCGACCATCACGACGCGGTCCTCGAACCGCTCCAGGTAGCGCTTGCCGTCGAAGGTCTTGAGCGTGTACGAGGTGTAGTACTTGAACGCGCCGAGGAAGGTCGGGAACCGGAACTTCTTGGCGTAGGCCCGCTGGAACAGGCTCTTGATGTACTCGCGGCTGTACTGCTCGAGGACCTCGGTCTCGTAGTAGTTCTCCTCGACCAGGTAGTCCAGCTTCTCGTCCAGGTTGTGGAAGAAGACGGTGTTCTGGTTGACGTGCTGGAGGAAGTACTGGTGCGCGGCCTCGCGATCCTTGTCGAACTGGATCTTGCCGTCGGGGCCGTACAGGTTCAGCATCGCGTTGAGGGCGTGGTAGTCGAGGACCTCACCCGCCTCGCCGCGCACCGCGGCCTGCTCTAGGCGGGCAGTCTTGCCGGTCGGTGCTGTGGTTGCTGTTGCCAAAACAATCCCAATCCCTCTCGGACGCGCGCGACGTCCTCAGCGGTTCCCATGAGTTCGAAGCGATACAGGTACGGCACCCCGCATTTTCGCGAGATGATGTCGCCCGCAGCGCAATAGGTATCGCCGAAGTTCGTGTTGCCGGCCGCGATCACCCCGCGCAGCAGGGCGCGGTTGTGCGGGTCGTTGAGGAACTTGGCGACCTGCCGCGGTACGAGGTCCTTGTCGGACCGTTGGCCCCCCATGACGTGCCGACCACCCCCGTAGGTGGGGGTGATCAGCACGTAGGGTTCGTCGACGCGCAGCGATTCAGCGGTGTGCAGTGGAAGCCGAGTAGCCGGCAGACCCAGCTTCTCGACGAAACGACGAGTGTTCTCCGAAGCGCTGGAGAAGTAGACCAGCCCGCCCGGAGTCGTCCGTTCGGGCATGACGCCTCCTTCCGGCGAAGGTCCTAAGCGGCCGCGACGGCGAGCGACTTGATGCGGTCGGGGCGGAAGCCCGACCAGTGGTCGTCACCGGCGACGACGACGGGAGCCTGCAGGTAGCCGAGCGCCATGACGTAGTCACGCGCCTCGGCGTTCTCGGAGATGTCGATGATCTCGTAGTCCACCCCGGCCTTGTCGAGCGCCTTGTAGGTGGCATTGCACTGGACGCAAGCGGGCTTGGTGTACACGGTGATGGTCATCTAGGTTCTCCCTCTCCTATGCCTGATCCACAGCCTGTGATCCGTATGCAGTGCACGAACGGTGATGCTGCGCAAACTCCTGGATCTGGCGAAGAAAGCCCTGCTCGTAACCCCTTCCCTTGGGCCCGATCAGTGATGGCTTCACACCGTCTTCCAGTACTGGAGACACTACACCTAGTGGCCGACAGATTGGAACAACACAAGGTGTTGCGAGTCGCACAGATGTAATTCCCCTGCCGTAAGTCCCAGGACGCGCGATCGACACGCTGGGAAAACAGTGGTCCAGATCACGATTCTGCATCCCGGCGAGTCCTCAGCAAACCTCGCGGGACACGCGAAAGGGGCGTGGCGTCCACACCGGACGCGACGCCCCTCTTCGAGCCGACAGGAAGCTTACGCCGAGACCAGCGTCCCGTTCGCAGCGGCAACCAGTTCGTGCACGGTCGCGCCGAGCTGGGTCAGCGCCTCGGCGTCCTGGGCCGGGTGGGTCTGGCCGAAACGCTCGCCGATGGTGCCGAAGCGCGCGTGCGCGGCCTCGACGACGACACCGCCCGCGACACCGATCGCCTTGACCGCGTCACCGTGGGCCCACTCGGCGGCCCTGGGGCTGATGGAGGCGCTCACGACCGCGACCGGCTTGCCCTTGATCGCGCCCGCGGCGTAGGGGCGGGAGGCCCAGTCGATGGCGTTCTTCAGCACGGCGGGCAGGGTGCCGTTGTATTCGGGGGTGACGAGCAGGACGGCGTCCGCCGCGGCGACGGCGGCGCGCAGCGCCTCGGCCTGCGCGGGGACCGCGCCGGGGACGTCCAGGTCCTCGTTGTAGAACGGGATCTCCGCGAGACCCTCGTAGATCGTGATGTCCGCGCCCTCCGGCGCGGTCTTCACCGCGGCCTCGGCGAGCTGGCGGTTGATCGAGCCCGCGCGCAGGCTTCCGACGAGAGTGAGGATGCGGGTCCCGGCCATGACGACTCCTGGTGTACTCAGTGGGATGATCGAAGTTTCATCAGGCATTAACCGGACCCCAGTCCGATTACTTCCCGCGGAGGACGTGTGAGCGGCGTGAGCTACAGCACACCCAGGTCGGACGAGCCGCCGCTGCTGCCGATCGGGCCGCCGCCGCCCGGCGAGGCCGAGCCGATCGAGCGCGCCGACGCCGCGCGCAACCGCGCGCTGCTGCTCGACGCCGCCCAGCAGCTGGTGCGCGAGCACGGGGTCGCCGGGCTGACCATGGACGCGGTCGCCAAGCGCGCGGGCGTCGGCAAGGGCACCGTCTTCCGGCGGTTCGGGAACCGCACCGGTCTGATGCTGGCCCTGCTCGACCACTCCGAGCAGAAGTTCCAGGCGGCGTTCATGTTCGGGCCCGCGCCGCTCGGCCCCGACGCGAGCCCGGTCGAGCGGCTGATCGCGTTCGGGCGGACCCGGCTGCTCGACATCGAGGTCGAGGGCGACCTGCACCGGGCCGCCGAGGAGAAGGGGCGCTTCGGCGGCGGGCCGTACGGCCTGCACAAGGCGCACGTCGCGCTGCTGCTGCGGGAGGCCGGGGTCACCGGGGAACTGCCGCTGGTCGCCGACACCCTGCTGTCGACGTTGTCCGCGGCGCTGGTCGTTCACCAGATCGACATCCTCGGCTACACCCGCGCTCAGATCGGCGACAACTGGGAATGGCTCGTTCGCCGCGTCGTTTCCCCTGCCGCACAAGTAGAGTGAGGCGGCATGGGGACACTGCGTGAACAGATCATCGCCGAGTTGGGTGTGCTGCCGGAGATCGAGCCGAAGCAGGAGGTCCGCCGCCGCGTCGATTTCCTCAAGGACTACCTGAACTCCACCCCGGCGCGCGGCTTCGCCCTCGGCATCAGCGGCGGCCAGGACAGCGCCCTGGCGGGCAGGCTGTGCCAGCTCGCCGTCGAGGAGTTGCGCGCCGAGGGCGTCGAGGCGAAGTTCCTCGCCGTGCGCCTGCCCTACGGCGTGCAGGCCGACGAGCACGACGCGCAGATCGCCCTGAACTTCATCGACCCCGATCGGTCGGTCGTGGTGAACATCCGCCCCGGCGCCGACGCGGTGGCCGCCGAGGTCGCCGGTGCGCTCGACCACGAGCGGCTGCGTGACTTCGTGCGCGGCAACATCAAGGCCCGCGAGCGGATGGTCGCCCAGTACGGACTGGCCGGGCAGGAGAACCTGCTGGTGGTGGGCACCGATCACGCTGCCGAGGCGGTCACCGGGTTCTTCACCAAGTTCGGTGACGGCGGCGTCGACCTGACCCCGCTCACCGGGCTCACCAAGCGCCAGGGCGCCGCGCTGCTGCAGGAGCTGGGCGCCCCGTCGAGCATCTGGTCCAAGGTCCCCACCGCCGACCTCGAGGACGACCGGCCCGCCCTGCCGGACGAGGAAGCTCTCGGCCTGCGCTACGCCGAGCTCGACGACTACCTCGAGGGCAAGGACGTCACCCCGGAGGTCGCGGCCCGCGTCGAGTCGATCTTCACCAACACCCGGCACAAGCGCACCGTCCCGGTGACTCCCCTCGACACCTGGTGGAAGTAGCAGATCAGGGGTCGCAGATCGGCGCACCGACATCCGGCGCGGTCGCGCGCAACAGGTCCCGGATGAGGTCGTAGTCGGGTTCCTTGCGGAAGCGCAGGCAGCCCTTGCCCATGTCCTCGCGCGCCAGCCGGTCGGCGAAGGCGGCGCGGACGTCGGAGCGCAGCAGGTAGAAGGAGATGTACTGCTTCTGGCTGGCGAAGGCGATCTCGCCGACACCGTCGCGTTCGTAGGCGGGCATGCCGTAGGCCATGACCTCGGTGAAGCCGGGGAGTTCGGCCAGGCACAGCGCGCGCAGCCGGGTCAGCGCCGCGCGGCGCTCGTCCGGGAGTTCGGCGAGATAGCTGTCGACGTCGGGAGCCGCGCTCTGGACCATCCGGCTAGCCGCCCGCGAACGGGGGCAGGACGTCGACGCGGTCGCGGAGCATGGCCGACGGGTCGCGGGTGAGTTCGTCGCCGATCAGGAAGGCGCAGACCCCGACGAGCGAGTCGACCTCGGTGCCGTAGGCGGCCGCCAGCGAGGCGCGCAGGTCGGCGACGGTCGCGCCGGTGGGCAGGTCGAGTGATTCGGAGTTCTTGCCGACCGCGTCGGCGATCGCGGCGAAGTAGCGGACCTCAACCACCGATGGCTCCCATCGTGCGTTCCGGGGGGACGAAACCGGCGGCGTCGATACCGTGACCGGCCCATTTCTGCCACATGGCACCGCGCCACAGCTCGGCGACCTCGTCGTCGTCGGCACCGGCGCGCAGCGCGGTCCGCACGTCGAACTCCTGGTCGCTGAACAGGCACGAGCGCAGCATGCCGTCGGCGGTGAGCCGGGTCCGGTCGCAGCTGTCGCAGAACTTGCGGGTGACCGTCGCGATGATGCCGACCGTGGCCGGGCCGCCGTCGACCAGCCACTTCTCGGCCGGCGCGGACGGATCGACGCGTCCGGCCTCGGTGAGGGTGAACCGTTCGCCGAGGACGTCGAGCAGGTCGGCGGCGGTCACCATGTTGTTGCGAGCCCACTCGTGGTCGGCGTCGAGCGGCATCTCCTCGATGAAGCGCAGCTCGCACTGTTCGGCCAGGCACCATGCGAGCAGGTCCGGCGCACCGGCCAGGTTCTGCCGCATCAGCACCGCGTTCACCTTCACCGGTGCCAGCCCGACATCGCGGGCGGCGCGGATGCCGTTGAGCACCGATTCGAGCCGGTCCCGGCGGGTCAGCCGGGTGAAATCGACCCGGTCGACGGTGTCGAGGGAGATATTGACCCGGCTCAGTCCGGCCTCGGCCAGGGCCCGGGCCCGGTGTTCGAGGCCGACGCCGTTGGTGGTCATGGCCAGCGGGGTGTCGGGCACCGCCGCGTGACAGCCCGCGATGATCTCCTCCAGCTCGCGCCGCATCAGCGGTTCGCCACCGGTGAAGCGCACCTCGCGCACGCCCAGTTCCCGCACGGCGAGGGACACCAGCCGGATGATCTCGTCGGCGCTCAGCAGCTCCTGCCGTGGGATCGGCGGCAGGCCCTCCTCGGGCATGCAGTAGGTGCAGCGCAGCGAGCACTTCTCGGTGATGGAGACGCGCAGATCGCGCGCGACCCGGCCGAAGCGGTCGACGAGGAGCGGCGTCTCGGGCCGGCCGTCCAGGGAAGGCCGCTCCGATCGCACAGCGGGAATCCCCATTTCGACCAGCGTCATCTTTACAGTATGACCCGTCGGCCCCGGCGTGAACCGTGCGGAGCGCCGATCTGTCACGAAGTCGACAGCTCACCGCCCGCGCCCGGCCGCGGTGAGCGATCCGGGCCGAACCCGCCGGTCGGACGGCGATTAGGCTGGCAGCATGACTCCCCGGCCCGCCACCGCGTCGGCGCGCAGCGTCGACGAGTACCGCGACACTGTCGCCGCGCTGCTGGCCCACCTCGCCGACCGCCCGGCCGAGCAGGTGGCGGTCCCCGACGCGCTCGGCCGCGTCCTGACCGACGACGTGCTGTCCCCGATCGATCTGCCGGTGTTCCGCAACTCGGCCATGGACGGGTACGCGGTGCGGGCGGCCGATGTGGCGGTCACGCCGGTCACCCTGCCGGTCGCCGGGGTCGTGGCGGCGGGCAAGCCGGGCGCCGAGCCGCTGCCCGCCGGCTCCGCGCTGAAGGTGATGACCGGCGCGCCGATCCCGCCCGGCGCCGACTGTGTCGTCCCGGTCGAGGACGTGCAGGCGGGCGAGGGCCGGATCGTGGTCGAGCGGGGCCGGGCCCGCGGTGAGTTCGTGCGGGAGGCCGGGACCGACGTGCGCGCCGGTGCGCTGGTCGCCAGGGCGGGCACGGTGCTCGCGCCCCGGCACATCGCGGCGCTGGCCGCCGTCGGCCTGGCGACCGTGCCGGTGCTGAGCCGCCTGCGCGCGGTCTGCGTCACCACCGGTGACGAACTCCGGCCCGCCGGGAGCGAGCTGGCGCCGGGTCAGATCTACAACTCCAACGGGATCGCGCTGGCCGCGGCCCTGCGGGCCGACAGTGTCGAGGTCGTCGAGGTCGCGCACAGCACCGACGATCCGGCCGAGTTCACCGCCGTGCTGCGCGCCGCCGTCGCCGCCGCCGATCTGGTCTTCACCTCCGGTGGGGTGTCGAAGGGCGATTTCGAGGTCGTCAAGGACGTGCTGGAACCACTGGGCGGAACGTTCGGTTCGGTCGCGGTGCAGCCCGGCGGACCGCAGGGCTACACCGTCGTCGACGGGGTGCCGGTGCTGAGCTTCCCCGGCAATCCGGTGAGCACCACCGTGTCCTACGCGGTATTCGCCCGCGACGTGGTGCGGGCGCTGGGCGGGCTGCCCGCGCCCGCCACCGCCGAGGTGACCCTGCTGACGCCGGTGCGTTCGCCCGCGGGCAGGCGCCAGTATCTGCGCGGCCTGCTGACCGACGACGGCGTCGAAGTGGTCTCGGGTCCCGGTTCCCATCTCATCGCGGGCATGGCCTGGGCCGATGTGCTCGTGGATGTGCCCGCCGAGGTCACCTCGCTGCCCGCGGGTGTCCCTGTGCGAATCTTGACGCTATGAGCGAGTTGTCCCACCTCGACCGCGAGGGTCGCGCGCGCATGGTCGATGTCAGCGGCAAGGCCGACACCACCCGGATCGCCGTCGCCGCAGGCGAATTGCAGACCACGGCCGAGGTGGTCCGGCTGGTGCGCGCCGAGGGGATGCCCAAGGCGGATGTGCTGTCGACGGCGCGGCTGGCCGGAATCGCCGGTGCCAAGAAGACTTCCGAGCTGATCCCGCTGTGTCATCAGCTGGCGTTGTCGTCGGTGAAGGTGGAGTTCGGGTTCACCGAGACGACCATCACGGTCGAGGCCACCGCGAAGACCACCGGGCCGACCGGGGTCGAGATGGAGGCGCTGACCGCGGTCGCCGTCGCGGGGCTCACGCTGCACGACATGGTGAAGGCGGTGGATCCCGCCGCGGTGATGAACGGGGTGCGGCTGGTCACCAAAGAGGGTGGCAAGCACGGGCATTGGGTGCGGCCCGAGGCGCGGACCGCAACGGCGTCACCGAGCGCGGCCGACCAACCGGTCGCCGGTGTCGAGGCACGCAGCGCCGTGGTCGTGGTCGCGTCCACCGGCGCGGCGGCGGGCACCAGGCTCGACACCACCGGCCCCGTTCTCGCCGAATGGCTCGGCGCACAGGGATTCTCGGTACGCGGCCCGCTCGTCTACGCCGACGCCGAGATCGCGGCGGGGTTGGCCGATGCCCTCACGGGTGCGCCCACACTGGTGATCACCACCGGTGGCACCGGTGCCTCCCCCACCGATGCCACCCCCGAGGCCACCCGTGCCGTCCTCGATCGCGAATTGCCCGGCGTCGCCGACGCCATCCGGCAGCGCGGCACGGCGAAGTTCCCGCTCGCGGCGCTCAGCCGGGGCGTCGCCGGGCTGGCGGGCCGCACCGTCGTGGTCAACCTGCCGGGATCGCCCGGCGGGGTGAAGGACGGGATCGCGGTCCTGGAACCCCTGTTGGACCATCTGCTCGCGCAAGTAGCCGGAGGCGGCGACCATGAATGACCACGGCGCGGTGCGCCTGACCGCGATCAGCGACCAGGCGCTCGATCCCCTCGCCGTCGAAAACGCCGTCGACGGACCGGAATTCGGTGCCGTGGTGGTGTTCACCGGCAAGGTCCGCAATCACGACGGCGGCCAGGAAGTGACCGCGCTGGAGTACTCGGCGCATCCGCAGGCCGAGCGATTCCTGACCGACATCTGCGCCGACGTCGCCGCCACGCACGGACTTCCGGTGGCGGCGATCCATCGCATCGGCTCGCTCACCATCGGCGACCTGGCGATCGTCGTGGCGGTCGCGGCGCCGCATCGGGCCGAGGCCTTCACCGTCTGCGCCGAGCTCGTCGACCGGATCAAGCACGAGGTGCCGATCTGGAAGCGGCAGCTCTTCGCCGACGGCCTGTCCGAATGGGTCAATGCCTGCGGCTGAGCGTCACCGCGGGGTGTAGCGCCAGACGCCGAGCATCGCCTGCTCGTCCATGAGCTCCTCGCCCTCGAAGACGGTGCCGCGCAAGCGTTCCAGCGCCGCGGCCTCGTCCAGGCCGCTGCCGATCAGCACCAGGTTCGACACGCGTTCCTCGCCGCGCCCCCAGGAGCCGGGGGTGAACACCACGTGCCTGCCGACCAGGTGCATCTCGAACTTGCGCCGCTCCCCCGCGACCGCGAAGGCCACGCAGCCCTTGGCGCGGAACAGGCCGGGCGGCGGATCCTCCAGGAAGGCGATCAGGGCGCGCGGGTCCAGGTCCCGCTTGCTGGTGAACGACACCGACGCGTACTCGTCGTGCAGGTGCCGGTGCGCCGGGTCGTCGTGATCGTGGTCGTGCTCGTCGAGCAGCGAGTCGAAACTCAGCTGCTGGGCCACCTTCGGTTCCGCGAGCACCCGCTCGTCGAAGAGCAGACCGGGATCGACCCGGCCGTGCGTCGTCGCGTAGACCGGCACCTGCCCCACCCAGTCCGACACCTGCGCGCGGAGTGCGGCCAGCGCCTCGGGTGCGACCCGGTCGGCCTTGTTCACCAGCACGAGATCGGCCAGGCGCAGGTGCGTGACCAATTCCGGATGCTGGGCACTGGTCGCGCCGAACAGCTCGGCGTCGACCACCTCGACCAGCCCGCCGTACCCGATCCGGGGATTCGGGTTGGCCACCACCATGCGGATCAGGTTGCGCGGCTCGGCCAGGCCGCTGGCCTCCACCACGATCACGTCGACGGCGCTGCGCGGCTGCGCCAGGGTCGCGAACAGGTCGTCGAGCTCGGAGACGTCCACCGCGCAGCACACGCACCCGTTGCCCAGCGACACCATCGCGTCGACCTGGCCGGCCACCAGCATCGCGTCGATGTTCACGGCGCCGAAGTCGTTGACCACCACCCCGATCCGGGTGCCCCGGTTGTTGCGCAACAGCGAGTTGAGCAGGGTCGTCTTCCCCGCCCCGAGAAACCCCGCAACGATCACCACAGGAATCACCGTGTCGATTGTGCCCGAACGGCCGCGGCCGCCGATCCCTGGGCGGGGGTCGGCGGCCGCGGGCGCGTGCGGTTACTTCGTCGGGCCGAAGACCAGGCCGACGAGCGTGTAGGCGAGGTTGATCAGCTGACTGGTGATGGCGGTGTTGTCCATGCCCAGCGCCCTGGCCAGCGGCATCAGCATGTTCATCACGGTGAGGATCGGGCCGCCGAGCGAACTCAGGTCGGGGGCCGACTCGTCCGGGGTGGACTGCTGCTGGTTCTTCGGCGTGGTGCCGCGCTCGCGCGGGGTGGGCGCGGGCGCCGCCGGAGCGCCGGGGGCGGCGGTGCGCACCTCGGCGGCACCGGGAATCGTCAGGTGCCCGCCCGAGCCGGTCGGCGGCTTCGCGGGCTGCTGCGCGGGAGCCTGGTCGGGAGCACCGCCGGGGACGGTCAGGTGACCGCTGGAACCGGCGGGGAGCCGGGGCTCGGCGGAGACCGGATCGCCCAGCGGCGCGCGGGCCGGGATGGCCGCGGGCTGGGCGGGGGCCGGGGTCGGTTCGGTGGTCGGCGGCTGAGCGCCATCGGGCGGCGGCGCCGACGCGTCGGCGGGCGGAGTGGCCGGGTTCGGCGGCGTACTCGTCGGGGCCGGAGTCTCGGCGAGCGCACCGGCCGGGGCGGGTGCGGCGGGACTCGGGTCGGCCGCCTGCGCCGGATCCGGGTTCGCCGCCGGGGCGGGGTCGGCCGGATTCGGTGCCGGATCAGCGGGGTTCGGGTTCGCCGCCGGAGCGGGAGCCGGATCCGCGGGATTCGGGTCCGCCGGGGCGGGGGCCGGATCGGCCGGATTCGGGTCCGCCGCCGGAGCCGGGGCGGGATCCGCCGGGGTCGGCGTCGGGGTCGGATCGGCGGGATTCGGGTCCGCCGCCTGGCCGGGTTGCGGGGCCGGGGTGGTCGGCGCGGCCGGGTCCGGAGCGGGGGTCGCGGCGGGGATGCGGCCGTCGGCGGGCTTCGAGTCCGGGGCGGAGGCGGGCACCGTCCCCGAGACCGGCTTGTTGAGCAGGAAACCCACCACACCCGTCGCGATCGCGACGGCATGCTTCAGCTGACCCTCGCGCGATTCGAGCAGCGCGGCGTCCTCGGCATTGGCGCCGTTGCCCATCTCCACGAAGACCAGCGGCACCTGGGTCAGCGCGGGCCCGGCCACATCGGCCCTGGTCTGCAGCCCATTGCTGACACCGGCATAGGTGGCCGACGGAAAACCGGAGGCGAGATAGGCGTCTCGAACGGTCGCCGACACGGCGCGGCCCGCACCGGACTGCGCCTGATCGGCGAGCGTGTCGGGGATCGGCAGCTGCGGCACGATCAGATGGAAGCCGCGCTGGTCGGCGGGGGCGCTGTCGGCGTGGATGCTCACCGCGACCGAGGCGCCGGACTGATTGGCGGCGCGGGCGCGATCGTCGACGCAGCCGCCCCAGCCGGTGTCGTCGGCGCGGCTGAGCACCACTTCGGCGCCGAGCGCCTGCAGCGAGGCCTTCACCAGCTGGGCGACCTCCCAGTTGATGGTGTGCTCGGGAATGCCGTTGAGCGAGGTCATGCCGGTGGTCTGGCAGTCCTTGGTGCCACCGCGCCCGTTGTCGACCTGGCGGCTCAGATCCTCCGCGTGCGCCGTTCCCTGATGACCCGGGTCGAGGAAGATCGTCTTGCCCGCGAGCTGATCGCTGGCGGCGGGTTCCGGCGCGGCGTGCGCCGTCGCGGGCACCAGCCCCGTCAGCGACAGGACGACCGCGGCGGAGACGGTGGAGCAGAGACCGGCCTTGATGATGTTTGGTTGCATGTTCGGTCGGTGCTCCGGAACGGAGCACCCCTCCCTTCCCATTGGTAACACCAAACCCAGTGGTTCACTCTTGCAACGTGAGCAACTACAGAGCAAGCACCGTTACCGAAATGTGACGGGAGAAAACAGCAGGTTAGCGCTGGTCAAACGCCCAGATCATGGGGCTCGTCGACCGGATCAGGCAACGTCGGGCAATTGCCGCAGCGAGCGCAGCGCGTAGTGCACGCGGGTCTTCACCGTCCCCACCGGCACCCCGAAGTCCGCGGCCACCTCCCGATACCCGCGATCGTGCAGGATCACCTCGACGACCGCGGCCCGCTGCGGCTCGGGCAGCCGGGCCAGCAACTGATCGACCAGCAGCCCGTCGACGAGGCCGTCGGCGAAATCCGGTCGGCCGACGCAGGCGACCTCGGTGATGTCGTCCCAGCCGACGTCACCGGGCCGGGCGGCCCGCGCCCGCACGATATCGACGACGACATTGCGTTCGATCGCCAGCAACCAGGTCCGCACGCTGCCCTTGCGCACGTCGAAGTCGCGACAGGACCGCCAGCCGCGCAGCAGCGTCTCCTGCACGGCGTGCTCGGCCAGGCCGGGATCGCCCAGACTGCGCATCGCCCGCCAGTGCAGCAGGCCACGGTCGGCGGCCAGCACCTCGGCCAGCCCGTCGGGGGTACACAGGCGCGCGCAGTGCGCACCGCAGGAGTTGTCCTTCATATGGGGTTATCGCCGCGCACCGCCCCGATGACAACGAGCGACGTTAAGCCGCTCTTCAGAATCCTGCTGGCCCCGGACGCGACACTCGTTTCGCGAGCCCGGCCAGGGCCTGCTCCAGGAGGGGGGAGCAGGGCCGCCGGGCTCGCTCTTTTCCACCCATTCCCTGGCGCGAGCGGGAATCGGCGACGACAATCGCGGCGAGGGAGCGAGAAAACGTGGACATCCATGCATACCCGACCGACGCGCACACGCCGGTCGACCGGGCCGAGGCCACCCGCCTAGCGGCCGACCACCTACCACCGCCGCAGCCGGACACCGAGCGGCGCATCGTCGAATTCGCGACCGGCTTCGTCGCCTTCGAGATCAGACCACTGCACGCACCCGTTGACCGGCCACTTCCGGTCGGCGGCTCGGTATACGTCATCGACAAGGCGACCGGCGCGGTGTCGTTCTGGCCGACCTATTCCTGCGCGGCGGTCGCGGATCGATATGAAGCGGGGCAGGTGATCGTCGAGGACGCCTGGCCCGATCAGGACGACTGATCGAGGACATCACCATTCCTCAGTCGCTGAACAGCCCGCGCGATCCGCGGCATGACTGCTACCTATCTGTGCATCGGCGGCTGCGGCGAGTCGGTCGGCGAGGGCGCGGACGGCGTCGTTGAGGGTGGCGGGGTGCTCGATGATGAAGGGGCGGTTCAGGCCGGCGAGCAGGGCGGGGATCCACTCGAGTCGTTCGGCGTGGATTCGGATCCGGACCCACGGGTCGGTGTCAGCGGGCCCGGAGTCGATCTCGTGCACGGTCGCGATCGTCGCGGGGAGCAGGCGGCGGACCTGGGTGAGCGTGCCCTGGACTCGGACTGATACTTCGTGCCGGTAGGGCGCGGTGGCCAAGGCGGACAGCAGATGAGCGGCGGGCTCGAATTCGGCTGGCGGAGCGAATGTTCCGGGCTGAGTGCTCACCGCGGTGATGCGGTCCAGCCGGAACTGGCGTAGTTCCTCGCTGTTGCTGTCCATCCCGGTCAGGTACCACCGGCCGGAGTGGTCGACGAGCCCGTAGGGGTGCACGGTCCGGCTGCTGGACCGTCCGTTCCGGTCGGTGTACTCGATGGCGACCGGGTGATGCTCGCGGGTGGCCTCGGCGACCCGGAGCAGGACGGGGGTCTCGACCGGCGCTTCCGAGCGCGCGTCGGCGGTGAATTCGGCCGTGTCGATCAGTGCGTCCAGCCGGGCCGTCAGGCGTGAGGGGAGGACGCGGCGAAGTTTGGCCGTCGCGCTGTCGGCCGCGTGGGTCGCCGCCGTCGGCCGGTCGGCGCCGCGGCCGGTGAGGAGCCCGAGGAGCACGGCCACCGCCTCGTCGTCGGTCAGCATCAGCGGTGGCATTCGGTAGCCGGGAGCGAGCCGGTATCCCCCGTAGCGGCCCCGCACCGATCGGACCGGGATATCCAGGTCGGTGAGATGGGTGACGTAGCGCCGCACGGTGCGTTCATCGACGCCGAGCCGTCCGGCGAGTTCGCCGACGGTATGGGTACCGCCGGTCTGCAACAGCTCGAGCAGGGCCAGCACTCGGGCGGTGGGGCGCGTCATCGGGAAATTCTCGCATCAATACCGGGCGGAAACTGTCCGGTATCAGCTCTACCGTGGCGTGCGGCGGTGGAACCCTCCCCCGCATCCGACAGCAGGAGCACACCATGAAGCTCGTCTCGATCCGTCTGATCACCGACGACATCCAGCGGCTGGTCAGTTTCTATCGCCACGTGACCGGCGTCGAAGCGAACTGGGCTACACCGGATTTCGCCGAGATCGCCACACCGGCCGGCACCCTCGCGATCGGCAGCACCCGCACCGTGGCGCTGTTCGCCGCGGGCAGCGCCCACCCAGCCGACAATCGCACGGCGATCATCGAATTCCTGGTCCCCGACGTCGATGCCGACTACCGGCGGTTGCGCGATACGGTCGAGGACTTCGTCAACGAGCCGACGACGATGCCGTGGGGAAACCGGTCGCTGCTGTTTCGCGACCCGGACGGCAACCTGATCAACCTCTTCACCCCCGTCACCGCGCAGGCCGCCGCCAAGTTCGCCGACTGATATCCGCTCATCAGCATTGCGAGATGCCAAGTGCGACTTGGGCGCGTCATTCGCTGACGGAGATCGCGGCGTCGAGTTCCTGGAGAGCTTTGTCGTACTGATCGCGGTCGAACAGGAATGGGCCGAGTGCGGTGTAGTCACGAGTGGTGCGGTGGGGCTGTTCGAAGCAATCCCACACGACGAGGTCGCCGGTCAGGGTTATGCGCGTCAGTAGTGGCCAGCAGCCCATTTCCCCGCAGCTGCAGGCGAGCACGGGGGCTTTCTGTCGCATGACGTAGGAGGACCCGTGGAAATGGTCCATTGCTGGCTCCAACCGGAAGAACACGGGAACGAGGCCGCCGTACGCGTCACCCGCAGGCTCCATGCCGGCGCAGATTTCGAAGGTATCGATGAGATCGGTCAGGGGGATGGTGTCGATGCGGGGCATGATCTGGTGGACGTCGGTTCGTCCGGGCGGTCCTGGCCGGTAGTCGAACCCGATTTCGCTGATTGCTGTCGAACGCTTGCGTCGCAGGCGCTGGCGATCTCGGGTGGTCGACCCGACACCCGCGTGGCGGCGGGCGTCTGGGGTCTGGGGCCTTTCGGGGGTCATCGCCCGAGGCGCACGACGCCCTTCGCAGTGGAAAGAATCATGGCGTCAACGTATCCAGGGCTCGTCCATCCCGCAAGGTGGACGACCACCGCGCCGCCCAGTGGCCGTGTGAACTCGAACGCGCCGAGCCACCTGATCGAGTTCACCCGTTCAGGTAGGCGTTGATTCGTTCGCGGTCGGTGTCGGTGGCCGGAAGCTGGACGACAAGGAGCAGTTCCGGGTTCTCGACCAGGCGGAATTGGAACAGTTCCAGGTCGATCGGACCTGCCTCGGGGTGGTCGATGCCGATGGTGGTCGGCTGGAAGTCCTGGACCGGGTACTCCGACCACCAAGTGCGGAATTCCGCACTGGCCGTGCTCAGTTCGGCTACTACCTGGGTCAGGCGTGGGTCGCCGGGGGTGTTGCCGAGCAGGACGCGGAACTGGCTGAGGATCGCTCGGGCGGCGGGTTCCCAGCGGCGCATCATGGCGCGGTTGCGGTGGTCGGTGTACATCCACCACAGCAGATTCCGGCGGTCGGGGGGCAGGGCGGCCGGGTCGGTGCGGATCCGGCTGAACGCGGTGTTCCATGCGACGAAGTCCAGCCGCGCGTCGTGCACTACGGCGGGGGTCGGGCACATCGTGTCGACAAGCCGTTGCAGGCGGGAGATTTCGTCGCCGGTCCGATACCGCACGACCGGATCGGCGAACCCCGCGAGCCTGCGGAGCTGTCGGTGCTGGGTGGCGTCCAGATGCAACGCCCGCGCCAGCGCGTCCACCACCTGCGGGCTGGCCGCGATCTTGCGACCTTGCTCGAGCCAGGTGTACCAGCTGAGGCTGACGCCGGCCAGCTCGGCGACTTCTTCCCGCCGCAGGCCCGGGGTCCGTCGCCGGCCGGGGATCACATCCGCGGGGAGACCGACGTCGGAAGGCTGTAACCGGGACCGGTGTGCTTTGAGGAACTCGGCGAGTTCGGTGCGGCGATTTTCGCTCATGGCGCTCCCGTTGTCTCGGCGAACAGTGATGTTCTGGGTAGCAGTATCGGTGCCAGGACCGGTGCGCGCTGGCGACTTACCGTCGTAGAGGAGAGGTGATCGCGAAAGGTCATCCCGGACAAGGGAGTACGACGATGAGTAACGACAACGAACCGGTGCTGGTGATCGGCGCTACCGGGCAGCAGGGGCGGGCGACGACGACGGCCCTGCTCGAACGGGGCGCGCAGGTCAGGGCGTTCGTGCGGGATCCGGAATCGGCCGGGGCGCTGGCGCTGCGGGCCGAGGGTGCCGAGCTGGTAGTGGGTGATCTCGACGATCCGGGCAGTGTGAAGGCGGCGCTGGACGGCAGCGGCAGTGTGTTCCTGATGCTGACCATGATGGAGGGTGTCCACATCACGGCGGCCGGGATCGCCGCGGAGCAGCGGCGGGGTGAGCTGGTGATCGATCTGGCGCGCGACAGCGGGATCGAGCATCTGGTGTACAGCTCGCTGCGGGGCGCCGGGGAGGACTCGGGGGTGGAGTATTACGCCGCCAAGACGCACCTCGAGGAGTACATCGCCGCGCAGGGCGTCCCCGCGACGGTCCTGCGGCCGGTGTTCTTCATGGACAACTTCCGGTCGTTCAATCGCCCCGTGCTCGACGATTCCGGCACGCTGCTGGTGAATCTCGCTGTGCGTGCCGATATTCCGATCTCGCTGATCTCGGTCCGCGATATCGGCGCGTTCGCCGCGCTCGCCCTGACCCACCGCGCCGAGTACCTGGGACGCACGGTGTCGATCGCCGGTGACCGGCTGACCCCACCGCAGATCGCCGAGGTCTTCGGGGCTGCGGCCGGACTGCCCGCGCGCAGCGTGCAGGTGCCGATCGAGGCGGTGCGCGCCTTCGACGAGCAGGTGGGCAAGATGTTCGCGTACTTCAACGAGAGCCCCGACGAGCCGCTCGACCTGGCCGCGCTGCGCACCGCCCACCCCGGGCTCCAGGACCTGGCGACCTGGGTGACGGCTACCGGCTGGCGGCCGTGATCGGGCGGCGCCGGGCCGCGACGACTCCGAGCACCGTGAGCGTGAGCGTCAGCACGCCGAACCAGTCGCCCCAGCGGGCGTACGGCGTGCCAGCGGTGCTGGTGCCGAGATCGGTGATCGCCATGCGGGTTTCGGTGATACCGGTCTCGACCGAGACGTCGACGCGGCCCTGTGCGTCGACGCCGAGGAGCTCGCCCAGTTGCGCGGGCCGGGCGATGGCGATACCGGATTCGACGGCTCGCACGACGGCCATGCGGCTGTGCAGCCAATGGTCGACGGTGAAGTCCAACGCAGGAGCGAGCAGGACGGTCGCGCCGTTCGCGCGGTTCTCGCGGACGAGGTCGGGGTGGTCGAGATCGGCGCAGATCGCGAGGGCCCATGGGCGGCGGGGCACCGGCACCACGGCCCGGCCTGCCCGCAGGCCCGCTTCGAGGCCGGGCACCAGATACTGCTTGGCATAGACGGTTTCGCCCGGATAGGCGATGGCGGCATTGACGGTGCCTCCCTGCTGTTCCAGTTCCAGTCCCACCACCACGTGCACCCCGCGCCGCCTGGCGACGTCGTCCAGTGGCCCACTCAGCCGAGCCAGGTCGGAAGACGTCGCGTGCCAAGCTTTCTCGGTAAAGACGACGACCTCGGCGCCTTCATCGGCCGCCTGCTCGACCATCGTCACCGCCTCCGCGATCATCGCCGCGCCGGGAGCGGAGTCGACCGGGACGTACAGAGGCGGTTGTGCCAGCGCAACGAGGGCGACCCGGACGACAGGCCCGTCAGCGGTCGAGCACACAGCACCTGCCGCGCCGGCGCCGAGCGCCAGCACAGCCGCGATGGTGATAGTCCAACGCCGCCTCATCTCTCGAACCTCATACGGTGCTCTGGAGGGGCCGTCACCTGTCCGCCACCGCGAGCTTCGCGTCCGAGGCACTGTCACGGCCACGACGACAGCGGGCACCGCGAGCAGGAGGAAGGTGATTCCCGCGACGCCGGTGATCGCCGCGATCCGCACGATCGGTCCCACCTCGGCCTGGGAGTAGCCGATGCTCCACCACGCGCCGACCCCGCCGACCAGGCGATACAGGTATTCGGCGCAGGTCCAAGCGGCGGGGAAGGCGAGTGCCGCGAGGCCGATTCGCCCGCGGGTGAGCAGCGCGCGGAACAGCAGGACGCACGCCCCGTAGGCGAGGGCGCTGCCGCCCAGCAGCACGGCGGCGGCGAGGATCGGCTGTTCCAGCGTCCGCACGAAATACGGCCAGTAGCGGGCGGTCCCGCCGAGCCAGGACAGCACCGCCGCCGCATACATGGCCGGGGCGGGGTAGCGCGGTGCCAGCCACAGCACCGGTAGCGGGGCGAGGAACGCGACCAAGGGAATCGGGTGCAGGCCGGTTCCCACGGCCCACAGCCCTGCTGAGATCACCGTGGCCGCGCACCAGATACCCACGTGGACAGATCTTTTCGTCGAGAAGGTCACCGCTCGATGGTCGGCGGTGAGCGGTACCGCGCACATCGCCCAGACGAGCGGTCCCGCCTCCCTACCGCGAGGGAGATCAGCGTCCCGGCAGCCCGTTGTCGCCGGGCGCCACCATCCCGGATTCGTAGGCGAACACTACCGCCTGCGCCCGGTCACGCAAGCCGAGCTTCGACAGCACCGAACTGACATGGGTTTTCACGGTGTGCTCGGTGACGACCAGGCGCGCGGCCAGTTCCGCGTTCGAGCGGCCCGCGGCGAGTTCGCGCAGGATGTCGCGTTCGCGGGCGGTGAGGGCCGCCAGGTGGGCGGCGGGCTCCGGGCGGCGGGTGCGGGCGATCTCGGCGATCAGGCGCCGGGTCACCGACGGGGCGAGCAGGGCCTCCCCCGCCGCGACGACGCGGACGGCGGCGACCAGTTCGGCGCGGCGGGCGTCCTTGAGCAGGAATCCGCTCGCGCCGGCGCGCAGGGCCGCGTAGACGTAGTCGTCCAGGTCGAACATGGTCAGTACCAGGACTTTCGCGTCGGACTCCGCGCAGATGCGGGCGGTGGCGGCGACGCCGTCGAGCCGGGGCATCCGGACATCCATCACCACGACATCGGGCCGCAGCCGTCGGGCCGCGGCCGCCGCGTCGAGGCCGTCGGCGGCTTCCCCGACGACCTCGATGTCGGGTTCGGCGTCCAGGATGAGGCGGAAGCCGGTGCGGAACAGTTCCTGATCGTCGACGACGAGGACCCGCATGCTCACTTCCCCTGCGCCAGTGGCAGTTCCGCGTCGACAGTGAATCCGGTGGCGGTCGGGCCAGCGCGGAGCACGCCGCCGCAGGCGTGCACGCGCTCGCGCATTCCGAGCAGGCCGAATCCGGTGGTGTCCGAGCGGGACGGGCCGGTGCCGTCGTCGACGACGCTGACCCCGAGGTGGTCCGCGGACCAGCGCACCGCGACCTCGACCCGGCTCGCCCGCGCGTGCTTGCCGGTATTGGTGAGCGCCTCCTGCACGATCCGGTAGGCGGCGGCCTCGGTCTGCGGTGCGATCGGCGCGCGCGTTCCGTGTTCGGTGTAGTGCGCGGCGAGGCCGGGACGCTCGGCCCGCGCGACGAGATCGGCGACGGCGGCCACGCCCGGCGGATGGGGCGGGTCGTCACCGTCGCGGAGTGCGCCGATGCTGTGCCGGAGTTCGCGCAGTGCGGCGCGGCCGTCGTCGGCGATCGCGGCGAAGGCGGCGTCGGGGTGCGCGAGCAGGGGGCCGGTCTCGGCGCGCAGGATCATGGCGCCGACGGTGTGGGCGAGTCCGTCGTGCATGTCGCGGGCGATGCGCAGCCGTTCCCTGGCCACGGCGGCGGCCCGTTCCTCGTCGAGGCGGCGGGCCCGCTCGGCGAGGACGTCGATCTGGGCCTGCCGAGCCCGCACCCCGGCGCCGAGCGCCCACGCGGTCAGGAACGACATGGCGGCGTAGCCGTAGGAGTCGACGGGCTCGTTCGGCACCAGGAGCGAGACGAGAATCCCGGCCGCGACCAGCACGAACGTGATCCGGCGCTGGATCGCCGAACAAGAGGCGGCGATCGTGTACACGCAGACCACGGTGCCGAACGGCAGCACGGGCATGGCGTGCGCGCAGGCCAGCGCGGTGATCGCGGGTCCGACCACGCCGAGGGTGGCCAGCGGCGCCCGGCGGCGCCAGAGCACCGGGACCGAGGCGAGCACCGACAGCGCGACGATCCACCACGGCGCACCGGCCACGACGGCGGGTCCGACGGTCACGACCGTCACGATGGCGGCGATCAGCGCGTCGATCGGTTCCGGCGGTTTCCGAGGCAGGCCCACGACGATCCAGTCTGACCGGCGACCGCGCGCCGCGCCTCCCTCGCGAGAGTGATTCCCGCACCGCGCGGTGGTGGTTCCCCACGGCGGCGCTCGCGGGCCTAGGCTGGATCCGGACCGGATGATCGGGCGGCTACAGGCCGATGACCAGCGACGATGCCCACCCCGGACCGCGGCGAATCAAGAACGAATTGCATACATAGCGATGTATGCATACGATAGCGACCGATCGAACCGCAGGGAGAGGTGAACACGATGGGCGCAGGACACGGACACGACCACGGGGTGTCGGCCGACAGCGACAAGCGCTGGCTGGCCGGCGCGCTGGCGGTGATCGTCACCTTCCTGATCGGTGAGGTGATCGTCGGCATCGTGGCCGATTCGCTGGCGTTGCTCTCCGACGCGGCGCACATGACCACCGACGCCGCCTCCATCGTGCTGGCGCTGGTGGCGATCCGGCTCGCCAAGCGCCCGGCCACCGGGCGGATGACCTTCGGCTGGAAGCGGGTGGAGATCCTGTCGGCGCAGGCCAACGGCCTGACGCTGCTCCTGCTGGCACTGTGGCTTGGCTACGAGGCGATCCGCAGGCTGTTCGAGCCGCCGGAGGTGCACGGCACCCTGGTGCTGGTGACCGCGCTGATCGGCATCGTGGTCAATGTCCTGGCGACCTGGATGATCAGCCGCGCCGACCGGACCAGCCTGAACGTCGAGGGCGCCTACCAGCACATCCTCAACGACCTGTTCGCGTTCATCGCGACCGCCGTGGCGGGCCTGGTCATCATCCTCACGGGCTGGGTGCAGGCCGACGTGGTCGCCACCCTGATCGTGGTGGCGCTGATGATCAAGGCGGGCATCGGGCTGATCCGGGCGTCGAGCCGGATCTTCCTCGAAGCCGCCCCCGACTACCTCGACCCCGAGCGGGTCGGTCGCGACATGGCCGCGCGCGACGGCGTGACCGAGGTGCACGACCTGCACATCTGGGAGATCACCTCCGGCTCCCCCGCCCTGTCGGCACACGTGCTCGTGCAGCCGGGGCACGACTGCCACGCGGTCCGCGAGGACATCGCGCACATGCTCGACCACGAGCACCACATCGAGCACGTCACCCTGCAGGTCGACCACGCCAGGCCTGCGGTCATCGGGATCGGCGCGGTCGACGACGACAGCCACTGCGGCGAGCCGCACGGACCCAAGCACGTCTCGACCGGCCGGGTGCCACACACGCACTGACCCCCGAACGCGGGAAGGCCCCACACCTGGACAGGTGCGGGGCCTTCTCGTCGGTCACGCTGTCAGGGCGGACCCGGTCGTTTCATCGACCTGGAGGCTTGCTCAGCCGCCGAAGGAGCCGGTCCACAGGGTGTCGACCAGGCCGTGCAGGGCGGCGCCGAGGGTGTCGAAGAGGCCGTTCAGGGCGGCGCTACCGGTGTCGATGATAACGGGGATCATAATAATTCCTCTGTTTCTCGCATAGGCCCAGCCGGAGCTGGCTTACAGATGACCTATCGACGCCGGAACGCCGCGAGTTACGAAATTCCGGAATTCGTGACCCGCGTAACAACAACCCTCGTAAACCTATTACCACCTGCGGTTTTACCCGAATACCTCACGTTTCTGAGGGGATTATGAGAATCGCATGAGATTCATGTTGCGCTCATCCGATAAGACCGAATTTACGATGCCCCGAAAAATAGGGGCACCGATCACGAATACATAGCGGGACAGCTGGTCACACCTATTCGCCCGCGCCACGGATGGGTCGGCCACCGACCATGCCCGCGACCAGGGCGAGGAAGCCGAGGTGGGCGCGCAGCGCGGTGCCGTCGCGGGCGACGGAGGCGACCGTGGCCGTCCCCGGCGTCACCGGATGACCGGCGAACCGGTCGGCCAGCCAGGCGAGCACGACCGGGACCACCAGGAACTCCAGCGGCAGATGCGAGCCGCGGCGCACGCGCAGGTATTCGACCGTGGCGCCGGCCTCGCGATAGCGCTGGACGTGGGCATCGATGTCGGCGACGGCGATCACCTCGTCGCGCACGCCCTGCACCACCAGCAGCGGAGCGGCGGGCGCCCTGGTGCCGGGCTCGATATCGGCGAGGATGCGGCGCAGGGCCGGTTCGGCCAGCAGCCCGGCCAGCCCCTCGCGCAGGTGCCGGGCGACATCGCGGCGGGCGAACCGCCACAGCAGCGCGAAGGTGGTGCGCTGTTCGGCCTCGCCGAGCAGGGCGCGGTACCGGTCGTCGAGGTGGTCGTCCAGGACCGGGTCGAGATCGGGGTAGGCGCGGCGCAGGCCGGCGACGAACGCGGCGGGGAACCCGGCGAACCAGCCGCCGTTGAGGCGGACGAACGCCGCCGCCGGGTCACCGACCGGCGACCCGGCGGCCGCGCCGACGATGTTCAGCTCCGGCGCGTACTCGGCGGCCAGCTCCGCCGCCCACGCCGTCGCCAGGCCGCCGCCGGAGTAGCCCCACAGCGCGACCGGGGTCGTCGGCGTCAGCCCGAGTGGCACGAAGCCGAGCGCGGCCCTGATCCCGTCCAGCGCCCGGTAGCCGGGCTCGCGGGCGGCGCCGAACCGGCCGCCGAGCCCCTCGTGATCGGGCACCGACACCGCCCAGCCCTGCCGCAGCGCCATCGCCACGATCGGCAGTTCGAGCGGCGCGATCGAGCCGGTGGTCTGCGCGCCGAGCCGCAGCGCGTAGGAGGGAAAGCACTGCGGGGCAACGGCGTCGATCGCGCACTGGAACGAGACCAGCGGACGCGGGCGCGTGGGGTCGGCGCCCCACGGCAGCAGCACCGTGGTCACCGCGACCTCGGGCGCACCGTCGAGATCGCAGGTCCGGTACAGCAGTTGCCAGGCCGCGATCCGCTGGCGCACCAGCCCGAACAGGGCCAGCTCCACCGAACGCGAGCGCACCACCGTGCCCGGCGCGAGCAGCTCGGCGCCGGGCGGGGTGGCGTAGAACGGGTCATCGGGCGGGAGCAGCGGTGCGGTGCTCCACTGCGTCAGCGCGAGCGGGTCGAGCCTCACAACTTGCCGCCGCCACCGAAGAACCAGGGATTGAACGTGCAGGTCAAGGTGAGACCGCCTTCCGGGTCGAGGGCCCGCAGCGCGATCGAGGCGGCGCGCGGGGAGTACATCATGGTCAGGTGGTCGGAGACGTCCTGCTCACAGCCGTCCTGCAGGGCGATGTTGTCGACGGTGGCGTCGGGTCCGGCGCGCAGGAAGGCCAGGTCGAGGGGGTTCATCACCTCGTCGTAGCGGGAACCGACGACCGTGTAGGCGACGCCGGGCACGGTGTCACCGCTCGCGTTGAGCGTGCTGTAGAACGGCGAGCCGATGGCCTGTTCGACATTGGCGACGCCGATGATCGGCCGGTAGAAGCCCAGGATGTCGATGCCGGCGTTGTTGATCATGCGGCCGAGGGTGGCGATGCCGAGCAGCGCGGTGCCGTGGTGGGTGGCGCCGAAGGTGACCAGCTTGCCGACCTTGCCCTGGCCGCCGTCGAACTTGAGGTAGTGGTTGGCGATCGTGCCGCCCTGGGAGTGGCCGACGATGTCGACCTGGTCGGCGCCGGTGGCCGCCCGCACCCGCTCGATGAACGCCGCGACCTGCTGCGCCGAGTCGGCCATCGGCCCGACACCGTAGCGGCCGGGCAGCACGGCGCCGAGGCCGCCGCCCTCGAGCAGCCCGGACTTGCCGTAGTTCAGGGTGAACACGCAGTACCCGGCCTTCGCCAGGCGCGGCGAGAGGTAGGAGAAGGTGTCGTAGGCGTTGAGCCAGGTGCCGTGCAGGAGCACGACGGGACGCGGGTGCTGTGCGCTCGGCTTGCAGTCCCAGCGGTTGGCGCCGGGCGGCGCGGCGTCGGGGTGCAGCAGGCCGTAGGCGAAGGCGGGCAGGTAGGCCGACATCTCCGGGCCCTCGCCGACGGCGTCGGACGCGCGGCTGCCCGCCGATCCCGAGCTGCTGCCCGAGGCGCTGCCGGTGTCGGCGATGGCGGTGGGCCTGCGGCCGTCGGGGGCCGTGGCCATGCCGGCGTCGAGGTAGTCGGCCAGCGAGGCGATGGTCGGTTCCAGCACCGGGTCGGCACTCGCCGTGCCCGTGCCGAGAACCGAGGCCGCGGTGAGGCCCGCGGCGATACCGAGTCCGCACAGGGTGCGGCGCAGTGGCTGCGTCGTTGCAATCATGGTGGTCAGTCACTTCCGTCGAACCGCGCCGGCCAGCGTCGGCTCGGACGCGCACAGCGAATCTATGACCGGCGCCACAGCGGTGTCACTGCACCGTGCACCGAGAAAACGTCGCACTTGTTGGCGCGGGAACCAAGATCTGTGCGTTCTCGATGGGAGCTGCCCACGCCGCCCTGTTCTCGGACACAATCGGGGCATGCTCGCCGAACACCCCGTTACCGCACCACCCGCTTTGACCGCACGACTATTGACCCGCTGGCCCCAGATCGCCGAGCGGATGCTCGCCGCGGGGCTCGGTGCCACCGCCCCCGCCGAGCTGCCGCCCGGCCATTTCACCGCGGAAGTCCTGCCGACCATCTACGCCTGCGGGCGCGCCGTGCTCGAGGCGATCGCCGCCGAGCGCGAGTTCACCCAGGCCGAGGTCGCGGCGTTCGTCGGGCCGGTCGCCGAGCGCCACGCCGAGGACCGGCTGCCGCTGCCGATGCTGATCGGCGCGATCCACGGCTCGGCGCAGGCCGTGCTCGACGAGGCGTCCGCGCTGGCCGAGCCCACCGAGATGAACGATCTGATCCGGGTGGGCAGCGGGCTGCTCGAGCTGCTGCGCCACATCAACATGACCGTCGTCGAGACCTACACCGAGGTCGAGCAGTCGATCTACCACGCCGAGCGCGAGGCCCGCCGGGAACTGTGTTCGGCGCTGGTGCGCGGGCTGCCCGCCGAGGAGCTGGCCGCGCGCGCCGACACCGTGCTCGCCGACCAGTACACGGTGCTGGCGATCCACCTGAGCGAGCCCGCCCGCACCGGCAGCGCGGCGAACCTGGTGACCCGCCGCCGGATCCGGGTCCTCCAGCGCGCGCTCGACGAGCTCACCGGCACCACCACCCCGGCCACCTTCGACGGCGCGAACGGCATCGCGCTGCTGAGCAACAGCTCCGAGACCGACGTCCTCGTCGCCCAGCGCTTCGACGAGCTCGCCGCCCGGCTGACCGAGCAGTACGGCGTGACGGTGTATCTGGCCGAGTTCTCCGGCGTCACCCGTGACGCCATCCCGGCCGCGGCCAAGGACGCGACCGAGCTGACCGAGCTGGCCCGGCTGCGCGGCAGGCCCGGCGGCTGCTACCGCCTCGACGACCTCCTGCTCGAATACCAGCTCACCCGCCCCGGCCCGGCCCGGGAACGCCTGGCGCAGCGGGTGATTCCGCTGCTGGGCAGCCCGCATCTGATCGAGGCGCTGGAGGCGCACCTGCGTCACGGCGCCGATCGCAAGACGGCCTCACGCAAGATCCACGTGCACCCCAATACCTTCACCTACCGGTTGCGCCGCATCGCCGAGCTGACCGGACTCGACCCGGCCGACCCGACCGATTCGCGCATGCTGGCCGCCGCGCTCACCGTGCACCGGCTCGACACCCCGCAGCGGCACGGCGAGGAACAGCAGGTCTAGCGGGTCAACCCGTCGGCGACGGCACCGAGCCCCGCGGAGATCGCGGCGCGCTGCGCGGGCTCGAGCACGTCGACGAACACCCGGCGTACCACCTCGACGTGCCCTGGGGCCACGGCGTCGAGCTTGGCCCGGCCCGCCTCGGTGAGCACCGCGTTGACGCCGCGCACGTCGGTGTCGTCGTCGACGCGGCGCACCAGCCCGGCCTGTTCGAGCTTGCCCACCTGGTAGGTGAGTCCGCTCTTGGAGGTGTAGCTGGCGGCGGCGAGGTCTGTCATCCGCATGGCGCCGCCGGCCTCGGCGGCGAGCCGGACCAGCACCTCGTACTGGGTGTGCGTGAGCCCCTCCCCCTTGAGGTGCTGGTCCACCGCGCGGTCGACCAGCGCGCCCGCGGCCAGGAACCTGACCCACAGCCGCATCTCCTCGGCATCGAGCCACCTGGGTTCTTCCATGCCGCAAACCCTAATCACTTCGGCGGAATAGCTGCGCATCGCGTATTGTTCAAATTTGAACATACACAGTTCACCGATCCGAAGGAGCCGACCGTGACCATGCCGGTGCTCTACCTCTCGCACGGCGCTCCGCCGCTGATCGACCACGCCACCTGGCCCGCCGAGCTCGCCGCCTGGGCGGCCGACCTGCCCCGGCCGCGCGCGATCCTGATCGTGTCCGCGCACTGGGAGTCCGCCCCGATCACCCTCGGCGCGACCACCACCGTGCCGCTGGTCTACGACTTCAGCGGCTTCGCCCCGCGCTACTACGACCAGCGCTACGCCGCCCCCGGCGCGCCCGCGCTCGCCGCCCGGGTGCGCGAACTGCTCGGCGGCGCGGTCGCCGACGCCCCCGATCGCGGCCTCGACCACGGCGCCTACGTGCCGCTGAGCCAGATGTACCCCGACGCCGACATCCCGGTGCTGCAACTGTCGATCCCTACACTGGATCCGCAGGACCTGATGGAGTTCGGCCGCGCACTCGCCCCGCTGCGCGCCGAAGGTGTGCTCATCATCGGCAGCGGGTTCTTCACCCACAACCTGCGCGCGCTGACCGCCGACGACCACCACGTGCACTCGTTCACCGCCGAGTTCGACGACTGGGGCCGCCGGGCACTCGACGACCGCGATATCGACACGCTGCTCGACTTCGAGCACACCGCCCCCGCGCCGCGGCTGGCCCACCCGCGCACCGAGCACTTCGCCCCGCTGTTCCTCACCCTCGGCGCGGGCGCCGAGGACATCGACTCCCTGCGCACCGTCATCGACGGTTACTGGTTCGGGATGGCACGACGCTCGGTTCAGATCGGCTGACCGGGCGCAACGGAAAGGACATCGCCATGACGACATCGACCACCCCCACCGACGCCGGACTCCTCGTGCTGCGCCTCGGTGTCGGCGCGACCATGGCCGCGCACGGCACCCAGAAGCTGTTCGGCTGGTTCGACGGCGGCGGCCTGTCCGGCACCGAGAAATTCTTCGCCGCGAGCGGCTATCCGTCGGCGAAAGCCTTCGCGGTGGTGGCCGGACTGAGCGAGACGCTCGGCGGCATCGGCCTGATTCTCGGCCTGCTCACCCCGCTGGCCGCGGCGGCGATCCTGGGCACCATGCTCAACGCGATCGCGGTGAAGTGGGGCGGTTTCTTCTCGCCCAAGGGTGTCGAATACGAGATGATCCTGGCGGTCGCGGCGACGAGCCTGGCGCTCAGTGGCGCAGGCGCTTTCGCGCTCGACCGGTTCGTCCCCGGCCTGCGCAACTACAAGCTCGCCTACGGCGTGGGGGCCATTGCCCTGGCCGTACTCGTCGGCGGAATAACGCTGCTCGTCCGGAATTGAAATTCAACGAAAAAACCCGCTATTCGACGTGTGCATCGAATAGCGGGTTATTCGTTTCCCGACAAGGAAAGTCTGAAATTCAGCGCGCTTTACAGGTAGGCGCTGCACACCGGCCAGGCGCCGGGACCTTGCGCGGCCAGCACGTTCTCCGCGATGCGGATCTGCTCCTCGCGGCTGGCGTTGTCGGCGGTGCCGGTGCCACCGTAGGCCTCCCAGGTGCTCTGCGAGAACTGCAGGCCGCCGTAGTAGCCGTTACCGGTGTTGATGTTCCAGTTGCCCGTGCTCTCGCACTGCGCCACGGCGTCCCAGTTGTTCGCCGAGGCGGTCGCGGTGGTCAGACCGGCCGGAACGGCGATCATGGCGCCGGCGACAGCGGCGAAACCGAGGGCACGAGTGGTGAACTTGCGATTGAAAGACATAAGGATTCCTGCCTGCGCCCACCGGCTCGGTGAAGTAATCCACCGCGTCCCTGCCCCTCAGTAATGTCGGGGATCCTCGAAATCGCGGGGCAGGCTTTCCGGTGTTCTGCGATTCGATTCGGCTCGGGTTGTTGTTCAAGCCGTGACCGAATGTAGCCGGAATGCGAGCTGAGATCACGTCCGGATCACGGACGCGTCTGTACCGGACATTGTCCAAAGGAACAGTGTTCCGTGCAGGTCCACCGTGACAAATCCGTAATCACAATACTGTCGTTATACCGTCGTTATGTGACCGGGATCACCCGTATATAGCGACCCTGGTCACGTTTCCGATCCGGCAATTCGGGCATCGCGCCCGCGCGGGTCAGCGGTATTCGGGGTTCTCGAAGCCGAACCGGCAGCCCGCGTCCCACTCCGAGCGCTGGTTGCCGTGGACCGGGATGCCGCCGACATCGCGCAGGATCCGGGCCAGATGCAGGAGATTCCAGGTCATGAAGGTGGTGTTGCGGTTGGTGAAGTCGTTGTCCGGGCCGCCCGAACCCGGGTCCAGATAGGACGGCCCCGGCCCCGCCTCACCGATCCAGCCGGCGTCGGCCTGCGGCGGAATGGTGTAGCCCAGGTGCTGCAGGCTGTAGAGGATGTTCATCGCGCAGTGCTTGACGCCGTCCTCGTTCCCGGTGATCACACAGCCGCCGACCTTGCCGTAGTAGGCGTACTGCCCCGCCGCGTTGAGTTGGGACGAGTTGCCGTAGAGCCGCTCGATCACCCGCTTGGTGACCGAACTGTTGTCACCGAGCCAGATCGGCCCCGCGATCACCAGGATGTCGGCGGCCATGACCTGCTCCTGCAGCGCGGGCCAGGCATCGGTGGCCCAGCCGTGCTCGGTCATATCGGGCCAGACGCCGGTGGCGATGTCGTGGTCGACGGCGCGCAGGTGCGAGACGGCGACGCCGTTCGCCGCCATGATGTGCGCGCTGACATCGATCAGACCCTGCGTATTGCTCGGTTCCGGCGAACGCTTGAGCGTGCAGTTGATGAACAGCGCCGACAGATCGTCATAGGTCGCCATGGTCGTTCGGCCTCCTCGGTGGATGACGCGGCGATCCCCGCCGCGCAGTACCGTGCCCGCACCGGCCGTGACGTTACGGCGGCGAGGTCACATCCGAGGGCGCCGCGGGAGCACAGCACGATGTCGACAACTCCCCGGCCACCGCGCTCTCGGCCGCCCGGCGCGGCAGCTCCGGATCGGGTTCCAGCCGGAGCAGGACCACCCGGTGGTAGACCGGGGCGGTCGCGGTGATCAGCAGGGCGCGCGCGTCGACAGCGGGCGCGAGCTCACCGCGCGCTACCGCCCGTCGTACGACGACCTCCGACTGGCGGTAGCGGTCGGCCCACAGCCGCCGCAGGGCCTCGGCGGCCTCCGCGGAGCGGAACGACACCGCGATGAGGGCCACCGCGATCGAGTTCGGCTCGCCCAGCGAGTCCTGGATCTCCTGGTTGAGCGCGGTCAGGTCGCCCACCAGCGACCCGGTGTCGCGGGGCTGCCAGTCGATGTCTCCCGCCGCGGTGAACAGGTCGGCGATCAATCCCCCGGTATCGCGCCAGCGGCGGTACACGGTGGCCCGGTGCACGCCCGCGCGGGCCGCGACGGCGTCCACGGTGACCGCGTCGTAGCCGTTCTCGGCCAGTTCGGCGTGGACCGCGTCGAGGACCTGGGTGCGGATCCGGGCGGTCCGGCCGCCGGGGCGAGTCCGGGGTGTCGGCGAGGGGGAACTCATATCGGTTATCCGGTTGCTCGGTGGGACGGGGTCGTGGCACCATCCTAACGCGATAGTTGTCGCACTAATACCGGAGGAGTTCGCTGTGCCAGAGACATCAACGCTCGAACCTCCGGATCCGGCCACGCTGCATCCCATGGCGGGCCAGCCGCGGGTGGTGCTGCTGAAACCGCTGGTCACCTCGCCGCTGATCGAGGTCGGCGAGTTCACCTACTACGACGATCCCGACGACGCGACCGCGTTCGAGACCCGCAACGTGCTCTATCACTACGGGCCGGAGAAGCTGATCATCGGGAAGTTCTGCGCCCTGGCCACCGGCGTCCGGTTCCTCATGAACGGCGCCAACCACCGCATGGACGGACCGTCGACCTTCCCGTTCCCCACCATGGGCGGCGCGTGGTCGGCGCATCTGGACCTGCTCACCGACCTGCCGAACCGGGGCGACACGGTCGTCGGCAACGACGTGTGGATCGGCAACGGCGCGACGATCATGCCCGGCGTCCGCATCGGGCACGGCGCGATCGTCGCCGCCGGGTCCGTGGTCACCCGTGACGTCCCCGACTACGGCATCGTCGGCGGCAATCCGGCAAGGCTCCTGCGCACCCGCTACGACGACAACGACATCACCCGGCTCCTGGCCCTCGCCTGGTGGGACTGGCCGACCACCCACCTCACCGAGCACGTGCGCACGATCATGAGCGGCACCGTCGCCGACCTGGAAGCCGCCGCCCCGATCGGAAAGTGAGCGATGCCCCGCCGATGACGACAACCCCGCCGACCACTACCTGTACGACATCGGCGCCTACGCCGCCCGCGCACTCGCCGAAGCCCAGCAGCGGCCCCTGCTCCAGCTGTCGCCGACCTTCGTGGCCTGGCAGGGCTATGAGCAGGACGTCGCGGTGCACCTGCGTGGGCGGCCGGGCGCCGCCGCCTACCGCGAGAAGTTCGCCGGGTGGCTGCGTGGGTGTGGTGCGACGACCACCGACGTGGACGCGTTCGCCGGTCCACCCGACCGCGCGCTGGCCTTGATTCCCCGGGCCATGCAACCGCAGGCCGACCGGGTCGACAGCGACACCGTCACGTTCGTCGGCCCGTGCTTCGCCGCCGACGCGACCACCTGGACCCGACCGACGGCGGACAAGGTCCTGCTGATCTCGCTGGGTTCGGCCTACACCCGTCGACCGGAGTTCTATCGCCGGTGCCTGGCGGCCTACGGTGACCTGCCCGGCTGGCATGTCGTCCTGCAGATCGGAAAGCACACCGAGGAAAGCGAACTCGGCGCCATTCCGGCGAATGTCGAAGTGCACTCGTGGATCCCGCAGCGGGCGATCCTGGAGCAGGCGGACGCCTTCGTCACCCATGCCGGGATGGGCGGGTGCGGCGAGGGGCTGCTCTCGGGTGTCCCGATGATCGCCGTGCCGCAGGGCGCCGAGCAGTTCATGAACGCGGACCGCCTGGTCGAACTGGGTGTGGCCCGCCGGATCGACACCGCCGACGCCACCGCCGAGAACCTGCGGTCGGCCCTGTTCGAGCTCGTGGGCGATCCCGAGGTCGCCCGTCGCTCGGCCGCGCTGCGCACCGAGGCCAGGGCCGAGGGCGGCACCCACCGCGCCGCCGACCTCGTCGAATCGCTGCTCGCCTAGCGCTGGAAGTACTGTTCGAGTCGCGCCCGCACAGTCGACCTGGCGCGGTGCAGCAGCACGCGCTGATTGCCCGCCGAGATGTCGAGCAGCGCGCAGACCTCGTCGGCGGAGTAGCCCTCGATATCGCGCAGGGTGAGGACGGTGCGGTGACGGTCGGGCAGGGCGGACACCGCGGCGGCGAGCAGACGGGCCACCTCGGCGCGTTCGACGGCGTCCTCGGGTTCGGACCACGGACGCGGCTCGGCGCCGATCGCCCAGTGGCCCGGGTAGTGGTCACCGGGCGGGCGGAACCGGCCCGGATCGACGGCGGGCCCCTCGTCCTCGGGCAGCAGCGTGGCGAACGGGACGGTGCGATGCTCCTTGATTCCGCGTTTCTTGGCGGTGTTCACCAGGATCCGATACACCCAGGTCTTGAGCGAGGACCGGCCTTCGAACCGGTCGACACCGCGCACCACGGCCAGCCACGCCTCCTGGACCACTTCCTCGGCGGAGGCGTCGGTGGAGACGAACGAGCGCGCCAGGCGCAGCATCGAGCCCGACCAGGCATCGACGACCAGCGCGAACGTCGCGTCGACACCCGCTCGCAGCTCGGCGACGAGCACGTCGTCGGCGGGCAGGGCGCCGTCGTGTCCCACCGGGTCTCCTCGCTGTCACCACTCGCGTCGCTGGCAGCACAGTACCGCCGCGCGGCGGTGTAACGCGCGGGACCGGTCCGGGAACGGAGAACGCATGCGAGAGAAGGAGAAGACCATGCCACACCGCCGTATCCGCCGTACCGTCCTCAGCGTGCTGGCGGTGGGGTTCGTCGCCGCGCTGGTCGTGGGCCTCTACCTGTTCCAGCCGTGGCGGCTGTTCACCACGACGACCGTCGACGAGGCGCCGATCACCGCCATGGGCGACGCGCCGGTGTCGGTGATCGCGTCCGGCGAATTCCTCTCCCACGAACACGACACGACCGGCTCGGCGCAGCTCCAGCGCCTGCCCGACGGCACGCTGGTCCTGCGGATCACCGACCTGCGCACCTCCGACGGTCCCGCGCTGCACGTGTGGCTCACCGATCAACCGGTGATCGGCGACGACTGGCACAACTTCGACGACGGCACGCACATCGATCTGGGCGCGCTCAAGGGCAACGAGGGCAACCAGAACTACACGCTGCCCGCCGGCACCGACCTGTCGGCCATCGAGTCGGTGAGCATCTGGTGCGCCCGCTTCCACGTGTCGTTCGGGGCGGCCACGCTGACGCCGGCCTGAGCCGGTCAGGCGGGGCGGTGCCAGTCGCGGAACGCCGCGAGCAAGGTGGTGCGCGCCGGGCCGGAGAGCTGCTCGGGCGCGAGCCCGCCGAGGTCACGGGTGGTGCGGCGGATCTGTTCGAGGTAGACCTCGCAGCCGTCGCACTCGGCGAGGTGGGCGAGGAAGCGCAGTTCGGTCGCGCTGTCGAGGGCGCCGTCGAGGAAGCTGGTGACCAGCTCGACGAATTCGTCGCAGTCCATTCGCACCGGCTCCTCTCGCTCGGCCAAGCATAGCCATCGCCGCACCCTTCAGAGCCCGCGGCGGCCCCGGCGTTACAGCCGTCGGCGGTTCAGGCGAGCAGGCGCTTCTCCGTCGCCACCGCGACGGCCGCCGCCCTGGTGTCGACGCCGAGCTTGTCGTAGATGCGGCCCAGGTGCGTCTTCACCGTCGCCTCGCTGATGTGCAGCGCGCGGGCGATCTCGCGATTGCCGAGGCCCTGGGCGAGCTGGCCGAGGATGTCGCGCTCGCGCGCGGTGAGGGTGGGGCCGGGATTGCGCATCTTGGCCATCACCTTCGCCGCGACCGGCGCGGACAGCGCGGTCTGCCCGCTCGCGGCGGCGTGGATCGCGGCGAACAGCTCCTCGGGCCGCTCGGCTTTGAGCAGGTAGCCGGTGGCGCCCGCCTCGATCGCGCGGGTGATGTCGGCGTCGGTGTCGTAGGTGGTGAGGACCAGCACGTGCGGGGTCGGCGCCGGCTGCGCGGTGATCCGGCGGGTGGCTTCGACACCGTCCATGTCGCTGCCGAGTTGCAGGTCCATCAGCACCACGTCGGGGCGCAGGCTCGCCGCCAGCGCGACCGCGGCCGGGCCGTCGGCGGCCTCGCCGATGACCTCGATATCGGGCGCGCTCGACAGCAGCGCGTGCAGTCCGGCGCGGACGACGGCGTGATCGTCGCAGATCAACAGGCGGACGGCGGGTTTCACAAGTGCCGATGCTAGCGCGCACTCCGCACCGGAACATCGTTCCCCATTGCGAACACCGTACGGTAGCCGTACAGTGTTCGCCATGACGAACATCGTGCGCACACCGTCGGCCGAGGCCACCGCGACCGGCCCGATCGCGGCCTTCGCGCGGTTCGTCGCCTGCGGCGGCGGGCTTGGCCTCGCGTCGAGCGTGGCGGTGGCACAGCTGGCCTGCGTGCTGCCCTGGGCCGTCGCGAACGCGGTGGTCACGATCGTCTCGACGCTGCTCGGCACCGTGCTGCACGCGCTGATCACGTTCGGCGGGCACACGCTGCCGGGATGGCGCGAGCACTGGCAGTCGGCGGGGTCCGCGGCGGCGGCCTACGCCGTGACGAGCGCGGCGATGTTCGCGCTGTTCGCCGTGCAGGCGGCGCCGGGCGCGCTCACCGAGCAGGTCGTGTACCTGTCGGCGTCGGGCCTCGCCGGGGTCGGCCGGTTCCTGGTCCTGCGCATGGTCGTCTTCGCCGATCGGCGCCCGACCGGGCGGATCGGCCGCGCGGCGGCCCGCGAACCGAGCACGACCCGGCTGGTCCTCCCGGCACCCCGGCCGCACCGGTACTGGATGCCCGCGGCGGCCTAGCGGCCTCAGCCCACGGCCAGCGGAATCGCCACCGACAGCACCGTGCCGTCGCCCGGCGCCGATTCGATCGCGCAGGTCCCGCCCAGCTGACGCACCCGCGCCCGGATCGCGGGCAGGCCGTGCCCGCGATGCTCGGCCGGATCGGCCATCTCGCCGGGATCGAAACCGCGCCCGTCGTCGGCGACATCGAGGACGATCTGGTCGTCGAGGCTGGTGAGCGTGATGGTCGCGGTGCTCGCCGCCGCGTGTTCGCGCACATTCGCGAGCGCGCCCTGCGCGACCCGCAGCAGCGTCGCCTCCACCCGCTGCGGCAGCGGACCCGGCGTGCCTTCCAGATGACAGCGCACGGTGAGCGTGTCGCTGGACTCCCGCGCGGCGAGCGCGGTGAGCGCGGCGGCGAGCGAACCGCCGGCGGCCAGGTCGGCGGGCGCCAGGTCGTGGACGAAGCGCCTGGCCTCGGCGAGGTCGCGTTCGGCGATCTCGGCGGCCGAGCGCAGATGATCGCGCGCCAGCCCGGGATCGCTGTCCCACACCAGATCCGCCGCCTGCAACAGCATCCGCTGGCTCGACAGGCCCTGCGCGAGGGTGTCGTGGATCTCCATGGCGAGCCGTTCCCGTTCGGCGAGGGTGCCCTCGCGGCGCTCGGTCTCGGCCAGTTCCTGCCGGGTGCGGACGAGGTCGTCGATCAGCGCCGCCTGGTGTTCGGTCTGGCGGCGCATGCCCACGAACAACACGGTGGTCACCGCCGCGACCGCGGGCGGCGCGAGCACCAGATTGGGATCCAGCCAGCCCGCGATCCGCACCTGACTGAACACCACCAGCGCGGTCAGCGCGCAGACCAGCGTCACCGCGACGCGCACCGACAGAATCCGTAAACCGGTGTACACCAACGGAACCGCGCACCAGGCGAAGCTCGGTGCCAGCACCACCAGCACCGCCCAGGTCGCGACGAGCGCCGCGAACCACATCACCCGATTCGAATGCCGCAGCTCGCTCATCGCGTAGAGCACCGCGAGCAGCAGCGCCAGCGCGACGACGAGCGGTGTCGAGCGGGTGTCGGAATGCCGGATCAGCCAGCGCATGAGCGAGGCGGCCAGCAGCACGTAGAACGCGCTGTACACGATGACCGTGAGTAGCCGCGTATCGTCGTTCCGGTCGCCGAGTGTGCTCCGCATCGGTACCTCCCGTCCGCATCAGCTGGGCAAACTCCCCCATTCTCCCCCGCGGGACCCCGTGCCCGGGTCATCCGATCGGTTGACCCCGGTGTCGCCCGATCCGGCCGCGCAAGTGCAGCCGGTTCGCCGATCCGCGCGGGCCGCCCAGCGCACAGGATGGATATCAACAGGCCACGGCACCACCGCCGGACGGCCGAGAATCCGATCAGGAGCAGCCATGAGCACCAAGTTCAGCACCCGCAACCGCCTCATCGTCGCCGGCGCCTCGGCCGCCGTCGTCGCCGCTGGCGTGGTTGGCGTGGTGACGGTGCAGGCCCAGAACCCCGACGCCGCGACCCGCACCCCCGTCGTCGCCGACGCCGCCGACGCCAACCTGACCCAGAGCACCCACCTCTCGATCGCCGCCGCCACCAAGGCCGCGCAGACCGCGCTCGACGCGGCGGCCAAGGAGAACCAGCGGGTCAGCGTCGCGGTCGTCGACCGCAACGGCAATGTCATCGTCACCCTGCGCGGCGACGGCGCGGGCCCGCAGTCCTACGACGCCGCCCAGCAGAAGGCGTTCACCGCCGTCTCCTGGAACGCCCCCACCACCGAGCTGAGCAAGCGCCTCGAGTCCGCCCCGCACCTGGCCGACATCGACGGCACCCTGTTCCTCGGCGGCGGCGCGCCGGTGAAGGCCAACGGCGCCCCGATCGCCGGCATCGGCGTGGCCGGCGCCCCCAGCGGCGACCTGGACGAGAAGTTCGCCCAGGCGGGCGTCGCCGCGATCGGCAAGTAATCCCCTCGAACACCCGGCGGCCCGATGACCTCCCCAGGTCATCGGGCCGCCGTGTCGTTCAGCTCTCCCGCCGCGCCTTGGCCCGGCGCTTGCCCTCGTGCATGGCCTGCACCCTGGCGATCGGGATGGTGTGCCCCTCGGCGATCAGGTCGGCCGGAAGTGCCTGTGGCGCGGGCATTTCCGTGGCCCACGGATCGGTGTCGCCGAGCAGGTTCGGCGCGCTGCGGAGGGTGAAGTCGGCGGGGACGACATCGTCGATATCGCTCCAGCGCAGGGGAAACGAGACCGGGACGCCGGGGCGGATGCGCGGGCTGTAGGCCGCGATGACGGTGGCGCCGCCCGCCCTGGTCGAATCGAGGAAGACCTTGCCGTGCCGGTCTTCCCGGATGAACGCGGTGGTGCCGACGGCCGGGTCGATGCGTTCGGCGCGCGCGGCGATCGCCCGGGTCGCGGCGGCCGCGTCCTCGATCGCGATGCCGGGCACGACCGGGACGAACACGTGTAAACCCTTGGCGCCGCTGGTCTTCACGGCGCCGTCGAGTCCGTCCGCGGTGAGCGCGGCCCGGATCAGGTGGGCGCCCGCCGCGGCGTCGCGGAAGGTCTGCCCCGGTGACGGGTCGAGATCGAGTACCAGATGGGTCGGCCCGGCGCTGTGGTCCACCGGCAGCAGGGTGGGGTGGTACTCCACGGCCCGCTGATTGCCGAACCACAGCAGTGTCCGCTCGTCGTTGCCGAGCGCGTAGGTGACCTCCCGGTGCGAGCTCTCGGCCCACACCGTCACCCGCGGCACCCATTCCGGCGTGTACTTCGGCAGGTTCTTCTGCATGAACGGTTCCTGCCCCGGCCGCACCCGCACCACCGACAGCGGGCGGTCCCGCAGCACGCGCACCAGCCGCTCCCCGGCGAACTCCAGGTAGTCCACCAGGTCCCGCTTGGTCGCCTCGGCACCGTCGAACAACGGCTGGTCGAGGTTGGACATCTCGACCCCGCCCCGCACTTCCTTGCTGGCCATCGCCCCACCCTCCCCCGTCCCGCCGGGGTGGTCAACCAGCCGCGTCGCCGAGGATTCGCCCGGAAAGGGAACATCCACCGGAGCAAGGGCCGATCAATTACTCGAATTGTCGACCGCGCACAAATATCGGCAAGCGAATCCTACACAGAAACAATCCGCGCATCGAACCCGTCTTTTCCCGCCCGGAAGTACCGGATGTGATGCGCGACACAACAGTGTCGCAACCTCTGCCGATTCATCTTTCGTTCACCTGCCTAGCGCGAATGGAAACAAAGGAAATCGACAAGGTTTCACAGCGGGGTGATTCTTATCCGGTCGCGGATTTTTCACGGCCGGACCGCCGATCGACAAGGCTGGAACACCACCGGCACGCATCAGCGAACAGCGCCACACCGCCGAATCGTCCGAGATTCCCCAGGTCCACACGCCTATCGGCGATCGACATCGCGCATGACCGACGCTCCAGACGGCCGGAGAATCAGTGACACAGATCACACAGGAACTCCACAGGCAGGCATCCCGAGACCCCCCGAACGCCCCCGCAATAGGCCGAATACGCCGATTCGCGCGCGTGAACCGTGACCCCGGAACAAAACCCCGCTGTGACCCAAATCATTCGGCAATCCAGATCCCCAGGTCACCGAAAGGAATCGACCCCATTTATCGGAGCGCCGTTTCCGCATTGTTCAACATTGCGACTGCGACCGCCTCGTCCGGTCTGCTATCAATTAGCTCTCGCCGGCCGATTCGGGCGGGTGAGAGAAACTTCAGGAGATCAACTATGCGCACCCTGCGTATCCTCGGCGTCGCCGCTGTCGCGGCGGGAATCGTCCTGAGCGGCACCGGATTCGCGTCGGCCGCCGCCCCCGAGCCCATCGCCGACCCGCCCGTCTCGGGCTCGGCCGTCCTGGTCAAGGGCCTCGAGGCGCTGGGTTCCGGCTCGGCCACCGCTCCGAAGATCGTCGCCGACCCGCCCATCTCGGGCTCGGCCGTGCTGCTCAAGGGCCTCGAGGCGCTGACCTCGGGCTCGGCCCTGCCGTCCGCCTTCGGCCAGCTGGGCGTCGCTCCGCAGCCGATCGCCGACCCGCCGATCTCCGGCTCGGCCGTCCTGCTCAAGGGCCTCGAGGCCCTCGCGACCGGCTCCAGCGCCGCGCCGAAGCCCACCAGCTAGTCGCCGATCGTCCGGACAGGGTCCGCCCTGTCGGCCCGGCCGGGCAGCCGACCAGCCGTTTTGGTTGATTGCCCGGTCGTCGGCTATCGTATGTTCCGCGCGGTTCACCCCGGTGAATCGTAGTTCTGGCCCCGTCGTCTAGCGGCCTAGGACGCCGCCCTCTCAAGGCGGTAGCGCGGGTTCAAATCCCGTCGGGGCTACAGCGAACTCCCCGGTCATCGCGACCGGGGAGTTTTTTCATGCCCCGATCCGTGCAACAGATTGACAGACGTTGCACAGTCCATACACTGAGGGGGATGTTGCACCCGGAGGTGACGTGACCGAGCAGACCGCGCTGAGCAAGCGACTCGACGATCTCGCCGCCCGGCCCGACGCCCTCACCGCCTTCAAGGCGGCCAGATCCGGGTTCCTGGCGGGCCGCAGGCTGGAGATGAAGGAACTCGCCGTCGAGCTCGGCGTCAACCGGGCCACCCTGTTCCGCTGGGTCGGCGGCCGCGACGAATTGCTCGCCGAGGTGATCTGGTCGGTGGCCGAACCCACGCTGCGCCGCGCCGTCACCGCCAACACCGCGCGGGGTGCCCGCCGGATCGCCCGCGTGCTGGGCGATTTCGCCGAAGCGGTGAACACCTCCGACGCCTTCCGCCAGTTCCTGCGCCGCGAACCCGAACGCGCGCTGCGCCTGCTCACCACCCGCGCCGGTTCCGTGCAGCGCCGCTTCGTCGACGTCATCGCCGGCCTGCTCACCGAGGAGATCGCGGCGGGCACCCTCGATCCGCCGCTGCCGGTGCCGGAACTGGCGCTGCTGCTCGCGCGGATCACCGAGACCTTCATCTACGCCGACGTGATCAGCGGCGAGGAACCCGACGCGGCCAAGGTGGTCCAGGCGTCGCTGGTTCTGCTGGGCGTACGGCCCGAACAGTAGGAAGCGAAAGGAAAACCATGCAGCGCACCATCTACTCCGAGGACCACGAGGCGTTCCGCGCGTCCGTCGCCGAGTTCGTCAAGCGCTCGATCGAGCCCAACGCCGAGCGCTTCGCCGAGGAGCGCGCGATCGACCGCGCGACCTGGCTGACCGCCGGTGAACTCGGCTACCTCGGCCTCGGCGTGCCGGAGGAGTTCGGCGGCAGCGACGCGGGCGACTACCGGTTCGCCGCGGTCCTCGGCGAGGAACTCGCCAGAGCCGGTGCGGCGCTGTCGTCCTCGTTGGGCATCCACTACGACGTGTGCGCGCCCTACCTGGTGGAACTGACCACCGACGAGCAGAAGCGGCGCTGGCTGCCCAAGTTCTGCACCGGTGAGATCGTCACCGCCATCGGCATGACCGAGCCCTCGGGCGGTTCGGACCTGGCCGCGCTCAAGACCACCGCGGTGCGCGACGGCGACGACTGGATCATCAACGGCTCGAAGACCTTCATCACCAACGGTTTCAACGCCGACCTGGTCATCGTCGCCGCCCGCACCAGCCCGGAGAAGAAGGCCAAGGGCATCACGCTGTTCGCGGTCGAGAACGGCATGGAGGGCTTCACCCGCGGCCGCAAGCTCGACAAGGTGGGCCAGCCCGAATCCGACACCGCCGAACTGTTCTTCGACAACGTCCGGGTGCCCGACGCCAACCGGATCGGCGAGGTCGACCGCGGCTTCATCGCCATGATGGAGCGGCTGCCGCAGGAGCGCATCGGCGCCGCGATCTCCAATATCGCCCACGCGGCGGCCATTCTGGACGAGACGCTGGCCTACGCCAAGGAGCGCAAGGCGTTCGGGCAGCAGATCGGCAGCTTCCAGTACAACAAGTTCCTCTTCGCCGAGCTGGTCACCAAGGTCGAAGTGACGCAGGCGTTCGTCGACCAGGGCATCGCCGCGCACGCCGCGGGCACGCTGTCCGCGGTCGACGCCGCGAAGGCGAAGTGGTGGTCGGCGCAGGTGCAGAACGAGGTGCTCGACGCCTGCGTGCAGCTGCACGGCGGCTACGGCTACATGCGCGAGTACCGGGTCGCGCGGGCCTGGATGGACGCCAGGGTCACCAAGATCTGGGCGGGCTCCAACGAGATCATGAAGGAGCTCATCGGCCGCGATCTGGGCCTGTAGGGCGCCGAGAGGTAGAGCGTCGGGGGGGGGGGGGGGGGGGCCGGCGGCGCCCGCCCCCCCCGC
>NZ_JBHVWX010000010.1:105763-315566 GCF_042882065.1 Nocardia sp. NPDC058244 | reverse complement strand
TGGAGCGATCGACCAGGGTGAGGTAGCCGTCGGGGCTGATCTTGCCGACGTCGCCGGTGCGCAGCCAGCCGTCGTCGAACTTGTCCGGGTCGATCATCGTGCCGTCGGGGGAGTAGTAGGACGCGGTGATCCACGGTCCGCGGACTTCCAACTCACCCAGCGAGACTCCGTCGTTGGGTACGACGTTGCCGTCGTCGCCGACCAGTCGCGCTTGCACACCGGCAGGGAATCGGCCCTGGGTGTAACGGAACTCCCACTCCTGCTCGCCGGTGACGCCCGCGGGCGGGTGCGCGACGCTGCCGAGCGGTGAGGTCTCGGTCATGCCCCACGCCTGGACGATGCGCAAGCCGTACTGCTCCTGGAAGGTCCGCATCATCGACGGTGGCACAGCCGAACCGCCCACCACAGCAGCGCGAAGGTGCGAGATGTCCTGTGGCCGTGCGGCCAGGCCGGCGAGCACACCGCCCCAGATGGTCGGCACGGCGGCGGCGAAGGTCGGCTTCTGGTCGGCCATCATCTCGAGCAACGGGCCCGGCTGCAGGAAGCGATCCGGCATGAGCAGATTCGTGCCGGCCATCAGCGCCGCGTAGGGCAGGCCCCAGGCGTTGGCGTGGAACAGCGGCACGATCGCCAGCACATTGTCGGATCCGGTGCAGCCCATGCCCATCGGCGACGCGACCTGCATGGCATGCAGCCAGTTGGAGCGGTGCGAGTAAACGACACCCTTCGGGTCGCCGGTGGTGCCGGAGGTGTAACACATCGCGGCGGCCGACCGCTCGTCGATCACGGGATAGTCGAACGTGTCGGGGTGCTCGGCGAGAAGTTCGGTGTAGGAGTGCACCCGAACGCCTTCGGGCGCCTGCAGCGCCGAGGCGTCGCCGTTGGCGACGATCACATGGCGCACCGTGGTGAGCTTCGGCAGGTATTGGCCGAACATCGACAGCAGTGAGCCGTCGACGATGACGACCTGGTCCTGGGCGTGGTTGGCGACATAGACCAGTTGCTCGGGGAACAGGCGGATGTTGAGCGCGTGCAGCACCGCGCCCATGGCGGGTACGGCGATGTAGGCGACCATGTGCTCGTTGTTGTTCCACATGAACGTCGCCACCCGGTCGCCCACACCGATGCCGAGTCCACGCAGCGCATTGGCCAACCGCGCTGCCTCGGCGCCCATTTCGCGGTAGGTCATGGTCCGAACGCCGCTGCCGGTCCAGGTGGCAACGGTGCTGTCACCCTGGAAGGTGGAGGCGTAGTTCAGCAGTGTCGCCAGCGAAAGCGGCTCGTCCTGCATGGTGCTCAACATCGGTGTGGTGTCTCCTGTGGATATGTGTCGCATCTGGTGGTCCTCGGTAGGTGGGATGGTCAGCCGAACACTTGCGGCAATTGATGGCTGGTTCGGCCGGTGAACTGAGGGCGTCTCTTGCCGAGGAACGCGTCGACGCCTTCTCTGCCGTCGCCGATGCTGGTGTAGAACATCGCCAGCGAGTCGACTCGGTGCGCATCGATCGGGTGCGGCTGCGCGCTGTTGCGGTACATCATGTGCCGTGTGAGTGAGGTGGCCACGGGTGAACGGTCGGTGGTGAACTTTCGCGCGAGCGCGTACGCCGTCGCCAACAGCTCGTCGGCCGGCACCACTGTTCGGACGAGACCCGCCTCGAACGCGGCATCGGCGCTGAGGATTTCCGCGGAGTAGGTCCATTCGAGGGCGCGGCTGATTCCGACGATGCGCGGCAGGAACCACGTGCTGCACGCTTCGGGAACGATGCCGAGCTTGCCGAAGACGAATCCGATGCGCGCTTCACTGCTGGCGATTCGGATGTCCATGGGCAATGTCATCGTCGCCCCGACGCCGATCGCGGCGCCGTTGATGGCGGCGATCACGGGTTTGGTGCACGCGAAGATGGCCAGAGCTACGCGTCCCCCAGTGTCGCGCACACCCTGCTGGATCGACGGATCGGTCAGTCGCTGGTGCATGTCTGCGGGGGTGGGCCGTGCGGATTCGTCCAAGCCGAACACGTTGCCCTCGACCGACAGATCCATGCCGGCGCAGAACGCGCCTCCGGCGCCGGTCACCACGACCGCGGCGATCGTGTCGTCACGGCTCGCCTGCTCGAAGGCGTGTACGAGTTCGTCGGCCATGGTCACGGTGAACGCGTTGAGACTCTCAGGGCGGTTCAGCGTGATGGTCAAGATCGACTCGTCCGCCTGGTAGCGCAGTGTTCGATAGTTCACCGGCGTGCTCCCGGCGCGGCCGATCCCGGTGCCTGGTCCTGCCAGGTCGACTGCCGCATGAACCGTGTTCTCACTGTGTCCGTCCTCAAAGATTGTGCCGTCGATGATCGGCCGGAATCGAAGGCATCCGACCGGTCGTTTTGCCCTTCCGCCTCGACAGGTGATCGCGATGGGCGAGCGTGGTCCTGCCGGGCGCCTTCTCCAGCAGGACGGGACAAGCTGTAAGTCTGAGCAGCGCTGGTGAACAGAACTTGCTTCTGCGCGACAATAATTTGACTCTTCCCGACATATCGATTCGCCGCGAACGGGGCTCGATAGCGACATCCGGATGCTGAATCGCTGCCTCTACGTCGGGCTTGGAGATGCAGAACATCACTGCTCAGAGTGTGTTTTCGGCGTCGCCTCGGAGGGTTGGTTCGCGCTGCCCGATCGGAGCGGCGTGCCATCCGGGGCCGGGCTGTATGCAACAAAAACTTGATTCGTTGCTACGTTTGTGAGTATGTTGCATTCATGAGTGGTCCCGGTCACAGCAAGGCTCAAGCCGATCAAGCGGTCGCTGTCGCACGACGCAAGTTCCTCGAGGGCGACCGGCTGGATATGCAGAAGCTCGCCACCGAACTCGGCGTCGACCGGACAACGCTGTTCCGCTGGGTCGGCAATCGCGATCACCTGCTCGCCACCGTGCTCTGGTCGCTGGCCGAGCCGACCCACCGCGCGGCGGTTGCAGCGACTGCTCGTAGCGGCGCGGCCCGGATCGCTGATGCGACCCACGCATTCGGCCAGGCCCTGATCGACGCACCGTATTTCCGTGCATTCCTGCGCCGGGAACCCGAGCGTGCGTTGCGTCTGCTCACGACGAAGGAGAGCCCGGTGCTGAACGAAATCGTCGGCGCCGTCGAGCGTGTGGTGCAGCAGGAACTCGACCGTGGCCACCTCATCCACCCGATGGCGGCACACGATCTGGCCTACCTCATCGCGCGGATCACCGAATCGTTCATCTACGCAGACCTCATCACCGGAGATGAACCGGACGCGGGCAAGGCCGCCATCGCGGTGGCTGCGTTGCTCGGCGACCCCACATATACACCGAAGGGAACGTAAGTCATGACTGTTAGCGGGCAATGTCGCCCCGAATTCGACGAGCTCCGAACCGAGTTCGAGAACAACATCGTCGCCGGAGAGGAACTGGGCGCCTCGATCGTCGTCGACATCGATGGTGACGTCGTGGTCGATCTGTGGGGCGGATTCTGCGACAGTGAGCAGACACGGCCGTGGGAAGCCGACACCATCACCAACGTCTGGTCGTCGACGAAGACCGTCGCGAGCTTGGCGGTGCTGATGTTGGTCGACCGGCAACAACTCGATGTCCGGGCGCCGGTCGCTGAATACTGGCCCGAATTCGGTGCCAACGGCAAGGACCGAATCGAGCTCCGTCATCTGTTGTCGCACACCTCCGGCGTCGCCGGGTGGGAGCAGCCGTTCGGCATGGACGACCTCTACGACTGGGAGCTGGCGAGTTCGCGCCTGGCAGCCCAGAAGCCCTGGTGGGAGCCGGGCACAGCCTCGGGCTACCATGCCCAGAACTATGGCCAATTGCTCGGCGAAGTCGTTCGCCGAGTCTCCGGGATGACCCTGGCGCAGTTCGTCGCCGACGAAATCGCGGGCCCGCTGGGAGCCGACTTCCGCATCGGCGCAAGCGAATCGGATTGGCCGCGCATCGCCGACGTGGTTCCCCCGCCGCCACTGCCGATCGACCTCACGGCACTGCCCGAGGACAACTTGCTTCGCAAAGCCCTGGGAACCCCACCCCTGGATGCGGCGGCCGCCAACACCGCCCCGTGGCGCCTCGCGGATCTCGGTGCCTACAACGGCCACGGCAATGCGCGGTCCCTCGCTCGCATCATGTCGGTCATTTCCCGCGGCGGCACCGTCGACGGCGTCAGCTTGCTGTCCCCGGCCACGATCGAGCTGATCTTCGAGGAACAGAGCAACGGCCGAGATCTCGTACTCGGTGTCCCTCTGCGGTTCGGCATCGGCTTCGGCCTGCCCGAACCTCGCACCCTCTCCTACATCCCCGACGAGCGGATCTGCTTCTGGGGTGGTTGGGGCGGATCGATGGTCGTCATGGACTTGGACCGGCGTATGACCGTCACCTACATGATGAACAAGATGGGCCTGGGCATCCTCGGTTCACCGCGGAGCGAGGCATATTTGCGCGCGGTCTACCAGACGATCCACGCCCAAGCGGTCTAGCGCAGCCTCGCCGCGATCAGGCTGGCTCGATCGCCACGCTTGGGGCGGCTCAACTGCCCGAGCCTTTCCGGTTCATTCGCCACCGGATTCAAACACGCACGGTCACAACGTGATTCGATTCGACAGCGGGAGTACAACGATGCGAGCTCTTGTCCAAGGACCACTACGTTCCCTGGGAGAGTTCTTCTTTCTGTCGCTCGACGCGTTCCGTGGCATGGTGACCTGGCCGTTTCAAGGTAGAGAGTTCCTCGATCAGTGCTGGTTCATCGTTCGGGTCTCGTTGCTGCCCACCTTGTTCGTCGCACTTCCCTTCACGGCGTTGATCAGTTTCACCTTCAACATCCTTGCCGCGGAGTTCGGTGCCTCGGACATCGCGGGCGCGGGCGCGACGCTCGGTGCGGTGACCCAGGTGGGGCCGGTTGTCACCGTGCTGGTCGTCGCCGGCGCAGGCGCAACCGCGATCTGCGCCGACCTCGGGTCGCGGACCATCCGGGAGGAAATCGACGCACTCGAGGTGCTCGGCATCGACCCGGTCGTCCGGCTGGTCGCCCCACGGGTGCTCGCATCGACCGTGGTCGCACTCCTGCTCAACGCGCTGGTGTGCGCGATCGGCATCGTGGGGAGCTTCTTCTTCTCGGTGTACTTCCAGAACGTGACACCGGGCGCGTTCGTCGATGGAATTCCGCTGTTGACCAGACTGCCCGAGCTGGTGATCTCCGAGGTCAAAGCAGGGATGTTCGGTCTGATCGCCGCACTCGTCGCCTGCTCGCGCGGCCTCACCGTGCGGGGCGGGCCCAAAGGTGTCGGCCAGGCGGTGAACGAGACGGTGGTCTACGCATTCATGGCTTTGTTCTTCGTCAATATCGCCCTCACGGCGATCGGCATCAAGATGACAGCAGGTAGCTGAATGACGCTGGCAGTACCTCGATTCACCTCCCGACCGGCTCGTTTCCTGTTTCTTCGCGTCATGGCAGTGAAGCGGGCGTTCGACGAGATCGGCAGGCAAGCGGTCTTCTATCGCACGGCGATCGTCGAAATCCCGATCGCACTGGCCAACTACCGTCGCGAAACGCTGCGGCTGATCGCCGAGGTCGCACTCGGGTCCGGTGCCTTGGCAGTCATCGGCGGCACGATCGTCATCGTCGGATTCCTGACGATGTCGGCCGGGGCTGTCGTTGCCCTGCAGGGCTATACGACGCTGGGCGACGTCGGTGTCGAAGCGCTCACCGGATTCATCGCCGCCTATGTGAATGTGCGGGTAGCGGCCCCGGTGATCGCCGGGGTAGGCCTCGCGGCGACGATCGGCGCCGGGGCGACAGCCCAGATCGGTGCCATGCGCATCTCGGAGGAGATCGATGCGCTCGAAGTGATCGGTGTGCGCTCGATTCCGTATCTGGCATCAGCGCGGATCCTTGCCGGCATGGTGGCGATCGTTCCTGTGTACGGCGTGGCCGTCATCGCCTCGTTCCTCGCGAGCCGCACGGCAACGGTGCTCGTCTACGGGCAATCGGGCGGCGTGTACGACCACTACTTCTACACCTTCCTCGTGCCTACCGATCTGTTGTGGTCGTTCCTGCAGGCGATATTGATGGGACTGGTTGTGATGCTCATCCACACCTACTTCGGCTACACCGCCAGCGGTGGGCCAGCAGGCGTCGGCGAGGCAGTCGGTCGGGCTGTCCGCGCGTCACTGGCTGCGGTGGTTTTCGTGACGTTGGCTGTGTCGCTGGCTGTATACGGCACGTCCGGCAAATTCAACTTCGCCGGATGATCGGGAGAGTGCGGAAGGGGCCGCGGGAACCCCATGTCACCACAGCAGGAGTCCTGTTCACCGGGTGCGTCATCGTGGTCGCCGCACTCGTCGTCGCCCAGTTCCGGGGCGAGTTCACCGACAGCGTCACCATCAGTCTGCTGGCACAGCGGTCCGGAGTGAATCTCGAAGCCGGGGCGAGGGTGAAGCTGCTCGACGTGCAGGTCGGCAGTGTCGGAAGAATCAGGGAAGAAGGCGAGTTCGTGTCGATCGAGCTCGATCTCGACCCGGACCACGCACAGTCGATTCCGGCCAACATCGGCGCCGCGATCGAAAGCACGACAGTCTTCGGCGCGAAATACGTCGCCCTGCAGATTCCGAAAAATCGTTCGATCCAGATGATTTCGAGCGGAGACACGATCGACAACCGAGATGTCACTCCCGAGATCAACACCCTGTTCCAGCGGCTGACCGCGGTCTTGGAATCCGTCGCACCCGAGAACCTCAACGCGACCCTCTCGGCGATCTCCGACGCCCTGCGTGGTCGGGGCCAGCAATTCGGGCGCACAATCGATCAAGCCGATGAGTACCTGACCCAGCTGCACCCGAGCTTGGACAATCTGCAACGCGACCTGGCAGCAACGGCTGAGGTCGCCACGATCTACGCCGACGCCGCGCCGAACGTCATCGAGATCCTGCGCTCGCTGTCGACGACCGGAACGACGGTGGTCGACAATGCCGACGGACTCGACAGGTTCTTCTTGGCGGCCATCGGTGTGGGACGCGCCGGTGGCGAACTACTCGACGCAAACGGTCGAGCCACCGAATCTCTGTTGCGGTCGATCCGCCCGACAGCCGAACTGCTCGACAGGTACTCACCCGCGCTGCCGTGCTTTTTCCAAGGTCTGGACAAGGCGCGGGCCGACATCGAGACCTTTGTCGGTGCCGCGGTGCCGGGAGTCAACATCAGCGCCACGTTCCTGGCAGGTGAAATGCCCTATCGATACCCTGACGACTTGCCCAAGGTCGCTGCCAGTGGTGGTCCGCGGTGTGGCGAACTACCTCACCTCGACATCGCCAAGGGCCCAGCGAAATACCTCGTCACCGACACCGGTGTGAATCCGTACCGGCCTACCGATCGACCGGCGCAGCTCAACGTCCTGGACTTCATGCTCTACGGCATCCCAGGAGGACCGCGATGAGGAACGCTCTGAAGTTCGGCGGTTTCGCCCTCACGATGATCATGGTTCTCGGACTGCTCGTGTTGGTGCTCGGTCGTATCCGTCTCGACGGCAGGACCGACTATCGCGCCGAATTCGCCGATGTGTCCGGCCTCACCGAGGGTGACGTCGTCCGCATAGCCGGCGTCGACGTGGGCCGCGTGGGCGAGGTCGAGCTGCGCGGCAGAAACGTCGACATCGTGTTCGACGTCGCTCGCGACATCCGGGTTACCCGTGACGCGCGCCTGAAAGTTCGCTACGCGAACTTGCTCGGAGATCGATATCTCGAGCTCGTCAACGGCGATCAAGTAGGCGACCCGATGCCGGCGGGGGCCACCATTTCGTCAGCGCACACTGCGCCGGCCCTCGACATCGATTCGCTCCTCGGCGGGCTTGCCCCGCTGACTCGGTCGCTGGACCCCGATCAGATCGATCGACTGACCGGTGAGCTCCTCCGCGTCCTGCAAGGGCAGGGCGGAACCATCACCGGCGTCTTGCAGGAGATCGCGGTCCTCACCAGCTCCCTGGCCGATCGTGACGCCCTCATCGGGTCGGTCATCACCAACTTGGGTGCGGTACTGGCCACCGTCGGCGACGACAGCGGCGCGCTATCTCGTGTGATCGACCACCTTCAGCAACTGGTCTCGGCCCTGGCGGAGAAGGGAACCCCGGTCGCGGACGCGCTCGCGCACGTCGAATCGGCCTCCACGACGCTGACGGAACTGCTCGTCGCGGACCGCCAATCACTGCGAGACTCCATCGCCCAGACCAACCGCGCGGCAACACTTCTCGACGACGGTAGGGCGCAGGTCGAAGCCGTCCTCACCGCTTTGCCCGATGCCTACCAACGGCTGACCCGGCTGGGCGCTTATGGCAGCTTCTTCAACTTCTACCTCTGCGCGGTGACGTTGAAGATCGACGGCCCAGCCGGAGCTCCGATCGTCACGAAACTCGTGCAACAGAAACAGGGCAGGTGCGTGACACCACAATGAGGCGATACGAGAACCGAAACACACTGCGAGCCGGTCTCGTCGGCGGAGTCCTCGTCCTGGCGACCGTCGCCACCGTCTCCAACTACGACCGACTGCCCGTGCTCAACTCCGACAACGAGATCCGCGCGATCTTCGCCGACGCGGGTGGGCTGAAGACAGGCGATCGCGTCGAGTTCGCGGGCGTGAACGTGGGGTCAGTGCGTGATATCACGCTGCGGGGCACCGACGTCGAAGTGACGATGCGAGTCCGCGCCGATCTTGCTCTCGGCGCCGCTCCCAGTGCGCAGGCCCGGACACGCACCGCGCTCGGTCGCAAAGCGATCGTGCTCACGCCGAGCGCCGACAGCAAGCAATTCGACCACTCCTCCGCGATTCCCCTGGAACGAACGCGATCACCGTACGACCTGCCCACCGAGCTCGGAAAACTCACCGACAACGTTGCCGGAATCGACACCGAGCAGCTGTCCGAAGCTCTGCACACGACATCCGGTGTGCTCGAAGATGCCTCGCCAGAACTCGACGACGCGCTCGACGGCGTCGCTCGATTGTCGGCAAGTTTGGCCTCTCGCGACGAGACCTTGAGGCAGCTGTTCGCCGACGGATCGAAGGTCACCGGCGTGCTGGCCGAACGCAGCAGACAGATCAACACCCTGGTGATCGACGGCAACCGTATCCTCGCCGAGCTGGACGCCCGACGATCGGCGATCGCGAAACTGTCGAACGCGTTGTCGGCCGTCGCCCAGCAGATCAGCGGCCTCGTCGACGACAACCGCCACCAACTCGCACCGACACTGGCGCGCCTGAACAGCGTGCTCGACCTGCTCGAGCGGAACAAGAGCTCCATCGACGCCGCGCTGCCAGGCCTCGTCAAGTACATGGGAACTCTCGGTGAGGCCGTCGGTAGCGGCCCGTTCTTCAACGCCTACGTCGGAAACCTGATTCCCGGCCAGCTCATTCAACCGTTCGTCGACGCCGCCCTGGGCGACGGACGGGTTCCACCTCCGGAGGCGCCGCGATGAAGAACAACCGAAAGATGTTGGTAGGCAGCACGATCGCTGGACTTCTCGTCGTGATGGCGGTCATCAGCTACGGGATCGTTCCACGGCTCAACGACAAGACGATCGTCGCCTACTTCCCCGCGGCAGTGGGGCTGTACCCGGGTGATGACGTGCGCATTCTCGGCGTCACGGTCGGTGTCGTGGACAGCATCGAACCAGAAGGCACCCGGGTCGCTGTCCACCTGTCCCTGGACCGACGCTGGCAGCTGCCTGCCGACGCGCAAGCTGTCGTCGTGTCACCGACACTGGTCACCGCCCGATTCGTCCAGCTCGCACCTGCCTATGCCGGCGGGCCAGAACTGCCTGACGGCGGTTCTATCCCCGAAGAGCGGACAGCGGTGCCGGTCGAGTGGGACAAGATCAAAGAACAGCTCACACGACTGGCGAAACGATTGGGTCCACAGCCAGAGGAGCCCGGAAGCCTGGGCGCCTTCGTCACCGACGCCGCCGACGCCATGCGAGGCAACGGAGCCACGTTCAATCAGACACTGACCGACCTGGCGCGGGCGATCACCACCTTGTCCGACGGCCGGAGCGACCTCTTTGCCGCCGTCCGGAACCTGTCGGTGCTAGTCGACGCGCTTGCGCAAAGCCACGCGCAGATCGTCGCGTTCGGAGATCGACTCGCAACGGTGTCCGAAGTCGTCGCGACCAGCGAGATCTCCGTGGGTGGTGCCATCACAGATCTCGATGCCGCGGTGGCCGACCTGAAGGTCTTCGTCGACGAGAACAGGGCGGGCATCGGTGACACTGTGGACAAGCTCGGCGGGGCCACACAAGCCCTGGTGGACCGGCGACGCGACCTCGAGCAGGTCCTTCATTCCGCGCCGACCGTGCTGGCGAACCTCGAGAACATCTACCAACCCGCACAGAACTCCCTGACTGGGGCATTGGCGATGACGAACTTCGCCAATCCGGTCCAATTCATCTGCTCGGCCATCGCCGCCGCCGGAGAACAAGGCGCCGAGGAAGCAACGAAACTGTGCATCCACTACCTCGGGCCATTGCTGAAAACCCTCTCCTTCAACTACCCGCCGATCGGTGCTGTGGTCGGGAACTCGGTTGGCGCACTGCCTGACCAGATCGACTACAGCGACCCCGCTCTCGCCCAGGCGCCCCCCGTACCGAACCGCATTCCCGAGCCTGTCCAGACGCCCGCACCGGCACCGTCGCTTCCCGGCTTACCAGGACTCATGCTGCCTACGTTTCCGCTGCCAGGAGGTCACCGATGAGTTTGTGCGCACGTCTGGTGGGCCTGCTCGGAACAGCATCCATTCTCACTGGATGCGGATGGACCGGACTCAACCAACTACCACTGCCCGGAGCCACCGGAACCGGGGAAGGCTCGTGGTCGCTCGACATCGAGATGCCGGACGTTTCCACGCTCACCGAGAATGCGCGGGTACGCGTCAACGATGTGACAGTCGGGACCGTCCGGTCGATCAGAGTCGAAGGTAGGCACGCACTTGTCACGGTTTCCCTCGAACCGCAAGTCGCATTGCCGGACGGCACAACAGCCAAGATCGGCGCCACGAGCCTGCTCGGCTCTGCACACCTGGAACTCATACCACCCGAAATGAGCTCAGCTACCACGGCTTTGCACAACGGTGACCGTATCTCGCTGGACCGCGCCGACGCCTATCCCACTACTGAGCAGACCCTGTCGACCCTGTCGTTCCTGCTCACCGGCGGAGGTGTCGGCAAACTCGCCGAGATCAACCGCGAAGTGGGTGACGCATTGTCCGGTAGGGAGGACACCGTCCGCAGCCTTCTCACCAACGTGCGTGACTTCACCGCGAGGCTCAACCAGCAGCGCGACGACATCGTCGCCGCGCTGCAAGGGCTCGACCGCTTCTCGACCATCGTCGCCAACGACCGCGGCACGCTCGACCACGCGCTTGTGACCTTGGACCCGGCGCTGGCGACACTTGATGCACAGCGCGAGAACCTTATCGGTGCGATCGACGCCATCGGCCGATTCGCGCGATCGGCAGACGCCCTCATCACGGCCAGCCGCGCCGACCTCGACGCCGACCTGCGGGCACTCGAGCCGGCGCTACGCGCACTGGCCGACTCCGGACCATCGCTGACCTCCTCGCTCTCGCTGCTGGCCACCCTGCCTTTCCCGATGAACACCTATCGCAACGCGATACAAGGCGACTTCGCGAACCTCTTCCTGAACCTGGACCTGACGACGGCTCGGCTCGACCGGGCGTTGCTGACCGGAACACCCGCGATGGGTCAGCTTGCCTCGCTCGGCGGCATCATCGGCCAGCTCCCACCCTTCCCCCTGACCCCGGGAAACCCACTCATCACCCCGCTGAACCTGGGCAACCCCCGGCCAACCGAACAAGGCGGTAACTGATGCTGCTGTCTCGACTCGTCAGATACCAGCTGATCGCCTTCGCCACCATCACCGTCCTGGCCGTCGCGTGGATCGGGATGAAGTACCTGCGCGTCCCAGCCATGCTCGGAATAGGCCGAAACACCGTCGAGCTGATCCTCCCCGCGGGCGGCGGGCTGTACGCCAAGTCCAACGTCACCTACCGCGGTGTCCAGGTCGGAGTCGTCGACAACTTGCGTGTCGACGACGACACCGTCGTCGTCACGATGTTCCTCGACGCCGCCATCGATATCCCCAAGACCGACATCATCGCGGAAGTGCACAGTCGATCCGCCATCGGCGAGCAGTACATCGAATTGCTCCCACAGACCGCCTCCGGCCCCTACCTGAACGACGGCGACACGATCGTCGGCGGTCGATTGCCCACACCCACCTCCGCACTCATCGACACGCTCGATTCGGCACTGGATGACGTCCCCCGTGGTGACCTGCGCGTCCTCATCGACGAAAGCGGCACCGCTTTCCGTAACCGCGGCAACGATCTTCAGCAGATCCTGGATGGAACAGGCGCCTTCATCGACGAGGGCCTGCAGAACATCGGCCCGACACGATCGCTCATCGACGGCGTGGGGCCGCTTCTCGCCACTCAGGTCGCGAGCGCGGAATCACTTCGCGCATGGACGGGATACCTCGATTCCATCACCCGAACCGTCGCAGACAGAGACGCGGCTCTGCGCAGTCTGATCGACAACGGCGGACCGGCGGGGGAGAGCGGCGCTGCCCTGTTCGCCGACATCCGATCCACCCTTCCTCGCGCACTCGGCAACCTCGGTTCCCTCGCTGATGTCCTGCGCATCTACAACATGAGTGTCGAGCAGGTCCTCGTCATCTATCCTGCGGTCGCGGTCGCGATCCAGAGCATCACCGCCGGCTCGGAACCATCGATGGGCAACCTCGACTTCAACCTCAACGTCAATGTGCCCCCGCCGTGCACGACGGGATTCCTTCCTCCCAGCCAACGGCGTTCAGCACAGGACTCGGATCCGACTCCGCTGCAGACCGCCGCGTTCTGTGCTGTCCCACAGAACGACCCGACCGTCGTCCGCGGCGCGCGAAACCTGCCATGTATCGAAAACCCCGGCCGACGCGCACCCACGGTCGAGCAATGCAAGGACCCCAGCGGCTACGTCCCGCTCGGTGAGAACACCCCCCTCGAGACGGGAGAGAAATGACATGGCCGACCGAATAACCGCCCTCACACGAGCGCTGCGCCGCCTCGACCGGCTCGTCGCCACGACTCTCGGATTGGCGATCGTCGCTGCGGTGTTCACCGGACTGGCGGCAACAACGCTGCGTGACCACCGCGCAATGGAGCGACAGCGCATCGAGGACGCCGAGATCCTCGACGCCGCCCGCTCGGGAATCCAAGCGATGATCTCGATCCGGGACACCTCGGCCCCAGACGACGTCAAGAACGTCCTCGACCAATCCACCGGCACGTTCAAGAAGGACTTCGAGGCCCGTTCAGCATCGTTCGTATCCGTTGTCCAGCAAGCAAAAGTAGTCACCACCGGCGAGGTCGTAGCCCAAGGAATCGAATCCAGGGAAGCAGGATCGGCGACGGTGCTGGTGTACGCGACCTCGTCGGTCACCAACGGCGCCGGCGCCCAGAACGAAACCAGAAGTTGGCGCCTGCGCGTCACGATGACCGACGACCACGACCGCTACAAGATGTCGAAAGTGGAGTTCGTGGCATGAGCATTATCCGGCACGTACCCCCTCTCTCCCGGCGACGAACCGCACTCGCGCTGTGCGCGATCGCCGCACTGGTGGCCGTATTCGGCTGGGCATACCTGGCATTCGTCATCGCAGCACGCGACACCGCCGCCGGGCCCACGCGACAACAGGCAGCAGTCGACGCAGCCACCAATGCCACCGTCGCGATCCTCAGCTACGGGTCGGACACTGTCGACACCGACCTCAAACGCGCGGGCGACCTACTCACCGGCTCCTTCGCCGACTACTACAGCTCCTTCACCCGCGACGTCGTCATCCCCGCGGCGAAGGAGAAGAAGATCGACACCTCCGCGACCGTCGTCGGGAAAGCGATCACCGAGTTCAGCGAAGACCGAGCTGCGGTCTTGGTGTTCCTGAACCAGTCGACGAAAACAGTCGACATCGCTGAGCCGACAACGACAAGCACCACGGTCCGGATCGAAATGGAGCGCCACGGAACGACTTGGCTCGTAGCGAAATTCGACCCTGCATAGACGGGAGCAACAGATGCAAATCGACCTGGTGGATCCGATTCAACAGATTGTCACAGCGATCGCCTACCTGCTGATTCGAGGTCAGTTGCCGGTGTGAGACGACCGTTCGCGGTGCGGCGCGGTGGAACTCTTCGCGACCGCAGCACGGATTCGAGACGTTGTCCCGATCAGCAGTCGAACTACCCAGTCGGACCTCGATCCCAGCAACCTCCATCCGAAGACCACCAACCGAAACAGGAGTGAACGTTGACCACAGTCACACCCCGGACCGCCGTCGTCACAGGCGCAGCACGCGGCATCGGTGCGGCAATTGCGCTGAGACTGGCCGGTGACGGCCACGCCGTCGCCGTCGTAGACCTGGACGAGGCGGCCGGCAAACCGATCGTCGAGGCGATCGAGCGAGCCGGGGGTAAGGCGGTTGCCGTCGGCGCCGACGTCTCCGACGAACTCGGCGTCCGATCTGCCGTCGAGCGGGTAGCCGACGAACTCGGCCCGCCGACCATCCTGGTGAACAACGCCGGTGTCCTGCGCGACAACCTGCTGTACAAAATGACCACCGACGATTGGGACCTGGTCCTGAGGGTCCATCTGCGCGGATCCTTCCTCATGGCCCGTGCGGTGCAAGCACACATGACCACCCTGCGGTGGGGTCGAATCGTGAACCTGTCGAGCACGTCCGCGCTCGGCAACCGAGGGCAAGCCAACTACGCCGCAGCGAAGGCCGGCCTGCAAGGCTTCACCAAGACGCTGGCGCTGGAACTGGGCAAGTTCGGTGTCACCGCGAACGCGATCGCACCTGGATTCATCGAGACCGAGATGACAGCGGCGACCGCGGCGCGCATCGGGATGTCGTTCGACGAGTTCAAAAGCGCTGCCGCTGCGGAGATCCCAGTCGGCCGCACCGGCACGCCCGCCGATATCGCACACGCTACGTCGTTCCTCGTGAGCGAGGGTGCGGGGTTCGTCTCGGGTCAGGTGCTCTATGTGGCAGGAGGGCCACGCTCGTGAAATATCTCGACGGCCTCTACGGACTCCAACAAGCCGTAGGTACTCATCTGGGGCACTCCGAGTGGCACATCATCACGCAAGAACAGATCGACAAGTTCGCCGAGGCGACCGGGGACCACCAGTGGATTCACGTGGACACCGAGCGAGCGATGGAAGGCCCGTTCGGCGGCACTATCGCGCACGGCTACCTGACGCTATCGCTCGTCCCGATGCTGACCTGGCAGATCTACACGGTCGAGGGCATGCGAATGGGTGTCAATTACGGCGCCAACAAGGTTCGATTCCCCGCACCGGTGCCGGTCGGCTCGGCAGTCCGGGCGGGCGTCGAGCTGACTTCGGTCTCCGAGGCAGCATCTGGGTACCAGATGGTCACCAAGGTCACGATCGAACGTCGCGGCAGCAGTAAGCCGGCGTGTGTCGTAGAAGCTGTCACCGTTCTGGTTCCAGCCGAGGCCAGCCGATCCCGTTGATATTCCACGCCGTCACCGAGGCCACCGTCTCGGCAGCGGCGACACCTTCCCTCTGGGAACACGGCGGTCTCGCCGCCGCGAACATGCCCGGCAACTACTCCCATTGGCCCACTATGCCCGAGAATCGCACTTCACCCTTCGCTGAGCCGGATGTCATCGTCCAGATCCGCTGGTCCGACATCGGAGGCGACCGCCTAGACCTGTTCTACGAGGCGTGCGTGAGCGCAGCATGCCGATTCGTGGCCGCTTTCAACGCCACCCACACGAATGCAGTGGCCACGTTGCTGGCCGATACGGCTGCGCTGTTGCTGCCGCGCCTGCCGTGCGAGCAAAACTGGGTCATTCCATAGATGACTGACGTCAGTGGTTTCACCCCACCCCTCGGGCACCTCGCCGATGTCTGCGGCGACACCCGTTCGGCCTAAGCCGCTCGTTTCAGCTCAGGACCCAGGCCGCCGCCCTCCGGGTCCACCCGGCTACGACGACCTGCTGAATGTCGGTGCCACGCGAGCTGAAGCGGCCCGCATGCCCCTACGGAAGATCAAGGCATCGAGGATGCCCCAGCTGTGGCTACTGCGGATCCGTAAGGTCGTCGGCGAGTTTCGAGATGTCCTGCGCGAGGGCTTGTGCGCGTCCGTCGGCGATCTTCTGGTAGCGGATGGCGGCTTGTGGGGTTTTGTGGCGGAGTCGTTGCATGACTTCGGGGAGGGTGCCGCCTGCTTGTGCGGCGAGGGTTGCGCCGGTGTGGCGTTGTTCGCCGGGGCGGAAGTCGGGTCGGCCGATGTGAGTGCAGGCTTGGTTGAAGATGCGGCGGTAGACCCATTCGCGCATGGTGTGGCCGGTGTCGGGGTCGGGGAACAGTAGTGAGTCCGGTTGTGGGTCGACGTGTTTGTCGAGGTGGGTTCGGATGGTGGTGCGGATGTGGTGGGGGATCGGGACTTCTCCGGTGGATCCGTGTTTGGGGCGGTCGATGACGGTGTGGCCGTTGCGGTAGGTCGCTGCGTTGGTGATGGTGAGGGTGGTGCAGTCGGTGTCGAGGTTTCGGCGGCGTAGTTCGAAGGTCTCCGACGGTCGTAGTCCGCACCATGCGGCTAGCAGCACGGACGCGGAGAGGTAGTCGGGCATGGCGGCGGCGAGGGCGTCGATCTCGTGTGGGGTCAGCACGGTGGTGTCGTGTGCGGGTTGCACGGTGGTGGCGCCGGTGATCCGGCAGGGATTGTGGGTGATGTGACCGTCCTCGATGGCGACGTTGAGGACCATGCGAAGGACTTCGTAGGCGCGGGCTCGTGTCGTGGGCACCGCGTCGGAGTCTCCGGTCGTGGATGTGGTTCGTCGTGGGCGGACACGGGTGACGTTGCTGTACCAGTCGCGGACCATCTCGGGGGTGATGTCGGTGAGGGGTGTGGTTTCGAAGGTGGGGTTGATGTGTTCGCGGAGTAGGTAGGTGTAGGAGTCGACGGTTCGTCTGGCCAGTGGTCGTCCGCGTCGCGATACGCGGGTTGCGATGACTCGCGCGGCGTATTGCCCGAAGAGGACCGGAGCCGGTGAGGGCTCGGTCGGGGTGCGGGTGGTTGGGGGAGTCCAGGTGCCGCGTCGGATAAGTTCGTGTTCGGTGGCGATCCAGCCTTCGGCGCGTATTCGGGTGGGGAAGGTGGTGGGGGCTTTGTGGATGGTTTTGTCCGGGCCGGTGTAGTTGGCTTGCCAGTTTCCGGAGGGGAGTTGGCGGATTCCGCCGAATGGGCGGCGGGTGCGGTGCGGGGTGGTCATCTGTCCTCCCGTCGGTGCCACCAGCGGACTGGCGACGGTGCACGGTGGTGGCGGAAGCGATCGGACCGCGGGCCGGCAGCGGTCGGGTTTCCTCCGGGACGTCCGCGCTGGGGGACCGGGTCCGGGCGTTCGGTTGATTCCTCGGCCTCGGGGACATCTGGGCCGGCCGTGTGCGGTGGCGCTGGGGGCGCATGCTTGGTGGGCCTGCCTGACGACCTGCGTGGGCGGGCGTTGTCCGCAGTGTGCATCGGGCACCTGTTCTGTTGCCCGATCAGTGGTTCTTCCACGTCCAGGAAACCCGATCTTCGGGCAGTTTGCCACCGACTGTCACCGACACCTGTCCAGCGCCTCAGCCGCCGGAGTGTGCGAACTCACATCGTCAAGCAGTCCCCGACTGGTTGGGTTCGGTCGTCCGTGCAATATACGTGCAATAGCGCAGCCCAATCCTGCCCATCGATGCGTACGTTTGCTCGGGCGGTGTGGTGCGCGATCGCCCTGGTAGGGCCCTGTTTTGTCGAGGTAGGGGCCGGTTTCGTTGACGGAGTCTCGGCGGGTTCGAAACCAGCTGGGACCACGCATAATGGCTGGTCAGGCGTGGTTTTTAACGTCGGCCAGCCATTTTTCGTGCAGATTGCGTGCAGAAACGTGGCACGGGCTTGCCTGACGGTGCCACCCGCGGCGTTGATCGCTCGTCGGGCGGCAGTGTCGCTCGCTGGTCAATCTGAAGCGGTGCGGATTGGCCGGTGTTCTCGGCAAACGGGACGGGCGGTGTTCGTCTGGTTCGTTCTTCGACTGGCTTGGAACGGGCCGATCGAAGTCGACTGAACATGGCGCGGATGCCACTTGGCTGCCTGGTGGGCACATCCGAACGCCGAACTCCCCGAGCTACTAGCTCGGGGAGTTCCTGACTGGGGTAATCGGCCTGGCACTGGCTTGACACAAGCTAGCGGTTGGCACCCCGCTTTACCTGGATTCGCGACAGCGTGCGTCAGCCCGTAGATCCGGTGTCGATGGCCGGCAGCCGAGAATGTTCGTCACGATCGGGATCCGGTCGTTGGCTGCCGAGCACTGCTGCTGAGGCCTCGGGCGGCCTGCACGTCTGGGGGTGCACGCGCGAATGTCCGTCATGGCTGGGCTTCTCGCCCGGATTTCCGGCCCGCTAGGTGGGCCTGGATCGATGGATTACTCGCTACTGCGTGCCGGTGAAGGTTTGATTCAAGGCACTTGGTTCATTCGACTGGAATCGGCCTCCTGCCTCACCGTATCCGTCAGGTGGCCGACGATCCGGCGCAACTCCTCGATGTGGTTGTCGCAGAGCTGGCGGGGTGTGAGGTCGTACTTCAGGCACAGGGAGGCTGCGGCGGCCGTTGCGATCGCATGCTGGGCCCCGTTGCCCATGAACTTCGTGACCGATCCGGCGATGTGGGTGACGCTGATGTGTTTGCCGGCCATCATCACGTTGTCCAGGTCGGCTGAGTACAGGCATCGGAACGGCACTTCGAACGGTAGGCCGTCGCGGGTGTCCCACTTCCAATCCTTCAAGCGGAAGTCGTAGTTGTCGTCGATCGGGTAGTGCAAGCAGAACGCCCCGGAGTTCATCGCCACGGTGTCGGGGAATCGTCGATGCTCTCGAATGTCGTTCTCAGTCATTACGTAGCCTCCGAGGTACCGTCGGAACTCGCCTTGTGCTGCGACGAAGGCGACCCAGTCGAGAGCCAGGTTTGCGAAGGTATCTGGTTCGAGAGCCTTGACGTTGGCGAATGTTCCATAGATCGCGCACAGCAGATGGTCGCGGATTTCCTCGCCCTGGGTATACGGGTCGAGCCACTGGCCGTACTCCCAGAAGTGCGTGGCGGGGAACAGCATTCGGCGACGGATGGCCGGATCCGGATCACGGAATCGCCCAGCTACGGGACCTGGCCCGTTGTCTACCCCTGGCTCCACCAGTTGCCCGCTGAGATCCGCGTAGTCCTTCGCGACAGCCTGCGCCCAGGGGGCATTCGGGAACGGAACCGGCACCGAGTGCTCGCGAGTCCGGAAGAACAGCGTGTGACCGTGATGCTGGTCGAGATGCTCGGCTGGAGCCGTCGGTTCGTTGTACTCGGCCATGGATTCGTGGCCGAACAGGGTTCGTGCGCCTGCGAGCAGACCGACGATCGCGGTCCCGCTGCAGTCGATGACGAGCGGAGCGGAGAATCGATACTCCTGCCCTGTCCGTGTGTCGCGGGCATCGATCGCGGTGACTCGTCGCTCGTCGGTGAGTACCCGGTAGACCTGGTGCTCGGTGTAGACCGTCGCGGTCGATTCCGCCTCGAGGACCTGGCGTGCCATCAGATCGCCTTCGGGGTGGCGCGTCGACAGCTCATGCACGAGTGGTCCGGTCTCGCCGCGGGGAGTGAGGCCGATCTCGACGCTTGCGTTTCCCCCGAGAACGGGCCGATTGTGCAGGAGGGCGACCCGCAGTCCCAGCCTGGCGGCCGCCAGTGCTCCGGCTGCGCCCGTGACACCGCCACCCACGATCACAACATCGAATTCCCCTCCATCCGAGGGGATTTCAGGAAGGCCGCGCAAGCGGCGGCGCCATTCGCGTGCCTCAGCGGTGCCGCCTTCGGGCGGCGGTGCCTCGTCGAGGCTGAGGTAGATCGCATCGCATCGTGCGTCGAAGCCTGTGTGATCGTGCAGGGTCACCTCTGTCTGGCCGCCGGTGAGGTGCAGGAGTCCGGCGTCTTCCCAGGTCCACCCCTGGCCGCTGGCTCCGAATTCCTTCAAGAGTGTGTGGTCGCCGATGGTGACGGCGAAGCGCCCCGGGTGGTGCGTCGGTACCCAGTCCTTGGTGCGGACCCAGACGCGGTAGTTGCCCGTCTCGGGGATCTCGACCGTCGCTCGAGCGTCGGCCACCGGCACCCCGAGGCCATGGGCCAAAAGGTAGGGCGCGCCCATCTCGATGTCGAACTGCGAGTCGAGCAGCCAGCCGCCTCGATCGTGAAAGTCCGTTGCCTGCACGAGCAGACGCGCCGCGCTCGGAGAGCGGCGTTCGGTGGCGGTCACCGTGCGAGCGAGGTGAGGTCGGCAGGCGTCAGCCGGTATGGCCCGACTTCGATGGTGTTGTGTGCGGTGGCGCGACGACGCGGCGCGTAGACGACATGGCTGCGATCGCTGCTGGGGGTCGGCCACGCCAGTGCGTGGCGAGATGTGAAGTTGTTCAACGGATCGACGACAAGCGTTGATGTCATGAGGTCTCCTGGTCGTTCGGCTGTTGGGGCGAGGGCCGGTGCGCCGAATTCGACAGGTCGATGGCGCAGATCCTGAACGTCACCTACTGGGCTGCGGTCGCTGCGTCGGTATTCGTCGCGGTGCTGACTTGCGAGATGACTTTTGTAGGCGAAGTTAGCTAGGATGCACCTGACTGTCAATATCGAAGTGAGGTGCGAGGTGGACTGGCTCAGTCTGGACACCGAGAACTGCCCCGTGCAGCGAACCCTGGAGCTGGTCGGCGAGAAGTGGAGCCTTTTGATCGTTCGCGAAGCGATCAACGGCGTCCGCAGATTCGACGACTTTCGCGACCATCTGGGCATGTCCGAGGCCGTTCTTGCCGACAGGCTCCGCAAGCTCGTCGCTGCGGGCATCCTGGTGACCCAGCCATACCGGCCGCCGGGCGGACGCACTCGCAACGAGTACCGGCTTTCCGAGAAGGGCTGGGACCTGTGGCCGGTCGTCGTCTCCTTGATGCAATGGGGAGACAAATACACGGCCGATCCGGAGGGACCGTTCCTGGATGTCCGCCACGCCGATTGCGACGCGCCCGTGCGAGTGGTCGTCGAGTGCAGCCACGACCACGCCGCCCTTGTTCACACCGAGGTCGTCGTGCGCCCGGGCGCGTCCGCTCGCACTCGCCGCGGGTAGATCGCCTCACGTCGATGACCGCAGTCGCAAACATGATCCGGAGGTCGCCAAGGAGGCTGGCAGGTTCCCGACCTGATCACGGTCCGCAAATCATAGAGGCACCCGCAGCGGGGTTGGGAATCACTCGATCGGAAGGATGGAAACCCTGGTCGCCACTGTCCGACGTCAGGCCCGAGCGGGACCGAGGGCTCGGGTGAGCGAGGGTGGTGGGAGGTCGCAAGTTCGTGCCTCGGCGAGCTAAGTCGAGATTGGAACCACGGGCGTTTCGCGCCTGACAAGAGCGTGGAAAGGCGATCGAATCCACATGCCACTATCAGCAACTGCTGACTTGGTCTCGATCGATCGCCAGCCGGGCGCGGAGGTCATCCACCTTGATCGACGTCAAGTCGGCGACCGGGGTGTTCACGGGTACTGCGAGTTCACCTGCGGCTCATCATGAAACGGCCAGCAGGAGCCTACGGAAGATCAAGGCATCGAGGATGCCCCAGCTGTGGCTACTGCGGATCCGTAAGGTCGTCGGCGAGTTTCGAGATGTCCTGCGCGAGGGCTTGGGCGCGTCCGTCGGCGATCTTCTGGTATCGGATGGCGGCGTGTGGGGTTTTGTGGCGGAGTCGTTGCATCACCTCGGGGAGGGTGCCGCCTGCTTGTGCGGCGAGGGTTGCGCCGGTGTGGCGTTGTTCGCCGGGTCGGAAGTCGGGTCGGTCGATGTCGGTGCAGGCTTGGTTGAAGATGCGGCGGTAGACCCATTCGCGCATGGTGTGGCCGGTGTCGGGGTCGGGGAACAGCAGTGAATCTGGTTGTGGGTCGACGTGTTTGTCGAGATGTGCGCGGATGGTGGTGCGGATGTAGTGGGGGATCGGGACTTCTCCGGTGGATCCGTGTTTGGGGCGGTCGATGATGGTGTGGCCGTTGCGGTAGGTGGCGGCGTTGGTGATGGTGAGGGTGGTGCAGTCGGTGTCGAGGTTTCGGCGGCGGAGTTCGAAGGTCTCCGATGGGCGTAGTCCGCACCATGCGGCTAGCAGCACGGATGCGGAGAGGTGTTCGGGCATGGCGGCGGCGAGGGCGTCGATCTCGTGTGGGGTGAGCACGGTGGTGTCGTGTGCGGGTTGCACGGTGGTGGCGCCGGTGATCCGGCAGGGGTTGTGGGTGATGTGACCGTCCTCGATGGCGACGTTGAGGACCATGCGAAGGACTTCGTAGGCGCGGGCTCGTGTCGTGGGCACCGCATTGTCGGTCGCGTTGGATATGGCTCGTCGTGGGCGGACGCGGGTGACGTTGCTGTACCAGTCGCGGACCATCTCGGGGGTGATGTCGGTGAGGGGTGTGGTTTCGAAGGTGGGGTTGATGTGTTCGCGGAGTAGGTAGGTGTAGGAGTCGACGGTTCGTCTGGCCAGTGGTCGTCCGCGTCGCGAGACTCGGGTTGCGATGACTCGTGCGGCGTATTGCCCGAAGAGGACTGGAGCCGGTGAGGGCTCGGTCGGGGTGCGGGTGGTTGGGGGAGTCCAGGTGCCGCGTCGGATGAGTTCGTGTTCGGTGGCGATCCAGCCTTCGGCGCGTATTCGGGTGGGGAAGGTGGTGGGGGCTTTGTGGATGGTTTTGTCCGGGCCGGTGTAGTTGGCTTGCCAGTTTCCGGAGGGGAGTTGGCGGATTCCGCCGAATGGGCGGCGGGTGCGGTGCGGGGTGGTCATTTGTCCTCCCGTCGGTGCCACCAGCGGACTGGCGACGGTGCACGGTGGTGGCGGAAGAGATCGGACCGCGGGCCGGCAGCGGTCGGGTTTCCTCCGGGACGTCCGCGCTGGGGGACCGGGTCCGGGCGTTCGGTTGATTCCTCGGCCTCGGGGACATCTGGGCCGGCCGTGTGCGGTGGCGCTGGGGGCGCATGCTTGGTGGGCCTGCCTGACGACCTGCGTGGGCGGGCGTTGTCCGCAGTGTGCATCGGGCACCTGTTCTGTTGCCCGATCAGTGGTTCTTCCACGTCCAGGAAACCCGATCTTCGGGCAGTTTGCCACCGACTGTCACCGACACCTGTCCAGCGCCTCAGCCGCCGGAGTGTGCGAACTCACACCGACAAGCAGTCCCGGACTGGTGGGGTTCGGTCGTCCGTGCAATATACGTGCAATAGCGCAGCCCAATCCTGCCCATTGATGCGTACGTTTGCTCGGGCGGTGTGGTGCGCGATCACCCTGGTAGGGCCCTGTTTTTTCGAGGTAGGGGCCGGTTTCGTTGACGGAGTCTCGGCGGGTTCGAAACCAGCTGGGACCACACATAATGGCTGGTCAGACATGGTTGCATGTCGGCCGGCCATTTTCGTTGGTACTGCGTGCGGAGTTCAACGCCGTCGGCTTCCATCTCTGTTCGGTGCACCAGTTCCGGGCATCACTCGGCGGCGGACCCTGATACATCGATGTAGTAGCCCTCGGTCCCGACGACTGATTCGTCCCGGTCGAGCAGGGGATCGGAAACGACGAGTGCATCACGCGAGCGGCCCCGCGTGTCGATGATGCGGTGGTGGCTGGAGAACGCGCCGCCACGGTCGGCGGTGCGCGCCTATGCGGAGAAGGACCGGCTCGTCCACCGCAGCGCCGACGGGTCGGGCAGCGTGGGCTCCGGAGTGGGGATCGGGGGCCTCGGGTGCGCCGGTGCCCTACACACTCGGGTGCCCGCGCTCTCGAGCACGAAACGGCACCCTCCCGTGCGACGCCGGAAAGCCGCCGGAACGACCCAAGTCGACCTGCGGAAATCGCTGCCGGCGGATAGGCCGAGGTGATGCCGCCGTGTCCTGCGGAGTGGCGGAAACCTCACTGATGGGTAGCCGGTCGCAGTGAAAACGCGGTGCTCCTTAGCATCGAGGGTGACTATCAACGAGAACCCTGAGGACGTGTGGTGACCACCGAACAACTTGACCGCTGGAACGCTCAGGAAGCCGCTGCCGAGGCGATGATCCCGATCATCGGCACGCTGTACCGCGGCACGGGCGTGACGATCCTGCTGCACAGCCGGTCGCTGGTGAACAAGTCGGTGATCAGCATCCTGCGGACGCACCGGTTCGCGCGGCAGATCGCCGGCGAGGAACTGTCCGTCGACGAGACCCTGCCCTTCCTGCAGGCGCTCAGCGAGCTGGACCTGGGGCCGTGCAAGATCGACCTCGGTCAGCTGGTGATGGCCTACCGCGCCGACGACCGCGGGCTGTCCATCGCGGAGTTCACCGCGACGGTGCTGGCCGAGGTGATCGACGGCAACAAGGCCGAACCGCAGGGCCCGCGCGATGTCGTGCTCTACGGCTTCGGCCGCATCGGTCGGCTGGTGACCCGGCTGCTCATCGAGAAGGCCGGGTCCGGCAACGGGCTGACCCTGCGCGCCGTCGTGGTCCGCAAGGGCGGTGACGACGATCTGGCCAAGCGTGCCTCGCTGCTGCGCCGGGACTCGGTGCACGGCCACTTCAACGGCACCATCAAGGTCGACACCGACAACGACACGATCACCGCCAACGGCAATGTCATCAAGTTCATCTACAGCGATGACCCGACCACGATCGACTACACCGCGTACGGCATCGACAACGCCATCCTGATCGACAACACCGGCCGGTGGCGCGATCGCGACGGTCTGTCCCAGCACCTGCGCCCCGGTATCGCCAAGGTCGTGCTGACCGCGCCGGGCAAGGGCGATGTGCCCAACATCGTGCACGGCGTCAACCACCGCAGCCTGGACCTGTCCCAGCAGATCTTCTCCTGCGCCTCCTGCACGACCAACGCGATCGTGCCGCCGCTCAAGGCGATGGACGACGAATTCGGCATCCTGCGTGGACATGTCGAGACGGTGCACTCGTTCACCAACGATCAGAACCTGCTCGACAACTACCACAAGGCCGACCGTCGCGGCCGGTCCGCGCCGTTCAACCTGGTGCTCACCGAGACCGGCGCCGCGTCCGCCGTCGCGAAGGCGATGCCGGACTTCAAGGCCAAGATCACCGGTAACTCGATCCGGGTGCCCACGCCGGACGTCTCGGTGGCGATCCTGAACCTGCAGCTCGCGCAGGAGACGACCAAGGAGGACGTGCTCGCGTACCTGCGTCAGGTCTCGCTGGCGGGTCCGCTGAGCCGCAACCTGGACTACACCGCCGCCAACGACGTGGTCTCGAGCGACTTCATCGGCTCGCGCGCGGCGTCGATCATCGACGCCAACGCCACGATCGTCGAGGGCGACACCGCGATCCTCTACGTCTGGTACGACAACGAGTTCGGTTACTCGTGCCAGGTCGTGCGCACCGTGCAGTACATCTCGGGCATCGAGTACCCGACCTACCCGCAGATCGGCGCGCCGACCGCCGAGCCCGCGCTGGCGGCCGCCGACGGGCGGTAATCCGCACCGCGACCTGCGGATCAGGCGGGCGCGCGACCTCCGGTCGGCGCCCGCCTGCCCGGCCCTCGCGTTGTCGAGCCGGGCGGTGATGTGCATACTGGGCACATGACATCGAGTCGAAAGGGCGTTCGGCGCCCGGGCCGTTGAGCCCCCTGCCGGTCATCGCACCGGCTTCCCTCCCGCTCGATCGAGCGGAAATCCCGCAGTATCCGCGCGCGTCCGGACCACCCGGTGACGCTGCCCGCCTCGCCTGCTGGCTGCGGGTCCGTGAATTCGCGGTGCCACCCAGCATGATCGATCGCGCCACCGCACGGCGGCGCGTCGGCGACTGGGTCGGTGCCTGCGCCGCGGCCCACGTCGACGTCGACATCGATCTCCGCGCGCTCGCCCGGACCCATGGCGGAGAACTCGCCGCGCGGGTGCGCGCCGATCTGCGTCACCTGGCACCGGACCTGCTGCGCTGGCACCTGCCCAGGGTCGCGCCCGACGGACTGCTCCGGCCGGGCCTGACGATCACCCTGGCGCGCTATCCGATCGTCGAAACCTCCGGTGGCAGTGACGGATTCGTGCATCTGGTGGTGCGGACCGCACCGGCGTGGGCCGAGGCCGGGCAGCGGATCACGCTCGCGCTCTGGGACGGTTCAGGAACGAGCCCGCACCCGCACGCCCGGCCGCACCGGCGCTTCCGGCTCGATCTGCACCGGCACCTGTGGGACGCGCGCAGGACCAGCGAACTGCCGGGCCGATCCGGCGCGGGCTCCGGCCCGGCAACACGCTGGATGCCCACCGGGACAATGGAATCCACTGCTGACGACGGGCCATGGACGGCCCTGGAGTCGCAGGGGTGCGCGGTCGGCCGATGGGCCGCCGAGGCCGCGATCCTGCTGCGCGCCGACCGCTCACCGGCCGGTCCGGTTCTCGTGCGTTACGGCGCCCGTCGGCGGATGGTCCTCGATCTGAGTGAGGAGCCCGCGGCATCGGGCGTGCTCGACGCCGAACCGGTGCCGCGGATCGCGCGGAACCACACGCGCGGAGCGGAATCCGCGCTTCCGGTGCTGCCCGATGCCGCGACCTGGATCCTCCCCGACCTGCTGTTGCTGCGTGCCGGCGCGATCACCGCGGATCGGCTCCATCCCCTGGTCACCGTGGCCCTCGACCCGGACGGCAGATCGGTCGGCCCGGACCGCGATCCCGACGCCGGTGGGCCGCGGATCGTCGAATGCCGGGGCGCGCGGCACCGGATCGGGTTCGTGAACGGCACGCTCGCCGCGCTGGATCACCACCCGGCCGAAATCCGGCGGGAGGAACTGCTGGTCGCGCTGACCGGCACCGCGCTGCCGTGCCTGCGGGCCATCGACGCGGCGCATCGGCGGCCCGACCGCCTCGCCGGTATCCGGGAGCGGCTGGACCACGGCGACATCGACGGCGCGCTGGCCGTGGTCGAGGGCCTGCTCGGCGCGGGCGCGCAGCTGCGGGACGGACCGCTGCGCGACGAACTGGAATCCGCCGTGCGGCGGCGGATCACCTACGGCCTCTTCCGGGCCGGGCTGTCCGCGCCCGGTCACGGTCTTGACCGGTCCGCCCCGCGTCCCCGTAGTGCGCGGGCGGCGCATCCGCGTCACACCCGAACCTCCTGACCCGCACGCGGCAGGCCCGCGCCGCGCTCACCCATCGTCTGGACGACCGCCGTCCGACAACGACGTGGGCGCCGGACCTGCGCGCGACTCCCCCATTCCTCTTCGACCCCGAGGTGATTCCCCATGACTGTGCGTACCCTCTTCCCGCCGCGTCCGACGACCGGCACCCAGCTCCGCGTCGCCGACGAACTGCTCGCCCTGCTCGGCGCGACGACGACCGAACCACGCCCCGATACCCGGCTGGAAGCCCTGACCCTCGCCGTCGCGGCCGATCTGCCGGTGCTGCTGTGGGGCGAGCCGGGGATCGGCAAGACCGCCGCGCTGACCCAGCTCGCCGACTCGCTCGACCTGCCGTTGACCACCGTGATCGCGAGTGTGCACGAGCCGTCGGACTTCTCGGGCCTGCCCATCCTCGGCGACGATCCGGCGGTCCAAGGCGTGCCGATGGCGCCGCCGGACTGGGCGGTGCAGCTGGTCAGGGCCGGGCGCGGTCTGCTGTTCCTCGACGAACTGTCGACCGCACCGCCCGCGGTGCAAGCCGCCCTGCTGCGGCTGGTGCTCGAGCGGCGGATCGGCTCGTTGCAATTGCCGGCCGGTGTCCGCATCGTCGCCGCGGCCAACCCGCGCTCCTCGGCCGCCGACGGCTGGGAACTGAGCCCGCCGCTGGCCAACCGCTTCGTGCACCTGCAGTGGACGCACGACCACGAGGTCGTCGTGCGTGGTCTCGGCGGGACCTGGCCCCGGGCGACGCTGCCCCGGCTGAATCCCGAAAAGCTCCCGGAGGCAGTGGCTTTCGCGCGGCGCGCGGTGTGCGAGCTGCTCGCGGGTCGCCCGAAACTGGTGCACCAGCTGCCGACCACCGAGACCCGGCGCGGCGGTGCGTGGCCGTCGCCGCGCAGCTGGGAGATGACCGTCCGGCTGATCGCCTTCGCCACCGCGGCGGGCACCGACCGCGATGTGCTGTCGACACTGGTGCGCGGCACCGTCGGTGACGGCCCCGGCTTCGAGCTGCTGACCAGCATCGACCGGATGGACCTGCCCGATCCCGAAGTGCTGCTGGCCGATCCGGCGGCCGCCGCGCTGCCCGCCCGGGGCGATCTGCGCCAAGCCGTGCTCGACGCCGTCGTGGCCGCCGTGCGCAGGCGCCCGGAGAAGGCGCGCTGGGAGGCGGCGTGGGCGCTGCTGGCCGGGGCCGTGGCGACCGGGGCACCGGATCTGGTGGTGGTCCCCGCGACCACGCTGGCCACCCTGCGCCGCGACGACTGGGAGATCCCGGCCGCGATCGAGCACCTCGCCGGCTCCGTCTCGGTGTCGCGTCAGGCCGAGCAGGCCACGGCTCGCGTCACCGGGGCACGCCGATGACGACCGTGCTGGATCACGAGAAGCTGTATGCCGCACGGCTGTACGCGGTGTCGGCGCGGCCCTACCTGGCCACCGCCCTGTACGCGCTGCACATCGTCGAGTCGCGGCAGGTGCCGACGATGGGGGTGGACAAGTATTGGCGCTGCTATGTCTCACCCGCGTTCGTGGCCGGTACCTCGGTGGAAGAGCTCGCCTCGATCCTGGTGCACGAGGTGTCGCACCTGCTGCGCGATCATCACGCGCGCAGCGATCGCTACGCTCGCGCGCACGAGCTGACCGGTGCGGCGGAGCGCCTGCGGATGAACATCGCCGCGGACGCCGAGATCAACGACGACGCGTTCGGTGATGGTCTCGTCACGCCGGCGGGGGCGGTCCTGCCCGCTGACCTCGGTCTGCCCGCGGGCGAGCTCATGGAGGACTACCTCGGTCAGTTCCGGCTGGGACGGCTGACCGAGCACCTCGCCTGGCTCGACTGCGGCAGCGGCGCCGACGGACTCGACCGGGCCTGGGAGCTCGGTCCCGACGGTGCCGACGGCCTCAGCGAGCAGGAACGCGACGCGGTCCGCTTCCGGGTGGCGCAGGGCATCGTCGGCAGGCCGGGCGACGCGCCCCAGGGATGGCAGCGGTGGGCCGAGGCGGCTCTGCATCCGCCGCAGCCGTGGCGCGACCTGCTCGGCGCCGCGCTCCGCTCGGCGGCGTCGGCCCCGGGCGTCGGCGCGGACTACACCTACGGCCGCCCCGCGCGGCGCTCGGCCGCGCTGCCCGGGGTGGTGCTGCCCAGCCTGCGCCGCATCCCCCCTCGGGTCGCGGTCGTCATCGATACCTCGGGGTCGGTCAGCGATGTCGAATTGGGCAGCGCGCTACTGGAAGTCGCCGCCATCACCCGCGCGGTCGGCGGCCGCCGCGACCTGGTCACCGTCCTGTCGTGCGATGCCGCGGTGTGGATCGCGGACCCGCTGTGCCGGGCCGAGGGCATGACCTTGATGGGCGGTGGCGGCACCGACCTGCGCACCGGATTCACCGCGGCCCTGCGCACCCGCCCGGACGTGGTGGTGGCCCTGACCGACGGCCAGACACCGTGGCCGGCCCATCGTCCGCCGTGCCGGACGATCGTCGGGCTGTTCCGCCGGCCGGGCGCGTGGAGCGAGGCCGATCCGGACTACGTTCCGGACCTGCCACCCGCCTGGGCCAGGGTGGTCGAGATCGGGTGAGACGCCTAGGCGGCGACGCGGCGACGGGCCGAAAGGCGCTGTGCCACCAGCATGTACAGGCCGGAGAACAGTAGTCCGGCGAGGGGGATCAGGGGGAGGTAGGACACCCAGATGATCGGCTCCGGCAGGGCGAGGGCGATGACGGTCGCGACGACGGTGACCACGAAGACCGCGGCCGACCAGCGATGCAGGCGGCGGGCATTCGCGCGCCCGCCGGTCGCCGTGGCCTGCCGTGCGCTGCTGCGGTAGTACCGGACGAACAGGACGCTGCCGGAGAGGAAGAGTCCGGCGAGGGGGAGTAGTGGGAGATAGGAGACCCACTCCGGTCCGCTCAGCGCCAGCACGACCACCGTGAGGACCACGATCGTGGTGAAAGCGATGGCGAGCCACCGGTGGGATCGGCGTACCCAGGTGCTGGTCATCGGGAACCCTTTCGTTGTCTGGTCTGCGGAAACGATGTTTCCACCGACCCCGGGTACGGCGCTTCTCGATTCCTGATCGTTCCGCTCGACAGGGGGAGCGGGTTCCAACGTATTGCATGTGGTGCACGTCACAGTTGAGTCGCGATTCGTCCCATTCGCCTCGAGAACTTTCCATACGCTTGGGTAGTTCTTTACTATTGGCCCGACCCTGTGTCTCGGGTCGAGTCTCTCTTCGAGCAGTGCCGTTCCGCCGCCGTTCGCTCGCAGCTCAGCATCAATTGCCAGTGCATGTTCGACCGATGAACCGGGAGCCGAGCGGCCCCGGCGAAGGAGAATGATGACCGACAATGATCCGGGCCATTCGCTGAAATCTGTTCTTCAGCAAGATCTTCCAGCATCACTCGTGGTGTTTCTCGTCGCCTTGCCGCTCTCCCTCGGGGTGGCGCTCGCCTCCGGCGCCCCCGTCGTCGCCGGACTCATCGCCGCCGCGATCGGCGGCGTGGTCGCCGGCCTGCTCGGCGGCTCGTCGGTCCAGGTCAGCGGGCCGACCGCCAGTCTCGCCGTCGTCGTGGCCGGTGCCGTCCAGCAATTCGGCTGGGCCGCCATGTGTTTCATCACCGTGGGGGCGGGTCTGCTGCAGATCCTGTTCGGGCTCAGCCGCATCGCGCGCGCCGCGCTCGGTATCGCCCCGGTCGTGGTGCACGCCATGCTCGCCGGGATCGGCGTGATCATCGCCCTGCAGCAGGTACACGTGCTGCTCGGCGGGACCACCGTCAGCTCGCCGTGGGCGAGCATCGTGGCACTGCCCAACCAGGTGATGTCGGTGCACAAGGGCGACCTGTTCGTCGGGCTGCTCGTGATCGCCATCCTGGTCGGCTGGCAGTATCTGCCGCGCCGAGTCCGGGTGGTGCCCGGCCCGCTGGTCGCGGTGGTCGTGGCCACTGTCGTCTCGCTGATCCTGCCGCTGACGGTGGACCGGGTGCGCCTGGACGGCTCGCTGATCGACGGCATCGGGTTGCCTGCGCTGCCGCACGGTGGCTGGGTGCCGATCGCGCTCACCATGCTCACCGTCGCGCTCATCGCCAGCGTGGAAACCCTGCTCTCGGCCGTCGCCGTCGACAAGATGCGGCCCCAGCAGCGCACCGACTTCGATCGCGAACTGCTCGGTCAGGGTGCCGCCAACATGGCCTCCGGCGCGCTCGGCGGCCTGCCGATCGCCGCCGTCATCGTCCGCAGCATCACCAATGCCAACGCGGGCGCCCGCAGCCGGGCCGCCACCGTGCTGCACGGCTGCTGGATCCTGGTCTTCGCGATCGCGCTGGTCGGCCTGGTCCGGCAGATCCCGACCGCCGCGCTGGCCGGGCTGCTGGTGCTGATCGGCGTGCAACTGGTGAAGCTGGCGCACATCAAGCGGGCCCGCCGCACCGGTGACATCTACGTCTACCTGGTCACGGTGGTTGCCGTCGTCTCGCTGAATCTGTTGCAGGGCATGGTGATCGGCCTGATCGCCTCGTTCGCGCTGCTGCTGTGGCGGGTCGTGAAGTTCACCATCGCCGCGGCGCCGCGGACCGACGGCACCTGGCTGGTACGCATCGACGGCACCTGCACCTTCCTGGCCGTGCCCCGGCTCACCAGCGAACTGGCGAAAGTGCCCGCCGACGTGGACGTGACGGTGGAGCTGAGCGTCGACTTCCTCGACCACGCCGCCTGCGAGCTGCTCTCCGAGTGGGCCGACGCGCGCGAATCCGGCGGCGGCGCGGTCGATTTCGTCGAACTCGGCACCGCGCGAATGGCGCGCGCGCACGACGGGCCGCCCGAGCACGGCCACGCCCGCAAGGCGGTCGACGAGGCGATCCGGCCGTGGCGCCGCAGCGGCGGCGTCGACCCGATCGCGGCCGGCATCGCGGCCTACCACCGCGGGCACGCGCACCTGCTGCGCCCGCACCTGGCGGGGTTGCGGCACCGTCCCGACGCCGACACCTTCTTCCTCACCTGCGCCGATGCCCGCATCGTGCCCAATGTCATCACCAGCAGCGGGCCCGGTGACCTGTTCACCGTCCGCAACGTGGGCAATCTGGTGCCGGTCGGCGGCAGCGACGTCTCGGTGGAAGCGGCGCTGATCTACGCGCTCGACAAGCTCGACGTGCGTGCGGTCGTGGTGTGCGGGCACAGCGGGTGCGGGGCTATGGAGGCGCTGTACGCGCAGGTCCAGGCCGGTCCCGGCCTCGACGACTGGCTCGCGCACGCCGCGCCCACGTTGACGGCGTTCCACGCGGGGCATCCGGTGGCCGAGGCGGCCCGGCGGGCGGGCTTCGGCCCGGTCGACCAGCTGGGCATGGTGAACGTCGCCCGGCAGGTCCAGACCCTGATGGACTATCCGGCGGTGCGCGACGGGATCGCGGAGCGCGGGGTCGTGGTGTCGGGTCTGTTCTTCGATCTGGCGACCGCGCGGGTCATCGAGGTGACCGCCGACGGGATCGCCGAATTCGACGACAGTCACCGCCGTGTCGCGGCCGAACCGGTGTGAGCGCCCGGGTCCGGTGTGGGTCACACCACACTGGGCCTGCGGTTATGGCGACACCCACTCTTCGTGCGGCACACTGGTTTTGCCAAGTCTTTACCAATACGGTGGTTGGCACTCACCCCGGTTCGTCGACGTACCGGGGTTCTCGTCGCTTCATCACGCCGAAGCTGTTCCGCGGTCGACCGACCGCGCACGACACGTAGATCGTCCATCGACCACGGCCGCGCGCCGCGTCGCCGAAGGAGAACCATGTCTGTCGCGAACGACCTAGCTCCACCCGCCGCATCGGCGGCGCCCACGCCCGAACCCGCGCCGCCGTCCTGGCGGCAGACCCTGCTGCGGCACGATCTGCCCGCCTCGATCGTGGTCTTCCTCGTCGCCCTGCCGCTGTCGCTGGGCATCGCCGTCGCCTCCGGCGCCCCGGTCGCCGCCGGTCTCGTCGCCGCGGTCATCGGTGGCATCGTCGCCGGTGTGCTCGGCGGTTCGGTGCTGCAGGTCAGTGGCCCCGCCGCGGGCCTCACCGTCGTCGTCGCCGAATCCATCGCCCAATTCGGCTGGCGAACCACCTGTTTCATCGTCGTCGCCGCGGGCGTGTTACAGATCCTGTTCGGGCTCAGCCGGATCGCCCGCGCCGCGCTCGCCGTCGCGCCGGTGGTGGTGCACGCGATGCTCGCCGGGATCGGCATCACCATCGCGTTGCAGCAGGTCCACGTGCTGCTCGGTGGTTCCTCGCACAGCACCGCCTGGCGCAATCTGATCGAGCTGCCCGGCCAGCTGCTGTCGCTGCACGGCGGTGACGCGTTCGTCGGCGCCGTCGTGATCGTGGTGATGCTGGGCTGGAAGTACCTGCCGCCGAAGATTCGCGCGGTGCCCGGTCCGCTGGTCGCGGTCGTCGCGGGCACCCTGCTGTCGATGGTGCTGCCCGCCGAGGTGGAGCGGATCGTGTTGAGCGGCTCGCTCTTCGACGCGTTGCAGCTGCCCGAGCTGCCCTCGGGGAACTGGTCGGCGATCGCCATGATGGTGCTCACCATCGCCCTCATCGCGAGCGTCGAGAGCCTGCTCTCCGCCGTGGCGGTGGACAAGATGCACACCGGTCCGCGGACCAATTTCGACCGCGAACTCGTCGGCCAGGGTTCGGCGAACGTGCTGTCGGGCCTGGTCGGCGGTCTGCCGATCACCGGCGTGATCGTGCGCAGCGCCACCAATGTGCAGGCGGGCGCGCGCAGCCGCGCCTCGACGATCCTGCACGGCTGCTGGATCCTGCTGTTCTCGGTCGCCCTGGTCGGCCTGGTCGAGCAGATCCCGAAGGCCGCGCTGGCCGGGCTGCTCATCGTCATCGGCATCCAGCTGGTGAAGCTGGCCCACATCCGGCTGGCCCGGCGCACCGGCGACCTGCTGGTGTACCTGGTCACCGTGCTCGGTGTGGTGTTCCTGAACCTGCTCGAGGGCGTGATCATCGGTCTCGCACTGGCTTTCGGGCTGCTGCTGTGGCGCGTGGTGCGCGTGCAGGTCGCGGCGACGCCGCTGCCCGTGGGCGAGCGCTGGCTGGTCCGCATCGATGGGTCGTGCACCTTCCTGGCCCTGCCGAAACTGTCCGCCGAGCTCGGCAAGGTGCCCCCGGGCGCCGACGTCACCGTGGAGATGACGGTCGACTTCCTCGACCACGCCGCCTTCGAGGCCATCGAGAGCTGGCAGCACCAGCAGGAAAGCGGCGGTGGCAGTGTCGATTTCGTGGAGATCGGCAGCGCCAGGATGGCCGACACCGTCGGCGCCCCGCCCGCCCGCGGTTTCGGCCGCGCGACCTGGGACGAGCTGCTCGGGCCGTGGCGGCACCAGAAGTCCGGCAGCGACGCGCTGACCGCGGGTGTCTCGGCGTTCCACCGCAGTCACGCCCACGTGGTGCGCCCGCACCTGGACGAGCTGCGCGACCGGCAGGACCCGGACTCCTTCTTCCTCACCTGCTCGGACTCGCGGATCGTGCCCAATGTGATCACCTCGAGCGGGCCCGGTGACCTGTTCACCGTCCGCAATGTCGGCAATCTCGTGCCGACCACCGGGGACGACTCGGTCGAGGCGGCGCTGGTGTTCGCGCTCGAGGAACTCGCGGTGCGCTCGGTCGTGGTGTGCGGGCACTCCGCCTGCGGCGCCATGAAGGCGGTCTACCGGGGCGCCGAGGCCGACGGCGGGCTGAGCTCGTGGCTGCGGCACGCCGAGGCGAGCCTGGACCGGTTCCGGGCCGATCATCCGGTCGCGGTGGCGGCGCGGGCCGCGGGCTTCGACGAGGTCGACCAGCTCGGGATGGTCAATGTCGCGGTGCAGCTCGAGACGCTGCACCGGCATCCGGCCGTGCGCCGCGCGGTCGCCGAACGCGGGCTGGCGGTGTCGGGATTGTTCTTCGACATCGCGGGCGCGCGGGTGATCGAGGTCACCGCCGAGGGCGTGCGCACCATCGACGATCGGGACGAGGCCCCGGTCACGGGGTGATTCCGGGATCGGCGGCTCGTAGGCTGGAACGATGACGAGCAAGCCGACCGCCCCGACCACTGACGCCCCGGCGGATTCCACCGCCGGGGCGTCGGCGGACGAGCGGGTCTCCACCCACCGCTGGCGCGCCTTCCGGGCGAGCATCGAGCACCGCCCTACCCTGAACCTCGGCTACCGCATCGCCGTCGGCGTGGTCGGTGGGCTGGTGCTGTTGATCGGGATCGTCACGATCCCGTACCCGGGACCCGGCTGGGCGCTGGTGTTCGCGGGCTTCGGCATCCTGGCCACCGAGTTCGTCTGGGCCCATCACACCCTGACCTGGGTGCGCGGCAAGTACCGGATCGTCATGGATTGGTACACCTCACGCGGGTGGACGATCAAGATCCTCGGCGCGGTGGCCACCTTCGCCCTCGTCGTCGCGACGCTGTGGGTGCTCGGCACATTTTCGATGGTCTCAGGGTGGATCGGAGTCGATTGGCCATGGTTGCGCAGTCCCCTGATGTCGTGAGCACCGTCCCCGGACGCCTGCTCACCGATCCCGCGTGGGTCGCGGACCGGATCGGCGAGATGAGCCGTGCGTGGGGCACCGAGACCCCGCGCGTCGGCGGCACGCTGTGGTGGTGCATGGTCGCCTCCGCGCTCGTCGACCAGATCACCACCGCCTACGCCGCGGGCATCCCCGCCCCGATCGCGGCGCTGGACGAGCTCGACTGCGAGATCCGCCCCGACGGCGGCGTCGAGCACATACGCTTCCGGTCGCGGGTCGCGCTCGCCTCGCCCGCCGACCGCGACGCCGCCGCCGAGGCGGTCGGCACCGCCCTGCGGGAGACCCTGACCGCGGTGATCCTGCAGGTCGCCGCCGTCTCCGGCGCGGGCGTCCCCGCGCTGTGGGCCGTGGTCACCGACGCGATCGGCAACCGCGCGCTCGACGCCGGCGCGCCGGAAGCCGCCACCCGGCTGGCGGGCGAGGTCGGCGCGCGCCTGCTCGCCCCGCGTTTCGTCACCGTCGGCGAGCGCACCTTCGTCAAACGCCTGTCCTGCTGCCTCGTCTACGAGGTGCCGGGCTGCCAGATGTGCACCAGCTGCCCGAAACGCCCCGCGGCCGAACGCGAGGCCCTGCTGGCCGAGGCATGATCCGAGGACCTCGATCAGCCGATCGGTGGCGCGAGATACTCCAGCGCGTAACCGGCGCCGGAGGGGGTTACGCGGGCGATGCCGGGGGAGTCGAGGTGGGCGCCCGCGACGAAGTGGTCCGGTCGAATCAGCTGTTCGAGGAGGGCCGCGCGTGCGGCGCGGGCTTGGGACTGGTTGCTGTCGAACTCCCAGGACACGTTCGGCTGAGCGAATTGAAGCGTGGGAACGTGCACGGTGTCGCCCCAGACGAGAAGGCGGCCGGTGCTGCTCCTGACGTCGTAGACGGTGTGGCCGGGGGTGTGGCCCGGTGTCGGGATCGCGGTGACCCAGTCGTTGATCGCGACCTGCTCGGTCACGGGGACGACCCGGTCGCGGAGCGGCGCGAGCCGCCCCGTGAACACCGAGGTGTCGCCCGCGCCGATCCACACCCGCTCCAGTTCGGGGAACGCCTCCGCACCGTCCGGCGTGATCAGGCCGCTCACGTGGTCTTCGTGGTTGTGGGTGATGGCGGCGTCGGTGATCCGCGCGCGGTCGATACCCGCCTCGTCGAGTGCGTCGTAGATCAAGCCCATGGTGGGGTCGTGCCAGACGTCGGACGCGCCGGTGTCGATGAGCACCGACCGGGTGCCGTCGGTGACGAAGAAGGCGTTGACCGACAGCCGCAGATTGTCGCCGGCCAGCGGCACGGCGGTCGGCAGGACGGGGAGCGGGCGCCCATCCTCGTCGCGGAGCCGGGTCGGTGGCATGTCGATGTACCCGTCGCGCAACGAGATCACGTGTAGGTCACCGAATTCGAACGTGGCATGGTGCCGGCCGGTCGAGATCAAACGCATGGAAGCCTCCGTCGTGGGCGCCGATGCGCCTCTTCTTTGGGAGACTAGTTCTCCTATAGGAGAATGTCTACACTGTGGGCGGCGGATACCCAGCAACCGAGGAGCGCGGTGGTCGAGCAAGGCGGAGACGTGGCCGAACCACCCCAGGGCGACGACCTGGCCGGTGCGTTCGGCGCCAATGTCCGGCGACGCCGTGAGGACGCGGGTCTGACGCTGGAGCAGCTGTCCACGCAGTCCTCGGTCAGCCGGGCGATGCTGTCCAAGGTCGAACGCGGCGAGAAGAGTCCGACGATCGGCGTCGCGTCCCGGATCGCCCACGCGCTCGACGCGTCGCTGTCGGACCTGATCGGCGGGGGAGCCGCGACGACATCCGGTGTGGCCGTTGTGCTGCGCAAGCGCGATCGCCCCGTCTTCCGTGACCCGGACACCGGCTTCGAGCGGCACATGGTGTCGGCGGCCCCGGGCGTGGGCGGCGGCGAAATGGTCGCCCACTACCTGCCCGCCCAGGTCTCCACCGGGTTGCTGCCCGCGTATCCGCCGGGGAGCGAGAAGCAACTCGTGGTGCTCGACGGCACCCTCACCGTCGCGATCGGCGGCATCATCGAGACGCTGAACGCGGGCGACTCCCTCTTCTTCCAGGCCGACGCGGACCACGGTTTCGCCAACCGGACGGACGCTCCCTGCGAATACCTCATGGTCATCTCGCGCAGAACCTGAACGGCGGCGGGACCGGATTTCGCTCTCGCGACCGAGTGCCGCGCGCGGCGGCGGCTCGATGCGAACCGCCGGCCGCCCGCGATCCGCGACACGAACACGACTCTGGCCAGAATCGCGGGGAGGCGGAACAGCTAGCATGGTCGCGTTCGCAGGATCGAGCCTGCGCCGTGCGGGACAGCCCCGCCGGACGTGACGTCAAGGAGAGCATTCCCGTGACCACCTCTGCACCGATCAGCCCTGTCGCCCTCGTCCGGGTGCCGGCCGGGACTACCGCGGGCGCGGCGGTGCGGGAAGCGGGGTTGCCGACCAAGGGACCGGACACGATCGTGGTGGTCCGCGACGCCGAGGGCGCGCTCAAGGACCTGTCCTGGATCCCGGACACCGACGTCGAGGTCGAGGCCGTCGCCGCCGACACCGAGGACGGCCGCAGCGTGATCCGGCACTCGGCCGCGCATGTGCTGGCCCAGGCGGTGCAGCAGGAGTTCCCCGACGCCAAGCTGGGCATCGGCCCGCCGATCAAGGACGGCTTCTACTACGACTTCCGGGTCGACCGGCCCTTCACCCCCGAGGATCTGGCCAAGCTGGAGTCCCGGATGAAGAAGATCATCAAAGGCGCGCAGCGCTTTTCGCGTCGCGTCGTCGAGATCGACGAGGCGCGGGAGGAACTGGCGAAGGAGCCGTTCAAGCTCGAGCTGATCAGCGACAAGTCCGGCATCGACGATCCGGAGATCATGGAGGTCGGCGGCAACGAGCTGACCATCTACGACAACCTGGATCCGCGCACCGGCGAGAAGATCTGGGGCGACCTGTGCCGCGGCCCGCACATCCCCACCACCAAGTTCATCCCCGCCTTCAAGCTGACCCGCAGCTCGGCCGCCTACTGGCGCGGTGACCAGGACCGCGAGGACCTGCAGCGCGTCTACGGCACCGCCTGGGAATCGGCCGAGGCGATGGACGAGTACCTGCACCTGCTGGCCGAGGCCGAGCGCCGCGACCACCGCAAGCTGGGCCTGGAGCTGGACCTGTTCAGCTTCCCCGACGAGCTCGGTTCGGGTCTGCCGGTGTTCCACCCCAAGGGCGGCATCATCCGCAAGGAGATGGAGGAGTACTCGCGGCAGCGTCACATCGACGCGGGCTACGAGTTCGTCAACACCCCGCACATCACCAAGGGACATCTGTTCGAGGTTTCCGGTCACCTCGACTGGTACAGGGACGGCATGTTCCCGGCCATGCACCTCGACGCCGAACTCAACGAGGACGGCACCGTCCGCAAGCCCGGCCAGGACTACTACGTCAAGCCGATGAACTGCCCGATGCACAACCTGATCTTCCGTTCGCGCGGGCGCTCCTACCGTGAGCTGCCGCTGCGGATGTTCGAGTTCGGCTCGGTGTACCGCTACGAGAAGTCCGGCGTGGTGCACGGTCTGACCCGCGTGCGTGGCATGACCCAGGACGACGCGCACATCTACTGCACCAAGGAGCAGATGCACGCGGAGCTGACCACCACGCTGCAGTTCGTGCTGTCACTGCTCAAGGACTACGGCCTCGACGACTTCTACCTCGAGCTGTCCACCAAGGACCCGAAGAAGTTCGTCGGCTCCGACGAGCTGTGGGAAGAGGCCACCGAGACCCTGGCCAAGGTCGCCGAGGCCTCGGGCCTGGACCTGGTGCCGGACCCGGGCGGCGCCGCGTTCTACGGCCCGAAGATCTCCGTGCAGGCCAAGGACGCGCTGGGCCGCACCTGGCAGATGTCGACCATCCAGCTCGACTTCAACCTGCCCGAGCGGTTCGACCTGGAATACACCTCCTCCGACGGCACCAAGCAGCGTCCGGTGATGATCCACCGCGCGCTGTTCGGTTCGATCGAGCGGTTCTTCGGCGTGCTCACCGAGCACTACGCCGGTGCCTTCCCGGCCTGGCTCGCGCCGGTGCAGGTCGTCGGCATCCCGGTCGCGGAGAACTTCGCCCCGCACCTGGACGCGGTGATCGAGCGGCTGCGGGACGGGGGCGTGCGCGCCCAGGTCGACCGCAGCGACGACCGGATGCAGAAGAAGATCTTCAACCAGACCGCGCAGAAGGTGCCGTTCATGCTGCTGGCGGGCGCGCGCGACGTGGAGGCCGGCGCGGTCAGCTTCCGGTTCCGCGACGGCAGCCAGGTCAACGGCGTGCCGGTCGACGACGCGGTGGCCACCATCCTGAGCTGGATCGCCCACCGCGAGAACACCTCGCCCACCGCGGACGGGTTCGAGGTCGTCGGCGCGGCGAAGGCGTCCTCATGAGTGAGAGCATCGCCTCGGAGGCCGGGTCGATCGTCGACGCGGGCGCCGGTCAGCCCGACCGGTTGCAGCGGCTGTGGACGCCGTACCGGATGTCCTACATCACCGGCGAGATCAAGCCCAAGGACGCCACCGGTCACCCGTTCACCGACATCCCGAAGATGTCGGACGAGGACGGGTTGATCATCGCGCGCGGCGAACAGGTCTACGCGGTGCTCAACTTGTACCCGTACAACCCAGGGCACATGATGGTGGTGCCGTACCGCCGGGTCGCCGACCTGGAGGATCTGACGCCCGCCGAGAGCGCGGAGCTGATGGCCTTCACGCAGCGGGCCATTCGGGTGATGAAGCGGGTCTCGCGGCCCGCCGGATTCAATGTCGGGCTCAATCTCGGCGGCGTGGCCGGTGGTTCGCTGGCCGACCACCTGCACCAGCACATCGTGCCGCGCTGGGGTGGGGATGCGAACTTCATCACCGTGGTCGGTGGGGTGAAGGTGATGCCTCAGCTGTTGCGCGAGACGCGGCAGCTGCTGGCGGAGGCGTGGGAGGAATAACAACCGTGCTCAGCTTCTTCGGCCGCCAGACGTTTGCGAAAGCGACTGCGCCGCTGGGCAAAGCGCTCGTCGGTACCGGGCTCACCCCGGACGCGATGACACTGATCGGTACCACCGCGACGATCGCGGCCGCGGTGACCCTGTTCCCCACCGGGCACCTGTTCTGGGGCACGATGGTCATCTGGCTGTTCGTCATGTTCGACATGCTGGACGGGGCGATGGCCCGGGCCCGCGGCGGCGGCACGAAGTACGGCGCGGTCCTCGACGCCACCTGCGACCGGGTCGCCGACGGCGCGATCTTCGGCGGTCTGGCCTGGTGGGCGGTCTACCACGAGCAGAGCAAGGAACTGTTCGCGGCGACGCTGATCGTGCTGGTCACCTCGCAGGTGATCTCGTACGCGAAGGCGCGCGCCGAGGCGAGTGGCCTGTCCGCCGACGGCGGGCTGATCGAGCGGCCGGACCGGCTGGTCATCGTGCTGGTCGGGGCCGGGCTCACCGGCATCGGCGGGCACTGGGGCATCGAATGGCTCACCTGGGCCGTCTACGTGGCCATGTGGATCCTGGTGGTGGCCAGCGTCATCACCGTGTTCCAGCGGGTGCTCGCGGTGCGCAACTCGCCGGGCGCGCGGACCGTCATCCCGCCCACTCCGCAGCCCGGCGCGACCGGAGGTGCGGCGTCGTGACCCTCGCCGAGCGGGTGAGTGATCTGGGCTATGCCGCCGGGTGGCGCGTGGTGCGGTCGGCACCGGAACCCCTGGTGCGCAAGGTGTTCGACCTCGGTGCCGATCGGGCGGTGAAGAACGGCGGACCGGAGCAGTTGCGGCGCAACCTCGCGCGCGTGCTCGGGGTGCGTCCCGACGAGGTGCCCGCTGACCTGATGCGCGCGAGCATGCGCTCCTACGCCAGGTATTGGCGCGAGGCGTTCCGGCTGCCCAGCATGGACCACAGCACCATCGACTATTACGTCGACGGCCTCGAACACCTCGACGCGGCCCTGGAGCGGGGCCGCGGCGTCATCTTCGTGCTGCCGCACTCGGGCAACTGGGACATGGCCGGGGTGTGGCTGGTGCAGCACTACGACACCTTCACCACGGTGGCCGAACGGTTGAAGCCGGAGTCGCTGTTCGAGCGCTTCGTCGCCTATCGGGAGAGCCTGGGCTTCGAGGTGTTCCCGCTGACCGGCGGTGAGCAGCCGCCGTTCGGGCAGCTCGCGGACCGGCTGCGGCAGAACCGGATCGTCTGCCTGATGGGCGAGCGCGACCTCACCGGCAAGGGGGTGCCGGTCGACTTCTTCGGCGAGCGCACCTGGATGCCCGCCGGCGCCGCCAAGCTGGCCATCGAGACCGGCGCCGCGCTGATGCCGGTGCACGGGTGGTTCACCGTCGAGGCCGACGGCACCGAGAACTGGGGTCTGAAAACCGAAGCGCCACTGGATGTCTCCGTGGGCGTCGCGGCCGCCACCCAGGCGCTGGCCGACCGGTTCGCGGCCAATATCGCCGAGCATCCGGCCGACTGGCACATGCTGCAACCGCTGTGGGAAGCCGATCTGTCGCCCGAGCGACGGGCCCGCATCGCCGCCGCGCAGACAGGGGGAGCGCGGTGAAGATCGGCATGGTGTGCCCGTACTCGTTCGACGTTCCCGGCGGGGTGCAGGCCCATGTGGTCGAGCTGGCCCGGGTCTTCCTCGAACGCGGACACAAGGTGAGCGTGCTCGCGCCCGCCTCCGACGACACCCCGCTGCCCGATTTCGTGGTGTCGGCGGGCCGCGCGGTGGCGATTCCGTACAACGGGTCGGTGGCGCGGCTGTCGTTCGGGCCGATGGCCTACACCCGGATCCGGCGCTGGATCGACAGCAACGACTTCGACGTGCTGCACATCCACGAGCCCAACGCGCCGAGTCTGTCGATGCTCGCGCTCAAGATCGCCGAGGGCCCGATCGTCGCGACCTTCCACACCTCGACCACGAAATCGCTGGTACTGAGCACTTTTCAGGGCGTGCTTCGGCCGTACCACGAGAAGATCAACGGCCGCATCGCCGTCTCGGAGCTGGCCAGGCGCTGGCAGGTCGAGGCGCTCGGCTCGGACGCGGTGGAGATCCCCAACGGTGTCGACGTCTCGGCGTTCGCCCGCGGCCCGCTGCTCGACGGCTATCCGCGCGCGGGTGCGACGGTGCTGTTCCTCGGCCGCTTCGACGAGCCGCGCAAGGGCATGGACGTGCTGCTCGGCGCGCTGCCCACACTGATCGACCGGCATCCCGACGTGCAGATCCTCATCGTCGGGCGCGGTGACGAGGACCGGCTGCGCCGCGAGGCGGGTGAGCACGCCGGGCACCTGCGCTTCCTCGGCCAGGTCTCCGACGCGGAGAAGGCCGCCGCGATGCGCAGTGCCGATGTCTACGTCGCGCCGAATCTGGGCGGGGAGAGCTTCGGCATCATCCTGATCGAGGCGATGGCCGCGGGCACCCCGGTGGTGGCCAGCGAGCTCGACGCCTTCCGCCGGGTGCTGCGCGACGGGACCGCGGGCCTGCTCACCCCCGTCGGCGATTCCGCCGCCCTGGCCACCGCGATCGACACCGTCCTCACCGACGACGAGACCAGGCAGCGACTGGTGCGCACGGCGACCCAGGTGGTCGCCGCCTACGACTGGCCGGTGGTGGCCGAGCAGATCCTGCGGGTCTACGAGACCGTCACCGTCGGCGATCTCCGCGTGCGGGCCGCCGGATGATCACCTTCTCCGCGACCTCGGTCCTCGTACTCGGGCTGATCGCCGTCCTCGTTCTCGCGCTCGGTGTCTGGGCGTACTCCACGGCCAACCGGCTCGACCGGCTGCACGTGCGCTCGGATCAGTCCTGGCAGGCGCTCGACGCGGCGCTGGCCCGGCGCGCGGTGGTGGCGCGCGCGGTGGCGATGGCGATCGCCGGGCCGGTGAGCACCGACTCGCGGCGCGGTGAGCGGGCCGCCCAGCTCGCCGCCCTGGCCGATCGCGCGGAGCGGGCCGACCGCGGTGACCGCGAGACCGTCGAGAACCAGCTCTCCGCCGCGCTGAGCCTGGTCGACATCGACCAGCTGCGGCCGCAACTGGTCGCCGAGCTGGCCGACGCCGAGGCGCGCGTGCTGATCGCGCGCCGTTTCCACAACGACGCCGTCCGCGACACCCTCGCGCTGCGCACCCGGCGGCCGGTGCGGGTGCTGCACCTGGGCGGTACCGCGCCGCTGCCGCACTACTTCGAGATCACCGAGCGGGCCACGCCCGCCGCGGCGACCGGCCTGGACGTGAACACCACCCGTACCTCCGCCCGGGTGGTCCTGCTCGACGAGCAGGACCGGGTGCTGCTGCTGCGCGGCCACGATCCGATGCTGCCCGAGGTAGCGTTCTGGTTCACCGTCGGCGGCGGCGTCGAACCGGGGGAGAGTCTGCGCGACGCCGCGGTGCGCGAGCTGTACGAGGAGACCGGCCAGCGGGTCGATCCGGCCGCGCTGCGCGGTCCGCTGTGGCGCCGGGTCGCGGTGTTCCCGTTCAACGGTGAGCTCATCCGCTCCGAGGAACTGTTCTTCACACTGCGCGCCCCGAGCTTCGAGTGGCGGCCTGCGGCCCTGAACGCGCTCGAACGCCGCACCATCACCGCCCACCGCTGGTGCACCCCCGCCGACATCCGTGCCCTCGACGATCAGGGCGAGGCGGTCTACCCGTACCACCTCGACGAACTCCTGACCGAGGCCGCAGCGGCGGCCTCCGACGACACCGAACACGTCGTACGCTCGATCCGCTGACCCGATCGGGCGCAAAACTGTTCTGCCTCGCGCACGTCGTCGGTGCGCTGGCGGGCGACATCACGGTGCTGGTCGCGACACGGGTCGTCGCCGCGGTCGCCAGCGCCGGGTTCCTGGCGATCGTGCTGGCCGCGCTGCCGACGCTGGTCGGGCCCGCGCTGATCGGGCGGGCGACCTCGGTGGTCGCCTGTGGTGCGGCGCCGCGGCGGCCGCGGGCGCGGCGCTGATCGTGCTCGCCGACCGGTTCGGGCGCCGCCCGGCGCCGACCGTGGGAACGGCCGACGCGTGCTGAGCGGCGGGCCACCGGAGCAGGCCAGCGACGGGTGTCGACGGCATCGCCGCTGGTCGCGGCAAGGCCAGTGGACCTCAACTGGCTATGAAGGCCGAAATGGGACGGTTCTAGAATCGACGGTGTCCATACCGAGCGACCTGATTGGCGCACATGACACAGGAGACAGCCGTGACTACGCCTGAGACCACCACCACCGTCGGCACCGCCCGCGTGAAGCGCGGCATGGCCGAGATGCTCAAGGGCGGCGTGATCATGGACGTGGTCACCCCGGACCAGGCCAAGATCGCCGAGGACGCCGGCGCGGTGGCCGTCATGGCGCTCGAGCGGGTCCCGGCCGACATCCGCGCCCAGGGCGGCGTCTCCCGGATGAGCGACCCGGACATGATCGACGGCATCATCGCCGCCGTGTCCATCCCGGTGATGGCCAAGGCCCGCATCGGCCACTTCGTGGAGGCGCAGATCCTGCAGAGCCTCGGCGTCGACTACATCGACGAGTCCGAGGTGCTCACCCCCGCCGACTACGCCAACCACATCGACAAGTGGAACTTCACCGTCCCCTTCGTCTGTGGCGCCACCAACCTGGGTGAGGCCCTGCGCCGCATCACCGAGGGCGCGGCCATGATCCGCTCCAAGGGCGAGGCGGGCACCGGCGACGTGTCCAACGCGACCACCCACATGCGCACCATCCGCGCCGAGATCCGCCGCCTGACCTCGCTGTCGGAGGACGAGCTGTTCGTCGCCGCCAAGGAACTGCAGGCCCCGTACGAGCTGGTCCGCGAGGTCGCCCAGACCGGCAAGCTGCCGGTCGTCATGTTCACCGCCGGTGGCATCGCCACTCCGGCCGATGCCGCGATGATGATGCAGCTCGGCGCCGAGGGCGTGTTCGTCGGCTCCGGCATCTTCAAGTCGGGCAACCCCGAGCAGCGCGCCGCCGCCATCGTGAAGGCCACCACCTTCTACGACGACCCGGACGTGCTGGCCAAGGTCTCGCGCGGCCTGGGCGAGGCCATGGTCGGCATCAACGTCGAGGAGATCCCGCAGCCGCACCGCCTCGCCGAGCGCGGCTGGTGAACTGAGGCCGATCCGGCCCCGAAGTCGTCGGTACCGGCGGGCGTCGTGCGTGCGCACGGCGCCCGCCGTCGTCGCGGGCCCGAGGGCCGAATTGCTGCCGTGTGGACATACCGTACAGTCGGTCCGTGACCGCGCTCGACTTCTTCTTGCTGGTCGTCGCGGGATTCTTCACCGGTCTGGTGGGGTTCGTCACCGGGATGGCCTCGATCGTCTCCTACCCGGCCCTGCTGGCCGCCGGGTTGCCGCCCGTCGCCGCCAATGTCACCAATACGGTCGCGATGGTGGCCGTCGGGGTCGGGGCGACGGCCAATTCCGGGCGCGAACTCGTCGATCGTGGGCCGACCCTGGTGCGCTGGGCGGTGCTCTCGGCGATCGGCGGGCTGCTGGGCGCGCTGGCGTTGCTGGTGGCGCCCGACGGCGCGTTCGAGGTGGTGGTGCCGTTCCTGGTCGCGATCGCCTCGATCGCCCTGCTGGTGCAGCCGCTGGTGCGCCGTCATGTCGGTGAGCTGAGCGCGCCCTGGATCGTGCCGCTCGGGATCCTGTTGATCTCCACCTACGGCGGCTATTTCGGCGCGGGCGCCGGGGTCATCTATCTGTCGATGATGTTGCTGTGCACCTCCGAATCGCTCTGGAGCGCTTCGGTTCTGAAGAGCTTCCTGCTCGGCATCGCCAACCTGGTCGCCGCCGTCGGCTTCGCCGCCTTCGGCCCGGTGCACTGGGGCGCGGCGCTCGCGCTGGCGCTGGGTGCGCTGGCGGGCGGCTGGTGCGGTCCGCCGGTGGTGAAGGTGATTCCGCCGACGCTGCTGCGGGTGACCGTCGGCGTCCTCGGCCTCGGTCTGGCCGTCTACCTGGCCCGCTGACGTCGGTAGGGTCGGGGGAATGGAACTTCGGCAGTTGCGGTACTTCGTGGTGCTCGCCGAGGAACTGCACTTCCGGCGCGCGGCCGAGCGCCTGTTCATCACGACGCCCACACTGAGTCAGCAGATCCGGGTACTCGAACGCGAACTCGGCGGTCCACTGCTGGTGCGTGAACCACGGGTGGAGCTCACCGCGGCGGGGGAGACCCTGGTGCGCACCGGTCGCGCCGTCCTGTCGGCCGCGGAGACGGCGGTGCGCGAGACCCGGCGCGCGAGTACCGGCGGTGCCCAGGTGGTGCGGTTCGGCCTGCTCAACGGGGCGCCTGCCTGGCTGCCCGCGCGGTTCGAAGCGCTCGCCGGCGCGATCGGCGCGCGCCTGGTCCTCACCGGTGGCACCACCGCCGACCAGCTGCGCATGCTCGCGGCCGACGAGGTGGACCTCGCGCTGGTCCGCGGGCCGCTCGAGATTCCCGAGCAGTTCACCGCCCGGCCGATCGCCACTGAGGGACTCGGCGTCGTGATGTCCGCGCGGCATCCCCTCGCCGGGCACACCGAGATCACCCCCGAGCTGCTCGACGACCACGAACTGGTGCTCTTCGCCCGCGACTCCGCCCCCGGCCTGCATCGCGCGCTGCTCGCCGAACTGGCCGCACGCGGTACCCGAATCCGGTTGAGCGACAGCGCGATGGGACACGCGCAGCTGCTCGCGGTCCTCCCGCATCGCACCGATCTGGTCGGCCTGAGCTCCGATCGGGTCCGTGACCATCCCGGTCTCGCGTGGCGCCCGCTGCGCGACGGCCCGATCCCCGTCGACTATGTGGCGGTCTGGCGGGCCGCGAGTGGGCATCCGATCCACGCCGCAGTGGCCGAGACGACCGCGGCGGGCCGGTGGCGTGCGCCGATGTGACGGCCGGTTCTCGTTCGCCCGCAGGTGATCTTCGGGGTGCGTAGCCTGGAGACGGTGCACCACTCGGATGTTGAAATCGCAGTTCACGCAACACAAGTCGCTTCGGGAGTGATCCGGTCCGCGTTCCACGCGCCGCTCACCCGGTACGCCAAGGAGGGTGACGATTTCGCCACCCAGGCAGACCTCGCCGCCGAACAGGCCATTCTCGATGTTCTCGCGACCGCCTGTCCGGGTGATCGCTTTCTCGCCGAGGAATCGGGGGTGACCGGCGCGGCCCGCAGCGACCGCACCTGGCTTGTCGACCCCCTGTGCGGGACACGGAATTTCGCGGTCGGCACGGAGTTCGTCGCGGTGAATGTCGCGCTGCGGACCGGCGCCGCCATCGGGGTCGCCGCCGTCGCCGATCCGTTCGCCGACGAGGTGTTCTGGACGGCAGGCGATGGCGCCTACCTACGCAGCGACGGCGCGGATCAACCGCTCCTACCCCGGGCCGACAGCCGGCTCGTCGATGTCGATCTGGATCACGACTTCCCCTGGTCGAGTCCCGCGCGCCTGTTCGACGCCCCCGGTTTCGCCGGGGAGTTCCACGCGCGCGTGCTGTCGACCTCGCTGGCCCTGGCCTGGGTGGCGGCCGGTCGCCGGGCCGCGTACGTCACCGGCGGAGATCTGCGCGACAGCGTGCATTTCGCCGCCGCCATCGCGGTGTGTGAGGCCGCCGGCTGCACCGTCACCAACCTGGCGGGCGGCCCGCTGCACACCGCGCCGCACGGGCTGATCGCGGCCGCCGACGCGCCGACCGGTGCCCGGCTGGTCGCCGCGGTCGCCGCGCTGCGCTGACCGTCGCGGGCACGAGCGCGTCGTGCGATAGCCGGTGCGCTCGTGGCCCGTGAGCTGGGCTGTTAGGAATCGGCGAACGCCGGTTCGGCTGCCGGACATGGAGTTTCGCCCTGCCTCGGTGCTGAGCTGGCCCCATGAGTGAGAACAGCACAGTGATCATCGGCGGCGGCTCGGGCATGGGTCTGGCCCTGGCGCATCGGCTGCTCGCCGACGGCGCCGAGGTGACCATCGCGGGCCGGTCGGCGGATCGGCTCGCGACGGCGGCGCGGGAACTCGACCAGCACCCCGGCACCCTGCGCACGGTCGTCGCCGACATCACCAGGGAGACCGACATCGCCCGCCTGTTCGGCGCGACCGGCACCGTCGACCACGTCGTCGTCACCGCCGCCGACATGACCGGCGCCTACCAGCCGATCACCGCCTTCGACACCGACATCGCGGCGAAAGTGGTGGCGGCCAAGATGATCGGCCCCGCCCTCGTCGCCAAACACGCCAGGGTCGCCGACGGCGGCTCGATCACGGTCACCTCCGGTATCGCCGCCTACCGGCCCGCCCCCGGCGGATCCCTGGTCGCCATGGTCAACGCCGCGCTCGCGGGCTTGGTCGCCGCGCTCGCGGTGGAACTCGCGCCGCTGCGCGTCAACGCCGTGTCGCCGGGCTGGGTGGACACGCCGATCTGGAATGCCTTCGCCCCCGCCGACAAAGCCGATCGCCACCGCGCCATGGCCGCCCGCCTCCCCGCCGGCCGACTCGGCACGCCCGCCGACCTCGCCGAGGCCTTCCTCGCGGTCCAGCGCAACCCGTTCGTCACCGGCACGGTCCTGCACGTCGACGGTGGCCACCGCCTGGTGTGATGTCGTGCGCCCGGCCACCTCTCACAGACCACCGTTGCCGGGTTCTCAGAGTTTCCACACCATCGCTGGGTAGCGTCCGGGCCGTGGCATCGAGGCCTGCGTCGTGTGGCGCGGGTCCGTGCCGTCGCCCGGAGGGCGAAGAGCCTGACCCGAACGTAAGGACGAGTGGATGAAGTTTGGTAAGACCGGACGTATCGCTATCGCAGGTCTGGCCGTGGTCGCGGCTCTCGGGCTGAGCGCGTGCAGCGACGACAAGGGCGACAAGCCCGCCGCGAAGACCACCACCAGCGCCAAGGCCCCGGCCACGAACGCCGCGAACCTGCCGCCCGTGCCGACGGTTCCGCAGCTGAGCGAGCAGCTCACCACCGCGTTGGATCCCGCCGTCCCGAACGAGCAGAAGCTCGACTTCGTGCAGGGTGTCTCCGCCGATCCGGAGCTGCCGAACCGCTTGGCCCAGGCGGCCAAGGACGCCAATGTGGCTGTGCAGGTCACCGAGGTGACCTCCTTCGGTGACAGTGTGAACGCGAAGGCGAACTTCACGGTCAACGGTCAGACCAATGTGGTCGATGTGCCGTTCGTGGCCGAGGACGGCAAGTGGAAGGTCCAGAAGGCCTGGGCGTGCACGATGCTGACCAACCTGGGTCAGCAGTCGGTCGCCTGCGCCTGAGCCCGTGACCCGAGAGCCCCGGCCGGTGTATCGGCCGGGGCTCTCGGCTGTCCGGGTCATGGACCGATGCGCAGGGCCGCCCGGTCCGGATGGTCCCAGCGCAGTGTCCAGGTGGCGGTCTCGGGGTGTTCGGCGTCGTGCTCGCGCAGGGCGGGCAGCGTCCACCGCTCCGTCGGTGGGGTGCGGCGCAGCGCGGCCTGGTCGCTCAGCTCGAGACGCACGGTGAGGTCGAAGTCCAGGCCGCGACCCAGCAGCATCGGCCCGGCGAGCACCAGGACCAGATCGGCGGGCGCAGGGCGGATCGAGGCCCTGGCCGACCGGTCCCGCGCCTCGTCCCAGAGCGCCGGCAACCAGCGCCCGGCGGTCCGGACCGCGTCGAGGATCTCGCGGCGCACCGCGTCGTAGTCGAACCAGGCTGTGCGATAAGACCATTCGTCGTCGCGGCCGTACTCCATCCGCAGCGAGGCCGGGCGGACGAAATCGTGCAGCGCGACCACCTCGGCCGACCGTCCCCGCTCGGCGAGCGTGTCGGCGATCCGGCGGGCCAGCTCGACCGGCGCGGCCGCGTCGGCGCCGTCGACGGCGAGCACCCGTCGTCCCGGCAAGGCGGCCAGCCGGTCGGCGACGAGCCCCGCCACCGCCGCGGGGGAGATGGGCGTGAACGTCGGCACCGCACTATCACAGCAAATTCCGGGGCACAGTGCCGAGCCGGACAGACCAGACAGTCGGCGACGGGATAATCTCGAGCGCATGGCGACTATCGAAGAGGCGCTCGAGATCGAGCAGCTGGAACGGGACATCTTCCGTGGTGCGGCCACCGAATCCCAGCTGACGCGCACCTTCGGCGGCCAGGTCGCGGGCCGGGCGCTGGTCTCGGCGGTGCGCACCGTCGACCCCGCCTTCCAGGTGCACTCGCTGCACGGCTACTTCCTGCGACCGGGCAATCCGGAGGAACCCACCGTCTACCTGGTGGAGCGCATCCGCGACGGCCGGTCCTTCTGCACCCGCCGGGTCACCGGCGTGCAGGACGGCCAGGCGATCTTCACGATGTCGGCCTCGTTCCACCGCGGCGACGAGGGGCCGGAGCACCAGGACGTGATGCCCGCGGTCGAAGGGCCGGACCTGCTGCCCGACGCCAGCGTCACCATGAGCCCCGAGCGGCTCTGGGCGATGCGCGAGTGGGAGCACTGGGACATCCGCACGGTCCCGTCGGATCAGGTCACCCAGCGGGAGGGCTTCGTCTCCCAGCAGCAGGTGTGGTTCCGCTACCGCCACAAGCTGCCCGACGACCCGCTGTTCCACGTCTGCACCCTCGCCTACATGAGCGATATGACGCTGCTCGGTTCGTCCAAGGTGGCCCACCCCGGTGAGCCGACCCAGGACGCCTCGCTCGACCACGCGATGTGGTTCCTGCGCCCGTTCCGCGCCGACGAATGGCTGCTCTACGACCAGTCATCGCCCTCGGCGGGGTTCGGTCGCGCGCTGACCGGCGGCCGGATCTGGGACCGGGAGGGCAACCTCGTCGCGGCGGTCGTCCAGGAGGGCCTGATCCGGACGCCGCGCCACAAGTAGGCCGGGGTCTCAACTCACCTGGACGCGCAGGTGGCACACCACGGTGTCGGGCATCTTGCGCAGGACGCGTTCGAGCTCGTCGCTGCGATAGCTCGGCAGGACCCGCGCCCAGCCCGAGGGCGGATCGATCTCCGCGATGACGACCACCTTGCGCCGGCCCGCGAAATGCGTACGGACGTAGGCGGCGACGGGTCCGCCGACGGTCGCGTCGCTGTCCTCGAGCATGACCAGGTGGACTTCGGGATGCCACGCCTCCCACGCCTTGGCGAACGCCGTCGCCGACTCGCCGGGCAGACAGACGTGCACCGCGGTGACGTCGTCACCGATCGACATGGCCGCCGACAGCGCCTCCCGGCTCAGCTCGCAGACCTCCGCGATCGGCACGATGATGGCGGTGCCGGTACGGCGCGGTGGCGCGGGAAGGACGCCGACAATGCCGCGGGAATGTCCGATCCTGGTGTAGGCGTTGCGGATTCGCTCCATCCCGACCATGAGCGCGGGCAGGACCAGCACGATCAGCCAGGCGCCTTCGGCGAACTTCATCGCGGTGGTGACGATCGCGGCGACGAAGGTCAGCACGGCGCCGAAGCCGTTGAGCGCGATCCGCCACCGCCAGCCTTCGCTCCTGGCCTGCCACCAGTGCCGGACCATGCCGGTCTGCGCGATGGTGAAACCGACGAACACGCCGATCGCGAACAGCGGGACCAGGACGTTCATCTTGCCCGCGGCCGCCACCAGCAGCACCGCGGCGCTCACACCGAGGGTCAGCACGCCGTAGCGATACACCTGGCGCGGGGTCGCGACGGCGAAGCGGTGCGGCAGACAGTTGTCGTCGGCGAGCAGCCGGGTCAGCGTCGGCAGGCCGCCGTAGGAGGTGTTGGCCGCCAGCGCCAGTAGCACCACCGTCGCGAACTGGACGATGTAGTAGCCAGCACCGTGCCCCAGCGCCGCCTCGGTCAGCTGCGAGAGCACGGTGGTGCCCTCGATCGGCCGCAGCGAGAACTTCTCGATCAGGATCGCCAGCCCGATCAGCATCGTGCCGAGCAGCAGCCCCAGCGCGACCTCGGCCCGCTGCGCGCGCCGCACCCGGGGTTCCCGGAAGCTCGGCACCGCGTTCGCGATGGCCTCCACACCGGTCAGCGCCGCGCACCCGCTCGAGAACGCCTTGAGCAACAGCAGCACGCCGACGGTGTGGATATCGCTCACCGCCGCCGTCCCGCTGGTGACGGCGGCGGGCTCCGAGCGCAGCAACCCGCCGATGATCACCACGAAGATGCCCGCCACGAACACTGCCGTCGGCACCATGAACGCACGGGCGCTCTCGGTGATGCCGAGCAGGTTCAGCGCGGTGATGCCGACCAGCACCGCCAGGCAGATCCAGATCGTGTAGTCGTGCAACGTGGGGAACGCCGAGGTCAGCGCCGCGACACCGGCCGCGATCGACACCGCCACGTTCAGCACGTAGTCCACGATCAGCGAGGCCGCCGCCAGCAGGCTGGTGCGGTGCCCGAGATGACGCTTGGCGACCGCGTAGGCGCCGCCGCCGTTCGGGAACGCCGCGATGACCTGGCGATAGGAGGCGATGAGGACCGCCAGCAGGGCGGCGATGGCCAGCGTCACCGGCAGGGTCATCCCGAGACCGAGACCGCCCGCGGTGGCCAGCACCAGGACGATCGCCTCGGGGCCGTAGGAGACCGACGCCATCGCGTCCAGGGACAGCCCGGCCAATCCGGTCGAGACGGTGAGCCCGCGACGGTGCGCGACGATCGGCGCTGGTCCGGAGCTCCTGCGTGGCAGAAGTGCAATCACACACCGAGTGTCGACCCGATCCGGGCGAATGCACCCCGGCGTTGACGGAATGTTGACAAAGACCGTGAGCGGGCGCACACCGGCCCGCCTCGTAAGCTCAGCGCCTGTGAACGCAACCTCGCCTGCCGCCCGGCCGACCATCGGCGTCCTCGCGCTCCAGGGTGACGTGCGCGAACACGTCGCCGCGCTGGACCACTGTGGCGCCGACGCGGTGCTGGTGCGGCGCGAAGCCGAGCTGGCCGCCGTCGACGGACTGGTGCTGCCCGGCGGCGAGTCGACCGCCATCTCCAAGCTGCTGCAGGCCTTCGACCTGCTCGAGCCGCTGCGCGCCCGGCTGCGCGACGGGCTGCCCGCCTTCGGCTCCTGCGCGGGCATGATCCTGCTGGCCTCGGAGGTGCTCGACACCAGGGCCGACGCCCAGCACCTGTCCGGCATCGATATGACGGTGCGCCGCAACGCCTTCGGCCGTCAGGTCGACTCCTTCGAGACCGACCTCGATTTCGCCGGGCTCGACACGCCGGTGCGGGCCGTGTTCATCCGCGCCCCGTGGGTCGAGCGGGTCGGCGCGGGCGTCGAGGTACTGGCCCGGGTGCCGCACGGTCCGGCGCAGGGTCGCATCGTCGCCGCCCGGCAGGGCAATGTCGTGGCGACCTCGTTCCATCCCGAGGTGACCGGCGATCTGCGGGTGCACGAACTGTTCGTCGACCTGGTTCGTTCGGCACGGTAACGCCCGCGGCCACTGCGCGCGCACGGTCCGAGTAGGCTGGATCGAGCTTGTCCGCCCGGGCAGACGCGCAACCGACCTGAAGGAAGTAGGGCATGAGCGGCCACTCCAAATGGGCCACCACCAAGCACAAGAAGGCGGGAATCGACGCCAAGCGCGGCAAACTCTTCGCCAAGCTGATCAAGAACATCGAGGTGGCGGCCCGCACTGGTGGTAGTGACCCTGCGGGTAACCCGACGCTGTACGACGCCATCCAGAAGGCGAAGAAGTCGTCGGTCCCCAACGACAACATCGAGCGCGCCCGCAAGCGCGGCGGCGGCGAGGAAGCCGGCGGCGCCGACTGGCAGACGATCATGTACGAGGGCTACGGCCCCAACGGCGTCGCCGTGCTGATCGAGTGCCTCACCGACAACCGCAACCGCGCCGCCGGCGAGGTCCGCGTCGCGATGACCCGCAACGGCGGCAACATGGCCGACCCGGGTTCGGTGGCGTACCTGTTCGGCCGCAAGGGCGTGGTGACCCTCGAGAAGAACGGCCTGTCCGAGGACGACATCCTCGAGCACGTCCTCGACGCGGGCGCCGAAGAGGTCAACGACCTGGGTGAGTCCTTCGAGATCATCAGCGAGCCCGGCGATCTGATCGCCGTGCGCAGCGCCCTGCAGGCCGCGGGCATCGACTACGACTCGGCCGAGTCCGGCTTCCAGGCGTCGGTGTCGGTCGCGGTCGACGCCGAGGGCGCCCGCAAGGTGCTCAAGCTGGTCGACGCGCTCGAGGACAGCGACGACGTGCAGAACGTCTACACCAATGTCGACATCTCCGACGAGGTCGCCGCCGAGCTCGACGACGAGTAGCGACACGCGCACACACGCACCGCCCCGGCCGGGACTTCGGCCGGGGCGGTGCGTGTTTCGGGCTAGGACGCGCGCTCGGCGTAGTACGCCGCCATGGACGGGTAGTAGTCCGCGAACTTCGGGCGCTCGGTCTGCGTGCACGCGGCGACGAACATGTCCGCGTAGTACTCCCAGCCGGGACCGATCTGCGGGATCTCGGCGAGCTGGTACTCCGAGGTGAGGTGGTGGACCAGGCGCACGTCGGTGGCCGCGCCGGTGTCGAGCAGCGTCACCTCGAGCCGCCACACCCCGATCTGATCGGTCGAGGACAGGCCGAGGTGGATCGGCGGGGTGCAGTCGTCGATGTTCATGCCCGTCCACGGCTCGCCCTCCTCGAACCGCAGCTGTACCCGGATGGTGTTGCCGGTGCCCGCTTCGCCCTCCCAGGTGCCGTACCAGCCCGCGGTCAGGTGCGGATCGGTCAGTCGGGCCCACACCTCCTCGATCGGCAGGCCCAGCGACCGGGTGATCACCAGATCACGGCCGTCGGGTGTCGGCTGGAGCTCGCCGGTGGGTGTGGGCATGCGCGGTTCTCCTCGGCTCGGGTGGAGCGACGATCTGCGACGGTGTCGACGGTACGCCGCGATATCCGCTGGTGTCGCGCTCGGCGCGGCGAGCAGAATGGTCCGATGACCCGGATCGAGGCCGTACGCGGCGACATCACCGAACAGGCGGTCGACGCGGTGGTCAATGCCGCCAATTCCTCGCTGCTCGGCGGTGGCGGCGTCGACGGCGCGATCCACCGCAAGGGTGGGCCCGAGATCCTGTCCGCGTGCCGTGACCTGCGCGCCTCGCACTACGGGAAGGGCCTGGCGACCGGTCAGGCGGTCGCGACGACCGCGGGACGTCTGCCCGCGCGCTGGGTGATCCACACCGTCGGCCCGGTGTGGTCGGCCACCGAGGACCGCTCGGACCTGCTGGCCTCCTGCTATCGCGAATCCCTGCGCGTCGCCGCCGAACTGGGTGCTCGCACGGTCGCGTTCCCGGCCATCTCCACGGGCATCTTCGGCTGGCCGATGGACGACGGCGCCCGGATCGCCGTGGCGACCGTGCGCGCGGCCGACCCGGCCGTCGACGAGGTGCGGTTCGTCCTGTTCGACGATCGAGCGCTCGCGGTGTTCACCGCCGCGCTGAGCTGAGCGCTACCGGGGCGAACTGATCTCCCTGACCTCGCGCAGGTGCTGTTCCATCGCGGCGGCCGCCGCCGGGCCGTCGTGGGCGTCGACCGCGCGCAGGATCTCGGTGTGCCCGTGTACCGAGATCCGACGGCCCAGGGGCGTGCGGTGCGAGAGCACCCGGGTGTGCCTGGTCCACTCGGTGGTCATCGTGCACAGCGTCACCAGCAGCGGGTTCTGCGCCGAATGGGCCAGCAGCGTGTGGAATTCGATGTCGAGGGCCATCGATTCCTCGGGGCTCAGCGACTCGTCGGAGCGGTCGAGGACCGCGTGCAGGGACAGCAGATTCGATTCCAGCGCCCGCTGGGCGGCGAGCTGGGCGATGCGGGGTTCGACCAGATCGCGGAGCTCGGTCGCGTAGCCGAGTTCGGTATCGAGATCGGCGAGATTGTCGTGGAGTTCGGCCGCGCCGCGGGACGGGTCGGTGACGGTGCTGCCGCGCCCCTGCCTGCGGTCGACGAGCTTCTTGGACTCCAGTTCGAACATCGCCTCGCGCAACGAGGATCGGGAGACCTGGAGCGTGGCCGCCAGTTCCCGTTCCGGCGGCAGCCGATCGCCCGCGCGCAGCGCGCCGTCGATGATCAGCCGTTCCAGATGCGCGGCCACCTCGGCGCCGACACTGCCGGTGCGGCGACGGAGCGGGGGAATGGGCGCGACGCTCACGAACGGACTCCCTCACGAGGCTGAATTGGTCCGGCCAATCGTACTCGAGTACCTGGCGACCGGCGCGTATTGCGGCGGCGTAAAGCCTCTGTTACGCAAGTTTCGCCCGGTAGCAAGGGTTTTCATAGTGGCATACCGTTATCGAATCAGATGGTCGGACCAATGTTCGGCATCGGCTCGTTGACAGCGGAGGAACCACGTGACCGCAGTGGCAGGCGACCAGATCGCGGCAGCATTCCCGGTCCTGCAACAGGGCGCCGGACTCGCCCCCGGGGCCACCTACGTGCCCGCCGATCCGGCGCGGGTGCTCTGGGGCAGGCTCCCGAAGCGGGGAGACACCCCGGTGACGACCGTGGCGCCGGGCGCGACCGTCGTGATCGACACGATCAGCCACGAGGGCCTGCTCGACGACCAGGGCTCCGACCCGGCCGCCTACTTCGGCGGCCACGGCGTGGCCAGGGACCAGGTCCTCGACGACGCGGTCGAGGTGGTCGCCCGGCGGACCCGCGCGGCCGGGGCGGGCCCGCACATCGTCACCGGGCCGATCGCGGTCGACGGGGCGCGCCCCGGCGACCTGCTCGCCGTCCGGGTCGAGCACCTGGCCCTGCGCGCGCCCTACGGCGTCATCTCCACCCGGCACGGTCGCGGCATGCTGGCGGGCACGGCGTACGACGGGTCCTACGGTCAGTTCTGCACGGTGACCGGGGAGCCCGACGCGTGGTTCGGCGCCATGCCGATCGCGCCGGGCAGCGCGCACCAGGCGCGTTTCCCGCTGGCGCCGTTCCTCGGCATCATGGGTGTCGCCACCGACAGCGCGGATCGGGCGCACTCGGTGCCGCCCGGCCCGCACGGCGGCAATATCGACGTCAAGCTGCTCACTCCCGGCGCCACCCTGTTCCTGCCGGTCCAGGTGCCCGACGCGCTGTTCTACGTCGGTGACCCGCATTTCGCGCAGGGCGACGGGGAGGTCGCGCTCACCGCGCTGGAAGCGCCGCTGCGGGCGACGGTGCGGCTGGACCTGATCCCGGCCGACCAGGTGGCCGATCTCGGTATCGGCCCGTTCGCCGCGGGCCACGGGCTGGTGATCCCGACCGGGCTGGATCCCGATCTCGACACCGCGCTGTCGCTGTGCGTCGGCAACGCCGTCGACCTGCTGGGCGCGCTGTTCGAGACCGATCCCCGCCGCGCCTACCTCTACCTCAGTGCCGCCGCCGATTTCACCGTCTCGCAGGCGGTCGACCTGACCAGGGGCGTGCACGGCAAGATCCGCATCGCCGACTTCGCGCACACCGCGAGCACCGAGCTGGCCCGCTACGTCCTGGAGCGGGCCCGGTGACCGCGCGAGTGCGCGACGCGGTGGACACCACGGTGTGGCGCGAGGTCGGCGCGCCGCTGGTCCCCGCGACGGCCACCGGTCCGCTGACCGGGCACACCGTGGCGGTGAAGGATCTGTTCGCGGTGGCCGGGTATCCCCTCGGCGCCGGGGTCGCCGCCTATCTCGCCGAGCGCGCCCCCGAATCCCGGCACGCCACCATCGTGGCCGCGCTCCTCGCGGCGGGCGCCGACCTCACCGGCATCGCCACGACCGACGAATTCGCCTACAGCATCACCGGCGGCAACGGCCGCACCGGAATGCCGGTGAATCCCGCCGCGCCACAGCGGGTTCCGGGCGGATCGTCCAGCGGACCGGCCGTCGCCGTCGCCCGGGGCGAGGCGAGCATCGGGCTCGGCACCGACACCGCGGGCTCCATTCGGGTGCCCGGCGCGTACCAGGGACTCTGGGGAATCCGGACCACCCACGGCAGTCTCGACACCACCGGCCTGCTGCCGCTGGCCCCGTCGTTCGACACGATCGGCTGGCTCGCCCGCGACGCCGCCACCCTCGCCGCTGTCACCGAGGCGATGCATGCCATGGCCGGTCCCGGCCGCGCCTCCCCGGGTGACTCGTCAGCTGCGACGGCGGACGGTCGCCGCGCCGCACCCGGCCCGGCAGCACCAGGGCACGAGCCTGACCAAAGATCGGAAGGGGCAGCGCCGCAGGCGGATCGAGCCGAGCCGACGCAGCTTGTGGTCGACCCGGCGTTGTGCGCCGCGGCACAGCCGGGCACCGCCGAGCAGTGCCTCGGGGCAGCGAGCGAACTCGGTGCCACGCCGGTCGCCCTGCGCGCCGAGCTGGACCGCTGGTTCGGCGCCTTCCGCACGGTGCAGGCGCACGAGGCGTGGGCCGGGCACGGCGCCTGGATCACCGCGCACCCCGAGGCGCTCGAGCCGGAGGTGGCCGACCGGTTCGCCTGGGCGGCCACGGTCACCGACGACGGAGCAGGCGCCGCACGGAAAGTCCTGGCCGAGGCGGCGATCCGGATCAGGGAGGTCGTGGGCGACCGGGCGCTGCTGCTGCCGACCACGGCCGGCCCGCCCCCGTATCGCGACGCCGACGTCCGCACTCGCGATGCCGCGCGCACCGCCACCCTGCGCCTGACCTGTCTCGCCGCGATCGCGGGCCTGCCCGCGGTCACCCTGCCGCTACCGCGTCACGACGGGCTGCCCATCGGGTTGTGCCTGCTAGGCGCGGCCCACACCGACCACGCGCTGATCGGGCTGGCTGCCCGGTGCGCCTCGGCCCTCACCGGTTCCGCCTGACCACCCTTTGTACGACCCGCCACCTCGACGGCGTGGTCCCGGCATCGCGGGCGGCGGCGCCGGACACCCGATAGGAATCACTATGAAACATCCATCGCGACACGTCCTCTCGGCGTTGTTCACCGCACTGATACTGGTCCTCGGCCTGACCGCGTGCATCGCCACGCCCGACGGCGGCGGCGACCCGGCCACGATCAAGATCGGCACCCTGCGCGGCCAGCCCCACCTCTACGCGCCCTACTTCATGCAGCGGTTCGCGCCCGCCGGCACCACCTACGACATCGTGCTGTTCGAGAACTCACCCGACATCAAGAACGCGCTCGCCTCGGGCGCCATCGACTTCGGTGTCCTCGGCACGCCGTCGATGCTGGCGGGCAGCGCGGCGGGCCAGGACGTGCGGATCGTGGCCTCGGCCGCCGACGGCGGGTCGGCGTTCGTCGGCAAGCCCGAGATCGCGACACCGAACGACCTGCGGGGCAAGAAGATCGGCTTCCCGCCCGGCTCCTCCCAGGAGATCGTGCTGAAGCTGACGCTGCGCGCGCACGGCCTCGATCCGGCGACCGACGTCCAGCTGGTGAACCTGGCCTACTCGGACATGGCCAACGCCTACAGGTCCGGGCAGATCGACGCCTTCCTCAGCGCCGAGACCGCGCCGTCGATCGTCAAGCAGATCGGCGCGCACGCGATCGTCTCGCCCTACGACACCCCGATCGGCGGGGTGAACATCGTCTTCGGCACCCGGGGCGCGCTGATCGAGCAGGACCGCGACCGCGTCCAGCAGACCGTCCGCAGTTTCGTCCAGGCCATCGAGTTCATGAAGGGCGATCACCAGGCATGGGTCGACGGGCTCGTCAGCACCTTCGGCCTGGACCGCGCGATCGTCGAGACCGCGACCGGGAACGTCTGGCTGCGCTGGGAACTCGACGACGCGTACCGCGGCCGGGTCGGCGCGCTCGCCGAGCAGATGCGGGCCTTCGACCAGCTGGCCCGCACGCCGGACCTGACGAAGGTCTTCGACACCGGGTTCCTGACCGCGGCGGGCGTCGGACGATGACCGCGCTCGACGCACCGCCCAGCGAGCGGCCGACCGCGCCGCCCGCCGCCGCGCCCGGCACCCGGCGCGCGGTGCGGGTGCCGGGCAGGGTGGTCGCGGTGCTGTGGGCGCTGCCGGTCCCGCTGCTGCTCGGGCTGCTGTGGGATCGCGGTGTCGCGGGTGGCTGGACCCTGCCATTCGGCATCCAGATGCGGTTCCTGCCCACGCCCTACGAGGTGGCGCGGCGGCTGGCCGATCTCGCGGTCGGCGGCGTCATCGACGACACCTACAGCGGCACCCTCTGGCTGCACCTCTACGCCAGCACCCTGCGGGTCGTGCAGGGCTTCGCGCTGGCCGCCGCCGTCGCCATCCCGCTCGGGATCGTGATGGGCCGCTCCCGGCTGGTGTACCGGATGCTCGAACCGACCATCAACCTGGTGCGCCCGATCCCGGTCACCGCCTGGGCGCCGCTGTCGCTGCTGATCATCGGGTTCGGCGACCGCTCGACCATCTTCCTGGTGTTCCTGGCGGCGGTGTTCTCGATCCTGCTCAACACCATCGCGGGGGTCCGGGCGGTCCCGGAACGGTTGCTCGAGGCCGCCGCGATGCTGGGCACCCCGCCCGCGCACACGCTGTACAAGGTGGTGCTGCCCGCCGCGGTGCCGAGCATCGTCGCCGGACTGCGGATCGCGCTCGGGCTGTCCTGGGTGATCCTGGTCGTCGGCGAGACGGTCGGCATCCGGATCGGGCTGGGCGCCTTGATCACCCAGGCCAGGGAGCAATCGCGGACCGATCTGATCATCGCGGTGATGATCGTGATCGGGCTGGCCGGATTCCTCGCCGACCGGCTGCTGATGCTGCTGGTCCGGCTCCTCGCGGGGCGCAGGCCCCTGCTCCCGTGACCACGCAGACAGGACCGGTATGAAGATCTACTCCACCCGCCGCCGCCCGCATCGCCCGGCGCGGATCGTCGTCGACGGACTCGGCAAGCGTTATCCCGGCGCACCCGGCTTCGCGGTCGACGGCGTCGAACTCGAGATCGCCGCGGGGGAATTCGTCTGTGTGGTCGGCGCGAGCGGCTGCGGCAAATCGACGCTGCTGCGCATTCTCGCCGGGTTCGAGGAGACCACCACCGGCACCGTCACCGTCGGGGACGAACCGATCAGCGGACCCGGCCCGGAACGCGGGGTGGTCTTCCAGGACTACGGGCTGTTCCCGTGGCTGACCGTCGCCGAGAACATCGCCTACGGACCGAGGCAGGCCAGGATGACCCGCCCCGACATCCGCGAGATCACCGACCGCTGGCTCGACACCGTCGGCCTCACCCGGGTGCGGACCTCGTTCCCGCACCAGCTCTCCGGCGGCATGCAGCAGCGGGTCGCCATCGCCCGGGTCTTGGCCAACAGTCCCGCCGTGCTGCTGATGGACGAACCGTTCGGCGCCCTCGACGCGCTCACCCGCACCGAGATGCAGGCCGAGCTCAAGCGCATCCACCGCGAGACCGCGGTGACCGTTGTCTTCGTCACCCACGGCATCGACGAGGCGGTGTACCTGGCCGATCGCGTGGTGGTGATGGCGGGTGGCTCGGCGCACGGCAACGCCGGGCACGTGCGCGAGATCGTCGAGATCGACCTGCCCGCCGAACGCGACTCCACCACACCGGAATTCAACGCCTACAAGCGGCGCATCGACGCGCTGGTGCACCAGGGAAACCACACCCCGGTCTGATCGCCGGCCCGCGCGCGGTCCCGCCACGATCGGGGCCGCGCGCTGCGGACCCGCGTGCGGAGACGGCGGCGCGAGATCCGGTACCGGTCACCGCACCGGTACCGGGCGCAGGATTTCGGTGGTGCGCGTGGTGCGGGCGACGACGCGACCCGCTTTCACGACATAGCAGCGGTCGGGGCGGTCGAGCAGCACGTCGGTGAGCCGGTAGGTCCCGAGGACGACGAGGTCGGCCTGCGCGCCGACCCGGATGCCGTGCCGGTCGCCGATGCCGAGCACCGCCGCCGCGTCGGCGGTGGCCATCGCCAGGACCCGGCGCAAGTCGTCGGCGCTCGACAGATGGCCGGTCTGGGCGAGGAACAGGCCGATATCGAGCAGGTCGGCGTTGCCGTAGGGAGTGAAGGCATTGCGAATGTTGTTGGAGGAGTAGGCGGTCGTGACCCCGGCCGCCCAGAGTTCCCGGACCGGGGCGACTCCGCGTCGCACGGCGGTCTCGTCTCCGCGGCCACCCAGATGCATGTCGGTCGCGGGCAGCGGGACCACCGCGACCCCGGCCTCGGCCAGGCGCGCCATCGTGGCCCGCCGCTCACCGGGTGGACGGCCGGCGAGCGAGGTGACGTGCCCGATCGCGACCCGGCCGCCGAGCCCGGCGCGCTCGGTGGCGGTGGCGATGTAGTCGGCCATGGCGAAGCGCGGATCGGTCGCGTCGTCGGCGAAATCGGCGTGGATGTCGACGGGGACACCGAATTCGGCGGCCAGCTCGAAGACCAGGTCGACGTGGCGTTCGCAGTCCGCGACATCGGCTTCGTTGTAGGAGCACCCGCCGATCACGTCCGCGCCGCGCCCCAGCGCCGCGCGCAGCAGCTCGAGCGTGCCGGGCGCGCGCAGGATGCCCTCCTGCGGGAACGCGACGATCTGCAGATCGATCAGGCCGCGGTACTCCTCGCGCAGGTCCAGCAGTACCTCGACCCCGAGCAGTCCCACGATCGGGTCGACATCGGGATGGGCGCGGATCGCGGTGGTGCCGTGCGCGATCGCGAGGTCGAGCACCATGCGGGCCCGCGTCGCCACGTCGGCGGCGGTGAAACCGCGCTTGAGCTCCCCGGTGATCGCGATGGCGCCGGCCAGGGTGTTGTCGGGTGCGGTGGCCTGCGTGTCCAGTAGTGCCTTGTCCAGATGCACGTGCGGTTCGATCAAGCCGGGGATGACCACCCGTGCGGCGCAGTCGATCTCGGTCGCCGCCGGGCCCCGCAGGTCGGGTTCGACGGCGGTGATGATCCCGTCGGAGACGGCGATGTCGACGAGCTCGGCGTCATCGGCGACGCGGGCACGGCGCAGCACTAGATCGGCCACGAAAACCTCCTGGACACACGAGGGGACCGTCTTTGTATACGACCATCGTGTTTCCGGGGAAGGCAGGCGATGCTGCGGGTGTGTTACGCGTCCGCCGGGCGGTTGCGCAGTCGGTAGGCGGAGTCGGCGTGGGCGATGTGCTCGGCGACCACCGCGCGGGCCCGCTCGGCGTCACCGGCCTCCAGCGCGGCGCAGATCTGTTCGTGCTCGTGCCAGGAGTCCTCGGCCCGGCGCGGCAACTCGACCGCGTACACCCAGGCGATCTTCCAGCTGAGCTGGGTGATCAGCTGGGTCAGCAGGGCGCTGCCCGACGCCTCGGCTAGTACCTCGTGGAAGCGGCTGTTGAGCCGGGCCAGCTCGTCGAGCCTGCCGTCGCGCACCGCCTCCTGGCCCAGCGAGGTGAGTTCTTTGAGCCTGCCCAGCTGTTCGGGGCTGCGCCGGGTGGCCGCGCGGCCCGCGCACAGCGGCTCGAGCAGAGCGCGGATCTCGAGCAGATCGGCGGCCTCGGCCTCGGTCAGCTCGGCGACGAAGGTGCCCGCGTACGGCCGTGACGTGGCGAAACCCTCGGCTTCGAGGGTGCGCAGCGCTTCGCGCACCGGCACCCGGGAGACGCCGTAGCGCTCGGCCAGGGTGTCCTCGGTCAGGCGCTGGCCGGAGACGAAGTCGCCGCGGATGATGTCGTCGCGGATGGCCCGGCAGACCTGCTGCGGCGTCATCCGGCGCACGGTGCTGCTCACATCGCCTCCAGGGTCGATCGCGGGGGAGGGCCGCGCTGTTCGTCTACGATCCACGGCCGATATCCCTCGAATCTACGGCATGGTGCCGCTCGACCGGCCGGTGGCGAGGCTCACCGGCGCTCATCGAGCCCCTCGAAACACGGTCGTATACGATCGCGCCACGCTCTTCGGAAAGGTAGTCATGGATCCCGTGCACATGGCCCTGCTGCTGGCCGCTGGTGTCGGGGCAGGTTTCTGCAACGCCATCGCCGGCGGCGGCAGTCTGCTGTCGTTTCCCGCCCTGCTGGCGTTCGGGCTGCCGCCGGTCACCGCGACGGTCACCAATGCCGTCGCGGTGTGGCCCGGCTACCTGGGCGGCGCCGCGGCCCTGCGCAAGCGGACGGGGGAGTACCGGGAACTGCTGCCGCGCCTGGTGATCACCGGGACCGCGGGCGCGCTCGGCGGTGTCCTCGTGCTGCTCGCCGCACCGCCCGCGGTGTTCGCGGCGCTGGTGCCGTACCTGGTGCTCGGGGCCACCGCGCTGTTCGCGGCGCAGCCGTGGCTCTCGCGCAGACTGGCCGTGCGGCAATCGGATTCGCGGCTCCTGCTGTTCGCCGGGGTGTTCCTCGGCGGCGCGTACGGCGCCTACTTCAACGGCGGGATGGGGATCGTCCTGCTGACCGCGCTCGCGCTCGGCCTCGACGCCTCGGCGCAGCTGCTCAACGGGCTCAAGAGCGTGCTCACCGTCGCGGTGTCCACCACCGCGATGATCGCGGTCGCGCTGTTCGGTCCCGTGCACTGGCTCGCCGTGGCCCTCCTGGCGCCCGCGTGTCTCGCCGGTGGCGTGCTCGGTGCGCGGTTCGCCGACCGCCTGCGGCCCACGGTGTTCCGTGGGGTCGTGATCGTCTTCGGTGCCGGTGCGGGCACCGCCATGTTGCTCACCGCCTGACCAGGGCGATCGTCCCCGAGGAGGACCCGAGATGACCGAACTGCTCCTGCGCGGCGGCAGGCCGTGGACCCCGGGCGCCCCGCCCACCCCGGCCGACGTGCATCTGCGCGACGGCCGGATCGCCGCCATCGGCGCCGGACTCGACGCGCCCGCCGCCGAGGTGATCGACCTCGACGGCGCGCTCGTGCTGCCCGGCCTGGTCGACACCCACTGCCACCTGGACAAGACCCTGTGGAGCGGGCCGTGGGTGCCGAACACGGGCGGCCGCACCCTGGCCGGGCGCATCGCCAATGGGGAGAGCCGCCGCGCCGAACTCGGTATCCCGAACGTCGACTACGCGGGAAACCTGCTCGCCGCCATGGTCGCCGCGGGCACGACCCACGTCCGCAGTCACGTCGACGTCGACCCCGAGATCGGACTCGCCGGTGTGGAGGTGGTCCGGGCCGCCGCCGCCCGGCACCGCGACCGCGTCGACGTGGAACTGGTCGCCTTCCCGCAGGGCGGCCTGCTCCGCCGCCCCGGCACCGCGAAACTGCTCGAGGCGGCACTCGCCGACGGGGTCGAGGTGATCGGCGGGCTCGACCCGGCCGGCTACGACAACGACGCCGCGGGCCACCTCGATCTGATCTTCGGCCTGGCCGAGCGCTACGGCGCGAAGATCGACATCCACCTGCACGACGGTGGCTCCCTCGGCGCCTGGCAGTTCGGCTTGATCATCGAACGCACCCGCGCGCTCGGGCTCGCGGGGCGGGTCACCATCAGCCACGCCTACGCGATGGGTCAGCAGGAACCCGACGAGCAGCGCCGCATCGCCGACGAACTGGCCGCCGCCGGCGTCGCGATGGTGACCTGTGCGGTCGGCGAGGCGCCGGTGGTGCCGGTCCGGGTGCTGGCCGCGGCCGGGGCGACGCTGGCGCTGGGCAACGACGGCATCCGCGATCTGTGGACGCCCTACGGCGACGGCGACATGCTGCGCCGGATCGGCACCGTCGCCTACCGGGACCGCCTGGTCGCCGACGCGGAGATCGAGCTGGCGCTGCGGGCCGGAACCCACGGCGGCGCCCAGGTTCTCGGCCTCGCCGAGTACGGGCTCACGCCCGGCGCGCCCGCCGATCTGTGCGTCGTGGACGGGGCGACGCCCGCCGCCGCGGTCGTCGCGCTGCCCCCGCGACGCCTGGTGCTCAAGCACGGCCGGGTGGTCGCCGCGAACGGTGCGCTGAGCGCCGGGGATTGATCGTATACGAAACAAGGGTGTAATCCGCCGGACCGCGATCGGCAACGACCGGTCACTAGAAATAGTCCATGAGCGCAACGGCTTCCACCGCGTCGCCCGCCGCCGACTCGTATACGAGAATCGACCGCGGCCTCGACCCCGAACCGGCCCTGGCCTTCGACGGCGTTTCCCTCGTCTTCGGTGACGGCACCCGGGCCCTGTCCGATATCGACCTGCGGGTCCGGCCCGGCGAGTTCGTCTCGCTGGTCGGCCCGTCCGGCTGCGGGAAATCGACCCTGCTGCGGCTGGCGGCCGGCTTCGAACAGCCGACCGCGGGCCGGGTCGCGGTCGGCACCGGCAGACTGGGCTACGTCTTCCAGGAATCGACCCTGCTGGCCTGGCGCAGCGTCGCCGCCAATGTCGAATTGCCCGCCGAGCTGGCCGGTGTCGACCGGGCCACCCGGCGTGCGGACGCGCGGGACGCGATCGAGCGGGTCGGCCTGGCGGGCTTCGAGAAGCACAAGCCGGCGCAGCTGTCCGGTGGCATGCGGATGCGGGCCTCCATCGCCAGGGCGCTCACGCTGCGACCGGAGCTGTTCCTGTTCGACGAACCCTTCGGCGCGCTCGACGAGATCACCCGGCAGCGACTCAACGAGGAAGTCGGCGCGCTGTTCCGGCGCGACGGCTTCGCCGGTGTCTTCGTCACGCACTCGGTCGGCGAGGCGGTGTTCATGTCGACCCGGGTGGTCGTCCTGACCGGCAGGCCGGGCCGGGTGGCCGCCGAGATCGCGGTGCCCTTCGACTTCCCGCGGCTGCCGCAACTGCGCTATACCCCGGAGTTCGCGGCGATCTCGGCCGAGGTCTCGGCGGCGCTGCGCGGTGCCGAGCAGGAGACGGCCGCGTGACCGCCGTGGTGGTACCCGGTGCCGGGCTCGGTGCGGCGGCGCCGCGGGCCCGGCGCCGCTGGCCGTTCCGGATCTCCCCGATCCGGATCCTCGCCCCGATCGTGGTGTTCGTCGCGGTGCTGGCCTGCTGGTCGCTGGTGAGTCACGTCCTGCTCGACCCGCAGTCGCGGTTCCTGCTGCCCGCGCCGGAACAGGTCATCGCCAAGGGCCTGCTCGACCCGGTCGCGCGGACCGCCATCCTGGCCGCGCTGTGGTCGACCGTGCAGGTGGCGCTGGTCGGGCTGGTCGTCGCGATCGCGCTCGGGGTGAGCTTCGCGGTGGTGATGAGCCAGGCGCGCTGGGCCGAGTACTCGCTGTATCCGTACGCGGTGGTGCTGCAGACGATCCCGATCCTCGCGGTGGTCCCGCTGTTCGGGTTCTGGTTCGGCTACGAGTTCTCCAGCCGGGTGATCGTGTGCGTGATGGTCTCGCTGTTCCCGGTCGTCACCAATACGCTGTTCGGCCTGAAATCGGTGGCGCCCGCCGAACACGACCTGTTCACCCTGCACGGGGCGAGCCGGTGGCAGCGGCTGCGGAAACTGCAATTGCCCACCGCGCTGCCCGCGATGATCTCCGGCTTCAAGATCTCCGGCGGCATGGCGATCATCGGGTCCATCGTCGCCGACTTCTTCTTCCGGCAGGGCGAACCAGGCATCGGCCGGATGATCGACGTCTACCGCCAGCAGCTGGCCACCGAGGAACTGCTCACCGCGCTGCTGCTGTCCTCGCTCGTCGGCCTGATCCTGTTCTGGCTCTTCGACTTCCTGGCCCGGCGCGTCGACCGCGCGCAGGGTCTGCGCCGCGACGCCTGACCCCGACTGTCCCACCCTCGTATTCGCTCGACCCCGAAGGAACCTCCGGTGCAGAAACATCTCCTCGCCACGGCCGTGCTGGCCGGCACCACCGCGCTGACCGCCTGTACCGGCACGACCTCGGTGCCCGCGCCGACCGGTCAGGGCGCGCTCGCCGGGGTCTGCCCGGCGACCGTCGTCATCCAGACCGACTGGTACGCCACGCCCGAGCGGGCCGCCGCCTATCAGCTGGTCGGGTCGAACGGCACCGTCGACGTGCAGAAGGGCGCCTACTCCGGCCCGCTCGGTGACACCGGCGTGAATGTCGAAGTGCGCCTGGGCGGTCCGTTCCTGGGCGGACAGCCGGTGCCCGCCCAGATGTATCAGGACCAGAGCATCACCCTCGGCTTCGTCCCGACCGACGACGCGGTGCGCGCCGCCGCCAAGTTCCCGGTGACCGGGGTGTTCGCCTCGCTCGACGTGAACCCGCAGATCGTGCTGTTCGACCCGGCGACCTATCCGCAGGTCACCTCCTGGAAGGACGTGCCCGGAACCGGTGCGCCGGTGGTCTACAGCGAGGGCAAGCTGTTCATGGACTACCTGATCGCGCACGGCGACGTCTCCGCCGCCCAGGCCGACGCCTCCTTCGACGGCACGCCGAGCCGCTTCGTGGCCGAGCGGGGCAAGGCGATGCAGCAGGGGTACGTCTCCAACGAGCCCTATCGCTGGGAGCACGACGTGAAGGGCTGGCTCAAGCCGGTGAAATCGCTGCTGGTGCACGAATCCGGCTACGAGATCTACCCGCACGCGTGGTCGGTGCGCAGCGGTGAGCTGGACGCGCTGGCACCGTGCCTGAGCAAGCTCGTGCCGATGCTGCAGCAGGCCCAGGTCGACTACGTCCGTGATCCCGAGCCGGTCAACCAGGCGCTGCTGCGGATCGCCCAGACGATTCCGGACGGGCCGCCGATGACCGCGGGCGGCAATACCGATTCGGTGCGGGTGCAGCTCGCGCAGAAGATCGTCGGGAACGGACCCGACGCCACCCTCGGCGATTTCGACACCGGGCGCGTCGACCGGGTGATCGGCGTGGTCACGCCCATCCTGCGCGCCCGCGGGCTGGCGGTCCCCGACGGCATCACCGCGGGCGCGATCGTCACCAACCGGTTCGTCGACCCGGCGATCGGCTTGCCGAGCACGCCGTAGCCGGTCGGTCCCGTCGGGTAGTGTCCTGGCTCTATCCGCTTGTGCCCGAGGGGGACCGATGACCTATCAGCCGCCACCGCCGCCGTATCAGGGCGGGTATCCGCAAGGTCAGGGTGGGTATCCGCAGGGCGGGTACCCACCGAACTACGGGTATCCGCAGCCGCCGAAGAAGAAGCCGGTCTGGCCGTGGATCGTCGGCGGTGTCGTGCTGGTGCTGGTCCTGCTCGGCGGCGGCTGCGCGGCGATCATCGGCGTGGCGGCCTGGCAGGTCGACAAAGAGGTCAACAGCAGCGCCGACCTGGTCTACGAAGTGGGCGGCACCGCCTCGCAGGTCGACATCACCTACTACAGCGGCGATTTCGACCAGAACACCGCGAACGGGTCGAGCGTGCCCTGGCGCAAGGACGTCACCGTCTCCGGCTTCGCCAAGATGGGCAGCATCACCGTGACGACGACCGGCCTGGAGGAAGGCACCGTCAGCTGCCGGATCCTGCGCGACGGCAAGGTGCTCGACGAGGACACCTCCACCGGCACCTTCGGCTTCGTCACCTGCAGCGCCACGATCGACTGAGCGCGGAACCTGTCGGACCCCGCTGCCACACTGGCGGGCATGACGGAATCTGCTGTGCCGTTCCGGGTTCGGATCCCCGTGCGTGTCTCGGACCTCGACGCCCAACTGCATGTCACCGGCTCGGCCTACCAGCAGTACGCCGATCACGCGCGGTTCGCGTGTGTGGCGGCGGCGGGCGTTTCGGTGCCCGACCTGCTGGCGGCGGGCCTCGGGCCGGTGAATCTCGAGCTGAACGTCCGCTACCACCGGGAGCTGCGGGCCGACGACACGGTGGAGATCGACTGCCGGTGGGCCTGGAGCGGTGGCAAGACCTATCGGGTCGAGCACACGCTGACCAGGGACGACGGCGAGGTCGCCGCGACCGTGTCGTACGTGGCCGGCCTGCTCGACCTGGGCGAGCGCAAGCTCGTCGCCGATCCCGCCAGGGTCTGGGCCGAATTCGCGAAGGATCACGCCCTGCTCGGGCTGGCCTGACCGGCGGGTGGCGTCCGTGTCGTTGGTCGGGCGCAGCGGGGGAATGCTCTAGACTTTCGAACAATTGTTCGTGTCTTCGAAGGGGCTGCCGGTGCGGGTGATGGGCGTCGATCCCGGGCTCACCCGGTGCGGGCTCAGCATGGTGGACAGCGGGCCGGGGCGTAAGGTCGTCGCGCTCGATGTCGGGGTGGTGCGGACACCGCCCGAGGCGGAGCTGGCGCACCGGTTGATGGCGGTGGCCGACGCGGCCGAGCACTGGATGGACACGCATCGGCCCGAGGCCGTCGCGATCGAGCGAGTCTTCGCCCAGCACAACGTGCGCACCGCGATGGGCACCGCGCAGGCGGGCGGGGTGATCGCGCTGGCCGCGGCCCGGCGCGGGATCAAGGTCGCCTTCCATACGCCCAGTGAGGTGAAGGCCGCGGTCACCGGCAACGGCACCGCGGGCAAGGCGCAGGTCACCGCCATGGTGACCCGGATTCTCGGGCTGCAGGTCGCCCCGAAACCCGCCGACGCCGCCGACGCGCTCGCCCTGGCGATCTGTCATTGTTGGCGGGCGCCGCTGATGGACCGGATGGCGGCCGCGCAGGCGCAGGCGGACGAGGTCCGCCGCCGCTACGAAGAACGGCTGGCCGAACAACGGAAGGTGGTGCGCGGGTGATCGCGTCGGTTCGCGGCGAGGTACTCGAGATCGCGCTCGACCATGTGGTGATCGAAGCCGCGGGCGTCGGCTACCGGCTCAACGCCACCCCGGCGACGCTGGCCGGGCTCAGCCGCGGCGAGGAGACCCGCCTGTACACGGCGATGATCGTGCGCGAGGACTCGATGACCCTGTTCGGCTTCGCCGACACCGAGGCACGCGACCTGTTCGGGCTGCTGCAGACGGTGTCCGGCGTCGGCCCCCGGCTGGCGATGGCGGTGCTGGCCGTCCTCGAACCGGAGGCACTGCGCAAGGCGCTGGCGGAGAGCAATGTCGCCGCGCTCACCCGGGTGCCCGGCATCGGCAAGCGGGGCGCCGAACGCATGGTCGTCGAACTGCGCGACAAGGTGAACCTGGTGCCGGTGCCCGCCGGTCCGCCCGGTGCGCAGGTGCCGGTCACCCCCGTCCGCGAGCAGGTCACCGAGGCGCTCGTCGGGCTCGGCTTCCCGGTGAAGCAGGCCGAACCGGCCGTCGACGCCGTCCTGGCCGACCAGCCCACCGCCACCACTTCCGTCGCCCTGCGCGCCGCCCTCGGCCTGCTCGGCAAGAACAGGTAGGCCATGGACGACGATTTCGAGCTCGCGCCCGGCGAACCCGACGAATCCGCCGTCACCGCGCGGTATCTGCACTCCGACGGCGAAGCCGAGACCGGCCTGCGCCCCACCTCGCTCGACGACTTCATCGGCCAGCCCCGGGTCCGCGAACAGCTCGCCCTGGTGCTGCGCGGCGCCAGGCAGCGCGGCGCCACCCCCGATCATGTGCTGCTCTCTGGCCCGCCCGGCCTCGGCAAGACCAGCATGGCGATGATCATCGCCGCCGAACTCGGCACCGCCCTGCGCATCACCTCCGGGCCCGCCCTGGAACGCGCGGGCGACCTCGCCGCCATGCTGTCCAACCTGGTCGAGGGCGATGTGCTGTTCATCGACGAGATCCACCGGATGGCACGCCCCGCCGAGGAGATGCTGTACCTGGCGATGGAGGACTTCCGGGTCGACGTCGTGGTCGGCAAGGGCCCCGGCGCGACCTCGATCCCGCTCGACATCGCCCCGTTCACCCTGGTCGGCGCCACCACCCGCTCCGGCGCGCTGACCGGCCCGCTGCGCGACCGGTTCGGCTTCACCGGCCACATGGACTTCTACGAGCCCGCCGAGCTGCTGCGGATCCTGCAGCGCTCGGCGCGCATCCTCGGCGTGCAGATCGACCACGACGCGGCCGCGGAGGTCGCGGGCCGCTCCCGCGGTACCCCGCGCATCGCCAACCGCCTGCTGCGCCGCGTCCGCGACTTCGCCGAGGTCAGGGCCGACGGCGTGATCACCCACCCGATCGCGATGGCCGCGCTCGAGGTCTACGACGTCGACGCGCTCGGCCTGGACCGGCTCGACCGCGCCGTGCTCGGCGCGCTGGTGCGCGGTTTCGGCGGGGGACCGGTGGGCGTGTCCACGCTCGCGGTCGCCGTCGGCGAGGAAGCGGCCACCGTCGAAGAGGTGTGCGAGCCGTTCCTGGTACGCGCCGGGCTCGTCGCCCGGACCCCGCGCGGCCGGGTCGCGACCGCGGCGGCCTGGGAGCATCTCGGGCTGGTGCCCCCGCCCGATCTGGTCATCGGCGCCATCGAAGTGCGTGGGCGCGAACCGCAACCGAGCATGGACCTGCTCGACTGAGCCAGGTGGGCGAGGCGCCCGATCGTCGTCTACTGTCGGCCGGGTGGCAGTCCATGCGGTGGTGCAGCGATTCCCCGAGCCGTTGCGTTCCCTGCTCCTGAAGCATCGGGAGCTCCTGAAGTTCGCGGTCGTCGGCGCGATCACCTGGTTCATCGACACCGGCGTCGTGTACGCGGTGAAGCTGACGGTGCTCGGCGACAAGCCGCTGACCGCGCGCCTGCTCGGTGCGCTGATCGCGACCATCGCCTCCTACATCCTCAACCGCGAGTGGTCCTTCCGCACCAGGGGCGGCAGGCAGCGCAGCCACGAGGCGGCGCTGTTCTTCACCGTCAGCGCCCTGGGGATCGGCGTCACGATGATCCCGCAGGCGATCTCGCTGTACGTGCTGAATCTGCGGGTGCCGCACGTGGACCCGGTGGTGCAGGCGGTGGCCAACTTCGTCTCCGGGCAGATCCTGGGCGTGCTGCTGGCGATGGCCTTCCGGTTCTGGGCGTTCCGCCGCTACGTCTTCCCCGACGATCTGCGCGAGGCCGAACTGCACAGCATCCAGGGCTGATGAGCCCCGGAGATCACTGCCTGCTTTCGGCGTGCTCGAGCGCGGTGATCACCAGGTCGATGAACGCGTCGACCTCCTCGCGGGAGTAGCCGCGGGTGCCGAGGCGGGTGTCGGTGAAGCGCACGCCGCGTACGTCGGCGGCGGTCAGGCTGCCCGGACCGTTGTGCGCCAGCGTCGCGGCGACCAGGTCGAGGAAGGCGTCGACCTCTTCCTCGTGATACCCCCGCCTGCCGACCGTCGACTGGCTGAACCGCATGCGGTGCACGTCGTCCGGGGTGAGCATCTCGGCTACGTCGTCGCCGGGCCGGGCCGCGGGGACCGGGGCGCCGCCCTTCTGCCGGTATTCGAGCTCGGTCCTGACCCGGTCCAGGAAGTCGTCGACCTGGTCGGCCTGATAGCCGCGGCCACCGAACCGCGGGGCGCCGAAATGCACGTGACGGATGTCGTCGGCGGTGAGGACGCCCTGCCCGTCCAGGGTGGCCGAGACCAGTTCGAGGAACGCGTCGACCTCGTCTGCGTGGTAGCCGCGATGGCCCAGGGTCGGCATGGCGAAGTGGGTGCGGCTCACATCGTCGGGCGTCACAGCGGTCATTGTGTCAGGATTGCCCTTCTATCCCACGGGTTTTCGTCATCGCGCAGCAACTCGGACGCCTTCGATGAACAGCCGCCGTACCGCGTGACTGTACACCGCGAGCAGCGCCGGATCAGGGGTTCGCATGCCGTGCACGATGCCAGCGACCACCATCCCCAGCGCCGCTTTCGCCGTGGTGGGAGTATCCAGATCGGGGCGCAGACAACCCCAGCGGACGCCATGGTCCAGATAGCCGGTGATGACGATCTCGGTGGAGTCGAGCAGCCCGAACACCCGGGCGGTGAGTTCGTCGTCGATGCCGGTCGCGTGCAGCAGTAGCAGCTGCGGCACCCGGGGATCGTCGAGCAGCACCCGGTTGAGCGATTCGCCGATCCGGTCGAGCAGCGCGGTGTACTCGTCGAGGGTGGTGGCGGTCTCGGGGCTGAGCTCGGTCGCCAGCGAGGTGAACACGCGGCTGGTCACGTCGTCGATGACATGGTCGATGATGTCGCGCTTGTTGGCGAAGTAGCGGTAGAAGGTGCCGTGCCCGATGCCGAGGCGCACGGCGATATCGGCGATGCCGGTGGCGTGATAGCCCTTCTCGGAGAAGCAGTCGAACGCGGTGTCGATGATCTCCTTGCGCAATTCGGCTTTGCGCTGTTCGACGCGGGCGGATGGCTTCGTCACCGGGCTGATGTTACTGTCGCCGCCGACGGAATGATGTGTCATTCTGTTACAGACACCTGATGTATGTGGAGGTTCGGCGTGGCACCTCAGTTGGACGCGGTCGTGGTCGGGGCGGGATTCGGCGGCATCGGCGCCGCGATCGAGCTCGACCGGCTCGGACTGCACGATTTCGTGATCCTCGAGCGCGAGGACGACCTGGGCGGCACCTGGCATGTGAACCGGTATCCCGGTCTGGCCGTCGACATCGCCTCGGTGACCTACTCCTATTCCTTCGAGCCGAATCCGCGCTGGTCCCGGCTGTTCGCCCCGGCGCCGAGCTCAAGAAATACGCCGAGCACGTGGCCGACAAGTACGACCTGCGCAGGCGGATGCGGTTCGGCACCGTCGTCGACGGCGCCCGCTGGGACGAGGACAACCAGCAGTGGATGGTCTCGATCGCCGGCGGGGAGACCGTGACGGCGCGCTATCTGCTCGCGGCGACCGGCTTCCTGTCCCAGCCGTACACCCCGCCGTTCCCCGGGATCGAGTCCTTCGCGGGCAAGATCATCCACACCACCGACTGGGACGCCGACTACGACCTGACCGGGCGCAAGGCCGCGATCATCGGCACCGGTGCCACCGCGGTCCAGTTGGTGCCCGAGGTGGCCGAGCGGGTCGCCGCGCTGACCGTCTTCCAGCGCACGCCCATCTGGGTGGTGCCCAAGGTCGACGCCCCGATCCCCGGCGCCGTCCAGGAGATGTTCGCCAAGGTGCCGCTCACCCAGAAGGCGGCCCGGCTGGTCAACACGGGCATGCTCGAGGCGCTGATGGTCGTCGGCGTGCTGCACTACGCGCAGGCCAAGCCGCTGAACAAGGCGGCCGCCGCGCTGGCCAAGGCGCACCTGTTCGCCCAGGTCCGCGACAAGGAGACCAGGGCCAAGCTCACCCCGGACTACGACTTCGGCTGCAAGCGCCCGACCTTCTCCAACCGGTACTTCAAGACGTTCAACGAACCGCACGTGCGGCTGGAGACGAACTCGATCGACCACGTCGAACCCGACGGCATCGTCACCGCCGACGGGCACAAGACCGAGATCGACACACTGCTGCTGGCCACCGGCTTCAACCTGTGGGACGTGAACTTCCCGGCCATCGAGATCGTCGGCCGCGACGGGGTGAACCTCGGAAAGTTCTGGCGCGACAACCGCTTCCAGGCCTACGAGGGCATCACCGTGCCCAAGTTCCCCAACTTCCTCAGCCTCAACAGCCCCTACTCCTACAGCGGGCTGTCGTACTTCACCACCATCGAGGCGCAGATGAAGCACATGGGCAGGCTGTTCACCGAGCTGTTCCGGCGCGGCGAGCAGACCTTCGAGGTCACCGAGCGGGCCAACACCGAGTTCCTGGACCGGGTCACCGACAAACTGGACTCCTCGGTGTTCTACGGCGGCGACTGCGCCACCGCGCGCAGCTACTACTTCAACCAGCACGGTGAGGCGGCGCTGCTGCGCCCGACCAGCACCGCCGACGCGCACCGCGAGGCGGTCTCCTTCCCGCTCGACGACTACACCTACGGCCGCACCGCCTGAGCGGCGCGCGGAGGGAGAGACGGTGTCCGGTGTGTCGTCGCGGCGGGGAACTGGCAGACTGTCAGGCGTACATGCACGTCCACCACTGACTAGGGACTGACTTCGACGATGGACTTCCTGTTTCCGCTGCTGATCCTCGCCCTGCTCGTGCCGATGTTCTTCGGTATCCGCAAACAGAAGCGGGAGGCCGAGAAGGTCTCGTCGATGCAGGAGGGTCTGAAGGTCGGTGACCAGGTCGTCACCACGTCGGGCCTGTACGGCACCGTCGTCGACCTCGACGACACCACCGTCGACCTGGAGATCGCCGAGGACGTCGTCACCACCTGGCTGCGTCAGGCGATCCGCGAGGTGCGGGTCGACGAGCAGGCGGTCGAGGAGACCACCCCCGCGACCGACGCCGCCGTCGAGGAGTCCGCGGAGCAGACCGAGACCCGGCTGACCAAGGACTGATCGCACTCCCTCGTCGCCGGTGCCCCGCGTTGCGGCAGGCACCGGCGCGGGCATCGTCGTGCCCACCCGTTCCGACCTCGACTTCCGCCTAGGAGATGACCTGCTGTGCCACCTTCCCAAGGATCGGCGCATCCGTACCGGTTGCTCGGCGTCTACGCCGCGCTGCTGGCCGTGATCTACGCGCTGGTGTTCTTCACCGGTGACCATTCCCCCACGCCCAAGCTCGGCATCGACCTGCAGGGCGGTACCCGCGTCACCCTGACCGCGCGCACCCCCGACGGCAGCAGGCCCAGCCAGGACAGCCTGAAGAAGGCCCAGGAGATCATCGAGAACCGGGTCAACGGTCTCGGTGTCTCCGGCTCCGAAGTGGTCATCGACGGCGACAACCTCGTCATCACGGTGCCCGGTGAGGACAGCCAGCAGGCCCGCGCGCTGGCCACCACCGCCAAGCTGTACATCCGGCCGGTGCTGGCCGCGACGCAGCCGCAGGCCGGTGGCGCCGCGCCGCAGGTGCCGCCCGCCCAGGGCGGGACGCCGACCACGAGCGCGCCGGCGCCCGGCGAGACGCCCGCCCCCGCGACCGGTGAGACCACCGCTCCCGCGGCGGGCGAGCCGACCACGCCTGCCCCGCAGTCGCGGGTGTTCCCGGCGCAGGCACCGCCGACGCCGACCCCGGCGCCCGGCGGCACCTCCGTCCAGCAGCAGCAGGCCAAGGAGATCGCCGACGCCAAGGCGCTGCGGCAGAGCACCGACCAGGCCGTGCAGCAGGTCGCCATGGCGAGCATGGACTGCACCAAGCCCGACCCGCTGGCGGGCAACGACGACCCGGCGCTGCCGCTGGTCACCTGCTCGCAGGACGGCACCGAGGTGTTCCTGCTCGGCCCGAGCCGCATCGACGGCCAGGAGATCGCCGACGCGACCTCCGGCCTGAACTCCCAGCAGGCCCGGCACGAGGTGAACCTCGAGTTCAAGTCCGCGGGCGCGGACGCCTGGCAGGCGCTGACCGGTGAGTACGTCTACAAGCGGGTCGCGTTCGTGCTCGACTCGAAGGTCGTCAGCGCGCCGCAGGTGCAGCAGGGTCCGCAGATGGGTGGTCGCACCTCGATCTCGGGCAGCTTCACCGCCGACAGCGCCTCCGAGCTGGCCAACACGCTCAAGTACGGCTCGCTGCCGCTGTCGTTCCAGACCTCGGAGGCGGAGACCGTCTCGGCGACGCTGGGCCTGTCCTCGCTGAAGGCGGGTCTGCTCGCGGGCGCCATCGGCCTGATCGCGGTGCTGCTGTACTGCCTGCTCGTCTACCGGATGCTGGGCCTGATCGCCGGGTTCTCGCTGATCGCGGCCGGTGCCGCCGTCTACGGCATCATCGTGCTGCTCGGGCGCTGGATCGGGTTCACCCTCGACCTGGCGGGCATCGCCGGTCTGATCATCGGTATCGGCCTCACCGCCGACTCGTTCGTCGTGTTCTTCGAGCGCATCAAGGACGAGATGCGCGAGGGCCGCAGTTTCCGCTCGGCGGTGCCGCGCGGCTGGGCCAGGGCGCAGCGCACCAACCTGTCCGGTAAGACGGTCAGCCTGATCGCCTCGGTCGTGCTGTACCTGCTCGCCGCCGGCCAGGTGAAGGGCTTCGCCTTCACCCTCGGTATCACCACCGTCCTCGACGTGATCGTGCTCTACCTGGTCACCGCGCCGCTGATGATGATCGTCTCGCGCTCGCCGTTCTGGGCGAAGCCGTCGGTGAACGGTCTCGGCTCGGTGCAGCAGATCGCCAGGGAGCGCGCCGCGGGCCAGCCAAGGCCGAAGGAGATGTCACGATGACCAACGCCCATCCCACCGACGAGTCGGTGTACCTGGACCAGGCCGAGGCGTCGCAGGCCCCGAAGCACGGGTTCTTCGAGCGGCTCTACACCGGCACCGGCGGTTTCCCCATCGTCAGCCGCCGCAAGCTGTTCTACGGCATCGCGGCGGCCTTGCTGCTGATCTCGATACTGAGCATCGCGGTGCGCGGCTTCACCCTCGGCATCGACTTCGCCGGCGGTTCGCGCATCCAGATCCCGGCCGCCGACATCTCCACCCAGCAGGTGGAGGACGTCTACGCGCAGACCCTCGGCCACGGCCCGGTGTCGGTGCAGAAGGTCGGCTCCGGTGCCTCGGCCACCATCCAGGTGCGCTCGGAGACCCTGGACGCGGCGCAGACCGAGCAGGTCCAGACCGCGCTGTTCGAGGCGTTCCAGCCGAAGGACTCCGACGGCCAGGTCAGCCGCAACGCGATCAGCATCGCCGAGATCAGTGAGACCTGGGGCGGGCAGATCACCAACAAGGCGCTGATCGCGCTCGGGGTGTTCGTCGCGCTCACGATGATCTACATCGCGATCCGCTTCGAGCGGGACATGTCGGTCGCGGCGATCGTGTCGCTGTTCTTCAACCTCATCGTCACCGCGGGTATCTATTCGCTGGTCGGCTTCGAGGTGACCCCCGCCGCGGTGATCGGTCTGCTCACGATTCTGGGTTACGTGCTCTACGACAACGTGGTCGTCTTCGACAAGGTCGAGGAGAACACCCGTGGCGTGCTGCACCTGAACAAGCGCACCTATGCCGAACAGGCCAACCTCGCCGCCAACCAGACGCTCATGCGGTCGATCAGCACCACGGTCATCGGCATCCTGCCGATCATCGGCATGCTGGTGATCGCGGTCTGGCTGCTCGGCGTCGGCACGCTCAAGGACCTCGCGCTGGTGCAGCTGGTCGGCATGATCGTCGGCGCCTACTCGTCGATCTTCCTCGCCGTCCCGGTGCTGGTGTCGATCAAGGAGCGCTGGGGCCCGGTGGCCGCGCACACCAAGAAGGTGCTGGCCAAGCGCGCCGCAGGCCCGGCCGCCCGGGTACCGGTGGGTGCCGCCGCCGGTGCGCCGCGTGGTCCGCGTCCGAGCGATGCCGGGGCGCCGCGGCCGGGTGCCCGGCCCAGCGGGAAGCGGCACAAGAGAAGGAACTGACGGCGACAGCAGGGGGTCTCATCATGCGACGCGGCACGATACGACTGATCACCGTCCTGGCCACGGCGGCCCTGGGCACCGGCCTGGTGGCCGGCTGCTCGAGCAAGAACCAGGTGCCCTCCATCGGGTACGCCGTCGACGCGGCGGTCGCCAGCTACAACGGCGGCAGCACGCTCGGCGCGAGCAGCGGCGCGGCCGCGGTGTTCGGCCGGGTGCTCACCGGGTTCTTCTACACCGGACCGGACGGTCAGCAGGTCGCCGACACCGACGCGGGCACCGCGAAGGAAGTGCCGGGCGAGACGCAGACCGTGCAGTACCGGCTCAACCCGGACGGCGTGTACTCCGACGGCGTGAAGACCTCCTGCGACGATCTGGTGCTCGCCTGGTCGGCGCGCTCGGGCCGGTTCACCAGGCCGGGCGAGCGCGGCCCGGTCCCGCTGTTCGACGCGGCGAGCACCGCCGGTTACGCCGATATCGAGCGGGTCGACTGCCAGCCGGGCTCCAAGGACGCCACCGTGGTGTTCCGCCCCGGCAGGCATTACCTGCCGTGGCGGACGCTGTTCACCGCGGCCGAGCTGATGCCCGCGCACGTGGTGGCACAGGCCGTCGGCGTACCCAGCGTGGTGAGCGCCCTGCAGACCGGCGACGGCGCCGTGCTCGGCCGCATCGCCGACTTCTGGAACACGGGCTGGACCATGAAGGCGGGCTCGCTCGACCTGACCGAGTTCCCGTCCTCGGGGCCGTACCGGATCGAATCCTTCACCGCGAAGGACGGTCTGGTCCTGGTCGCGAACGAGAAGTGGTGGGGCAGCCCGCCGGCGACCAGCCGGATCGTGGTGTGGCCCAAGGGCACCGACTACGCGGCGAAGGCGAAGGAGAACGCGTTCGGCGTCGTCGATCTGGGTGCCGGGTCGGTCGCCGACCTGACGCTCGACGGTTTCGACGAACAGACCGTCGCCGGCCGGAGCGCCGAGCAACTCGTGCTCGCCACCGGCGGGGTGTTCGGTCCCGTCGAGGTCCGTCGCGCGTTCGCCCAGTGTGTGCCGCGCCAGGCGCTGTTCGACACCCTCGGCAAGGCAGGGGACCCGCCGAAGAGCGGCCTGGGCGCCGGTCCACTCAACGCTCATGTCGTGCAGCAGGACTCGCTGTACTACCCGGCCGTGATCGGCGGGGCCGACCGCTACAAGGGCGCCGACATCCCGGCCGCGACGGCGACGCTGGCCTCGGCACGCGCGCCCCAGCCGACCGTCCGGATCGGTTACCAGGCCCCGGACGCGCGTCGGGCGAAGACCGTCGCCATGATCGCCGAGTCCTGCCGCGGGGCGGGGATCACCGTGGTCGACGCGGGCGCACCGGATTTCACCCCGGCCAGACTGGCCGAGGGCGCGGTCGACGCGGTGCTCGGCGGCACCGCGGCGGTCCCCGGCCCGGCCGGATCGACCACCGGGGTGGCCGCGTTCGCGGCGTTGCGGGCCGGTAACGGCCTCGATGTCGGTGGGTTCGCCAACGGTCGCTACGATGCGATCACCGATCAGCTTGCGGGCGAGACGAACTCGACCGTGACGCTGAATCTGCTGACCGAGGCCGAGAACCTGCTGTGGGCGCAGCTGCCGAGCATCCCGTTGTTCGCGACGCCGCGCCTGATCGCCTTCGGCAATGGCATGCAGAACGGGATCGCCGGGCCGACCCAGGCCGGAACCGGGTGGAACATGGATCGCTGGGTGTTGCAGCGATGAGCAGTGGTGACAGTCACGCGGGGCGTGACCGTGAGGGAGAGGTGTCGATGAGCAAGCACGCGGTGGTCGAGTCCGACGACCAGGTCAGCGCGCGGACCGGTAAGGCCGCCGACGCGGTGTCGCGGTTGACCCGCTGGCACGACGACTTCCCCACGCCGGGTGTGCGTTTCGCCGATCTGACCCCGGTCTTCGCCGACGCCGAGGGCTTCCGCGCGGTCATCGACTGCTTCGCCGCCGTCGCCCCCGACGCCGACATCGTCGCCGGGGTGGACGCGCGTGGCTTCCTGCTCGGCGCGGGTGTCGCGGCCACCCTCGGCACCGGTGTGCTCGCCATCCGCAAGGGCGGCAAGCTGCCGCCGCCGGTGGTGTCGCGCGAGTACCAACTCGAATACGGTTCCGCCGCACTGGAAATCCCGGCCGACGGGGTCGAGCTCGCGGGCAAGCGCATCCTGCTGCTCGATGACGTGCTCGCCACCGGCGGCACGCTCGCCGCCGCGGCCGCGCTGTTCACCGAGGTCGGCGCCGAGGTGGTCGCCGCCGCCGTCGTCCTGGAGCTCGAGTTCCTGAAGGGTCGCGAGCACCAGGGCGACTACCCGGTGACCTCGATCGTCAAGCTCTAGCCGCGCGCCACATCAGCCACAGCGGCGGGCCGCCGGGGATCCGGATCTCGTCGGTGACGGTGAAGCCGAAGCGCTCGTAGTACGGCACGTTGTCGGCATTGCTGGATTCGAGATAGGCGGCCGCCCCGTCGGCGTCGATGCGATCGAGCCGGGAGCTGAGCAGCGTGTGGCCGTAGCCAGCGCCGCGATCCTCCGGCCGGGTGCCGATCATCCCCAGGTACCAGTGCGGAGTCGACGGGTGATGCTTTTTGAGCAGGTCACCGAGCGTTTTGGCGGCGCCGGTGCGACGCCCGAAGGCGCGGATCAGACCGGGCACGACGCGCAGTTCGGCGCTCGCGGCGGGCTGGCGCTCCGGCGGCGTCCACAGCGTGGCGCCCGCGACGGAACCGTCCGGGCGGACCGCGAGGTCGGAGGCGCCGGCGGGGAAGAAGATATGGCGGGCCATGGTGGCGAAGAACCGGGGCAGGCCGACGGCGCGCCGGTGCTCGTCGGGCAGGATCCAGCTCATCACCGGGTCGTGCTGGAACGCGGCACCGAGGGCGTCGGCGGCGGCCCGCACGTCTCCCGGTGTGGCGGCGCGTAGTCGTTTCGGCTCCGTCATCACGGTCCTCCCGATCACAGGTCCAGCCTTCGTCGGCTGAGAATCGCCCTGGGGTCCAGGCTAGCCGCCACGACGAGCGGTAGCGGACGGGCCGAACTGTCCCGCCCCGATCGAACGCCGCCGGGTGAGCGGGCTCACCCTGCCGGAAAAGGGGTGGCGCGAAGGTGCGGTGCGGTGTTATCAATGAGTGGTCTTGTTCCCGGCGATCGGAGTCATGCGTTGATTTCTTGAGGTAGCGCTCCCGGACGGTCCGCACTCTGCGCACCGTGTCTCCGTCGCACCTCAAGGGGATCCGTATGACCTCTCTTTCTCTTTCCGATCTGTCCTTCCACTGGCCGGACGGCACCGTCGTGTTCGACGGGCTCGACGCCGTCGTCGGACCGGGCCAGATCGGCCTGGTCGGCAGCAACGGCGCGGGCAAATCCACTCTGATGCGGCTGATCACCGGCGCGTTGCGCCCGAACCGCGGCTCGATCACGGCACCCGGCCGGATCGGCTACCTGCGCCAGGACCTCGGCATGCAAGCTCGACAGCGGGTGGAGACCGTGCTCGGCATCGCCGAGGTGCGGGCGGCGCTGCACCGCATCGAGCGCGGCGAGGGCACGCCCGAGGACTTCGACACCGTCGGCGTGCACTGGCAGATCGAGGACGAGGCGATCGCGCTGCTCGGCAAGCTGGGCCTGGACTATGTCGCCGGTTCCGTCGCCGACCTGGACCGCACCCTCGACACGCTCTCCGGCGGCGAGACCGTGCTGCTCGGGCTGGTCGCCGAACTCCTGCGCGAGCCCGACGTGCTGCTGCTCGACGAGCCGACCAACAACCTCGACGCGGTCGCGCGCTCGCGCCTCTACGAGGTCATCCGGCAGTTCCCCGGCACGGTCGTGGTGGTGAGCCACGATCGGGAACTGCTGGACCGGATGGACGGCATCGCCGAGTTGCGAGCGGGCGAGATCCGTTCCTTCGGCGGCAATTTCACCGAGTACGAACGGATCGTCGAGCAGGAACAGGAGGCGGCCCGCGCGGCGGTGCGCGACGCGCGCAGCGATGTCCGCAAGCAGGCCCGCGAGCTGGTCGAGGCGCGGACCAAGCTGGACCGCAGGCAGCGGTTCGCGCAGAAGATGCAGGACAACAAGCGGGTGCCGAAGATCGTGGCGGGGTTGCGCAAGAACGCCGCCGAGGTGTCGGCGGGCAAGCTGCGCACCTCGCACATCGAGAAGCTCGACTCCGCACGCGAAACCCTCGACCACGCTGAGGAATTGGTGCGCGCGGACCGCGAGATCCGGATCGACCTGCCGGGGACCCGGCTGTATCCGGGGCAGGACGTCGTCACGCTCGAGCAGGCGCGGCTGGCCAACGGTCCGGTGGTGGACCTGCGGGTGAGCGGGCCGGAGCGGATCGCGCTCACCGGGCGCAACGGCGCGGGCAAGTCGACGCTGCTGCGCCGGATCGTCGAGGAACAGCCGAAGGTGCCGTGGCGGCTGCTGCCCCAGCGGCTCGACGTGTTCGACGAGACGCGCAGCGTGTTCGACAATGTCGCCGACGCCGCGCCGCACGCGAGTGCCGAGCAGATCCGAGGTCAGTTGGCGCGCTTCCTGTTCCGCGGTGCCGACGCCGATATCGCGGCCGCGGCGCTGTCGGGCGGGGAGCGGTTGCGCGCCGCGCTGGCGACCCTGCTGCTCGCCGAACCGGCGCCGAAACTGCTGATGCTCGACGAGCCGACCAACAACCTCGACCTGCCCAGCCTGGGGCACCTGACCCAGGCGCTGGCGAGTTTCGAGGGCGCGCTCATCGTGGTCAGCCACGACGCGCGGTTTCTCGACGACATCGGGGTGACCCGCACCCTCGAGCTCACACCCGAGGGGCTGGTCGAGTAACGGGAGCTACCGTGCGGCGGCCCGGCGGATGACCGCCGGGTACCGGAGCATGGTCGGCCCCAGCCACAGCGCGACCGCGGTGATCGCGAGCCAGGGACGCAGATGCGGGCGCATCCGGCGGATGCGCCCGTCCGGGGCGAGGTCGAGCACCATCGCCTCGGTCATCCGCAGCGGGCCGAACTTGGCCTCGCCCAACAGGATCCGGGTATCTCCGGAGCCGATGGTGTCGGTCCAGCGCAGCTCGGCGAGCGCGCGGTAGATCAGTGTCAGCAGCGGGGCGAGGTCGGCGCGGCCGCGGAACACCAGCCGGCCCGAGACCGGCGAGACGAGTTCGGCGTCCTCGGTCAGGGTGTCGAGCAGGGCGGGGATGTCGTTGGCGGTGGTGGCGTGGCGGAACCGGGCGACCGGATCGCCCACCTGGCTGTCTGCGAGTGCGTCGGTCACGATCGCACTCCTTCCTCACGGACGGAATTCCCGGACAACCCGACCGTAACCAGCTGGCTTGTAAAAAGCAATGGACTACGATTGGCGGTATGGCCAAGACGGAGTTCGCCGACATCGTGTGCTCGATCGCCCGCACGGTGGGCATCGTGGGGGAGCGGTGGACCCCGCTGATCCTGCGTGACCTGTTCCTCGGCATCACCCGCTTCGAGGATCTGCGCCGCGACCTCGGCATCGCCTCCAACGTCCTCGCGGATCGCCTGCGCACGCTACGCGACAACGAGATCGTGGAAGCTCGTGTCTACCAAGACAATCCGGTCCGCACCGAATACGTCCTCACCGAACGCGGCCGCGACCTCTACCCCGTCCTGACGATGCTCCTGGCCTGGGGCGACCGCTGGCTGTCCGCCCCCGACGGCCCACCCCTGACCGTCGTCCACCGCAACTGCGGCCACATCGCCGAGGGCGTCGTCGTCTGCCACCACTGCGCCACCCCCCTCACTGCCACCAACGTCACCTGGCACCCCGGCCCCGGCGGCCACCCCGGCCCCGGCGCCACCCTCATCGCCCACCACCTCACTCCGCTGCCCGAGTCGTCGGGCGGAGGGTGATCGGGTGGCGTCAGGCCAGGAGGTCGGCTGCCCGGTTGACTTCGAGTGCCTTGCGAAGCCATCGCTGGAGCTGGTCGAGATCGTCGCAGCTCATAATCCGCTCGCGGACCTCGGCGGGTACGGCGATCCCGCGGGCGTCGAGCACTGTCAGCACGGATTTGGCCTCGCCACGGGCTTCACCCTGAGCCTCGCCTTCCGCGAAGTACCTGCGGGCGAACTCGCTGCGATATTCGTAGCCTTGGAGCCCGGCGGCCATCAGTGCCTCCCACTCGGATCGCGCTGCGGCGGGCAGCGTCGACAGGATGAAGTCATAGTACAGCGCGGCCCGGTCGCCACCCAGAGCGCCGAGGGCTGCGAGCAGGGCTTTCCAGATCTCGCGGTGGTCGGGATGTCGCGCGTGCGCGAGGGCGGACAGCACCGCTAGTTCGGGCAGATCGACCGCCGCGTCGAGGTCGGTGACCACCGGAACGCCTGCTGGGTCGAGCACCAGTGGCGTCAATCCCACCGACGGATTGCCGTACCCGAGATCGATCGGTTTCGCGGCCCAGCGGGCTGTCCTGGCATCAGGGCACACGACCGGCAGCAGTGTCGGGCAGCGGAGGCGGGCGCGCAGCGACGCGACGTAGACCGGCCAGGACCACCGTTTGTCGGGGTCCGGCCGCAATTGGACCTCGACGACCACGGCCAGGATCCGCTCGCCGCCACGATGGAACGCGACCACCGCGTCGGCGTGATATTCGGTCGGTGCCAGGACTGTCGCGTCGCCGGGCACGGTCGTGATCGACTCGTATTCGGGTAGGCGGCAGCCCAATTCGGTCAGCGGTGGCGCGACGAGTGCCGGTTGCTGCTGGAAGAGGTCGATCACCACTTCGTGCGGAGCCGATGGCATGCGCCAGAAGGTAGCCGATGGTGTCGGTGAACGGCGAATCGGCTGGGGCTCTTGACGATCGTTGTTTTGGTTGAATAGACTAAAAGCACGCTGACGAGAGGGAGTGGTTCTGATGGGGTATGGGCATTGGGATGACAGTGCGTACCGGGCGGGGAAGACGTTTCGGGCGCGGGCGGGGGAGGACGATTTCGGGTATACCGCGCAGATGCGGGAGCGACCGTATGACACGTGGTGTGCGCATCCGTTGCTGGATCCGTTCGGGGTGGGGAAGCGGGAGTGCCGGGATTCGGCCGAGCACGGGAACTCGCTGCCGGTGGCGGTGCTGTTCGATGTCACCGGGTCGATGGGGCGGGTGCCGCGGATCATGCAGGACAAGCTCGGGAAGTTGCACGGGCTGCTGCGGAGCAAGGGCTACGCGCAGGATCCGCAGATCCTGTTCGGGGCGATCGGCGACGCCGACACCGATCGGGTGCCGTTGCAGATCGGGCAGTTCGAATCCGACAACCGGATGGACGAGCAGTTGCGGGCCGTCCTGCTCGAGGGCGGTGGGGGCGGGCAGAAGTCCGAAAGCTACGAGCTGGCGGCATATTTCATGGCTGAACATGTCGTGACCGACGCGTGGGACAAGCGTGGGAAGCGGGGCTACCTGTTCATCATCGGCGACGAGCTGAACAAGCCGCGGCTGGCGGCTCGCCACATCAGGGCGGTCATCGGCGATCACGTGCGGCGCGATGTGTCGGTGGAGTCGATCTATCGCGAGCTGGCCGAACGCTGGCACGTGTACTACATCCTGCCGAATCAGTCGTCGTACTACCGGGATCCGGAGATCGCCGAGCACTGGCGCGGTCTGCTCGGCCAGAACTTCCTGAAGCTCGACGACCCCGGCGCGGTCTGCGAACTGATCGCGCTGACCATCGGGCTGGGTGAGGACCGGGTCGACGTCGACACCGGCCTGGCCGACCTGCGCGATGTCGGGTCGGTCGACGAGGCCGACGCGGTGAGCCGGGCCCTCGGCGCGCAGCCGCCCAGGGGCGTCCGCGCCCTGCCGCCCGGCAAGTGACACCCGAAAAGGGAAGGAGTGCAGCCGTGTTCGACACCGAACACCTGGTCGTCGTCGATCTGGGCTTCGGCGACGCGGGCAAGGGCGCGACGGTCGACTGGCTGTGCGCACCCGAGGCGGGCCTCGGGGTGGCGGCGGTCGTGCGGTTCAACGGCGGTGCGCAGGCCGCGCACAATGTCGTCGCCGACGGCCGCCACCACACCTTCGCTCAGTTCGGCGCGGGCACCTTCCACGATGTGCCGACCGTGCTCTCCCGGCACATGCTCGTGGAGCCGATCGCGCTCGCCGCCGAATCCGAGCGGCTCGCGGCGCTGGGGGTGCGCGATCCGCTGGGGCTGCTCGCCGTCGACGGCCGGGCCCTGCTCACCACGCCGATCCACATCGCGGCGAACCGTGCCCGCGAGGACGCGAGGGGTTCCTCGCGGCACGGTTCCTGCGGTCGTGGCATCGGCGAAACCGCCTGGTACGCACTGGAACACGACGCGCCGACGGTCGCCGACTGCCGGACGCCCGCGATCCTGCGCGCCAAGCTGGACCGGCTGGCCGCGCACTACGACACACTGATCGGGCCCAGCGCGCACGGCTACGAATCGATCGACGCGCTGGTGGCGATGTACCGCGATTTCGCCGGCGCGGTCCGCGTCAGCGACGACGGCGAGCTCACCCGCGCCGCGGCGCGGGGCAGGCTCGTCTTCGAAGGGGCGCAGGGAGTGCTGCTCGACGAGTGGCGCGGACTGCATCCGCACACCACGTGGTCGACGGTGGAGCCGCGCCATGCCCGCGCCCTGATCGCCGGGGTCGGGGGCACGGCCAGGGTGCTCGGCGTCACCCGCACCTATATGACCCGGCACGGCGCGGGCCCGCTGCCGACCGAAGCGCCGCTGGGACACCCGGAGCCGCACAACGGCACCGGTCCCTATCAGGGCGCGTTCCGGCAGGGGCACCTCGATCCGATCCTGCTCCGCTACGCCATCGAGGTCTGCGGTGGGATCGACGGACTGGTGGTCAATCATCTCGATGCGCCCGGAACCCTCGGTGCCGCAGCGGCATACGACACCGCGGCGGGTCGGGTCACCGAGCTGACGCCCGGTCCATGGCGTGATCTCGAGCACCAGCGACGACTCACCGACCGGCTGTCCGCGGCGACCCCGGTGATCGAACCCGTCGTCGGCGACCCGGCGGACTGGCTCGCCCATCGCCTCGGTGTGCCGGTCGTGCTCACCGGGCACGGGCCGGATCGGCGGGACCGCAGGGTGCGCCGACCTGTGCTCGGCGCGACCGCCGGGGACCGCGTCGCGACGGCCGCCCGGTCCGCGTGAGCGAATCCAGGTCGCCGGGCCGGCCGTGGCATGAGCTCGGCGGCGGTCTCCGCACGGCGGACACGCGCCGCCCGCCGACGTCGGCGTGGGTTCCCATTCGGCGCGGGATTCCGGCAGGATGGGACGACGTGGAGCAATCCGTCGTATCGATCGATGTCGTCACGTTGCGGTGCTGGGAGGCCGACAGCGCGGTGCGCGTCGGGATCGCCGCCCGCGAGTTCGAACCGTTCACCGGCGAACTCGCGCTGCCCGGCGTGCTGCTCGGCCGGGGCGAGCGGCTGGCCGAGGCCGCGCGGCGGGCGGTGCACACCAAGCTGGGCGTGCCGGTCGAGGCGATCGGCGCGGTCGGTCAGCTGGTCACCTTCGACGAACCGCATCGCGATCCGCGCGGGCCGACGCTGTCGATCGCCATGTGGGCGGTCGTCGCCGAGCACGAGGGACCGGCCGAGTGGGTGGAGTTCGACGCGGTGCCCCCGCTGGCCTTCGACCACAACCGGATCGTCGAGACCAGCCGGAGTCTGCTCGCCGGTCTGCTGTGGAAGGACCGGACGCTGACCAGGGCGCTGGCGGGCGCGGAGTTCCCCGCCACCCGCGCGGTCGAGCTGAGCACCTCGCTGCACGGCACGCGCCCCGACCCCGCCAATCTCAATCGCACGCTGGCCGCGATCCCGGGGCTGGACCGCACCGGTGAGCGGCGGCGGGTGAAGGCCACCGGCAGGCCCGCGGTCGTGTGGGCCTTCGACGTCACCGAGAACTAGCCGGGTAGGTCGTAGACGGCGTAGGTCCGGCGCAGCACCGGGTAGGACACATTGCGCACGGGCACCCCGCCCGCGGTCTGCCCGCACTCGCTGCCCGCGTGGGCGTGCCCGTGCAGCGCGAGCGTCGCGCGTCCCGCGTCGATCGCCTCGCCCGTGGCGTGGCATCCCAGGCCGGGATAGATGGACGTGGGCTCGCCGACGAGGGTGTCGACGACGGGGGCGAAGTGGGTGAGGGCGATCCGGGTGGGGCAGTCCAGGCGCTCGAGCGCCGCGCGCAGGCGGGCGGCGTCGACCGGGCCGCGGCGCATCCTGGCCCGATGCTCGGCCGATCCCGTCTCGGGATCACCGGGGTGGCCGGGGAAGCCGCCCGATCCGCCCATCACCCCGGCGATCCCGACCCGCTGCCCGCGGATCGTCAGCGTCGTCGAATCACCGTCCAGCACAACGACACCGGTCTCGGTGAGCCGGCGCGTGATGAACTCGCCGCGGTTCTCGTCGTGGTCGTGGTTGCCCAGGACGGCGAGCACCGGAATCGGGAGATCGGCCAGTTCGGCGCAGAGCAACTCGGTGTTGGCCCTGGTCCCGCCCTCGGTGAGGTCACCGCCGAGGAGCAGCAGGTCGGCGTGGCGGTCCAGGTCGAGGAAGCCGGGCCGGAACTTCCCGGCGACGGCCGGTCGCAGGTGCAGGTCGGCGGTGGCGGCGAGACGGATCGGCGCGATGTTCCCCACCCGCCAAGGAGGCCACAGCGGTGCGCGGCTGTCAACGCGATTCCCGCGCCACCCAGGGGGCGGGAGTGCCCACCCTGAGGGTTCGACGGGTGGCCCCTGAGGTCTCTTCCGGTGCGCGGCCGAGGAGCGCAGAGTAGTAGCTACGCCCCCGAACCCTCCGAAGGAACCCACGACATGCAGTCGAGCTACGTGCATCACGTCAGGCAGCAGTTCTCCCGGTACGCGGACACCCGTTCCTACATCTACCTGCGGGAATCCGGGCGTGACCTGGTCGAGGAGGTCGTCACCTACCGCGAACTCGACCGCGACGCCCGCGCGTTTGCCCAGTGGTTGTCGCAGCAGCCGGAGGCGGCCCAGCCGGTGGTGCTGCTCTACCTCGACGGCATGGCGTTCCTGCGGGCCTTTCTCGGCTGCCTGTACGCCGGTGTCGTCGCCGTCCCGGCGCCGCTGCCGCACGAGGACCGGGCCGCGCAGCGGGTGCGCGGCGTCATCGCCGACTCCGGCGCGCAGCTCGTGCTCACCACCACCGACTTCGCACCGCTCGTCGAGTCCACCACCGGCGCGACCGTCGTCGCCACGGATCAGCCGCTCGGCGACGCCGACGCCTGGCAGTTGCCCGAGATCGACCTCGGCACCATCGCCTTCCTGCAGTACACCTCGGGATCGACCGGTACGCCCAAGGGCGTCGTCGTCACCCACCGCAATCTGCTGCACAACGAGGCCGCGATCGTCGCGGGAGGGATGACCGAGGGGTCGACCGGCGTCAGCTGGATCCCGCAGTTCCACGACATGGGCCTGATCGGCATGCTGCTCGGCGCCGCCTACGCGGGCGCGAACCTGGTGTTCATGGCGCCGACGACGTTCATCAAGCGCCCGGTGCGCTGGCTGCAGGCCATCGACCGGTACCGGGCGACCTACACCGCCGCCCCGAACTTCGCCTACGACCTGATCCTGCGCCGGGTCAGCGACGAGCAACTCGCCGAACTCGACCTGAGCAGCCTCGAGGCCGCCCTCAGCGGCGCCGAGCCGGTGCGGGCCCGCACGATCGAGGCGGTGCTGGAGCGTTTCGCGCCCGCCGGGCTGCGTCCCACCGCGTTCCTGCCCGCCTACGGGATGGCCGAGGTGACGCTGCTGGCCAGCTCCGCGGCGATGGGCGCGGCTCCGGTGTACTACGACCGGCCGGGCGACGCCCCGCTGGTCGGTTGTGGCCGCGCGGCCGACGGCCTCGAGATCCGCATCGTCGATCCGTCGACACTGGAAGAACTGCCGGACGGCGCCACCGGGGAGATCTGGGTGCGCGGGGACAGCGTCGCCGCCGGGTACTGGAACCGGCCCGCCGAGACCCGCGCGACCTTCGACGCCCACCTCGGCACCGAGGGGCCGTTCCTGCGGACCGGCGATCTCGGCCTGCTCCACGACGGCGACCTGTTCGTCGCGGGCCGCCTCAAGGACCTGCTGATCGTCAACGGCCGCAATGTCCACCCGGCCGATGTGGAGGAACGCGTGCAGGAACTGCACCCCGCGCTGGCGGGCAACGCTGGCGCGGTGGTCTCGGTGGACGTGCTCGACCGGGAACGGCTGGTCGTGATGCAGGGCGTGCGGCCGGAGCTGCTCGGTGACACCACGCTCGCCGAGCTGACCTCCGCGATCAAGATCGCGGTGGCCCGCGGCTTCGATGTGCCCGCGCCGAACGTCGTGCTCGTCGCCGCCCGCTCCGCGCGCTCGGTGCATCGCACCACCAGCGGCAAGATCCAGCGCGGTTCGATGCGCGAAGCGTTCCTGACCCACCGTCTCGAACGGGTACTGCACGAGGACCTCGAACCGGCGCTCGACCACGCGCTGACCGTCTGATCGACACCGACCAGCCAGGAGCCGACCATGTTCCGCACCACCACCGCCCACCCGTCGACCTCGATCCAGGACTGGCTCGTCGAACGGGTCGCCGACTACACCGACCGCGCCCCGCACCAGGTGGACCCGTCGATCCCGCTGGCCGAGCTCGGCATGGACTCCGTCTCGGCGGTCTCGCTGTGCGGGGAGATCGAGGACCGCTGGTCGCTCGAGATCGACCCCACGCTGGTCTTCGACTATCCGACCATCGCCGCGATCGCCGGCTATCTCGCCGACGAGTTCGCCTACGCGGCATGAACGGTCAGCGCCCGGTGGCGGCGGTGCGCGTCACCGCCCGGGCAGACCGCCGGGGGACGGCATGAGCGATATCGCGATCGTCGGGCTGGATTGCCGCTTTCCGCAGGCGGCCGATCCAGCGGCACTGTGGCAGCTGTTGCTCGACGGCCGGGACGCGATCTCGGCGGTGCCCGCGAATCGCTGGCACGCCGAGGACTTCCACGATCCGGCGGGCGGGCCGGGCACCATCAACACTCACAGCGGCGGATTCATCGACGACGCCGACGCGTTCGATCACGAGTTCTTCGGGATCACCCCGCACGAGGCCGAGACGATGGACCCCCAGCAGCGGCTGCTGTTGCAGGCGACCTGGCGCGCCTTCGAGGACGCGACCCTCGACCCCCGGGCCCAATCCGGTTCGCGCACCGGCGTCTACATCGGGGTGATGGCCAACGAATGGGCCAATCTGCAGATGTCGGACTACGCGGCGATCACCCCGCAGCACGGTTCGGGCAACGGCTACTTCATGACCGCCAACCGGCTGTCCTACCAGCTCGATCTGCGTGGCCCGAGCCTGGCGGTCGACACCGCGTGCTCGTCGTCGCTGGTCGCGGTGCATCTCGCCTGTGCCGCGCTGATGTCGGGCGAGTGCGAGCAGGCCGTCGCCGGTGGGGTGAACCTGGTGCTCACCCCGGCGGTCGGGGTGTTCTACACCCAGGCGGGGCTGTCGGCGCCCGACGCGCGCTGTAAACCGTTCAGCGGCAACGCCGACGGGATCGTCCGCGGCGAGGGCGTCGCGGTGCTCGTGCTGCGCCGCCTGGCCGACGCGCAGGCCGCGGGACTGCCGATCTACGCCGTGATCAAGGGCAGCGCGGTGAACTCCGACGGGCGCAGCAACGGCATCAGCGCGCCGAACCGGTGGGCCCAGCAGCACGTGATCGCCGAGGCGTATCGCCGGGCCGGGGTGGCGGCCGGGGCGGTCGACTTCATCGAGGCGCACGGGACCGGGACCGTCCTCGGCGACATGATCGAGGTCAAGGCGCTGGGCGGGCTGCACGGGCGGGACCGCGCCCGGCCCTGCGGAATCGGTTCCATCAAAGGCAATCTCGGCCACACCGAGGGCGCGGCGGGCGTCGCGGGGCTGATCAAGGTCGCGCTGAGCCTGCACCACGGCGTCGTCGCGCCGACCCGGTTCGCCGAGCAGGAGAACCCGCGATTGCAACTGGAGCGGCACGGGCTGCGCCTGCTCGCCGAACCGATGCCGCTGACCGGACCGGCGCTGGCCGGGGTGAGCGGCTTCGGGATCGGCGGCACCAACGCCCACCTCGTGCTGGCGGGCGCGCCGGTGGGGGACGACCCGCCCGCGGCCGGTGGCGGGGTGCTCACCCTGTCGGCGGACAACGCGAAAGGTCTGGAGCGCAACGCACGTCGGCTGGCGGAGACGCTGGACGCGGTCCCCGCGGACCGGTTCGCGCAGGTGTGCTGGACGAGCAATCGGGTGAAATCCTCGGGGCGGCACCGACTCGCGATCGTCGCCGACGATCCGGCGGACGCGATCGCCCGGCTGCGTGCCGGTGCGGACGGCGGTGTGGCGGGGCCGATGCGGGTCGGGTGGGTGTTCACCGGGCAGGGGTCGCAATTCGCCGGGATGGCCGGGGCCGCCGCCGCGGCGAGCCCGTCGTTCCGGCGCGCGCTGGGGACCGTCGACGCCGCGATGGCCGCGCTCCTGGGCGCCTCGGTGCGGGAGCTGCTGCTCGACGACACCGTCGACATCGATCGCACCGGACTCGCGCAACCGGCGATCTTCGCCATGGAATACGCACTGGCGCAGGCACTCGCCGACGCCGGTGTCCGCCCGGCGTGGGTGCTGGGGCACAGCATCGGGGAGTTCACCGCGGCCGCGGTGGCGGGCGTGCTCGACCTCGAGGACGCCTGCCGGCTGGTCGTCGCGCGTGGCAGGCTGATGCAGGAATTGCCCGGCGGCGGTGCGATGCTCGCGGTCCGGGCGACGCGCGCGCAGGTCGCCGATCTGCTCGTGGGGGAGCCCGAGGTCGCCGTGGCCGCGGTCAACGGGCCCGCCGATCTGGTGCTCTCCGGCGCCGCCATCGCGCTCGACCGGATCCGTGCCGCCCTCGCGGAACGGCGGATCGTCGCCAAGCCGCTGACCGTGTCGCACGCCTTCCACAGTCCGCTCATGGCGCCGATGCTGGACGAGTTCGCGGCCGTCGCCCGGGACCGCGCCTATCGGGTCGCGGCTCTGCCGATCTACTCGACCGTGCGCGGCAGGCTGCTCGAGCCGACCGAGACCATGGACGCCGGTTACTGGACCGAACACATCGGCGCCACCGTCCTTTTCGGCGACGCGCTGGCGGCCGCGCTCGACACCGACCCCACCCATGTCGTCGAGATCGGTCCGCGCCGTCAGCTGATCCCGCTCATCGGCCGGGCCCGCCCCGAACTGCTGCCGCGGTGCCTGGCGCCGAGTCCCGGCCCCGGCGCGACCGGGCGCGAACTCGCCGAGACCGTCGCCGCGCTGTACCGCGACGGCCTCGACCCCGACTGGGATCACCTCTACGAGCCCGCCCAGCGGGTCCGGCGGCGGCTGCCGGTCTACGACTTCGCCACCGAGCATCGCTTCTGGATCGAACCGACCACCCTCACCCCACCCGCCCCGCAGGCCGAGGACACCACCATGGACCAGATGATCGCGCTCTTCCGCGAACAGAACGCGCTGCTCGCGCGGATGGCGCCGGGCGCGACGGCAGCCGTCGCGCCGCCGTCTGCCGCTCCCGGCACCCCCGAGGTCGACCCGAACGCCGTCGCCGCCATCGTGCTGGCCGAATGCGGGCGGGTCAGCGGATTCGCGGTCGAGCGGCTGCGCGACAGCGAAACCCTCACCGGCGAACTCGGATTCGACTCGATGATGCTGTCGGATCTGTTCGGTGGCCTGATGCGCAAGCTGCCGGGGCTACAGGTGGACCCGGCGTGGCCGAGCGCCGCCACCACCGTCGGTGACGTGGTCGGGTACGTCACCGGTCAGGTGGCCGGAGCGACCCCGGCGCCCGCGCCGGCCCCGGTCGCGCCCGAACCGGCGCCGAGGCCGGTCGCGCCCGAGTACCGGATCGCCGACTTCCCGGAGGTGCGGGCGATCGAGGACCGGATGACCGGGGCGGCGGCGCTGGGCCTGGACAACCCGTACTTCCTGATCAACGACGGCGTCACCCGCGACACCTCGCTGATCGACGGTGTCCCGGTGCTGAACTTCTCCAGCTACAACTACCTGGGGCTGTCCGGGCACCCGGCGGTCGTCGCGGCCGTGCAGGACGCCGTCGCCCGATACGGCAGCTCCTGCTCGGCGAGCCGGGTGCTCTCCGGCGAGAAGCCGGTGCATCGCGAACTGGAGGCCGAACTCGCGCGGTTGCTCGGCACCGAGGACGCGATAGCGCTGGTCGGCGGCCATTCCACCAATGTCACCATCATCGGGCACCTGGTCGGACCCGACGACCTGGTGATCCACGACAGCCTCGCCCACGACAGCATCCTGCAGGGGTGTGTGCTGTCGGGCGCGACGCGACGGCCCTTCCCGCACAACGACCACGCGGCCCTGGACCGGCTGCTCGGCGAACTCCGGCCCCGCTACCGCCGGGTGCTGATCCTCATCGAGGGCGTCTACAGCCAGGACGGCGACATCCCCGACCTGCCCGCGATCATCGAGATCAAGAAGCGGCACCGGGCCCTGCTGATGATCGACGAGGCGCACAGCATCGGCGTGCTCGGCGCGCACGGCGGCGGCATCGGCGAGCACTTCGGGGTGGACCGCGACGACGTCGAACTGTGGTCGGGCACCATGTCCAAGGCGCTCGCCGGCTGCGGGGGATACGTGGCGGGCAGCGCCGAGCTGATCCGCTTCCTCAAGTACACGACGCCCGGCTTCGTCTACAGCGTCGGCATGACCCCGATGAACGCCGCCGCCTCGGCCGAGGCGATCCGGCAGCTGCGCACCGACCCCGCCCCGCTGGTCCGGTTGCGGCACAACGCGCGGCTGTTCCTGGAGCTGGCCCGCGCGGCCGGGATCGACACCGGCGACAGTGCCGACACCCCCATCATCCCGTGCATCGTCGGCGATTCCCTGCGGACCATGCGGCTGTCGAACACGCTGCTCCGCCGGGGGATCAACGTCAATCCGATCATCTATCCGGCGGTCCCCGAAGACCTCGCGCGCCTACGGTTCTTCGTCACCGCCTGTCACACCGACGACCAGATCCGCGAGACCGTCGCGATCCTCGCCGAGGAACTGGCCGCGTCGGCCTAGACGAGGCGGCAAGGCGCTGTTGGCTTCTCGTTCAGCGGGGCGACCGGGACGCGCGGGATCGGTGAAACGTCGATGAACACCGCCGTGCCGCCCTCGCCGGGCCGCCCGCGCTGCCGCATCGTGAGGACATGCGCGAGATGTCGGCGCCGGCGCGCGTGCTCGTCGCGCTGGCCACCGCCCTGCTGACCCTCCCGCTGCTGTGCTCGGCCGCGGGCTCCGGCACCGCCTTCGACCGGCCCGTCCCCGCCGTCGACGCGGCGGCCGCGTTCGGCGTCCCGCGTCCGGGCGGGCCGGTCGCGAAGGTCGTCGTGATCGGGATCGACGGGCTGCTGTTCGACAAGGCCGACCGCGTCCAGGCACCCCGGCTGCGGCACCTCGCCGCGCAGGGACTGCTCTCGCGCGGCAGCATCGCCGGGCACATCACCGTCTCCGGACCGTCCTGGGCGAGCGCGCTGACCGGCGTGTGGGACACCGAGCACGGCATCACCGGCAACGAGTTCGACGCGAGCGCGTTCCTGGCCCACCCCAGCGTGTTCACCCGGATCGAACGCGCCGACCCCGCCCGGCACACCGTCTCGATCGGCACCTGGGACCAGTTCGCGACCATCGCGCGCAGCGGCGACCGGCGCGCCGACCTCGCGCTGACCACCGCGCCCGAGGCCGGCGACCTCGACGAGTCGGCCACCGATGCCGCCACCGCCACCGAGGTCACGCGCACGATCGAGCGCACCGGGCCCGATCTGGTCGTCACCCACCTCGACCAGATCGACCTGGCGGGTCACCGGCACGGCGGCGCCTCGCGTGCCTATCTCGCGGCGATCCGCCGGGTCGACGCGCTGGTCGGGCAGATCGTCGCCGCCGTCGACCGCCGGGCCGCGGACCATCCGCGCGAACAGTGGACCGTCCTGGTCACCACCGACCACGGCCACCGCCCGGCCGGCGGGCACGGCGGCCAGACGCCGGACGAGACCGCCAACCTCGTCATCGCCCGCGGCGCCGACTTCGCCCCCGGCACCGCGACCAGCGCGTACACGCTGATCGACCTCACCCCGACCGTCCTGGACCTGCTCGGCGTACCACCGGGGCGGCTCGACGGCCACAGCCTGCGCAGCCCGCGGCCACCGGTCGACGAACGCTGAACAATTCGCAGGTCGAGGCCGGTTTTCGGGCCGAGTCGCTACCGTCGCACGCCTGTGACCGCAGGGAACCGAACACCAGGTCGGTGTGGGGACTAAAGTTGGTGGTCCGGGCGGTTGCAGCACTCGGCCGACAAGGTCCGAATGCAGCGTGAGAGGCGGTGGCATGACTCGACAACTCGGCGAGGCGAAGGTTGGGCAGGATTCCACCGGCGCCCCGCGGAACGATGGTGCCCCGGCGACCCCCGAACCGGCCAAACAGTCACCGACCGCCTCCGTGCCCAGCTCGGCCTCCCGGCGCGTGCGGGCCAGGCTCGCGCGCCGGATGACCGGTCAGCGCGGCATCGCGGCGGTCAAGCCGGTGCTGGAACCGCTGGCCACCGTCCACCGGGAGCTGTACCCGAAGGCCAATCTCGCGCTGCTGCAGCGCGCCTTCGACGTCGCCGACGAGCGGCACGCCAAGCAGTTCCGCAAGTCCGGTGACCCCTACATCACCCACCCGCTGGCGGTCGCCAACATCCTCGCCGAACTCGGCATGGACACCACGACGCTGGTCGCGGCGCTGCTGCACGACACCGTCGAGGACACCGGCTACTCGCTCGAGCAGCTCAAGGAGGAGTTCGGGCAGGAGGTCGCCCACCTCGTCGACGGCGTCACCAAGCTCGACAAGGTCAACCTGGGCGCGGCCGCCGAGGCCGAGACCATCCGCAAGATGATCATCGCCATGGCCCGCGACCCGCGCGTCCTGGTGATCAAGGTCGCCGACCGGCTGCACAACATGCGCACCATGCGCTTCCTGCCGCCGGAGAAGCAGGCCAAGAAGGCCAAGGAGACCCTCGAGGTGATCGCGCCGCTGGCGCACCGCCTCGGCATGGCCACCGTCAAATGGGAGCTGGAGGACCTCGCGTTCGCGATCCTGCACCCCAAGAAGTACGACGAGATCGTGCGCCTGGTCGCCGATCGCGCGCCCTCGCGCGACACCTACCTGGCGAAGGTGCGCGCCGAGATCGTCAACACGCTGGCCGCCTCGCGGATCAACGCCGTCGTCGAGGGCAGGCCCAAGCACTACTGGTCCATCTATCAGAAGATGATCGTCAAGGGTAAGGACTTCGACGACATCCACGACCTGGTCGGCATGCGCATCCTGTGCGACGAGGTCCGCGACTGCTACGCCGCGGTCGGCGTCGTGCACTCGCTGTGGCAGCCGATGGCGGGCCGGTTCAAGGACTACATCGCCCAGCCGCGCTACGGCGTGTACCAGTCGCTGCACACCACCGTCGTCGGTCCCGACGGCAAGCCGCTGGAGGTGCAGATCCGGACCCAGGACATGCACCGCACCGCCGAGTTCGGCATCGCGGCGCACTGGCGGTACAAGGAGACCAAGGGCAAGCACTCCGGGGACGCCGCCGAGGTCGACGACATGGCGTGGATGCGCCAGCTGCTCGACTGGCAGCGGGAGGCCGCCGACCCCGCCGAGTTCCTCGAATCGCTGCGCTTCGACCTGAAGTCGCCGGAGATCTTCGTGTTCACGCCCAAGGGCGACGTGATCACGCTGCCGCAGAAGTCGACCCCGGTCGACTTCGCCTACGCCGTGCACACCGAGGTCGGGCACAAGTGCATCGGTGCCAGGGTCAACGGGCGGCTGGTCGCGCTGGAACGGCAGCTGGAGAACGGCGAGGTCGTGGAGGTGTTCACCTCCAAGGCGCAGAACGCGGGCCCGAGCCGGGACTGGCAGAACTTCGTCGTCTCGCCACGCGCGAAGGCCAAGATTCGCCAATGGTTTGCCAAGGAACGTCGCGAGGAGGCCCTCGACAGCGGCAAGGAACAGATCTCCAAGGAGGTCCGCCGGGTCGGGCTGCCGCTGCAGCGGCTGATGAGCGTGGACGCGATGACCGCGGTCGCGCACGAGCTGCACTACTCCGACATCTCCGCGCTCTACACCGCCGTCGGCGAGCACCAGGTCTCCGCGCACCATGTGGTGCAGCGGCTGATGGCCCAGCTCGGCGGCATCGGTGACGTCGAGAACGAACTGGCCGAGCGCTCGACACCGTCGACGACGCCGAGCAGGCAGCGGGTCACCGGCGACGCGGGCGTGCTCATCCCCGGCGCGCCGGGCACGGTGGCGAAGCTGGCCAAGTGCTGCACGCCGGTGCCGGGCGACGAGATCATGGGCTTCGTGACCCGTGGTGGCGCGGTGAGCGTGCACCGCACCGATTGCACCAATGCCGGATCGTTGCAGGAACAGTCGGAACGCATCATCGAGGTCGAGTGGGCGCCCTCGCCGTCGTCGGTGTTCCTCGTCGCCATCCAGATCGAGGCGCTCGACCGCACCCGGCTGCTGTCCGACGTCACCAAGGTGCTGGCCGACGAGAAGGTCAACATCCTGTCCGCCTCGGTGGCCACCCACGGCGACCGCGTCGCGATCAGCAAGTTCACCTTCGAGATGGGTGACCCGAAGCATCTGGGCCACCTGCTCAATGTCGTGCGCAATGTGGAAGGCGTCTACGACGTCTACCGGGTGACCTCCGCGGCCTGACCCGAACCCCGGCCCGGGCACTCTCGATCACGAGGGTGCCCGGGCCGCTGTCCGCCCGGACACAGCCGTGGATCGCCAGAAGATTGCTGGGACAACGGGGTTTGCCGGGGGCAGTGAAAGGGCCGCTTTGGGCAGGGGTTCGGGGTCCCGGAATCTGTTACGGTTTACTGCGTTTCAACGCTCCACTGGTCAGCCGAAACGGACTGTGATGCGGATCGATATGGCTCGGTGCACGACACGACTCACGGGGACGATCATCGCGTTCACCGTCGCTTCGGTGACGGTATCGGCAGGCGTGGCCACCGCGGACGAGGCCGCGCCCGGTGCCCCGTCCACCCAGGTGTCGATCTCGGCGTGTCCGGCACTGTACGCCTTGGGGATCCAGGGCACAGGAGAATCGTCGCCGGACGCCGCGCCGAGTACCGATACCGGCATGCTGTCGACGGTCTTCCGGCCGATGTTCGCCAAGGCCGCCGAGCCGGGGCTGGTCGATCGCGCGTATGTGCCGTACGAGGCGGGCTTCGGCGGCGCGGTGCCCGGTGGAGTCGTGCCCTACACCCAGTCGGTCGACGGCGGCCTGGAGCGGCTGCGGTCGATGGCCACCCAGGTCGTGCAGCGCTGCCCGGACTCGCGGATCGCGGTGGTCGGGTATTCGCAAGGCGCCCACGTGGCCTCGCTGTTCGCCCAGGAAGTGGGCGCGGGCACCGGCACGGTGGCGGCCGACAAGGTCGCCGCGGTCGCGCTGTTCGCCGACCCGACCCGCGGCGCCAACGCCCCGGTGTTCCCCGGCGCCCCCGACCGGACGACGCCGACCACCGCGCCCGGCACCTCCGGCGCCGCGCTCGACGCCGTCGCCGCGGTCCGCCAGGCTCCCGCGCCCGGCGGCGGGCTCGGTTCCAGCGACACCCAGCCCGCCGACTTCGGCAAGCTCACCGGCCGGGTCGCGAGCTTCTGCGCGACAGGTGATCTCGCCTGTGACGCGCCGCAGGGCGCCCCGCTGCTGCGGGCGGTGACCAATCTCGTCAGCCAGGTGAAGCTGTCCGGCGGCGACCCGATCGGCTCGCTGGTCTCCATCGCCCAGGCGCTGGCCTACACCTCCATCAAGACCGCGACGACCGTGGTGAACGAGGACATCTCCGGCAGCACGCTCGCCGATGTCTCGCTCTCGCCGAAGAAGTCGATCTCCCAGCGCATCGCCGACGCCTCCGACCCGCGCGGTCAGCTCGACGTGAACGCGGCCTACCAGGCGCTGCTGAAGGTCGGCATGATCGGGCTCAACGCCGTCACCACCGTGGTGAAGACCGTGCTCAACCCGGCGAGCATCGCCGAATTGGCCACCGCGACACTGTCCAACCCGCTGGTCGGGCTGACCCTGCTCGGCACCAAGCTCGTCGGCGCCGTGCCGCAGCTGGTGCCGCCGACCACCGGGGTCCGCCTGGTCAGCGAGGCGTACACGGCCGTGCAGCAGAACATCACCGACAACGCCGAGCTGCTCGACGTGACCACCTGGGTGCGCTACTGGAACACCACCCAGCGCCACGACGCGTACTCGCGCATGGGCGTCGGCGCGCAGGGCGCGACCCCGACCCAGTACGTCGCGGACTGGTTCGCCGCGGTCGCGCGGGACGCGGCGGGCGCCTCCGGACAGGGCGCGGTGCCGGTCGGCGGATCGGACAAACGCGGTGCCGGAATCTTCACCAGCCCGACCGGCGCGTCTACGACACCCAAACCTTCCGGTGGGGGACAATTTCCGTTCGGGACAGGAGCCGATGGCGCCTCATCCGGCGGCGCGACGACTCCGCCTGCCGCGTTACCCGGAACCACCGCTCCCACCACCCGTCCGTTCTCTGTGAACTGATCACCTAGAGGTCTGCAATGCGAATCCTTGTGCCCGGCGCCGCGGAAAGGGGTGAATGTTGAAGTCGTACAACGAACTGTCGCGCTGGTACTCGGCGCTCGAACCGGAGACCGAGGCAGCCGACCCCGCGCGCCAGGACACCGCCGACCCGGCGGCGGGCGAGGACGACGGTCCCGCCCGATATTCGCAGCGCCCCGAGCGCGCCCCGTCCGCCGCACCGGCAGCCGAGCCCACCGGGCCCGTGCCGCCCCCCACGGCGGCGGCGGAGCCGAGCCGGACCCCAGGGGACGAGGACCGCGACGACTACTACGGTGTCGCGGGCGACCACGACCGCCCGGTCCACGAAGCGCGCCCGTCTCCGGTCGACGTCGCCCCGGAGCCCGCGCCCGCACCGCCTGCCGAACTGGCCGCGCGGCGCAGCGAATTCACCGGCGGCTGGTCGGACTGGGTCGCCGGGCCCGCGCCGGGCCCCGACGACGAGTACGACGCCGAACTGGTCCAGTTCCCGTGGACGGACGCCGCCGACGACGAGTACGACGAGGCCCGGGTGCTCGAGCCCTCCGGCTCGCTGCGCGGCCGCAACCGCAACCGGACCTGGATCGTGCTCGCCGTCTCGGTCCTGGTGCTCGTCCTCGCCGCCACCGGCGTGTTCTTCCTGCTGTTCGGCCGCGGCGGCGACACCGCCAAGCACGCCGCGCCGCCGCTGCACTTCACGGCGGGCAACCTGACCGCCGAGACGGTGGGCCAGTGCCCGACCGAGAACACCGGCGCCGTCGTGCGCAGCGCCGAGGCCGGTGGCACCGGCTCCGGTCCCGACGCCGTGCTCGCCTTCCAATACGCCTACTACGTGAACCGATCGGGGGAGCAGGCCCGTGCGGTCGTGACCCCCGACGCCGATGTCTCGCCGGCCGCCGTGATCCAGCGCGGTATCGATTCCATCCCGGTGGGGACCACCCACTGCGTGCGGATCACCACCGTCGCCGCCGACCGGTTCACGGTGGAGGTCACCGAGTTCCGGCCCGCGGGCGCGCCGGCCACCTACACCAAGCAGTCGGTGCGCACAGCGCTGGTCGGCGATCGCACGCTCATCACGGGCATCGCGGCAGGGTAAGGAGCAGAGGCGATGACAGACGACTGGAGCCGATGGCTCGACGACGCCCCCGCGGGGGAGCCGTCGGGTGACGCGGCGCGTGATCCGGCTCCGGTGGTGCGGTTGCGGCGCAGGTCCGGCGAACGTTCCGAGGGCACCCGCAGGCCGATCCTCGTCGTCGGCGGCTGCGGCGGCGCCGGCACCACCACGACCACGCTGGGGCTGGCCGCGGAACTGGTCACCGAGGCGGCGGCGCCGGTGGCGGTCGACGCGACCGCCGCCGGTAGCGATCTCGCGCTGCGCGGCGCCGACAAACACCTGCACCCGGTGAACCTGCAGTCGTGGGTCTACGGCCGCGGCGACGACGAACCGGCGCCGATCGAGGACTGCCTGTCGCGCTCCACCTCCGGCTTCGGACTGCTCTGGCGCGACGCGACGCCGCTGCGCAGGCGCGCGACATATCTCACTGTCGCCAGGGCTTTGGACACCGGCGGTTACACCGCGGTCTACGACGGCGGCAGCCCGATTGCCGGTCGGCAACTGCGCCCGCTGCTCGACGACGCCGACATCGCGCTGGTCCTGACCATTCCGGCCCGCGTCGACGCGGCCAACCGCCTGCGGGTGACGCTGGAATGGCTCGACGACCACTACGGCGACGACGGCGCCGGGGTGGTGGCCGATACGACGATCGTTGTCTCCCACCAGTATTCGCACGACGACTCCCGCGTAGCCGAGCATTTGCGCGAGCATCTGTCGGGCTGGGTCCGCGAGGTCGTCGAGATACCGTACGACCCGCATCTGGCCCGCGGTGAGCTGGTTCGGCACAGCGAGCTGGCCGAGCCGACGCGTGCGGCCTATGGGCGGTTGCTCGCCGGGGTGGCATCATGACGGCCGCTATGAATCTTCGTCGTCGTCGTGAACCGGCGCCCACCGGTGTCGGTGTCGTCGCACCCCCCGAATCGCTGCGCGCGCAGATCTGGGAGCGGCCGGTGCCCGGAGTCGGTCGCGCGCCCCTGGTGTGGTTGCTCGGCGTCCACGGTGGCTCCGGTGCCACCACCCTCGCGCACGTCCTCGCGCCCGCCGCCGATGCGCGCGGCAAGTGGCCCGGGGTGTACGAGCGCGAATCCCCCTACGTCGTCCTCGTCGCGCGCGAGACCATCTCCGGTCTCACCCGCGCGCACGACCTGCTGCGCCAGCATCACGCGTTGCTGGCCGGTCCGGCGCTGGTCCTCGGCCTGATCACGGTCGCGGCCCGCCCCGGCCGGGTACCGCCGGAGATCCGGCGTTACCGGGACGTGGTCGGCTCGCTGGCCGGGCACGTCTGGCAGGTGCCGTGGATCGAGGAATGGACGCTCGTCGAGTCCGAGGCGCTGCCGGTGTGGTCGCCCGGAGACGAGATCGCGCCCAGGAAGCGCCGGGTCGATCCGCTCGACGAGGTACCGGCCGAGATCGGTGAGCTCGGTACCGATCTGGTCGCCGCGATCCGCGCGAGCATCGACGATCCCGCACCGGGGGAGGGTCGATCATGATCGCCGGGCAAGCCGGCCGCCGGTGGTGTACAAACGTGTGTCGGCGTCGAAGTGTTTGTGGCACAACACCTTTACAGTGGGAGAAAGGCACCCGATGAGCATGATCCTCCTCGCCGTGCAGGACACGTACGGCACCGTCCTGGCCCAGGTGGGTAATCCGACCCCGGAAGCTCCCCCCGGTTCGGAGAAGATCCTGCAGCTGGTGCGGTATCTCACCTGGTTCGTGCTGCTGTCGGGCATCTGCGGTATCACCTACGCCGGCGGCAAGTTCGCCTGGGAGCGCTGGACCGGTGGCGGCCTCGAGTCGCCGAAGATGGTGGCGGGCGCCATGATCGGCGGCGTCGTCGCGACCAGCGCGGGCACCATCATGAACGCGGTCATCGGTACGTGATGATCACCGTGTTCGCCTACAAACAGATCCCGGCCGACGTGCTGGCGCCGATGATGCAGCTGCTCAACTGGCTGCTCTGGTTCGTCCTGCTGTCGTGCCTGGCCTGGATGATCCTGTCGGCAGGCCGGCTGTGGATCGCCTTCCGCTCCGACCTGGCCGTCAACGACGCCTCGCACGGTGTCCTGATGAGCCTGCTCGGTGCCGCGGTGGCCAGTACCGCGTCCGCGATCGCGCTGGCGTTCCTGCCGGCGTGAGGGGGAGCACCATGACACGGCCGGTCGCGGTCGGTATCGCGTTGCTGGCCGCGGCGGTGGGCTGCGGCCGCGGCGGCGATACCGGCCCCGATCTGTCCGCCGCTCCGACCGGGGTGCGCTGGCAGGACTACCAGGGCATCGCCCTGCCCCAGTCCGACCAGGGCCCCGCCTCGGTGACCCAGGGCGCCGCAACGGGTTTCGAGCACTCCCCGCGCGGCGCCGGGCTGGCGGCGCTGACGCACACCATCCGGTTGTCGGTGGCGCCCGACAACCAGTGGGCCACCGTGGTGAATCAGGAACTGGTGCCGGGACCGGCCCGCGACGAGTGGGCGATCAACCGGGTGCAGTTGTCGATCACCGGGCCCGCCGCGCCCGAGTACGCGCCGAGATTGTTGGGCTACAAAATTACCGAATACCGTGACGAACAGTCCCGAGTCGATGTCTACACCGAATATTCGGACAGATCACGCGCCGTGAACCACACCACGGTCGGCTGGTACGGCGGAGACTGGCGACTGCAGTTACCCGATCCGCAGTCCACCGACCGACCCGTCGACGCGATCGACGAACTACCCACCGACATCGTGGCATTGGAGGCACCACAGTGAGCGTGAAGGAGCCGGGCGCGCGCGACCGCGCTTCTTTCGGCATGATCGCCTCGGGTGCGCTGCTCGCCCTGATCCTGGTCGTCGGCGCGGTCGTGTACTTCACCAGCAGTGGTGGCGCCGAGGAGGACGCCGCGCCCCCGCCCGCGCAGGCCGCGGGCGGAACGGGGTTCGCCGATCCCGAGGTCGACCTGTTCGGCAGGCGGGTGGACGTGCCGAACAACCCGGCGGGACAGCCGCTGGCACAGGACGAGTCGATCCAGCGCTCGCCGGTGGATTCGGACTGGCTGACCGCCGCGCCCGAGGGCACGACGAAACCGCACGGCTGGCAGCGGGTCTACGGCGCGTCGGTGCCGTTCTCCACCTCCGACGGCCCGGCCCGGATCGAGGACGGCCTGGCCGTCGGCTACGCGCGCACCCCGCAGGGTGCCGCGCTGGCCGCCGCGCAGATCACCTACCGGCTCAACGCCAGGCCCGCCGACCGTTCGCTGTACGTGACACAGGTGCGGGTCAGCACCGCGCAGCTGGCCGCCTACGACTCGGCGCTGTCGAGCGACCGGCTGCCGAAGCAGCAGCCGGAGAAGGTGACCCGCTATTTCGTGGCGTCGGACGCGTTCAAGATCGATGACTACGCCGACGACATGGCGATCGTGCGGCTCGCCTCGCGCGGGCCGGTGATCGACGGAAAGCAGTTGTATGCCGCCATGCGGATGATCGTGGTGTGGGACGCGGGCGACTGGCGGCTCAAGCCGTCGTCGACGACCAACACCCAGACGGAATACGTGGAATCGCTGGCGGGGTGGACGAAATGGTGAGCATCGGTGTACAGCAGCACAGCCCGGATCGATTCCCTGCGGACCATCGAGGGGTGCCAACAATGCTGAGGCGAATACTCACAATCTTCGCGGTGATCTTCACCGTGATGATCGCGACGCCGACCGTGGCCTACGGCCAGACCTACGGCTTCGACCAGGCCTGCAACGAACTGCACGACACGCTCGACGGTGTCGCCATTCCCGGGATCTCCCTGGGCGACGCGGCCTCGGCGGTGTGCAAGGCGGGCAACGCCGCCTCGCATCCGGGCGACGCGGCCACCGCGGTCAAGGACAAAGCGTGGGACTCCACCTTCGGCAAGGTGGTCGACTCGCTGATGAAGGGTCTCGGTGAGGCCCTGATCCTGGCGCTGACCTTCTGGATGAAGGTGCCCAACGAGGCGGTGAGCGACTCCGGCGCCCTGTTCACCAAGATCAACGACTACACCTATCAGATCCAGATGCTGTTGCTGATCGCGTCGGTGATCATCACCGGCGGGCGATTGGCCGAGGCCAGACGCGGGGCGGCCGTGAGCGAGGCCGCCGAGTCGTTCCGGTTGTTCGCCCGGGTCGTGTTCAGCTCGTGGATGCTCGGCGCGGTGATCGTCGCGGGCACCCGGGCCTCGGACAAGTTCTCGGAGTGGATCATCCAGGACGCCACCGGCGGCAATGCCAAGAACATGGCCGAGCTGATGGTGAAGACGTCCAAGTTGCAGGCGTTCTCGCCCGGTCTGGTGCTGATCATCGCGATCGTCGGCCTGCTCGGCGCGCTCGCCCAGATCGTGCTGGCCATCGTGCGGCAGGGTCTGCTGGTGGTCGCCGCCGGCGTGCTGCCGCTGGCCGCGGCCGCGTCGGCGACCGGGACGGGTAAGCAGTCGTATCAGAAGCTGGTCGGCTGGATCATCGCGTTCATGCTGTTCAAGCCGGTGGCGGCGATCGTGTACATGATCGCGTTCACCACGGCGGGACATGTCGACGAGACCACCACCTCGGGCGGGCTGCCGGAAGGCGAACAGGCACAGCGGATGCTGGTCGCCCTGGTGCTGCTGTGCAGCGTCGCGTTCGTGCTGCCCGCGCTGATGCGCCTGGTGGCCCCCGCGGTCGCCACGGTCGGCACCGGTGGTTCGGGTCTGATGGTGGCCGGTGGTACCGCGGTCGGCGCGATGGCGCTCGGCGCGATCGGCACCAAGGCGGTCGCCTCGCGGCCCGCGGCGGCGCCCGGTTCGGCAGGCTACTTCGGCAGCGGCGGCTCGGGCCCGCGGCCCGGCGGTGCCGGTGGCGCGGGCGGCGCCGCGCCGCGCGGCCCGGCCCCGACGCCGCCACCGCGCGGCGGTGGTTCGGCGCCCGCGGCGCCCAGTTCGGGCTCGGTACCCTCGGGCGCGGCCCGCAACGTCGTCGCCGCGCGCGCCGCGGCGGGCAGCGCGGCCCGCGCCGATCAGGCGGCGGGCGACCTCGCCGGTGACCGCTGGGCGAATCGTTCACCCGACCTCGGCAGGAGCACGATCCCGCGATGACCACCACCTCGACCGACACCTACGAGCGGCGCTCGTACGGGCTGTGGCAGAAGCCGCGCAGCGCTGGCCTTTTCGGCCTGCGCTGGGAAGAGACCGTGATCGGTTTCGTCGTGGTGATCACCGCCCTGATCAGCGCCATGGTCGGTGGGTTCAAATGGGGTTTCGTCGTCGGCGGCCTCGGCGCGCTGGTGATGGTGCCCCTGGTGTGGCGGACGGGGGGCCGTTCGGGCTACGAGACGGGATTGATGATGTTCAACTGGATGCGCTCGCGCAAGAACGGCGAGCACGTGTACCGCGGCGGCCGGTTCTCCCGGATCCCCGGCGGCGTCACCAAGCTGCCGGGGCTGCTCGCGCCGTCGAAGCTCTACGAGGGCATCGACGCGGGCGGCTACCACTTCGGGATGATCCACCTGCCCGCCTTCGCGCAGTACACCGTGGTGCTGCGGGCCTGGCCGCAGGGCCACGAGGCGGTCGACCAGCCGGTGATCGACCGCTGGGTCGCCGCGTGGGGCACCTTCCTCGCCTCGGTCGGCCAGACCAGCGACATCGTCGCGGTGGTGCCGGTGATCGACACCGTGCCCGAGACCGGCAACCGGCTGCTCAACGAGGTCTCCACGATCACCCGCCCGGAGGCGCCGGACCTGGCCCAGCAGGTCATGTACGAGCTGGCCACCGAATTGCCGCAGGAGCGGGTGCAATTGCTGCCGCGCGTGGCGATCACCTTCAAGGCCACCACCGCCGAGCGGCGCAAGAACCCGGCCGAGGAGGCCGTGGAGATCGGGCGCAGGCTGCCCGGCATCTGCGCGGCGCTGGCCGAGGCGGGCGTGCGGGCGCAGCCGATGTCGGCGGAGGAGGTCATCTCCTTCATCCGCCGCAGCTACGACCCGGCCGCGCAGGCCGATCTCGAGGTCGCCGCCGCCGATCCCGGCGGGCACGGCCTGGGCTGGGACGACGCGGGTCCGGTCTCGCACGACGAGAAGTGGGATCACCTGATCCACGACGGTGGCCGCTCGGTCACCTGGGAGATGGACGCGGCGCCGGAGGGCGCGGTCGACGAGCGGGTGCTGCAGCGGCTGCTCGCGCCGAATCCCGAAGTGCCGCGCAAGCGCATCGCGATCGTCTACCGGCCGCACTCGGCCGCCGACGCCGCCGAGATCGTCGACGACGACTTCAAGAACGCGCTCGTGGCGCAGCAGAGCGAACGCGGTGTCGTCTCGGCCGCCGCGACACTGCGGGTCGGCGCGACCCAGCAGGCTCGCGAGGAACAGGCCCGCGGGCACGGTGTGACCCGCTTCGGCGCGCTGGTGACGATCACCGAGCCGCTGCGCGGCGACCTGCCGCGCATCGAGGCCATCACCCGCGACCTCTCGACGCAGGCCCGGCTCAAGATCCGGCGTTGCTACCGCTACCAGGCCGCGGCGTTCGCGGCCTCCCTCGGTTGCGGCGTCATCCTGCCCGAGCACGCGACCATTCCGAAGGCATTGGCGGGGTGAGGCGATCATGGGACGCGACTTCGACGACATCGCGCTACGGCCCGTTCATCGGCCGCCCCGGATCCGCGGGGAGCGCGAACCACGACCGGCCGGGAGCGCGTCGCGCGTGAGCGACGAGGTGCTCGGTCTGGAGGAGCGCACCGAACGCGCCGAACGGGAGTCGGCGCGCGGTAGCTCCGTGGCCGACGAGCACGCCGAGCGCGAGCGCCGTCCGCGCGAGGGCAGGCCACGCGCCGGGGAACCGGGCGGCCGCTCCCGCGCGGACGAGCCGCGTCGGCCCGCCGCCGAGCGCGCGCCGCACGACGAAGACCACCGCCGGTCGCGCGCGGACGACGACCACCGCAGGCCTCGCACCGGCGAGAACCGCAGGCCGCGCGAGGACGACCCGCGCGCCCGCCGCGACGAGCCGCGCGCGGGCCGGGGCGAGCGACCCGCGACGGGGGAGCGCCGCCCGCGCGGTCCGCGTCCCGATATCGACCGCGCCGCCAAGGCCAGGATCGACCGTGGCCTGCGCGCCGAGGACCACGGCCCGCGGCTGGACCACGAACGCGCGATGGATCCGCGCCGCAAGCCACGTCCGGCCGAGCCGAGCGCCTTCACCAAGGCGCCGCGCCCGGTGCGGGCCGACCGGCCCGACGACGCCGCCGACCGGGCGATGGGCACCGGCCGCGCGGCCAAGTCGCGCAACCGCTCCGACCGGCGCGGCCAGTCCGGACCCTCGCTGCTCGACGACGCCACCCGCGCCCGCTACGAGATGATCGCCCGCGAGCAGTCGGGACTGCGCGCGGCCTGGGCGACCTTCCGCATCCACACCGACGACCTGCGCCGCAACAACGCGCAGGCGCGCACCGAGGCGGTCGTCAACGACGGATTCGACCGCACCACCGCGGAATTGACCGATCGCGGCTACTCGGGTCCCGGCGGCGGCAAGATGAACGTCGTCGGCCGCCCGGTCGAGTACCGGGCCACCACCGCCCAGGTCGCCGGTCTGTGGCCGTGGTCGGTGGGCGCGGGCGCGCCGCTGATCGGCACCCCGCTCGGCTCGCACCTGCACACCGGCGCGCCGGTCTGCTTCGACCCGATGAACTGGTTCATGCGCGGCAGCTTCATCACCGCGCCGAGCCTGTTCGTGCTCGGCCTCAACGGTTTCGGCAAGTCCTCGCTGGTGCGCCGGATCGTGCTGGGCGGCATCGCCCAGGGCATCACCCCGCTGATCCTGGCCGACGTGAAGCCCGACTACCGCAAGATGGTCGAGCTCGTCGGCGGTCAGGTGATCGACCTCGGCTACGGCCACGGCAAGCTGAACCCGCTCGCGGCGGGTGTGCTCGGCTCGGTGGTGCCCCGGCTCGGCGAGTTCCCCGCGCTGCAACGCCAGGTGCTGCAGGACCTGCGGGCCCGCCAGGTGACGCTCATCGCGGGCCTGGTGGAACTGGTCCGCGGCGCGCGGGTGGCCGACTTCGAGGAGACGCTGATCGCGACCGCGCTGCGCATCCTCTACCAGCCGGGCAGCGGCTACGCCCCCGACAAGCCGCCGATCATGGAGAACCTGCTCGAGGTGATCGTCGGCGGCGGCGCCGAACTCATGCTCGACGCCGGCGCCGACAACGAGGACGAGTACCAGAACGCGATCAAGAACCTGCGGCGTTCGCTGCGCGCGCTCACCCAGGGCCCGTTCGGCGCGATCTTCAACGGCCAGACCACCGTGCCGATCGACACCGGCGCCGTCGCGGTGTGCATCGACGTCTCGCACATCCCCACCGGCGACAAGAAGCTCAAAGCCGCGGTGATGCTGGCCTGCTGGGCCGACGGCTTCGCCTCGGTCGAGGCCGCGCACGTGCTGGCCGACGCGAAACTCGGTCCGCAGCGCTACTTCCAGGTGGTGATGGACGAGCTGTGGCAGGTGCTCGGCCTCGGCGACTTCATGGTCGACCGGGTCGACGAACTGACCCGCCTGCAGCGCGGCCTGGCCACCGCGCTGATCATGATCAGCCACACCATCAAGGACCTGCAGGCGCTCGGTTCCGACGCCGCCATCGCCAAGGCGATCGGCTTCCTGGAACGCGCGCGCGCCAAGATCTTCGGCGCCCTGCCCGCCGAGGAGATCAGCAGGCTCGACTCGACGGTGCCGTTCACCGCCGCCGAGCAGGAGATGGTCACCGGTTGGTCGGCGCCCCAGGCCCTCACGGGGGAGGCGCTCAAACCCGGTCAGCAACGGCCGTCGCCGCCCGGTACCGGCAAGTTCCTGCTCAAAATCGGTGAGGATCGCCGTCCCGGCATCCCCTTCCACATGGAGTTCACGGTGTCGGAGAAGGAAAGCGGAATCCACGACACGAACCAGCGGTTCAGCGAGTTCGGCGACAATCCGCGCGGAGCGCCCGACCCCTCGGCGGACGGGGGCGCGCAATGATGCCGCACCGGTCCTATCGCCGGGTCTCGCCCGAGGTGCGCGACGCCGCGGTCGCCCAGGTCGTCGCGTTGACCGACAAGCTGCGCAGCGAATCCGAGGCGTGCCGGGTCGTCGCCGAACAGATCGGTGTGCACGCCAATTCGGTGCGCAACTGGGTGCGCGCGGCCGAGGGCCCGAGCCTGGAGCGGATGGACGCCACCGCGCTGCGCCGCAAGGTGGCGCTGCTGCAACAGCAGCTCGCCGCCGCGGCCGAGATGAACCGCACGCTCGCCGACACGCTCAACGAAACCCGGCGCCGCACGTGATCACCGCCGCGGCGGACCCGGATCCCGGCGCCCGGCGCGGAACGCCAGGAGGCGGCCGGTGAATGCCCGCACGATGCTGATGTCGGCGCTGGGCTCGGTCATCGGGCTGATCGCGCTCGTGCTGGTCATCGTGCTGCCCTCCTCCGACGAGACCTGCGAGACCACCGGTGTGCTGAGCGGTTCGGCGGCGCCGACCCTGCCGCCGCTGGGCGGTGCGGCGACCGGCGATTCCCGGGCCGCCGGGTCCACCACGCCGACCGCCACGTCGAATCCGGCCGTCACCGGCACGCCGTCGCTGGCCGCCGGCGTCGGTCCGCTGCGCCGGACGCTGCCGCTCGAGGTCGGCACCTTCACCATCTCCGACGTGTTCGGTTCGCGCGGCGGCGATCACAAGGGCATCGACATGGCCGCCGCCGACGGGACCACGATCTACTCGGTATCCGACGGCCGGGTCGTGGCCGCCGGTCCCGCGTCGGGTTTCGGCAACTGGATCGTCGTCGATTCGGTCGACACCAACGGCCGGGCCTTCTCCGCCGTCTACGGCCACATGTGGGACCGCGGCGTGAAGGTGCGCACCGGGGAGACCGTGACCGCGGGCCAGCCGATCGGGATGGTCGGCTCGGCCGGCGAATCCAGCGGCCCGCACCTGCATTTCGAGATCGTCCCCGGTGGCCGCTTCACCGGCGGCCGCCAGATCGACCCGATGCCGTGGCTCGACGGCGCGCCGACCCCGGATGTCGGTGGCGCGCGTGCCTTCTCGACCGACGCGAACTGCGTGCGCGGCTTCGGCAGCGCCGGTGGCGCGCTCGCCGACGGGAAGGTGCCCGCGGAGCTGGAGATCTGGTATCGCAGGGCGGGCACGGTGTGCCCGGAGATCTCGTCCTCGCTGCTGGCCGCGCAGGCCAAGCAGGAGTCGGGGTTCCGGCGCGGGCTCACCTCGCCCGCCGGTGCGCAGGGCCTGGCGCAGTTCCTGCCCGGCACCGCGGTCAGTATCAATCCCGACGACGGCAAGCCGTATGTCATCGATGCCGACGGCAACGGCACGGCCAGCGTCTGGGACGACGGTGACGCGATCATCGGCCAGGCCCGCTACATGTGCGCGATCGCGCACAAGATCGCGGGCTGGATGGCCGCGGGCAAGGTATCCGGTGACCTGCCCGCGCTCACCCTGGCCGGGTACAACGCCGGCGAGGGCGCGGTGCTCGCCTCGGGCGGGATGCCCAATCAGTATGCGGCGCACTACTCCGAGACCCGGCCGTACGTCACCAACATCCTGTCGATGGAGCCGCAGTACCGCGCGCCCGGCGCGCAGGGCCGGTTCACGCCCGAACCGGGCGGTGGCGGGGCACAGATCGTCGAGGCCGCGCACGACTGGCTGGGCATGCCGTACGTCTGGGGTGGCGGTGGCGTGCAGGGCCCGAGCAGCGGCGGTTTCGACGCGCCGGGCCTGACCGCCGCCGCGGTGTTCGCGGCGTCCTCGGGCGCGATCACCTTGCCGGGCACCGCCGAACAGCAGTGGGAATCGGGCCGTGAGGTGCCGATCTCGAAGGTGGCTGCCGGTGACCTGGTGTTCAGCGGTTTCGGGCCGAAGGGGCCGTCGAAGGTGGGGATCTACGCGGGCGACGGTCAGGTGATCCAGGCGGTGCCGCCGTCGAGCAGCGGTGGCGGCGGTGGCGTCACCGAGGTGGCGGTACCGGGCGACGCGCGGGCGAGGAGGGTGTTGTGACCACACGTCCCTCGACACCGGGGATAACCTGGTGGGAGAGAACACGAATCCGCACAATTCCGGCGGTGATGCTCGTGGCGGTCCTGCTCCCGGTCGCCGCTTGCGGCGGCGATCCCGATGCCGCGCGCCCGGACTCGGCGACCTCGACCACCCGGCTGCTCGAAGCCGTGGCCACGGTCGACCCGACCACGGCCGACGGGGTCGCGGTCGTGGCCCTACGGGAGATCTACACCTGGAACCCGGCCACCGAGCAACCGGGTGAGTCCCTGCAACGCGCGCGAAAATGGCTGGGGCCCAGCATGATACGTATGCTGGACAGTTCGACGGGAACCACCGACACGCCGAAACCGTCGCTGCAGTGGGCGGACTGGGCGAAGGCGAAGGCGCACGTCGAGGCATTCGCCTTCGCCTCCGGGGAGCAGGCGCCGACGAGCGCGGATCCCGCGGTGGCGCAGTACAAGATCGGCATCGAGCAGACGGTCGTCTACCCGAACGGGCGGTCCGAGGCCCTCCCACCGAGCACGGTCATCGCGACCGTGGTGCAGACGCCGCAAGGCTGGCGCCTCGACGCGTTCCGCTGAGCACCCACCACCATCCGACAAGGTCCACAAGGAGGCACACGTGGCGAAGAAGAAGGTGACGGATCCGGCCGCGGTCGGACCCGACACGACGCTGATCCTGATCGTGTTCGGCTTTGCGACGCTGATCACCCTCGCCGTCGCGCTGCACCTGGGCAACGCGCTGTCGGTGGTGCCGCAGAACATTCCGGCCAACCCGATCGCGGTGGTCGCCGATCTGGCGCGCGGCAAACTGCACTGGCCGCGCGCGTCCACGGTGATCGTGCTGCTGGTGATCGCCGCGGCCATCGCCTACGTGGTGGTCCGCAAGCAGATGAAGAAGCGCGCGGTCAAGGGCAGGCTGTCGATCGACGACAAGGCCGACCACATGGGCGTTGGCGGTGCCATCGCCTCGATCACCGAGGCGGGGGTGCGGCAGAAGGCGGTCGATCTCGGTGTGCGGCTGGGCAGCAACGACGCGCCCGGTGTGCCGATCGGTGTGGCCGTCGCCGACGGGTCCCCGCTCTACGGCTCCTACGAGGACCTGCATCTCGACATCTGGGGCCCACGCCAGGGCAAGTCCACCTCGCGGGTGATCCCGGCGATCCTGTCGGCCATCGGCCCGGTGCTGACCACCTCGAACAAGCGCGACGTGGTCGACGCGACCCGGAATGTGCGCGAGGCCAAGGGCAGCGCGACCTTCGTGTTCGACCCGCAGGGCGTGGCAGGCGAACGGCCGGTGTGGTTCTGGGATCCGCTGGCCTGGGTCGATCACCGCAAGGAGGGCTGCGAGATGCGGGCGGCCCGGCTGGCGGGCCACTTCGCCGACGCCGAGAGCGGCGGCGCCGACAACACCGACAGCTTCTTCGATCCCGAGGCCGAGGACCTGCTCGCCGGGTTGTTCCTGGCCGCCGCGATCGCGGGCAAGCCGATCACCCAGGTGTGGGAATGGGTGACCAACCCGCAGAACAGTGAGCCGATCGAGCATCTGCGCGGGGCCGGGCACGACTTCACCGCCTCCGGCCTGGCGATGCAGTACAACGCCGAACAGCGCACCAAGAGCGGCATCTTCGGCACGGCCAAGAAGATGGTGCGCTGCCTGCAGATGTCGAATGTGCACCCGTGGATCACCCGGGGCAACGGCGACCGGCTACAGTTCGACGAGCTCGAGTTCATCGAGCGCAACGGCACGCTGTACTGCCTGTCGCTGGAGGGCCGCGGGTCGGCCGCGCCACTGGTCAGCGCGCTGACCGAGGCCGTCATCGATGTGGCCATGCGCAAGGCCTCGCTGTCGTCCGGCGGCCGGCTGCCGATCCCGCTGCTGGCGGTGCTCGACGAGGCGGCCAATGTGGTGCGCTGGAAGGATCTGCCCAAGCAGTACAGCCACTTCGGCTCGCGCGGCATCGTCGTGATGACCGTGCTGCAGTCCTGGGCGCAGGGCGCGCGCTGCTGGGGTGACGCCGGGATGAGCGCGCTGTGGTCGGCGGCCAACATCAAGGTGCTGGGCAGCGGTGTCGACGACATGGCGTTCCTGCGTGACCGCTCCGAGGCGATCGGCGAGTACGACTCCATCTCGCAGTCGATGTCGCAGTCGGGCAGCAGCAAGAGCTACTCGCGCTCGCTCAGTTCCTCGGTGACTTTCACCGCCCAGGGCCTGGCGACGTTGCCGCGCGGTCGCGCGGTGGTGTTCACCTCGGGTCAGCCCGCCGTGCTGGTCCGGACCGTGCCCTGGTGGGAGGGGGAGTACGCCGAGGCGGTCAAGCAGTCGATCGAGTACAACGATCCGACCCGCAAGACCCGCATCGACGATCTGATCGGAACGCCGGTGCTGTCGAATTCCACTCCGCCGGAGCAGTACGGCGACGTCGAGGAGGTCAAGCCCCTGTGAGCGAACAGAATTCGGGTGCTCGGGACATCGTGAACGGGTATCCCAACGTGTTCGACTTCGTGAACGACTACCTCAGCAGGGTGTACAGCAGGCAGGTCACCGATATCAGCGACACGGTGTGGTGCACGGAATGGTGGCGCCACCCCGAGGCCGCGGTACGGCTGCACGCGCTGTGGCAGGCCTGGGAGCACTTCCGGCTGGAGGGCGGTCCCGGCATCAGCGTCTGGTTCCTCGACCACGCCGACCCGCATATGGCGAAGTTGTTCGATCCACGTGGGCCGTTCAAGTACTGCAGTGTCCGCAACGGCCACAAGGGAATGCTCGACCGGCTTCCGCTGGAGGATCAGGTCGGCGCGGACCGGGCGCAGTTCACCGATCCCGATGTGAACCGGACGATGGGTAAGACCAAGCCGTTCTAGCCACGCTGATCGTCGGGGGCGCTACGGTCTCGCCCCCGACGACGCGGTGCTCGCGGTCGTGGGTCAGCGGCCGCGTTCGAGACCGCGCGGGTCGATCCCGCGTTCGATTCCGGAGCGCCGAGCGCCCGCGTTGGTCCGCCGGATGGCTTCCTCCGGCGAGATACCCTGCCCCATCTCGACCAGCATGCGAACTTCGGTCAATTCCGGTGCGACGCCCGCCCGTTCGAGATGGGCGGCGATGGCCGCGCGCCGTTCGACGGTGTCGTAGCCCACCTGGGGTGCGTTCCCGCCTGCCGCCGTGGCACTCGCCGCGAACGGGGAGGACGGGTCCTTCTCCAGGGTGAGCCCCCGCGGCTGGGCCGACTTCGAGCCGACCGACATCATCTGCACGAGTTCGATATTGCGCGGGTCCTTGGCCTTCAGATCACGGGCCTCGCGGACCTGCAGCTCGCGGGCTTCCTTCATCTTCGCCTCGACCGCCTTGGCCCGGGCCTCGGCCTCTTTCTGGCCGTGCTCCCGCGACTTGAGGGCGACCAGGGTGGCCATCTGCAGCATGGTGCGCATCATGGACGCCGTTTCGCTGCCGATGTCGTCGAGTTCCGCCATGACTGCTCCCCGATGCCGCTGTGGAAGTGGACAACTGAGCCTACCGCGCGAAGGACACGACTGTATGTCTGGCGGAGCCACGCAAGGGAGGTGTCGAGAAGTTTCGGTGGACATGGAGTGGCGGGGGAGAAAATACGGTGGGCGAGGCGGTCGGCCGGATGAACAATAGGATTGCCTTGCCTCTGATGATCTTCTGGCGGTGTCGGGGCCGGAAAACCGGAAACGGGCCGGACGCCGCGGTGGCGTCCGACCCGCTTCGGGTGGGGCGAGGGGGTGTCAGCCCACCTTGACGGTGGTGAAGCTGATCGGCATCTTCGGCTTGCCGCCACCGGCCGACATGGAGCCGTCGTCGCCCGCGGCGCCGACCTTCTCCAGCGTCTTCAGGCCGGCCTCGTCGATGGTGCCGAAGATCGTGTACTTCGGCGGCAGGATGGTGTCGCCGTAGACCAGGAAGAACTGGCTGCCGTTGGTGCCCTCGGGGGTCAGGCCCGAGTTGGCCATCGCGATCACGCCACGCTTGTACTTGATCGGGCTGTTGAGCGCGGGATCGTTGTCCGGATCGGTCGTCGGGAACTGATCGGTCGGGTACTCGTTGGCGAAGCTGTAGCCGGGCCCGCCCATGCCGCTGGCGGTCGGGTCGCCGCACTGCAGCATCTCGAAGCCCTCCTCGGCCGAGATGCGGTGGCAGCTGGTCTTGTCGAAGTAGCCCTGCTGCGCCAGGCTCACGAAACTGTTGACGGTGCACGGCGATTCGGCACTGTCGAGCTCGAGGCCGATCGGGCCCTGGGTGGAGTCGATGGACACCTTGGTCTTCGGCGCGTCGGGGCCGGAGGCGACCGTGGTGGTGCTCGGCGGCGCCACCGGCTTGCTCGCGGGCTCGGCGCCGACCGGGTAGGCGCAGGTGACGGTGGCCGGCTTGGCGGCGACCGCGGGCGCGTCGGCGGCGGGGGGTAGCTCCCGCTTGCTGGTGGCGGAGGTGCTCGCGGTGGCCGAGGAATCCGCCTCGTCGCCGCCCTTGGTGAGGAAGTACACGCCGGTCACCGCGGCGGCGACCACGATCACACCGAGTACCGAGCCCGCGATCACCAGGCGCTTGCGCTTCTTCTCCTGCTCGGCCCGTCGTTCCAGCTGGCGCTCCAGCTTGCGCTTGGCCGCCGCCCGTCGCTGTTCGTTGCTCGGCACTACCGCGTTCCTCCCGTGTTGTCGGATTCGTCTAGAGGGTAACCGGTTGGACTCGAGGGGCGCCCGTGGGGAAAACTGGATGATCGTGACCAAGACCAGCAGCTTCACCGCCCCGAAGGGGGTCCCGGATTACGTGCCGCCCGGCTCGGCCGAGTTCGTCGCCGTGCGCGACGGCTTGATCCACGCCGCCCGACTCGCCGGGTACGGGCACATCGAGCTGCCGGTATTCGAACAGACCGCCCTGTTCGCGCGTGGTGTCGGTGAGTCGACCGACGTGGTCAGCAAGGAGATGTGGACCTTCGCCGACCGCAACGGCGAGAGCTTCACCCTGCGCCCCGAAGGCACCGCCGGCGTGATGCGCGCGGTGATCCAGCACGGTCTGGACAAGAGCGGTCAGCTGCCGCTCAAGCTCTGCTACGCCGGTCCGTTCTTCCGCTACGAGCGCCCGCAGGCCGGTCGGTACCGGCAGCTGCAGCAGGTGGGCATCGAGGCGATCGGTGTCGACGATCCCGCCCTGGACGCGGAGGTCATCGCGATCGCCGACGCCGGCTTCCGCGGCCTCGGCCTGGACGGGTTCCGCCTCGAGATCACCTCGCTGGGCGACGAGACCTGCCGCCCGCAGTACCGGGAACTGCTGCAGGAGTTCCTGCTCGGGCTGCCGCTCGACGAGGAGACCCGCCGCCGCGCCCAGATCAACCCGCTGCGCGTCCTCGACGACAAGCGGCCCGAGGTGCGCGAGCTGACCGCGAACGCGCCGTTGATGATCGATCACCTGTCCGAGTCGGCGAAGACCCACTTCGAGCAGGTGCTCGCCCACCTCGACGCGCTGGGCGTGCCGTACGTGGTGAACCCGCGCATGGTCCGCGGCCTGGACTACTACACCAAGACGACCTTCGAATTCGTGCACGACCAGCTGGGCGCGCAGTCCGGGATCGGCGGCGGCGGTCGCTACGACGGGCTGATGGCCGAGCTGGGCGGGCAGCCGCTGTCGGGCATCGGCTTCGGGATCGGCGTCGACCGGACCGTGCTGGCCCTGGCGGCCGAGGGCAAGACCGCGGCCGACCCGGCACGCTGCCAGGTCTACGGCATCGCGCTCGGTGACGCCGCCAAGGCGCGGCTGGTCGCGCTGGCCGGCGCGCTGCGCGGCGCGGGGATCAGCGTCGACCTGGCCTACGGCGGGCGCGGGATGAAGGGCGCGATGAAGGGCGCCGACCGCTCCGGCGCGACATTCACCCTGGTGCTCGGCGATCGCGATCTCGAGGAGAACTCGATCGGGGTCAAGGAGATGGCGACCGGCGAGCAGCGGCAGGTGCCGCTGGGCGAGGTCGTCGGCGTGCTGCGCACCGCGCTCGGCCACTGAGCCCGGCGGTCGGGGGCGCGGTAATCTGACCGCGCCTCGGACCGGACCGGCCGGACCGGGTGGAGAGGGACACGGTGGACGGGGAGTCCGGGCGGGCGGCGACGGAACCGGTCGGCATCGACCTGGTCGCGCCCGAGATGTTCGCGCCCATGCTGCGCAGGCTCGCGCTGGCCGCGATCGGTGTCGGCGTCGGTGTGACGCTGCTGTCCGCGATCTGGTTGAGCTGGCCGTTCGCGATCGTCCTCGGGCTGGTCGTCGCGGTGCCGACCCTCGGCTATGTGTTCGCGTTCCGGCGCCGACGGATGTGGTTGAGCGGCACCGAGATCCACGCGCACCGGCTCTTCGGGTCGCGGCGGATCGACCTCGCGGGCGCGACCGGCGTGCAGCTGCTGGTCTACCCGGGCAGGCTCAGCCGGATCGTGCTGAAGGTGACCGTGGGCGCCGAGATCCAGGTGGTGCCGCTGGCGATGTACACCGACTCCGGCAGCGGCCGCGAACTGCATCTGCTCGGCCTGCGCAAGCTCGCCGACGCGCTGGCCGCCAGCGAACTCGCCGCCGCCGTGGCCGTGTCGGAGGTCCTGGTGCAGCAGTTGCGGGCCGAGGCGCGCGATGCCGGGCTGGGGGAGCGGCCGCTGTATCGCGGCGTGCGGCTGGTCCGGGCCAAGGACGCGGTGTCGCCCGTGGTGCTGACCGACGCCGAGGTCGCCGAGCTCGTCTGATCCGCGTGGTGTTCTGCCTCACGGATCCCCGTGCGGGGACTCCTGACTGATTAGCGTGGGAGGCGCCAGAGTCGTCCAGCGCGAGGAGTCGGTCGTGACCAACCCAGCCAGCAGAACTCCGGTCACCGTCGCCGTCACCGGTGGCGCGGGCCAGATCGCCTACGGACTGCTGTTCCGGATCGCCGCGGGGGCGATGCTCGGGCACGACACCCCGGTGCGGTTGCGGCTGCTCGAGGTGCCCGCCGCGGTGCGCGCGCTGGAGGGTGTCGCGATGGAACTCGAGGACGGCGCCTTCCCGCTGCTGTCCTCGATCGAGATCACCGACGATCCCTCGGCCGGATTCGACGGCGCGAGCGTGGCGCTGCTGGTCGGCGCGCGACCGCGCGGCCCCGGGATGGAACGCGGCGACCTGCTGGCCGCGAACGGCCCCATCTTCACCGGGCAGGGCGCCGCGATCAACGCGGTCGCGGCCTCGGACGTGCGGGTACTGGTCGTCGGGAATCCCGCGAACACCAACGCCTACATCGCCATGCGCAACGCCCCCGACGTGCCCGCCGACCGCTTCACCGCGCTGACCCGCCTCGACCACAATCGCGCCATGGCCCAGCTGGCCGCGCGCACCGGCGCCCCGGCGGCCGACATCACCCGGATGGCGGTGTGGGGCAATCACTCCGCGACCCAGTTCCCCGACCTGACGCACGCCACCGTCGCGGGCAAGCCCGCACCGGAACTGGTCGAGCCGGAGTGGGTGCGCGAGGTCTTCGTGCCTACCGTGCAGCAGCGCGGCACCGCGATCATCAAGGCGCGCGGCGCGTCCTCGGCCGCCAGCGCGGCCAGTGCCGCCATCGACCACATCCACGACTGGGTTCTCGGCACCCCCGCCGACGACTGGACCTCGATGGCGGTGCCCTCCGACGGCTCCTACGGCGTGCCGGAGGGGCTCGTCTGCTCGTTCCCGGTCACCTGCGCCGGTGGGCGGTACCGCATCGTCGACGATCTCGATCTCGACGACTACGCGCGGGCCAAGATCGATGCCGGCGTCGCCGAGTTGATCGCCGAACGCGACGCGGTCATCGATCTCGGCTTCGCCAAGGCGGACTGACCGGGGACCTCACCCGAACAGCGCGAGCTGCTCGCTCGGCGGCACCGGCGCCGGTCCAGTCGGCACGGTCCGGCCCTGTGGCCGGCGCAGATCGTAGGCGGCCAGCAGCGGGTCGACCCGCTCGCGCAGCCAGGAGCTGTAGGCGGGCGTGACAGAGCCACCGCGACCGTAGAGCTGACGGTAGCGGCGCACCAGCGCCGGATGTTCGGTGGCCAGCCAGCCGAGGAACCAGCCGCGCGTGCTGCCGCGCAGGTGCATGGCGAAGGCCGTGGCGCTGTCGGCGCCCGCGTCGGCGATCGCGGCGAACAGGGCGTCGAGGTGGGCGCGGCTGTCGGTCAGGCACGGGATGACCGGCGCCACCATGACATGCACGGCGAAGCCCGCGTCGGCCAGGGCGCGGACCAGATCCAGGCGTGCGCGGGGTGCCGGGGTGCCCGGCTCCAGGCTGCGGTGCAGGTCCTGGTCGAGGATCGCGATCGAGACCGCCACGCTGACCGCCACCCGTCGCGACGCCGCGGTGAGCAGCGGCAGGTCCCGGCGCAGCAGCGGCCCCTTGGTGAGGATGGAGAACGGCGTCCCGGAATCGGCGAGGGCGCCGATGATGCCCGGCATCAGCCGGTAGCGGCCCTCGGCCCGCTGGTACGGGTCGGTATTGGTGCCCAGCGCCACCGGCTCGCGCTGCCAGGACCGCCTGGTCAGCTCCTTGCGCAGCACCGCCGCCACATTCGTCTTCACCACGATCTGCGAATCGAAGTCCTCGCCCGCGTCCAGTCCGAGGTATTCGTGACTGCCCCGGGCGAAGCAGTAGCGGCAGGCGTGCGAACACCCCCGCATCGGGTTGATCGTCCAGCGGAACGGCAGTGACGAACTCTCCGGCATCTTGTTCAGCGCGCTCTTGCACAGCACCTCGTGGAAGGTGATGCCGTCGAACTCGGGCGTCCGGACGGTGCGCACCAGCCCCGCCCGGGTCAGTCCGGGCAGGGCGCCGTCCTCGGCATCGAGTGCCTGCGCTTGCCACCGCATGCCCTGAGTCGAACATGTGTTCGAGATGGTGTCAAGCCCGGTCGGTCCGGATTGGTCGGCAGCGGCCGTCCAGTTGGTCGGTACCGGCGTAAAATCGCAGGTGGCGGACCGTGTGGCCCCGCGATCCGCGATGTGGGTGACTCGGTGAGAAGTGTTCGATGGAAAGACCGTTGGTCGGTGCGGTCGTCGCTCAGCTCGTGCTCGGCCTGCTGTTTCCGGGTGCCGTCTCGGCACCCGCGGTGAGCTATGTCGCCCTCGGTGATTCCTATGCCGCCGCGCCGGGTCTGCTCGATCCCGTGCCGGGGAGTCCGCCGCTGTGCACGCGGTCCGCGCAGAACTATCCGCACCGGCTGGCGGCGGCGACCGGGTGGGAACTCACCGATGTCAGCTGCGCCTCGGCGGCGACCGCGCACATGACCACGGCCCAATACGCCGATCAGCCACCGCAATTCGACGCGCTGTCGGCGCGGACGCGGGTCGTGAGCTATCAGGCGGGCGGCAACGACCGCAATCTGTTCCAGACCATGGTGCTCACCTGCTCGGCGCTCAACGCGGGGAACGTCGGTGCCGTCGGGGCGCCGTGTCGCGACAGCCAGGGTTCGCGGTTCAGCGACGACATCGCGGCGGGCGAGTCCGCGATGGGCGCGGCGATCGGGCGGATCCGGGAGCTGGCACCGCACGCGCGGGTCTATGTCGTCGGTTATCCGGCGGTGCTGCCGGAAGCGGGGCACTGCTACCCGCAGATGCCGCTGAGCACGGGCGACGTCGACTACGCGCGGGGCATCGAACAAGAACTCAATGCCGCGCTGCGGCGCCAGGCCGAGGCCAACGGCGCGATCTACGTCGACATCTACACCCCGGCCATCGGGCACGACGCCTGCCGGGACCCCGCGACCCGCTGGGTCGAACCCGTACTGCCCGCGCAGGCGAACGCCACCCCGGTGCACCCCAACGCCGCCGGACAGCAGGCCACCGCGGAGATCCTCCGCGCGGCCGTGACGGCGCCGGGGTGACCGGCGCGCGGATTACGCGCTGCGCGGTGCGCGCAGGAAGTCGACCAGGTCGGCGACGGTCTCCTCGGTCGGGCGCGGGTGGTAGCCCAGCTCGCGTTCGGCCTTGCCGTGATCGACGATCGGGGCCGACAGGATCGCGCCGAGCGCCGCCTTGGACAGGATGTCGGAGCCGAGACGCTTGCTGATCGGCTCGACCACCGGCAGCACGGCGCCCAGCGCCTTGGCTGGAATCGCGAACCGCGGGCCCTTGGCGCCGGTGCGCGCCGCGGCCATCCGGCACAGGTCGATCAGCTGGGTCATGTACCCGCCGAGCAGGTAGTTCTCGCCCGTGCGGCCCTTCTCGCCCGCCAGGATCAGGCCCTGCGCCACATCGCGCACGTCGACCAGATCGAAACCGCCGCCGATCATCACCGGCATCCGGCCGCGCATCGCCTCCGCGGCGGTGCGGTTGAGCCGGGACAGGTTCTTCGGGTGGTCGGCGGGGCCGTAGACGCCGGTCGGGTTCACGATCACCGCGTCGAGGCCGCGGTCGATGACCGGACGCAGCGCCTGCTCGCCCGCCCACTTGGACCGGTCGTAGACGGGCAGGCCCGGATCGGTGGAGCGCAGGGTGGTCTCGTCGATGTGCCCACCGGCGCGGTACTGGTCGAAGGCGTGGATCGAGCTGGTGTGCACGAACCGCCGGACGCCGGCCTCGAGCGCCGCCTCCGCGGTGACCCGCACGCCCTCGGTGTTGACCCGCCAGGCCAGGTCGTTCTTCTCGGCCAGCGTGATCAGCGCGACCAGGTGGTAGACCACCTCGGCGCCGTCGAGGGCGCCGCGCATCGACGCCGGATCGAGCACGTCACCGGACACCCAGGTGACGGCCGGATCGGACGTGGTCGGCGCAGCACGATCGATGGCCACCACTTCGTGGCCACGCTCGAGGAGCTGCGGGATCAGGTTGGTACCGAGGTAGCCGGCTGCGCCGGTCACTGCGACCTTCATGCCGCCGAGGATATAGAACATGTTCTAGTTTTGAAAGCGGATCGGGTGGATCGGAGCCGACACGGCTCGAACGAGGTCGGGGTGTTCGGTTATATTTGGCGCACACTGCGCCTTCGCGCGGGCGCGTAGGGAGTTCCGCGGCCGCCGATCGCGCTCGCAGAGCAGGATTTTCACGACGAGTTGGGGGGATTCGCATGACCGATCTCTCGGTCGATACCGATGCCGTCGCCGCTTTCGCGACGACGAACGCGACCGTGGCGGGGGACATCGCGGCGGCGGGCATCACCGACGCGGCGGGCAACGTGGCGGCGATGACGCCGGTGTTCGGGCTCATCGGCGCCGATTATCTGGCGATGTTCGCCGCCGCACAGGCCCTGCAGGCCAAGGACATCAACGATCTGTCGGCCAAGTTCTCCAAGCTGTCCGACGCGGCCTTCAAGTCCTCGGTGACCTACAACACCGAGGACGTCTCGCTGGCCGTCGATCTGGCCCGCCAGGCCGCGGGGATGGGGGGCCTGGCATGAGGCCGCTGAGCACCGACGACGCGGGCGTCATCACTCCGGACACCGCGCTGGCCACCGCCGACGCCGCGACGCAGTCCGCGCTGGGCGCCGTCCCGGTCGACTACAGCGCCGCTGCCCAGGCGATCCTCGATGTGCCGCTGGTGCAGCTGCCCGAGGACTTCGAGGCCGTCGAGGAACCCGTCTTCACCCTCGCGCAGAAGATCACCGACGACGCGCAGAACGCCGCGGTCTCCCCGGCCGGGCTCTCCGGCCTGTCCGGCCTCGGCACCGGCGGCACCGTCGACGCGCAGGACATCCTGTCCGGCATCTCGACCGACGCCTCCGCCGCGCTGAGCGGCGCGCAGAGTGCCGTCAACCAGGTCGCCGGGCCCGCGCTGGCCACCGCGCAGACCGCGTTCGACCAGGCCAAGAGCGCGCTCACCAGCGCGGCCACCGGCGGCACCGCGAGCACGGCGAACTCCACCGCCTCGGCGGCGTCGACCACGCTCACCGAGGATCCGGTCTCCGCGCTGCTCAACGGCGTCTCCATTCCCGCGCTGCCGGGCATCGACTCGCTGTTCGAGCCGATCCTGCAGTTGCTGAGCAGTTTCGGCACCGGTGTCTTCGGCTCGCTCGACCCGACCACCCTGTTGAGCAACTCCTCCTCGCTGATCGAATCGGCGATGAGCGTCGCCCAGGGCGGTCTGAAGACCGTGCAGCAGCTGTGGGAGGGCGAGGCCTCCGACGCGGCGACCACCGCCAGCCAGCAGGCGCAGACCGAGGGGCAGGAGACCAGCCAGCGCGGCTTCGACATCTCCGCGCTGACCGAACAGGCCGCCGCGGTCGTCCAGTCGGGCAACGCGCAGCTGTCGGCGATCGCCACCACCTTCGCCGCCCAGGCCACCGCGCTCGCGCCGACGATCATGCTGCCGCCGACGCAGGCCACCCTCATCGGTCTGGCCACCGAGCATCTCGGCTCGGCGGTCACGGTCGTCAACACCACCCGCGGTGAACTGGCCGGTTACACCGGACAGCTCAACGGCGTGGTGCAGAACCTGGTCGCCCAGAGCGGCCTGCCCTCGCCGGAGGAAGTGCTGTCGGCGGCCTCGGAGAACATCGCCGAGCCGCTGCTGACCCAGGCCGAGGACGCGCTGTCGGGCACCTCCGACGACTCGACCACCGCCGCGAGCACCACGCCGGGCAGCACCACCACCACGCCGGGCTCGACCACCACCGCCGGCCTGAGCACCGGCGGTTCCGGTGGCAGCACCGGTGGCGCACTCGGTGCCCTCGGCACCGCGCGAGGCGGTTCGAGTGGTAGCACCGGCGGCACCCCGAGCGCGGGCACGCCCAAGGCGACCACCGCCGTGCCCGGTTCGGCCATGCCCGCCGGTCGGGTCATGTCCACCGCCCTCGGCTCCACCGGCCTGGGCACCACCTCCACCGCGGGCACCAGCGGTTCCGGCTTCATGGGTGGCGGCGGTGCCGCGGGTGCGGGCGGCAAGGGCAACAACGACGAGGAACACGGCCGGACCGTGCAGCCCTACCAGAGCCGCACCGGCAACGACGACCTCACCGGGCCGCTCGGCGAATCCACGCCCGAGGTCATCGGCGCGGTGCACGAGGACGAACGCGACGCCGACGAGGACCGGTTCTAGCCGCCGGATTCCCGACGACGAACAGTGCCCCCGGCTTCGGCCGGGGGCACTGTCGTTCGGTCTGGGCTCAGCGCTTTTCCTTGAAGGCGTCGATCAGCTTCTTGGACAGGTCGGTGAAGCGCTGACGCGCGGCCTTCTGCTCGTCGTTGAGGCCGTCGGAGGAATCGGGGGAGTAGACGACGAGGTGGGTCTCGCCCTCGACGTCGGCCGGCATCAGGTCGATGATCGTGGTGCCCTTGCCCTCACCGGCCGGGATCCCGAAATCGACCTCGCGCAGCGCGGTGATCTCCTCGCGCGCCGCCGCGAGCACGTCCTCGGGCACGGTGCCGTCGACCCGCTTGGCGGCGGTCTCGGGCTTGCGGTCCTTGCTCACCGCGTCGGGCGAGTGCACGGCCTTGCCGTCGGCGAAGACCTGCAGCACCGGCCGCAGATCGGTGCGCTGGGACCAGCCGTCCGGAATCGAGGTCACGCTGACCAGCGGTAGCGGCGCCGGCTCGGCCTGGGCGACGGCGCTCGCACCGGGCAGTGCGAGCGCGCAGACGAGCAGTCCGGTCATGATCAGGCGCATATTTCCCCTCGAAAGACGATGTGGCGGTATCTCGTTGGGGGTCAGCGTAGCCCGGTCGGGTTGTTGAGGTCACCGGCGGAATAGGTGTCGCACGACTTGACCGATCCGGTCTTGTACCCGGTGAGGAACCACTTCTGGCGCTGCTCGGACGATCCGTGCGTCCACGACTCCGGGTTGACGCCGCGCCCGGCCGCGCGCTGGATCCGGTCGTCGCCGACGGCGTTGGCCGCCGAGAGCGCGTCGCGGATGTCGTTGTCCGACAGCGGCTTCAGGAACGGCTGGCTGCTGCCCGGCGCGGGCTGCTTGTCCGCGTAGTGGGCCCAGATCCCGGCGTAGCAGTCGGCCTGCAGCTCGGTGCGGACCGCGCCGGACTGGGCCCCCTGCGGGTCGCGCTGGGCACGGCCGATATCGCCGAGCTGGTTCTGGATGTGGTGACCGACCTCGTGGGCCACCACGTACTCCTGGGCCAGCGGTCCCGCGCTGGCGCCGAAGCGGTCGGTGAGCTCCTGGAAGAAGGCGGTGTCGAAGTAGGCGGTCTGATCGGCCGGGCAGTAGAACGGGCCGACGTCGCTGGTGGCGTTGCCGCAGCCGGTCGACACCGCGCCGGAGAACAGCACCAGCTTCGGCTCGATATAGCGCTTGCCGGTCTGCCTGGGCAGTTCCTGCGACCAGACCCCGTCCAGGCTCTGCGCGGTCGCGACCACCCGGCAGTCGACGTACTTGTTCGCGTCGGCGCCGGTCTTGCAGTGCGACGGGGTGCCCGCGGTGCCCGGCCGGCTCTGCTGGGTGTCCTGCGCGCCGGTGAAGTTGCCGAGCACCGAGCCGGGGTCACCACCGAGGAGCAGCGTGATCACCAGCAGGATGAGACCGCCCGCGCCGCCGCCGATGGCGAGCTTGCCGCCCATGCCGGGGCCGCCGCCGGACGAGGCCCGGCCGGGATCGATCTCCATACCTTCGTTGAAGGTCATCGCGGTACTCGCCTTCGCTCGGTGTTCCAGCTGTCCTGCAGCACGATTCACCGCCGGAAGACCCACGGCCGGCGGGCACGCGTCACAAGCTTGACACGGCGACCGAGATATCGGTTTCCTCTCGGGGATCGTGTCTCACTACGATGGCGGGGAGTCCGTACGAAGTCTGTCGAAAGGAATACCGTGCTGCGCACCCACTTGGCTGGTTCGCTGCGAAGCGAGCACGCCGGTCAGACCGTCACCCTCACCGGCTGGGTGGCCCGGCGTCGTGACCACGGTGGTGTGACCTTCATCGATCTGCGCGACGCCTCGGGTGTCTCGCAGGTGGTCTTCCGCGAGGGCGAGGCGGCCGAGCAGGCCCACAAGCTCCGCGCGGAATACTGCGTGCAGGTCACCGGTGTGGTGGAGCAGCGCCCCGACGGCAACGAGAACCCGGAGCTGCCGACCGGGCAGATCGAGGTCGACGCCAAGGAACTGGTCGTGCTCAACGAGAGCGCGCCGCTGCCGTTCCAGCTCGACGAGACCCCCGGCGACGAGGCCCGCCTCAAGTACCGCTACCTCGACCTGCGCCGCGAGGGCCCCGGGCACGCCATCCGGCTGCGCTCCAAGGTCAACGCCGCCGCCCGCGAGGTGCTGGCAAGCCACGAGTTCATCGAGGTGGAGACCCCCACGCTGACCCGCTCGACGCCCGAGGGCGCCCGCGACTTCCTGGTGCCCGCGCGCCTGCAGCCGGGCAGCTTCTACGCCCTGCCGCAGAGCCCGCAGCTGTTCAAGCAGCTGCTCATGGTCGGTGGCATCGAGCGCTACTTCCAGATCGCGCGCTGCTACCGCGACGAGGACTTCCGCGCCGACCGTCAGCCCGAGTTCACCCAGCTCGACATCGAGATGAGCTTCGTGCGCCAGGAGGACGTGATCCTGCTGGCCGAGGACATCCTGGTCGCGCTGTGGAAGCTGGTCGGCCACGACATCACCACCCCGATCCCGCACATGACCTACGCCGAGGCGATGCGCCGCTTCGGCTCGGACAAGCCGGACCTGCGCTTCGGTGTCGAGATCACCGAGCTCACCGACTACTTCAAGGACACCCCGTTCCGGGTGTTCCAGTCCGAGTACGTCGGCGCGGTCGTGATGCCGGGCGGCGCGAGCCAGCCGCGGCGTCAGCTCGACGCCTGGCAGGAATGGGCCAAGCAGCGCGGCGCCAAGGGCCTGGCCTACATCCTGATCAACGAGGACGGCACCCTGGGCGGCCCGGTCGCCAAGAACCTGACCGACGCCGAGCGCGACGGGCTGGCCAAGCAGGTCGGCGCCGAGCCGGGCGACTGCGTGTTCTTCGCCGCGGGCACCACCAAGTCGAGCCGGGCCCTGCTGGGCGCCGCGCGCGGCGAGATCGCCCGCAAGTGCGACCTCATCGACCCGAACGCCTGGGCCTTCGTCTGGATCGTCGACGCGCCGATGTTCGAGCCGACCGCCGACGCCACCGCCAGCGGTGACGTGGCCCTGGGCTACTCGGCCTGGACCGCCGTGCACCACGCCTTCACCTCGCCCAAGCCGGAGTCGATCGACACCTTCGACACCGACCCGGGCTCGGCGCTCGCCTACGCCTACGACATCGTCTGCAACGGCAACGAGATCGGTGGCGGTTCCATCCGTATCCACCGTCGCGACGTGCAGGAACGCGTGTTCAAGGTGATGGGCATCGGCCACGACGAGGCGCAGGAGAAGTTCGGCTTCCTGCTCGACGCCTTCGCCTACGGCGCCCCGCCGCACGGCGGCATCGCCTTCGGCTGGGACCGCATCACCGCGCTGCTGGCCGGCGAGGACTCGATCCGCGAGGTGATCGCCTTCCCGAAGACCGGTGGCGGCGTCGACCCGCTCACCGACGCGCCGGCGCCGATCACCGCGCAGCAGCGCAAGGAAGCCGGCATCGACGCCAAGCCGGAGGTCAAGGGCGAGGCCAAGGCCGCCGCCGACGCGCCGAAAGCCGTTGCCTCCGAGAAATAGCGGTCACCGAGGGTAGCCCGGTACCTTCTGGTCAGTTCCCCGCCGTCACGGCGGCATTGATCAGAAGGGCCACCGGTGCTGCATCTGCGAGTGATCAGTCCGCCCGAGCAGACCGACGCGCTCGTGCGGGCGCTGGAAGCCGACGCGGGCGTCACCCACCTGACGGTCGCGCGCGGGATCGCCGTCGACCCGCACGGTGACCTCGTGCAGGCCGACGTGGCGCGCGAGGCCGCCAACAAGGTCCTCGCCGACGTCAAGTCACTCGGGATCGAGCAGACCGGCGGCATCACGCTCGGTCCCGTCGAAGCCGTGCTGTCCGATGCGGCCGACCGGGCGGTGCGCGCCGCGCCCGGTGATCCGAGCGATGCCGTGGTCTGGGAGCAGCTGCTCAAGGAAACGCACGAGGAGTCCTCGCTCAACGCGACCTTCGTCGCGTTCCTGACCATCGCCTGCCTGCTGGCCTCCATCGGCGTGGCGACCAACTCGCCGGTCACCATCGTCGGCGCGATGGTGGTGGGTCCGGAGTTCGGGCCGCTGGCCGCGCTGTCGGTGGCCCTGGTGCGCCGCAACTGGCGGCTGGCCCGGCGCTCGGTCATCGCGCTGGCCGTGGCCTTCCCGGTGGCCATGGTGATCACGCTGTTCGCGACCCTGCTGTGGGAGCGGCTGGGCTGGGTGACCACCGAGGGGGTCATCGACGCGCACGACGTGGACTTCATCTACGAGGTCGGGCCGTTCTCCCTGGTCGTGGCCGTGCTCGCCGGTGCGGCGGGCATGCTGTCGCTGGTGACGGCCAAGTCGGCGGCGCTGATCGGGGTGTTCATCTCGGTCACCACGGTGCCCGCCGCCGGGTACGCGGTGGTGGCCGCCACGATCGGGCAGTGGCATCGCGCGTTCGAGTCGGCGGGTCAGCTCGCGGTGAATCTGGTGGGCATCGTCGTCGCCGGTGTGCTGGTGCTCGAGTTGCGGCCGCGCGCGGGGGACGATCCCGGCCCGTTCGAGCGATTCAAGCGGGCCATCGGGATGAGCACCCCGCTGCGGCACTGAGCTCCCGGCTCAGATCCGGGCGACCGGTCCCGCGGTGAGCATGCGGTACGCGTAGGTCACCGCGATCGCGCAGACCGGGCCCGCGATGAACAGGCCGAGCCCGCACGCCGCCGCGCCGACGACGGTCACCAGGGTGACCGTGAGGGCCAGCAGCAGCGCGGCCCACAGGTTGGCCAGCACCAGCTGTGCGCTCGCCTTGATCGCTTCCAGCGGACCGTAGTCCTGATCGATCACGAAGTGCAGGGAGAACATGCACAGGAATCCGACGATCAGGCCGGGCAGCAGGCACAGCGACGCGGCGAGCAGGGTGGCGGCGAAGGCCAGCAGCGCCGTCAACAAGACATTGCCCGCGTTCACGAATCGGAAGAACGACCCGAAAGCCGGTGGATAACCGTCCGTTTCGTACAGCGCGCCGCGGATCATCACCGCCTGCAGCAGCCACAGCGCCACCAGCACCACCAGGAACAGGAACAGCACGGTGAACAGCGATGTCGGCTCGAAGATCTGGACGATCGCGAGGAAGGCGAGATAGATGAGCACGCCCACCGCGGTGACCCCGAGCCACGGCCCGGGATTGGCGCGGAAACGGTCCCAGCCGTAGCTCAGTGAGCGGCCGACATCGAGGGCCTGTGCTCCCGAATGGTAGTAACCCGGCGTCTGCCCGCCGCCGGTGGCCGACACGCCGGGTGCGGGTGCGGCGGCATACCCGGGATTGTCGGGTTTCGCCTGGGGGGCGGGGTAACCGGGTCCGGTGCCCGCCGGCCCGTACTGCGGTGCGCTGGGGGGCGGTCCGGCAATCGGCGGCGCCGGCTCGAGCGGCTCCTCGCCGTACTGCGCGGCGCCGGGACCCTCGAATTGCGGATAGCCTGCGCCACCGGCCATTCCGTGCCTGCTCGGCCCGGGGCCCGCCGCACCGGCCCGGCCCGGCGCCTCGTGCCTGCCCGTGCCCTCGGCGAACTGTCCGCCACCTCCGGGAACCGGTGGCCCACCGGGTGAATCGCTCGATGCGGCGTACGGCGTGTCGGTCACTGTGGTAGACCTTTCGACTCAACCGGTTTGCGGTGTGGCGCACTGCAGTTGACGATGAGAAAACCCGACGACAGTCGGGTGTGTCAAGCGAACAGTGACACTCGCGCAACCACGGTGCCAACACGCCGAGCGACGCGGAAAGGTTGTGTAACCGCTCGCTAGAAGTGACCAGGTACGAGTAGCTTGAGAGGCGATGACCGCACTATTGGCCGAACGCGCCGCCGACGTCGTGTCCGCAGCACAACAGTTGCTCACAAAGCGAATGGGTGCTCCGGTGAAGCTGAGCGATCCGATGGAGCTCAGCGGCAGTGGTAGGACGACAGTCCTACGCGTGCGTGTTGCGGAGAACGCATTTTCGTTGCCGCGCACGCTGATCGTGAAGCAGGTGCGCGGTTCCGCTCAGGACCGCCGCACCGGTGGCTTGGCGCCCGGAGTCGCCAGCATCGACGCGGCGTTCCTGCGCGAGGCGGTGTCCTACCAGTTCACCACCGCGCTCAGCCGCGAACAGCGCCCCGGCGCCTACCTGATCGCGCACAGCGTGCCCGACCGGCTGCTGGTGCTCTCCGATCTGGGCGACAACGCGCTGCTCACCTCGGTGCTGCAGACCCGCGCCGAGCCGGGCACCCGCAACGCGCTGATGGCGTTCGCGCAGGCACTGGGCCGGATGCACGCCGCGACCGTGGGGCGCGAGCCCGACTTCGTCGCGCTGATGCGCCGGGTCGACTCGGTGCATCGCGTCGACGGGATCGCCCAGCAGGCCCACGCCGCGATCGCCGATGTGCCGGGTCTGCTCGAGACCGAACTGGGCATCGAGGTGCCGGGGGAGATCGCCGAGCGGATCGTGCACGGCAATCGCCTGTTCACCGGTGGCCGCTACCGCGCGTTCAGCCCGTCGGATCTGTGCCCCGACAACGTGATCATGAACGACGAGGGTGCCCGCTTCCTCGACTACGAGTGGGGCGGTTTCCGCGACGCCACCCTCGACATCGCCTACGCGCTGGTCTCGTTCCCCGGATGCCTGTGCGATTTCGAGCTCTCGCGCAGCCGTGCCAGGGAGATGGTCGAGGCCTGGCGCTCGGCCGTGGTCGGCGTGTGGCCGTCGCTGGCCGACGACACCGTGCTCGCCGAGCGGATCCTCGAGGCCCGGCTGATCTGGGTGTGGCTGTCGACGTACTGGTTCCTGCCTGCCGATCACACCCGCATTGCCACCGCGCGCGAACACGGCCTGTCCGTGCCGCGCTCGGAGGCGCTGATCAATCGCTGGTCGGCGCTGGCCGAGGACGCGCGGGTCACCGGCGACGACGCGGTCGGCGATTTCGCCGAGCAGGTGTCGGCGATGCTGGAAGAGCGCTGGTCGGAGTAGCCGCGCGGCGCAGGCTCCCCACTTCCCTCGCCGACGGGAGTACCGTCGGCGAGGGTCCGAGGAGTTGGGAGCAGCAGTGCCGAAACCGGTTACCGTCACCGTCGTCCGCAAGCAGTGGTTGACCCCGCACCTGGTGCGGATCGTCGGCACCGCCGACGGATTCACCCCGAACGTCTTCACCGACGCCTACGTGAAGCTGATCTTCCCGCCGCCCGGGGTCGACTACCCGGAGCCGTTCGATCTCGATACCGTGCGCGCCACGCTCGGCCCGGAGAGCCAGCCGGTGCTGCGCACCTACACCGTGCGATCCTTCGATCCCGCGCGCAACGAGATCAGCATCGACTTCGTGGTGCACGGCGACGAGGGGATCGCGGGTCCGTGGGCGCGCTCGGTCGAGCCGGGCGCGCGGTTCCGGCTGAACGGCCCCGGCGGTGCGTTCGCGCCCGATCCGGCGGCCGAGTGGTACCTGTTCGCCGGGGACGAGTCGGCGTTGCCCGCCATCGCCGCCGCGCTCGAGGCGCTGCCCGCGGGCGCGCCCGCGCAGGTGTTCGTCGAGGTGGGCGGCCCGGAGGACGAGATCGCGCTCACCTCGCCCGCCGACCTGCGCCTGCACTGGGTGCATCGCGGCGTGTCCTCGGACCGGATCCCCGACGACCTCGCCGGGGAGCACGCGCCGCTGGTGGCGGCGGTGCGCGCGGCCGAATGGCTGCCCGGCCAGGTCCAGGCGTTCGTGCACGGCGAGGCGGAGTCCGTCATGCGGCAGCTGCGCCCCTACCTGCGCAAGGAACGCCAGGTGGCGCCGAAGTGGCTGTCGATCTCCGGGTACTGGCGGCGCGGCCGCACCGAGGAAGGTTTCCGCGAGTGGAAGCGCGCGCTGGCGGCCGAGGGCGCCTGATCCGCGCAGTCACCCGCGGCGTCAGCCGTCGGCTCCGCGGTGGCCTGGGGCGCGCTCCGGTCGCGGCGCACCGCCAGGGGGGCCGCGACTTCACTCAGGTGATCAGCGCGGCCAGCTTGCCACGGAGGTGCGTGCGCTCGACCGTGTTGTCGGTGAGCAGCAGCGCCGCCTCGTAGGCGTCGACGGCCTCCTCGACCCGGCCCACCTCGGCCAGGAAGGCCGCCCGCGCCGCGTCGAGGTAGCCGTAGGTCGCCAGGGCGGGCTCCGCGCCGAGCGGCCCCAGCAGCGCGAGCGCCCGCTCCGGGTCGCCGCCGAGGCCGACCGCGATCGCGTAGTTGAGCCGGGCGACCGGTGAGGGCCATACCCGCAGCAACAGCCGGTACAGGCCGATGATCTCGGCCCAGTCGGTCTCGGCCCAGCTGGGTGCTTCGTCGTGCACGGCGGCGATCGCGGCCTGCACCGTGTACCGATCCACGTGCGGCAGTGCCTGTTTCACCAGCGCGATGCCCTCGGTGATCGCCGCGCGGTCCCAGCGGGCGCGGTCCTGGTATTCGAGTGTGCACAGCTCGCCCGCAGCGTCGACCCGGGCGGCGCGGCGGGCGTCGGTGAGCAGGATCAGCGCCAGCAGTCCGGTGACCGACGGGTCGTCGGGGACCAGCGCGCGCATCATCCGCGCGAGTTGCAGCGCGCGCTCGACGAGATCGGCACGCACCAGACGGTCGCCCGCCGGCGCGGTGTGGCCGGTGGTGAACAGCAGATGGATGACCGCGCAGATCGCGTCGAGTCGCTGGGGCAGCTCCCGCACCGACGGCACCCGGTACGGGATGCCGGCGACGGCGATCTTCTTCTTGGCCCTGGTGATCCGCGCCGCCATGGTCGGCTCGCTGACCAGGAACGCGCGCGCCACCTCGGCGGTGGTGACGCCGCAGACGAGCCGCAGCGTCAACGCGATCTGGGCCTGCGGCGCGAGCGCCGGGTGGCAGCAGGTGCTGATCAGCCGGAGCCGGTCGTCGGGGATCGTCGGGTCGGCCAGGGCGGCCAGCGCGAGGTCGGCGGTGTCGTCGGCCGGTTCGTCGACGACCAGCTCGGGCAGTGCCCGGCGGAAGGTGCTGTCGCGGCGCAGCAGGTCGAGGCCGCGGCGCCGGGCGACCGTGGTCAGCCAGGCGCCGGGTCTGGCCGGGACGCCGTCACTCGCCCAGGCGGTCAGGGCCGTCGCGTAGGCGTCCTGGACGCATTCCTCGGCCAGGTCGAAATCGCGGACCAGCCGCACCGTCGCGGCGAGCACGAAGGCCCACTCGCGACGGTGCGCCTGCTCGACGGCCGCGGCCGCCGTCGTGGTCACGGCTGCGGGAAGACCTGGAGCGGGCGCACTTCGACGCCACCGGTCGGCGCGGGCACCTGCGCGGCGATCGCGATGGCGGCGTCCAGATCCGGCGCCTCGATCAGGTAGTAGCCGCCGAGCGCTTCCTTCGCCTCGGCGAAGGGGCCGTCGGTGATGACGACCTCGCCGCCTGCGTCGTGGCGGATCGAGGTGGCGGTGACGGTGGGCTGCAGCGCGTTGCCGCCGAGGTCGGCGTCACCGGCGAGCTGCTGGAAGGCGCGGTGCGCTGTCAGCATGTCACCGAGTTCGGCGGGGGACATGGCGGCGTAGGTGGCTTCGTCGCCGTAGATCAGGACCAGGTACTGGCTCATGACGGTGCTCCTTCGGATCCGGGCTGCCCGCTCGTCGGGTAGCCGTACTCACCCGACGAGCGACCGAGGCCGCGATCGACAGCCTGTCCGAAGAATTCTGCGCCGATTTCCGGGTCAGTGCACCGGAGTGGCCCGGGGTTCCAGCCGCCCCCCTGTGGGGACCGCGAACGAGGCGCCGTGCCGCAGGCCGGTCGCGGGGTCGGTGACATCGAGGACGTAGAACCAGTCCATCTGCGTCTGCGTGGGGGTCACCTCGAGCACGCCGAAGCCGTGCGAGTCGAGCTCGGTGTAGCGCAGGTGATGGTTGGCCGCCTTGATGGCCTCCTCGGCGGGCACCGAGACGGTCCGGTTCGGCACTTTCAGCATGTCGCCGACGCTGGACGAGGTGACCGAGGGGACGACGAACTCCGCGCCCACGGTCGGCCCACCCGGGTAGTTCGCGGCGTCGAGCGGCAGGTCAGCGGCCCAGGAGGTGTGGATGTCGCCGGTGAGGAACACGACATCGCCCACGGAGTTGTCGGCGATGGTGCGGAACAGGGTGCGCCGGTCGGCGGTGTAACCGTCCCACTGGTCGCCGTTGACGGTCAGGCCGCCCTGCGGCACGCCGATCGCCTCGGTGATCGCCTGGGTGGTGGCGGGTTCGAGCGGCGGGAACACCAGCGGCGCGATCATCACCGAGTTGCCGATCAGCTTCCACTGGGCGGGTGAGGAGCTCAGTCCCGCGGTCAGCCAGTCCATCTGGGCGCGGCCGGTGATGGTGCGGGCCGGGTCGTCGGCCTGCCGCCAGCCCGCGCCGGGGCCCGCCTCGTGGTCGCGGTAGCTGCGCAGATCCAGCATCGACAGCTCGGCCAGGGTGCCGAATCGCAGCCGGCGATAGATCTGGACCTCGGTGCCGGTACGGGCGGCGCGCACCGGCATCCACTCCAGGTAGGCCTGCGCGGAGGCGGCCCGGCGGGCGCTCCACGGACCGTGCACGGCGGGATCGTGGTTCTCCGAGCCCTCGCGCCAGGAGTTGTCGGCCGACTCGTGGTCGTCCCAGGTGCAGATGAACGGCACCGACGCGTGCAGCGCCAGCAGATCGGGATCGGTCTTGTACTGGCCGTGCCGGGTCCGGTAGTCGGCCAGGCTGACGATCTCGTTCACCGGGTCATGGGCGCGCACCGCGCCGTTGCGGCCGGTGTACTTGCCGCGCGCGTACTCGTAGATGTAGTCGCCCAGGTGCACGACCGCGTCGAGGTCGGTGCGGGCGGCCAGGTGCCGATAGGACCCGAACCAGCCGGCTTCCCAGTTGGAGCAGGAGACCAGGCCGAGGCGCAGGCGGTCGACCTCGCTGTCGGCCGCGGGCGCGGTGCGGGTGCGGCCGACCGGCGAGGTCTCGCCGAGGGCGGTGAAGCGGTAGTAGTAGTCGGTGGCCGGTGCCAGGCCGGTCGCGTCGACCTTGACCGTGTGGTCGGCGTCGGCGGTGGCGGTCACGGTGCCCGAGGCGGCGAGGCCGGCGAAGGACTCGTTCGCGGAGATCTCCCAGCGGACGGTCGCGGGGGCGCCGAGGCCGGAGCCGGGGACCGCGTCGTCGGCGACGCTGACCCGGGTCCACAGGATCACCGCGCCGGGCAGCGGGTCGCCGGAGGCGACGCCGTGGCGGAACACCGCGCCCGCCGCGTGCGCCGTCGCGGTACTCAGTACCACCACCGCGGCCGCCGCCGTCCCGCCTGTGAACAGGGTGCGCCGGGCGAACTGCCCTGTCGCGGAGGTGATGACGCCGTTGTTTTCGACCACGAGGAGCGATCTCATCCCACCGACGGGGTGACGCGCAAGTCCTGTTCGTAAAGTTGGTCAATCGTTCAATTTCGCGTCGGGTCGCCTCCGCCGCCTCGGACCTGTCCGACCGCCTCGGTACCCTGCCAGACGTGAGCGAGAGCCTGTTCGACGTGCCCGGAGAACCCGCCGCGCCCGAGCACGGTCTCGACGCGGTGATCCGGCGCGACTCCGGTGCGCCACTGGCGGTCCGGATGCGGCCGTTGTCGCTCGACGAGGTGATCGGCCAGCAGCACCTGCTCGGGCCGGGCTCACCGCTGCGCCGCCTGGTCGAGGGCTCCGGCGCGGCCTCGGTCCTGCTCTACGGCCCGCCGGGCACCGGCAAGACCACCCTGGCCTCGCTGTTGTCCCAGGCCACCGGTCGCCGCTTCGAGGCGCTGTCGGCGCTGTCCGCGGGCGTCAAAGAGGTCCGGGCCGTCATCGACGTGGCGCGGCGCAGGCTGACGGTGGGCGAACAGACCGTCCTGTTCATCGACGAGGTGCACCGCTTCTCCAAGACCCAGCAGGACGCGCTGCTGGCCGCGGTCGAGAACCGGATCGTGCTGCTCGTCGGCGCGACCACCGAGAACCCGTCGTTCTCGGTGGTGTCGCCACTGCTCTCGCGGTCGCTGGTGCTGCAGTTGCAGTCGCTCACGCCCGACGACATCCGCCAAGTGCTCGACCGCGCGATCGCCGACCCGCGCGGGCTCGACGGGCAGTACACCGTCGCCGAAGACGCGCTCGACCACATCGTCCGGATCGCCGGCGGTGACGCGCGCCGCGCGCTGACCGCGCTGGAGGCCTCGGCCGAATCGTCGCTCGACGGCGTCGTCGACGTGGCGCTGGTGGAGGCCAGCGTCGACAAGGCCGCCGTCCGCTACGACCGCGCGGGCGATCAGCACTACGACGTGATCAGCGCCTTCATCAAGTCCATCCGCGGCTCCGACGTCGACGCCGCCCTGCACTATCTGGCGCGCATGCTCACCGCGGGTGAGGACCCCCGTTTCATCGCCCGCCGCCTGATGATCCACGCCAGCGAGGACATCGGGATGGCCGATCCGATGGCCCTGCAGACCGCCACCGCCGCCGCCCAGGTGGTGCAGCTGGTCGGCCTGCCCGAGGCGAAACTGGCCCTGGCCCAGGCCACCATCCATCTCGCCACCGCGCCCAAGTCCGGCGCGGTGACCTCGGCGCTGGGCGCGGCCATGGCCGATATCGCCGCGGGCAAGGCGGGTGCGGTGCCCCCGCATCTGCGCGACGGCCACTACGCCGGGGCCGCCGCGCTCGGCAACGCCAAGGGTTACAAGTTCCCGCACGACGCCCGCGACGGTGTGCTCGCGCAGCAGTACCCACCCGACGACCTGGTCGGCACCGACTACTACGAGCCGACCGATCACGGCTTCGAGCGCGAGGTGGGCCCCCGCGTGTCCAAGCTGCGCCGCATCGTCCGGGGGACCTAGCCCGGCGGAGCCGCCGACGGCGAACGGCGCCGACCCGGCGGACGCGTGCTGACCCGGCGCGCCCGGCCGCCTCAGTCGACGGCGAACAGCGCCGTCCCGCCGACCGACCAGATCCGGCGCAACCTGCCCGCGACGGCCTCCATCAGGTCGATACCGCCGTGCTCGGGGTTCCCCGATCGCTCGGAATGCCACCGGACCGCGAAGGTCCCGGAGCCCTCGGCGTCGAGCGCCCCGCTCGCGGCCGAGTCGACGACGAAGCGCACGTCCGGCCGCTGCGCCCGGAAGCCGGTGACGAAGTCGGCCAGGTCGGTGGGGCCGCGCAGGTCGTCGGTGATTTCCCTGGTGGGGGAGGCGAACCGAATCCGGAAGTCGTCGGTGAGTACCTCGTGCGCGATGGTCGGGTCGGTGTTCCATAGCTCGGTCCAGCGGTCGGCGAGCCGGTCGGCGGTGGTCGATGCGGTGGTGGTCATGGGCTGCTCCTCGCGAAGGGCCGCCCCGGCGGCGGCCTGTGCCTCCCAGACTTCAGTCCGTCCGCGACAACGGTGTGTCGGTGATCGACGTCACATCGATCAGCCGCCCGTCGCCGGTCGGAACGGTCGACAGGTCGATGCCGCGGTCCGGCGCCGCCTCGTCGAGCATCCGCGCGCGCACCACCCGATCGAGCCGGAATCCGCGCAGCCCCGAGCGCATCCGGCACCAGGCGTAGAGGAACCAGTGCTCGCTGCCCGCCACGAAGGCCAGCGGCTCGACCTCGCGTTCGGTGGGAACCCCGAGCCGGTCCAGGTAGTCGAGCCGCAGCACGCGTCGGCCGACCACGGCGTCCAGCATCGCGGGGGAGAGGGCGGGCGCGGGCGCGACCGGGAAGAACCGCACCCGGTCGACCAGCGCCGCCGCCCGCAGCCGGTCCTGCTCGGGCAGCACCGCCACCACCTTGTGCACCGCCGACAGCGCGGCCGCCGCGAACGGGGTGCCCGCCAGCCGGGGCAGCGCGACGGCCAGCGCGGTCGCCTCCGCCGCGGTCAGGCTGACCGGCGCCAGGGTGCGGTGCCGGTCGAGGGCGTAGCCGCCCGCGCGGCCGGGCACCGTCCGGATCGGCAGCCCGGACTGTTGCAGCGCGGCCAGGTCGCGTTCGATCGTGCGGGTCGACACCTCGAAGCGGGCGGCCAGCTGACGTGCGGTGCGCGGCCGCGGACTGTAGGCGCGCAGCTCTTCGGCGAGGGCGTAGAGCCGCTCGGTCTTGGTCACGTCCGGATTGTCGCCGAGACCACCGACTCCGGCGCAAACCCGCGGAATGCAGGCGGTAAGCTGGACAGCTGTGCAGACCCACGAGATTAGACGGCGTTTCCTGGACCATTTCGTCCGTGCCGGACACACCGAGGTGCCCAGTGCCTCGCTGATCCTGGCCGACCCCAACCTGCTGTTCGTCAACGCAGGCATGGTCCAGTTCGTGCCGTACTTCCTCGGTCAGCAGACCCCGCCGTACGCCACCGCGACCAGCGTGCAGAAGTGCGTGCGCACCCTCGACATCGAGAACGTCGGCATCACCACCCGTCACAACACCTTCTTCCAGATGGCGGGCAATTTCAGCTTCGGCGACTACTTCAAGCGCGAGGCCATCACCCTGGCCTGGACGCTGCTGACCAGCAGCGTCGCCGACGGCGGCTACGGCTTCGACCCCGAGCGCCTGTGGGTCACCGTCTACCTCGACGACGACGAGGCCGAGCGGATGTGGCTCGAGATGGGCGTGCCCGCCGACCGCATCCAGCGCCGCGGCATGGCCGACAACTACTGGTCGATGGGCATCCCCGGCCCCTGTGGCCCGTGCTCGGAGATCTACTACGACCGCGGCCCCGAGTACGGCGTCGAGGGCGGCCCCGAGGCCGATGAGGACCGCTACATCGAGATCTGGAATCTCGTGTTCATGCAGAACGAGCGCGGCGCCGGCATCGGCAAGGACAACTTCGAGATCCTCGGCCCGCTGCCCAAGCAGAACATCGACACCGGCATGGGCGTCGAGCGCGTGGCGTTCCTGCTCCAAGGCGTGGACAACGTCTACGAGACCGACCTGATGCGCCCGATCATCGACAAGGCCGAGCAGCTCACCGGCCGCTCCTACGGCGTCGAGCACACCGACGATGTGCGCTTCCGCGTCATCGCCGACCACGCTCGCACCGCCGCGATGCTCATCGCCGACGGCGTGAACCCCGGCAACGACGGCCGCGGCTACGTGCTGCGCCGCCTGCTGCGCCGCATCGTGCGCTCGGCCCGCCTGCTCGGCGCCGAGAAGCCGGTGATGGGCGAGCTGATGAAGGTCGTCTCCGACCTGATGTCGCCGTCCTACCCGGAGCTGGCCACCGACTTCGGCCGCATCGAGACCGTCGCGGTGGGCGAGGAGACGGCCTTCCTGAAGACCCTCAACACCGGCGAGACCCTCTTCGACAACGCCGCGACCGCGGTGAAGTCCAAGGGCGGCAAGCAGATCACCGGGTCGGACGCGTTCGCGCTGCACGACACCTACGGCTTCCCGATCGACCTCACCCTCGAGATGGCCGCCGAGGCGGGCCTGTCGGTGGACGAGGAGGGCTTCCGCTCGCTCATGGCCGAGCAGCGCAAGCGCGCCAAGGACGACGCCCAGGCCCGCAAGCACGCGCACGCCGACCTGACCGTCTACAAGGAACTGGTCGACCGCGGCGCCACCGAGTTCACCGGCTTCGACGAGCTCACCTCCGAGGCGAACGTGCTGGCCCTGATCGCCGACGGCGTCCGGGTGCCCGCCGCGCAGGCCGGGTCCGATGTCGAGGTCATCCTCGACCGCAGCCCGATGTACGCCGAGTCCGGCGGTCAGATCGCCGACCGTGGCACCATCACCGCCTCGGGCCTGAAACTGCGCATCAACGACGTGCAGAAGATCGCCAAGAAGCTGTGGGTGCACAAGGCCACCGTCGAGCAGGGCCAGATCACCGAGGGCGATGTCGTGCTCGCGCAGGCCGATCCGGCCTGGCGCCGGGGCGCCACCCAGGGCCACTCCGGCACGCACATGGTGCACGCCGCGCTGCGCCAGGTGCTCGGCCCCAACGCGGTGCAGGCCGGTTCGCTGAACAAGCCCGGCTACCTGCGGTTCGACTTCAACTGGCAGGGCGCGCTGTCGGAGCAGCAGAAGGCCGACATCGAGGCCGTCTCCAACGACGCGGTCGGCGCCGACTTCCCGGTGAACACCTTCGTCACCGACCTGCCCAAAGCCAAGGAGATGGGCGCGATGGCCCTCTTCGGCGAGAACTACGGCGACGAGGTGCGCGTCGTGGAGATCGGCGGCCCGTTCTCGATGGAGCTGTGCGGTGGCACGCACGTCGAGCACTCCTCGCAGATCGGCCCGATCACCGTGCTCGGTGAGTCCTCGGTCGGTTCCGGCGTGCGCCGCGTCGAGGCGTTCGTCGGCCTGGACTCCTACAAGTACCTGGCCAAGGAGCGCGCGCTGCTGGCCGGTGTCGCGTCCTCGCTGAAGGTGCCGTCGGACGAGGTGCCCGGTCGCGTCGAGCAGCTCGTGGAGCGGCTCAAGGTGGCCGAGAAGGAACTCGAGCGCACCAAGATCGCCGCGGTGCTGTCCTCGGCGGGCACGTTCGTCGAGCAGGCCGAGCGGATCGGCTCGGTGCTGCTGGTCGCGGCCGCCGCGCCCGAGGGCGTCGCCGCGGGCGATCTGCGCACCCTGGCCACCGATATCCGCGGCCGCTTCGGTAGCGACGCCGCGGTGGTCGTGCTGCTCGGCAACACCGACGGCAAGGCGCCGTTCGTGGTGACGGTCAACAAGGCCGCCCAGGATCTCGGCTTCAAGGCGGGTGACCTGGTGGCCAGCTTCGGCCCGAGCATCGCCGGCCGGGGCGGCGGCAAGCCGGAGATGGCGCAGGGCTCCGGTTCGGATCCGTCGGGTATCCCGGCCGGTCTGGCCGCGGTCCGTGCCCGGGTGGCCGAACTCGCCGGCTGATGCCACCGACCGCAGGTCCAGCCGACCAGGAACCGGCCGACCGACCGGATCCGGCGACCGACCCCGGCCGGGGCCGCCGGATCGCGATCGATGTCGGCAGCGTCCGGATCGGGGTCGCGTCGAGCGACCCAGACGGAATTCTCGCCACTCCGGTGGAGACCGTGCCGCGCGCCAAGCCGTCGAAGTCCGGCGGGCGCGCGGCGGGTCCGCCCGCCGACATCGCGAGAATTGCCGACATTGTGCGGGAGTACGAAGCCGTCGAGGTGATCATCGGGCTGCCGCGTACCCTGCGCGGTGAAAACGGCACGGCGGCGGGGATCGCGCGTCGGTTTGCCCGGGAGTTGCGCCGGGTGATCGACCCGATTCCGATACGCCTTTCCGACGAACGTTTGACTACGGTGTCTGCTGCACGTGCGCTGCGCGACAGCGGAGTTCGCGCACGTGGCCAGCGGCAGGTGATCGATCAGGCGGCAGCCGTGTCGATTCTGCAAGGATGGTTGGACGAGCGGAGTTCGGTGTTGAAGGACGCAGCAGACGCGAGCGTGGTCGGAGACGATGCATGACCGACCGATGGGCCAGGGCCGAGGAACGCTACCGGGCGCGGGAAGCTGATCGGCGCTATCCCCGCCGCGACGACTGGGGTCTGGATGCCCGGGAGGCGCGCGAGGAGCCGCAGCAGGCCGGTCCCGCGGGCTGGGACGACGATGACGACACCAACGTCATCCCGCGCTACGAGGACGAGCACTACGACGACGAGCCCGAACCCGAGCCGGTGGCTCCGCCGCGCCGGGTCGGTCAGCGGGCCGCTCCGGCGGGCCGCGCCGCGGGTGGACGGCCCGAGGCCGAGCGTGGCCGCGCTAAGCCGCCGTCCGGTCGCGACAAGCAGCCCGGTGGCCGCGGCAAGGCGGCGTCGGGCCGTAAGCGGTCGCGGATCGCCTCGCGTAAGGCCGCCGAGCGCAAACGGCGCCGCCGCAACCTCTGGGTGGTCGGCGCCCTGCTGGCCGTGCTCATCGTCTCCGCGGCCGGATTCGCCGGCTACAAGCTGATGAGCCGGTTCGCCCCCGCCGAGGACTTCGCCGGTCCGCCCGGTGCCCTGGTCGTGGTCCAGGTGCATCCCGGTGACACCGCGTCGCAGATCGCCGGCGCCATGCACGAGCGCGGAGTGGTCGCCAGCCGGGAAGCCTTCTACGAAGCGGCCGTGCGCAATTCGGGGATGAACAACGTGCAGCCCGGGTACTACGCGATCGGGGTGAACAGCCCGGCGGCCACCGCCGTCTCCACCCTGGTCGGTGGGAAGTCGCGCGTCGGCAACGTCACCGTCTCCGAGGGACGGCTGCTGCACGACAAGCACGACGCGAACACCGGTGGCCGCTACGACGGCATCTACCGCAAGGTCGCCCAGGCCAGCTGCATCGGCGCCGAGCAGAAGTGCGTCACCTACGAACAACTCGACGCGGCGGGCGCGAGCACCGACCTGGCTGCCCTCGGCGTGCCCGACTGGGCGATGAAGGGCGTGCGGGAATCCCCGGACCGGTCCCGGCAGCTGGAGGGCCTGATCGCGGCGGGCACCTGGGATTTCGATCCCAGCGGAACCCCGCAGCAGATCCTGCGGCAGCTGGTGACCTCGAGTGTGGAGCGCTACGAGTCGACCGGGCTGCTGCAGTCCGGCGCCACCACGGGCCTGACGCCGTACCAGACCCTGGTGTCCGCGTCGCTGGTGGAGCGCGAGGCGAAGCCGCAGGACATGAGCAAAGTGGCGAGGGTGATCGTGAACCGGCTCAAGGCCGACCAGATGCTGCAGTTCGACTCGACGGTCAACTACACCCTGGACACCACCGAGGTGGCGACCACCAACGCCGACCGGGCCAGGGAAACCGCCTGGAACACCTACGCGATGCGTGGCCTGCCCGTCACGCCGATCTCGGCCCCGTCGCTGGACGCGTTGCGGGCCATGGAGAATCCGGAGCCGGGGGCGTGGCTGTACTTCGTCACCGTCGACAAGGAGGGCACCACCCTGTTCACCGAGAGCTACTCCGAACACCTGCGGCTGGTCGCCCAGGCGCAACGCAGCGGCATCCTCGACAGCTCCAAGCCCTACGGTGGCTGAGCCGCGCAAGGCGGCGGTGCTCGGCAAGCCGATCGCGCACTCGCGGTCGCCGCAGCTGCACCTGGCCGCCTACCGGGCGCTCGGGCTGGACTGGACCTACGAGCGGGTCGAGTGCTCGGCCGAGCAGCTGCCGGGTCTGGTCGACGGGCTCGGACCGGAATGGGTCGGGCTCTCGGTGACGATGCCGGGCAAGGAAGCCGCGCTCGCCCACGCCGACACGCGCACCGACCGGGCGGTCCTGGTCGGCTCGGCGAACACGCTGGTGCGCACCGAGGCGGGTTGGCTGGCCGACTGCACCGATGTGGACGGTGTGCTCGGCGCGCTGCGCGGTGGCGGCGTCGACCGGGTGCGCGAGGGCGTGGTGCTCGGTGCGGGTGGCACCGCCCGGCCCGCCCTGCTGGCGCTGGCGGAACTGGGCGCGGAATCGGTGACGGTCGTCGCGCGCGACGCCGGACGGGCCCGCGACGCGCTGGAGCTCGCCGAACGCCTGGGGCTGGCCGTGTCCACGATCGACTTCGAGGCCGACGCCCTGGCCACCGTCTGCGCGACGGCGGGCGCGGTGGTCAGCACCATTCCCGCGGACGCGGCCGCCGCGGTCGCGGACCGGGTGGCGGCGGCCCCGGTGGTGCTCGACGCGATCTACAACCCGTGGCCGACCCCGCTGGCCGCGGCCGTGGCCGCGGCCGGGCACACCGTCGTCAGCGGTCTGCAGATGCTGCTCAACCAGGCCTACGGTCAGGTCGAGCTGTTCACCGGGCAGCCCGCACCGCGCGCCGCGATGGCGGCCGCGCTCGACGAGACCCTTCCGTCGGCCTGAGCGCCGTATTACCCTGGTGCCCAACGCAATCTAGGGGAGGGATTGGCTGTGTTCGGTCGAATCGTGGTCATGGTGCTGTCGGTTGTCGCCTCGGCGATCGTTGTCGGGGGTCCGGCCTCGGCGCAAGGGGGTTGTGCCTCGCCGCAACCGTCCTGGGGGTTCACCTGCGTGGCGTCGGCATCGAACGTCTCGCTGGCGAGCTGTCTGAAGGACGCGCCGCTGTGGAGTGATCGGGCGCGTTGTGAAGCGCGGACCGACGGTAGCGGCAGGTACGACCTCTGGGTGCCGTCGAACTGACCGTCCCGGCGCCTCCGGGAATCGCCCGATCCGGTGGAATTGATACCTGTTCTAGTTTTTTCCGGTTAAGGTGTTGCTCATGACCGCTTGGGTGTTACGAGCCACTGTCCTGGGCGCGCTGGTCGTCGGCTTACGGTTGCTGCTCGCCGTCGCGATGGCGTTCGCGCCGACCTACGGCACGATCTGGCGGGTGGCCTGCCTCGCCGTGATCGTGGGTGTCGTGGTCGCCTGGGGAATGCGCGACGGCCAGGCGGGCGCCGCCACCGATCTCACCGTGCGCTGGCTGGCGGCCGGGGCCGTCGCCGGCCTCGCGAGCGGGGCCGTGTGCCTGGTCCTCGATCAGGTGCCTGGCATCGAACTCGGCGAAGCCGGTGCGCTGTTCGAGCTGACCTCGGCGGCGTCGTTCATCCTGCTGCTGGTGTTCCTGCCCGCGATGGCGGGCGTCGCCCTCGGTCGTCGACGGGCGCGGCGCACCCCCGAATCCACCGCCACCGCTCCCCAGACCCAGCCGGAGTTCGCGCCGGTCGTCTGAGTCCACCGTTACTGTGCCCGGCGAGGACCTCTCGCCGGGCACAGTGCCGTGTCAGAGCAGAATCGGGCCGCCGGTGGAGGCCTCACGCGCGATCGCCGAGTAGGCCGCCGCCAGCAGCGACGGATCCGGACCCTCGAGCCGGCCCGGCTTGGCCAGCCCGTCGAGCACCACGAACCGCAGCACGCCCGAGCGGGTCTTCTTGTCGGTCTGCATGGCGTCCATCAGCTGCGGGAGCGCGTCACCGTCGTAGCTGACCGGCAGTCCGACGCTCTCCAGGATGGAGCGGTGCCGGTCGGCGGTGGCGTCGTCGAGACGGCCGGCCAGCCTGCCCAGCTCGGCCGCGAACACCAGGCCGACGGAGACGGCGGCGCCGTGGCGCCAGCGGTAGCGTTCGCGGCGCTCCACGGCGTGGCCCAGCGTGTGGCCGTAGTTGAGGATCTCCCGCAGGCTCGACTCCTTGAGGTCGGCCGCCACGACATCGGCCTTGACCTGGATGGCGCGCCGGATCAGCTCCGGCAGCACGTCGCCGGTGGGATCGAGCGCGGCCTCCGGGTCGGCCTCGATGAGATCCAGGATCACCGGATCGGCGATGAAACCGGCCTTGATGATCTCGGCCATGCCCGCGACGATCTCGTTGCGCGGCACCGTCTCCAGGGTGGCGAGGTCGACCAGCACGGCGCTCGGCTCATGGAAGCTGCCGACGAGGTTCTTGCCCGCCTCGGTGTTGATGCCGGTCTTGCCGCCGACCGCGGCGTCGACCATCGCCAGCAGCGTGGTCGGCACGTGCACGATGCGCACCCCGCGCATCCAGGTGGCGGCGACGAAGCCGGCCAGGTCGGTGGCCGCGCCACCGCCGAGGCTCACGATGGCGTCGTTGCGGGTGAGCCCGATCCGGCCGAGCACTTCCCAGCAGAACCCGGCCACGGCCAGGTCCTTGCCGTCCTCGGCGTCGGGGATCTCGATGCGGTGCGCGTCGATCCCGGTGTCGGCCAGCGCTTTCCGCACGACCTCGGCGGTCTCGGCCAGTGGCGGCTGATGGAAGATCGCCACGGTCCGCACGGCGTTGCCCGCGCTGACCGCCTCGACGAGATCGCCGAGCAGCCCGCGTCCGATGATCACCGGGTACGGGTCGGCGGTGCGGACCTGGATGGTGGTCGGCTCTGTCACGTGCGCTGCTCCGATTCTTTCTGGTCGTTGGTCTTGCGCCGGCCGCCGCGTCGGCGCGGCCGGTTGCGCCGGGTGCGCTCGCCCTGGGCGGTCGCGCGGTCCGCGTCGCCGGGCTGGCCCGCTCCGGACCGCTGCCCGGTCGGCGCCGGAGTGCCGGTGCGCTGACCCGCCGGGCGATCCGGTGACGTCGCACCGGACTGGGCCGCGGGTTCCCCGCCGGGCGCGCGGGTCGACCTGGCATCGGCCTCGCGGTTCGCGCCCGCCGAGCGGATACGGACCCCGCCGCGCCGGGACCTGGTGCGCCGGGACCGGCGGGCACCGGTCGTGCGCGCCTCGCCCTGCGGTGTGCCCGCGTCACCACCGGGTGCCGGCTCGGAGCCGGAACGCGTTGCCGCCGAACCGGTCCGGTCGATCGTGGCCTGCTCGGTCGCCCGGCGCGCGGCCGCGGCGCGCGCCCTGGCGCGGCGTCGCGCCCTGGACCGGTTGCTGCCGATCCCGGGCCTGCTGGTGGCCGAACCCGAAGCGGCGGTACCGGATCCGCCGGTGGCGCGCTCGGTGTCGAGGTCGGTGCGCACCGATTCCAAGCCGAGTTTGGTGAGGATCATCCGCACCACCCGGCCCGGGCTGCGCCCGTCGGTCCGCACGCGCACCGTGGCGACCTCGCGGTAGAGCGGGCGCCGGATCCGCATCAGCTCCCGGTACTTGGCACCGGGATCGGTGCCGTTGAGCAGCGGTCGCGCATTGCTGGAGCCGGTACGCCGAAGTCCTTCGGCCACACTGATTTCCAGGTAGACCACGGTCGCGGAACGCAACACCTCGCGAGTCCGTGCCGACAGCACCGACCCGCCACCGAGGGAGACGACGCCATCGTGCTCGAGCACCGCCCGGCGCACCACCAGTTCCTCGATCCGGCGGAACTCCGGCTCGCCATCGGTCGCGAAGATCTCCGGAATCCCACGCCCGGTGTCGGCCTCGATCCCGGCATCGGTGTCGTACAACTCGACCCCGAGCTCCCGCGCGAGCTTGCGCCCGATCGTCGACTTCCCCGACCCCGGCGGCCCGACCAGGACCACACGCGCACGAGGTTCGGCCACCGCCTCGACATCGGCAGTACCGGTCTGCTCGGCGGTCCCGGTCGCGTCGCCAGTCGCGTCAGTGGTCTCGGTCGGCTCGGCGTCACCGGGTATGCCAGCGGTCTCGGCCAACTCGACGTCAGCGGTCGCATCCGCGGTACAGGAAGCGGCGGGGTCGCTGGATGTGTCGGCGTCACTGTTCGAGTTGGCGGCACTGGTACTGGTCTCGCCAGCAGCGCCAGCAGCGCCAGCAGCGCCAGCAGCGCCAGCAGCGCCAGCAGCGCCAGCAGCGCCAGTCGCGTCGGCAGCGCTAGCAGCAGTGTCAGCGGCGCCAGTCGTGTCGGCAGTGCTGGTCGCGTCAGCAGTGCCAGCGGGGCCGGTCGTGTCAGCGGCGCCAGTCGTGTCGGCAGTGCTGGTCGCGTCAGCAGTGCCAGCCGAGCCGGTCGCGTCGACAGCGCCAGTCGTGTCGGCAGTGCTGGTCGCGTCAGCAGTGCCAGCCGAGCCGGTCGCGTCGACAGCGCCAGTTGCGCCAGCAGCGCTAGTCGCTTCAGCAGCGTCGGTCGCGCCAGCGGTGCCAGTGGTGTCGGTCGCGTTGACGGTGTTGCCTACTCGGTCGGCGCGATCGTTCGTGCCGACAGTCGATGGGGGACCCGCGTCGTTGTCCTCCGCGGCCCCCTCCTGTCCCTGCCCGGTCACGGCGTGCGGCTGTCCGCGGGCACGTGCGGGCGGTTGCCGATCCGCTTGATGTAGCTGGTGATGTTGTCGAGGGTCTCGGTCAGCGAGTCGCCACCGAACTTCTCCAGCGCCGCCTGCGCCAGCACGAGCGCGACCATCGACTCCGCGACCACGGCGGCCGCGGGCACCGCGCACACATCCGAGCGCTGGTGGATGGCGACGGCTTCCTCACCGGTGGACATGTCGACGGTCGACAGCGCGCGCGGCACGGTCGAGATCGGCTTCATCGCGGCGCGCACCCGCAGCGCCTCACCGTTGGTCATGCCGCCTTCGAGACCGCCAGCGCGGTTGGTCGAGCGCAGCACACCGTCGGGGCCGGGACGCATCTCGTCGTGGGCCTGGCTGCCGCGCCTGCGCGCGGTCTCGAAACCGTCGCCCACCTCGACACCCTTGATCGCCTGGATGCCCATGAGAGCGGCGGCCAGCCGCGAGTCCAGCCGCTGCTCGCCGCTGATGAACGAGCCGAGCCCGATCGGCAGACCGTCGACGATCACCTCGACGACGCCGCCGAGCGTGTCGCCGTCCTTCTTGGCCGCCTCGATCTCGGCGATCATCGCCGCCTCGGCCTCGGCGTCGAACGCGCGGACCGGGCTGGCGTCGATGGCGTCGAGATCGTGCGCACCGGGGGTGACACCGGTGGTGTTGGCCGCGGTGCCGATCGACACCACGTGCGAGATGACCTCGACACCGAAGGCCTGACGCAGGAAGTTGCGGGCGACCGTGCCCGCCGCGACGCGGGCCGCGGTCTCGCGGGCACTGGCCCGTTCGAGCACCGGACGCGCGTCCTCGAAGTTGTACTTGAGCATGCCGGAGTAGTCGGCGTGACCGGGACGCGGACGGGTCAGCGGCGCGTTGCGCGCCATCCCGGCGAGCGCCTCCTCGTCGACCGGGTCGGCCGACATCACCTCGGTCCACTTGGGCCACTCGGAATTGGCGACCTCGATCGCGACAGGACCACCCATGGTCCGGCCGTGGCGCACGCCACCGACCAGGGTGACCTTGTCGGCCTCGAACTTCATCCGGGCGCCGCGCCCGTAACCGAGCCGACGGCGCGCGAGCTGTGCGGAGACGTCGTCCGATGTCACCTCGACTCCGGCGACCATCCCTTCCAGGAGGGCGACGAGAGCGGGACCATGGGATTCTCCGGCAGTTATCCAGCGCAACACGCCGACCATCTTCCCATGTCGCCGCGCGTGGTCGGGCACGTGGGCCGACGTGATGAGCGGCACGTCGCCGCCGCGCCGGGCCGCGCGGTGGCGGCCACCGCCCCGATCGTGCTGCACCGACCCGGTCCCGACCGGTATCGGGGTACCGGCGCCAGGTGTGTGATCGGCCCGGCGCGTCGCGCTGCCGGTCATGCCAGCGCCATCGCGGTGACGGTGGCCAGGCACATGGCCGGACCGTGCGGCACCGGTCGCCGCGACCGCGATCCGCCCGTGCCGCGACCCAGTGCCGCGCGCAGCCGGTGCCCACCGAGCATGCCCACCGCGATCGCCGCCGTGAGCGCGGGCGCGGCGATCGCCGCCCACACCCACGCGGGCGGTCCCGCGAGCGCGGCGGCGGCCCCGAGACCCACCGCCAGCTTCACGTCACCGGCGCCGAGCGCGGCCGGGGAGAGCAGATGGATCACCAGATACGGCATGGTCAGCAGCGCGGCCCCGATGAGCGCCGTCGCCAGGTTCCCGGTGTACCCCGCGTAGAGGAACACCGCCGCCGCGCCGACGCCGGTGAGGGCGTTGGGGAGCCGGCGGGCGTGGATATCGAGGACACCCAGCAGCAAGCACCAGGCGATGAGCAGGCAGAACGCGGCAGTGGTCATGCGTTCGATCGTGCGCGGCGGTGCGCGCCCCGGCGAGGCCCGATCGGCGAATGTGGACAACTCCGCGCGATGTGGACAACGCGGTGTCCAGTCGGGCGCGCGGTGGACGCGCCGACGCCGGGAAAAGTGCCGAGTTCGGTGCCGACGTGTCGGTCGTCGAGCGGTAGCGTTGACCCATGTGTGCTGATACCCCGCGTCCCGATCACGCGGCACGGCGTGGTGCTCTGCGGAGCCTGCTGGTGGAGAACGGCGTCGACGCGCTGCTGGTCACCGATCTGGTCAATATCCGCTACCTGACCGGGTTCACCGGATCCAATGCCGTGCTCCTGGTGCACTCCTGGGATATGCGCGGTGCCGAGGACCGCACCGTCATCGGCACCGACGGCCGCTATTCCGCGCAGGTGGCCGTGCAGGTCCCCGATCTGAGCGCCGAGATCTCCCGGGCCACCGCGCGGCGGATCATCGAGCTGGCCGGCGAATGGCAGCTGGGCCGGATCGGCTTCGAGAGCCACGTGGTCACCGTCGCCGAGCACACCTCGTTCCAGTCCTTGCGCACCGGACTGCAGCTGGTACCGACCAACGGGCTGGTCGAGCAGCTGCGCATGGTCAAGGACGACTACGAGATCGCCCAGCTGCGCGCGGCCTGCGCGGCCGCCGACGCGGGCCTGGCCGACCTGCTCGACCGCGGCCTGATCCGGCCGGGCCGCACCGAACGCCAGGTCGCCCGCGACCTGGAGTGGGCGATGTTCGAGCACGGCGCCGAAGCGATCTCGTTCGAGACGATCGTCGCCACCGGCGTGAACTCCGCCGTGCCGCATCACCGCCCGACCGGCGCGGTCCTGACCACCGGCGACTTCGTCAAACTCGACTTCGGCGCGGTCGTCGACGGCTACCACTCCGATATGACCCGCACCCTCGTCCTCGGCAGGCCCGAGGACTGGCAGCGCGAGATCTACGAACTGGTGGCCCGTTCTCAGCGGGCCGGGCGCGAGGCGCTGAAACCGGGCGCAGGGACCGCCGAGGTCGATGCCGCCGCCCGGGTCGTCATCGAGGAGGCGGGCTACGGTCCGCAGTTCGTGCACGGCCTCGGGCACGGGGTCGGGTTGCAGATCCACGAAGCGCCCGGAGTGGCGAAAACGAGTACCGGTACACTACTTGCTGGCGTGGCGGTGACCGTCGAACCTGGTGTGTATCTTCCCGGCCGCGGCGGGGTCCGGATCGAGGACACGCTCGTGGTACGCGAGGCGGGCCCGGACCTGCTCACCCTCACCAGCAAGGACCTGACCGTCGTCGAGTGACGCCGGTCCCCAGAGACCGCAGTAAACGAACGAGGAGATCCGAGGACAGTGGCGGACACCAGCGACTTCAAGAACGGCCTTGTGCTGAAAATCGACGGTCAGCTCCAGCAGATCGTCGAGTTCCAGCACGTCAAGCCGGGTAAGGGCCCCGCGTTCGTGCGGACCAAGCTGAAGAACGTCGTGTCCGGCAAGGTCGTCGACAAGACCTTCAACGCGGGCGTCAAGGTCGAGACCGCGACCGTCGACCGTCGCGACATGACCTACCTGTACCACGACGGCACCGACTACATCTTCATGGACGGTGACACCTACGACCAGATCTCCATCCCGGAGGCCACCATCGGTCAGGGTGCGCGCTTCCTGCTGGAGAACATGGGCGTGCAGGTGGCCGTACACGAGGACGCGCCGCTGTTCGTCGAGCTCCCCGTCACCATCGAGCTGGTCGTGCAGCACACCGACATCGGCCTGCAGGGTGACCGCTCCACCGGTGGCACCAAGCCCGCCACCCTGGAAACCGGCGCCGAGGTGCAGGTCCCGCTGTTCATCAACACCGGCGACAAGCTGAAGATCGACTCGCGCGACGGCAACTACCTCGGCCGCGTCAACGCCTGATCGTGACGGACTCCCCGGCAGACAAAAAGGGCTCGTTCAAGAAGCTCGGCGCACGCCACAAGGCGCGCCGCCGGGCCGTGGACCTGCTGTTCGAGGCGGAGGCGCGCGACGTCGACGTCTCCGACCTGCTCTCCGAACGCGCCGACCTGGCGACTCGTGACCAGAGCGTGGCTCCCGTGCACGCCTACACCTCGGTCCTGGTCGAGGGCGTCGCCGACGACCTGGACCGGGTCGACGGCACCATCGAGGGCTACCTGCAGGACTGGACGCTGTCGCGCCTGCCCGCCGTCGACCGGGCAATCCTGCGGATCGCGGTGTGGGAGCTGTTCCACGCCACCGACGTCCCCCCGGTGGTCGCGGTCGACGAGGCCGTCGAGCTGGCCAAGGAACTGTCCACCGACGACTCGCCGTCGTTCGTGAACGGTGTGCTGGGGCAGGTCGTGCAGGTCGCGCCGCAGGTGCGTGCCGCCGCGGCCGCCACCAGGGCCGCGCGTCCCGCGCCGGAGGACCGGTCGTGACGAACAAATACCTCGTCATGGTCATGCGCACCCCCGCGTTCGACCAGTCCGTGGTCGAACCGCACCGCGCGTTCCTGCAGGAACTGCTCGCCAAGGGGCAGCTGCAGGAGAGTGGCCGGTTCACCGACGGCACCGGCGGCGCCTACGTCGTCCTGGCCGAAAGCCTGGACGCCGCAACGGCTATCGCGCACGCCGATCCGGTGCACACCACCGGAGCGTCGGAACTGACGATCTACGAATGGGAGATCGCCGTCTCGGCGTGAGACCTTCCGCGACAGCCGCGCATCCTGCCCGGATGCGCGGCTGTCGCCGTTTCCGGGCCACTTCCGATGCGGATCACGATGGCGTGCAGGAGAATGCAACCAGCATCGAACGCCGTCGGATCGGCGGGCTGGGGGAGACCGTGAGTGAGCATCCATCGTTGAGCAGCCGGCACATGACCCGGGCGCAATTGCTCTGGGCCGCACTCGGTCTGGCGGTCGTCTTCGCGATCCTGATCATGGCGCGGGGCAGTGTGCGCGAGATCTTCAAGGTGCAGCCGGATTTCGTGCTCGGCCTCTCGCTGTCGATCAGCACGATCTTCTTCACCAAGGCGTTCTCCCGGTCGGGGATCGCCTCCGCGGTGCACCACATCCACGAACCGCGGGATCCGAATGTGCTGGCCGCCTTGGATTCCGCGGTCGATCAGCGGCTGCACGCGATGGGGTTGCACGAGAACGTCGCGCTGCTCAGCCGCGATATCGCGGTGGCGAGCAAGCGGATCAACGAGTTCTACGATCTGCAGGCGATGGAGCCGCGATTCCACGCGACGGCGCCGCTGCTGCGGGTGGCGCTGACCGATCTCGACGACGCGCTGGCCATCGTCAGCCGGGTCGCCGACCGGATCGGCACCACCGAAACCACGCAGGTGTACCGCATTCCGGAGGCGACCAGGTCGCACCTCACCGACGCGCTGCGCGATGTCATGGAGGCCTCGGCGCGGCGCAACGAGACCTACGAGGCGCTGCGCGCGCAGGTCGCCGGCGAACCGATCGACGATCTGTGGGGGCTGTTCGCGGTGCTCACCTCCGACACCCTCAAGGCGCAACGCGACCTGGAATCGCTGGTGAGCAAGTCGATCCAGGCGGTGCCCGCCGACCGCATCGCGGTCCTGCAGGGCTATGTCGCGGCGTCGCTGAGCCGGCTCGTCACCGTGGGTGACCTGATCCGCGCGCGTGGGCTCGCCGCGCCGCCCGCCCTGCAGATCATCGCCGAGGATCTGCGGCGCGCGCAGGCCAAGCTGACCAGGGCACAGGAATCCGACGGCGACCAGCCCGCGGCGCAGGCGGCGGTGGCCTGAGCCGGATCCCGACGGCCTCCGCCGGTGGGTGTACGGGAAACCGGCGGAGGCGCGACCGACGCTGGGTGGCGCGGTGTCGGGTGTGCGCGGGGCACATCGGTGATCTTGCTACCTCGAGTGCGCTCGAGGTCAAGCCGGTTCAGCGGTCGGCGTGCACCAGGGGCGCGAGGAAGCCGGTGACCTGCGCGGTCGAGGGCTGGCCCAGTCTGCGGCCGAGGACATCGGGCGCGTCGGCGACAGCGCGGCACCGATCGGGGTCGGTGTTGGCGGGGTCGGCCGAGTAGCGTTCGCCGACCATGATCGCGCGTCCGGCCTCCCGCCCGGTGCGCAGTTCGTAGACGGTGATCTCGTAGGTCGCCCGGAACAGGTTGACCGTGCGGCCGATGGGGGAGCCCGGCGCCGCGGGGAGCTGGCAGGTCTGGACCAGGTCGCCCAGGCTGGTCTGGCGCATACAGGCGATGAGCTGGACCATGGCCGGATCGGTCGGATGCCAGGCGGGTGAGCTGTTCGTCGCGACCATGGTGGCCAGGTCGCCCGACAGATAGGTCGGCCGTGCGCCGTCGCGCTGGTACTCCGCCGCGTTCGGGAACGGCTTGCGGTCCTCGCACATCCGGTCGTAGTCCGCCATCTCGAACCGGCTCGCCTGCACGGCGGTGATGGCGAAGAAGCCCGCCCCGAACAGGGCGATGAACAACAGCAGTCCGATGCCGGGCCCGATCCGCAGCCTGCGTCGCTCGCGCGGGCGGCGCTCGCGCACCGGCGTGTTGCGCCATCGCTCGAGCAGTGACGGCCCGCCGGACCTGCCCGAGACCTGCTCCCGCGGCCGGTTCGTGGCGGCCGGGCGGGCCGGGGTCCGATCCTGATCGACCCAGTCGCTCCAGTGCTCGGTGTCGTCGAATCGCTCGGCGCCGCCGTGGTGGGCGGAATCGGGGCTGCCCGATGACGCCGACCAGGCGGTGGCGGCCCCGGCCGCGACGGCGTATCCGGGTGCCGCGTACGCCGGATCGTCCGGATCCTCGTCCTCGGGCCAGTCATCGTCATCTGCCATCGTCGGCTCGACTTCGTGCGGGACCTCGGCATCGAGGCCATCGCCCGGTGCGGCGAAGCTGCTCGGGGCGGCACTCGGTGAAGCCAGGGGAGACTCGGCGGACCGGTCATCGGTCGACTTCACCAGCGACACAGCCGCTCCCGCGTCCTCGCCGGAGACGGGTGTCGCTGCGGTGACGTCCGTACCGGTGACGGATTCGTCCGGCTCCGCAGGGGCAGTGGCTGTTTCGTCGGGTGACGGAGGAGATCCGTCTTCCGCGCTGCCGGAAACCTCGACCCCGGTGTCCGGTTGGTCCGTGAAGCCGTCCGGTCCATCGACCTCGGCCACGACCTCGTCGTCGGTGGGCTCCTCCGCGTTCTCGACAGCGTGCCCGTTGTCGTCCGGAGATGCGGTCTCGGTACCGGAGCCGGGTGCGGACGGTGTCGCTTGCGCGGGTTCCGTGTCGGGGGCAGGGACGGTATCTGCCGCGTGCGCGGCGAGATCGGCTTCGGGGGACGCGGTCTGCTCGGGCTCACCCGGGGTGTCCTCGGGAAGCTGCGCCGAGACCTCGGTTCTCGGCGTCGACGCGGTCTGCGAGTCGTCTTCTGTGGCAGCCATACTCACCAATCCCGCCAACGGCGCGACAGCACCGTTCGACTCCTCGCTGTGCGTCGCAGTGCCGTCCGAGGGCGCGGAGGCGGTGCTCGGCGCCTGGTCGGCGGATTCCCGCGCCGCCGGACCTGATTCCTCGGTGTCGGCGGAGGTCCGTGACCGATGTGTGAGCCGATCGATCGCGGCGAGGAACCCGGGTGTGCTCGCCTGCGCCACTCGGGTGCCCACCCGGGAGGCGCCACGGCCGGGGGCCGTCTCGCCCTCCTCGGCCTGCCCGAGTCCGGCGGCGGCCGGTGCGGTCCTGGTCGAGGTCGACGGTTCCAGCCGTGCCGGAAAACCCTGGTCCGCCAACGCGACCCGGGACGGCAGCAGGTGGCTGAGATTCAGGGCCGCGAAGACGCGGCGCACATCGTTGACGTTGAGCCGGACCGTGCGCCCGGTCTCGGCGTGGAAGTAGTCACGCAGAGACGAGGAATCGTCACGTTCGACCAGCACCGCCCGGTATCCGTCGGCGATGCGGGCCTCCTCGAGGGTGATCCGCGCGCCGGGCTGGGGGACCAGCGCGACCACGGCGTTCACCCAGCCGAAGATCCCGGACTGCTGCAGCAGGTTCTTGGCGGCGAAGACCTGCCTGCGCACCTGGACGAACGGATTGGGCACCCGCACCGCGTGATAGAGGGCGGCCTCCGCGCCGTCGACCGTCCAGGGGCCGTTGGGCGGGGTGGCGAGCACACCGTCCTGGCGTGCGGTGAACCCCTTCACCTCCACCACGGTGGCGCCCTGCGGCGTACACACCAGCGCGTCGACCTCGACCGATCCGCCCCGGCTCTCCGGCACATGGCAGCGGAAGATCGCCACGCCCCCTACCTCGGACGCGGCCCATTCCCGGATCGCCGCCGCGACGACCTCTTCTGCGCCTTCGAGTTCGGTTTCGTCCGCGACAACGACGATCACCACGACCCCCTGAGCAACCGATTGCGGACCCCTACCAGGATACGACCTCCGTCAGCGACATCGAAACCGAATCCTGTTGCCGAACAACAGAATCGGCAATGGCGATTACCGCTCTCACCGGGCGCCGCCCTGGGTGTGGCGAGACGGGGACGAGGTCGCCCATTCCAGCGGCGGCCGGGTCACCTGACCTGCGACAACGGCCGTTCCCGTCGGCCGGTGTACCGCGAGGAAGCCGAACGGCCGGTCGATGCGGACGGCGGTGATCGTCGACCACTGCTCCTGGGGGACGCTGCCCATGCGCATCGCCACGGCGGTGACAGCGGCGGCCTCGAACCCCTCGGCGTCGAATCGGGCCATCACGTGCTGCCCGGCGGCGCTCACCGCCAGCGGAGTGTCGGAGATCCCGGGGAAGTGCCCGGACTCCGCGTTGCCCGCGGCGCCGAGGCCGAACAGGGCGGCATGGCGGGTGAGGTCGTGCGCGCCGCGAACCTCGAACGGCGGGAGTTGCACCTGGACGCGGTCACCGCCCGCGCCGAAGATCTTGCGCCGCAGCACCGTCAGGCACGGGGCTGTCGTGTCGGCGGTGGGCGCGACCGCGTCGGGTATCGCGCCGTCGAGCGCGGCCAGCCCGGCGGCCAACGCCTGCCGTGGCCCGTCGGCACCGATCAGCAGGTGCACGTCGAGTTCACCGGTGCCGGTGACGATCACCCTGGTCACGTCGGTGCCGAGGACCGAGATGCTGCCGTCGGCGTGCCCGGTGCGGTACAAGCCCGGTCCCTGATGTCCCTGCCAGGGTCCGGATTCCGGTGTCCAGCGGATCAGCTGGAACGGCGTCACCCAGCGGGTCCGGGCGACGAGCGCGGTGGCCAGCGCGAGCACCGTCGAGGCGTCGACGGTGACCGGGAACGTCTCGATCAATCCGCCGGTGCGCTCGCTCGCCCAGGCATCGAGCGCGGCCTGATCCACCAGGGTTCCCGCCGAGCCCGCGGGCATGCTGCGGACCCACTCGTCCCGCAGCGCGATCCCCGGCCGCACCCAGGCGCCGGTCGCCAGCGCCACGTCGGCCGAGGAGTCGAGCGAGCGCAGCAGATCCAGCCCGGCCTGATGCGCCGACTCGGCCGGAACCTCCACCGCCGCCGCCAATTCCGCCCGAGCCGCCCCTTGGGCAGCCCCCGCCAGCAAGGCCAGCAATACCCACGCGCCCGCCCCCGACACCACGGCGTCGTCGTCGGCGAAGGTCGCGGTCCATCGCGCGGTCAGCGCATTCGACGAACGGACAGGCAACGCCACTCGACTCCCCATGCCCCGAATCCTACGGCCAGTGCCCGATCTCCGGCTCCGGCTCCCTCCTCATCGCCCGCCCCGGAGGCCGATTTCGAGAGCTCGCACTGCGCGGCGGTCGCGGGCCGACGGGACTACGGCCGCAACAGGACTGTGCCCAGGGCGCTCCGCTCCTCGAGTTTGCGGTGGGCGTCGGCGGCCGCGGTCAGCGGCAGGACGGAGTCGATGCCGACGGTCAGCTGGCCCCGCGCGGCGGCGTCGAGGGCGTCCGCCCGTCGGTGGGCCACCTCGCCGAGCCAGGCGGGGCCCGCGCAGCCGGTGAGGGTGAGGCCGCGCAGGATCAGGTCGACGGCGGTGAGCTGGGTGGGGACGCCGGCCAGCCAGCCGTAGCTGAGGACGCGGCCGGTGCGCGGGGTGATCAGGTCGAGCAGCGGCGTCACGGAATCGCCGCCGATGGAGTCGAAGACGACATCGACGGTGCCACCCGCCAGCAGGTCGCGGAGCTGATCGGCCCAGTCGGGCGCGGTGTGGTCGACGACCTCGGCGGCGCCGTGCTCGCGGGCCAGCCGGGCCTTCTCGGCACCGCCGGCGGTGGCGATCACCCGCACCCCGCGCGCCGCGCACAGCTGGGTGAGCGCACTGCCGACGCCGGTGGCGGCCGCTTCGACCAGGACTGTCTCGCCCGGCGCGAGCGCCGCGGTCGCGACCAGGGCCAGGGCGACCGAGCCGGGCATCTGGGTGGCGGCGGCGAGGTCGGTGCGCAGGCCGTCGGGGATGACGGTCAGCGAATCCGCCTCGGCCACCACGAGTTCGGCGTAGGCGCCGACGCCGCTGGTGGCGGCGACGACCCGGGCGCCGAGCAGCGCCGGGTCCACACCGGTGCCGAGCTCGGTCACGGTGCCCGCCGCCTGGAACCCGAACACCGCGGGCAGCGCGACGGGGACCGGGAACTCACCCGCTCGCACCTTGGTCTCCGGGTAGAGCACCGGGATCGCCTCGGCGCGGACGAGGACCTGCCCGTCGCCCGGTCGCGGTGCGTCGACCGCGCGCGGCACCAGCACCTCGGGGGCGCCGGTCTCGGTCATTACGATTGCCTGCATCAGAACTCCATAAGTTGACTGCCGGTCCAGATATTCGAACGATATGGACCGGCAGTCAACTTGTCAACGGATCGGCCGATGCCGAGGAAGCGATGCGATGACAGGCCCACGCCCCACCGAACGCGCCGACGCCGCGCGCAACCGTCGAGCGATCCTCGACGCCACCGCCGCGCTGCTGGCCGAACACGGCGCGGCCGGGGTGACCATGGACCGGGTCGCCGCCGCCGCCGGCGTCGGCAAAGGGACCATCTTCCACCGCTTCGGCAGCCGCGCCGGGCTGCTGTACGAGCTGGTGGCCGAGGGGGCGATCACGTTGATGGCGGCGGTGACGAGCGGACCGCCGCCGCTGGGTCCCGGCGCCCCGGCGACCGACCGGCTACTGGCCTTCTTCGACGCGATGACGACCATGGTCACCGCCGACGTCGAACTGATCGCCGCCTACCAGGCCATGCCGCCGCACCCCCGCAGCGCGGAATTCCATGCCTTCTGGGCCGAGCACATCACCACGCTGTTGCACGAGGTGCGCCCGGATATCGACGCGGAGACGGTCGGCGCGCTGCTGCTGTCGACGCTCGGCGGGGAACTCGCGCAGCAGCTGGCCAGGGCCGGTGAGGTCGACCGCTTGCGCGCGGGCGTGCGGGAACTCGTGCACTCGGTGCTGACCGTGCCGTGACCGGCTGCGGCGCAGTCGGTGACGGAGCCCAGGGCTGGCCGGTGGGTGAACTGCTCGGCAGTCAGCCGGACCGCCGAGTGATGCCCGATCGCGAGGATCGTGCGGCAGCCGGGCCGGGGCGGTCTGCGCGGAGTCGTGGAACTCCGTGTCGGGCACGGGTTCCGGCTGGATCGTCAGCGAACGTTGCGCGGGCGGAACTGGATGCTGATGCGTGGGCCGACCGGGCGCGTGGTCTTGGGTACCGCGTGCTCCCAGGTGCGCTGGCAGGCGCCGCCCATCACCAGCAGGTCGCCGTGCCCTGCGGTGAACCGCACGCTGGCCCCGCCGCCGCGTGGGCGCAGCAGCAGGGCGCGTGGTGCGCCGACCGAGACGATCGCGACCATGGTGTCGTGGGTGGCGCCGCGCCCGATCGTGTCGCCGTGCCAGGCCACGCTGTCGCGGCCGTCGCGATAGAAGCACAGCCCGGCCGTGCGGAAGGGTTCGCCGAGTTCGGCGGCGTAGTGCTCGCTCAACGCGTCCCTGGCGGCGACGAGGATCCGGTCGGGGAGCGGGTCGTGTTCGCCGAAGAACGACACGAGGCGTGGCACGTCGACGACCCGGTCGTACATGGGTCGGCGCTCGGCGTGCCACGGCACCCGCTCCGCGAGCCGGTCGAACACCACGCTCGCGCCGCTCAGCCAGCCGGGCAGCACATCCACCCAGGCTGTCGCGTCGAGCTGGGTGCGCCGGATCGTCTCGATCGAACCCAGCGCAACCGCCTCACCGTCGAACAGTGAACCTTGCAGGGGCAGCGACATGCCGACAGTCTAGCGCGCGTTCGAACGTATGTTCGGATCAGTGCCAGTATTCGTGTCGGGTGCCGTCGGTGTCGGCGACGAACACGATCGCGTCGGCGCCCGCGAGCCCGTCGGGCTCGAACGGGAGGTGACCGGGCACGATCGGCTCGCCCGCGCGGATCGACGGCGGGAGCGCGGCGCGCAGGGCGGGTGCGGGGAACAGCGCGCGGCGGGTGGTGGCCGCGGCCAGTTCGAACTGGAGGGTGCCCGGTGCGCTGGTCGGGTTCGCGTCGGTCGCCACGAACGTGTAGCGCTCGCCGAGGGTGAGCGCGACCAGCGCGCCTGCCCCGGACCAGTGCGCGTCCTCGCCACCCATGGTGAGGGTGGATCCGGCACGTTGCAGGTGCACGTTGTGCGCGAAGACCAGGGTCGGTCCGCGTCCCTGCTCGGCGGCGACGATCGCGTGCAAGTTGTCGGCCATCATCTCCGCGCGGACGCTGAGCAGGTTCGCGATGCGATCGGGGCCGGGCGTGGCCATGACGGCGTGGTAGCGGAGCAGGCCGAGTGCGGTGCGCGCGTAGGCGAGGGCGAGGTCGTAGCCGGCGGGGTCGGCGGGCCGCAGCGACGGTGCCGCGCGACGCAGCGCGCTCGCGATGTCGTCGGCGACGACGCGCAGCGCGCGGGCGCGCTCGGAGCCGCCGATCGAGACGGCCGGGTCGTACACGGCCGCCGGATTCGACCAGTCGGCATCCTCGCCGAGCAGTGCCTCGAGCTCGCGCATCGACGTCGGCCGCAGCGGTTCGGGCAGATACTCGCCGGCCGTGGTCAGCGCGACTCGGGGGCTGGGCACGTCGGTCTGCTCGGTCGGCGCGTCGAAGCCATGGAAGCGACAGCGGTCGGCGGTGGCGCGGTCGGCGTTGTACGCGCGCAGCCATTCGACGAGTTCGCGATTGCCGGGCACGGCGCCGAAATGGTGACTGAAGCCGGTCGCCAGAACCGTCTCGAGATCGGTCGCCGCTCCGTTGATGTAGTCGTCGACGATCGAGGCGGCGAAGACGTCGGATTCCAGCGCGATCGATCGGAACCCCCGCTCGGCCAGCTGGGCCAGGAGTTCGTTGCGCAGCAACGGAAATGCCGCGATCCCGTGGGTGGGTTCGCCGAGGGCGAGCAGGACCGGCGGTTCGGCGCGGGTGGCGAGCAGGTCGTCGACGGCGCGGCCCAGGCTCGTCGAGTCGTCGAGCTCGCGGCCGAGGTCGCGCGGGGTGGTGACGGTAGGCATGAACACTCCTTGGTCGGAAGACATGCCTTCGACAGTATCGTTGAAGGTTCGGGTGAAACTTTCTCGAATATTGCCTGGTGATAGTCGAGAAAAGTCTCAAAGGAGGAAGAGCTTGCGGCCGATCGATCTGGCCCGGGAACACGGCTTGTCCGCCCAGGCGATCCGCAATTACGACGAGGCGGGCATCCTCCCGGCCGCCGAGCGCAGCGCGTCGGGATACCGGCGCTATACGCCCCGGCACGCGCAGGCGTTGCGGGCCTTCCTCGCCCTGCGCGGTGGGCACGGGCATCAGCAGGCGGCCGCGATCCTGCGGGCCGTCCATCGTGGTGATCGCGAATCCGCGTACCGGCTCCTCGATGTCGCGCATGTCGCGCTGCTCGACGAGCGCGCCACCCGCACCGAGGTCGCCACCGCCCTCGGGAGCCTGTCGACCGCCGAGCCCGCGCCGATCGCCGGTCGTGCGTTGACCGTCGGCGAGCTCGCGCGCCGGATCGGTGTGCATACGGCGACGCTGCGCACGTGGGAAGACGCGGACATCCTGCGTCCCGAACGCGACCCGGGGACGGGCTATCGAATCTACGGAGCAGCGGCGGTGCGCGATGCCGAGATCGCGCGCCAGCTCCGGCGCGGCGGCTATCGGCTGGTCCAGGTGGCGAAGTTCGTCGAGTCCCTGCGCGCGGCGGGCGGGACCGAGGCGTTGCGCGTCTTCCTCGAGGATTGGCAGGATCGGCTGACCGCGCGCGGCAGGCACCTGCTCGCCGGTGCGGCCCAGCTCGACGGCTATCTGCGCCTGCTCGACGAGCCGTAGCGGCGGCGGGGGAGTCGGCGAAAGCCGGAGCGGGCGAGGCCGAATCGCTCTTCGCCCCTTCCAAGGTATAGCCGACCCGGGGGCTTGCGGCAAGACCCCGGTCCTCCTGCACAATCTCACCTCGACATTCGGACCGGCGACAAATGGGAGTGACGCGAGTGCGTGAAATGAAGACCGACGTGATCGTGGTCGGCGCCGGACCTGCCGGGCTGATGCTGGCCGGGGAACTGTCCCTGGCAGGGGTGCGCCCCGTGGTGCTCGAACGACGCGCGGAGCCGGGCACCGCGCACAAGGCCAGCGGCCTGGGCGGCCGGATCCTGGACATGCTGCGCTATCGCGGCCTGCTCGACCGCTTCACCGCCGTCGGCAGCCCGATCCCGGCCCCGATCTTCCCGTTCGGCGGCATGCACGTCGACTTCGGTCCGCTCGCGGACGGGCCGATGGACGCGATGGGCATTCCACAGGCGCGGGTCGAAGAGCTGCTCGCCGAGCGGGCCGTCGAACTGGGCGCGGAGATCCGCCGCGGGCACGAGGTGATCGCGCTCGCGCAGGACGCCGACGCGGTGACCGTCGAAGTCACCGGGCCGGACGGGCCGTACCGGGTGCGCGCGCAGTACGTGGTCGGGTGCGACGGCGGACGCAGCCGGATCCGGGAACTGGCCGCGATCCCGTTCCCCGGCAACACCTTTCCCGAGGTCAACCGGCTCGGTGTGGTCGCGCTGCCGGACTCGGTGGCCGTGCTCGACGACGGCGGCATCGACGTGCCCGGCTTCGGGCCGATCCAGCCCGGCTTCACCCGCACCGAGCGCGGTGTCTTCGCGATCGGTCCGGTGCGGGCCGACGAGCGGGTGATGTTCTTCCAGACCACCGAGGAGGAGTTCACCGAATACGACAACGACGACCCGCTGACCCTGGCCGAACTCGGTGCCAGCGCCCAGCGGGTCCTCGGTGCCGAGTTGCCGCTGGGCGCACCGGTCCGGTTGTCGCGCTACCAGTTCCAGGCCCGCCGGGCCGAGCGCTATCGGGTCGGGCGGGTCCTGCTGGCGGGCGACGCCGCGCATCTGCTGCCCGCCACCGGCACGGCCCTCAATGTCGGCATGCTCGACTCGGTCAACCTGGCGTGGAAGCTGGCCGCCACCGTGCAGGGCACCGCCGCGCCCGGTCTGCTCGACACCTACCACGACGAGCGGTACGCCGCCGCGGGCCGGGCGTTGCAGCAGACCCGCGCCCAGGCCGCGCTGCGCCGTGGCCAGGACGAGGCCGCCGACGCGCTGCGCGCGGTGTTCCAGGAGCTGTTCGCCGACGAGCCCGCGCTGCGCAAGCTGGCGGGCATGATCTCGGCCGGTGACGTCCGCTATCCGGTGCCCGGCGCCGACCCGCACCCGCTGGCCGGTGCGTTCGCGCCCGACCTCCCGCTGCGCACCGAGCAGGGCACGACCAGCGTCGCCGAACTGCTCCACGCCGCGCGGCCGGTCCTGCTCGACCTGGCCGATCGCGCGGAGCTGCGCGAACTCGCCCTGGCACGGGAACCGCGGATCGTGATCGTCACCGCCGAGACCGCGGACCGGCCCGCCGACGCGCTGCTGCTGCGGCCCGACGCCTACGTCGCCTGGGCCGCGGGCGTCGACGAATCCGCCGACGCCGCGGCGCCCGCCCTGCGCGCCGCGCTCGACACCTGGGTCGGCACGCCCTGACGACGCCGTCGCGGATCAGCGGGCGACGGTGGTCGCCCGCTCGATCCGCGACAGCTTCTCGGGATTGCGCACCACATACAGCCCGGTGATCGCCCCGTCGTCGAGGCGGACGGTCACGATGCTGTCGAGCGTGCCGTCGCGCCGCACGATCAGGGCGGGCGCGCCGTTGATCTGGGTCGGCTCGGTCGACACCGCACCGGGGAACCGGGGCAGGCCGCCCGCCATCAACCGCGCGACCTTGTCGGCGCCGACGATCGGGCGCACGACCGCCTTGACCACACCGCCGCCGTCGGCGAGCAGCACCACCTCCGGCGCGAGCAGATCGAGCAGTCCCTGCAGGTCACCGGTCTCGACCGCGCGGGCGAACGCCGCCAGCGCGTCGCGGCTCTGCGCGGAGGACACCGGACCGCGCGGCCTGCGCGCGGCGACGTGGGCCCTGGCCCGGTGCGCGATCTGGCGCACCGCGGCCGGGCTCTTGTCCACCGCGGCGGCGATCTCGTCGTAGGCCAGGTCGAAGACCTCGCGCAGGACGAACACCGCCCGTTCGACCGGGGCGAGCGTCTCGAGCACCAGCATCATCGCCATCGAGACGCTGTCGGCCAGCTCCACGTCCTCGGCGACATCCGGTGCGGTGAGCAGCGGTTCGGGCAGCCACGGCCCGACATAGGTCTCCTTGCGCCTGCCGAGGGTGCGCAGCCGGGTCAGTGCCTGCCGGGTCGCGATCCGGACGAGATACGCGCGCGGATCGCGGATCTCGGCCTGATCCACGTCGGCCCAGCGCAACCAGGTCTCCTGCAGCACGTCCTCGGCGTCGGCGGCCGAGCCCAGGATCTCGTAGGCGACCGTGAAGAGCAGGTTGCGGTGCGTCACGAAGGCCGCGGTGGCGGCGTCGGTTCCCTCGCTCATGGTGGTCCTGTCTGTCGGTGCCGGTCTTCCCCATGAGACGCCGCGGCCGGTCACGGTGTGACAGTGGGGTCGGTCACGCGTTGAAATCCGCGGTCGGCTGTGGATTACTCCTGGAGTGGATGCGATCTCGACGACCGAGCGGCCGACCCGCCCCGTCCTGCCCGGCTGGTCGGTGCCCCTGGTGTTCGTCGTCGGCGCGACCTCGCAGTACCTCGGCGCCGCGCTGGGCGTGTTCCTGTTCGACACCACCGAACCGGCGACCGTGGCGTGGTTGCGCGCCGCCGCGGCCGGGCTGGCGCTGCTGGCCTGGCGGCGACCGTGGCGCACGCGGTGGACCCGGCGCGGTGTCGCCGTGGCGGCCGGGTTCGGCGTCGTCACGGTGTCGATGAACATCGTGTTCTACGAGGCGATCGCGCGGATTCCGCTGGGCACCGCCGTCGCCATCGAATTCCTCGGCCCGGTGGCGGTGGCCACGCTCGGCTCGCGCCGGGCCAGGGATGTGCTCGCGGTCGTGCTGGTCGCCGTCGGGGTGCTGCTGCTGGCCGGGGTGCAGTTCGACGTCGAGCCGGTCGGATTGGCGTTCGCGGTCGCGTCGGCGGTGCTGTGGGCGGGCTACATCCTGGTCGGCAAGCGGGTGGCCGACGCGGGCGACGGGCTGGACTCGCTCGCCGTCGGCATGGCGGCGGCAGCGGCCCTGCTCGCGCCGTTCGTCCTGGTCCCGCAGCTCGCGATCGACCCGTCGGTCTTCGCCGACCCCCGCACCTGGCTGTTCGGTCTCGGTGTCGGGGTGCTGTCGAGCGCGGTCCCGTACGCGCTGGACCAGGTCGTCCTGACCGCGGTCGGCCGGGCTCGGTTCGCCCTGTTGCTCGCGCTGCTGCCCGCCACCGCCACCGTTGTCGGTGCCATCGCCCTGGCCCAGCGCCCGACCGCCCTCGAACTGACCGGCATCGCCCTGGTCATGCTGGCCCTGACGATCAGCGCGCTCCCCACCCGCCAACCCACCCCCGAACCACCCGCCCCGCTGTAGCGGGTCCGGCGTGGGCAGCACGCGGTTTGACCCTCACGTAGCGTCAGGGTCGACCATGCCGGTATGAACACCTTTCCCGCTTTCGAGATGAGCCCGGTTCCCGTCCCTGGACCGGATGTTGTTGCGCCCGAACCGTTCCGCGGTCTCTACGGCATGCCGATGTTCGTCACCGTGCCGACTGCGGATCTCGCCGCGTCGGTGGACTTCTGGGTGCGGGGTCTCGGGTTCTTCGACCTGTTCACGGTGCCGGGGCAGCTGACGCACCTGCGCCGCTGGGCTTTTCAGGACGTCCTGCTGGTGCCGGGGGAGCGCCCGGCCGACACGCCGGCCACCACGGTGAGTTTCTCGTGTGTGCTCGGTGAGATCGAGGGGATCGTCGCCGCGTGCGAGGCGGCGGCGCCCGGATGCACGCTCGGGCCCCGGGTCATGCCGTGGAACTCCGTCGAAGTCGAGGTCCGCACCCCGGAGAACCTCCGCGTGATCATGACGGCCGCCCAGCCGTGGGACCCGGACAGCCCGGCGGCCGCGCACCTCCGGTCGATCGGCATCGAAGCGCCTGAGCGATGACGGGCGCCGGGCACGGCACACTGGAGGCCGTGTCCGAACCGCTCACCGTCGGCGTCGCGGCGGAACTGCTCGGCGTCACGACGCGCACCCTGCACCACTGGGACGCGGTCGGGCTGGTGCACCCGTCCGACCGCACCGGCGCCGGCTATCGCCTGTACACGGCGGCCGATCTGGTCCGCGCCCAGCGCGTGGTCGTCTACCGCGAGCTGGGGGTGCCGCTGGACGAGATCGGCGCGCTACTGGACGCGCCGGCCGCCGACGCGCTGGCCACCCTGCGCAAGCAACGCGACGCGCTGCACGCCAGGCTGCGGCGGCTGCGGCGCACCACCGAGGCGATGGACCGGATGATCGAGGCGAGGGAATCGGGCATCCGGCTCAGCCCGCAGGACCAGGTCGCGATCTTCGGCGGCGACTGGCAGCCGTCCTGGGTGGCGCAGGCCCGCGAACGATGGGGCGACACCCCGCAGTGGACCCAGTACGCCGAACGCGCGGCGGAGCGGTCGGCGCGGGACTGGCAGCGGATCGCCGAAGACACCGCCGCCCTGCACGCCGACCTCGCCGATGCCCTCCGCGCCGGTGTCGCGCCCGGCAGTGCGCGCGCGGGCGCGCTGGCCGAACGGCATCGCGCGTCGATCGCGGTCTACTTCGACTGCACGCACGCGATGCAGGTCTGCCTGGGTCGCCGCTACGTCGGCGACCCGGAGTACACGGCGTTCTACGACGCCATCGAGCCCGGTCTGACCAGCTGGCTGAGTGCGGTCATCGACGCCAATGCCCAGGCCAACGGTGTCGATCCCGAGACGGCCACCTGGGCCTGAGTCCGCCGCGAAACGAGCTGTCACAGTGATGATCTGGCGGATAGCCCGGAGTCTGGGTTTCGGTTCGCGCGCCTGTCGTGATCCGGTCGGCGCCCGAGCTCAGCCGGTGACCGCGAAGACCAGTGCCGCGACCACCAGTGCGGCGAGCGCACCCACATCGACCCGGGCCACCCGCAGCGTCCGCGGACCGAGTGCCTCGGGGCCGATCGTCGCGGTGAGCACGAGAAACGCAGCGGTGCTGAGGATTCCGGCCCCGATGGTCACCGCCCGGACCGACGGGACGAACGCGCCGATGATCAGCCCGATCCCGACCAGCGCGAGCAGGACGGCCCGATGCCGGAGCAGCAACTCGAGATCCCGGTTGGGGACCTCGGTGCCGTAGGCCGTCGCGACCCGTCCCGGCGACACCGCGACCACCCCGGGCAGCACATGCACCAGCCCCACGACCACCAGCAACGCCGCGCCGACGATATCCCCGACCATCCGTCCACCTCTCCTTCGACACTGTTCGTGCAAGCATGGCGGGTATGGGCGCAGCACCACTTCCGGAAACGTGCCGACCCCTGGCGACGGTGTGGCTGTGGGCCGGGCACGCGATCTACCGCGGCCCGTCGCTGCGGTTGGACCGGCACTCCGGCTCGGTGGCCTGCCTGGCCGTCGGGCTCGACGCGGCGTTCACGGTCGAGGCCGACGCGATCGGCGCGCGGACGGTCCGCAGTGTCCTGGTGCCGCCGCGCACGCCGCACCGGATCGTCGCCGACGGCCGAATGCTGTTCTGCTACCTCGATCCCGGCTCACCCCGCGCCGCGGCCTGCCGCCACCAGATGCGCGAGGGCATCGGCGGTTTCGGTGTCGCCCACGCGGACGAATCCGCCCTGATCCGGCTCGCCGCCACCGACTCCGCGCCGCTCGACCTCCTCGACCTGGCATCCGGAACCGCGAGCCCCGCCCTCGATCCCCGGATCGCCGCCGCGACCGCGCTGCTGTGCGCCGACCCCGCCGCGGACGTCTCCGCCGATCAGCTCGCCGCCGCGGTCCATCTGTCGAAATCCCGGCTGCTGCACCTGTTCTCCGCCCAGGCGGGCACCACCTTCCGCCGCTATCGGGTGTGGGCCAGGATGCTCGCCGTCGGCCGGGCGGTGGCCGACGGCTCCGATCTCACCACCGCGTCGGCCGCCGCCGGATTCGCCAGCCCCTCCCATTTCAGCGACACCTTCCACGCCCTGTTCGGCCTGACCGCCGCCGAACTGCTGGGTGCCGGTACCCGCATCGTCGTCGAGGAACGGGCCTTGCTCGCGACGTAGCGGCCCGAACCTGCTCGACGCGATCCGGGTTCGCCCAGGGGGCCACGCTCGCCGGCCGTGACCCCGCGTCACGGTCGGCGAGCGGCTCAGCCCCGCGTCAGGAAGTTGTGGGCCTCGTGGATCGTGATGACCGGCTCCGCGGTCAGGCCGACCTCCTGGCTGAGCGGCCGGAGCGTGGTCTCCGCGAACTCCTGGAACTGGGCAGCGGACTCCCACACATCGGTGACATGGAACCCGTCGACGGTCTCGCGCACCACATGGAAGATCATCCCGGGCCCGCCGGTGCCCCCGTGGGTGAAGCCCATCTTCTCCAGCACCTGGTCGTACTGCTCCAGCGTCGCGCCGGGGAAATCGAGTTCGACGGCAACAGCCATGACGTCATCTCCTTGCCGAATGGTCGTGCGGAAGGGTGCACGGAATCGCTCGCCCGCACCGCTCGGGCGGTCGAGCCGAAGGGGAGCGACGATCGAACCCGGCTCGTCGACGAGCCGGCCGAAGAAGATCGCCGTGACCCGGCGCTCCGATCGGGCCACGCTGTGCGCTGAAGATCGGCACCACATCCGGGCGAACGGGTGTGGTGCGCGTCACAGTCTAGTCGGCCCCCCTCACACCGACAAGCGCTCATCGCGACAGCCGCTGCCCGAGGCTGGTCGAGCGGGTGACGATGGCCGGTCGGGTGGTTCGTGAATGGCGTCACGTGTGCTGGTGGGGGAGTCGGGGCGGGTGGGAGGTGAAACCGCAGCGCTCGCAGGGGTTTCGGGTGGGGTGTGATCGGGGGCGCACGTGGTGGGGTGGGGTGGGGCGTCGTGGTCGCGCTCACAGGTGGGCCTACCTGGTCAAAGGCCGGTCGGGACGCTGATAGGGTGGAGCGCGAGTTAGGCATCCTTTAACGGACCGTCCGGTGAGGCGGGGAAGGAGGTCGGCATGGCTGTGCCCGAACGGGCGGCCAGAACCGGCGCGGGCGAAACATCGCAGCGGCACACCCCCGAGTGGGTGGCAGCCGGCCGCGAGCTGTTGTCGCCGTCGGACGTGAACCGGACCGTCGCGCGCATCGCGCATCAGATCATCGAGAAGACCGCCCTGGATTCCGGCGACGCCGACGCACCGCGGGTGGTTCTCATGGGCATCCCGACCCGCGGCACCACGCTGGCCAACCGGCTCGCCGCCAAGATCGAGGAATTCTCCGGCGTGCGGCCCGCGCTCGGCTCGCTCGACATCACCCTCTACCGCGACGACCTGCGCAGCCGTCCGCACCGTCCGCTCGAGCGCACCTCGGTGCCCGATGGCGGCATCGAGAACGCCCTGGTCGTCCTCGTCGACGACGTGCTGTTCTCCGGCCGCACCGTCCGCTCGGCCCTCGACGGCCTGCGCGACCTCGGCCGCCCCCGCGCGGTCCAGCTCGCGGTGCTCATCGACCGCGGCCACCGCGAACTGCCGATCCGCGCCGACTACGTCGGCAAGAACGTGCCGACCTCGCGCGCCGAGGACATCTCGGTCCTGCTGACCGAACACGACGGACACGATGGTGTGTACCTGCACCAGGAGGCGCAGCAGTGAAGCATTTGTTGACGGTGGCCGACCTGGATCGCGGCACCGCCACCGAACTCCTCGACGAAGCCGAGCGCTTCGAACAGGCCCTGCTCGGCCGCGAGGTGAAGAAGCTGCCGACGCTGCGCGGCCGCACCGTGATGACGGTGTTCTACGAGAACTCCACCCGCACCCGGGTGTCGTTCGAGGTCGCGGGCAAGTGGATGAGCGCCGACGTGATCAACGTGAGCGCGTCGAGTTCCTCGGTCTCCAAGGGCGAATCCCTGCGCGACACCGCGCTCACCCTGCACGCGGCGGGCGCCGACGCGCTGATCGTGCGCCACCCGGCCTCCGGCGCCGCGCACCAGATCGCGCGCTGGATGGAACAGTGGGCGCGCGAGGAGAACCGCGCCGCCCCCTCGATCATCAACGCGGGCGACGGCACCCACCAGCACCCCACCCAGGCGCTGCTCGACGCGCTGACCCTGCGCCAGCGTCTCGGCGACATCGACGGCAAGCGGATCGTGCTGGTCGGCGACATCCTGCACAGCCGGGTCGCGCGCTCGAATGTCTTGCTGCTCAACACCCTCGGCGCCGAAGTGGTGCTGGTCGCGCCGCGCACGCTGCTGCCGGTGGGCGTGGACAGCTGGCCGTGCCGGGTCGCGACCTCGCTGGACGCGGAACTGCCCGGCGCCGACGCGGTCATGATGCTGCGCGTGCAGGCCGAGCGGATGAACGGCGGCTTCTTCCCGTCGGCCCGCGAGTACTCGATCAACTACGGACTGTCCGAACGGCGGATGGGCCTGCTCGGCGACGACGCGGTGGTGCTGCACCCCGGTCCGATGCTGCGCGGCATGGAGATCGCCTCGGCGGTCGCCGATTCGCCGAAAGCGGCAGTCCTGCAACAGGTGACGAACGGAGTGCACATGCGGATGGCCGTGTTGTTCCGGCTACTCGTCGGCACCCAGGAGGTAGCGGCGTGAGTGAACTGCTGATCAAGAATGTCCGGCCCTACGGCGAGGGCGAGCCGGTCGACGTGCTGGTGCGCGACGCCGTCATCGCCGAGATCGGCTCCGGCATCGAGGCCGCGGCGGGCGCGGAGGTGATCGACGGCGACGGCCAGATCCTGCTGCCTGGCTTCGTCGACCTGCACACCCACCTGCGCGAGCCCGGCCGCGAGGATACCGAGACCATCGAAACCGGTTCGGCCGCAGCGGCACTGGGTGGCTACACCGCGGTGTTCGCGATGGCCAACACCAGCCCGGTGGCCGACTCGCACGTCATCACCGATCACGTGTGGCGGCGCGGCCAGGAGGTCGGCCTGGTCGACGTGTTCCCGGTCGGCGCGGTCACCGTCGGGCTCGAGGGCAAGCAGCTCGCCGAGATGGGCACCATGGCGGCGGGCGTCGGCCAGGTGCGGATGTTCTCCGACGACGGCCACTGCGTCTACGACCCGCTGATCATGCGCCGCGCGCTGGAATACGCGAACTCGCTGGGTGTGCTGATCGCCCAGCACGCGGAGGAGCCTCGGCTGACCAAGGGCGCCGTCGCGCACGAGGGCCCCAACGCCGCCCGCCTCGGCCTGGCCGGCTGGCCGCGCGCCGCCGAGGAGTCGATCGTCGCCCGCGACGCGCTGCTGGCCCGCGACGCCGGTGCCCGCGTGCACATCTGCCACGCCTCCACCGCGGGCACCGTCGAACTGGTGAAATGGGCCAAGTCCCAGGGCATCTCGATCACCGCCGAGGTCACCCCGCACCACCTGCTGCTCGACGACTCGCGCCTGGAGACCTACGACGCGGTCAACAAGGTGAACCCGCCGCTGCGCGAGTCCGCCGACGTGGCGGCCCTGCGCCAGGCACTGGCCGAGGGCGTCATCGACTGTGTCGCCACCGACCACGCCCCGCACGCCGAGCAGGACAAGTGCTGCGAGTTCGCGGCCGCCCGGCCCGGCATGCTGGGGCTGGAGACGGCGCTGTCGATCATCGTGCAGACGATGGTCCAGCCCGGCCTGCTCGATTGGCGCGGCGTCGCCCGGGTGATGAGCGAGAAGCCCGCCGCGATCGTCGGCCTCGACGACCACGGCCGCCCGATCGCCGTCGGTGAACCCGCCAACCTCACGCTGATCGACCCCGACGCCGAGTGGACGGTGCACGGCGCCGAACTGGCGAGCATCTCGAACAACACCCCGTTCGAGGACATGACGTTCCCGGCCCAGGTGTCAGCCACCGTGCTGCGCGGCCGGGTAACTGCCCGCGAGGGCAAGGCGGTCGGGATCTAGGGAGGCCAGGAACGTGGAAAGAACTCTGTGGGTACTGGGGTGTCTGGCCCTGTTCCTCCTGTGCCTGTGGCTGATGTACCGAGCCTGGCAGAAGAAAGCCACCCGGCAGCGGGACCGGATCGGCGAGCTGCCGACCGTGCCCGCCGAGCTGGGCGCGCAACTACTGGAACCGACCACCGGCCTCTACCTGGGCAGCACCCTCGCGCCCAGCTGGCAGGACCGGATCGCGGTCGGTGACCTGGGATTCCGGGCGACCGCGGAACTGACGCGGTTCGAACGCGGAATCCTGCTCGAACGCGACGGGGCGACGGTGATCTGGATTCCGCAGGAATCCGTGGTCGCCGTGCGGACCGAACGCGGCCACGCGGGCAAAGTGATGACAGAGAATGGTGTGCTGGTAATTCGCTGGACACTGCCGACCGGAACCGAGATCGATACCGGATTCCGGGGCGACGACAAGACGGTGTACCCGGCATGGACCGCGGATGCGACCAGGGCGACGACGGGAGACGACGAATGAGCAAAGTGAAGGCAGCCCTCGTGCTGGAGGACGGCCGCGTGTTCCGCGGTACCGCCTTCGGCGCCGAGGGCCAGACCCTGGGCGAGGCGGTGTTCTGCACCGCGATGACCGGCTACCAGGAGACCCTGACCGACCCCAGCTACGACCGCCAGATCGTGGTGGCCACCGCCCCGCAGATCGGCAACACCGGCTGGAACGACGAGGACGACGAGTCCGGCAAGATCTGGGTCGCCGGCTACGCCGTGCGCGACCCCTCGCCGATCTCCTCCAACTGGCGTGCCACCGGCACCCTGCAGGACCAGCTCGACAAGCAGAACGTGGTCGGCATCGCCGGCATCGACACCCGCGCGGTCGTGCGCCACCTGCGCACCCGCGGCTCGATGAAGGCTGGCATCTTCTCCGGCGCCGCCCTGGCCGGGGACGACGAGCTGCTGGCCCGCGTCAACAGCCAGCCCTCCATGCTGGGCGCCGACCTCGCCGAAGAGGTCAGCACCGACGGCATGTACACGATCGAGCCGGTCGGCGACCATCGCTTCACCGTCGTCGCGGTCGACCTGGGCATCAAGACCAACACTCCGCGGATGTTCGCCGAGCGCGGCGTGCGCACCCACGTGGTGCCGTCGAACACCTCCCTCGACGACATCCTCGCGCTGAACCCCAACGGCGTGTTCCTCTCCAACGGCCCCGGCGACCCGGCCACCCAGACCGGCGCGATCGCGCTGACCCAGGGTGTGCTCGAGCGCGGGATCCCGCTGTTCGGCATCTGCTTCGGCAACCAGATCCTGGGCCGGGCGCTGGGTCGGAGCACCTACAAGATGAAGTTCGGCCACCGCGGCATCAACATCCCGGTGGTCGAAGAGGGCACCGGCCGCATCTCCATCACCGCGCAGAACCACGGCTTCGCGCTGGAAGGCGAGAAGGGCGAGGTGTTCGACACCCCGTTCGGCAAGGCCGAGGTCTCCCACATCTGCGCCAACGACGGCACCGTCGAGGGTGTGCGACTGATCGACGGTCGCGCCTTCTCGGTGCAGTACCACCCCGAGGCCGCCGCAGGCCCGCACGACGCCGCATACCTGTTCGACCGTTTCGCCGGTCTCATGGAAGGAGCCTGATGCCTCGCCGCGAGGATCTGAAGCACATCCTGGTGATCGGCTCTGGCCCGATCGTGATCGGCCAGGCGTGCGAATTCGACTACTCCGGTACCCAGGCGTGCCGGGTGCTGCGGTCCGAGGGACTGCGCGTATCGCTGGTGAACTCCAACCCGGCGACCATCATGACCGACCCCGAGTTCGCCGACTCCACCTACGTGGAGCCGATCACCCCGGAGTTCGTCGAGAAGGTCATCGACAAGGAGCGTCCCGACGCCATCCTGGCCACCCTCGGTGGGCAGACCGCGCTCAACACCGCGGTCGCGCTGCACGAGCGCGGGGTACTGGAGAAGTACAACGTCGAGCTGATCGGCGCCGACTTCGAGGCCATCCAGCGTGGTGAGGACCGGCAGAAGTTCAAGGACATCGTCGCCAAGGTCGGCGGCGAAAGTGCCCGTAGCCGGGTCTGTTACACCATGGACGAGGTCCGCGAGACCGTCGGCGAGCTCGGCTTCCCGGTCGTGGTGCGCCCGTCGTTCACCATGGGCGGCCTCGGCTCCGGCATGGCCTACAACGACGAGGACCTCGACCGCATCGCCGGTGGCGGCCTGGCCGCCTCGCCGACCGCGAACGTCCTGATCGAGGAGTCCATCCTCGGCTGGAAGGAATTCGAGCTCGAGCTGATGCGCGACGGCCGCGACAACGTGGTCATCGTCTGCTCGATCGAGAACGTCGACCCGATGGGCGTGCACACCGGCGACTCGGTCACCGTCGCCCCCGCGATGACGCTCACCGACCGCGAGTACCAGAAGATGCGCGATCTCGGCATCGCCATCCTGCGCGAGGTCGGCGTCGACACCGGCGGCTGCAACATCCAGTTCGCGGTCGACCCGAAGGACGGTCGCCTGATCGTCATCGAGATGAACCCGCGCGTGTCGCGCTCCTCGGCGCTGGCGTCGAAGGCCACCGGCTTCCCGATCGCCAAGATCGCCGCCAAGCTGGCCATCGGCTACACCCTCGACGAGATCGTCAACGACATCACCGGCGAGACCCCGGCCTGCTTCGAGCCGACCCTGGACTACGTCGTCGTGAAGGCGCCGCGGTTCGCGTTCGAGAAGTTCCCCGGCGCCGACGCCACTCTGACCACCACCATGAAGTCGGTGGGCGAGGCGATGTCGATGGGCCGCAACTTCTCCGAGGCGCTCGGCAAGGTGCTGCGCTCGCTCGAGACCAAGGCCGCCAGCTTCTGGACCCTCGACGACGGGCAGTGGGCGCCGAAGGACCCGAGCGATCCCGCGTCGGTGCGCGAGGCGATCGAGGCCATCCTCGCCGACCTGCGCGTGCCCACCGAAGGCCGCATCTACCAGGTCGAGCGGGCCCTGCGCTACGGCGCGAGCATCGAGGAGGTCGCGCTGGCTTCCGGTGTCGACCCGTGGTTCGTCGCCGAGGTCGCCGGACTGGTCACGCTGCGCCAGGAAGTCCTCGACGCGCCGGTGCTCGACGAGGATCTGCTGCGCCGCGCCAAGCACTACGGCCTGTCCGACCGTCAGCTCGCCGCGCTGCGGCCCGAGCTCGCGGGCGAGGCCGGGGTGCGCTCGCTGCGCCATCGCCTGGGTGTGCGCCCGGTCTACAAGACCGTCGACACCTGTGCCGCCGAGTTCGAGGCCAAGACGCCGTACCACTACAGCTCCTACGAGCTGGATCCCGGCGCGGAGTCCGAGGTCGCGCCGCAGCGTGAGCGCGACAAGGTGATCATCCTGGGCTCGGGCCCGAACCGCATCGGTCAGGGCATCGAGTTCGACTACTCGTGTGTCCATGCGGCACAGACGCTCTCGGCCGCGGGCTACGAGACCGTCATGGTCAACTGCAACCCCGAGACCGTCTCCACCGACTACGACACCGCCGACCGCCTCTACTTCGAGCCGCTCACCTTCGAGGACGTGCTCGAGGTGTACAACGCGGAAACCGAGTCGGGCACCGTCGCCGGTGTGATCGTGCAGCTCGGCGGCCAGACTCCGCTGAGCCTGGCGCAGCGGCTGACCGACGCCGGCGTGCCGGTCGTCGGTACCTCCGCGGCCGCGATCGACCTGGCCGAGGACCGCGGCGAATTCGGTGACGTGCTCGTCGCCGCCGGACTGCCCGCGCCCAAGTACGGCACCGCCACCACGGTCGAGCAGGCCAAGAAGATCGCCGCCGAGATCGGCTACCCGGTGCTGGTGCGCCCGTCCTACGTGCTCGGCGGTCGCGGCATGGAGATCGTCTACGACGAGACCTCGCTCGAGGGCTACATCTCCCGCGCCACCGAGCTCAACCCGGATCACCCGGTGCTGGTCGACCGCTTCCTGGAAGACGCCATCGAGATCGACGTCGACGCCCTGTGCGACGGCGAAGAGGTCTACCTCGGCGGCGTGATGGAGCACATCGAGGAAGCCGGTATCCACTCCGGTGACTCCGCCTGCGCGCTGCCCCCGATCACCCTGGGCCGCAGCGACATCGAGGCCGTGCGCCGCTCCACCATCGCGCTGGCCAAGGGCATCGGCGTCAAGGGCTTGCTCAACGTGCAGTACGCGCTCAAGGACGACATCCTCTACGTGCTCGAGGCCAACCCGCGCGCGAGCCGCACGGTGCCGTTCGTCTCCAAGGCGACCGCGGTGCCGCTGGCCAAGGCGTGTGCGCGCGTGATGCTCGGCGCCTCCATCGCCGACCTGCGCAAGGAAGGCATGCTGCCGCCCGAGGGCGACGGCGGCCACGTGCCGCTGGACGCGCCGGTCGCGGTGAAGGAAGCCGTGCTGCCCTTCCACCGGTTCCGTCGTGCCGACGGCTCCGGCGTGGACTCGCTGCTCTCCCCGGAGATGAAGTCCACCGGCGAGGTCATGGGCATCGACGCCGACTTCGGCACCGCCTTCGCCAAGAGCCAGGCCGCCGCCTACGGCTCGCTGCCGACCGAGGGCACCGTGTTCGTCTCCGTCGCCAACCGCGACAAGCGCGCCATGGTGTTCCCGATCAAGCGCCTGCACGACCTGGGCTTCCGCATCCTCGCCACCGAGGGCACCGCGGAAACCCTGCGCCGCAACGGCATTCCGTGCGAGCAGGTGCGCAAGCACTCCGACCCGGAAGCCACCGACCCGGCGACCGGCATGCCGGAGGCCTCGATCGTCGAGCAGATCCGCGACGGCGAGATCGACATCGTGTTCAACACCCCCTACGGCAACTCGGGCCCCCGCGTGGACGGCTACGAGATCCGCACCGCCGCGGTGGGCGCGAACATCCCGTGCATCACCACCGTGCAGGGCGCGGCCGCGGCGGTGCAGGGCATCGAGGCGAGCATCAACGGTGGCATCGGCGTGCGCTCGCTGCAGCAGCTGCACTCGGTGCTGCGGGGCTGACATGCACAGCTTCGGTCACCGGTTGCAGCACGCCATGCGGGAATTCGGCCCGCTGTGCGTCGGCATCGACCCCCACCCCGGCCTGCTCCGGGCGTGGGGGCTGTCCGAGGACGTCGACGGGCTCGAGGCCTTCGCCGAGATCTGCGTCGAGGCCTTCGACGGTCGCGTCGCCCTGGTGAAGCCGCAGGTCGCGTTCTTCGAGACCTACGGTTCGGGCGGTCTCGCGGTGCTCGAGCGCACCATCGAGGTGCTGCGGGCCTCGGGCACCCTGGTGCTGGCCGACGCCAAGCGCGGCGACATCGGCTCCACCATGGACGCCTACGCGCACGCCTGGCTGGGTGACGGCCCGCTGGGCTCCGACGCCGTGACGGTCTCGCCGTACCTCGGTTTCGGGTCCCTCGACCCGGCGCTGAGCCTGGCGCACGACAATCATCGCGGCGTGTTCGTCCTCGCGGCGACGTCGAATCCCGAAGGGGCGCAACTGCAGCGGATCACCGCCGCGGACGGCCGCACGATCGCCCAGACCATGGTCGACGAGGCGGCGGCGCGCAACGCGGGCCACGGCTTCGGCTCGGTCGGCGTGGTCGTCGGCGCGACGCTCACCGAGGCGCCGGACCTCTCGGCCCTCAACGGCCCCATCCTGATGCCCGGCGTCGGCGCGCAGGGCGGGGGAGCGGACTCCATCCGCGCCCTGGTCCCCGCGGCGAACCTGGCCGCGGTGGTACCCAACGTGTCGCGCGAGGTACTGAGCGCCGGCCCGTCGGTCACGGCGCTGTGCGACAAGACGGCTCGCCTGCAGGAGGAGTTCGCCTTCCTGCAGGGCTGACGACAACGCGACAGGCCGGGGGTAGCGACACGCTGCCCCCGGCCTGATCGTTTCCCTGGGCCGCGTCCCGCGATCCGGCGGGGCGGACCGGTCCGCGTGGCGGCGGACCGAGGTCAGGCGAGGCAGTAGGTGGCGGTGACCGTGGCGAACAGCGACAGCGCGTCCGACGAATCCGCCGAGCCGAGCACCATCGTCAGCGACCGTCCCCCTGTCGAGCGGAACGCGTACGACACGTAGCCGAGCAACTCGCCGCCGTGCCCCCACAGCTGGTCACCGCACGGCGGGTCGAACCGCTGCAGGCCGAGGCCGTAGTGGAACCCCATCCCCATCGGGACGGTCTCGCGCATCCGGTCCAGCGCGGTGGGACTGGTCAGCCGTCCGCCCAGCAGGGCCGCGAAGAACGCGTCCAGGTCGGCGGTGGTGGAGATCATCTCGCCCGCCGCGCCGTCCAGCGACGGATTCATCTCGGTGACCTCCGTGCGGCCGACACCGTCGATGTCGCGGTGCGCGGTCAGCGCGGGCGCGGGGATGCCGGGATCGTCGCCGGGAATCGTGGTCGAGGTCAGCCGCAGCGGGGTGAGGATCCGATCGCGGACCTCGTCGCCGTAGCGGTGCCCGGTCAGCCGCTCGATCAGCAGGCCGAGGACGACGTAGTTCGTGTTCGAGTAGCGGAAGTGGGCGCCGGGGGCGAAGGAGGGCTCGTGCGCGGTCGCGACGGCGAGCAGGTCGCGGGGCGTGTAGCCGCGGAACCGGTCGGCTCCGCGCCACCGGTTCGTCGACAGTCCGGGCTCCTTCATGTAGTCGTACAGCTCGCTGGTGTGATTCATCAACTGCCGCACGGTGATCCGGTCGCCGCCCGGAATCAGGCCGGGCAGGTGTGTCGCGATCGGGTCGTCGAGGCGGATCCGGCCCTCGTCCATCAGTTGCAGCAGCACGGTCGCGACGAAGGTCTTGGTGATGCTGCCGATCCGGAACCGGCTGTGCGGGTCAGGTGTGGGCCGCCCGTCGCCGCCGTGCTGCCACTCCCGCGTCCGCTCCCCGTCGGAGATCCGCAGCAGGACGTCGGTGCCGTGCCATCGGGCTGTCGCCTCGACCGTGTCCCCGACGACCCGCCACCGGGCCGTCACGAGGACGGTGGCGGCCACCGTCGTGGCTACCAGAACGGTCCCCAGAACGACCACACAGGCACGAAATAGCTTCTGTCGCATGGTATTCGACGCTAGGCAGCGGATCCGCCGCCGACGAGGGTGTACGCCCCGCGATCGGGGTGCGGAAAACCCCACCCCCGGACTGCGGTCGCCCCGCCCGGACCGGGGGGTCGACGCTACCGACCGGCGCGGGCCGGCTCCCTAGCGTCGAAAGCATGGAGACGACAGGGAATTCGACCGACCTCACCGGCATCGCCGGCTGGGCGGTCCAGCTGATGGAACAGCTCGGCGGGCTCGGCGCCGGTATCGCGATCGCGCTCGAGAACCTCTTCCCGCCGCTGCCCAGCGAGGTGATCCTGCCGCTGGCGGGATTCACCGCGAGCCGCGGCCGGTTCGGCCTGGCCGAGGTGCTGCTGTGGACGACGCTGGGGTCGGTTCTCGGCGCGCTCGCCCTCTACGGACTCGGTGCCGCCCTCGGCCGCGATCGGCTCCGCCGGATCGTCGACCGGCTACCACTGGTGCGCCTGTCCGACCTGGACCGCACCGAGGACTGGTTCGCCCGCCACGGCGACAAGGCGGTGTTCTTCGGCCGGATGATCCCGATATTCCGCAGCCTGATCTCGATCCCGGCCGGTGTCGAACGGATGCCGATCGGGCGTTTCACCGTGTTGACCACAGCGGGCAGCCTGCTGTGGAACGCGGTCTTCGTGTTCGCGGGGTACGTCCTCGGGGAGAACTGGCACGTCGTGGAGACCTACGCGGGCCTGCTGCAGAAGGCCGTGATCGTCGTCGTGCTCGGGGCCGTCGCGGTGTTCGTCGTGCGGCGCCTGCGTCGCCCGCGTGCGCAGGCGACCGGTGGGCGATGAGATTCCCCGGCGAGAATGGGGCGATGAGCACCTCCACGGCGGGATCCGCGCGCGTCGCCGCCGTCGTCGGCGGATACCTGCTCGGCGTGCTCACCGTGCCGCTGGACCTGCTCGGCGTCCTCGTCTCGCCGGTCGCGACGCCGCTCACCGACCGGGTCGCGACGATCGAGCGATGGCGAGTGACCCGGCTGCTCGGTGTTCCCTCGACCGGGGCTCCACGTGGCGCGCGGGCGGCCGGGTACCTGACGGCCCGCGCCGTGATCGGGCTGTTCGGGGCGGTGGTGCTCGGGCTCTGCGGAGCGGGCGTCGTGGCCGCGGCGGCACTCGTGTACGGCGCAGGCACCGGCGCGGCGGTGCCGATCGTCGATGCCACCGAACCGGGCCAGATCACCTGGACGACGGTGGCGGTGGTCGTGCTGCCCGGCGCGGTGCTGTGCTTCCTCGGGGTGCAGGGACTGGTCGGAGTCGTGGGCGCCGACGCGTGGGCGCTGCGGCGCAGCGTGCGGCCGGGGCCGGGTGAGCTGGCCCAGCGGGTGGCCCAGCTGACCACGACCCGCGCCGACGTGGTCGGCATCATCGACGACGAACGTCGCCGCATCGAACGCGACCTGCACGACGGCGTGCAGCAGCGCGTCGTCGCCCTGTCCATCCTGCTCGGCCGGCTGGAACGCGAGCCCGACGGTGCCGCCGGCGCCGAGCTGCAGCGGCGGGCGATCACCGAGACCGGTCACATCCTCGACGAACTGCGCGAGGTGTCGTGGCGCATCTACCCGGCCATGCTCGCCCGTGACGGACTCCACGCCGCGCTCGAGGCCCTGGCCGACCGGACCCCGCTGCCGACCCGGCTCGACTACGCGCTCTCCGAGCGTGCGCCCCGGCCGGTCGAATCGGCCTGCTACTTCGCCGCCAGCGAGGCGATCACCAACGCCATCAAGCACTCCGGGGCCACGGCCGTCGAGGTCGTCGTCGAGCGTGACGGGCCGGTCGTGCGCCTGCGGGTGCGCGACGACGGGATCGGGGGCGCCGACCCCACCGGCCATGGGCTGGCGGGGATGGCCACCCGCGTCACCGCGATGGACGGCACGATGCGAGTGGACAGCCCGCCGGGCGGTCCGACGACGATCACGGTGGAGGTTCCGTGCGGATAACCCTGGCCGAGGATTCCGCGCTGCTGCGCGAGAGCCTGGCCCAACTGCTGACGGCCGAGGGCCACGAGATCGTCGACTCCATCGGCACCGCGACCGAGCTGCTCTCCGCCGTGCGGGTCCGGCCGCCCGATCTGGTCATCGCCGATGTCCGGATGCCGCCCGACCACGTCGACGAGGGTATCCGGGCGGCACTCGAGATCCGCCGCGAGCAGCCCGGCATCGCGGTCTTGGTGCTCTCGCAGTACGTCGAGCGCAGGCACGCCGCGGAATTCCTGACCGGCACCGGCGGCATCGGCTACCTGCTCAAGGACCGGGTCGCCGCGATCGGCGCGTTCCTGGAGGCCGTCGAGCGGGTCGGCGCGGGCGGCACCGCCTTCGATCCGGAGGTGGTGCGTCAGCTGCTGCTGCGCAATCGCGCCGATTCGCCGCTGCACCGGCTGACCGAGCGTGAGCGCGCGGTGCTCGAGCTCATGGCGCAGGGTCTGAGCAATGCCGCCATCTGTCAACAGCTGTTCGTCACTCGCAGCGCCGTCGAGAAGCACATCAACGCGATCTTCACGAAGCTGGATCTGCCCGTGGGCGAAGCACACAACCGGCGCGTGCTCGCGATCCTGCGGCACCTGCGGGCGGGCGCGGTCGACGCCTAGTCCGTGCCCGCCGCGGTCAGGCCTCGGCCGCGGCGGGAATCCGCCCGCGCCACCAGCCCAGCGAGCCCACACCGAGCGGCACCAACAGGGTGACGAAACCCGACAGCGGCATGTAGACCAGTCCGGCAACGGTCGTCACGGCCAACGCGAGCAGTACCGACCCGGGCACGAACCCGCGAACTCGCTCCAGCTCGATCATGGCCAGCCCGAGCCCGATGCCGAGCACCCCGAACAGGGTGAACCAGAACGACAGCTCGGTGTCCTGATCGCCGACCACGAGCAGCGCGACGCCCATGATCGTGTGCACGGTCGCGATGACCACCAAGGCGGCCCCGGCCAGGGGGAATCTAGTTCTTGAATTCATATTCATAAACTGTGCCACTAGGCTGACGCGGTGGCAAGACCCCGGCTCTTCACCGACGACCAGGTGCTCGACGCGGCCCGCGACCTGCTTGCCGATCCGGCGATCACCCGACCCGCGATCACCGCGATCGGCACGGCCGCCGGGGTGCACACGGGGTCGATCTATGTGCGTTTCGCCTCACGTGACGAACTGCTCGCCCGGCTCTGGCTGCGCTCGATCCGGCGCTTCCACGAGGGGCTGCTCGACGCGCTGGCCGGGCCGTCGCCGTTGCTGGCCGCGGCGATCTATCTGGTGCGCTACTGCCGCGAACATCCGACCGAGGCCAGGGCGATGAAGATGTTCCATCGCGACGAACTGCTCGCGGTCGGTCCCGAAGAACTCCAGCACGAGATCGCCACGGTCAACGACGCCATGAACGCCGCCCTGCTGGCCGCGGTGGTCACCGAATTCGGGGCGGCCGACCCCCAGACCACCGCCGTCGCGGAGGCCGCGGTGAAGGCGATTCCGTACGGTCTGGTGCGCGACTACATCGCGCGGGCGGCGCCGATTCCGGGGTGGGTCGACGAGGTCACCGCGACCGCGACGGGGGCCGTTCTGGATCGATTTCGTTCCCGATCTTGACGACACGCGGTGTGAAATCCAGCGACACGCGGGGATTTTCCGGAAACCCGCTGGTCGCGCGCCACCGGGTTTGCGGGGCCCGTGATCGCTGCGGGCGCAACCGAATGGCTAACACCGCCCAAATCGGCATAACCGCAGGTGGGGGTGCATTTTCTGAATTCGGCGGTACGATCGGGGCGGAAGAATCGCCGGTCACCGCATCGGGCCCGCGCGCCCCATACGGCATCCGTAATCCGGCCCTGACCTGGGGGTCGGGTTCGCAATCGGCGGGCGTCGTGGGTACGGTCGCACAGACCGTCCGGGTAACCGGCGGTAGATCTAGCAATGAACGATGAGACGGAGGAACCGTGGCCCTTCCCCAGCTGACTGACGAGCAGCGCGCCGCTGCTTTGGAGAAGGCGGCTGCCGCTCGCCGTGCTCGGGCGGAGCTCAAGGAGCGCCTGAAGCGTGGCGGTACCAACCTGAAGCAGGTCCTCACCGACGCCGAATCCGACGAGATTCTCGGCAAGATGAAGGTCTCTGCGCTGCTCGAGGCTCTGCCGAAGGTGGGCAAGGTCAAGGCTGCCGAGATCATGACCGAGCTGGAGATCGCCCCCACCCGGCGGCTCCGTGGCCTGGGCGACCGTCAGCGCAAGGCGCTGCTGGCTCGCTTCGACTTCGACGCCTGATTCAGGTGGTCGAACACACGCGGAAGGGTCGGCTGGTTGTACTGGTCGGCCCCTCGGCCGTGGGTAAGTCCACGGTCGTGCGGTGCGTGCGGGAACGCCTGCCCGAACTGGTATTCAGCGTGTCGGCGACGACCCGGGCCCCCCGGCCCGGGGAAGTCGACGGCCGGGACTATCGTTTCGTTTCCCGAGCCGAGTTCGACGCCATGATCGCGGCGGACGAACTGCTCGAATGGGCGGACATCCACGGGGGGTTGCAGCGATCGGGCACCCCCGCGGCCCCGGTGCGGGACGCACTGGCGGCCGGACATCACGTTCTGCTCGAGGTCGATCTGGCCGGTGCGCGCTCGGTCCGGCAGGCGATGCCGGAAGCGCTGCTGGTGTTTCTCGCGCCGCCGAGCTGGGAAGAACTGGTCTCGCGCCTGCGGTCCCGCGGCACCGAGACGCCCGAGGTGATCGAGCGCAGACTCGAGACCGCCCGGGTCGAATTGGCGGCCTGTGACGAGTTCGACACGGTCATCGTGAACAGCGAGGTGACGACCGCCTGCGAGCAGTTGGTATCGTTATTCGTTAGCACAAATTCGAGTTCTTGACCCACTAACCCCGCAGGAGCCTCCCCTAGTGAGTACGGACATCGCAGCCGCGCCCGCGTACGACACCCCGATCGGCCTCACCAACCCGCCGATCGACGAGCTGCTCGAGCGCACGTCGTCCAAGTACGCCCTGGTGATCTACGCCGCCAAGCGCGCGCGTCAGATCAACGATTACTACAACCAGCTCGGTGACGGCATCCTCGAGTACGTCGGCCCGCTGGTCGAGCCCGGCCTGCAGGAGAAGCCGCTGTCGGTCGCCATGCGTGAAATCCACTCGGACCTGCTCGAGCACACCGAGGGCGAGTGACAATCTCTTTTCCGGAGGCGTAGAGACCATGCGGATCGTCGTCGGGGTCGGCGGGGGCATCGCCGCCTACAAGGCGTGTGCCCTCGTTCGCCGGTTCACCGAGACCGGCCATCAGGTGCGGGTCATCCCCACCGAGTCGGCCCTGCAGTTCGTCGGTAAGGCGACCTTCGAGGCACTGTCCGGCCAGCCGGTGCACACCGGCGTGTTCGCCGACGTGCCCGAAGTGCCGCATGTCCGGATCGGCCAGGAGGCCGACCTCGTCGTCATCGCCCCCGCCACCGCGGACCTGATGGCGCGCGCCGCTCAGGGCCGCGCCGACGATCTGCTCACCGCCACCCTGCTGACGGCTCGATGTCCGGTGCTGTTCGCGCCCGCGATGCACACCGAGATGTGGGAGCATCCGGCGACGGTGGCCAATGTCGCGACGCTGCGAGCGCACGGCGCCAATGTCATGGAACCCGCGTCGGGCCGGCTCACCGGCACCGACACCGGTCCGGGCAGGCTGCCCGAGCCGGAGGAGATCTTCGGTCTGGCCTCGCTGCTGCTCGAACGTCCCGACGCGCTGCCCCGCGACCTGACCGGTCGCCGCGTGGTGATCACCGCCGGTGGCACCAGGGAACCGCTCGATCCGGTGCGTTTCCTCGGCAACCGCAGCTCGGGCAAGCAGGGCTACGCCCTGGCCAGGGTCGCCGCCCAGCGCGGTGCCCAGGTGACGCTGATCGCGGGCAACACCATCGAGCTCGCGCCGCCCGCCGCCGTGGACCTGGTCCACATCACCACCGCCGACCAGCTCAAGACCGCGGTCGACAAGCACGCGCTCGGCGCGGACGCGGTGATCATGGCGGCCGCGGTGGCCGATTTCCGTCCGACCCATGTCGCCGCTGCGAAGATCAAGAAGGGCGCTGACGAGCCCGACGTGATCCCGCTGACCAAGAACGAGGACATCCTCGCCGGCTTGGTCGACGCCCGCACCGACGGCAGGCTCGCCGGCACCGCGATCGTCGGCTTCGCCGCCGAGACCGGAGACGACAACGGTGACGTGCTCACCCACGCGCGCGCCAAACTGGCCAGGAAGGGCTGCGATCTGCTCGTGGTCAACGCGGTCGGGGAGGGCAAGGCGTTCGAGGTCGACACCAACGACGGCTGGTTGCTCGGTGCCGACGGCACCGAACAGGCCCTCGATCACGGCTCCAAGGCGCTGCTGGCCAGCCGGGTGCTCGACGCGCTCGTCCCGCTGCTGCGCTGACCGGGTACGGTCGCCGAAAGCTTCGCGAGATCTGTTGCGCTGCAATGATCGTCGCGCAGTGTACTGCGTACGGACACCGTCCGTGGGCGCCTTCGCCGCTTCGGTGAACAGTCCGGGACAGTCTGTGTGCACTGCGCCACCTCGTCGGTGGTTTGGAATAGTCTGAGAAGAAGGGTTGTGCGGTAGCACCGAGAAGTTACCGTCACAAGCCGACACGAGTAACCCGTTGAGGGAGAGGGAATAACTGTGCGTACGACAGGTAGTCGGCTATTCACCAGTGAGTCCGTGACGGAGGGGCATCCGGACAAGATCTGTGACGCGATCAGCGATTCCATCCTCGACGCGCTGCTCGCGGCTGACCCGCGCAGCCGGGTCGCGGTGGAGACTCTGGTGACCACTGGTCAGGTCCATGTCGCGGGCGAGGTCACCACCTCCGCCTACGCCGACATCCCGCGGATCGTCCGGGAGAAGGTCCTCGAGATCGGATACGACTCCTCCGCAAAGGGTTTCGACGGCAACTCCTGCGGTGTGAACATCGCGATCGGTGCCCAGTCGCCCGATATCGCGCAGGGCGTCGACACCTCGCACGAGGCGCGCGTCGGCGGGTCCGACGACGAGATCGAGCGTCAGGGCGCCGGTGACCAGGGCCTGATGTTCGGCTACGCCACCACCGACACTCCCGAGCTGATGCCGCTGCCGATCGCGCTCGCGCACCGGCTCTCGCGCAAGCTCACCGAGGTCCGCAAGTCCGGCGTGCTGCCGTACCTGCGTCCCGACGGCAAGACCCAGGTCACCATCGAATACGACGGTGACAAGCCGGTCCGGCTCGACACCGTGGTCATCTCGACCCAGCACGCGGCCGATATCGACCTGGACAACCTGCTGGCCCCCGATATCCGGACGAAGGTCGTCGACGCCGTCATCGGCGATCTGAACCTGCCGACCCTGGACACCTCCGACATCCGCCTGCTGGTCAACCCGACCGGCAAGTTCGTGCTCGGTGGCCCGATGGGCGACGCGGGCCTGACCGGCCGCAAGATCATCGTCGACACCTACGGCGGCATGGCCCGCCACGGTGGCGGCGCGTTCTCCGGCAAGGACCCGTCGAAGGTCGACCGCTCGGCCGCCTACGCCATGCGCTGGGTCGCCAAGAACGTCGTGGCCGCCGAGCTCGCCGAGCGCGTCGAGGTGCAGGTCGCGTACGCGATCGGCAAGTCGGCCCCGGTCGGCCTGTTCGTCGAGACCTTCGGCACCGAGAAGGTCGACCCGGCCCGCATCTCGGCGGCCATCTCCGAGGTCTTCGACCTGCGTCCGGGCGCGATCATTCGCGACCTGGACCTGCTGCGCCCGATCTACGCGCCCACCGCGGCCTACGGACACTTCGGCCGTACCGATGTCGACCTGCCCTGGGAGCACACGGACCGCGCCGACAAGCTGCGCGCGGCCGTCGGCCTGTAAGACCCACCGCCCGCGTGGCAGCGGACGAGACGACGACAGCAGCGGGACACCCGATCGCTCGGGTGCTCCCGCTGCTGTCGCCTGCGCACCTGGACCGTGACTTCGACTATCTGGTCCCCCCGGAACTGGACGAGGTCGCGCAGCCGGGCGTGCGGGTGCGGGTCCGCTTCGCGGGGCGGCTCGTCGACGGGTACCTGCTCGAACGCCTCCCGCGCAGCGAGCACACCGGCAAGATGGTGAAGCTCGAACGCGTCGTCTCCCCGGAGCGCGTCCTCACCCCGGAGGTCCTGCGCCTGGCCACCGCGGTCGCCGCCCGCTACGCGGGCACCCGCGCCGACGTCCTGCGCCTGGCCATCCCACCCCGCCATGCCAGGACCGAGACCGGTGGCACGAAGAAGTCCACCGCCGCAACGGAATCCGCGGCCGCCGAGCCGACGCCATCCGACGGTGGCGCCGAGCTCGATCGGCCCCCAGCGACCACGGGACAGGCTGGGGCCGATGCCGTCGTCGAGGATGTCGCCGGTGATCCGATTCCACCGGGACCGGCGCTCTCTGACGCGCCTTCCCCGCTCGATCCGGCTGACCGGCGGCCGACCGACGGCACCGGTGACGAGCCCGGCGTGCACGCCGAGGAGGCGCGGCCAACGGCGGGATCCGGTGCGGATGATGCGGCGTCCGATGCACCCACAGAACTACGCGTCGACACCTCGGCGTGGCAACGCTACGTGCACGGCGAGGCGTATGTCGCCGCCTTGCGGCAGGGCAGAGGCGCGCGCGCCGCGTGGCAGGCGCTGCCCGGCGAGGACTGGGCGGCGCGGCTCGCCGAACTCGCCGCGACGGTGGTGGCGAGTGGACGCAGCGCGGTGCTGATGGTCCCGGATCAGCGCGATCTGGACCGGCTGCTCGCCGAATGTGTTCGGCTGGTGGGGGATTCGGCGGTCGGGCTGGCGGCGGGGCTCGGGCCCGCGGCGCGCTACCGGCGCTGGCTGGCGGTGCTGCGCGGTCAGGCGCGGATCGTGGTCGGCACGCGGGCGGCGGTGTTCGCGCCCGCGCGTGATCTCGGGCTGATCGCGATCTGGGACGACGGCGACGACACCTACGCCGAGCCACGCGCCCCGTACCCACACGCGCGGGAAGTCGCCATGCTGCGGGCGCACGAGACGGGTGCGGCCTTCGTCGCCGCCGGGTTCGCCCGCACCGCCGAGATCCAGGCCGTCGTCGAATCCGGCTGGGCCCGTGACCTGCTCGCCGAGCGGCAGGTGCTGCGCGAGGTGATGCCGCGGATCAGCGCGCCCGGTGACACCGATTTCGCCCTGGAACGCGATGCGCTGGCGCGCGCGGTCCGGATGCCCGGCGTCGCCTTCGCGGCCGCCCGCGCGGCGATCAAGGAGAACGCCGCGGTGCTGGTCCAGGTGCCTCGGCGCGGCTATGTCCCCTCGCTGGCCTGCGCGAAATGCCGGACGCCCGCCCGCTGCCGGCACTGCAACGGGCCGCTGTCGCTGCCGCAGGCCACCGACGGCCAGGCGGCGAGCCCGCAGTGCACGTGGTGTGGGATCACCGAGGCGGCCTTCCGCTGCCAGGCCTGTGGCGCGCGGGCACTGCGGGCGATGGTGATCGGTGCGGCGCGCACCGCCGAGGAACTCGGCCGGGCCTTTCCCGGCGTGCCGATCCGGGGCTCGGGCGGTGGGGAGGTCATCGACACCGTCGAGCCCGGCGCCCAGGTGGTCGTCGCCACGGTCGGTGCCGAACCGCTGGTGCGCGGCGGCTACGGGGTGGCGCTGCTGCTCGACGGCTGGGCCCTGCTCGGCCGGGCCGACCTGCGCGCGAGCGAGGACACGCTGCGGCGGTGGATGGGTGCCGCCGCCCTGGTCCGGCCGCGCGGGCAGGTCATCGTGATGGCCGAACCGGCCCTGCCCACCGTCCAGGCGCTGGTCCGCTGGGATCCGGTGCACCACGCCGCGGCCGAACTCGAGGCGCGCGCCGAGGTGGGGTTCCCGCCCGCCGTGCGGCTGGCCGCCGTCGACGGGACGTCCGCCTCGATCGCGGAGTTCCTCGACGCGGCGGCGCTGCCCGACGGCACCGAGGTGCTCGGTCCGGTGCCGCTGCCGCCGACCGCGCGCAAGCCGTTCTCCGGCGGCGACTCGCCCGCCGAGGTCGAGCGCATGCTGCTGCGGGTCGGCCGATCCGCGGGGGCGCCCCTGGCCCGCGCCCTGACCGCCGCGCAGGCGGTCCGCAGCTCCCATCGGTCCGACGACCCGCTGCGGGTGCAGGTCGACCCGGTCGACATCGGCTGATCGGCGCGCCCGGACCGCCGGGCGCGACCCTGCGGACACCTGTCGGATCAGACGCCGCCACGCCCTGCCCTACCATGACCTCGGGTGAGCAGAGAGGATCGTGGTGGAATTCTTCACGACGCGCGACGGGACGTACGTGGCGAACGATCTGGCGGTCAGCCGCTGGTCGCCGAACCAGCTGCACGGTGTCGCGGTGTGCGGGCTGCTCGCGCTGGAGGCCGAGAAACACAGCCCGGGTGCGGGTTTCGTCCCCGCGCGGCTCTCAGTCGACCTGTTCCAGCAGGTCACCCGGGACCCGATCACGCTGCACAGCGCGGTGGTGCGGGCCGGTAACCGCATCAAGGTCGTCGATTCCTGGCTCGTCCAGCGGGACCAGACCCGGGCCAGGGCGACGGTGACCTTCCTGGCCGCCACCGAGGATCCGCCGGGAACGGTCTGGCAGCCGCCCCGGACCCTGCCCGCCCCCGCGGAACGCCGCGACGATCCGCAGGGTGCTCTGCCGCTGTTCAAGTCCGGTGACGCCGACTGGATCGCCGACTTCGGCGCGGCGCGTGACGCCGAGCGCAAGGTCACCTGGCAGAACCTGCCCCCGCTGGTGGCCGGGCAACCGTTCACCCCGTTCCAGCGGGCCGCCGCCACCGGTGACCTCACCAACCTGGTCTGCCACTGGGGTTCGCGCGGCGTCGGCTACATCAACGCCGACATGACCCTCACCCTGTCCCGGCTGCCGGTGGGCCCGGAACTCGGCATGCAGGCCCTCGACCACGTCGGGAACGCCGGGGTCGCGGTGAGCACCGCCACCATGTACGACCGCGAAGGCCCGCTCGGTACCTGCGTGATCACCGCCGTGGCCAACGACCGGCGCCGATCGGTCCCCGCCCACCGTGGCGAACCGATGCCGGCGACCGCCGAGGGCTGACACCGGGCCCGATGAATTCGCGCGGTCGCCGTCGTCTGCACTGACGACGGCGCGCACCCGCGCGTCCCCGAACCGCGCCCTGGAGGTCCCGTGGCGACAACCCTCTCTCGCGACGAACTGTGGGCGCTGACCCACACCGAACGCGCGGCCCTCGCCGATGACCTCGCGCTCGTGGACGACGACCGGTGGGCCCGGCCATCCCTGTGCGGGGACTGGACGGTCGAGCAGGTCGTCGCCCACCTCACCGCGGCGGCGAGTATCGGGCGACTGCGCTGGCTGGCCAGTGTGCTCGGGGCCCGCTTCGACTTCGATCTGCACAATGCCCGGCGGCTCGCCGAGCATCGCGGGGCCACCCCCGCCGAAACCCTCGCCCGGTTCCGGGCGGTCGTCACCAGCACGACGGCGGCGTCCGGGCACACCGCCGCCTGGCTCGGCGAGGTCGTCGTGCACGGCCAGGACATCCGGCGACCACTCGGGCTGTCCACCACCCCGTCGACGGCGGCCGCTACGGCCGTCGCCGACTTCTACGCGAGCCGCGATTTCACCGTGCCCAGCAAGACCACCATCGCGGGCCTGCGCCTGGAAGCCACCGACGGGCCCTTCGCCACGGGCACCGGTCCGCTGGTCAGCGGTCCGACGATCGCGCTGGTCATGGTGATGGCGGGCCGCGCCGCCGGTGCCGACGCGCTCGCGGGCCCCGGTCTGCCGACGGTGCTGGATCGTCTGGCCGACCAGACATGAGCTGAGCCCGGCACCGCGGACTCCGCTCAGCGGAACATCGCCCGCTGCCCCAGCGCCCACTCCGCGTAGGCGGTCGCCGGACGGCCGAGCACCCGCTCGATATCACCGCTGACCTGCTGCTCCGCCGCGGTCGGCGTGCCGAGGATGGTCAGCGTGTGGTCGGCGACCGCCGCCGGCATGAACCGCAGCATGTTCTCCTTCGCCTGCTCGGCGGTGAGTTCGACGAAGCCGATCGGATCGTCGATGGCCACGGCGAGCGCGGCCGCCTGGTCGCGCGGAGTCACCACGGCCGGGCCGGTCAGGGTGTAGGCGCGCCCGGCGTGCCCGTCTTCGCGCAGGGCCACGGCCGCGACCGCCGCGATGTCCCCGGGGTCGACCGCGGGCAGACCGACATCCCCGAACGGCGCGGCGACGGTCCGCGCGGTGCGTACCGGCTCGATCCAGGCGTAGGTGTTGGAGAAGAAGGCGCCCGGGCGCAGCGCGGTCCAGGCCAGGTCGGACTCGGCCAGCGCCAGCTCGAACGCGATGGTCCGCGCGTATCCCGCGGAGTCGGGCCGGGTCACCGCGCCCTGCGAGGACACGAACACCACGCGGCGGATACCGGCGGCGGACGCGGCCTTCAACAGGTCGGCCGGTTCGGGGCCGGTCATCAGCTGCTCGCCGGTGATCAGCAGGAACAGGGCGTCCGCGCCCTGGAGTGCGGGGGAGAGGCTGTCGAGGTCGCCCAGGTCGGCGACGACGTGTTCTACGCCCGCGGGCAGGTCGACCGGGGTGGCGCCGCGGGAAACGGCCCTGACCTGCTCGCCCGCCTCGGCGAGCAGTCCGACCAGCTGGCGGCCGATATTGCCGGTGGCTCCGGTGACGACGATCATGAAAACTCCTGAGTTAGTTGGCTGACTAACTCACCGTAGCAACGCTCGTCGGGGTTGTCTATAGTTAGTTGCATGACTGACTCAGTGGCGGGAGCGCGGCCGAAGATCGGCAAGCGGGAGCGGCTCGTCGAGGCGGCCGCGCGGGTCTTCTACGAGCAGGGCGTGGAGAAGACGACCATCGCCGACATCGCCACCGCGGCCGACGTGCCGGTCGGCAACGTCTACTACTACTTCAAGACCAAGGATCAGTTCGTCCACGCCGTGATCGACACCCACGCGAGCGTGCTGGCCGAGATCGTCGCCCGGATCGAGCCGCTGCCCGGGCCCGCCGAACGGCTCAAAGCGATGATCGCGAGCTGGGTGGACCAGCGCGACCTCGCCGCGCGCTACGGCTGCCCGACCGGTTCGCTGGCCGCCGAACTGGACAAGCGGCCCGACGCCTTCGGCGGCGAACCGGCGCGGCTGATGAGCCTGCTCATCGACTGGGCGCGGGCCCAGTTCACCGAACTGGGCCGGTCCGACGCCGCCGAACTCGCCGTCGCCTTCGTCGCGTCGTATCAGGGCATCTCCCTGCTCGCCAACACCTTCCGCGACCCCGACCTGATGGTGACCGAGGGCGCGCGGCTGACCCGCTGGATCGACGAGCTGGCCGGGCAGGGCTGAGCTCACCCGGCGGGCTGCCACCCCGAGCACAGCAGATCGATCGTGGTGATCCGGTCCCGCTCGGTCGTGAGGAAGACGCGTTGCTCGGCGATCCGGGCCGCGCCGGGATCGTGCGTGGGTCGCATCCGGACCAGCCAGTGCAGGGCGAGCTTGTCGCCGCGCCGTTCGTGACCGGCGTCGACGACGGTGAAGTCGTCCGGGCCGCCGAACCAGCCGCGGAACCGGTCCATGGTCGGGCCCGCGCCCACCGCGTCGAACGGGCCGGGCGGGATGAGCCCGCGCAGGCGCACCTCGGGGGCGAGGCAGGCGGTCATGGCGGTGAAGTCGCGCCGGATGAGCGCGGCGAGAAACGTGTCGGCGACCGGGGAGTCGGTCGTCTGCCGGGGAGCGGTGGAGGTAGTCATACCGGAAGTGTCGCCCCGCGCGCGGCGGCCGGGCATCGGGTGATCACCCGATCTTCGCGGGCTGATCCTCGTCCGGCAGCAGACCGTGGCGCATCGCGAACACCGCCGCCGACCCCCGGCTGTGCACCCCGATCTTGGTGTAGATGTGCTCGACGTGGCTGCCCGCGGTGCGCGGGCTGATGCCGAGGACCTGCCCGATCTCGCGGGTGGACCGGCCGCGCACCAGCAGCGCGAGGACATCGAGTTCGCGCGCGGTGAGCCCGGCGACCTGCGCACGCTTGCGCGGCCTGCGGCCGTCGACGGCGGCCAGCACCGCCGCCACGGCGTCGCCGTCGAGCCGGCCCGCGGTCACCTCGGCGCGCAGGACGCGCGCCCGGTCGTCGGGGTCGACGGCCGGGCGGTGCGGGCGGTCCTCGGCGAGGGCGCGCGCCATCTGCGCGGCGGCCAGCAGACGCGCGGCCGGAGGCAGCATCGAGCCGGTGAGCCCGCGCGGATAGCCGGAGCCGTCCATCCGCTCGTAGACCATCGATGCCGGTCCCGCGAGCTGCGCGAGGTGCGGGCTGCGGGCCAGGATGCGTTCGGTCAGGTAGGGCACCATCCGCACGCGTTCGCGTTCGCTCGGGGTCAGCGGGCCCGGCTTGTTCCAGATGCCGGTGGAGACGCCGATGGTGCCGAGCCGGCACACCAGCCCGGCCCGGCGCAGCGTCGTCGCCTGCTCGGCGGGCAGGCCGTATTCGCGGGCCGCCGCCGCGGCCAGCTCGGCCACGGCGCGTGAATGGCCGAGGAACCAGGTGGCTTTCGCGTCGGCGTAGTCGGCGAACACCGTGAGCACCTCGGTGAGTTCGGCCTCGGGAACGGGGCGGTCGAGCGCGGCGCAGCCGTCGATGACGTGCTGCCAGGCGTCGACCCGGTCCAGTCCGTCGAGCAGCGCGCCGTCGTCGCGAACGCACAGCTCGACCAGCTCCGGATCGAACTCGGTGCCGCTGCGCGAGCGCAGCATCCGCACGGCGGCCTCGACGCCGCCCATCCGGGCGTGCACCTCGGCGTCGTCGGCGATGTGGACCACCCGCATCACCGGGATGATCCCGTCGCCGCGCAGGCCGGCCGGCACGCCGTGGCCGTCCCAGCGTTCGAAGGCCTGCGGCAGCGCGGTGCGGACCGCGGCGGGCAGGTCGAGGCGCTCGGCGATGTCGGCGGCGGTCCGGCAGTGGGTGAGCAGTGAGTCCATGCTGTCGCGCACGCCGCCGGCGAGGAAGCGGCTGGTCACCGAGATCCGGTGGAGCGGGGAGCCGGTCGTGGCGAGGTGGCCGAGCAGGAAGGTGAGCATCGGCAGCCCGGTCTTGTCGATCTGATAGCTGTCGGCCCTGATCCGCAGGTCGTCGCCGAACCAGCGCGCCATCTCGGGGGAATCGGCGACGCAGCCGACCCACGCCAGCAGCGAAATGTAGTACGCGGCAGCGCGATCGGCGTCGGACAGGCCCGCGGCGGCGGCGAGCCGGGTGGCCAGCACGGTCTGGCGCAGGACGTGCTCCTGTGGCTGGCCCAGACCGAGGTCGGTGGCCAGCGACAGCGAGGCGACCAGTTCGGCCAGGCGCATCGGCCGGCGCGGCTCCGTCATGGTGAATTCAGAATACCCCTTGCGTTCGATGCATTGCCGATATATCGTCGATAGTGTCAAGAACAACGAGAGGGCCTGAGGAGGCTGTCATGCACAACGCAGAGAATCGAGAATTCGGACACTTCGGTCGCGGTCGTGGACCCGGCCACGCGGAATTCGGTCCCGATCGGCGGCAGTTCCGCCGAGGTGGGCGACACGGGCACGGTCCCGATTTCGGACCGGGCTTCGGTCCCGGGTTCGGCCCTGGTTTCGGACCCGGCTTCGGCCGTGGACGCGGCCGCGGCGGCCGGGGCAGGCGCGGTGACGTGCGTGCCGCGGTGCTGCTGCTGCTCGCCGAGCGGCCCATGCACGGCTACGAGCTGATCCAGCAGATCCGCGAGCGCAGCGACGACATCTGGCGTCCGAGCCCGGGGTCCATCTACCCGGCCCTGGCCCAGCTCGAGGACGAGGGACTGGTGCTCATCGAGAAGGTGGCCGGTCGCAAGACCGCCCAGCTCACCGACGAGGGCAAGGCCTACGTCGAGGCCAACACCGAGGAACTCGGTGACCCGTGGGCCGAGGTCAAGCAGGATGTCGGCGCCCAGGCGCTGGATCTGCGCGGCCTGGTCGGACAGGTCATGGGCGCGGTCGGTCAGGTCGCCCAGGTCGGGACGGCGGAGCAGGCGGCCAAGGCGGCCGAGGTGCTCACCGAGACCCGGCGGGCGCTGTACCGCATCCTCGCCGAGGACGACATCGCGCCCGCCGGCGACGTCACCGACGAGAAGTGACGCCACGGTGTCCCCAAAAATTAGGGGCAAAGATTACCCGGTTCTGAGGATGCGAAACCCGAACGAGTGGAGTACTTGTTTGGGATATGGAACAGCGGAATCGGTTGTGGGTTTGGGGAACTGCACAAAAGCGACGCGCGGGCGCGCTAGGCCTGGCCCTGGCCGCCGCGCTGGGCGGATGGGCGGCGCCGCTCGCCGCCGCGGAGCCCGCGGGCTACCGGCCCGCCGTCGTCCCGACCGAACCGGGGCCGCGGCAGAGCGATCATCTCGCCGCCGCACGCTACATCGACGACCATCCGTCCGCTGTTCCGCAGGGGCTCAACGACTTCGGCTGTAAGCCGACCGCCGGACATCCGCGTCCGGTGGTCCTCGTGCACGGTACCGACTCGAGCGCGTACTCCGATTGGGCGGGTATCGGTCCGCAGCTCGTCGACGCGGGCATGTGCGTGTTCGCCCTGAACTACGGCGGGGCTCCGGGCGCCGACACCTACGGCACCGAGGACATGCGGGTCAGCTTCGCGCAGGTCGGGGCGTTCGTCGACGACGTGCTGGCCGCGACCGGGGCGACGAAGGTCGACCTGGTCGGCTTCTCCCAGGGCGCCACGGTCAGCCGCTTCTATGTCAACAAGCTCGGTGGCGCGGCGAAGGTCGGCACCTGGGTCGGCCTCGCCTCGCCCAGCTACGGCGGCGTGATGTACGGCCTGGTCCCGGTGGGACAGGCCGTGCCCGGCATGATGGACGTCTTCGCCAAGGTCACCTCGACGGCGGCGGTCCAGCAGGCGCAGGGCGAACCGCTCATGGTCGAACTCAACGCGGGCGGCGACACCGTGCCCGGGGTCCGCTACGTCACCGTCGGCAGCCGCGTGGACGAGATGATCCAGCCCTTCGACAACATCGCGCTGCACGGCGCGGGCGCGGAGAATCTCGTCCTGCAGGATCTGTGCGCCGACGACCTGACCGGCCACTTCCACATGGTCTACGACCCGTTCGTGCAGCAACTGCTGCTCCAGGTGCTCGATCCGGCGCACGCGCCCGCTCCGGTGTGCGCACCGGTCGCGTTCGGCACCGGCATCCCGCAGGTGATCATCGCCGGGAACTCCTGACGACCACGCCGGACGGGAGCACCGGCGGCGGTCACTAGAATAGGACGACCGCACTTCGTCCAGCCGGGAGCCGCCGCGTGACCATTCAGCCCGTTCGCCTGTTCGGCGATCCGATTCTGCGTTCCCGTGCGGATGCGGTCACCGAGTTCGGTGCCGAACTCGGTCAGCTCATCGCCGATCTCACCGAGACCATGCACGACGACGGCGGGGTCGGGATGGCGGCGCCGCAGATCGGCGTCGGGCTGCGGGTGTTCGTCTACGACACCGGCGACGCCGCGGGCCACGTGGTGAACCCGGTGTGGTCGGCGATCGGTGACGACGAGCAGGTCGGGCCGGAGGGCTGCCTGTCGATTCCCGGCGTGCGCTACGACGTGCGCCGGGCGCTGCGGGTCGCGGTCTCCGGTGTCGACAGTGCCGGTGCGCCGGTGGAATTCGAGGCCGAGGGACTGCTCGCGCGCTGCGTGCAGCACGAGACCGACCATCTCGACGGCGTGCTGTTCGTCAGCAAGCTCGAGCCCGCCGACCGCAAGGACGCGATGCGCACCATCCGCGAATCCGACTGGTTCCGCAACGGGGTGACCGTGCGCGAGTCCAGCGGTGTCGGCGGTGGCCGCTGATGCGCGTCGTCTTCGCGGGCACCCCCGAACCCGCCGTGCCGTCGCTGCGGCGGCTGATCGAGAGCGAACGGCACGAGGTGGTCGCCGTGGTCACCCGGCCCGACGCCGTCGCGGGTCGTGGCCGCAAGCTGCTGCGCTCGCCGGTGGGTCAGCTCGCCGACGAGCACGGTATCCCGGTGCTCACGCCGCGCAAGCCGTCCGAGCCGGAGTTCGTCGCGGCGCTGACCGAGCTCGCGCCGGACTGCTGCCCGGTGGTCGCCTACGGTGCGCTGCTGCCCCAGCAGGTGCTCGACATTCCCGCGCACGGCTGGATCAACCTGCACTTCTCGCTGCTGCCCGCCTGGCGTGGCGCCGCGCCGGTGCAGGCGGCGATCGACGCCGGTGACGACATGACCGGTGCGTCGACCTTCCTCATCGAGGCCGGACTCGACACCGGCCCGGTGTACGGCGTGATGACCGAGAAGATCAACGTCACCGACACCGCGGGTGAACTGCTCGGCCGGCTCGCCGAGGCGGGTGCCGTCCTGCTGGAGAAGACCATGGACGGCGTGGAAGACGGGACGCTGCAAGCGATTCCGCAATCCGCCGACGGTGTGTCGTACGCGCCGAAGGTGACCGTGGAGGCGGGCCGGATCCGGTTCGACGAGCCCGCACTGGCCATCCACCGCCGGATTCGCGCCGTCACCCCGGCGCCCGGCGCGTGGACCGAGATGAACGGACTGCGCCTCAAGCTCGGCCCGGTCGAGATGGTGGAGGAAACCTTGCCCGAGAGCGAGATCGAGGTGCGCAAGTCCGGCGTCTTCGTCGGCACGTCGACCACGGCGGTCCGGCTCGGTCAGGTCCAGCCACCCGGCAAGAAGATGATGAACGCTCTCGACTGGGCCCGCGGCGCGCGCCTGGCACCGGGCCAGGTGATCGGATGAGCGCCTCCGATCGCCGGCGTCGCCGCGAAGCCGACGCACGCGGCACGACGCCACGTGACGAGAAGAAGGTCACGGGCAAGGACGTCGACGGCGGCTGGGCGGCCCGCGCGGCCAAGGGCGGCGGCACCGTCCGCGCCGGCGGCGGCAGCTCGCAGCGCTCGAACTGGTCGGACGACCGCGGCACCACCGGTGACCGCCGGTACGGCGGTTCCGGGGACCGGCGTGAGGGTGGCGGCACGAGCGACTGGCGGCGCGACGACCGTGGTCGTGGCGCGAGCGATTCGCCCGGTGGCGACCAGGGCGGTCGTGGTGCCGGTGACTGGCGGCGCGGCGCGGACCGTGGTCGTGGGCCGAGCGATGCGCGTGGTGGCGACGAGGGTCGTCGTGGCGCTGGTGACTCGCGGCGTGGTTCGGGCGCGGGGGACTCGCGCGGCGCGGACCGTGGCGTGAGTGATTCGCGTGGTGGTGGCTTCGGCGGTCGGAGTCACGGCGACGACCGGCGCACCGACGCTGGTGAGCGCGGTGGCTCGGGTGCGCGGGCCGGTGGCGGCACTGCCGGCGATCGGCGCGGGCGTGACGAGCGGTCGGGCGGTCCGCAGAGTCGGGGTGGTGCGGCCGGTGGCCGACCTGCCGCGGATCGTGGTGCCCGCGTCGGAGATTCACGTGGTGGCTCGGGGGATTCGCGTGGTGGAGCGGGGCGCGACGGTGGTTCGCGGTCGGGTGATTCCGGCCGCGGTGGCAAACGGCCGGCGAGTGAGCGCGGTGGTAGCCAGGCCGGGCGCGGTGCGGAGCGCAGGCGCGAGGATCGGCCGGATCCCAGTGTGCCGAGCCCGCGCAAGCGGCGCGGCGAACCCGTCGATCCGGCGCGCGAAGTGGCCCTCGATGTGCTGCGGGCGGTGCGCGATCGCGACGCCTACGCCAACCTGGTGCTGCCGAAGCTGCTGCGCGAGCGCAAGATCAGCGGGCGCGATGCCGCGTTCGCGACCGAACTCACCTATGGCGCGAGCCGGTCGCAGGGGCAGCTCGACGCGGTGATCGCGGCGTGCGCGGGCCGTCCGGTCGCCGAGATCGACGGACCGATCCTCGACATCCTGCGCCTGGGCGTCTACCAGCTGCTGCGCACCCGCACGGGCGCGCACGCGGCCGTCGACACCTCCGTCGACCTGGCCCGTGCCGAATTCGGCCAGGGCCGTGCCGGTTTCGTCAACGCGGTGCTGCGTAGGGCGGGGGAGAAGACGGCCGAGGAGTGGGTGGCCGAGCTGGCGCCCGCCGATCCGGTCGGCGGCCTCGCCTTCGAATACGCCCATCCCACCTGGATCGCCCAGTCCTTCGCCGACGCGCTCGGCGCGCAGGCGGGCGAGCTGGCCGCGCTGCTGGCCGCCGACGACGAGCGCCCGGTCGTGCACCTGGTCGCGCGGCCGGGAGAGATCACCGCCGAGGAGCTCGCGCTGGTCACCGGCGGCGAGGAGGGTCGCTGGTCGCCGTACGCGGTGTACCTCGACGGCGGCGACCCCGGTCAGCTGGAACCGGTCCGCGACGGCATCGCGGCCGTCCAGGACGAGGGCAGTCAGCTGGTCGCCCTCGCCCTGACCAGGGCACCACTGGACGGCCCCGATCAGGGGCGCTGGCTCGACCTGTGCGCGGGCCCGGGCGGCAAGGCGGCCCTGCTCGGCGCGCTGGCCGCGATCGACCTGTTCACCGTCGACGCCGTCGAACCGGCCGAGCACCGGGCCGAACTGGTCCGCAAGTCGACCCGCGGCCTGCCGGTCACGGTGCACGTGGCCGACGGTCGCGACAGCGGTCTGGCCCCCGGGTACGACCGCATCCTCGTCGACGCGCCGTGCACCGGTCTCGGCGCGCTGCGCCGCCGCCCGGAGGCCCGCTGGCGGCGCACCCCGGCCGACGTGCCGGAACTGGTGACCCTGCAGCGCGAATTGCTCGCCGCCGCCTGGGACCTGCTGCGTCCCGGCGGTGTGGTCGTGTACTCCACCTGCTCGCCGCACCTGTCCGAAACCGTCGGCGTCGTCGGCGATTTCGTGCGCCGCTCCGGTGCCGAGCAACTCGACACCCGCGCGTACCTCCCCGGCGTCACCGACCTCGGCGACGGACCGTCGGCGCAGCTGTGGCCGCACCGCCACGGCACCGACGCCATGTTCCTCGCGGCCCTGCGCAAGCCGCTCGGCTGACCCCTTCCGTGGCCGGCGACAGCGACGCCGGCCACGCTGGGTCCTGCGTGTGGGTTCGGACGTCGACGACACGCGACATTCGTCCAATCGCCGCGCCCCGCATCGAGCGCAGAATCGGTGCATGGCGATGACGTGGGAACAAGTGGTGGCGGTGGCGACGGAGCTACCGGGTGTGGAGGAAGGCACCTGGTGGCGCACGCCGGGACTGAAAGTCGGAGGCAAGGGCTTCGCGCGCCTGCGGGTCGAAGCCGAGGGCGGCCTGGCGCTGCTGTGCGAACCGGCCGAGAAGGAAGCGCTGCTGGCCTCCGGTGACCCGGTCTTCTACACGACACCGCACTACGACGGGCATCCGTTCATCCTGATCGACCTCACGGCGGTCGATCCCGAACAGCTCGCCGAACTCATCGACAGTGCCTGGTGGTTGCGGGCGCCGGCCCGGATGCGGCGCGAGCGACAGGGCGCGTAGGGGACGTCGTTGTCCCGGCGCGACGGGGAACTCAGTCCCGTTCGGACAGTTCGCGCAGGCGGGCAAGGGTTTTCGCGAGGATACGCGAGACGTGCATCTGGGAGATCCCCAGCTGGGTGGCGATCTGGGTCTGGGTCATCGACTCGAAGAAGCGCATCGTCAGGATGCGGCGTTCGCGTTCGGGCAGCCCGGCCAGCAGCGGGCGCACCGCGATGTACTCCTCGACCCGATCGAACTGCGACTCCTCCTCGCCCAGGGTGTCGAGCAGGGACGCGTCGCTGTCGCGACCGACCGAGGCGGCATCGATCGAGGTGGGCTGATACGCGTTGCCCGCGATGACGGCCTGGGTGACCTCGTCGGGGTCGACATCGAGCTCGGCCGCGATCTCCTTCGCGGTGGGGGAGCGGCCCAGCCGTTGCGAGAGCTGGTCGACCGCTGCCCCGATGCGTAGGTGAGTCTCCTTGACCCGCCGCGGAACTCGCATCGCCCAGGTGTTGTCGCGGAAGTAGCGCCGGACCTCGCCCATGATCGTCGGCACCGCGAACGACAGGAAGTTCGAGCCACGGCTCAGGTCGAACCGGTCCACCGCGTGCACCAGGCCGACGCGCGCCACCTGCGACAGATCGTCGAACGGTTCGCCGCGGCCGCTGAACTTCCTGGCGATGTGATCGGCCAGCGGGATGCAGCGGTTGATCAGCGCGTCGCGCGCCACGGCGTGCTCGACGCTGCCGGGCGCGGTCGCCGCGAGCCGCTCGAACAGGGCGCTGACGTCGTCGTAGCCCGAGACCGGCTCCTCGGTCTCGGTGTCGTCGACGGTGTCCTCGGCGGGGTTCTCCGGTTCGGTGGTGGTGTCGGCGCGGGTTTCCTGGTCGGGCTTGTGGTCTTCGGTGGTGTCCTCGCCGTGCACTACGCCTTCCCCCGGACCCGACGGAATCGGACCGTCGTCGGATAGCCGGCCACGGCCGCGTCGAAGCCCTGCTGGTCGGCGCTCACCTCGTCGCTGAGCGTGCGCAGCACGTGCCAGCCGAAGCTGCGCTGGTCGGGCATGCCCTCGGCCCCGGCCACACCGTCGACGCGCACCAGCAGTTCGGTGTCACCGACGACGAATTCGCAGGTGAGCGCCGAATCGGGCGCGGCGATCGCGATGAGGGTCGAGCAGACCTCGTCCACGGCCAGGCGCACGTCGGCGACCTCGTCGAGGGTGAAATCGCTGAGTAGGACCAGGGTTTCGGCCAGTCCGCGCAGGATCGGCAGCTGGGTCAGCGATGCTGCTACGCGAATCTCCACCGGGGCGCTGAACAGCCCTTGTTCCGCCGAAAAATTGGTCACCCTATGGAGGCTACCCACATCCCGGCAGGGCAATCACCATTTGGTCGCTACACTTGCGCGCTGTGTCCACACCGACGTTCACCCGCCCGGCCGTGCCGATGATCGCCCCGTCCATCCTGTCTGCGGACTTCGCGAATTTGGCCGCCGAGGCCGCCGCTGTCGAAGGATCCGACTGGCTCCACGTCGACGTGATGGACGGCCATTTCGTGCCGAACCTCACACTCGGCCTCCCGGTCGTGCAGAGCCTGCTCAAGGCGACCGACATCCCGTTCGACTGCCACCTGATGATCGACGACCCGGGCCGCTGGGCGCCGGGCTACGCCGAGGCGGGCGCCTACAACGTCACCTTCCACGCCGAGGCGACCGACGATCCGATCGCGGTGGCCCGCGATATCCGTGCCGCCGGCGCCAAGGCCGGGCTCTCGGTGAAGCCGAACACCCCGATCGAGCCGTACCTGGAAATCCTGAAGGATTTCGACACCCTGCTCGTGATGAGCGTGGAACCCGGCTTCGGTGGGCAGTCGTTCATCCCGAGCGTCCTGGAGAAGGCACGGATCGTCCGTAATCTCGTCGACGCGGGCGAGTTGCGGCTCGTCGTGGAAATCGACGGCGGCATCAATACCGACACCATCGAACAGGCCGCCGCGGCGGGCATCGATTGTTTCGTCGCCGGCTCGGCCGTCTACAACACCGCCGATCCCGGCGCCGCCGTGCAGACACTGCGCAGCATGGCGACGTCGGCCTGGCTGTAGTTCGCGAATTCGGTTACAGGGAGCGGAGTTTGCGCGTGCCCAAGGCTCGCGCCGCTTCGATCACGGCGTGCAGCGGGGGCCGGTTGTCGGCGGCCTCCGGTGCCTGCACCCAGGTGCGGTAGCCGGTGCGCTCGTCGTCGGGCGAGGGCAGCACGATCTGGCTGCCGTGGCAGGCGACCGTCGCGTAGAGGCGGAACAACTCGGCGGACGCGGTGGTGGTCAGGGTGTCGGGGCGGCACGGGCCGGTCAGGAACGTCCAGCGCCTGGCCCGCGGATGGTCGACGACCGGACCGGCGATCGCGGCGCCCCGCAACCGGGCCTGCACGCGCTCGCCGAGATCACCCGGCATGGTGACCGCGCCGTAATGCGCGCCGATCTGGAGCAGAATGCGACGGGAATCCGGATCGATCGTCGCGGGCAGATGGAGTTCGCGCCGATAACGGACGCACCGAATTTCCAACGTGGAATCGACCAATGTGCTCACGCGGCACCCCCACATCTTTCGAACCTGTTGTGACCCACAGTGTTGTCTGACTTCCTGGAGTGGTGGACTATCCCTGGGTCGAACTCCCCGCGGCCTCGCCGCAGGTCGGATGCGTCACCGACCTGCCCATGATCATCAGTTGAACGGCGAGAATCGGTGACGTAACAATATTGCGTCAATGGCATCATCGGCGCAAGCATTCGAATCACCGTGTTTCGAGTTCGGAATTCCGGGGTAAAGCCAGGTTAGAGCCGTCGAGTGAATGGGCGCGACCGGTTCGCCGAAAATTCGATTGAACGATTACCACCGGAATGATTAACGGTGGGGTTGCGTCATGTCGATGTCTGTTTGCCGACCGTTCGATGCGGCGGCGCTCGTTTCCCCCGGTTCGATCATGCTCGCGGTCCGATTCGACCCCGACTCGTCGGGGCTCACTCGCCCCGCCACTAGGCTGTGCGGCGAGCGGGTACCGCCGGGAATAGCGGCCACGCACCTGCTGTTGGGCCCAACGGGTACGGATGACGCGACAAGGGAGTGCAGGCATGTTCACAGGGATCGTCGAAGAGCTGGGCGAGATCGTCGCCACCGAACAGCTGGCCGACGCCGCCCGGTTGACGATCCGCGGCAAGCTGGTCACTTCCGATGCCGGCCACGGCGATTCGATCGCCGTCAACGGCGTCTGCCTGACCGTGGTCGACGTGGTCGACAGCGACAGCTTCACCGTGGACGTCATGGCGGAGACGCTGAACCGGTCGAGCATCGGTGCCCTGGTCACCGGCTCCCGGGTCAATCTCGAGCGGGCCGCGGCGCTCAACAGCCGCCTCGGCGGGCACCTCGTGCAGGGCCACGTCGACGGCACCGGCACCGTGCTCTCGCGGACCCCGTCGGAGAACTGGGAGGTCGTGCGGATCTCGCTGCCCGACGCGATCGCGCGCTACGTGGTGGAGAAGGGCTCCATCACCGTCGACGGCGTCTCCCTCACGGTCTCCGGCCTCGGCATCGCCGACGAGCCCGCCGCCGACGGCACGCGCGACTGGTTCGAGGTGTCGCTGATCCCGACCACGTTGGCGCTGACCGTGCTGGGCACCGCCCCGGTCGGCACCACGGTGAATCTCGAGGTCGATGTGATCGCCAAGTACGTGGAGCGACTCGCCCAACGCGGATGACCACCAGGCGGCATGCGGTCATCGGAACCCCCGATCGCACGCCGTACTGTGGTATCCGATGCGAATCGAGGCCGTGCGGCCGAGGAACACGCGGCCCCGGCCGCCAAGATTACGGAGCAAGCAGACGTGACCAGGTTGGACAGCATCGAGCGCGCGGTCGCCGATATCGCGGCCGGTAAGGCTGTCGTCGTCGTGGACGACGAGGACCGTGAGAACGAGGGCGATCTCATCTTCGCGGCCGAGAAGGCCACCCCGGAGCTGGTCGCGTTCATGATCCGCTACACCTCCGGCTACATCTGCGTGCCGCTGACCGGCGACGACTGCGACCGGCTCGGCCTGCCGCCCGCCTACGCGATGAACCAGGACAAGCACGGCACCGCCTACACCGTCTCGGTCGACGCGCGCGAGGGCATCACCACCGGCATCTCCGGCGCCGACCGCGCGGTCACCATGCGCCTGCTGGCCAGCGCCCAGGCCAAGGCCGACGAGTTCACCCGGCCCGGCCACGTGGTGCCGCTGCGCGCCAAGGACGGCGGCGTGCTTCGCCGCCCCGGCCACACCGAGGCCGCGGTCGACCTGGCCCGGATGGCCGGTCTGCGCCCGGCGGGTGTGATCTGCGAGATCGTCAGCCAGAAGGACGACGGCCACATGGCCCGCACCGACGAGCTGCGGGTCTTCGCCGACGAGCACGACCTGGCGATGATCTCGATCGCCGACATGATCGCCTGGCGGCGCAAGCACGAGAAGCACGTCGTGCGGGTGGCCGAGGCCCGGATCCCGACCGCGCACGGTGACTTCAAGGCGGTCGGCTACCAGAGCATCTTCGACGACGCCGAGCACGTCGCGCTGGTGCGCGGCGACATCGGCGACGGCGAGGACGTGCTGGTGCGGGTGCACTCCGAGTGCCTGACCGGCGACGTCTTCGGTTCGCTGCGCTGCGACTGCGGTCCGCAGCTGGACGCCGCGCTCGAGATGGTCGACGCCGAGGGTCGCGGCGTGGTCCTCTACATGCGCGGGCACGAGGGTCGCGGCATCGGCCTGATGCACAAGCTGCAGGCCTACCAGCTGCAGGACACCGGCCGCGACACCGTCGACGCCAACCTCGACCTCGGCCTGCCCGCCGACGCGCGCGACTACGGCACCGGCGCGCAGATCCTGGTCGACCTGGGCATCCGGTCGATGCGCCTGCTCACCAACAACCCGGCCAAGCGCGTCGGGCTCGACGGCTACGGCCTGCGGATCACCGAGCGGGTGCCGATGCCGCTGCGGGCCAACGCCGAGAACCTGCACTACCTGCGGACCAAGCGGGACCGGATGGGCCATGACCTGATCGGCCTGGACGACCTGGATCTGGGCGAGACCGCGCAGTGATCACCACGCACACTCCCGAAAGGCGGCAACGATGAGCGGCACGGGTGTCCCGTCCTTCGCGCTGGCCCAGGCCAAAGACGTCAAACTCGGCATCGTCGCCTCGCGTTGGCACACCGAGATCTGCGACACCCTCGTCGCCAACGCGCAGCGGGTCGCGAAGGAAGCCGGCGTCGAGCAGGTGACCGTGGTGCGCTGCGCCGGCGCGATGGAACTGCCGGTGGTGGCCCAGGAACTGGCCCGCACGCACGACGCCGTCGTCGCGCTCGGTGTCGTGATCCGTGGCGGCACACCGCATTTCGAGTACGTGTGTGATGCGGTGACGGCGGGTCTGACCCGGGTCTCGCTGGACGCGGCCACCCCCGTCACCAACGGCGTGCTGACCACGAACGACGAGGAGCAGGCACGCGACCGCGCCGGGCTGCCCGGCTCGGCGGAGGACAAGGGCGAGCAGGCCTGCGCCGCCGCCCTCGACGCCGCGCTCACGCTGCGCGCGCTGCGATCGGCGTGACCGTGCCGGTGGTGCGGACCTGGCGACGCGGCGCGGGTGTCCCCGAACCCGGGCAAGCCTGGGAGTTCGAGGTGCGTCCGCGCCGGGCGATCCGGACCGCGGTGGTCGTCGCGATCGTCATCCTGGTGTTCTTCACCTTCGGCGGCCTGCTGCTGCGCACCGGCTCGACCGGCGTGAACTTCCGGTTCGCCGACCAGATCGCGATGATCCTGATCGGCGTCCTCGGCGCGGGCGCGGTCCTACTGCTCACCCGCCCCCGGGTCCGCGCGGGCGCCGCGGGCGTCTCGGTCCGCAATATCCTCGGCGACCACGAGTACCCCTGGTCCTACATCCGCGGCGCGTCCTTCCCCGACCGCAAGTCCTGGGCCCGCCTCGAACTCGCCGACGACGACTACGTCCCCATGCTGGCGATCCGCTCCAACGACAAGGCCCACGCCGCCGACGCCATCGAACGCCTCCGCGACCTCGGCGCCAAGTACACGTCCACCCCGGACTGAGCTTTCTCGACCACCCTCGGCCGCGGTTCGGACCACCCAAACCCCGCCGAGGCCCGTGATGCCCAGGAACGCAAGGCGGGGGGGGCGCGG